>NZ_RHOY01000009.1 GCF_003946725.1 Agrilactobacillus yilanensis | reverse complement strand
CAGGATCAAACTCTCAAATAAAGTTTGTGACTCATTTTTTTGTTTGCTAGCGAATTGACTTCGCAAATGTTACTTTTATTAGGTTCCTAAGAACCTAGCCTGCACATTTGATAAAATCGAAACTTTGTTCAGTTTTCAAAGAACTACTTTATGTCGATGGAATGAATATTTATTCATCTCCATATCAGACAACTATATAATCATAACAAGATATCAGATGTTTGTCAACAAATTTTTAAAATATTTTTCAAAAGATATTAACAATCTCGATAAAAATCAGATATTTACTTGTCCAAGTTCTAAATATACAAGTTCAATGTATTTTTATACTCTGTCTTACATATTTATAAACACAATACGTTCAATCAACAGTATTTAATTCTATACGATAACTAGGCTCACGTCAACAAAAAAAATCGATTAATTACAAAAAAATGTAATTAATCGACTTTTTTTAAAATAGTAGGTTATTCTTCAGTTGTTTCTTCTTTATCTGGGCGCATTGTTGGGAATAACAGCACGTCTCGAATGGATGGTGCATCTGTTAATAGCATCACCAAACGATCAATACCAATACCCAATCCGCCAGTTGGTGGCATCCCGTATTCTAAAGCTTCCACAAAATCTTCATCGATCCCTTGTGCTTCATCATTACCCGCAGCTCTTTCAGCAGCTTGTGCTTCAAAACGCTGACGCTGATCAATCGGATCATTTAATTCCGTAAAAGCATTCGCATATTCGTTACCTAAAATAAATAGTTCAAACCGATCAACAAAGCGGCTATCATCTTTATTTTTCTTAGCTAACGGTGAAACTTCAATTGGATGACCATAAATAAAGGTAGGTTCTTTTAAGGTATCTTCTACAAATTCATCAAAGAAAGCGTTGATGATATGCCCAACTTGCCAGTAATCCTCATAACGGACATGGTGTTCATCGGCCAATTTTCGAGCCTGCTCTAAAGTCATTTCCGGCCAAAAGTCGACGCCTGTTGCTGTTTTAATTGCATCAACCATATGAATCCGTTTAAATGGCTTGTCCAAATCAATTGTTTCGCCTTGATAAGTAACTTCACCGTTAGTAGTAACCGTCTTAGCAGCAGCCTTAAAGATACCCTCAGTTTCATCCATTACATCAGTAAAGTCAAAATAAGCGGCATAACTTTCTAGTTCTGTAAATTCAGGATTATGTTTTGTGTCAATGCCTTCATTTCTAAAGACACGACCAATTTCATAAACCCGTTCCATCCCACCAACAATTAAGCGTTTAAGATGAAGTTCCAATGCAATTCGCAAATATAAGTCAATGTCTAAAGCATTATGATGTGTGATAAAAGGCCGCGCTGCAGCACCACCAGCTTGTGCATGTAAAACTGGTGTCTCAACTTCCATAAATTCATTGTCGTTTAAATATTGGCGCACAGCATTAATAATTTTAGTCCGCTTTGTAAACCGATCAAAACTTTCACGATTGGCAATTAAGTCTAAATAACGTTGCCGATAGCGTTGTTCCACGTTTGTTAAACCATGATACTTATCAGGCAATGGCCGTAAAGCTTTGGATAAGAAAGTGACGTGTTCTGCTTTAACGGTTAATTCACCAGTATCCGTCCGCATGATTTCACCGGCAACGCCTAAGAAGTCCCCTAAATCAGAACGTTTAAAAATATGGTAGTTCTCTTCACCAACAACGTCTTTACGAACGTAAATTTGAACTTTTCCTGTGCGATCATGGATATCGGCAAAACCGACTTTCCCTTTTCCGCGCTTTGTCTGCATCCGACCGGCAATAATAACTTTGATCGGTTTTGCTTCTAGCATTTCCTTGGTTTGATCGCCATACTTTTCATTTAAAGTTGCTGCAACATCTGTCCGTTCAAAACGGTGGCCAAAAGGATCAACGCCTTCATCAATTAGTTCTTGTAATTTCTCACGACGAACCTTTAATTGATCGTTCATCTCTTTGTTTTCATTCTTAGCCTTAGCCAATGAACCTTCACTCCTCTATCCACGATTATATAATTTTATTTATAAGTTAAGCGCCTTTACGGTCTTCACGATGCTGTCTCGTTTCCGCTTGGACGACAAAATCTTCCAAAATTGTGATCACTTCTGCTTGTGTAAATACACTGTTGATTTTTGCTCTAGCCTTAGCAGCCCGAGGAATGCCTTTTAGATAATAAGCTGCTTGCTGCCGAAATTCAGGTACAGCAATGCGTTCACCTTTCAAATCAACCAATCGCTGTAACTGTAATTTTGCCGTTTCTACTTTTTCACGAGGCGTTGGTTCAGGCAATAACTCACCGGTGTCAATATAAGTTCGCATTTGTCTTAAAATCCACGGATTTCCTAATGCAGCCCGGCCAACCATAACAGCGTCTGCGCCAACCTCATCTAACATGCGCTTTGCATCTTCAGGTGTCCGAACATCCCCATTGCCCATAAAAGGAATGGTTAATTTATCAGCAACTTTTGCTAAAATCGTCCAGTCCGCTTTGCCACTGTACATTTGTTGCCGCGTACGGCCATGCATTGCTAAGGCGCTAGCGCCAGCCGCTTGTGCTGCTAAAGCATTCTCTACGGCTAAAACATGGTCTTCATCCCAGCCAGTCCGCATTTTGACAGTGACTGGTTTGCTGACATTGGTAACAACTGCATGAACCATCTCATAAACTTTATCCGGATCCAACAGCCAATGGGCGCCAGCATCCGTTTTAACAACCTTATTTACGGGACAGCCCATATTAATATCGATGATATCGGTGCTGCTATTTTGATCAATGAATTCTGCTGCTTGTACTAAAGTTTCCTTAGTACCCCCAAAAATTTGGGTGCTCACTGGATGTTCATTAGGATCTACAAACAACATACTCATTGTTTTTTGATTATGGTGCATCACGCCACGGTCACTGATCATTTCACAAACAACAAGGCCCGCGCCAAACTCTTTACATGTTACACGAAAAGCAGCATTACTGATCCCTGCCATCGGTGCAACAACGATCTGATTTGGAATCGTCACATCGCCAATTTTCCATTCCATACTTTTGACCCCCTAATTATTAACGTCAAAAATTATGCACTGATACTAATAATGCTATCACAAAACTATAACGTATTTCAAAGAAATAATCATTCTTTTTTTTCGGCAATCATTGCTTGTAATTCCGCAACACTATATTGATAATGGTTGCCGCAGAATTTGCAAACCGCTTCAGCACCACCATCTTGCTGGATCATATCTTCTAGTTCCGCTGCATCTAAAGTAGCAATAATATTTTTAAAATGTGCTTTGGAACAGTCACACTTAAATTGAACCGGCATCTTTTCTAAAACCTTCAAATTATCCGCACCTAAAATGCTGCTCAAAATACTTTCCGGTGTTTCACCAGCCCGCAGTAATTCTGAAACTAATGGTAATGTTTTTAAATTTTGTTCTACTCTCGTTAGCTGATCGTCGCCGGCATTAGGCAAAACTTGGATCATAAAACCACCAGCCACGTCCACTGTATTATCCGCATTAACATAAACTGACAGACCAACGGCTGAAGGAATTTGTTCTGACTTCGCCAAATAATACGTAAAGTCTTCACCTAACTCGCCTGATACTAATGGTACTTGTCCCGTAAATGGTTCTTTCAAACCTAAATCCTTAGTTACACTGAGCATCCCGTTAGTCCCAACAGCCCGTTTTACATCAATTTTACCCACTAAGTTTAACGGTAAATTTACTTGAGGATTTTGAACATAGCCTTTGATATCTCCCTGGGCATTACCGTCCACTACAATGCCACCCACAGGACCATCCCCCATAATACGGGTGGTTAATTTCTCATTGCCTTGCAGCATGGAGGTGCTTAATAGTAATGTGCCAATCATTGATCGACCCATGGCAGCTGTTGCAGCACTCCAAGTTTCTTGACGCTGTTGTGCTTCCCGTACTAAAGCACTTGCATTAACTGCATATGCTCGCAACAAGCCATCTTGACTGACAGCTTTGACTAAATAATCGCTCATTATCGATACACTCCTATTATATTTTTATTTAACCAGATTAACGCCACATAAAAAGTGGCTTGGAAATATTCCTAGCCACTTTTTTAACATATATTTTACTGAAGATCAATCGTTGTGCGAATTATCTGAATTTTCATCATCTGTTGGTTCCGATGGTTTTTCAGAAGTTTCTGGCGTTGCTGGTTTTTCAGCAGTAGCCTCATCAACTGGTTGATCCGCTGTAGTTGGTGTTTCATCTGCTTTTGAATCTGCTGTAGCTTCAGATGCTGATGTTTCAGATTCAGTGCTTTGCTTTTCAGCGTCTCTTTGATCAGCCGCTTGTTTGGCTTGTTCAAAAGTTGCTGCACTTTCACTTGGGAATTCATCAGACGTTTCATCAGCTGGCATTGCACCGGTGTTGTATAAACTTAAAATTTGCTTTTCATTTAAAGTTTCATACTTAAGCAGCGCTTCCGCAATCGCTTTATGCTGGTCACGGTGTGATTCAATGATTTGACGTGCTTGTTCGTGGGCTTCATCAATGAAACGTCGAACTTCATCGTCAATCGCAGCAGCTGTTGCTTGAGAAAAGGCTGGTCCTTGACCATATTCAGCACCAACAAATGGTTGGCCGCTGCCCTCTAAAGCAACTGTTCCCAGCCGTTCGCTCATCCCATATTGGGTGACCATGCTGCGGGCAATTTGCGTTGCTTGTTCAAAGTCATTGGAAGCCCCGCTGGATTCACTATTGAAGATAATTTCTTCAGCAGTTCGGCCACCTAAAAGCCCAATGATCTGTTCATTTAATTCCTTCTTAGTCAATAAGAATTGATCATCTTTAGGTAACATGATGGCATAACCGCCAGCACGTCCCCGAGGAATAATGGTTACCTTACGGACCGTTCTAGAATCACTTAAAACTAAGCCAATAATTGCATGCCCAGCTTCGTGATAAGCTACCATATTACGTTCTCTTGGTGCAATAACCCGATCTTTCTTAGCTGGACCGGCAATAACCCGATCTTCAGCTTCGTCCACATCAGTTGCGTCAATCTTTTTCTTGCTTCGTCTAGCAGCAACTAAGGCCGCTTCGTTCAGTAAGTTTTCAAGATCTGCCCCAACAAAACCTGGTGTTTGGTGGGCAATTTCTTTTAAGTCCACATCTTCACCTAATGGTTTGTTCTTCGCATGAACTTTCAAGATGGCTTCTCTACCTTTAACGTCTGGCCGACCAACTAAGATCTTCCGGTCAAAACGGCCAGGCCGCAATAACGCTGGATCTAAAACGTCGGAACGGTTTGTAGCGGCAATGACAATGACGCCTTCATTCCCTGTAAACCCGTCCATTTCAACCAGTAATTGGTTCAAGGTTTGTTCACGTTCATCATGGCCACCGCCCATACCAGCACCACGTTGGCGACCGACGGCATCAATTTCATCAATAAAGATGATAGAAGGTGCATTCTTCTTCGCATTTTCAAACAAATCACGGACACGACTTGCCCCGACACCGACGAACATTTCAACGAAGTCAGAACCAGAAATGGAGAAGAATGGTACGCCAGCTTCACCGGCAACGGCTCTTGCCAACAATGTTTTACCAGTACCTGGAGGGCCCTCTAGTAAAACACCCGCTGGAATACGTGCGCCTAGAGACGCAAACTTCCTTGGATCCTTTAAGAACTCAACAACTTCGACCAATTCTTGTTTTTCTTCTTCCGCACCAGCGACATCTGAAAAACGAACTTTATTTTTCTTAGGATCTTGTGGTTTAGCCTTAGATTTCCCAAAGTTCATCACTCGGCCATTGCCACCGCCGCCTTGTCCAGCTTGTCCCATCATCATGTATAAGAATACAAAAATTAAGATAAACGGCAAGACCATTGTCAAAATCGAAATCCATAAACCAGATTGCGATTCCTCACTGGCATTAACAGAAACGTTATTCTTCTTAGCCGCATTGTTAACCTGGGTTAAGATTGTATCTGTTGATAAAACGGTTGTACTAAATTGCTTGGCTGTCGTATCACTCTTGTTTCCAGAAAGTAATCCGAAGCTATTGCTCTTTTCAGTTTTTACGGTTTGAGCCTTACGGTAAACCCCACTAACCTTGTACACACCATTAGATGGTTGAATTGTAAAAGATTTGACTTTATTTTTTTGCAAATTCTTTACGAATTCAGAAGAAGTGATGTTTTGTGATTGCGATTGACTATTATTATTGCCCACAAACCAGCCGACAATGGCAATAATCACCACAAACATAAATATATAAAATAGACTATTACCGAATAGTCCATTTTTCTTATTCTTCATGTGCTACCTCCTATACAAAAATTATTTACTTACAAAAACATAGTTTAAAAGCATAATAGCATAAACTGATGCTTATGACGAACATTTAATCTTCATAGACTTCAGGTTTTAAGATACCGATGTAAGGCAGATTACGATATTTTTCAGCATAATCTAACCCGTAGCCCACAACAAACTCATTTGGTACTCTAAGACCAATATAATCAGCAGTAACTTCTGTCTGCCGGCCTTCTGGTTTATCCAGTAAAGCACAGATTTTGACAGAATTGGCCGCTCTGGTTTGGAAAAGTTTGATCAAATAGTCCAGTGTTCGCCCGCTGTCTACGATATCTTCAACTATTATAATATCACGACCAGCAACTGATGTATCCAAATCCTTGAGAATTTTGACCTCGCCAGAAGAGACTGCTGCATCACCATAACTAGAAACATCCATGAAGTCAATTTCTACAAAATCATCTACTGAACGAATTAAATCCGTCATAAAGACGATGGCACCTTTTAAAATACCAATTAATAGTGGATTTTTACCTTGATAGTCCTGTTTAATGGCTTTACCTAGGCGCGCTACAGCTGTTTTGATCTCTGCTTCTGAGTACAAAACGCTAAGAATATCATCTTGCATATTTTCGTTCTCCCTTTAAAGTCTTTGCTTAAAACACAACACGAAACTCATTTTATCAGTTTCAGAAGTATGAAACAATTGAAAAAAGCGAAAATTTGGTATCCAAAGTAAATTTTCGTTAGCAAAAATCAACCAAAATTTTTGCCGCTTACTTTGTGGTACATGCTGATCGATAAATAGTTTTTTTAACTTACCATGGTTTCCATTTGCTAACAAGTACCGATCCCCAGGTCGTCGGTGTCGTACTGTGAGAGGCCAATCCATTTTAGTTAATAAAACAGGTTGAATAACGAGATTTTCCGACGGCTTAGCAAGGGGGGCCTGTTTGAAAATGCCAACTTCAATATCTGTTGACAAAGGTTGCCAATGATCTAATTTTAGCTGAAAAGTCTGATGATTACTTACTGCTAAAGTCTGATTTTTTTGAATAAAATAACTCTGATAAACACGCTGGAATTGTAACTCTCCTTCTAAATCCAATGTTACCTGGGGCTTTTCCCCCATTAACAGCGCCAATATCTGTTTTGCCTGGGTTGCTTTTAATGGCACTTTTTTGAAATAAAGGCCCCATAGCCCTTGAATAAAAGCCAGTCGGGTCGTTGAAGGTAATGTCTTAAATGCGGCGACAGAGCCCTTAATACCCGTAGCTGTTGTCTTAATATTTTGTTGCACTAACAGCTGTGGCATAAAGGTTTCTTGAAAAGCCAATAAGCTGGCTAAACTCTCCGAAAAGTACTGCGTATGGGCTAATAAATTTGGATTTTCCGTTTTAAGCTGTGGTAGTACATGATGTCTTAATCGGTTTCGTAAGAATGTATCTTCTTGATTTGTAACGTCTTCAAAGTAATCCAAATGCCCGCTTTTGGCGTAGTCGTAAATTTCAGCTTTACTATATGGCAGCAGCGGTCGAACTAACCCAAGTTCATGAAAGCCACGTTGTGTTTGTAAACCGACAACACTTTTTAAATCTCCTGATCGGCTGAGTTTCATAATAATGGTTTCCGCCAAGTCATCCCCGTGATGGGCCGTTACTAATAAATTACAGTCCGTTTTAAGCATGGTGTCATAAAAAAACTGATACCGAAAAGCACGGGCGGCGGCTTCTACGCCTTCTTGGGGATGCTGATCTAAAGCCCATTGTGCACAATATAGCGGCGTCTGCCGCTGTGTTGCAATGGTTTTAATGAAGTTTGTCTCTGCGGTACTCTGTGCCCGTAAATGATGATCCACATAGGCCACTGTCATTTTCGGCCGTAATGCATCGGGCAGCTGCCGGCATAGATCCCACAAAGCCATCGAATCAACACCCGTAGAAACAGCTAGTAAGATATGATCGTTTTTGTCAAACAGTTTGTCGTCACGAACATGATTTTTAAATTGCTCGAATAAGTCCACGTGAACCTCCTATCCCTAAAAAAGAAAAAAGTCGGGAACAAAACGGTTTGTTTTGCGACCAACTTCTTCATCAGATCTTTAGACTAGCTACGACGACCGCCACGGCCACCGCGTTTACCTTCTGTATTGCGTTTCAAAGAAGTCAAACGATCTTCACTTTCTTTAAGAAAGCCGGATAATAAGCTATCAAAATCTTTACTATTATTATTTTGCTTAGAACCACCAAACTGGTTTCTACTGCCAGCATTGTTACTACGGTGATTATAATTTTTAGAGTTATTAAAATGACTGTTGCTACTACTACCGGCGTGATCCCCATGGCTATTGTTACTGCTATGGTTCGTACTTGTGCGGCTTGCGTGACTGTTATTATTTGTATGTGCGGATGGTTTTGGATGATCTTCTGCCTTGCGGATAGATAGACCAATTTTGCCTTCCTTCATAGATAGTACTTTAACAGTTACTTCATCGCCCACTGTCAAAACATCATGGATGTCTTTGACATAGTTCTCAGAAATTTCACTGATGTGCACTAAGCCAGTTTGATGATCACCTAGATCAACAAATGCCCCAAAATTCGTAATGCCTGTCACTTTACCCTTAACTTTTTCGCCAATTTCAATCGACATAAAACAGAAAAGTCCTCCTTAGTTTGTGTAACAATAAGTATAGCATTTTCAAAAATGTGTGCAACCCTAATTACTTGGTTTATCCCCAGGCAAACTAAAAATAATCTCACCAGATTTTGAGTAATAATAACGTTCACGGATAATCTTTTCTAAGTAGGTTTTGTCATTCAACTGACGCACTTGCTGCTGTAAATCCGTATGACTGTCCCTTACTTTTTCTAACTGAGCTTGACTGGTCTGTGTTTGCGCCTGCAGGGTTTGATGGTTTTGTCGAGTCTGAAAAATTTGAACGCCTAAAAATAAGACGACCACACCAAAAATTAGACCAATAAACAATAACCGTTTTTTACGCACCTGACGCACGTACTTTTGCCGACGCGCATGGATATTTTTTAAGGTCTGCTGCTGATGATACTTATTGTTTAAAGCCTGTACTTTTGGCTGTGATGATTGCTTTTCGTACATATTGTTTTTCTCCCGATTGACTGTAAGTAACCTGTTGCTTACAGTATACCGCAGTCCTTGGGAATTTTGAATTATCTTTAAATAAAATTATCCTTTTGCGCAAATTCTTCTGATAAGATGACGTACATTTCTGCAGCATCCTCTTTTTTAGTTGAATCTAGCAAGTTTTTAACTTCTATTACCGTTGTTCGATTTCCGAATTTAATTTCTAATTTATCGCCTACAGCCACATCTGTAGCTGATTTAGCGACTTTGCCGTTGACCAGAATTCGGCCTTTATCTGCAATTTCTTTTGCAACAGAACGGCGTTTGATCACTCGAGAAACTTTCAAAAATTTATCTAAACGCATAAGTTTGTCCTTTCTAATGCTTAAGTTTTGATTTTGTGTAAAACCTTACCAACAAACGGTAAAGCTAACCACTCTTTTAACGTCAATAATTTGAGTTTAACACTTAAATAGCCAAATACAACAATCCCAACGCCAATATTAATAAGTGTCACTAATCCTGCCCCTAAGCGACCGCTAGGAAACAGCGTATTCGCAACTACGGCCCCAATGGCAACCACTATAGCCATGATAAACACGATCACCGTCAATTTAAAAATAAAACCGCGGTCAAAAATCGCTTGCCGAACATAACTTGGCGTGTGCAAAAAGATTAAAAATGCGGCTCCGGCTAAGGCTAAAACCGTAATCAAACTGCTGCCGGAAATGCCAAAAACTTGGGTGAACCAACGATTAAAAACCATTTTAAAGGCAATCCCTGCCAATAAAGCCATTGTCGGTACCTTAAAGCGATCTAGACTTTGCAGCACACTGCTAAACACATTGATCAAAGCCATGAACATCACGCTGAGCATGTACAGCGCAATGGTGCCGCTCCCCTCACTGTCGCCAAAAAGTAAGCGATTAATCCAAGGCATTAACACGATTAAACCCGCTGTTGCTGCCGCTGAAAGCGCTAGGGCGATGTGTACCAGTTGTTTGGTAATTTTGATGAATAGATATTTGCGTCGCGCTTTTCTAGCTTCACTTAAAGCCGGCAGCAAAGCCGTCACAAAGGCCATCGTAATTACTAAGCCCAACTGTACTAGCGGTTGGGCCCGATCATAGATCCCTTTTAAATTATAAGCTGCTGTTGGCTGTAAACCACTGGCAATCAAGCCCTTAGCCACACTAAAAGAGTCAACCAGCTGTAAAATTACCATTGTGGCTGCAAATAAGCTCAGTGAGCCACCTTCAACCCAAAGTTGATGTAATAAAACTCTAAAACTTGGCAGCTCTGATGTTTGGGATAGCGTTTGCCAATCTCCTAAATCGGCCATCGGTTTTTTAGCCGCTGGCAGCATCACAATAATTGCCGCTAAACCGCCAATTAAAGCGCCACTCATCGCGACAGTCCCCATGACATAGTAATTCCAACGGTAATGCAAATATAGGCCGGCCGCAATTAAAATAACGGTTACCCGCAGTATTTGCTCTACCACTTGGGAGATCGCTGTGGGCCGCATATCAAAAACGCCTTGAAAATAACCCCGTAAGCACGTTAAAAATGGCGTCAATAAAAACATAAAGGCCACCACTTTGATTAAACTGGCTAATTGCCGATCACCCATCAAACCAGCGATTGTCTCAGCTTTGAAATATAAAACTATAAAAATACCCAGACTGAGTAAACTGACCAAAATAAAGATCTTTTGTAATAATTTAATCTTTAATTTGGGATTTTGTTGTTCTGCAATAAGTTTAGACACAAAATTTGGCAGCCCTGATAAAGCTAAGGTCATCCCAATGCCATATAATGGGTAAACTTGTTGATAAACATAAAAGCCCCCATTACCCACAATATTTTGAAATGGTACACGATAAACAGCGCTCAAAATCTTGCTGAGTAATGAAGCCATTGATAATAGTAGCGCCCCACGCATCAAATTCTTGGCACTATTTTTTGCCATACTGTTCTCCTATACTTGCCGACTAGGTGTTGGTTGGGTCTTCGTCACTTGTTGGGCTAAATCTGTGACAAAAGCAATTAATTGGGTTAACCAATCATCTAGCGTCATTTTAGGTTGAATCGTCATTCTAACTGCAATTTTTTGATTTGTATCTTTAACAGCTGCATGCATTTTAGTTTTAGCTAAAGCTTGGAAAATACCTTCTCCTTGTACCGCTTCAAAGCTAGCACTGGACAACGTTAATGTTAACTGCTTATCATTTTGACTGATATTTTCAATTAAAGCCTGATCTGCTAAAAACTTCAATTTTGCCACTTGTAATAAATAATCGACTTCTTGGGGATAGTCGCCGAAGCGATCTACTAAATCTTCACTGATGTCATCTAGTGTTTCTAAACTATCCACTTGTCGAATTCGCTTGTACATCTCAATTTTTTGCTGCTCATCTTCAATATAAGCACTAGGGATGTAAGCTTCAATTTTCAATTCAATTTCACTGTTGGTCCGTTTCACAGCTGTTTTGCCTTTACGGGCGGCCACGGCTTCAGATAACATTTGCGAATACAAATCATAGCCGACGCTGTCGATAAAGCCATGCTGTTGCGAGCCTAATAAGTTCCCGGCACCTCGAATTGACAAATCCCGCATGGCAATTTTAAAGCCTGAACCTAGTTCTGTAAAGTCCTTAACGGCCTGCAGTCTTTTTTCGCTGACTTCAGTCAATACTTTGTCAGGTTGATGGGTAAAATACGCATAAGCCACTCGATTACTCCGGCCAACGCGCCCCCGCAGCTGATACAGTTGGGACAAGCCATAGTGATCTGCATTCTCTACAATAATCGTATTGGCATTAGGCATATCCACCCCTGATTCGATAATGGTGGTAGCCACCAAAACGTCGGCTTCATTGTTAATAAAACTCATAATTACATTTTCCAGTTGGTTTTCACCCATCTGACCATGCGCATACGTGATCGTTGCTTCGGGGACTAACGCTTGCAGTTTTTCCACTGTGCGTTCAATATCGCCTACTCGATTATGCAAATAAAAAACCTGACCATTACGATCCATTTCCCGGGCAATCGCTTCGTGAATGGCACCTGGATTTTGTTCCATCACATAAGTTTGGATTGGATAACGATTTGCCGGCGGTGTCTCAATAACTGACAGATCTCGGACGCCCACCATCGACATATTCAATGTCCGTGGGATTGGCGTTGCAGTTAATGTCAAAACATCCACATTTGCCTTTAATTGCTTGATTCTTTCCTTATGATTTACGCCAAAACGCTGCTCCTCATCAATAATCAATAAGCCTAAGTCGCTAAAACGTACATCTTGGGATAAAAGTCGATGCGTACCCACCACAATATCAACCTGTCCTTTTTTCAAAGCTTGCAACGTTTCCGTGGTTTGCGCTTTTGTTTGGAACCTGGACAAGACGCCAATATTAACTGGAAAATCTGTAAATCGCTGCTGCATTGTTTCAAAATGTTGCTGCGCCAAAATTGTTGTGGGTACTAAAAAGGCCACCTGCTTGCCATCTTGAACTGCCTTAAAAGCCGCCCGTAAAGCAACTTCTGTTTTACCAAAACCCACATCCCCAACTAACAGCCGATCCATTGGTCGATTAGATTCCATATCCTGCTTAATTTCAGCCACACTGCGCAGTTGGTCCGGTGTTTCTGAATATGCAAAGGCATCTTCAAATTCTTGTTGATAGCTATTATCCGGTGAAAAAGCAAAGCCTCTTTCGGATTCCCGTTGAGCATAAAGTTCGATCAAGTCATCCGCAATATCTTCAATTTTTGAAGCTACTTTTCGTTTTGTTTTTTGCCATTCGGTACCGCCTAACTTATTAATTCTAGGCGTTTTACCTTCAGAAGCAACATACTTTTGAATTAGATTTAGCTGCGTCACAGGGATGAATAATTTGGCATTACTTTGATATAAAATCGTCAAATAATCCTGTTTGACACCGTCCACGGTCATCGTTTCCGTACCCATGAATTTTCCAATCCCATGATTTACATGCACCACGTAATCGCCAGCTTTTAAGTCATTATAGCTTTTGATTCGTTCAGCATTGTCAATGGCTAAGGAACGCACTTTTTTCTTTGGCGGCTGATTAAATAATTCCGCTTCTGTTAAAACAACAACTTTGCTATCCACAATTTCAAAACCTGACTGTAATGTCCCCGGCACTAGCTGAATCCGCTGAGGTTCAATATCGTTGATCCCGGTCATTAAATTATGAATTTCAAAATCACTGAAAGTTTCGGAAACTTTAGCCAATCTGGCGGCTTGTGCGACTAAAACCACAACCGTTGCTTTTTCTTTGAGCCAACGATCCATTTCGGTTTTAACTAGAGGCATTTGGCTGAAAAACTTTTGCGGCGTCCGGCTTTTAAGATTGACAATGGCATCTAAATGTAACCGGCCCATGCCTTTTTGGAATAACGAAAGATAAATACGGGGATGTTTATCTTTACGTAAATCGTCCATCAGATCATGTTCAACTTTTTGTGTTTTTAAAATTTGTCCCTGTTCCAACAGATCAGTTTGCCACTGTGCTGTTTCTGCCAAGTGCTGCCGGCTTTGGGCTTGCAGCCTTGGATAGTCGTCAAGTAACAATACTTCATCATCTTGTATATAATTTAACAAAGTCGCCGTCTTTTTAAAGATTTCTGCTAAAAATAAGCCAATATTTTCTGGCCGTTGCCCTTGTACTAACTGATCAATCACAAATTGTATCTTTTGCTGCAGGGCTTGCTGCAGTTTGGGATCATTTTCTAATTCTGGTACCCGTTGATCCAATTTCTTCTGTAATTTTAAACCGGTTTCTTTTAACTGCTGAACCGTTAGCACGACTTCAGAAGCAGGCAACACTTGCACTTGTTCTAAATTTTCAATACTACGCTGCGTTTCAGGATCAAAACTGCGTAAGCCGTCAATTTCTGTATCAAACAGCTCAATTCGATAAGGTAGACTCGCATTGATTGGAAAAATATCTATAATGTCACCCCGAATGGCAAATTCACCGGGAGAAGCCACTAACTTTTGCCGAACATAGCCCATATCAACAAGTTTTTGAATCAAGTCTGTCAGATCCACCGTATCGCCCGTTTTTAAAGCGATTGTATATTGGGCAAATACTGTAGGTGCTGGCAATATTTTTTGAACCCCACCAAGTGTCGTCAGCACAATCGTCGGTTTTTGATGGACTAAACGATCTAAGGTAATCACGCGTTGACTACGAAATTCCGGTGAACTTAATGCTAACTCGGCTGCCAAAACTTCCGCTACTGGAAAATTTTGCACCTGATCTTCATCCAATAAATTGCTGAGATCACTATTTAAACTGTCTAATTGTTGACTGTTTGCTAAGACAACAATTAAACTTTTTTGCGTTTTCTGAAATAAACCCGCCAACCATACTGCCCGAGCTGAACCTTCTAATCCCGTCACTAATTGACGATAATTCGGTTGAATCGGCTCAGCCACTTGGCTAATTTGCTGGTTTTGGTCAAATAATTCGATTAAATTCATCCAATAGCCTCCTTTGACTAGCCATTGAAACGGTTCATAATATCTTGAGGTTCAGTGCCATCTAGCCAGGCTACAATGGCTGCCGCCGCCCGATCATAAGCATCTAACATTGTGATTTGGTCATCTTTATTAAAAGGTGTCAAAACCCAATCAACTACTTTGCTCCGCTGAGGATGTTGAATGCCTACTTTCAGTCGATTAAAAGATTCCGTCTGAACTGCCGCAATAATGCTCTTAATGCCATTGTGGCCGCCTGAAGAACCTTTTGTCCGAAAACGTAGCTTGCCTAACGCCAGATCCATATCATCTTGAATGACTAATAGATCTTTAGGTTCAATATGGTAATAATGCATCAATGGCCCCACTGCACGGCCAGAATCGTTCATGTAAGTTAACGGTTCGACTAAGAATACCTTTTCTTCATTATATTGGAATGTCGTAAACCGTGCTTCAAAATCTTTTTTGGTTAACGTTTGATTTAGTTTTTGACCTAATGTCTCTAAAACCATAAATCCCACATTGTGTTTTGTTTGATTATATTTTTTGCCAGGATTTCCTAAACCAACAACAATTTTCAAAATTAATGCCTCCATGGTTTAAACCAAATTGTTTTACTTGAGTTGTCTGCAAATTCTTAGTATATCATACTCTGTATTTTTTATTATACTGTTATACTTTTTACATACGCAAATAATTTGCTAATTGTTCTATCTTGAACTTGAGCGTTTTTACTGTGGTATTCGTGTTTACATTTCTGTATTAATGTTTTGAAAAAATTATAAAAAATTAATGAAAAAGTTTTGAAAAAAGCCCCAAACATCATGAAAAGTGTGTTATACTAATTTCGATAAAATTTGTTTTCCAGAAAGGATGAATCACTTTGGCATCTACAACACAAAAGGATCATCAAAAAGTTTTGCTTGTCGGTGACGGTGCAGTTGGTTCTAGTTACGCTTACGCACTAGTATTACAAGGTATTGCTCAAGAAATTGGTATCGTTGATATCTTTAAAGATAAAACTAAAGGTGATGCGATCGATCTTTCCAACGCTTTACCATTCACACAACCTAAGGAAATTTACTCTGCAGAATATTCTGACGCAACCGATGCAGACGTTGTTGTGATCACTGCCGGCGCACCTCAAAAGCCAGGCGAAACACGTTTAGACTTAGTCAACAAAAACTTAAAGATTTTGAAGTCTATCGTTGATCCTATCGTTGAATCCGGATTTAAGGGTATCTTCTTAGTTGCTGCCAACCCTGTTGATATTTTAACTTATGCTACTTGGAAACTTTCTGGCTTCCCTAAAAATCGGGTTGTCGGCTCTGGTACTTCTTTGGATACCGCTCGTTTCCGCCAATCTATTGCTGAATTAGTTAACGTTGATGCTCGTTCCGTCCATGCTTACATTATGGGCGAACATGGCGATACAGAATTCCCTGTATGGTCACATGCCAATATCGCTGGTATTAAGATTGCTGAATATGTTAAAGCCCATCCAGAAATTGATGAAACTAAATTAGTTGGTATGTTCGAAGATGTTCGTGATGCCGCTTATAAGATCATCGACTTAAAGGGTGCTACTTTCTACGGTATCGCAACTGCATTGTCCAGAATCACCCGTGCTATTTTAGATGATGAAGATGCTGTATTACCATTGTCTGTTTATATGGATGGCCAATATGGCTTGAACGATATTTATATCGGTTCTCCTGCTGTTATTAACCGCAGTGGTGTACAACAAATCTTAGAAATCCCATTAACAGACCACGAACGCGAAAGCATGACTGCCTCAGCAAAACAATTGAAGAAGATTTTAGATGACGCTTTTGAGAAAGATGACATCGAAACTCGCCAATAAGCGCTAAGGCATTATATTAATAGTCAAAACAAAAGCTATGCTAAATTAATATTGGGCGTAGCTTTTTTATTTATAAAAAATATTATTTTATTCTATCATAATTATAATCTAACAATTCTTATAAGAGTTCTTAATAGCATTTCTTTTTGGTTTAATCTTGCTTATAATAGTGATATTGTACAGTTATAATTTTAAAGGAGGTATCTGCACCTGTGAAGCTAAAAAAGGCGCTCCCCGTAAAGCTAATTTTTACATTGCTGGGTATCGTAGCCATTTATTTCATTGTCAGCATTCACTATCAAAATGTTTTTTTACCCAATACGACTTATTCCGGTGTAAACATTTCTGGGAAAACCCCAGAAGCTGCTAACAAGCTATTAAAGCACCGTTTATCCGAGCAACAGTATAAAGTTGTTGAGCAACAAAAAACTATCTTATCTTTCACTGGCAAAGATCTAAATATTCGGCATAACTATCTGACACAACTGCAAAATCTAAAAGCCAACCAAAATCCGTGGGCTTGGTCCTTAACTGTGTTTGCAGCTGGTAGTGAAGATGCTGCCAGTAATAGCCAATTAAAGTTGGATCAACAAAAAGCAGATCAACTTTACGAGAAACTCGTAGCTGAAACAAAAGCCAATCGAACTGAAACTAAAAACGCATCAATTACTAAAAGCGGTGCTAGTTTCAAAATCGTCAAGGAAGTCTACGGTAACAATATTGATGAAGCAAAATTGAAAAAAGAAATCATTCGCAGCATTGATAGCGGCCAAACAGATATTGATCTAAAAAAAGCCTATGTGACACCTACCGTACTTTCAGATGACAGCACTTTAACTAAAGATTTGAAACAATTAGAAACGATTCATAATGAAAATATCACTTATAAGATATTTGGCTCAACTGAAAAAGTTGCCAAATCTGAAATTTATAAATGGTTAGAATATGAAAATGGCGAAATTAAATTAAATACCACTGCTGTTTCTAATTATGTCTCTGAATTATCTAGCAAGTACGGCACAATCAGTAAAACCCGTAGCTTCAAGACGACCGGCGGCTCTACCGTCGATGTCCCAGCAGGTATCTATGGCTGGAGCATTAAACGTACCAGTGAAGTCGCTGCTTTAAGCAAAGAAGTACTTAAAGGTCAAGATTTTACAAGAACACCGATCACTCAAGGCTTCGGCTATAACGACAATGGTACAGACATCGGCGACACCTACGTTGAAGTTAGCAAATCTGCGCAACATATGTGGGTCTATAAAAACGGTAGCCTCATCATCAGCACCGACGTTGTTACCGGCAAGCCCGGTCAAGACACCCCATCTGGCGTCTTCGCCGTCTGGAGCAGAGAACGTAATACCTCATTGAAGGGTAAAAATTCCGACGGCTCTGACTATAACTCACCGGTTAGTTACTGGATGCCAATTGACTACACCGGCGTCGGGATCCATGATTCCTCATGGCAACCACAATATGGCGGCACCTGGTATATCGAACACGGCTCCCATGGCTGCATTAACACACCACCAAGCGTCATGAGCCAAGTCTACGAAAACGTCGGTGTTAACACACCAGTCATTGTGTATTAAGACAGAGCGTGACAAGTTATGGTTTGACAATGCACATAACCTAGACTTACGATATAAGCCCGAACTTGGCTTGTGAGTAAGACGTAGTTATGTAAATTGTCAGTAACTTGGAACGCGTTTAATCAGAGCGGGAACTAGGGCGGGAAAGCCTCGAGCACTAACCTAGAATTATGAAATAAGTGCACCTCGCTTATGAATAATTCGTAGTTAGGTAAGAGATTTGCCCTAGTGAACGCGTTTAATCAGAGCGGGAACTAGGGCGGGAAAACCTCGAGCACTAACCTAGAATTATGAAATAAGTGCACCTCGCTTATGAATAATTCGTAGTTAGGTAAGAGATTTGCCCTAGTGAACGCGTTTAATCAGAGCGGGAACTAGGGCGGGAAAACCTCGAGCACTAACCTAGAATTATGAAATAAGTGCACCTCGCTTATGAATAATTCGTAGTTAGGTAAGAGATTTGCCCTAGTGAACGCGTTTAATCAGAGCGTGACAAAAAATCTGAGTCAAAACAATTTCGTTTTGACTCAGATTTTTTTAATGCTATTTTTTAGTAATCATTAGTAACCCATCTCCCACAGGAATCAAACTAGACACCAATGAGTCATCATGAAATACCGTTTCAAATAGCGCATTTAAATTACGATGAATATTTTTATGCCGATGTTTAATTTCTTCAATGGGCTGCAACACTGTCCCCCCCTGCAAAACATCGTCAATCAATAAAATACCTGTATCGCTTAATAAATTCAAACAATACGGTAAAAAATCAATGTATTTCGCCTTCGCACTATCTAAAAAAATAAAGTCATAGCTCGGCTGTAATGTTGGCAGAATATCAGCCGCATCCCCTTGCAATAGCTGAATTCGATCCGTCATCTTAAATTTCTTAAAATTTGCCTGAGCATGCTTAATCATAATATCAAATCGATCAATCGTCGTAATTTTCGTAGATGCCGGTGTATTTTGGGCCATCAACAGTGCCGAGAACCCGATGGCCGTGCCAACTTCTAAAATAGATTGTGGCCGAGCTACTTTTAATAAAACTCTAAAAAAATTAACCGTTTCATGAGGAATAACTGGATTACCCACCGCATGTGCATGCTCCTCTAATTTTTTCAAATCACCGCTCAAAGGCTGCTGGTCCTGTCTTAAAAAGGCTAAAACATCCGGATCAATTACCGGACGATGCATCATTTCGTTTCTCATAATAAACTAAAACTCCTAATTATTTTTTTAGATAACGCTGACTAAAATCACTAAATATGATATGATTGTTCAGGCATTAACTTCATTATTTGGATCCAGAAAGTAGGCATTTCATGTTAATTGAACCCCTTGTTACTAAAAAAGATGCGTTAACTACCGTCCCTGAAACCGCCACACTCAAAGAAGCGCTGGCTATTTTAGAGGACACCGGTTTTCGTTGCATTCCGATCTTAAACGAATCTGGTCAATTATTCCGTGGTAACATCTACAAAATGCACCTTTATCGTCATATTGCCCAAGGTGGGGATATGACACTTCCCGTGACGCACCTCTTAAAAAATGCAACTAAAACCATTAATATTCAGTCACCTTTTTTTAAAGTCTTCTTTGATATTCGGGATCTTCCCTATATCTCTGTTTTAGACGAAAATAACAATTTTTATGGCATTCTAACCCACAATCGACTGCTGGGTGAACTTTCAGAAGCTTGGAATATAGATGTCAGTGGTTATGTGCTCACCGTAACCTCCCCTGGTGGCCAAGGCGAACTTGCCAAAATGTCTAAAATCATCGCCCGTTATGCCTCAATTCTAGGCTGTATGACCTTAGACGCTAAAAAAGAAAACTTTGTCAGACGCACCTTATTCACTTTTCCCGCAGATACGGAACAAGCAGTTATTGCAAAGATGGTCAAACATCTAGAGAAAAAAGGCTTCACCGTTGTGGAAATTGATGACTTGCAAAACGACAAAATCTTGCGTGATACAGATACATTCCCAACAAACATGTAAATTCTATTATACAAAAAAAGAGACTAGACACAAAATTTATTTTTCGTGAATAGTCTCTTTTTGATTGGGTATTTTTAGTCTTATCGTTCTTTAATTATTTTTCAGGATTATGGTTATGTACTCGACCAAAGCGCTTGGTCGCCGCATCTAATCCGACACTGACGCTCAATGCTTGATCGACTTGAATCATTTTTTCAGCAGATAACTGGGTTACTTTATCCTTAAGCCGTTGTTTATCAATCGTACGAATCTGTTCTAATAAAACAACAGAATCTCGTTCAATACCATCGGCCTTGGCAATAAGTCCCACATGCGTTGGCATTTTCGGCTTCTGAATCTTAGCCGTTATTGCAGCAACAATAACTGTTGGACTAAAATGATTCCCCACATTATTCTGAATAATTAAGACAGGGCGTAAACCACCTTGTTCTGAACCGACCACGGGCGATAAATCTGCATAAAATATATCTCCCCGTTTCACAACAAGATCCATGCGTTTCCTCCCTTCTACTTAATTACTTAACAATGTGCAAATACGCTTCGCATTCTGAAGCAGAAAACTCCTGACAAATCTCTGAATTGATGCTAGCCATTTCAGTATACCCCTCAATCAGCTCTTCCATCAAGGGTTGGTGCTGCTCAAGATACTCACTCAAAGCCGATTCAATTACTTGCTGCGTATCAATAGCATACATACTACAATATGCCTCAACTTCTCGTGAAAGGTTCCCATCAACTTGTACTGACAGCTTCTTTTGCTCCATCACAAATACCTCCACAATCACAATGATCTGCAAAATCATCATAACACTTATTTAGGCACTTGAGGAGTCCCAAAAATTTATTAAGGGTTTTCTCCTAGGTTATATTTTAATATAATTTCTAGGCAATCGATTGGTTAAAATACAAGCTAATTCATAATGAATCGTCTGTGAATAATCCGCAACATCCTGTAGCCGGATTGTCTGTCCACCATCTTCACCAACCAACGTGACTTTAGTGCCCATTGGATAGGCTTTTGGCAAGCGAATCATGAATTGATCCATACAGATCCGGCCAACAATCTCACAGCGGACACCATCTACTAATACGTAAAATCCTTGTAAACGCCGCAACCAGCCATCCGCATAACCGATTGGTACAGTGCCAACCCATTCATCCGTTTTAGCTGTATAAGTTGCGCCATAACCGACACAATCGCCGGCATGAATTTCTTTACAGAATACAATTTCAGACGTTAGACTCAATGCTGGCTGTAACGTATAAGGCAGCTTCAAAGCATCTCCAGAAGGGTTTAACCCATATAACGCCACGCCAAAACGAATCATATTACCATTACATGCCTCATGCCAAAGACTCGTCGCCGAATTAGAGACATGCACATAGCGCGGTCGATCGTCCAAAGCCGCTACAAAACTATTAAATTTAGCGGACTGCTGCTTGAAATAAGCCGTTTCTTCAGAATCTGCCGTCGCAAAATGGGTAAACACGCCTTCAAAATCAAAATATTCAGAATTTGTCTGAATATAATGCACAGCCCGTAAAAATTCACTCAAATCTGTAAAACCAATTCGGCCCATCCCGCTATCAACAGCCAAATGTACCGCCAATGGTCGTAAAGGCACCGTTTGCGCCAATACTGCCTTAGCCTGTATCAGCCACTCTCGACTACCTACCGCCAATGAAATATCCATACTTGCGGCGATATTACTATATTCCGGATCCGTGATGCCTAATACTAAAATAGGCTCTGTTAACAAAGCTTGCCGTAAGCCTAGTGCCTCATCTAATAAAGCAACGCAAAAACCGTTAGCGCCCGCTTTTTTAGCCGCTTGAGCCACCGGTACCATGCCATGCCCATAACCATCTGCTTTGACCACCGCAAATAAATCCGTTTCTTTAGGCAAACGTTGTTTCTCCGCAGCCACATTATTAAATATCGCCCGTTCATCAATGGTTACTTGAGCGTGACGTAAATTACCAACAACCATAGTTGGTCAGCTCCTTTAATTTTGTAAAATAACTTGGGTCATCACTAATGATGCCGTATGTGAAATAGACACCAGCGCCGTCCCAATAAACGGTTGTCTTGTAACAATCGGTCGACCAGTCGGATCGTTTAGAATTTCAATATCGTGTAAGCCAACCTTACCAATCCCAGTTCCTAAAGCCTTTGCATAAGCCTCTTTAGCAGAAAAACGCCCCGCCAAAAACTCATAGCATCGTTGACTATTTTCAGGGAATTCTAAAAAAATAGCTAATTCTTCAGAGGTTAGCACCTTTTCTGCAAAGCGCTGGTTTTTTTCTAACGCAGCCTTAATTCGATCAATTTCAGTCAGATCGACCCCTATACCGATAATCATAACGTCAACTCCCAGTCTTTTTACGTATTATACCATAGCGCAAAACAGACACCGATACAACATTTTAAACCAGAGCGCGACTAAAGACGGGTTGATTTTGAGCATAGCCTAGACTAACGCCGTGAGCGGTCTTCGCTTACAAGTTAGACGTAGCTAAGCGCAGAAATCAGTCTTTAAGAGCGCGTTTATGAGCCAGAGCTTTGCTCTAGTGAACGCGTTTCAAATCCAAAACAAAAAAGCTAAATCAAAAGTCATCCCTCTGATTTAGCTTTTTCAGCTTATAAACTAAGCATTTGTATTTGTTCTAATGGTGAAGTTGCGATTGCCATGTTTTTGATGACCATCTTTACTCTTACCATGACCACCATTAGATTTTTTATGATTGTAATTACCTTTACCGCCACGGTTAAAGGACTTGCCATTACCGCCGCCATTACTGCGTCGATGGTTGTTATTCCCCCGACGTGAAGAAGAACGGTGATGACTTGCTTTACGTGCTGGCAATGGTCGTTCAGGTGTAATTTTAACCGGAACATCCGTAGAATCCTTGCTAACCTCTTTAACATAAGCTGCAACTAATTGTTCTGCGGAGAATTGTGTTAACAACTCTTGTGCCGTTGCTTCGTATTTATCTAAGCCATCTGCCTCTAAGTCAGCTGTAATTGTTTCAACGGCCGTTTTTAACTGGCCTTTGAACGCTTGCTTGTCTGTTGGTGGCATTAAAGGCCGCATCCGTTTTTTAGTCAATTGTTCGATTGTCTTAAGGTAGCCCATTTCATTAGACGTCACAAAAGTTACAGACATCCCAGACTTCCCAGCACGGCCAGTTCTACCAATCCGGTGAACATAACTGTCAGGATCTTGTGGAATATCATAATTGTAAACGTGGGTTACCCCAGAAATATCCAAACCACGGGCAGCGACATCCGTTGCCACCAAGATATCCAATTCGCCTTTTTTAAATTGACGCAATACACTCATCCGTTTTTGTTGTGTCAAATCACCATGAATGCCTTCTGCGCGATAGCCTCGAGCTTGCAAGCCCTTCGCTAATTCATCGACACGACGCTTTGTCCGGCCGAAAACTAACGCTAATTCTGGATTTTGAACATCAAAAAGCCGAGTCATAACATCAAATTTTTCAAAGTCTTTTGAACGAACATAATATTGATCAATTAAATCTGAAGTTAATTCTTTAGATTTAATCTTTACAATTTCTGGTTTGCTCATGAATTTTTCACTGATGCGCATAATTGGTGCTGGCATCGTTGCTGAAAATAGTAATGTTTGGTGTTCGTTAGGGACATGGGTTAAGATCTTTTCGATATCTTCAATGAAGCCCATATCTAACATTTCATCAGCTTCATCTAAAACTAATGTCCGGATATGTTCAATCTTTAAAGCATTACGATTGATTAAATCCAAAAGTCGACCAGGTGTCCCAACAACTACTTGGGGATGGTTATGCTTAAGACTACGAATTTGTCTTCTAATATCAGCACCACCATAAACAACTTGGATCCGTGCCTTTTTAAATTGACCTAATCGGTATAATTCTTCTTGTGTTTGAATCGCGAGTTCACGAGTTGGAGAGATGATTAATGCTTGCACATTTTCATCTTTCATATCTAAGTTATTAAGAATTGGCAACGCAAAGGCTGCGGTTTTCCCAGTACCAGTTTGTGCCTGACCAATAACGTCTTTACCAGCCATAACTAATGGGATTGTCCCGGCCTGAATTGGTGTCGCTTCTTCAAAACCTGCTGATTGTACAGCTTCCAATAATGCGGGATCGAGATTTAAAGCCTCGAATTTCAAATAGTGTTCCTCCTTGAGTTTTGCCTAAAACATTTACACAAAACACCGAACACGTTGTAGTCATGCATTACCGAAAAGTCGTTGTTTTGTATTCTAATGTTTAACTGTTTATTAACGCAACCTATAAATAATAACAAAGATTACATCGAATAGCAAATTAAGCTTGTAAATCTGCCACAACAGTTTCTAAATGTAAGCCATGACTGGCCTTTAGTAAAATCGCATCGTTAGGATGCAAATTAGCCTTGATGTCCGTTACCATCAGTGCTTTATCCGCTAAACAATAATAGTGCAAATGCGCCGCATCATACTTATGCTGTAAAACATCATATAGCGCCTGAATATCTTTCCCATATAAATAAACTTCAGTGATGATTTCAGGATCTAAGGCATCCGCCACACCAGCATGAAGGTCGCGGCTTTGCGCCCCTAACTCCAACATATCCCCCAAAACGACTTTTTTGCGGCCTGTATTGGAAATTGCGCTGAAATTCTTCAAAACTTTTTTGACAGCTGTTGGATTAGAATTATAAACATCACTCAAAATATCACAGCCATTACTGGCCTTTAACCATTCCGTACGCTTTGAAGTGATTTGAAATTGTTTCAGTGCCGTAATAATTTCATTCACTGGAACATGAACTTGTTGACCCACTAAAATTGCCGCCAAAGCATTATTAACATTGTAATCGCCCATCAATGGCAGCTCAAATTGTTTCTCTGGCCATAAATTTGTTTTAAAATATGTCTTTTCTTTCTCTGCAACAACATCCGTCGCCACTAGCGCATTAGCCGCTTGTAACCCAAACGTCTTAGTTTCCATATTTTCTGGTACTTTGGCTGTTAATAACGGTTCATCCCCATTATAAATCAAGACGCCATCTTCTTTTAAGCCGTCAGTGATTTCTAATTTAGCATCCGCAATCTTATCCCGGGTCCCAAAGAACTCAATATGAGCCTCTCCAATCATCGTGATCACCGCAATATCCGGTTCGGCAATCATGCTCATTGTATGTAATTGCCCAGGACGGTCCATGCCCATTTCCAACACCAAATTCTCAGTATTAGTATCCATGCCTAAAATTGTATAAGGGACCCCAATTTCATTATTATAGTTTGCCACTGTCTTGTGCGTATTGCTTTGGGTACTCAAAACAGCCGCAATCATATCTTTAGTCGTTGTTTTACCATTGCTGCCGGTAACCGCAATAACGCGAGGATTCACCTTGTATAAATAATATTTTGCCAAATCAATCAAAGCTTGCTGTATATCCTTTACTTCAATCGTTGGAAAATTATAAGGCCGATGCTCATGATCGCTTTGCCAAAAACTACCAACAGCGCCTTTAGCCACAGCAGATTCGACAAAGTCATGACCATCCCGCTGGGCAATCAAAGGCACAAATAAACCACCAATTTGAAGCTGCCGTGTATCAAATGAAACACTGGTGACAATCCGGCTGCCCCATTCTCCTAATTCAGTTGCACTATGGACCGCCTTAGCAACCTCATTCATGGTCATTTTCATGTCTAAAAACTCCTTAATTTAAAAATTAGCTTCTAATTTCTTTCTACGTTGATAGTATTGTAACCCCAATTGAATCAATTCATCAATTAAGGCGCTATAAGATAGACCCATTTCTTGCCACAAATAAGGATACATCGAATATTTGGTGAAGCCCGGCATCGTTTGAACTTCATTTAAAAAGACCTCGTCACCGGTGCTCAAAAAGAAATCCACCCGCGCTAAACCTGAAGCCCCTAACGCAATAAATGCCTGTTTTGCATAGGTTTGTATTTTTGTTTTAACCGCTTCGCTTACTGGTGCTGGGATAATTAATTTTGTTGAACCGTCTACGAATTTAGCATCAAAATCATAAAAAGTCCGAGCCTTGCCGATTTCTCCCGGTACAGTAATTCGAATATCATCATTACCTAAAATCGCTACTTCTAATTCCCGGGCATCTGGTACACCTTGCTCCACAATAACCCGGTCATTATATTTAAACGCCTCATCAATTGACTTTTGCAATGCCGTCTTAGCTGTTTTATCATCAGCAACCATTGAAATACCGATACTGGAGCCAGCATTAGCCGGTTTAACAAATAGCGGCAGCAATAATGACCCTAAAACACGATCTAAGATACGATCTGCATCTTTAAGCCAATCATTATATAAAATCGCTTCAAAAGGCACTTGCGGAATACCAGCTTCTTGGAAAACAAGTTTGCTAATAATTTTATCCATCCCCGTTGCTGAAGCCATCACGCCATCACCAACATAAGGCATATTTAAAACATCTAATGCCCCTTGAATGGTACCATCTTCTCCGTTGGTACCATGAAGCATTGGAAAGACGATACTATTCTCACGCTCAAAATCATAAGGCGTCACAGCCGTCCCGTAAGATTGCTGATCCGGTGCTTGATAGCTGGCCTGATCGGCAACAGCTAAATGTAGTTGTTTTTCAGATTCCAAAGGTGCCGTCAATAACTGACCCGCAATAAATTGCCCGCTTTTAGTAATATAAACTGGCACTAATTGATGTTTCTCGTACGAAATTGCCTCGACTACTGAAAAAGCACTCAAAATTGAAATATCATGTTCTACACTGCGTCCACCATAAAGTAAATAAATTCGCATACGTTTTAACGCTCCTTTGATTCAGTTTGTAGACTCACAAGCCAATGCTGTGTTTCTCGATTATAACTTAAATAACCTAATAAAATATCACCGTCAGGCACCCAAGTTGCTTCATTCACGACAAATCTATGCTGCAGCTGATAAAGCGGTACTTCTAAAAAGACGCCTTGACGCTTAGCTTCTGTAAAGTTTAACAAAGTCCCGTCAATTAACAAAGGCCGAAGTACTTGAATAGTTGCTTTATCTAAAGGCACATACTGCACCCGATGTCGTCGGAACAAAAAGCTTTGATCAAAAGTATGGGCTTCAAAACACCGGACAATTGCATTAGATAAAACTTGGTAAAAATTATCCAGCTGCCGATAATAAACCTTAGTTAAGTGATCCATTGACTCTAAAAAGACATATTGATTTCCGAGTTTATAATAAAATGGTGACGAAAGATGCGTATACGCATGTCCTAAATAAAGCAATTCCGCAACTTCTTGCGGTGTAACTTCCTCTAAGTAACTTGTATCCGCATAATCAATCCATTTTTTGGCTTTAAGTTTACGATTTAATAAGTAACTCAAAACATCCTCACGCCCTGAAATCACATTAAATCCAGTATGTGGATCAATCATTTCATCTGGATTCACAGGTGACAATAATAATAAATGTTCAGGTACGTGCTTAAAGCCATTCACAAAATCGGCCATATCAATACCATATGAAACAATCATATTGGTAACGGTTTCTAAATGCACATATAAATAATCTTCCGCCATCTCCACCATAACTCCATCTATCCAATAAATTCCGAAAAATACACAGTCCCAATATTAAATATTACCACTTTTTAAATGGTCAAAGCCACTAAAAATTATTCTAAAAGCCGAACAATATGCTTAATATTTCATAAAAAAGGCCGCAACAATTAATTGTTGCGACCTTTTTGACAGAATACTTTCGCAAAAATATGCGCAGGATTCAATATGCTTATTCAGCGTCTTCAGCTGGTTTTGCATTTTTGTCGACAAAACCATATTTTTTGTTAAAGCGATCCACACGGCCATCGGCTTGCGTGAATTTCTGTCTGCCCGTATAGAATGGGTGTGAATCAGAAGAAATTTCAACACGGATTAATGGATATTCAGCGCCTTCAAATTCAATTGTTTCACTAGAGTTTCTTGTTGAACCAGAGATAAACTTATACCCAGTTGCGGAATCTAAAAATACAACGGGATGATAATCTGGATGGATACCTTTTCTCATTATTGTTTCGCTCCTTTGCCCTAAATCATTTGCTGAAATAGAGATAATAATGCTTTCTTGCACATCTTAAAATACTAACATGATTTTCATTTAAAGACAATAGCTATTTTTAGAAACTCAGTCATCAATCATTTCAACGTCTGCCCCAAGTTTCTTTAACTTATAAACAACCCGGTCATAGCCCCGTAAGATGTTATCTACCTTTGAAATTGTCGTTTTGCCCTCAGCCATTAAGCCTGCAGTCATCAAGCAAGCCCCCGCCCGAATCTCATCAGCGGTTACTTCTGCACCTTGCAAACGATCCACATGATGCAAAATAATCACATCATTTTCGAGGCTAATATCTGCCCCCATCCGAATCAATTCAGGTATGTGCCGGACACGTTTAGGATAGATTGTATCGATCACAATGCCATCACCTGCCGCCTTTAACAGTAGCGGTGTAATCGGTTGCTGTAGGTCGGTCGCAAACCCAGGATAAGGGCTGGTTTTGATCTGAACCGCCTGTAAGTTGCCAGAAGGATAAACAAAAATATTGTCTTCTCCCACGTCCATCTGCACACCGATTTCTTCTAATTTTGCTAAATAAGCATCTAAATGCTCACTGATGATATTCTTGACATTAACGCCATCACCACAAGCACCCGCCATGGCTAAATAAGTTCCAGCTTCAATTCGATCTGGAATAATAGTGTGGGGATTTTTGGCATACAGATGCGCAACCCCATCAATCCGAATCGTATCCGTACCGGCACCTCTAATTTTAGCACCCATATTGTTAAGGTAAGTTGCCAAATCAATGATTTCTGGTTCTTTAGCTGCATTTTCGATACTTGTTTGTCCCGTTGCTGTAACCGCCGCTAAGATCAAATTGATCGTGGCGCCAACAGAGACCATATCTAAGAAAATCCGTGCGCCATGTAAGCCTTCTTCTGGTGCCGTAATAAACATCGCACCATGTTCATTGCTTACAGAAGCCCCTAGTGATTCAAAGCCTTTGATATGCTGATCAATTGGTCTTGGGCCAATATCATCCCCGCCAGGCAGTCCCACAATGGCATGCCCAAAACGGCCTAATAAAGCCCCCATAAAGTAATAAGACGCTCTTAAACTTTTGATTTTACCATTAGGTAGCGGCTTAAATTCAATTTCTGTAGGGTCTAATGTTAAAGTATCCGTTGCTTCATTAAAGTTTGAATGCACATTCATTGCACTCAAAATATCCATTAGATTATACACATCTTTGATATGTGGTACCCCATCTAATGTCACTACTGATTCTGATAAAATTGCAGCTGGAATTAAGGCTACGGTACTATTCTTCGCGCCACCAATTACAACTTCACCTGTTAACTTACGTCCACCATGAATTATCATTTTTTTCATTTACTTTTATTCCTTATTATTAAAAGATAAATTTTTCATCAAAGTGACACCACTGTATAAGTATATCTCAAGTGGCTGACACTATATGTAATCATATAGAAAATATGGATAAATTACAAGGTATGACCCGGGTAATTTATCCTTTTCTATAAGAATTACGCGTTAAAAAAATCAGGTTCATAATAAACCTAATTTTTTCTTAATTTTATAGCATGCTTAAATCACGATGAGACGCTAATTTTAATTATATTTTTATTTAATTTTAATTTATTGATCATTTAAATTAACCAAATATTCATATTAACGTCATTTATCTACAGTAGCGACGATTAATCTTTGGCTAAACCTGAAGCAACACCAATAAAGGCTTTGAATAGTCCTTCAGGACGGTTTGGTCGAGATAAGAATTCAGGATGATACTGACTAGCAACAAAGAATTTATTAGTTGGAATTTCTACAACTTCCACTAAACGGTTATCCGGTGAAACACCAGAAAAGACTAAGCCTTTTTCAGCTAATAAATCACGATACTTGTTATTGAATTCATAACGATGACGATGACGTTCTTGAATAACGCTTTGACCGGCATAAGCGGCTGCAGCCACACTGCCTGGTTTTAATTTACATGGGTAAAGGCCTAAACGTTGTGTACCGCCCATATTTTCAACATCATGCTGATCAGCCATTAAATCAATGATGTTATCTTCAACATCTGGATCTGTTTCAGTTGTACCTGCATGTTTTAAGCCAGCGACGTTGCGTGCAAACTCAACACAAGCCATCTGCATGCCTAAGCAAATGCCTAAAAATGGAATATCATTTTCCCGGGCATATTTTGTAGCTGCAATTTTGCCTTCAAGGCCACGATTGCCAAAGCCCCCAGGTACTAAGATCCCATCGGCATCCCCTAGCAATTCAGCGACATTGTCATCTGTTAAACCTTCAGCTTGAACTTTGTTTAATTCAATATCAGAATCATAGAAGTAGCCCGCATGTTTTAAGGCTTCTGTCACTGAGATGTAAGCATCTTGCAATTCAACATATTTGCCGACCAACGTAATTTTTGTTTTATGTTTTAAGTTTTGCACTTTTTGTTCTAAGTTACGCCAATCTGTCATATCTGCTTTTGGTGCGTCAATATGCAGATAATCGCAAACGATTTGGTCCATGTTTTGAGCCTGTAATGTTAACGGTAAAGAATAGAGTGTTTTAACATCTTTAGATTCAATTACCGCTTCAGGATCAACGTCACAGAACAACGCAATTTTATCCCGTAATTCTTGAGAAACCGGTTTTTCTGTCCGGAGTACTAATATATTAGGTTGAATCCCCAAACTTCTTAATTCTTTAACACTATGTTGCGTAGGTTTTGTCTTCATTTCGCCGGCCGCATGCAAATAAGGTACTAATGTCGTATGAATATAAATTGCATTTTCAGAACCGACTTCTGATTTCATTTGGCGCAAGGCTTCTAAGAATGGTAGCGATTCAATATCCCCTACAGTCCCGCCAACTTCTGTGATAATTACATCAGAATCCGTTGTTGTTGCTGCCCGCATAATTTTTTCTTTAATCATGTTTGTAATATGCGGAATGACTTGAACGGTTGCCCCAAGGTATTCGCCGTGACGTTCTTTTTGCAGAACTTCAGAGTAAATTTTACCTGTCGTCACGTTAGAATATTTATTTAAATCGTTGTCAATGAAGCGCTCATAATGTCCAAGGTCAAGGTCTGTTTCGGTCCCATCATCTGTAACAAATACTTCCCCGTGCTGGTAAGGATTCATCGTTCCAGGGTCCACATTAATGTATGGGTCAAATTTTTGCATGGTAACCTTCAACCCGCGATTTTTTAACAAACGTCCTAGTGAAGCTGCTACAATACCCTTTCCTAGAGAGGAAACAACACCGCCGGTTACAAAGATATACTTGGTCATATCAAAACTCCTTCATTGTTTTGTCGAGGCGTAAATTACATAATAATAAAACAAGCTCCTCATTCATTCGAATAAGGAGCTTGTTAAAACCGTACTTTGGCTTTACCGTAGTAAAGCGCCCAAAAAGTATAGTACATGAAAAGTATACAAGAGTCAAGAGAAAATCAGTCGCTTTTTAAAGCCTACTTACCGTCGTTTGATGAATCCTCACCAAAGTCGTCATCTTCATCTTCGTCTTCATCATCTTCACCGAATTCAGAGAGCTGACCTTCGATACCGTCTGGTAAATCGTCGTCTTCATCATCGTCAATCTCGCCTAATTCGTCATTATATGCATCTAACTCTTCAGTTTCTTTTTCTTCAGTTTCTTCTTCGTCGTCATCTTCAAAATCGTCGTCTTCAGGATCATCATCGTTATAATCGATTACATCATCGTCATCATCGACGTCTGCTAAAAAGGCGTTAACCTTCTTCCGACGTTTACGACGTGGTGCACCTTCTTCATCTTCAGGATGATTAACTTCCTCGTCAACGGAATCATACGGATACCATTCACGCAAACCCCATACATTTTCGCCCAATGAAATAAACCGACCGTCAATGTTCAAATCAGTATAAAATTGAGATAAGCGATCTCTAATTTCTTGATCACTTTTGTCTAGATAGGTTTGGATGGCATTCACTAAATCAGCAAAGGGGACAACTTCACCCTTTTGCGTTAAAATAGCGTGCGCAACTTCAATCATAGAAAGTTCGGACTTCTTTTGTCCATTAAAAATGTCTAGATCCAACCAGTACACGTCCCTTCAGCAGTCTACTCCTCATAATATACCCTTACGCCGTAAAAATCAATTGTAATTGATAATCACCAATATGATCACCGCTAGCAAAAAGTTTATATTCAATATATAATTCTCCAGAAATCGGGCGATTTTTCATGCGAAATTGCAGTTTAGGGGTGATGGTTTCCACCGGAATTTCCCCATAAGGCGTTTTATAACGGGCCACCATCTTATTGCCTAGACTAAAAAATAGTTTTAGATTAATGCCATCTTGGCGGGACATCCGTGATAACTGCACATCCCCGTTACCCATGACTTTAATCATCACCGGTGTTTTTGCACCTGTCTTTTCATCTACTTCTGAATATCTAAAATAAAGGGTGTCGCCAATTTGAACGAGTTGCCCTGGTTCGTCAAAGACATGTTTTGTGGTTTCACCTGCTTGATTAACAATAGTCTGCAGATGAATTTCAATGGGTGTTGCATTTGTTAAATCCATTTAAAATCCCGTCCTTTCTTTCTAGACTTATTATAAATTTAAATGGTGTCTATCACAAATCATATTTATTTTTTAAAGCTTGTTTTCTAAAATTTATCATTAGCTATACCGCTCCATAATGACGACAATTTATAAATGGTCTATAATTAATCATATAATTATATATTCTATAACAATATAAGGTGATTGTATGCAAGAACTCGCACAGATTTATCCCACTACTTCTTTTTTAGTGGCTGATAAGCATTATACACCCAGCCATAATTTAGAAAGTTTCGCTGATACAAATGCTATTTTACGCTATAGTGACACTTTTGATCAGCCGTTAATTCATTTTTGGACCTTGGAAGATTCAATTATTTTAGGCATGATGGATACAAAACTGCCGTATTTTTCAGAAGCCTTACAAGTTCTAAACCAACAGCAAAAACATTACTTCATTCGTAATTCTGGTGGCTTGGCGGTTGCCAGTGACGCTGGTATTTTGAATGTCTCTTTATGTCTGCCAAATTATAAAGATGCCGGTATTGACGCTGCTTATAATCAAATGGTGACTTGGGTTCAGCGTGCTTTTCCAAACGCGCCCCAACCGATTGAAGCCTACGAGATCACCCGCTCTTATTGTCCGGGGACTTATGATTTGAGTATCGCCGGGCAAAAATTCGGTGGTATCTCTCAACGCCGGGCTCAAAATGGTGTCATTATTATGTTATACCTCAGTGTCAATGGTGACCAGCATGGCCGAAGTCAGCTCTTAAAGGATTTTTATACGACTGGCTTAAAAGATGCTACTACAAAATGGACCTTTCCTGATATTGATCCTTCGTCCATGGCAAACTTGGAAACCTTATTACAGCAACCACTGACTTTAACGGATGTTAAACAGCAATTGCTTAGTGTCTTTGAACAAAATCAGCTGCTAAATACGACTGCAGATTTTACAACACTCGCACAAGAGCCAGAGTATCAAGCTTACTTCCAACAATTTTTAACTAATTTACAACAACGTAATCAGCGGGATTTACCGCATCTTTAAGGAGTCGATTCAATTAATGACGACTAATGCAAAACTGTTACCTCGAGAAAAAGTTTTTCGTGATCCAGTGCATAACTATATCCATATTGAACACCAAATCATCTTAGACTTGATTAATACTCGGGAATTCCAGCGCTTACGACGGATCAAGCAGTTGGGTACGACTGCCTTGATTTTTCACGGTGCTGAACATACCCGCTTTACACATTCCTTAGGGGTTTATGAACTCACTCGACGGATCTGTGACAATTTCTTGCGAAATTATCCCAGTCAAACACCTGGCGATGGCTTATGGAATGACCAAGAGCGGCTGGTTGCTTTATGTGCTGCTTTGCTCCACGACATTGGCCATGGTCCTTATTCCCACACATTTGAACGTATTTTTAATACCGATCATGAAGCTTGGACCGTTCGGATTATTACCGCACCAGAAACCCAAGTCAATCAAGTGCTACGCTCTATTAGTCCAGATTTTCCGGAAAAAGTCGCCAGTGTGATTCAAAAAACTTACCCCAATCCCCAAGTCGTTCAAATGATCTCTAGTCAAATTGACGCTGATCGTATGGACTATTTGCTCAGGGATGCTTATAACACAGGCACAAAATACGGCCTTTTTGATGTGACGCGTATTTTAAGAGTTATGCGGCCGTTTCAAGATGGCATTGTTATTCAAGCTAATGGCATGCACGCTGTAGAAGATTATATTGTCTGCCGTTATCAAATGTATCAACAAGTCTACTTCCATCCCGTATCCCGAGGCATGGAAGTGATTTTGACTCATTTGCTGCAACGGGCTAAATATTTATGTGAGCAGCAAGGCAGTCGCCAAATTCAAACCCCAACTTTGCTGGAACCTTTTTTTGAAAATAATTTCACACTAAATGACTATTTGCGCCTAGACGATGGCGTCTTAAATACTTATTTTAATTATTGGCAAGATAACACCGACGATATTTTACGGAATTTAGCGCATCGCTTTTTAGATCGAAAACCATTAAAATCCATCGAATACACCGAAGCTACTAAAACAAAATTAGCAACTATGACCCAATTAGTTACCGAAGCCGGCTTTGATCAAGCTTATTTTACAGCAACCAATGCCAGCTTTGACCAACCTTATGACGCCTATAATCCCACAAATCAAGCTACCCGTATCAAACCGCAAATCGAAGTCATGGAAGCAGATGGCACCTTGAATGAGCTCTCCACATTAAGCCCTTTAGTCCATGCCCTGGCCAACAGTGCCACGGGAGATCGGCGCTTTTATTTTCCGAAAGAAATGCTTCAACCCACGGATTTACAGCTCTTTACCCCCGTTTATCAAGAATTTCAAAACCATATTAAAAATGGTATGCTTATCTAAACAAATCCAAAGGAGTAATTATGTCAAAAATAAAACTCATTGCCATTGATATGGATGGCACTTTATTAAACGATCAACAAGTTATTAGTCCTGAAAACAAAGCTGCAATTAAGGCGGCTGACGCTGCGGGCATTCAAGTTGTTTTGGCCAGCGGTCGCCCACTAAATGGTTTACGCAAATATTTGGAAGAATTAAATTTATGGTCCGAAGAACACTATACCATCACTTTTAATGGCGCGTTAGTTCAAGAAAACAAAACTAATGCCACTATTTTGGAGCACACAATCCCCTTTGAAACCTTCCAGACTTTTTATGATTTATCAAAAACGCTAAATATCCACATCCACGCTGAAGATAAAAATGCCATGTACACGCCTAACAAAGACATCAATCGCTACACTGTTTTAGAAAGTGCCTTAGTAGACTTACCATTATTTTATCGGCCATTAGCCGAGTTTGAGCCAACCCACCGCTTCTCTAAAGTCATGATGATCGATGATCCGAAACTAATTAGTGCCGCTGGTCCCAAAATCCCCGAAGCACTACACGACCAATACTACATCGTAAACTCCACCCCATACTTTATTGAAGTCATGAATAAAAACGTCAGTAAAGGCAACGCCATTGCAGAATTAGCAAGCTACTTAAACATCCAACAAGATGAAATTATGGCCATTGGCGACGAACGTAACGACCTAACCATGCTAGAATACGCCGGCACCGGCGTCGCCATGGGCAACGCCGTCCCTCAAGTCAAAGCCATCGCCAACAAACACACCACCGACAACAACGAAAGCGGCGTTGGAAAAGCAATCCAGACTATATTATAAGAGCGTGAGCTAGAGCGGGAAAGCCTCGAGCACTAACCTAGGCCTGTGCCGTAAGTGGGCTTTACTTACAAACAGGACGTAGTTAGGTGAGAGCTTTGCTCTAGTGAACGCGTTTCGGAACCAGAGCGCGAGAGCTTACGGGTTGACAATGCGCATAACCTAGGCTTACGACATAAGCCCGTTTTTGGCTTGTGAGTAAGACGTAGTTAGGTAAATTGTCAGTAAGCTCGAGCGCGTTTCAGAACCAGAGCGCAAGCTAGAGCGGGAAAGCCTCGAGCACTAACCTAGGCTTACGATATAAGTCCCAAAAAGTAAAAGCGACCAAGTCAATTAATTGACTCAGTCGCTTTTTATTTATATCGCCTTATCTAATTGTTAACCACTTTTCCACAGCCCACTGATGGGTTGGGCGTTTCAAACCTTGCAGGCCTTGAGGGATTGGCAGCCAAATCAAGTTGTTGAAATCTTCTAGCGGATCTTTTATTTTTTTGAACGATTCTGCCACATAAAAATAACCTGGGTTATAATAAGCCTGCTGCCGGAAATGTGAATAATAATATTCTCCGGAACGTCCTAAATAGTGAACACCAGTAACTTGAAAGCCAGCCTCTTCCAAAAGTTCTCTTTTCAAAGTTGCCAACTGATCTTCTCCTGACTCCATCTCACCGCCAGGTAACAATAAAGCGCCATTGGGTGCCGTCACTAAAAGCATTCGATAATGCTGCGCATCTGGAATAATGATATACGCACCGATGCGTGTCTTATAAGGCAGCTCCGGTTCTTTTGTTCCAAAAACAGCTTCATCAATCTCGCTCGGTTCAACTTCTTTAACCACGCTAATCCCCCATTTTCTGTGACAAAGATTTGTTAAGCTTTCGCTTCTTGTTTTGCTTCTTGTTTTTTCATCTCGTTGCTACGCAATTGACCACAAGCAGCGTCAATATCCGTCCCGTGTTCACGACGCACGACGCAATTAATACCACCTTGCATCAAAGTATCATAAAACTTGCTGATCGTATTTTTACTACTACGACTATATTGGTCATGTTCCGTTACTGGATTATAAGGAATGATGTTAACATATGCTAGTTTTTTAATCGGGCGTAATAAAGCTACCAATTCTTTAGCCTCTTGAACATGATCATTAACATCATTTAGCATAATGTATTCAAATGTTACTCGGCGATTTGTCTGATCAATATAATAATTGATTGCATCAAATAATTTTTCTAAAGGATAAGCTCGATTAATACGCATAATCTGACTTCTTAATTCATTATTCGGCGCATGAAGTGAAATGGCCAAATTAACTTGCGTCCCGCGATCAGCGAATTCCCGAATTTTGTGGGCCAAACCTGAAGTAGACACTGTAATATGCCGAGCACCAATCGCTAAGCCTTGTTGATCTTTAATAATATCGATGAAGTTCATAACATTATCAAAGTTATCAAATGGTTCGCCGATACCCATTACAACAACATGCCCAACCCGCTCGTCTTTTTTCTGATCGTCCAAATAATGTTGGACTTGCATAATCTGGGCAACAATTTCACCCGCTGTTAAATCTCTTTGTTTACGGATTAAACCACTGGCACAAAAAGTACAGCCAATATTACAGCCAACCTGTGTTGTAACACAGACAGATAGACCATATTCCATATACATCAAAACCGTCTCAATCATTAAGCCGTCCGATAACTGGAATAAATACTTCGTTGTTCCATCACTAGCGCGTTGTGTCACGATCGGTTTTAATGGGCTAAAATCAAAGTTTTCGGTTAAAATACTAATTAAATTTGCCGGTAAATTGTGCATTTCATCAAAACTACGAACTCGGCTTTGATATAACCAATGCCAAATCTGTTTACTGCGGAATTTCTTTTGATCATGTGCTTCTAACCACTGAGTGAGCTGTGGCAATGTTAAATCATAAATTGATGCTTTCAAAAATGAGGCCTCCGTTGCTTTCTTAATTGTTAACTGACTTTCTATAATGTCAGAAATTAGTGTCGTTTATGCTAATCATCTTACTATAAGATACTTTATAATATTAAGCAATAAGAGAATCCTCGATAAAACTTCACAAAACAAATTAATTCCCATATAATTATTAGTATCTCACTAACACCACATTCACAAAAGGAGGCTGAAAAAATGTTAAAAGAGTTTAAAGAGTTTGTAATGCGAGGCAACGTTGTAGATCTGGCTGTTGCCGTTATTATTGGGGCCGCCTTGAATCAAATGGTTTCGTCTTTAACGACCAATTTGATTAATCCGCTACTCGGCTTGTTTGTTGGTAAGATCAATTTTTCATACCTTTCATTCACAGTTGGGGCAGCTGAATTCAAAATCGGTAATTTTATCAATGATATTATTAACTTCTTAATTACTGCTTTTGTTATCTTCTTAGTGGTTAAGGCTTTGAATAAGTTAAATGCGATGTCTCGCCGTAAAGCTGACGAGGCTGCGGAAGCTGAACCAGAAGTACCGCAAGACGAAATTTACCTTAAGGAAATTCGCGATTTACTTAAAGCACAAAACGATACAAAACAATAAGTACGAATAAATAGAGGCTAGCCCTGAAAAATTAATTTTGGGCCTAGCCTCTATTTATTTGTGATTGTCACACTCTGGTTTAAACGCGTTCCCAAAGACTGATTTTTGCGCTTAGCTACGTCTAACTTGTAAGCGAAAACCGCTCACGGCGTTAGCCTAGGCTATGCTCAAAATCAACCCGTCTTTTGTCACGCTCTGGTTTTGAAACGCGTTCACCAACACTGATTTTTGCGCTTAGCTACGTCTAACTTGTAAGCGAAAACCGCTCACGGCGTTAACCTAGGCTATGCTCAAAATCAACCCGTCTTTTGTCACGCTCTGATCTTTAAACGCGTTCAGGGGCACTGACTTCTCACATAACTACGAATTATTCATAAGCGAAAACCGCTTATTTCATAATTCTAGGTTAGTGTTCGAAGTCAAAATCGTACCCCTTCACGCTCTGTTATTTTTTCCTAATTTTATGCCAAATGCCTTTAACGCCGTTTTTTGTAACGTCCCAGACGCCCAATGAGCGGACCATATGCTCCGGATCTACGTGTTCTCTGATAGCGCGCAATGTACGCTTAGGATCTCTGGATGAAAAAGAGTAAGTCCCATTTTTTCGCGTCCGCAAGGCATATCTTGGAATCCACTTTCCTTTGAATACGATTGAGGCAATGACATATTCTACTTCTTCCCAAGGAATTTGAATGAACTTCTTAGCATCCCGGCTATTGTAAAATTCAAAACCCTTATCGCCAATCATAATTTGCCCATACTCTGGCATGCCTAAGTATGAAGTTCCATTGATAACTAATTCAACTTTTGTATTGATCGATTGAACCATGACGCCGCTCCATTCTTTACGTTTTTAATTCGCCTTAGTTTAATTATAAAGTCTGTGGCTCAAACAAGCAAAGTCTTGTAGAAAATGTCCCAGACAATGGTAAAAAAAGAAGAGGTTGCGCCAAAAGTTAACTTTTGACTCAGCCTCTTCAAAAGAATTTACTTTGTCATAAATTCTTCATAATTCAAGTTTAATTCGTTCACTTTTTTGGATTACATTAAGTGAATTAAGTGGAAGACGATACCAACAACGAACAAGCCGAGGATGATAACGATTGGAGAAACTTTCTTCTTCAATAACCACATGCAGAATAATGTTAACCCTAAGGCAGCTAAACCAGGAATCAAGCTATCTAAGTTATCTTGTAACGTTGTAACCTTTTCAGGTGTTAAAGATAAACCAGCTTTTTGTTGTAACAATGCTTCTTGGATACCTTTGGCGCCAGATGGTAATTTACCCCAGTCGATAAAAGCACCTTTGTCTAATTTGACAGAAGATACGGTTGGTGTAAATGAGATAGAAACCCATCGGTTAACCAATGATCCCAGGATGAACATACCTAATATTGACGCACCTTTTGTGATGTCTTGTAATAAACCACCAGAAACGTCTTCTGTAATCTTAGAACCAGCTTTGTAACCAAATTCTTGTGTGTACCACATGAATGCCATCCGAATGGCATTCCATAATACAAAGTACAAGATTGGGCCAAGAATGTTCCCAGAAATTGCAAGTGATGCAGCTAAGGCACCTAAGATAGGTTTAACCGTGAACCAGAATACTGGATCCCCGATACCTGCCAAAGGACCCATCATACCAACTTTAACCCCTTGGATCGTAACGTCATCAACAGGTGCGCCATTAGCTCTATCTTCTTCAAGTGCTAATGTAACCCCGATGATTGGTGAAGCTACATATGGATGGGTATTAAAGAATTCCAAGTGACGTTTTAATGCAGCGGCACGGTCTTCTTTAGTAGTATATAATTTTTTAAGTGCTGGAATTAATGTGTAAGCCCAGCCACCGTTTTGCATACGTTCGTAGTTCCAAGACCCTTGAATGAAAGTCGAACGCCACCAAACAGAAATACGATCTTTTTTCGTTAAACTAATTTCTTTTGCCATTTGTGTCCGCCTCCTTCTTAGTAGTCATCAATTATGTCGCCGAGAGGATCCCCTGTACCAGACGCATTGCCACCATTACCTGAGCCGCCTTGTTTGCCAAGTGCTAAGTAGATAAGGGCAAGTGATACACCGATAGTCCCTAAAGCGATTAATGTTAATTGTTGGATTGTTGCTAAAACAAAACCAATGGCGAAGAATGGCCATACTTCACGCGTAGCCATCATGTTGATAACCATCGCATAACCAACGGCAACGACCATGCCACCACCGATAGCTAAACCATCTGTTAACCAAACTGGCATTGCTTCAAGCATCCCTCTTACAGGGCCACTACCAACTGCTAAGATTAAAGCAGCAGGAATTGCGATACGCAAACCTTGCATGCAGATTGCTAAAATATGCCATAATTCAACTTTTCTAAAGTTACCATCTTTAGCAGCACCGTCCATGATATGAACAATAACAGTTGCTAAAGTACGTGCCAAGATTGTTAGTAACAAACCGGCAACAGCAAGTGGGATGGCAATGGCGATCGCTGATTGAACACCGGCCTTGCCTTGGCCCCCAAGTACTAGAATAATTGCAGATGCGATAGAAGCTAAAGCAGCATCGGGTGCAACAGCGGCGCCGATATTTGCCCAGCCTAATGCGATCAATTGTAGTTGACCACCTAAAATAAGACAAGGTGCTAAGTTCCCTGTAACTAAGCCAATTAACGTACAAGCAATTACTGGTTGGTGGAAGTGGAATTCATCCAAAATACCTTCCATACCAGCAAGAAACGCGACGATAATGACTAATATCATTTGAATAGCATTTAAATTCATGATTATTAATCCTCCATTTCCGCCTGATAACTGAAATTATTTCTTTTCATTCAACTCGTTTTGAGCCTTCTTCATGATGTCGTCCATATTGCCCTTAGAATCATTAGGTACTTTACGAACATCAAAACTGATGCCCTTATCTTCTAATTTCTTGAAAGTGTCAATATCATTTTGATCAAAAGCTAAAACTTTATTCGGTTGAACTTTACCAGTCGAGTGTGCCATAGAACCAACGTTAAGTGAATCAAAACTCAATCCACCATCCACTGCTCTAAGAACGTCTTGCGGATTTTCAAATAGTAATAAGGCCCGTTGCCCACCAAAGTGTTTGTCATCTTGTGCTAATTTGATCATTTGATCCACTGGCACAACGTGTGCTTTAACACCTGGAGGAGCAGCTTGTGTGATTAAGTTCTTACGAAGATCGTCTTTTGCGACGTTGTCTGAAACAACAATGATCCGAGTTGGATTAACAGATTTCGTCCAAGCCGTTGCAACCTGACCATGTAATAGTCGAGAATCCACCCGAACTAATACATAACTCATTTTACCTGGTGCCCCAGCGCTAGCGCCTGATTTCTTAGGTGCAGCTGCAGCAGGTTTTGGTTCCAATGCTTCCGGTTTGATTTTGACGCCCTCACGCCCAGCTTCGACTAAATGCGCAGCAATTTCTTGAGCAGAGTTCATTGTCAAACGTGACCCATAAGCCTCAATTAACATCGGCAGGTTAAGTCCCGTTACAATAGCCCATTTGTCCTTATGTTGTTCAAACAGACCATTGGATTGGTTGAATGGTGAGCCACCCCAAAGATCAACTAAAAATAAAACTTCATCTTCAGGATCAAACTTAGCAGCAGCAGCTTCCAGATGTGCTTTTAAGTCGTCTGGACCTTCATTTGGCATAAAAGTAACAGCTTCTACTTTTTCCTGTTCGCCAAAAATCATTTGTCCAGATTGCATAATGCCCTCTGCAAACTTGCCGTGACTTGCAAGAATGATTCCAACCATATGGATCGCCTCCTAAAATAAAATTAGTGATACTCTTAGAAAAAATGTCTAAAACATAAATATTAAGAATGTGGTAATAATTGCAATCCCATAAATATACAATTAAGAATATCACTGATACGAATATACTCATAAATTCACGATTTTGCAAGTGTTTTCTTGATATTGTCTGTTCATTTTCATGAAAGGGTATGTACCAATTGGTTTTTCAAAAAAAAGTGAAAACTAATATTTCAGATTTCTTGCCAGTCTTAACTAAAAACACGATATATCGCGAAAAATTTATGGGAAACTAAAAATTTTTGGTTGACTTATATTTTTAATTTTATTTTAAATTTCCTTTAAAGTTTATAAAACCTCTGTTTTTTGAATTATTTTGCAGAGATGCTAATAAGTTATGGTACTATAAAAGTTCATACAAAAAGTACAGTTTATCATTAATAAACTGTACTTTTTTATATATTTAGTTTTGAGTACTCTTGAATCTTGTTTCAAATAATGGACTTACTGGATTATTATGATAAACATGTTCAATCGCCGTGCCCATTAATTCGCCAACTGAAATTTGAACCATTTTATCAATCATTTTTTCTTTTGGCAGTTGGATTGTATCCGTCACGACTAATTTAGAAATCGCTGAATCACTAATCCGTTCAATCGCTGGTCCAGACAAGATTGGGTGCGTACAGCTAGCATAAACTTCGGTTGCACCGGCGTCTTTTAACGCTTGGGCAGCTAATGTAATCGTGCCGGCAGTATCAATCATATCATCAATGATAATGCAGCGTTTGCCGTCTACATGTCCAATGATATTCATAATTTCAGCAACGTTAGCTCTAGGCCGCCGTTTGTCAATAATTGCTAAGGGCACCTTTAAAAACTTAGACAATTGCCGCGCCCGCGTAACGCCCCCATGATCGGGTGAAACAACGACGGCATCTTTTTCTAAATTATTTTTCAAGAAGTAATCCGAAATCAATGGTGCGCCCATCAAATGATCCACTGGTATATCAAAGAATCCTTGAATTTGAGCAGCATGTAAATCAATGGTCAACACCCGATCCGCCCCAGAACGCTGCATCATATTGGCCACTAATTTGGCCGTAATTGGTTCTCTTGGCTTCGCTTTACGATCTTGTCTTGCATAGCCGTAATAAGGAATCACTAAGTTTACACGGTGCGCTGAAGCTCTTCTAAGCGCATCGATCATGATTAACAGCTCCATCAAGTTATCATTTACTGGATTTGAAGTGGATTGAATTAAGAAAACGTCACAGCCACGAATACTCTCATCAATATTAATTTGAATTTCGCCATCACTAAAGCGGTTCACTGAAGATTTCCCTAAGGGCACACCCACAGCCTCAGCAATTTTTTGAGCGAGTGGAAAATTCGAATTTAAAGCAAAAAGTTTTAATTCATGCTGGTTCGTATATGCAGTTGTCATGTTGACCTCCATTTTCAATTAATTATTCCCAATCTTTAACATCTGCTAAAGGTAAATTTTGCCAATAATCTAGTTTATTGGTCTGCCGTGCCCGGGCAATTGCCATGGCGTGTTTCGGCACATCATCTGTTACCGTAGAACCCGCTGCAATAAAGCTATGATCTGCAATGTCTACTGGTGCAATCACATTAGAATTACTACCTAAAAAGACATGGTCGCCTACATTGGTATGGAACTTCTTAATGCCATCATAATTGACAAAAACGACCCCACAGCCCACGTTAATATCGCTGCCCAAAGTGGCATCCCCAACATACGTTAAATGACCGACTTTCGTCCGTGGGCCAATCACCGCTTTTTTAATCTCACAGAAGTTGCCGATGTGGACATCTTCGCCAATATCTGATTTAGGCCGCAAATGGCTATTCGGGCCAATGTTGCTGCCACGATGCATAATTGAGTCCTCGATCGTTGATGCAGTCACAGTGACGTCATCTTCAAGAATAGCATCTGTTAATTTAGAATTAGCGCCAATCACGCACCCAGAACCAATTTTTGTTTTACCCTTTAGTAAAACACCAGGTTCAATAACCGTGTCGTTGCCAATTTCAACGCCAGTGTCAATATAGGTGGCTTTTGGATCAATGATTGTAACCCCATTACGCATATGCTGTTCATTAATGCGTTGCTGCATGACTGCCGTTGCTTTTGCTAGAGCCACTCGATCGTTAACACCCATGGATTCTTCAAAATCAGTCATTTTGTAAGCGGATACAACGCCACCGCTTTGACGAATAATTTGAATGACATCTGTTAAGTAATATTCCCCTTGTGCATTTTCATTTGTCACATGATGCAATGCGTCGAATAATGTCTTATTATCGAAGCAATAAACACCTGTATTAATTTCAGTAATTGCGGCTTCTTCATGAGTGGCATCTTTTTGTTCAACAATTCGTTCTACATTGCCTAAATCATTTCGAATAATCCGACCATAGCTCGTTGGATCTGGGGCAACAGCCGTTAAAATAGTTGCTTGTGCTTTTTTTTCTTCATGAAATTTAAATAATTGATTAAATGTATCCGCCGTTAAAAGCGGTGTATCGCCATTGACAATTAAAGTCATCCCGTCTTTGGCGCCAAGCAATGTCTCTGCTTGCAAGACAGCATGGCCTGTACCCAACTGTGCTTCTTGCAAAGCATATTCAGTGCGCTGGCCTAAAACAGTCTCAACTGTTTGAGCACCGTGACCTACAACGGTAACAATTTTAGCAGGTTTTAGCTGTTCAACTTGCGTTAATACATGGTCTACCATCGGCTGTCCACAGACAGTGTGTAAAACTTTGTAAAGTTTTGACTTCATCCGAGTCCCTTGGCCGGCTGCTAAAATAATGGTATATCTATCAGACATTGCTGAGTTCTTCCCTTCATAAAAAAAGTCAATATCCGCAACTATTCTACATTAAAACCCACCTAATGAACAGTGGCAAAATAAGCCTTCTTGTTAATTCTAGTTAATTTTAAATTATTTTCTAAATTTATAACGACATAAACATTGCTGTATAAGGGATTACGTATATTATACAGAAATAAAACAAAAAGATTACAAATTAAACTATCTGTCCCGAAATTTCTTTTAAAGTCATTTAAGCTTTTGGTTGCAGCTGAATAAAATCAGTTTGAGCCACATAATTTCCGGGGACAGCTAGAATTTGATTATTATCCGTATCAATTTGTTCAACCCGAATCAGTGACGTATAGGTAGGAATATTGCGTTTGCCTTCAAAATTACCTTCACCAAAAACTGCGATACCGGCCAAATTAGCATCAAATTCTTTGACCATGCTGCACATGCCACTAATCGTACCGCCGCCCTTCATAAAGTCATCAACGATTAAGACATTGGCGTCTTGCTTTAAACTTCTTTTAGACAGTTCCATTTTTTCAATCCGGTTAGATGAACCAGAAACATAGTTGACACTGACCGTTGAACCTTCTGTAATTTTAGAATCTCGGCGAACAATAACAAACGGCTTATTTAAATAATAGGCCACACTTTGCGCAATAGGGATCCCCTTTGTCGCAATAGTCATCACGACATCCACTGATTTTTTAGCATATTGCGCTGCGATTAATTTGCCGACTTGCCGTAAAACTTCAGGTGTCCCTAATAAGTCAGACAAATAAACATAACCCCCAGGCAAGAGACGATCTGATTCAGAAATGCGTTCACTCATATCTGTTAAAAAGTCCTGTGCTGCTTGGGCTTCCACTGTAGGGATAAAGCGTACGCCGCCAGCTGCACCAGGAACGGTTTCCAAAATACCAGTGCCTTGTCTGGCAAAAGTATTGCGAATAATGGTTAAGTCTTCACTAATTGACGATTTGGCTGAACTGAATTTTTCCGAGAAATAAGTCAATGGTACTAGAGTGTGGGGCCGTTCTAAGAGATAGCGTGTCATATCAATCACACGATTGCTTCTGCGTACTTTCATGATAAAATAAAACTCCTTTATTTAAAGTCCCTATACGACTGAATAACTGATAACATTATACGTGTTCGGATAGGAAAATCATAGCTTTATTCTAAAAACAACGAATATTGTTCGTATTTCTATAGAATTATCTCATCATGATTTAATGTATAGGACTGCAACAGGTAAACTTGTCGACAAAAGCCCCGCATGCTATTTAAGACATGATGGGCCCGACTTTGACTGTGACAAAGGCCAAATACGGTCGGCCCACTACCAGACATAGCTGCGCCATCCGCACCAAATTGAATTAATTTTGTTTTTAGATGATCAATTTCACTATGTTTTTGAGCGGTCACCGTTTCAATAACATTACCCATCCCGGCAATAATTTCGGGATAATTATTCGTTAATAGTCCATTTTGGACCCGTTGAATATCTGGTCGTCGTTTAAGCTGGTCGGGTTTAATTTGTTCTGATATTTTTTTAGTTGAAACCGAAAAATCCGGCTTTACAACAATGAAATAAAGATGTGTCTTCGTCTGCAGCGGTGTCACCAGTTGTCCTCGCTCCTGAACCCGGCTTAAACGCGAAATAATACAATAAGGAACGTCCTCATCTAATGTCACACCCAGTTCAAGTAATTCCTGGCGCGTCAGCTGCAGCTGCCAGAGTTTATTTAAGCCACGAAGGATGGCAGCAGCATCACTACTGCCACCACCTAGTCCAGCTGAAACAGGGATATTTTTTTCAATATAAATATCAACCCCTTGATGCACTTGATAGTTACGTTGCAGCAATAACGCGGCTTTAAAGGCTAGATTACGCTGATCCTCTGGCACAAAACTCATATTGGTCTTAAAAGTAATGCGATTGTCAGTCCGTAGATTTAAGTGGACGTAATCAAATAAGTTCAATGAGGTCGTAATGGTATCCCATTGAAATTCTCGATTAGGGTACTGTCCTAAAATATTCACCGCCAAATTTAATTTAGCGGGTGCCATATATACTTCTGCCATAAAGATTCACCAAACTTAATTTATTAATCTAATTATAGCCTATAATAAGGTGGCAAAAAAAGAGTCAATCGACTTCAGTGTTTATTTTTATGCTGTCAGTTTTAGTCCATTTAGGCTTAAAAAAAGACAGTTGCCACAAAATTATGACAACTGTCTTTTTTTAACGTTTTTATGAAATGTTATAGCAACGTATTTTTGAATCAAATAATTTGTCAGTTCTAATCAAAATCAATTTCAATTGACTTCGTGAGTAGATCCGCATAACTATAAGAGACCCGTTCAAAGGAATTTTCCTTTTGGTCTAAATCGACTACGAATACCGCTGGATAAGTTTCTTTCAGCGTTCCCCGTCTTCGTGTCGTCTTTTTACGACCTGCCTGTGCAACAACTGTTAGACTATGTCCAACTTTTCCATCAAGATCATGCTTGATACTTGCTAATGTCATTGGCATGCACTCACCCCTTGTGCAACTATTATATCACAAAAATGGGAAATTTGCCATTTTACCACAAGATTATAGATTTTTCCAGACTAAAATGTAAATTTATATCAATTTATAGCCATCTTTTAATAAAATTGTAAATAAGCCGTAAAGTTCTGTAATTGACAGGGCTTCTGCACGAATATCCGGTGATAGATCAACCTTTGCCAGACAGTCTGAAAATTTTTGTTTGGCTTCACTGCCACCGCCAAAATGCTGGATTAAATTATTCAATAATCGTTTACGTCGCTGCTTAAAAACAATTTGAACAAAGTTATTAAAAGCTAATTTATCCGCAGCTGGGATAAGCGGGTCTTTTAAAGCCGTTAAGCGAACAATTGCTGAATCTACCTTAGGCTGGGGTATAAATGCCGTCTTAGGCACTTTAACTGCGATCTCAGCGTCCATATTCATCTGTACAGCGACGCTTAAGGAGCCATAAGTTTTATGTCCTGGTTCGGCAATTAAACGCTGAGCCACTTCATATTGCATCATAACAATAATTTCAGCCAGTTCATCCGTAGCCGCAATCAATTTTAGCAAAATCGGCGTTGTGATGTAATAAGGTAAATTAGCCAATACTTTAATCGGTCGATTTAAGTCGAATTCAGTGGCTAAAAATTCTGGTAGAGCGACTTTTAAAACATCTTGATTTCTCACGGTCACATTATCATAAGCCGCTAATGTATCCGCCAAAATTGGCAGTAACCGTTGATCAATTTCTAAAGCCACCACTTTTTGTGCGCGCTGGGCCAACAATTGGGTTAATGCGCCAATACCCGGACCGATCTCCAAAACTTGATCTTCAGGGGTTAAGTTTGCTGCCGAAACCATTTGTTCCAGTAAAGCAGGATTGGTCAAAAAATTTTGACCTAAGCTTTTTTTGAAGGTAAACCCATGTTTTTTTAAGATTTCCCGGGTAACACTAGGCTCACTAATTAATTCAGAATGATTCGTCATCTTGCTGTGCCTCACTTTCATTGACCTGGGCCACTGCCTTCTCAAATTCAGCTCGACTGATTTGAAAAGCATTTAACCGTTTTAACAATTGTTTGCCGTTAACTTTACCAATGTGCAAAATATCGCCTAACTGAACCCGCCGGCGCTTTGCCTGGGGGCCAACAATTAATGCGGCTGCTAATAGGTCATGCTGGGTGATCGGATCAATGACTTTTGCAAGCGGTATTGCACTATAAGCGGCGTTTAAAGCCGTCTGTAAAGCTTGATCTGAAGCATGTTCCACCCCTAAGGTGCCCTTAGCTTTGGGCACAGCAGAAGAAGCCGGCAAAAAAGCCTGCTTCACTTCTGGAATTGTTTGAATAATCGTCTGTCTAATTTTTTCACCTGGGGCATCTGGATCTGTAAAAACGATAACGCCCCGTGTTGCTTGTGCCTGCTGAATCAAGTCTAATGTCGCTTGATCAATGGCTGAGCCGTTGGTTTCAATCGTGTCCAAATTAGGATCAAATTGATGTAACCGCTTCGTATCATCTTTACCTTCCACAACAATTATTTCTGGAATGTTTAATTTATGACTTGTCATTTAGTAACCCAAAAACCTCCTGTGCATTGTGGTAAGTCACTGCTGCAATGTGCTCTGGTGTTGTATTACGTAATTCAGCTAATTTCTGAACAACATAATACGTATAGCCTGGTTCGTTGGGTTTGCCCCGATAAGGTACTGGGGTTAAATAAGGTGCATCTGTTTCCACGAGCAATTTATCATCTGGGACAATTTTAGCAGCAGCTTGGATCAAAGGCGCATTTTTAAAGGTCACCATGCCGCTAAACGAAATATACATCCCTAAGTCTAAAAAGCGCTGTGCCAAAGTTTCATCGCCGGTAAAACTGTGCATAATACCGCCAAAATCGCTTACTTTGCTGGCTGCTAATAAGCGATAAGTATCCTCAAAAGCCTCCCGACTATGAATGGAAACCGGCAGATTTACACTTGCTGCAATGGCCAATTGCCGTTCAAAAACTTGTCGCTGTACATCTTGTGGGGACGTATCCCAATGATAGTCCAGGCCAATTTCACCTAAAGCCACTACTTCTGGCAGCGCCAGTTGTGTTAACAAGACTTTTTCAGCGTCAGGCGTGTAGTCCTTGGCAGACTCGGGATGCCAGCCAACAATGGCGTATAGCGCTTCAAACCGTTGGGCTAACTTAATCGCATTGGCATTCATTGTGGTATCTGAACCGACAATCGCCATATTTGTGACGTGCAAACTTGCTGCATGGGCGACGAACTCAGCTTCTTTTCCAGCATATGGCGTGTCATTTAAATGTGTGTGTGAATCAAAAATTGCCATTGTCATTAGCCTACATCAGACCCATTGGCGTGTTCTGCCCCTACAAAGAGTAATTGAATCTTGCCATCCTTTTCAGAAGACAACAACATCCCTTGGCTAATTTCGCCTTTCATCTTTCTAGGCTTTAAATTCGTTACGGCCATTACTTTTTTACCAACTAACTCTTTGAAGTTTGGATAAAAAGCTGCAATGCCTGAAAGGATTTGACGATGCCCTTCATCACCAGCATCTAATTCAAACTTCAATAGTTTATCGGCGCCTTCAACTTTATTAACATCAATAATTTCTGCAACTCGGATTTCTGTTTTATCGAAGTTATCAAACTTGATTTCTTTTTTATGATTGATCAATTCAGTCGCTTCTGGATCAAAAATATTATTTGTAGCTTTAGATTTCTTTTGCTCCTCAGCCATTTTTGCTTTGATATAAGCCACTTCTTCTTCAACATCTAGGCGTGGGAAGATTGGTTCACCTTTTGCCACAACTTTGATATTTGCCGGTGCCTGTCCAAAGGTTAAATCTTGGTGGGCATCATTTTCAAAATCTAAGCCTAATTGACTAAACATTTCTTTTGGCGCTGCGGGCATAATTGGTTGGATCATTAAAGCAGTCACCCGCAATGATTCAGCTAAATGTGCCAAAACGCTATCCAAAGCGGCTTGTTGACTGTCATCTTTAGCCAATAACCAAGGTTGGGTTTCATCGATATATTTATTTGTCCGGGAAATTAATTGCCAAACTGTATCTAAGGCATTGGAGAACTTAAATTCATCCATATATTGAATGTACGTTTTAATTGAGTCTGCACCGACTTTTTCTAGATCCGCATCAAAATCGGTCACACCTGTTTGTAAAGCAGGTACTGCCCCTGCCCGATATTTATTAATCATTGCAATCGTCCGGTTCAGCAAGTTGCCTAGATCGTTGGCCAAATCAAAGTTAATCCGGTCCACAAAATCTTCCGGTGTGAAGATCCCATCATTGCCAAATGGAATTGCCCGCATCAAATAATAACGCAAAGCATCCAAGCCATAGCGCGCAACTAACATTTCTGGGTATACAACATTACCTTTGGATTTAGACATTTTGCCGTCTTTCATCAACAACCAGCCGTGTCCAAAGACTTGTTTTGGAATATCAATCCCTAAAGCCATCAAAATAATTGGCCAATAAATTGTATGGAAGCGCACAATTTCTTTACCAACAAACTGTACGTTAGCTGGCCAGTACTGCTTAAATAGATGTTCATCATCACTGGCATAACCTAAGGCCGTAATATAGTTTAATAAGGCATCTACCCAGACATAAACGACGTGTTTTGGATTATTAGGTACGGGAACGCCCCAATTGAAACTTGTCCGAGACATTGCCAAATCTTCTAAACCAGGTTTAATGAAGTTATTAATCATTTCATTCTTCCGGGATTCAGGTTGGATGAAATCGGGATGATCTTCGTAATACTTCAGCAAACGATCTGCATACTTACTCATCTTAAAGAAGTAAGACTCTTCCTTAACCAATTCAACTTCATGGCCTGAAGGCGCTTTTCCGCCAATGACCTTGCCGTCATCATCTCGGTAAACTTCAGCAAGTTGCGTTTCAGTGAAATATTCTTCATCAGATACAGAATACCAACCTGTGTATTCACCTAAGTAAACATCGCCTTGATCAATTAACCGCTGTACAATTTTTTGAACTGCAGCCACATGGTAATCATCCGTTGTCCGAATAAACTTATCATATGAAATATCCAATAATTTCCAAAGTTTTTTAATATCTTTGGCCATGCCATCTACATAATCTTGAGGTGAAGTTCCTAAGGCATCTGCTTTTTGTTCAATTTTCAAACCATGTTCGTCAGTTCCCGTCAGGAAAAAGACATCATAGCCGGCTAAGCGCTTGTAACGTGCTAACGTATCCGCCGCAATCGTCGTGTAGGAGTTCCCAATGGTCAAGCGACCAGACGGGTAGTAGATTGGAGTTGTAATATAAAATGTCGGTTTTTTTTCAGTCATTCTTTAAGCCTCTCAATTAAATATAGAATAAAGTTTAGTTTAAAAATAATAATCCCAGTATAGCACAGATAAACCAAGCAACGAATGACCTTACCATAAGTCCATCTGTCTTGGCGCCAAACCTTCAAAAGTCAGGCCTAAAATCTGTTGTAGCGCTAACGCATTATCTGCGGCATCCCCACCAGAATTATTGTTAAAAATAATACAGACATTTTCTGCCTGTGTTGCTAACTGCCTTACAGTTGCGGCAATCGCCGTTAATTCGTCGGTATTATAACGATAAAGCGTTCTTGTTTTACGCCATTTGGCATCTTGATTCAGCCAGCCCGCCATATTACGACCATGCAGGCGCAGCAAAGCTAGCTTAGGATTGGTCACCACCGGATAAAAAGGCACACTGTTTACATTAGTTTGGGGCTCATCAGCGACCACCAACGTTATCTGCAATCGTTTCAATAAACTGATAGTTTGTGCCACATATCTTGGTTCATACCAAGTTGGGTTGCGGAATTCCACCGCTAAAGGTAACTTTGGCAACCAGTGTCGAAGATTGTTTAAATAGCGCACATTAGCCGGTTCTAATTTAAAAAAAGGTGGAAACTGCAATAGAATCGTTTGTAGTTTATTTGCGGCAACTAACGGCGCAATTGTCTGTCGATACTGTTTAAAGACAGTTTCTAAAGCCATTGTTGGTTCTTTTTCACGATCATGCTGTGTCATTGTCCCCAAAGCCTTAACGACAAACTGAAAACCACTGGGCACTTGATTTACCCAATTTTGAACTTGAGCTGGTGTTTTTAAGCCATAAAACAAACTATCAATTTCTACGACTGGAAAAAAGCCCGCATAATCCCCTAAAGTCAATGCTGACTTTTCTGGCATCAAACTTTGATGCTCCCGCCAAGTTGTTAGACCAATGGTAATCATTTTTACGCCTTCTTTTCAGCCAATGCTTTAAAATAGCCATGATGCTTTAAGTCTCGCTTTAAATCCATCATAGTAAATTGATGATAAAACTCGCGATAGTGGTCATCTGCTAAAGTAAACAGATCCGTCAAAGATTCAGACATATTGGCCGCCATCGCTTTATCCTTAATACTATGATTATCTGTATCTCCTGTAATAAATCGAGCATAACTTAAAATCGGTGGAATTGTTAAATCATAAAGGTCGCCCACATTAATATCATCAAAAGACTGACTTAGGATATAGCCACCATTCTTACCAACAGTACCTTTGATATAGCCCTTTTTATGTAACAAAGACAGTGTGTTCCGAATCACCACTGCATTAATTGACATTAGATCTGCCAATTTTGAACTTGTCACTTTTTCAGGGCTTTTTTCTTCCAAATACAACAAACTGTGGACGGCTACAGAAAAATCTAATTTCATTTCGCCACACACTTTCTAACTTAATTCGCCATCTATTAATCGATAATTTCAAATTGAATCAATTGATCCCCTTCAAAGTTTGTCGTAAAATGATGTGCTTCATTTTTGATCATGTAAGGATAGACGGCTTTCACATCCGCGATCATGCCATAATTCTCAGCAGCCATGGCCCATTCCAAATCAAAAAGCTGTAATAAACCTTCACGAGTTGACTGAGGTACCTGCAATGGATAATCCGGTGCCAGTCGCGCTGTAAACAAGTGTACGCGGTTTTGATAAACCCCTGAAACATGCCAAGCCATATCACCATTAGCGACTAACGTATAATGTGCCGGTGTAATCCCAGTTTCTTCCATCAGTTCCCGTTTGATGCCTTGTTCCGGCGTCTCACCAGGTTCAATTTTACCGCCAAAACCGTTCCATTGCCCGATGTAAGGCTTATTATAACGATTTAGTAACAACACTTTGTTACCTTGAATAATCAAAGCTAACGTCAATTCTTTTTTTGCCATGATCTTTTATAGTCCCCCTTAACGTCGGCGGTGCTTTTTAACCGTCACAAAATGTAAAATACCGGACAGCAACACAAAAAAGATCAGTACAAATGAAATGTACTTTGCAAAAAAGCCTTGCAACGGCAAAAACTGACCGAGCCAAGTTTGCAGGCCCATAGTCATCAAAGCCATCACGGCGATCATGAAAAATAACTGAATATAACGTTTCACTGTACTATCGTCCCTTCGTGGCTTGTCAACAACCCGTTGGCCCCAGCGCTGGCAAAGTTCTATTTTTTGTGCCGGTAACGTCTTCATCCCAAATGTATTTGGTAAGACAATTTCACCCAATTTAATAACCCCTGCTGCGGCCATTACCCGATCAATGGTTTGAAAGGTTGAATCGGTCACACCCGTCACAAAATTCTCAAATGTGCTGACATAGCAACTAGTCAAACTTAAATAATGTTTGTTTTTAAACGGTCCAGGCACAGTGTCCCCGTTCTTCTTTTGATAAACCAGTTTAGGCCGTAAACAGTCTAAACTGGTTTTTAAAATGCCAGACACGCCACCCCAATAAGTTGGACTGGCCCAAATCCAAACATCACTTTCGTCAAGTTTTTGTATCAACCGCTTTAAATCAGGATTATCCTGCCCGCTATGGGGTTTAATGTCATAGGCTTCCAAATAAATTAATTCCGTTTCGTAACCTTCAGGTACAGCTTTTAATAATGTCTCTAACAATTGCCCTGTCAAGCCTGCCCGTTTATGCGCACCTAGAATACCCAATATTTTCATAGGCTTAACTACCTATCAGCATCCTGTAATTTTTTGATAGTGTTAGCTTGTAATTGTTTAGAAACCAGAAAAATATCCCGGTATAAATCCTTAATATAGGGCTTATAAGTTTCATTTGCCACATTATTGATTAAATTTTCTAATAAAACCGCCTCACGCCCCCGATCCGTTAAGCCTAAATGACCTTGATATTTAACTTGAGCAATTTCTTCAGCGACTGCCAGCCGTTCTTCAAATAAGGCTACTAGCTGCTGATCAATACTGTCAATCTGTTGTCGTTGCTTTTCTAACAATAGTCGTCATCTCTTTTTCTAAAATTAATTATAGTTGTGCAAAAACCGTCTGTGCATCGCCTTGGATCATTGTCACTGGCATATTAAAACTTAAAACTTCTTTATTAACGGCCACTAATTGCGCTGTTTTGGCTCGATAATTTATCAGTGAGGCAAATGGATAAACTTGAAAAGAGGTGCCCACCACTACAATTAAATCAGCGGCTTCAATAGCTGCTACAGCACCTTCTAAAGCTTGTTGTGAAATACCTTCTTGATATAACACAATATTGGGCCGTAAAACGCCACCATCTTCATCATGATGATAATCCGTCAAATAAGTTTGATAAGGCACCGATTTGCCACAAGTCTGGCAATAAATATCATATAAGTTGCCATGAAATTCAACAACATTTTTGGCACCCGCTTTTGTATGCAGGCCATCTACATTTTGCGTGACAATACAGCCTTTTTCATTCGTAATCTCTGCCATTTTTTCATGAATAACATTAGGCTTTGCCTCTGGGAAATACATGTTGGTTTTAACAAAATCATAAAAACTTGCTGGATTCTGCTGTAAATTCTCACGACTTAATAAATACTCTGGCCGTTCATGACCCGCATATAAACCATTTTTAGAACGATAATCTGGTATGCCCGAAGGCGTTGAAATCCCTGCGCCCGTTAGAAAGGTAACATATTTTGCTTTATCAATTGCTTTTTTTAGATCAAACATTAACCCATACCTTCTATCCAGGATTATAATAGAGTTATATTCAACAAAGGAGTTGTGAATTATGGCTCATAAATCCGTTATTTACTATCTTAGTTACATTGCTTTGTTTGCTGTGATTGCGTTGATTTTCGTGATGCTTTATCATTTAATTCCAATCCTCTGGCACCAAGTACCGTATGCCTTTGAATTACATTTTGGCGGTCGCTAACGGATACCGTAAGTAATCTGATTAGCCTTTAATACTTTTTCCAGCGGCTGTTCATATAATTGCTGAAATTGTGCTGGACTCGTTTCCGGTGCTAAGTTTTCAAAGACAAAAGCCGCCTGCCGGTCGGTTTTACCTACGGCCACATAAGCGCGCTGATGCGTCTTCAGATTTGTATATTCTGAGTGCAAGACTTCCAAAGTTTGATTCAATGTCAAACGTAACTGCCGTTGACTAAAAACAGGCGTCAAAACAGCAAATTCCGCATGATTTAGCGGCACATAACCTAACGTCTCCAAAATATTGGCGAACGCTTTGAATAAGGCGACAACACTGCGTCTAAAAGCAAATGGTCCGTCAATTTTTTTGGCTGTCAATGTCTGATACAGCTGTTTGGCATAAGGGAAGCTTTCTGGATATTTAAGTAATAAATCATTACTTAAATCATTCAAGTTACCTTGCCAAAATACAAATGTATCTAGCAAACTCAAAACTCTAAAAATCAGCAGCTGGTCCTGTTTGTCATTAGGATCTTCAGCAGGCACGCTATTATAAACCCCCGCCATAAAAGCTGATTCTACCCGCTCATCAATCAAGCCAGCCTCTTTTTGGGCTGCTAAAATCAGCACATGTGCGGCAGCATTATATAAAGCCGTCGCCGTTGCACCAATTTGTTCGTCCAATTGTGGTGTGCCAGTGGTTAGTGGGAACTGCAGTTGACTGTAACCTTGAAATTTTAATAACATATGCCATAATTCATGGGATAAGGTGTAGTTAACATTGGTTGTATCAGTAACTTTAATTTCTAACGTACCATCTTTATGGGGTATTTGTTGAGATTGATCATGCATCAATAACCCTGAAGCAGTACCCTCAATCGTTACGGTTAATGGTTGCGCTGTAAAATTTTCTACTTCTTTTAATAAAGCTGCAACCCTCTGATTGTATTGTTCAGCCGTAATAAAACCCTCCTATTCAAAATATAATTGGTTTCATTATACCATTGATTGTGGCTTAATTTGGTGTTGACTTGCGGATAGCTTATACTAGAGAAGAGATAATAAAGGAGGTTTTTTTATGCATTTAATCGTGCCCAATCAAAAGGGTTACCTTGCAGACCAGTATGGTCAGCACAACCCGCTGCCGACACCCTTATCATTTCCTTTTGATATTACAGAATTTCCCGAAGATACCGCTAGTTTTGCCTTAACTTTTGTGGACTTTGATGCCATTCCTGTTGGTGGTTTCCCTTGGATTCATTGGATTGCAGCCAATATTGATGTTGCAAACTATCGTCTACCGGAAAATGCCAGTCATGGTAAAACTTTTGATTTTGTCCAAGGCCGCAATTCTTTAGCAGGTGCTTACGTTGGGGAACAAGATCCTGCTATTAATACAGGTTATGCTAATCCAGCCCCACCTGATAAAGATCATCGTTATACGTTAAGCGTCTATGCTTTGGATACAAAATTGAAATTAACCACTGGCTTTTGGATGAATGAATTATATGATGCTATGGATGGTCATATCATCGACCAAGATCAGTTGGATTTAAGCTACCGCAGCATGAAATAACTTAGGTGTTACTTAAAAAATCATATTAAAAAGGTCGGATCAAAAAATGATCCGACCTTTTTGTAGGCTGATTTACGTCAAATTTGGCCTTTACGTTCTAATTCATCCAATCGTTCGTATAAAATACCATCTCTTAAACCTTGCTGTGAAAAAATCAAACGATCAGAATCTAAATGCCGCAACAATAAGGCAACTGGAGATAAACCACCGATAATAATATCCGCGCGTTCTTTAGCCAGTCCCGGAATTTCTTTACGTTGTGCTAAGTCTGCTGAGATAACTTGGTCAAAGACTTCATTCGTCTGCTTACCGGTCATTCGAAAACCATGAATATCCCAATATTGTTTGAAATGATCTTGACGCCGCTGAATTTTAGCTAAAGTCCGGTTAGAACCGCCTAAAGCCACAATCGGTAAATTTTTACCTTTATCCAGCCACCAAATATCATTATAAATATTCTCTAGTGCGGTGAACAATCTAAATAAACCACTGGCCGAAACCTTATCTGTGTCCAAAAAAGCTTCTGACAGATTCACTGAACCTAAAGGCACACTTATTGAATCTACCGATCGGCGGTTTTGAACAAGTATAATCTCTGTACTGGCACCACCAGTATCCATAATGACACAATTAACTACTGGTAAGGAATTGATAACCCCTAAATAATCATAATGGGCTTCAGTTGCACCCGTGATCACATTTAGTTCTATCCCTGCTTCTTTTTTCACCAATTTCAAGAACTCTTTTTGATTCGTTGCCATGCGTGTTGCCGCTGTGGCCACTGCCCGCAAATGTAAATTGGGTAAATCTTTGTAAAGTTCACGGAACTTATCTAATGCCTTTAATGTACGTTCAATTGCCGGCTGTTTTAAGGTTTTTTCAGCGCCCATATTTTCCGATAATCGAACAGGTTCTTTTTCAGATAACACCTTTTCAACCGTACCGTCATCTTCAATTTTTGTGACTGTCAATCGGACCGAGTTAGACCCTAAGTCGATCACGCCAAAGTGTTCCATCCCCATTTACCCCTTTTATTCTGGTTTTCTGATTGGTATAAACTGCCGTTTACTCTTTACTGGCAATTCTTTTTTTACACCATCATCTTCAAATAAATAATCCGCAATATTCACACGATTGTCAAGTAGGTATTCTTGAACATCTAAGTTGCCTAGACCCCGGCGATCGATGCGTTTCCAAGTATCATCTGCTTGTAAAATTCGTGTTTTACTATTATCAGCCCACATCAAGTGGTAAATATGAATAATTTGTTTGCGAATATTATCCTGTAAAATTGGGAATAATAATTCTACTCGACGACTCAAATTACGGTTCATTAAATCTGCACTAGATAAGAAGACCCGTTCAGCACCATCTGCGTAAAAACAATAAATTCGTGTATGCTCTAGGAAACGGCCAACAATTGAGTGTACCGTTACATTTTCGCTGACACCAGGAATCCCAACTCTCAGATTACAAATGCCGCGAATCAATAAATCTACCCGAACTCCTGCTGCACTGGCTTCATAGATCTTTTTAATCATTTTAGTATCGGACAAAGAATTCATTTTCATTTGAATATGTCCTTTACGGCCAGCTTTTACATTGGCGATTTCTTCATCGATCTGTTCCATCAAGAAATTACGGATACCTTCCGGTGAAATCACTAATTTATGGAAAAATGGCGGTTCAGAAAAACCTGAGAGCATATTAAAGATGTTTGACGCATCAATGCCCATCTCTTGATTCGCTGTAAACAAGCCCATATCCGTATACATCCGCGCGGTAACATCATTATAGTTCCCCGTGGCCATGTGCATGTATCGCCGAATACCATTTTCTTCGCGACGCACAACCAACGTCAACTTACAATGCGTCTTTAAACCTACCAAGCCGTAAATAACATGGCAGCCCGCTTTTTCAAGTTCTTGCGCCCAGTGAACGTTATTTTCTTCATCAAAACGTGCTTTTAATTCCACTAAAACCGTCACTTGCTTGCCATTTTCGGCAGCTTTTTTTAGATACGTAATAATTGGAGACTTGGAAGAAACCCGATAAAGTGTCATTTTAATAGCTAATACATCTTCATCTTCAGCGGATTGTTTGATAAAATCAACAACCGGTTGAAATGAGTCGTAAGGGTGATCTACAAAAATATCATGCTTGGCAATTTCCGTGAATAAGTTTTTATTTCGAATTGCCTTTGGATAATAAGGTTCAAAAGCCGGATATAACAGATCGTCATGACCTTGAACTTGTTTGATTAATTTACTGACAAACGTTAAATCAATGGGCCCTTTAACCGGATAAATATCTTCTTCAGCTAACCCCAGTTCTTTAACCAAACGTCGACGCAGATGTTTGCTCATGTCTGCTTCAATCTCAAGACGCATGGCCTTGCCCCGTTCTCTTTTCTTCAACTGCTGCTCGATTTCTTTCATCAAATCCGAAGCATCTTCGTCAGCAACGTCCATATCCATGTCCCGAATGACTCTAAAGCAAGCCGTTTCACGAATATCAAAGCCGACAAATAATTCAGAAATATAGTGCTTGATGACTTCTTCTTGCAGAATAAAAGCGTTGTCCGCCCCAGGCAGCCGTAACACTCTCGGAAAAACATCAGGTACTTGTACTGTCGCAAAAGACTTCTCGCCCTTTTCACCTGTAGTACCTGCCTTACTAATTCGTAAGGCAATATTTAAGGTATTGTTAGCAATGAATGGAAACGGGCGCGAGACGTCCACGGCCATCGGTGTCAAAACTGGATAAAGTTTTTGGTGGAAATATTCATCTAAATATTCATGCTGTTTTGATGATAAGTCTGCCATTGTTAACAAATAAATTTGATGCTCTTCTAACTTCGGTAATAACGAACGTGTTAACGTATTATACTGTTTTTCCACCATTTCATGAGTCTTCTCTGAAATACCCTTCAACTGTGCACTAGGCGTCAGTCCTGATGGGTCTGTACCTTGATAATCTACTGAGATCATCTTATGCAGTGAAGCCACCCGAATATTAAAAAATTCATCTAAATTACTTTGGGTAATTCCTAAAAAACGTAACCGTTCCAGCAACGGATTTTCTTTTGTCCGTGCTTCTTCTAAAACCCGGTCATTAAACTCTATCCAGCTTAACTCCCGGTTGTTAAAATAACTTGCTTGATCAAAACTCATAGTTTAACCCGTCCTTTCAAAATCGGTTGCACACCAAAGACGGATTCGAAAAATTCGCCCTTCTTCTTAAATATCCAACGCTCTAATTCAATATCATCGTTAGCGGTGGCCTGAATGACTAATTGGGTAGTGCTCTTCAAAGAAACTCGAATCGCTTTAATTTTTTGCTGCCGACTAGCATCTAAAGCATCAGCCAATCGTAAAATCGCTGCCAACTTTGCAATAATCATTCGTTGATCAATTGGCAAATCCCGAAAACGTTTTAGTTCACTAGATGGCGTATGAGAACTGTGATACCGAGCCACAGCAGCAACCATCTTTAAATCTACATTAGATAAGCCGATAATCTCTGAATTTTGAATAATATAATCTGAATGCGCATAGTGATTGTGGTTATTTATATAGGAGCCAACATCATCTAAAACTGCTGCTAATTCTAAAATTAACCGTTCCTTAGCCCCCATGCCATGCAGTTTCTTCAACCGATCAAATAATTGTAAGCTGTATTTAATCACAAAATCTTGATGTTTTTCTTCAACATGATACCGTTTGGCGATATTTCGTGCTGATGTCAAAATTTGTTGTTTTTGATTTAAACTAATATCTAAATCCTGCTTATTTTGCAAGACACTGGCGGTCATCCCGTCAATTAGTTTTAACGCGGTTACCCATAATGTTTGAATGTCAAAAGACTTCAATAATTGATTGACCAAAATCATTACGGGTAATACTTGCGGCACATCACTACGATCTACGTTATATTTTTTGACTACAAATTGATCGTTACCGTGGACGACTTCACTGTAAATCGCATCAAATTCTTTAATTGAAAACTTTAAAGTATGGGCGGAATTTTCAGTCATTGGTTCAAACACGGACATAGCCGAGCCCATCAAAATAACATTATGAATTTCACTGGCATCTGGCAGCAGACGGATGAAGTCTACTAAACTGCTGGCAACATAGTCTTTCAAAACCTCTACATAATTTGGCACTGCATCTTTAACATCTCGCATCACTTCATAAACCCGCAATGGCCCTAACTTCAAGTTTTTAGAAAACATAAATTTGCCTTTTTTATAGGCGGTTAATGCCACGCTACCTGAACTAATATCTAATAAAATCGCATTTTTTTCGATTACATCTGAAAAATCCGGCATATAGGTATACGTCGCTAAATTCCGATACAACGCTTCTTGGCTTTCGCTGCTCCAATGAATCTCAAAGCCGGTCCGTTCATATAATTGTTCCCGAACATATTCGGCATTTTCTGCTTCGTGAAATGAATGGGTTGCGTAACAACGATAATTTTTGATTTGATAATCCTTCAATAAACCAATAATGGCCTGCAACGCTTCATAAATTTCATTAACCGTCTGACTGTGAATTTGTTTTTCAGAAAAGACATCTTCACCCAAGTCAATATCGTAACGGACACTCTCTACAATTTGTGCACTCGCTAAGTCCACAATCTGCATAAAAATATTTTGTGCGCCAATCACAATTACGGCATATAATTGCTGTTTCCGTACCATAAACAACCCCTCTTTTAATTCTAAAAAACTAACTATATAACTTTATACTAATCGTTTTATCTCCAACTTTATTTTACCATTTTAAACCCGCCATCTAAGAAAATATGCTTGGAAAGCCCCAAAAATCTTTATTTTTAACGACAGTCACTTAGATGTTCCATTAAATACTGTTCTACCCGCTGATCCTGAGTCGTCAAGTGATCTCGGCTCAATAAATAAAAATGCCGCTGATAACTCTTGGGCAAAGCTTCAAAGGCTATCCCTACAGGCACAGCACGTTTAGAGACAATCGTTTGTCCTAAGCCTTGTTTTAGCAGCTGCACAATAATCTCATTGTTCGCTACTTTCATAATTCGCTTCGGCTGAATGTTTTCGCTTTGTAAAAACATCCGCGTATAGTAGCCGACGCCCGAGCCTTCTTCCCGTAATAACCACATGTCACTATTTAGATCTCCAGCACGTACCAATTGATCGGTACCAAAATCACGTCGGCGGACGCCATCAGTTGTAATCGGTTTTTCAATAAAACCAAAGTCTAATTTATGCTCACTGACCCGTTTTAAAATGGTCGCTGAATTAGCCATTTCTACCGTTAATACCATCTTTTTAAACTGAGTTGTTAATTGTGTTAAAACTTGTGGCAATTTATAGACCGCCACTGTTTGTGACGCACCAATTCGAACATGAAATGTATCTTCGCTATCGGTTTGTCCCATCACTTCAGTAATGGATTGCCAGTCATCCAGCAAATGATTCACGCGCGCATAAAGTCGGCGAGCTGCCGGTGTAGGCTGCACTTCCTTACGGCCTTTGCGTTGAAATAACTGCTGCCCAAAGTACCTTTCTAACTGCTGAATATGTGTTGACACTGTCGGTTGGGCAATAAAGAGTTGCTTTGCCGCCAATGAGAAATTCTGAACTTCATAGACCATTTTGAATGTTTCCAATTGATTAAACATAGATCCCCACTTCTATTATGATTCATAATGATTTCTATCATAATTATCTATTTTCATTATATCAAAACCTTTGATAAACTGAAAAAAAATGATTCGAGGTTTTTTATGAAAAAAGTTAAAACAATTCTTCCAGGACTCCTACTCAGCTTTGTCATTGCCATCTGTGCCCAAATGTTAAGTCGTTACTTGCCAAAACTTGGTGCCGCCACAATCGCAATTCTGCTAGGTATCTTTTTAGGTAATACGCTTTTTAAACAACAGCGGCTGCAAGCAGGCACTAAGTTCTCTGAACAGAAGCTACTAGAATATTCCGTAATGCTGCTGGGCATGACGATTACATTTCAAACGATTGGACAAATTGGCCTCAGTGGTTTGATCTTCATTCTTTTACAAATGACCATTACGATTGTCAGTGCTATTTTCATTGGTAAGAAATTAGGCTTTAACGAAGGTACAACTTTATTAATGGCCGGTGGTAATGCTGTCTGCGGTTCTAGTGCGATTGCCTCAATTACGCCCGTGATTGAAGCTGATGATACGGATAAAGGGATGGTTATCACCTTAGTCAACTTAATGGGCACTGTCTTAATGCTGTCTTTACCATTTTTAAGCTTGCTGGCTTTTAATCATAACTTACTCTTACGTGGTGCTTTAATCGGTGGGACGTTGCAGTCTGTTGGTCAAGTTGTCGCCAGCGCCAGTATGATTAATCAAACCACTGTGCAATTTGCAACACTATTCAAAATTATGCGGATCATGATGTTAGTTTTTGTTGTGTTTATCTTCGGTAGAATGCATCAAAAACAACTTCAATCTCAAGTCGAAACAGACTTTCAAGTCAGCGAACAACGAACTTCTGGTCACTGGTTACCGTGGTACGTGGCAGGTTTTTTAATTCTTTGTATTTTAAATAGTCTTTTACCCTTACCTGCTTTACTTACGAGCAGTGCCCATACTTTAAGTTCTTGGTTCGAAATTATAGCCTTAGCCGCTATCGGTTTGCGATTAAACCTAGCCTCATTTTTAAAATCTGGTAAAAAGTTTGCCATTTACGGCTTAGGTGTTGGTAGCATCCAGGTGATTAGCGCTTTAGGTCTTATTAGTCTACTATTGATTTAAATCATAATACAAGTATTTTTTAATATTTTTTGATATTCCTTAAACTTAAAATTACACCCAGTTATTAGATTAATTAATTATTGGTAACACAAATATATTCCATAGACTTTTAAGGAATTATCATAATTATTTTTCCTAAAAAATAGAGACCGCGTCAAAAAATAATTTTGACACAGTCTCTATTTATATTTTACAGCTAAACTAAGCTTTTTAATTATATCAGATGTGTTTTTAAACGTACGCATCACTACTTGTTTGCGCTCTGATTTATTGATTCAATTTTGCGATTGCTTTTTCAGGGATTTTAGTTTGTATTACTGGCTGCCATTGGATGACGCCTCTTTTTTGTTCATAAATTACTTTCAAATATATTTCTTGCTTTAACGGCTTGGCACTAGGATTGGTAAAGTCCAAAGTTTGGGCTGTTCCAGTTTTATCATACCCCGTTAACTGATAGCGGTAGCTTGTGTAATGTTTCCCGCTATCCCCTGTATCCACGACGCGCTGACCTTTTTGCGTGACTTGTGTATAGTAGGCCACTCGCGCCATCGCAACATAATCATAGATTTTGTAAATGCTAAGTGCGGCTGCTAGTACAACTAGACTTAAAATTAGTCTTTTTTTATATTTCTTCATAGCCGTGGCCCATTTCTAGAATTTTCTTTCATTCTAGCTGAAGCGTTCCCACTGCGCAATACATGTGACAATATTGAAAGCCTTAAATTGAGGCACCGCCACCGCCTGAAGAACCGCCACCACCAGAAAAGCCACCGAAGCCGCCAAAGCCACCACCGGACGAGCCTGAAGAACCACCGCCCCATGAAGAACCTGAAGAACCCGAGCCAGCCCAAATCCACCAAGGCAGCCCACCACGCCGTCGATTCCCAGAGCCTGGTCCAGAACCGCCACCGCCATTATTACCGCTGCTCAAAATAATAAACACAACGACTAAAACAGCGACTATTAACCCAATCGCCTTCATCCAGCGTTTACTTACAGTTTGGCCATTCTTTAGTTTTTCCACCTCAGCCGCAGACAGATTATTTTTGTCGCCTTTATAGCCATAATGCGCATCTACTAAAGAAGTCACGCTGTTAAACGTTTTTTGCAGGCCTTGATTAATTTTAGCTGTATCGGTAGATTTTAGATTGGCTTTATTATTATTTAAAATCCGGCCAGCAATACTATCTGTAATCACCGATTCCATCCCGTAACCCACTTCAATTCGGACGTTACGGGCACCACCATTAACGGCATACAGAATCAAAATCCCGTTATCTTTCCCAGTTTGGCCAATGCCCCATTTTTGAAAAAGATCTGGTGCATAACTGTCAATTTCGTCACCATCCGTGCTTTTAACTACGGCCAGTACAACTTGAGGTTTGGCTTTGCGATTGGTATAGTACAAATTTTTATCACTTACGAGCTTTTTAGTTTTTTCATTTAAAACGTTGGCTTCATCATAAAAATTATATTGCGGTTTTGCTGGAAGTGCTGCCAGGGTTGGCTGTGCGAGCATCAAAGCGAATAATAAGCCAAAAACCGCTGCCAGTCCGCTTAAAATCTGTCGTTTAACCCGCACGTAACTCACTTCCCATCAGTTGTATCATCGAAGTTAACGGTTGGTGCATTTTGTGCGTTCGTGCTGGCCTTGAAATAAGGTTTTTGGCCTAAGCCCATCATATTTGCAAAAATATTTTTAGGGAAAGTAACCATACTTTGATTATAGGTTTGAACAGCATCGTTGTAGCGTTTGCGTTCGACTGAGATTCGATTTTCTGTGCCTTCTAATTGAGTCATTAGTGTTTGTACATTCTCGTTGCTTTTTAGATCTGGATAATTTTCTTGAATCACATTGACTAAAGTGCCTACGGATTGATCTAATTTAGCGTTGGCACTAATTTTTTCTTTTGTAGAGCTGGCACTGTTGTAACTTTTACGTGCAGCCGCAATATCCCCAAATACTTTTTGCTCTTGTTTCATACTACCTTTGACAGAGTTGACTAAATTTGGGACTAAGTCATAACGCCGCTGCATGACATTTTGAACTTGGGACCAAGCTGATTCTACTTTTTGGTTTTGTTTTGCCAAACCATTGTAGGTGTTCACGCCAATCATGATTAGCCCTACCACAATAATGGCAACACCAATTAAAATATTACGTGCTGTATGTTTTTGTGATTGATTATTTGTCATTTTCTTACTCCTTTTTTATGATTACTCATAGTTTACCATGTTTAGCGTATTAACTTTTCCGTCTTAGGACGGAGAGCTCATAATTTGTAAAGCACCCCGTTGGTACCGATTTCTTTATGATCAGAATAGCTGTTTCTGTTTCTAATTTATTGTAAATAAACGCTTGATTTTATATCAATAATTAGTTATGATATATATGTTCAGTAGATTAAAGTGATTTTAATTTAGGAGGTATTTTTATGATTAATAAACTAAACGTTGAAGGTCAAAACAAGTACGACTATCCTGAAACAAGACAAATTTTAAATCAACTGGTTGCTGATATCAGCCAACTCAGCGTAAACATTCATCAAACACATTGGTATATGCGGGGCAAAGAATTCTTCCGTTTACATCCTTTAATGGACGAATACATGGATCAATTAGGTGTTCATCTTGATGAAATCGCCGAACGTTTAATCGAAATTGGCGGTGCCCCTTATTCTACAACTCAAGAATTCATGGATCACACTGGTTTACCAGAAGAACCTGGTGAATTCGGCAAGTATTCTATGGAAGACTATGTTGCACGTTTAGTTAACCAATTTGAATATCTTCGGGATGTTTATCAAAAAGCGATGGAAATTAGCGATGCCGAAAAAGACTGGCCAACTCAAGATATGTTGAATGGTTTCAAAGGTGAAATCGACAAGAATATCTGGACATTGAATGCCTTCTTAGGCAAGGGCCCATTCGGGGACTAACTTAATTTTAAACTTTCTTCCTATAATAGTGTTAATAAAAGTGCCGAGTATTCCAATTTAGTGAGAATATTCCCTGAAATGCACAGCGTATAACAAAAAACCTTGAGATTTTATTTTCTCAAGGTTTTTTGTTTTATTTTTGAAATGCGCTTACTAGAGCAAAGCTCTCACCTAACTACGAATCTCTTGCGTGTCTGACGACACTCTGCAAGATTCTAGGTTAGTGCTCGAGGCTTTCCCGCTCTAGTTCACGCTCTGATTTTGAAACGCGTTCAAAATTACTGACAATTTACATAACTACGCCTTACTCACAAGCCAAGACCGGGCTTATGTCGTAAGTCTAGGTTATGTGCATTGTCACCCGTAACTTTTCACGCTCTGGCTCTGAAACGCGTTCCCAAAGACTGATTTCTGTGCTTAGCTACGTCTAACTTGTAAGCGAAGTACGCTTACATCGTTAGTCTAGGCTATGCTCAAAATCAACCCGTCTTTGGTTACGCTCTGGCTGTTTCCTGTGCTATTTTTTGTTCATTTTCTTTATCCAGTTTCATCAATCCAATTCCAGTGAAGCCGCTAATGAGTGACATTACTGGGCATAAGAGGCTGAAGAATACGAAGGGTAGGTATTGAATGGTTGGTACGCCTAAGGTGTTGGCGATGAATACGCCACCGACGCCCCAAGGTACAAGGTAGTTTAAGACGGTGCCGCCATCTTCTAAAATACGACCTAATGCCCCGCTGGCCAAGCCGCCTTCATTAAATGTTTTCTTAAAGGCCCGGCCCGGTAAAATAATAGATAAGAACTGTTCACCTACAAAGATATTTACGCCGATACAAGTTGCTAAAGCGGCAGCGACTAATTTGCCAGAAGTATTTAGATGTTTGGCTAGTGGTAGCATAACGGCATTGATTAGTCCAAAGTGAACCAATAGACCACCTAAAGACAAAGTAAGTACAATTAAGGCAACTGTTGGCATCATGCTCACAATGCCACCTCGAGATAATAAAATATTAACTTCATGATTACTTGTTTTGGCGACGTAACCATTGGTAATAATGTCGGTGGCTTTACTAACAGTTAAGCCATGGTCGTTAATAAACATCATCACTGCTGAGACAAAAATATTGATCAGCATCGTTGGAATAGCTGCCATTTTGATCGCTGCACAAGCAAAAACTAAAATAATTGGAATTAGTGATAATACTGAAATATGAAAATCACTCGTTAAAGCAGCTACGGTTGTATTAATCTTGCTCATATCCGCATGGTTATGTCCCATCCCCATAAAAGCAAAGGCAATTGTTGTGATGGCCCCTGCTGGTAAGATAGACCAAAGAATTGTTTTCATATGGCTAAACAAATCAGTATCCACAACAGCGGCTGCCAAATTGTTAGTTTCAGATAAAGGTGATAATTTATCGCCAAAGACCCCGCCGGCGACAATGGCTCCAGCAACTAAAGCAGGATTAAAATTCATCGTGACCCCAATGCCGAAAAAGGCAATCCCCACTGTAGAAACAACGGTAAAACAACTACCAACTGCTGCACCTACCAGCGAACAAACTAGGAAAACGGTTGGTAAAAACCATTGGGCACTGATGGCCTTAAAACCGTAAACCATTAACGTTGGAATTGTCCCGGCAGCAATCCAAGTACTAATCATTGCACCAATTAAAATGAAAATAACAATTGGAATAATCCCTTTATCAATACCGTCTTTAATCCCCGTATTGATCTCTTGCCAATTAAAGCCTCGTAATTTTGCCCAAAAAATGGCAACTGTCATAGCTAGTAAAACGGGTACTTGGGGCGATAAGCCTAAGCCAATGACGCCAACACCCATAATTCCTAAAATTACGAGCAAAACAATAATTGCTTCCCCTAATTTAATCTTTGGTAACCGACTCATCATTTTATTTTCCCTCTTCCAGTAATGTTTTTGACCAAATAAAAATCCCTATTGCAACAAACTGCAACAGGGACGATTGGATTTAAACTTTACCGTGGTACCACCCAGCTTGTGTCCTAAAAAAGGACACCACTCACTAGAAGATAATGGATTCTAGTTATTGACCATTGCCAAATGTGTCTACGGTATTTCGTCACCTTTATCCTGATTGGCTCGCAGCAACCGCCAACTTCCTGACGCTCAGATAAAGAACTACTTGATGTAAACTTGACTTTAAATTATTATAAAACGATTATAAACGTTGCCTTGAAAAATTGCAAGTCTCTAACCTTCAACAATATGTTCACAAGGTTGGCCGTTTAAAATAGCTAACGTATCATTTAGTGAAATATCTACCATATTTTGAACCGCCGCATTGGTATAAAAACCGATGTGTGGTGTCAATGAAACGTTTGGCATCGTAATTAATTGTGCCAACTCTGGATTGTGCAATTCCGTCCCTGTTCGATCGGCCCCGAAAATACCAGTTTCACCTTCCACTGTATCTAACCCGGCACCAGCAATTGTGCCCGTTGTTAAAGCCGTAATCAACGCTTTAGTATCCACAACTGGGCCTCGAGAACAGTTAATTAATAAAGCTTCTTTTTTCATCAAAGCCAGTGAGTCTGCATTAATCATATGCTGTGTTTCATCTGTCAATGGGGTGTGACAGGTGACAATATCTGCCGTTTTTAACAATGTTTCCCGATCGGTATACGTCAAAACATCACTTAATTCTGGTCGATGAATTGGATCTTGAGCAATTACAGTTGCCCCCAATGCACTAAATAGGCGAGCAACGGCGCTACCAATTTTACCAGCACCAATAATCCCCACGGTCAAATTATGAATTTCTCTAGATTCTAAACCAGCCCAGCTATAATCACCCTTTAATTGACGGGCGTGAGATTGGCCAATATGCCGCAACAAATACATTGTATGGGCCAACGTCTCTTCACCAACGGATCTTGGCGAGTAAGCCGGTACATTGGTGACAACAAGTCCATTTGCTTTAGCTTGTTCAAAATCAATGATGTCATAACCTGTAATTCTTAAACCAATTTGTCGAATGCCATAGGCTTTTAAGCGTTGATAAATTTCTGGATCAGCAACTTTACCGTGCTGTTGAATCACAATGCCATCATAGCCTTCTGCCTGGCCGACACTATTTAAATCAAAGCTGTCTTTTGTCGTTTCTACAGTCACGTTATTAGCCTTAGCCCAAGCCGCAACCGCTTCTAATTCATCTGGGCGAATACTGTACATCAAAATTTTCATAAGGTTTCCTCCAATTATACCTGAACTTTTTCTGCAGCAACATAAGCCTTCAAATTAGCCATTGCTTGCTTCAATTGGGCCATACTTGTGGCATAGCTCATCCGTACGTAACCTTCACCGCCAGGGCCAAAAGAAGCACCTGGGATAACGGCAACTTTGCCTTTTTCAGCCAAATCATAACAAAAATCAAAACTCTTTTGAATTAAGCCTTCAGGAATCTTGGCAAAGATGTAAAAAGCGCCTTCTGGTTTTGCGCAAGTGAAGCCTAATTCATTCAAAGCACCTTGCAAATAATCTCGGCGTTCTTGATAAGCTTTACGCATCTCAACTCCATCGTCCGGGCCGTTAGCAAAGGCTTCATAAGCCGCATCTTGGGCATTAGCTGTGGCACAAGTAATGCAAAATTGATGTACTTTACCGATTTGGGTAATGACTGCTTTTGGACCACAAAGTAGCCCAATTCTCCAGCCAGTCATGGCATGGGACTTTGAAACCCCGTTTAGCAATAAGACTTGATCTGGTAAAATTTCTGCCAGGGACACGTGTTTTTCACCATAAGTCAATTCACTATAAATTTCATCACAAATTGCAAAAACATCGTATTTCTCAATCACTTTAGCCAGCTTTTCCAAATCATCCCGACGATAAGTAACGCCCGTTGGATTATTAGGATAGTTCAAAATGATGGCTTTAGCAGTGGCTCTATTTTCGGCTAAAACTTGATCTAACTTCTCAGGATCTAATACAAAGCCATTGTCTGAAGTATCGATAAAGATTGGTTTTGCGCCATTTAGCATGGTTACTGGAATGTACAAAGGAAAAATCGGCGTTGGAATGATTACTGTATCGCCAGGATTTAAAATCGAAGTTAAGGTTGCATAAATCGCCTCGGTTGCCCCTGCAGTCACTAAAACTTCTGTTTCAGGATCATAATGCACATTATATTTTTGTGCTAAAAAATTGGCGGCAGCTTGGCGTAACTCAATTTTACCGTTGGAATTTGTATAGTGGCTGTCGTTACTTTCAATACTGCGAATCGCCGCTTGTTTGACGTGTTCTGGTGTGTTAAAATCAGGTTCCCCTAAGGTTAATTTAACAATACCGGGGATGTTTGCTGTCGCCTGATTAAAAGCCAAAATATCAGATGGTTGCAGTTGGGCGACTTCATTTTTCATACGATTACTTAAATCTTTAGACATTTAAATCACTCCTAATTAAAATAAATACCCCACAGTTACAAATAAAATCGTAAACTGTGGGGTATATAATCATCAAAAAACGGTCATTATTATTCGCCACACAGTTTAAAAATCGCTGCACCTGTGTGACCAAGAATTTTTACACGGCTAAAAACTTCTGGTTTCACAGATGCTTGTGAAAAAACCAAAAGTAAAAATATCTATTTGGATTAGATAAGTTTATAGTCGTCATCATTAAAAACTCCTTAGAATATCTTTAGGGAATATAATACGCTTCTCACTTCAAATGTCAAAATTTTTTTAGAAATAGTTAATGCCAATCGCGTCTCTAACTTCTTGTAACGTTTGATTAGCGACAACATTGGCTTTTTCACTGCCGGCTTTTAACATGGCCATGACACTGGCAGGGTCTTGTTCAAACATTGCCCGGCGTTTGCGAATGGGCTCAAACTCTGCTTGCAACACTTCGTTTAAGTAACGTTTGATCTTCACATCTCCTAAACCGCCGTGTTGATATTGTGCTTTTAAATCCGCTACTTTAGCTTTGTCAGGATCAAAAACATCTAAATAGGTGAACACAATATTGCCTTCTACTTGACCAGGATCTTCAACATGAATATGATTTGGATCCGTATACATGGACATGACTTTCTTTTGCATTGTATCAGCGTCATCCGAAATATAAATGGCATTGCCTAAAGACTTAGACATCTTGGCATTACCATCTAAACCTGGCAAACGGCCTTCCCCTTTTGGCGGGAAAACGCCATAAGGTTCTACTAAAACATCTTTATTATAAATATTATTAAAACTGCGCACGATTTCACGGGCTTGTTCCATCATTGGTTCTTGATCATCCCCAACTGGGACAGTATCTGCCTTAAAGGCTGTGATATCCGCTGTTTGACTAACCGGATAAACTAAAAAACCAGCGGGCACACTTTGCCCAAAGCGCTTCTGACGAATTTCAGTTTTAACCGTTGGATTGCGTTCTAGGCGATTAACAGAAACAATGTTCATATAATGCATCGTTAATTCACTCAACGCTGGAATTTGAGATTGGACAAGAATTGTTGATTTTTCAGGATCAATACCCACTGCCAAATAATCTAAAGCGACTTGTAATAGTGAATTTCGGATTTTTTCAGGATCACGGGCATTGTCCGTTAACGCCTGCATATCCGCAATCATAATAAATGTATTATAATCTTGTGTATTTTGTAATTTCACTCGATTTCTTAAAGAACCAATATAATGACCGATATGTAATTTACCGGTTGGCCGATCAGCCGTTAAAATAGTATGTTTTTCAGACATATTTTTTTCCCTTCCTTATTGCGATATCTCAATGTTTTAAGTCTAGCGATGATTCGGATAATTGTCAAAGCCTTCTCATCTAAAGTCACAATATACTTGCATCATCTTCTAAGAGCGCGTAAAATAGTTTGAACGATTTTGTTATTTATTTCCCTCGTATTCCGTATAGGAGGTACTTTCATGGCACAAACTGCAACTAATGAAAAACAGCGCCAATTAGCACAAGAATCAGAACAAAAACGCGTCACCACGGTTCTTAATGAAATCAAGCAGCAATTAACTGCCGCTACTGACAAATTAGACCTGGCCCAACAAGAAACCCACCGCATCGAATTAAACTACGGTGATAACACCAAAGTTAATATCACTGAAACCGATGATCGTATGGAAACCAATGCTGCCGTGCAACAGCAAAAAAACTTAGTTGCCAGTTCTATTGAATCTGAAAAAATTCTAACTCGGCAAGTTCAAGTCTTAAAAGATTTAGCCGATTCCCCTTACTTTGGCCGCATTGACATCGACGAAGATGGCCAAAAAGACACTTTATATATTGGTACTGCAACTTTACAAAACCAGGCCGAAGATTTCTTGATCTACGACTGGCGGGCACCAATCTCTAGTATTTATTATAACGGTACGCTAGGCCCAGTGACTTATGATACACCTGTGGGTCAGCAGAAAGTTATTTTAGAGAAAAAACGGCAATTTTTTATTACTAACGGCGAAATTAAAAATATGTTTGATACAAATGAAACCGTTGGCGATGAAATTCTGCAGACAGTTTTAGGCCAGCAAAACGATGAACATATGCGCAATATCGTTGCCACGATCCAAAAAGAACAAAATGATATTATTCGCAATACCACTTCAGAATTATTAGTCGTTCAAGGGGTTGCCGGCAGTGGTAAAACCTCGGCCATTCTTCAACGGATTGCTTACTTACTTTATCATGCCCGCAATCAATTAGATGCGGATCAAATTATTTTATTTTCACCTAACCGTCTGTTCTCCAACTATATTTCCCAAGTCCTGCCTAGTTTAGGCGAGAAAAATATGCGGCAAGTTACTTTAGCTGAATTTTTAACCCAACGCTTCTCAGGCTTAAAAGTCGAAAGTTTATTTGAACGTTTCGAAAAAGATCAGCATAGTTTTCCTGAAATGGCTAAACAATTACACCGCTACAAAGAAAGCGCCGCATTTATGACTCAGATTCGCAATTATGTGCGTCAAACAGATGATCACGTTTTAGCTTTCAGCAGTATTTATTTTGAAGGTAAACCTTTCTTTAATAAAACTGAAATTCAAAAGATTTATAGTGCGCTACCAAAAGCCATGCTGCCCCGGGATAAGTTCTTAAATACAAAAAACACTTTGATCAAACGTTTAAAGAAGCGAATTGCTAAAGATGCTTTGTCCGATGAAATTCAAGAAGCGGTGAGCTTATTAAATGAGTACCAATACCAAACGTTAACTGCTCAAAAACAGTTCGATTCTGGGGATGCTGAGTTTAATTTTGTAGCCCGCGCTTTGGTCCGTCAACGCTATCAAGTTATTTATGATGCGATCTATAATGACTATTTTATGGACACTTATGAGGAATACTGTCACTTTTTAGCCCAATGTCCGCCTGATTTTGCCAGTGATGCGATCTGGACAACGATGATTGAACAAGTACGTAATGATATCGAAGCCCACAAAATTCATTTGGAAGATGCCGTGCCACTCCTTTATCTTCGAGATTTACTAACTGGCAGCGGTCAAAATCATAGCATGCAGTATTTGTTTGTTGATGAAATGCAAGATTATTCTGCCGCCCAGTTGATTTACGTTAAGCATGCCTTTCCTAACGCCAAATTAACGCTTTTAGGCGATAGTGCCCAAGATATTTTCACGGCCGAATACCATCCCAGCGATTTTATTCATGAAATTACAGAAATTTTTCCAAAGCGTAAAATTGCGCTGTTCACTTTACTGAAAAGTTATCGGTCTACAAAACCCATTACCGATTTTGCCAAAGAAATGTTATTGACCGCTGACAAAATTGAAGCTTTTGCTAGAGAAGGCCACAAACCAGACTATTATTTATGTCCAGATCAAATGCAAGCCTTAACCCAAGTGACTCGTTTGACAAATGATTTGCTGCAAAAGTACCCTACTGTGGCTATTTTGACAAAAACAACCCAAGCAGCTAATCAGCTTTACACGGCTTTAAAAGTAGATCATCCGGTCACTTTAATTTCGGATCAAGATCGGGGCATCCCTAAAGGTATCTTGATCTTACCAATTTATTTAGCGAAAGGTTTAGAGTTTGATGCGGTTGTAGGCTATGATATTTCCCAAAAAACGTATCATGCAGATGGCGACCGTGATATTCTCTATACTTTGGCTTCCAGAGCAATGCATGAATTAAAGCTCGTCGGCATTCAGGCGCCTAGTCCCATCTTAATGAACCTAAAATCGAACTTATATCATTACCACGAAGTTACTCCAATTTCAGAAAGTTAAGCTACAAAAAAGCCTTGAGATGCACTAGACCCTGTCAAGTTGACAGATGAAATATTATAAAATTAAATATATTTATAAGCGGCTTCATTCCAGTATTCATCCGGAGTGAGGCCGTTTTTTGTGCTGAACGATTTTGATAATTTAAATATTTAAGAGCTGTGAATTTGGATCTGGCTATGCAAAAAGCCCTTCATAATCATCAAATGAATTATTATATTTCATCTGATAACCATAAAGGGATTATCGCAAGAAAATTAATTTTCTCAAGGCTTTTTTGTTTATTAAGCAATTACAACACTAAGAATATAAAATCACAAAGATGAGATTACAAATAATATTAATCAACAGTGGTGTCGCAATATTTTTAGCCAATAAATAACTCAAACTAATTAATAACCCGATCACCATTTGTACCAATAAAACCCAGCCAAATGCTTGGCCGCTAAACAGACCGGTCAACAATGCCACTAATAACAGTCCGGCAAAACGACTAAACGCGGTCTTACGTGTGAATAACTCGTTAAAGGCTACCCCGTTAAATAAATTCTGTTGAATAAATGGTAATAATGCCACATAAAACATACGAAACGCCCATAATCGTAAGCCGGTGATTTTTTCAATTCGGCCTTGCAGCGTGAAATCGCCTATGTAACCCTTGATTTGCAGCCAAATCGTCAATAATTGCAGCCCGCCGCAAATAACCACAAAGATTAATGTGACATAATAATAAGGTGCTTGTAACAGGCTTTCTTTAAACATTAACGGCCGAACACGATGACTCGCCATATTGTAAAAGTTCACAGCCAATGCCGCCAGAATTAGCCCTGCGGCTAAATATAAGCCTAGTAAAAACATAGGTGGTACGTTTTTATTTAAGATAATCGTTTTTTCAAAAAACATTAACAAACCGTATAAAACCAGTAGCATCCCCGCCAGAGGCAAATGCCGCTTTTCGGCCTTTTCCATAAAAAAAGACTCCTAACTATATAAAGTCAAATCTGCACTTATTAACTTATAATACACAATATCACAAGTTTCTGAACCTGTTTTTACCGTAAATTAATAAATTTATAGGAAAAATAGCGCAAAATCGGCAAACCTTTGAATTAAGTTTGAATTTTTAATTTACTGTTTGCAAAAAAATATTTGGTTACCAAAAAAATAATTTAATAACGATTGAAGCCGCTTTTAGGACGTGTTATAGTTAAACCGTAAAGTATGTGAAAACAGTAACAAATGAGAACTATTCTCAATGATTTGTTGCTAAAATCACCTTAATTTGATTGAAGGAGTTGTTGTTATTATGACAAAGCACTATGACCAAGAGCTTGATTCAGGTTACACAATGACTACTGTCATGGCCGAAGCAGCACGTTGCTTACTCTGCCACGACGCCCCTTGCTCTAAAGCCTGTCCCGCCCACACGGATCCAGCCAAATTTATCCGCAGCGTCCGTTTTCGTAACTTCAAAGGTGCCGCTGAAACGATTCGTGAAAATAATGCACTTGGCGCCATTTGTGCCCGGGTTTGCCCTACTGAAAAGTACTGTCAACTAGCTTGTGCCCGCTGTGGCATTGACACACCAATTGACATCGGTGGGATCCAACGTTTTGTCACCGACTTTGAACAGCAAGCTAAAATGGACATTCTTGAAAAAGGCCCTAGTAATGGCTTAAAAGTTGCCATTGTAGGCAGTGGCCCTTCTGGTTTACAAGCAGCAACCACGCTTTTACAAAAAGGCTATGCTGTTGATATTTATGAACAACAAGCTAAAGCTGGCGGTTATCTTACATATGGCATTCCTGAATATCGTCTACCTAATGATATTGTAGACTTTGAAATTAATCGTATCCTCAATCTTGGTGCAACAATTCACTATAACACCACCATCGGCCAAGAGCTCACTTTAGCTGCCTTAAAGACAAGTCATGACGCTGTTATCTTAGCCATTGGTGCCAGCCAAGCCAAAATGCTGCCGATGTTTGAAAATAACGCCTACACCGAAACAGCTGTTGATTTCTTAGCACGAGTTAAGACAAATCAAGGTCATGTGACTGTCCCAGATAATGTTTTAGTCATCGGCGGCGGTGATGTAGCGATGGACGTTGCAACAACCTTAAAATTACTTAATGTGCCACAAGTTACAGACGTGGTCTATGAAACTTTTAGTGAATTCAAAGCTTCCAAAAAAGAACTAGAAGCCACCCAACAAATGGGTGTCACTATTATTGACGGCTATGTACCGGACAGTATTAACGATAACACTGTTACTTTTAAGCATCGTAAAATTAACGGCCAAATTCAAGTTCAAGCGGACAAAATTATTTTAGCAGTAGGTCAAGTTGCTGATGCTGCGCACTTAGACTTAACTTTGGAAAATAATGAAGTGCCGTTTACCGGCTATCAAACAACCGATCCGAAAGTCTTCGTTACCGGTGATATTGCCCAAGGTGATAAAACTGTTGTTTGGGCGGTTCAAAAAGGTAAAGAAGTCGCTGAAACCATTGATGCAGTTTTAGGAGGTCACTAATTATGATTAATAAAGACTTATCCATTGACTTTTTAGGCGTTCATTTTGAAAATCCTTTTTGCCTATCTTCATCTCCTGTTGGTAATTGCTATGACATGTGTAAAAAAGCCTATGATGAAGGCTGGGCCGGTGTTGTTTTCAAAACAATTGGTCCTGAACACTTTGTCGTTGATGAAGTGTCCCCACGTTTTGATGAATTAGCTAAAGAAGCCACCCCATTTGTCGGTTTCAAAAATATGGAACAAATCGCTGAACATTCATTAGCAGAAAATTTAGCTGACTTAAGACGTTTGAAAGCAGACTACCCCGAAAAAGTATTAATCGCTTCTATCATGGGTACTAATGAAGCCGATTGGACGGAGTTAGCCCGCGTCGTCACCGAAGCCGGTGCGGATATGATTGAAATGAATCTATCTTGTCCACAAATGACTTCTCATGAAATGGGTTCTGACGTCGGTACGAATCCTGAACTTTGCCAAAAATATTGTGCCGCTGTTAAAAAAGGTTCTGACTTACCAATGATGGCCAAGATGACCCCTAATATTACAGATATGGGTCCCGTCGCTAAAGCTTGTCTTGCTGGTGGTGCTGATGGGATTGCAGCCATTAATACCGTTAAATCTATTGCCAATATCGACTTAGATCGTAAAGTTGGACTACCTATCGTGAACGGTAAATCTTCAATTTCTGGTTTTTCTGGGAAAGCCGTTAAACCCATTGCTTTGCGCTTCATCCAACAATTACGGACGACTGCCGGTTTAGAGCAATTGCCAATCTCTGGCATCGGTGGTATTGAAACTTGGGAAGATGCTGCAGAATTTATTTTACTAGGTTCTAGTACGTTGCAAGTTACAACGAGTGTCATGCAATATGGCTATCGTATCGTTGAAGATATGAAGAATGGCCTAATGCACTACATGGCTGAACAAAACGTAGAGCACCTATCTGATTTAGTTGGTCTAGCCAACCAAGCTATTATTCCAGCGGAAGCTTTGGATCGTGACTATAAAGTCTATCCAAATATTGACTGGGACAAATGTATCGGCTGTGGTCGTTGTTTCATTTCTTGTTATGATGGCGCCCATCAAGCCTTGACGTGGGATGAAGACACACGTCGGCCAACTTGTAACACTGAAAAATGTGTCGGTTGTCAATTATGTAACCTCGTTTGTCCTGTAGGCGCAATTTCTCTTGGTGAAGTTGTTATGAAACCAGGCCGTACCGGCGATGTCACTGCGGTTGAAGTGCATTCTAGCCGATTATCCTAACTTTTTGATTTGATGCCTTGACCAAGACAGTACTTTGGGTTTTATACTAGAGGTATCAAGTTAATAGAAGGGACTTATAATTAATGAAAAACTTAAATATTGGTCACACGAATTGGACTACCTCTGCTGTTGCATTAGGGATTATGCGTATGGACGCTCTGACCAATCAAGAAGCGGTCAAATCTTTAGAAACGGCCTACGATCAGGGCATTAACTTCATTGATTCTGCGGATATTTACGGTATGGGCAAATCTGAAGAAAACTTCGGCAATGCCTTAGCCAGCTCTAGTTTAAACCGCGATCAACTTTACATCCAATCTAAAGGCGGCATTGTTTTTGATAAAGACAGAAGTCATGGCAGTCTTGTTTTCGGCAAACGCTACGATTTTTCTAAAAAACATTTGATTGAAGCCGTTGAAGGTATTTTGCAACGGATGCAAATTGATTATTTAGATGCCTTTTTATTACATCGACCAGATCCATTGATGGCCTTAGATGAAGTTGCTGCTGCTTTTGATGAACTACAAACTAGTGGTAAAGTTCGGCATTTCGGTGTTTCTAATTTTAATCCACAACAGTTTACAATGCTGCAAAATGCAGTGACTCAAAAGCTGTTGATTAATCAATTACAATTTAGCATCATGCACACTGGGATGATTGATTTTGGTCTACATACCAACATGGCAGATACCCGTTCGATCAACCATGACGGTGGTATTCTAGAATATGCCCGGACAAACAACATCACCGTTCAAGCTTGGTCCCCATTCCAATATGGTATGTTTAAAGGTACCTTTATTGACAATCCTAAGTTTGAAGCTTTGAATACCAAATTAGCTGAATTAGCCGATAAGTATCATGTCAGCAAAAATGCAATTGCTGTCGCCTGGATTTTACGGCATCCCGCTGATATTCAAGTCATTTTAGGGACAATGAATCCTAAACACATTGCAGATAGTGCTGCAGGCAGTGATATTATCTTAACCAAACAAGAATGGTACGATATTTATTTTGCTGCCGGTAATGATTTACCTTAATTTCTAATTTAGTTTAAAAAAATAAGATGGTACACACCTGACCCGATAAGGTTGCAGGTATGTGCCATCTTATTTTTTAACGATTTACAATTTACTGTGCCACCGCTTCTTGGATTGCAATTAACAATCTTTGAATATCTTCTGGATAAACTTCTCCAATATTGCCGATTCTAAAAGTCGGCACAGTCGAAATTTTACCTGGATAAATGACGAAGCCAGCAACTTTTAAATCATCATAGAATTGTTTAAAATCAAATGCTGCTGTTGGATAAACAAAAGAAGTAATAATTGGCGATTGATAATCTTGAGGAATCAGTGCCTCAAAGCCTAGTGCTTTCATCCCAGTAACTAATAATTGCTGGTTTTCCTGATAACGCGCATAACGCTGTGCGACGCCACCTTCAGTTGCCAATTCTTCTAATGCTGTTGCAAAAGCATGCACCACATGTGTCGGTGATGTGTAACGCCATTTGCCATGATTCTTCTCCATTTCAGCATATTGGTCATACAAATCAAGGGATAATGTTCTAGCTCGGCCCTTAGCCGCCTCTAAACAGACTTTATTGGCAATAACAAACGCAAAGCCTGGCACACCTTGAATACATTTATTGGCACTGCTGATTAAGAAATCAATCTTTAAAGCAGCAATATCAATGGGAATGCCACCAAAACTGCTCATGGCGTCGACCATTGTGACAATGCCTCGGTCGTGCATCCAAGGCACAATAGTTTCGATTGGATTCAAAACGCCGGTTGTTGTTTCGCAATGCACCATCACAAAATGCGTGATGTCATCATGTTGTGCCACAATTTCTTGAATAGCACTTAATGTTATAGGTTCACGTTCATCAACAATCAAGTCAACATGCTGAATACCATAAACATCCGCAATCTGCCCAATACGTTGGCCATAAGCGCCATTCATCGCAATCAATAAAGTGCCATCTGTCGGTACCACTGAACTAATGACCGCTTCAACACCATAAGTCCCACTACCTTGAATCGGTACTGCTGTATAGCTTTGATTATCAACCGCACCTAAAGCCAAGAGAGACTGTCTGATAGACTGTGTAATCTTTTTATAATCATCATCCCATGTGCAGTAATCAAATTGCATCGCTGCCTTAACCGCACGGCTTGTTGTTAAAGGACCTGGTGTGAGTAACAAGTAATTATTATCTACCATTAGCCACCTCAAACTCTTTATTTAAACCTTCGATAACTTGGGTCAATTCATGCATGTCTGTGATGGTGAAATCTGCCCCAACAGCTTCAAACTCTTGTTTCACTGCAATACATTTTTTAACTTTCTTTTCAAAAGACAGCGCATCATATTCCCGTTCAGAAAGGCCCATTAGGCTGCTGCCCTCAACAATGCCTACTGTAACAACGCCTGCATTACGACCTTCTTCAATATCAACAGTTGTATCACCGACTTTAATAACTTCTTTAGGATCTTCAATTCCAAAATTAGCCATCACTTTTTGAACCATTGCTGGTGAAGGTCGGCCTTGTCCAGCTACATCTTCAGCAGTTAACACCAATTCTGGTGCATAACCTTTTTGTGCAGCACCGATTTGAACAACCCGCATCATTTCTGGTGCATAGCCTGTTGTTGTCGCAATTTTAATACCATGATTTTTAAGATAAGCAATCGTTTCTAATACAAAAGGTTTTAAATTCGTTTCTTCTCTCAACTGCAACATTAAACATTGTTCAAAATCATCATAAATTTTTTGACGATCTGTGCCAGTCGGCAATACTTCATGTAGAGATAACCATTGCAACTGAATTTCAGGCATTTCCAAAAGTTTGCCAATATGATCCCATTTGACCATACCCATATCTCGGCGAATTAAATCCGCGGATATATTGATACCTGCATTAGTAAAAGCCTTTTGAAAGGCAATTACCGGTGCAACACTTCCATAATCGACAGTTGTACCTGCCCAATCAAAAATTACTGCTTTAATCATATCTTTCAATTCTCTCCTAATTACTTCGCTAAATAAACACGTCTTAATTTAACAGCTACAAATTCTAATAAGAAAGTCACTGCGATGACCATATAAACGATCATGCCAACTTCATGGAAATCAAAGCTCATATTACCAGCTACAAATAATTGATACCCAATACCACCAGCACCAGCTGCAGCCCCAACGGCTACTGCATTGGCAAAATTAATTTCCAAACGGATAAATGTCCATGAAATTAATGAAGCCATTGTTGTCGGCCAAATTGCTTGAAATACAATCACCCAAAATTTACTACCTGTTACTTTTAAGGCTTCAATCGTTGATTGATCTATTTCTTCAATACTTTCTGAATAAGCTTTCGTTAAATAAGCGACACTATGGAAACTCAAGCCTAAAACAGCAGCTGTTGTCCCTAGGCCACAAACAATTGAGAAAATTAAAACCCAAATAATTGTGGGGATTGCTCGCACAACCGCCATAAAAACACGGATACCAGCACTCAAATAACGATTCGTTAAATTTCTAGATGCCATAATTGCTAAGAAAAAGCCAATAACAGCACCGATAATTGTCGTAATGATAGCTAGTAACAAACTAATACCTAAAGCAGACAGCAACATGCTAAAACTATCTGAGCCCACATTTGGATGAATAAAAATTTGAGTTAATGTCTCACGTAAACTATGAAACGCTTCTCCAAGCTGCACATTTGCTGAATCCAAATGTAATAAAGTAAAAACGGTAATCACGGCTAAGCCCATTAGAACAAACCCAATCATTACTCGAGATAAACTATTTTTGTGCAAAATAATTTTCTCTGATTGTGGTGCTTCGGGCTGTCGCTGAAATACGGTTTCATTACTGTTTGAAATCATAAGATAACCTTTCTAATTTGATTCGAAAGAACTTCAAGTATGATGACGACTAAAATAATTGCCAAAACAGTCATGCCAGCAGCATCAAACCGAAAACTCTTGTAATACAAATCAAATATAAATCCAATACCAGTACCCGTTAAAATACCAACTAAAGTTGCATCCCGAACGTTATTTTCAATCATATACAATACCCAACTAATTAAACTGGGTAAAATTTGTGGTAATACCGCTTGGAAAATAATTTGAAAATAACTTGCACCAGTTGCTTTTAAGGCTAACGTTGTTTCGCTAGCTTCATCTTCAATAATTTCCATAAAGGCTCTGATCAAGTAACCGACAGACATCAATAACAAAGCTAAGAAGCCTGTAAAATCACTTTGCTTAAATGAAAATAATAGAATCATTGCCCAAGCAACCAATGGAATATTTCTAAAAAAAGAGGCAATACCTCGAGTTGCTGTTTGTACGACCCAATTAAAGCCTGTCACTTTTGAACCGAGTAACGCTACAAAAATCGCAATAACAGCAGCAACGACCGTTGAAGCAATTGCCAATAAGACAGTCTGCATCAGCTTCGTCCAAATTTGTGGGACATGCGACATGGAATCTGCAGTTGGCATAAAGTTTGTGCCTAACCAGGCAAAAGCCTTGGGCACAGCTGTAATACCTGCCAAATTATTATATTGTAAGATCCAGCTGCAAATTAGATAGATAGCCCCGACTAAAGCAATGACCCCAGTTTGACGCCAATGCTTTTGGCTCAAGTATTTAATAGATCCCGTCATCACTTAAGCTCCTTTGTAACCGGCTGATCATACAATTCAGCTAATGTTGCTTCAGACAAATCAGCTGCTGGTTCATCAAAAACTAATTCACCTTTACGGATACCAATAATTTGATCAGCGTATTTTTTAGCAATATTAATTTGATGCAAATTCGCAATACAAATAATGTTAAATTCTTCCGTTAATTCTTTTAGTAATTGCATCACTGTCTGGGCTGAAATAGGGTCCAGAGAAGCAATCGGTTCGTCACAAAGAATAACTTTTGGATGCTGAATTAATGATCTGGCAATACCAACCCGTTGCTTTTGACCGCCGCTCAATTCAGAACAACGTTGTAAAGCAAATTCCTTCAAACCAACTTTATCTAATAAGACCATGGCTTCTTTTTTTTCATCTTCAGTATAACGACCAAAGACACCTGCCAATGTGGATTTATAACCTAACCGACCATGCAATACATTTTCAATGACGGTTAAGCGTTCTACTAAGTTGTAGTTTTGAAAGATCATTCCGATTTGACGCCGATGCTTCCGTAATTCTGCTTTGTTCGCTGTTCGTAAATCTTGATTATCTAAAAGAATTTGTCCGGAGTCATCTTTGATTAGCTGATTTAAGCTTCTCAAAATTGTAGTTTTACCAGCACCAGAAGGCCCAATAATTGCTACAAATTTTCCAGGTTCAATACTAAAAGAAATATCTTTTAAGGCTGTTTTATCTTTTTGATAACTTTTTTCTAAATTTTTAACTTCTAGCATGGTAAAACCCCTTACTTACCAATTAATTCGTGAGTCGGTTGATACCAAGCATCGTCTACAGCAATCAATTTCGTTTGATCTGTTGTCTTTTTCCACAAAGTAGCTGTTTTAGCATCTTCTTTACCTAATAATTTAGGATTATCACTAACTTTTGAAGAAGTGAAACGTTCCAAGACAGCTTTACGATCTTTTTCACTCAATGTCGCTGTATTGGCAACTAATGGCCCGTTTTGAACTGGTAACACAGAAATATCGACAACTTCTTTGCCATGGAAATCAGTGAATGGTGCTTCAGCATTATCTTTAACAACAAAAGTTGAACCGACCTTATCATATGAACCTTCAGAAACTTTCATAAATGGTTCCAAATCAATATCATCGAACGCTGCCACATCTACATCACCTTTTAGTAGGTTCACAGCGGAGCCAGGATGTGATGTGCCGTATAAGACTTTACTAAAGAACTTGCCGCCTTCGGATAAGTCATCTTTATTTTTTAATTTGAAATGCTTTTGGATTTCATCAGTTGGTACCGCAAAACCAGAAGTTGATGTTGCAGAAACAAAAGAAATTCTTGACCCTTTAACTTTGTCAATTGAATATTCTCCGTTCTTCTTATACTCATCTGCTTTATCTTTAGGCACCATCAAGTAAGAGCGGTAACTAGCCCCTTCTTTTGTCCCTTTTTCACCAGATTGAATCATCATTGGCAATACTTTTTTATTACGTGCATGGGCTTGGATATAGCCGTCAGCGCCCATAAAGGCCAATTGTGCCTTACCAGAAGAAATAGCTTCAATCGCAACATTATAGTCAGTCGTTGTTTGAATATCAACTTGTTTTCCTGTTGCTTCATGGATTTGTTTCTTTAATTCATCCCGTGATGTTGTCAAAACTTTAGCTGATTCGCTTGGATAAAAAACAACGGTAATTTTATCTGATGATTTATTACTATCTGAACTACTTGCTGAGCTTTGATTAGAACAACCAGTTACAATCCCAAATGTCAGCAGTGTTAACCCCAATAATGCTGTTACGAAACGTCCTTTTTTCATGAAAATATATCCAACTTTCTTTCTCTTTTTTTGAACATTTTCAGATTAACAAAGGATTGTAAAGGGATGACCTAGTTCGTGTAAAAAGAATGTCTAATTTTAGTACCATTTTTCTGAAAATTTTCAATATTCCATTAACCTTGTTAAACAAATCCTGATATATCAATCACAATCTAGATTTTTCAATTGTAAATGTCCAAATCAATTTTTTTGATTTTATGATTGATATTAAAATAAAAATCATGTAGTATGTAGTTACTTAATAAATCACAGGAAAAGAAAGTAGGCTATTTTATGACTTATACAATTACTGGCGCCACTGGACATCTAGGTACATTAGTGATGGCAAACATGTTAAAACTTGTTGTACCTAACGAACTCCGAGCAGCTGTACATACCCCTAGCAAAGCACAAAGCTTAGTTGATAAAGGTGTTGATGTGGTTGCCATTGATTATTTGCAGCCTGACAAATTGGCTCAAGCATTACAAGGTACAGACACTTTAGTTTATATTCCTAGTAAGACTTACAGTGTTTTAGATCGGGTGACTGAACTTGAAAATATTCTTGCGGCTATGAAACAAGCAGCCGTCTCCCATATTATTGCAGTTAGCTTTTTTGCCGATCAAGAAGATAATCCCTTCACGATGTCTGCTTTTTATGGTTACTTACCTCGACGTTTGGCAAGTTCTGGCTTCAAATATGCTATTTTAAAAAATTCGCTTTATGCAGATCCACTAATTCCTTATTTACCAGAACTCATCCAACGGCAAAATCTAATTTACCCTGTCGGTGATCAAGCCCTTAGCTTCATTAGCTACGCGGACAGCGCTGAAGCTATTGCAAAATTAGCGACACAACCGACTTTAAATCAGGATGGTCAAAGTTATCTGCTTTCTCAAACTCAAAACTATACGATGCCGACATTAGGCGCGCTGATGACTGAAGCAACTGGACACAAAATTGGTTATGCCCCGGTAACAAATGCTGAATTTGCTGAAATTTATGCTGCCGAAGGTGATGGCCAAGAACTAGCTTCTATGTATCGGGCAGGTGAAATGGGTTTGTTAGCCCAAACTAGTACTGCATTTGAAACGATCACTGGCCATGAACCCCAGGATATGGCCGCTTTTTTAAAAACAAACTATCACGCTTAACGGCAACCACACAAATAAAGCGGCTAGGTCAAATTGAATTTTGATCTAGCCGCTTTATTTATTTTTTAATACGAACCATTAATTATAAGCTATTGTTGCTTAGTCGTTTACATCAAACTTATAGTTTTCTGAATAAAATGGTACGCGATAAGCCCGATAAGCATAAGCTTTGGCTGCTGCATTTTTGATCGTAATATTAAAGACCTGGGCACCGGTACTGTCTACTTCAATAATATTGCTGACTTTACCATTATTTTTAAAACCAAAATCTACTAATGTATTCCCATTGGTTTCCCGTTCTGCATAACCAATAATACTTGTGAAGTTTGTTTTACCCAAATCCTTACCATAAGCCCAGACTTGGTCAATCGTCATAGTCTTGGTGTTGATTTGATATTCGACAGCCTGTGAATATTTACCGGATGTCTTTTCATCGCCGTTAGTGACGGCAATATTGTTATCATACAAAATAACATTTTCGGTATCACCTGTCTTGGATAATAAGTACAAGCCATGCTGTCCACCAGTAATGGTAGTGCCCTTAGTTGGGGTTAAAATCTTATCTCGATACTTCTTAGGCCAAGTCGCTTTGGCTTTACCACTATAAATCCATTTTATCTCATTCGTCTTATAATCCAACTTCATGATCATATCTTGATTTCGACCGGAAATCATAATTGAGTTATCCGAAGCATCATAATCCACTGAATTTTGATGGAACCAATCTACTTTATCATCTGAACCGGCTTTGTAACTTGTATACATTGATTCAGGTAAGATTTTCTTTAGATCAATTACTTTAACAACCTTCCCTGTTTTATGAGAAATTTGCACCATGACGTCTTCTTTATACTTAGAGCCGTCATTTACTGTTGCTAAAATATCTTGGTTCGGTAATTCCACAAGGTCATGGTGAATCACAGTTGTTTCATCTTTAGAATTACCACTGTCGTTAGACTGTGTCGTCCCTTTAAAGCTGTATTCTTTATAGACGCGTCCCAATACGTCGGTTTCAATTAAATCATTGTACAAACTAGAGCTCACTTTTTTCTTTGTTAAAACGAGCATGTGCCCGTTTGAAATTTGTTCAATTGTATGCTGTGAATAGTCGGTTAAATACCAACGTACGTTACCGTCAGCATCCACTGCAAAAGGTTCTTTAGTTGTTCGATTAATAATCGTTAACTTATTGTTGCCAATATCCATTTTGTTTTTATCATTCTCAGTTACTGTAACTTTGGCACTCTTAATGTATTTAGGTAGGGCACCGGTCTTTACAGAAATTTCCTTTGTGGCCGTTGTACCATCTTGATACGTTATATTCAAGGTCACAGTGTTTGTTTTATCGGCATACAAGCCTACAACGGGTACTTGGTGCGTTGTGCTGTAATCACCATTTACTGTATTTGTAATGCTGGTACCATCACTTTCACCAGCAACTGTATATGTAATTTTGGCAGCCTGGCTCGTTTGAAAGATGACAAGGGCGGTTAACGGGGATGTTTCATATGGATTCACTTTTATATAGGGCTTATCCAATGTGTAGTCACTGTCTTTAACAATTTTTTGGTACTTTTTTGTTAAAGTGCTTTGTGCCTTTTCACGGGTAGTAATCAGCTTAGAACCAATATTCTTCTTGATTTGTGCCGTCGTTAAAACGCCTTCATCTTTATCACTACTACTTGTACTATTGTTGCTGCAGGCCACTGTCACAACCGCCAAACAGGCTAACAATAAAGCAGCCAGCGGTAACTTTCTCTTCAAAATCCATCACACCTTTTTCCTTTTTTTATAATCATAATTTAATCTTATGATAATATTACAAATAAATTGTGAAGAAGTTTTGAAGGGCCAGTCTCATTATTAATGAATATGTAGGCAACGTGAATATTACGTTGATTATCGTCGCTTTAGGTGGCTTTATATTACAAGCCGCTAAAGCTTATGCGGTAACAAAAAAAGCCTACCCGTGCACGGGTGGGCAATGTAGTAAAGATAGACCAAGAAAGAGGTCTAAGATAACTCTAACACAAAATCAAAAAAGTTAAATATAACTTTTTACGTATCAATACAGGTACGTTATACTATAGGTTTCCAACGGTTTTTATTTTTTTTTAGGATTTTTTTTTAGAAACAGCTTCATAAGCCGCTGTTGGATTTCATTTACACTTTCGTGTAATTTTTATCATGTCATTTTTCATCACTCCCAATTATTTATTGCGTAATTTATTGACTTATTTTACTCAATAAAGTAAAATTAAGGTATATTAAATAAGCCTTTAACACAGGTACTTATACCGGTTTATCGTCAAAACAACAATGTAAACGGGCTTGTTTTTTATTGCTTAATTACTTGATGAATTAAATATAACCCTATACAGTAATAATGTCAACGTATTTTTATTTTATAAAGTAAAGTGATTTGTCACATTGAAGGGGATTGTTGATATGACAATATTTGACAAGACAAAAGAAGCTGCTGAAAAAAGAGGCATGAGTTTGCAAGACGTTGCAAGAAAAGCGGGGTTGGGAATTAACAGCATTTATGCGTGGAAAAAAAGGGATCCAAGCATTACCAGAATCAAAGCCGTTGCTAAAGTGTTAAAAGTCTCATCTGATGAATTGTTGGGAATAGAAAATGCTGATAATCCCAAAATAATTGATATTGAAGACGATCATGTGCTTATGACGTTTGAGGGTAAGCCAATACCACCAGACGACTTAGAAATCATAAAGCGTTTGCTGCGAGGTGCTAAAAAATGATGACAAGCCTAATTAATGGCCTCTTGCGATTTGCTTTTGATCATGATGTTGGTTATGTGCTAACTAGGGATCTACAACCCACTACACCATCCATGGCTGATTGTGAAAGCCGAATAATCGTTATCAATCTAGATTGGCACAATCCAAAAGAGCTACCACTAATGATTGCCCACGAAATCGGGCACGTTTTAAATGATGACAGCGGCGTTTTGTATTATGCCACCCCCGCCTCCCACTCAAATATTGAGGATAACGCTGATAACGCAGGGCTACGAATTTTACTACCTATATATTTTAAAAATTTTTACAGCTGTGAAAATTTAGAGGATATTAATTAGTACACAATTATGAAGCAGTTGGCTATTCCCGTCCGATTAACAAAGGAGGTGGTGCAAAACATTTATAAATATTTAGGCAAATTAAAAAGCTATATCCCACGGTAATGAGATATAGCAAGTCATAAATATGATTCGTCAAAATAATTTTATCATATTTATGGGGGATTGGAAAATGAGAAAGAGCAAAAAGCCGTTTTATAAAGTAGTTTGGTTTTGGTTATTCTTGGTAATGATAGCGGTTTCCGGGATATTATTTGTCACTTTGGGAGATCAAATGACGGAAACTGAATATTACAAATCTAGGTTAGAGACTAAAGAAACAACCGAAACTACTACCACAGAAACAACTAGTTCTAGCAGCAGTAGTAAAAAGACTAATAAAAAACATGAAGCTTTGGGTTTGGGGGAAGAATATATCCTTGCCAAAAATGGCACCGAAAAAATGTATAGTATCACCATTGACGAAGTTGGTCAAAATTGGAATCAGTTTGCAACGGAACAAATGGATTACGAAGAAGGTGCTTTTAAAGGACTAGACAAAAACAAAATATTGCAAATTAAATACACTTATAAAAATTATGGATTGGAAGAACCATTTTTAGCCAACTCACAATATTTAACAGTGTATGATCAAAATGGCAAAGCGGGGCAATTGACGAACGCGCAAGATGGTCAAAATGAAGTAACTGAGGGTAAGTCCAGCGATTCGACTGTTTGGGCTGTTATGCCCGAAAACGTGAGTGACATTACTAAAGTTAGCGTAGAATTTAAAGATACCATTGTTGGCGGAGAATCGTTTTTTGAAATACCTATGTAACCACTTTTAAGGGGGATAAGTCCGTGGCTGATATTGAAAAGCGAGGCGGGACGTGGTAATATCGTGTACGCTACGTAGATTCCAAAGGCAAACGCCGTTCTATTTATAACATTTTATTTATCACAAATATATAAACGATAAAAATTATAGGTATTTTGTGGGCAAAGTTTTAATAATATAGAGTTTTATAATAAAATAAAAAGCCATTAGAATCCTTATTCATCAAAGTTTCTAACGGTTTTTATTTTTTTAGGATTTTTTTAGAAATAGCTTCATAAGCCGCTGTTGGATCTCAGCTACGCTTTCATGCAATTTTTCTTCTGTCATTTTTTATCATCTCCCTAGTTATTTATTGCGTAATTCATTGACTCATCTACCACACGTGATAAAATAAAGTCATACCAAATAATCGTTAAATAGGCATATTATCCACACGCACTATTTAAAAGAAGCCGATAATCACTTGTTTTTTGTTGCTTAATTACTTGATGGCTTTATTGTCTACCATAAATGATAGAATTTAAATACAAAAATAGCATATATGATAAAAATATGTCGCTAAAATCTGATGGGGTGTTGATATGACAACGTTAGACCGGGTTAAAAAAATATCAAAAAATCGTGGCTGGTCTTTGCAAAAAGTAGCTGAAAAAGCGGGAATAGGTAAAAATAGCATTTATCGGTGGAGTACAAAAAAACCCACCACAAATAGTTTGCAGAAAGTAGCAGATGTTTTAGATGTATCGATTGACTACCTGCTAGGCGATACAGACCGCCCCGAAAAAAATACAGGTACAGCTCCAAAAAAAATCGACTTAAAGGATAGCCTTAAAAATGGTGAGGTGATTATGGCGTGGGGCGGAAAGCCCATCCCGCCAGAAGAATTAGAAATGATTCGACGGATTTTGGACGGTGGAAAATGAATGAGATACAAAAAAAAGATAAGAGCATTGGAACAACTAGGATAAAATAACGGTATATTATTCGTTTAAAAAATATAAATAAGAACTTTATAACTTTTCGTTGCATTGTTGGTAATTGTATTGTCCACAATATGTGGGCACTTTGTGGGCAAAGTTTTAATAATATAGCTTTTTATAGAGTTTTATAATAAAATAAAAAACCGTTAGAATCCTTATTTATCAAGATTTCCAACGGTTTTTATTTTTTTAGGATTTTTTTAGAAACAGCTTCATAAGCCGCTTGCCGGATTTGAACCGGCGACCCCCACCTTACCATGGTGATGCTCTACCTGCTGAGCTAAAGCGGCATCAGTAAGCATAATTATACCGAATTTTAATATCATTGACAAGCGCTAAACTGTTCTATTATAAAAGTCTAATCGAACATCCCCAGTAATTAGGTTATTAATGGTCAATTGCGTTAAACTAACATTAGCGACTTGTCCCAATTGCTGTACTTGTGCAATATGCATGACTTCTGCCATCAAACAGCGAATGATTGTCCCATGGCAGATCAATAAAATATTGCCTTCTGGCCAAGCTGCAAAGGTGTCCGTCACTAATGCAAAGGTCCTGGCTCTAGCAGCTTCAAAAGTTTCGCCATTGGCTACTGGTGCATAATCTGGCAAAATTAATTTTGTCTGTCGATCAAAGCAGCCGGGGCAGGTTTTTTGTAACGCCATCACAGACTCCCCCTCCCAGTTGCCGAAGTCAATTTCACGCAGCCGTTCATCCGTTTTACAGTCTTGATACCCTGTCAGAATTTCGGCGGTTTCCATGGCACGCGTCATTGGGCTTACTATGATTTGATCATAAATTTTGGGGTCAAATTGCGCGGCTAATTTTTGTGCTTGCTGCCGTCCGGTTTCGTTCAGTGAAATGTCTGTACGACCGCCCTGTACAAGCCGTCGCTGGTTGTAATCGGTCTGTCCATGCCGAATCATTGTAATTTTCATTTATTAAACCTCCCTAATCTTTATATTTTTTTTGCCTAAATTTTAATTTAATGCTTTCAAAACTAACTTTTTAAGTTTATAATTATTGTACTTACCTGACTTCATTATGAACACGAAAGGATCCGACTATGTCACCTAGTAAAGAGAATTATTTAAAAATTATCTTTGAATTAGAATATGATCATCGCAAAATTAATAACAAGAATATTGCGGATATCATGGGTGTTAGCGCACCTTCTGTTAGTGAGATGTTGGCTTCTTTAACTAAGGATAAATTAGTGGAACATACCCCTTACAACGAAATAACCTTAACTAAAGAAGGCCGTCAACTTGCCCAAGACTTGGTTAAGAAGCATCGTATTTGGGAAGTTTTCCTAGTGCATAAATTAGGCTACCCCATCCGTGAAGTTCATTCTGCAGCGGATACTTTGGAACATGCGACTAACGATGATTTAACCGGTCGATTGAATAAATTTTTAGACTATCCTAAACGTTGCCCTCACGGCGGTATTATACCAGATAATTGTTCTGAAGCAAATGATGACACTGTCATTTTATCAGACTTAGCCGATGGGCAAACTGCTAAAATTCAGCGTGTTATTGATAACCATGAATTTTTAACTTATTTCGCTGACTTACACTTGAACTTAGGGGATGAACTTAAAGTACTCCAACATGAACCATTTGAAGGCCCTATTCAAGTTCTAAAAAATGGTAAAGATAAGCTTCAAATAGGGGTTAAAGCCGCTACTTATATCTTTATGTCACCACCAAAATAAACATCAAGTGATTATAAAAGCCCTGAGATTTCAAAAATCTCAGGGCTTTTATTCGGTTTATTTAAAGATTCTATTGATCGTGGCCGGTCAACTAGTCTTCTACTTTATAAATCCAGCCTTCAGGTGCTTTTACATCCCCGAATTGAATACCCGTCAATTCATCATAAAGCCGTTTTGTAACGGGGCCAGTTTCAGTTTCACTATAAAAGACATGGAAATCATCGTTATATTGAATCCCGCCAATTGGTGAGATTACGGCTGCTGTCCCACAGGCACCAGCTTCTGAGAATTGATCTAAATCGTGGATAGAAATTTGTGTTTCTTCAGTTTCCAAACCAAGACGATCTTTGGCCAAATATAATAATGAATATTTTGTAATACTTGGCAAAATAGAAGGTGATTTTGGTGTTAAGAATCGCTTACCATCTTTTGTAATCCCAAAGAAGTTTGCTGAACCAACTTCTTCAAAATATTCATGTTGAATTGGATCCAAGTAAATAGCGTCACTGAAACCATGTTCATGGGCATATTGGCCGGCCTTTAAGCTGGCAGCATAGTTACCGCCGACTTTACTTTGGCCTGTCCCTTTGTGTGCAGCTCGGTCATAATCCATAACAATAAAGTTTGTTGGTGTTAAGCCACCTTTGAAGTAAGGCCCCACTGGCATTACAAAAATTGTAAAAATATATTCATCGGCAGGTTTAACCCCAATATTAGGACCGACCCCAATTAACAATGGCCGCAAATACAATGTTGCCCCAGTGCCATAAGGTGGCACAAATTCCTTATTGGCAGCAACAACTTGTTTTGCAGCCGCAATAAAGTCAGCTTCTGGGTAAGGTGGCATTAAAACGCGTTCAGCAGAATCATGTAGCCGTTTAGCATTACGATCGGGTCTGAAAAGTTGAATCGAGCCATCCTTTGTGCGATAAGCTTTTAAACCTTCAAATGCCCCTTGCCCATAATGTAAAATCGGTGAGCCTTCATTCATATGTAAGGTTGAATCTTCTGTTAACTGACCTTTTTCCCATTGTCCATTACGATAATGCGCAATATAACGATAAGGTAAGTCCATATAGTCAAATCCTAGATTATTCCAATCAATCTCTGAAGCTTTTACTGCCATGAGTAATTCCCCCTTGTAATTTTCTACTATAATAACGCAAATTATGAATAAATGCTACTGTATTTTTAATTATATTCTAATTTATTAGAATATAATTTGATTTTATTTCATTTTTCTGTTATTTATTAATCGTCAATTACTTGATAAATCATAGTTGGTGGCGTTACCACATCTGAAATTTCAATGTTTGCCTGTAATAACGACGCAACCGCCGTTACTTGGGGCTGATTACTGTGAATTGTGACAATCGGATCCCCGACTTCAACTTTGGCCCCAACTTTTTTGTGTAGTGTCAAACCGACGCCATGATCTAATTGCTCACCCGCTTTTTGTCGACCGCCACCCAACATCATACTGGCAATCCCAAACTTATCTGCTGTTAATTTTGCAATGAAGCCTCTCCGCTGCGCGGTAATGGTTGTATGATATTTGGCTTGTGGCATTAAAGTATAGTCTTCAATCACCCGCTCATCCCCGCCTTGGGCTTTGATCAAAGCTCTAAATCGCGCCAAGGCAGAACCCGAGGTGATGGTTGCTTCAAGTAACTTCCGGGCAGCGGCTAAATCCGGCGCTTTACGGCCTAAAACTACCATATAACTGCCTAAAGTCAAAACTAACTTCAATAAATCTTCAGGTCCGTGTCCCTTTAATAAGTCAATCGATTCTTGAACCTCTAAGGCATTACCGATTTGATACCCCAAAGGTTGTGACATATCTGAAATTACAGCAACACAATGCATGCCAGCCCCTTTGCCGATACTAACTAAAGCTTGCGCTAAATCTTTAGCTTCAGGTAAAGTTTTCATAAATGCCCCGGCACCGGTTTTAACATCAATGACTAATGCATCGGTCCCAGAAGCAATTTTTTTACTCATAATTGAACTGGCAATCAAAGGTATCGAATCCACTGTTGCTGTAACATCCCGCAAAGCATAAATTTTTTTATCTGCTGGTGCGATGGCTCCTGTGGCACCAATGATCGCCAAGTTTTCTTGAGCCACTTGATTTATAAAATCTGTATCACTTAACGTCACTTGATACCCCGGAATCGCTTCTAATTTATCCAAAGTCCCCCCGGTGTGTCCCAAGCCACGACCAGAAATCATAGGCACCGGAATACCGGTAGCTGCTACCATTGCCGCCAATGGCAAACTCACCTTATCCCCCACACCACCTGTAGAATGCTTATCTACTTTAATACCAGGGATTTCACTTAAATCTAACTGCTCACCAGAAGCCGTCATTTTTGTTGTCAGTAAGGTGCGTTCTGCCGGTGTCATCCCTTGAAAATAAATCGCCATCAACAGGGCGCTGATTTGATAGTCCGGAATAGAACCATCCACGACACCGTCAATAAAAAACGCCAATTGAGCTTCATTTAAAACGCCACCATTACGTTTTTGCTCGATTATATCCACCATGCGCATTTAAAAAACTCCCTTTACTTTAGTTTTGTCAAAAAACTTTGGCCAAAAGCCATTGCTGGCAGTGCAAAGTTTTCTAAAATACTTGCGCCAAGATCTGCAAAACTTGTCCGTTGACCTAGGCTGTCGAACGCCGTCATACTTGGACTATACGCCAATAGCGGCACTTGTTCCCGGGTGTGATCTGTCCCACGATAAGTCGGGTCATTTCCATGATCGGCTGTAATCAGCAGCAGATCTGTTGGCCGCAAGTTTGGTAATACTGTGCCCAACTGTTGGTCAAAGGTCATTAAGGCGTGCCCAAAACCTAGGGGGTCGCGTCGATGGCCATACATTGCATCAAAATCGACTAAGTTCACAAAACAAAAGCCTGTAAAATCTTGTGTTACTACTTGTGCTAAATGGCCCATACCATCTGTGTTGCTTTCATTATGGTAGGTTTGTGTTAAGCCTTGCCCAGAAAAAATATCCTTAATCTTACCAATTCCGATTGTCTTTAGCCCGGCCGCTTGCAATTTGTCCAACACAGTAGGGCCTGTTGGTTTTAAAGCAAAATCTCGGCGCGCAGCTGTTCTCGTGAAATCATCTGGTCCAGTGCCTACATATGGCCGCGCAATCACGCGCCCCACCGTATACGTCGGCCCATTCAACAGACTTCTGGCATAAGTACAAATTCGATAGAGTTCTGATACTGGAATAACTGCTTCATGCGCTGCAATCTGTAGTACCGAATCTCCAGACGTATAAATAATTAAATCACCGGTTGCTAACTGATGCTGTCCCCAGGTTTTTATAATTTCCGTGCCAGACGCTGGACAATTACCAACAATTTTCCGTTGCGCAAAAGTTGCAATTTTTGTCAAAAGCACCTCAGGAAAGCCATTCGGGAAATAATCCAAAGGCTGCTGTACGGGTAACCCCATCATTTCCCAGTGGCCATCCATACTGTCTTTACCTGCTGAAATTTCTGTCATCGTTCCAAAATAGCCCAAAGGCCGTTGCACCGCTGGAATCCCTAAAATTGGCGCTGTTCGTAAATTAGCTAACCCCAGCTTTTGTAAATTTGGCAGCTTTAGCGCACCATCAAAAGCCGAAGCCACATGTCCCAAAGTATCGGCGCCAACATCGTTAAAAGCCACCGCATCCGGCGCAGAACCCGTCCCCACCGAGTCTAATACAATTGTAAAAATCCGCTGATACTGATACATAGAACCCCCTCTTTCTGACCACCTTATTATAACAAAAACAGAGCGTGAACCAACACGGGTTGATTTCGAGCATAGCCTAGACTAACGCCGTGAGCGTACTTTGCTTACAAGTTAGACGTAGCTAAGCGTAGAAATCAGTGTTGGTGAACGCGTTTAAATCAGAGCGTGACAAAAGACGGTTTGATTTTGCAATATAACCTAGACTTGGCAGGTAGTCGCCTGCGACTAGCAACAAGGCGTAGTTATATGTAAAAATCAGTCTTTTGGAACGCGTTTAAATCAGAGCGAGAACTAGGGCGGGAAAAACGTGAGCACTAACCTAGAATTATGAAATTCAAAAATAAAAAGGCAACCAAGTCAAAATTTTGACCTGATCACCTCTTACAAAAACTAAACTGTGGCAGTTAACCTATTTAACAGCATCCTTAACTTTTGTTTCTTTAATAAATTGTTTAAAGTTGACAACAATCCGATGATTTAATTCTTCAACATTAGCTTTATCTTTTTTTGAATTATATTCAACGATTGTCAGCAAAGCGGAATTTTCATAGAGTTTATCCACTTGACCAACAAAAGGTGCTTCCATATCTTCTTTAACTGCACATTGATAATGTTGCCCTAAAACGACTGCTTCTTTTTTCATATCCATCACCTAACATTTTGTGTAGTGCTATTACTATAATATGTTTAAGTGATATAATCAATATCGTTTTTAAAATATTTTTATTTAATTTTTATCCACATTTCTTAGTCGATCTGTGTTAAGATATGTAGTTTCGGCTATATTTACTTGCAATCTCCCAAAATTGGCACTACCATTAAAGTGATAATAATAATAATGGGGTGAGAAAATGGCTGAACTGTCTTTGACAATTAATCAGCTGTCTGACGACGCGCAAAAAAACGCCACCAGAGCATTCATTACTTTTTACTTAGATCTTTTTAAGCTCGGTAATCTGGATGTAATTGTAAATCAAGATCACGACGCAATTATCGTATCGATCAATCATTTTATTTTAACAAACCGCAACTTCAAACACGATGACCTAGTAGCCCGCTTATTAGAAAACCGCTATCCTGAATTTTATCAATTACTTATGGAAATTCATCAAACGTACAATCCTGACGGCCGCCTAACAGTCGGTTCATGGAACCAATGGTTGTCACAAAAAGAAGCGACTATCGACACTGCGGAAGCCTTGTCGTAAACAAAAATACCTTTAGACCAAAACCCAAATTTGATCTAAAGGTATTTTTTATGACTTAATTTCGTTTTTTGAATTTGTCCGTCGACAGAAGATAAAGCCAAGTACAAAGGCAATTACTGCCGGTAAAATCCAAGATAAACCATAAGTTGCTAACGGCAACAACCCCCGTAAATGCAGTAATTGCTGAACAAAGTTATGATCCGTTAATACTTTAGGGGCATTTTTTAACCCGTCCAAAATTGCCGGAATAATTGTAAAAATTACTGGCAGCCGATAAAACCAAGTATTTGTAATATGCAATGCTGAGGCTAAAAGACCACTAATAATCAAAGTCATTGCTAATGGATAAATGAAAAACAAAACCGGTGTCGCATAGCTAATAATTTTGGTTAAACCCACATTAGCAAAAATCATTGGCAAAATACTGGCAACTACCACGATCACCTGATAAGACCAGCTTGGAAATAAGTCTGAAAAAGCTTCCCCAAAAGAAGTAATCAGACCAATCGCCGTTTTTAAACAAGCTAAAATGACAATCGCTGCCAAAAATAAACTGCCTAGATTATGAAAATAGTAATTCGCCGTTTCCGCCAGAACAATCCCACCATTTGCGGCCACTGGAAATTTTGCCAGGCTCATTGTGCCCACAACTGTCATCAACGTATAAATAATACCCATCAAAATCACACTCAAAATGCCTGAACTCAAAGTGCCTTTTGCAATTTGGGCTGGATCAGTGACCCCTAACTGCCGAATCACATTAACCACCGTAATCCCAAAGGCTAAAGCAGCCAAGGCATCCATTGTATTGTAACCTTCTGTAAAACCGCTTAACAACGGCGCTGCTTGGTACCCAGTCTGCACGCTATGGTCTAAGCCACCCATAGGTTTAAACAGCGCGACTAAGACAAAAATCGTTAAGAAAATTAAAAATAGTGGTGTTAAAAATTTACCAATGTACATCATGATTTTAGAAGGCTTACGGCAAAACCACCAAGCCAGTAAATAAAAAACCACACTGAAAATGGCTAATACTAAGGTCTGCTGACCTTTGGGAACAAAAGGTTCAATCCCAATTTGAAAAGAGGTTGTGGCTAATCTAGGTAACGCAAAAAATGGTCCAATAATCAAATAGAGTAAAATTGTAAAAAAGTAAGCGTAAGGTCGGCCAACCTTTTTGGCTAAGTCAAATACCCCATCACTACGGCTAATACCAATGGCCGCTACCCCTAATAATGGCAGCCCAATCCCGGTAATCAAAAAACCGATAACTGCTGGCCAAATGTTGCGACCAGCCTGTTGGCCCATGTAAACTGGAAAAATTAAATTACCGGCACCAAAAAACATTCCAAACAACATCGTACCTACAAATATTTTATTTTTTAATGTTAATTTTTTTGTCATAACGACCTCTTTATTTTGAATTTCAATGGAAAGAGGCCAAGTCAAAAGTTAACCTCTGACCTAGCCTCGTTGATTTTATTTTTTGTGATATTCATATAAGCCTGACAAATCATTACCTGCGTAATAATAAGAATCTACAGAGGTACCATAATAGGCTGCTGTAATTTTCAAACGTTTAGATTTTGATTGGGCTAGTTTTGTTTTTGTTTTGGCATCTAATTTAAAAGTTACCCGCCAATCTTTTTCAAAAGCCTTAACTTTCTTTAAAGTAATTTCAGGTGCTGGAATCGTAACCTTTTGGCCATCAATGGTTGCTTGATACTTAATTTTAGGTGCTGTCTGCTTTTTAGAAGTCTTAAAACCAGCGGTAATCGTATGCTTGTTTAACCAACTCAGCGGTAAATTAATATTTGGTGTTTTGCTTAACTTACGAAAGTCTTTTTTCTTAAATGAACCACTACGCAGCAGCTGATTTTGAAGTTCATAGGTAATCTTTTGCCCAGCATTAGCGGCTAAGTCTGGCGTATCAATGATTAAATCACCTTTTTTATCAACGTTATAACCTAAAATAATATTTAGTTTTTTATCCTTCTTATTATGCTTCGCTGGTAAGCTAATATTAGCATCTTTGTACCGCACTTCATCTGAAGTTCCAGCCAGCAAGTTCAATTGCAGATCTGCTGAATGCGTCACGCCAAAAGGTGCTGTTAAAGCTAAAACAGTGCCTTTTTTTACCGTTTTCGGTAACGTCAGTTGAGACACATAATCATAAGTAACCTGTCGCGTTTGATCAACAACATAGGCGGTTGCTGCTTTTTTCTTACTATCTTTAAACGACATATCCGTTTGTAACTGCTGCTGACCATAATCTGTTAAATAAACATAACGATGTTTACCGATTCTTAACCGGCCGGTTTCTTTTAAAGATGTATACATATTATTGATGCGCTGTTGCTCATAATGACGTTTCACTAAGGCTGTACCTTTATAAACGACGCCTAAAATAACCACACCAACAATCAAAATACCAGCTATCTTAACTAGCTTTTTTATTACCTTACTCAAAAAATTGCACCACTCTCATTAATCATTAGTTGTATCTACAAATGTATCTGATGGTACCCGAATTAAAAAGTAACTATACGCATGATGTCCAACGCGCAGTCCAAGACCATTTAAGAAATTAGGCTGATACTTCGCAGATAAATGCGCCACAAAAGCGTGCTGCATTTCCTGATCTACCTTTTTTACTTTTGCTTTTGGCCAAGGTAAACTGCCCCCTGGTGTCGCTAATGGGTCTGAAGCCGTTACAATACCAGCATGTTTTGAACTGATTTCATAACGTGCGCCTTGCGTCCAGTAAGTATAATATTGAATCGGCCGTTTACCATTGCCATTTTGTACTTTTACAAAATAGCCTTGAACACCGTTTGTCTGTAAAACCAGTGGCTTATAATTATACGTTATTTTAACTTCATTATTATCTTTTAAATCTGGTAATCTGAAAAAGGTGACATAGGTCATCCCCAATGTTATAACTACAAAAACCGCCACTTCGACAATATCTAAAATCAGATTTTGCCAAGTGAACCGTTTATGATCCTTGATAATCATCTTTAAATGACGTTTACGAATATTCATGACGATGAAAATAACCCAAACTAAGACAATTACCCAAGCGACTATGCCAATGATATTCCAAGAAGACATCGTTTTGCTCCCATCTTTATGTTTAACGTAATTATACCTGTTCTAACCCCAGAATGAAAATAGTCAACCTTCAAATTTATCCTAAATATTTATCGCCATAGCGATCTTGCAAATAAGCTTCAATTTCTAACAACATATGTTGCGTTGCCGGCGTTTGGGCTTGGACTTTGTTGGTCACTAAACATAGCGTCCGATAAAACGGGCTTGAAAACGGATAATGATTCACTGCACCGGTCAATTTATCCAAGGCCAAATCCGGTAATATACCTAGTCCTAAGCCACTTTCCACCATAGCAATGATGGATTGATCATCAATTGAATAGAAAATAGAATTTGGGGTCACCTGGTAACGATCCAGCGCTGCCTTTGTATCCTTATCATAGTCGATTTGCTGCAAAATAAATTTTCGACGGCCGATATCCCCATCCGTTACATAAATCCCATTTTTCGGGATAAATTCTTTTGGCGTAATACAGTAAATTGGATCTTTGATCAGTGGGGTTACAATAAGCGGATCCTTCACAGGCAACGATGAAAAACCAATATCAATGCTGCCAATACGTACCCGTTCCACAATTTCATTGAAGGTCCCCTGCATTATTTGAATTTCAATATTAGGATATTGTCGCCGAAAACTGCGAATAATATCGGGCAGCCAGTTAACACAAACGCTACTAAATGCCCCAATTCGAATTAAGCCCGAATTTAAGCCTTTAATATCAGCAGCTTCTTGCATCAGGCGATCTTCTGTATTTAAAATTTGCTGAATAATCGGTAAAATCCGCTGGCCTTCATCCGTGAGCTGCACGCCGGTACGATGCCGAATAAAAATTGGAAAACCCAGTTCTTTTTCCAGCTGATTAATCGAATGACTCACGGCACTGGGGGTCACGTTTAAGACCTTTGCCGCTGCAAAGAATGTTTTTTTAGCCACCACCGTTGTAAAAACTTCATAAGAAAAACTTGCCATAAAGGGCATCCCTCCGCCAAAGTGAATTTAATTCATTTAACTATGAAAAAGTTGAATTTTACTTGTTTATAAAAACAGTATATCATAATTTTCAGAAAGAAAGTTTAACTTATTAGGAGGAAAACACTATGTATAAAAGATTGGCTAAACGTGTGCAACGTACAAATCAATCCGGTTTAGGCAATATTTTTGAAACAAGTCAGGCAAATTTGATTTCATTTGCAGCTGGTTTCCCGGACCAAAATCGTTTTCCAAAGAAAGCCCTACAACAAGCCTTTAATCAAATTTTTGAACAATCAGAAGATGAAACTTTACAATATCACGACAGTTTAGGGTTTGAACCCTTACGGCAAAAAGTTGCCGCCCACTTAAAGCAACAAGGCACGCCAGCAACGGCTCAAAACGTTTTGTTAACGCAAGGTGCACAGCAAGGTATCGATCTCACGGCCCGTTTAGTTTTAGATAAAGGCGATGGTCTTGTTGTTGAAGCCCCTACTTATATTGGTGCCTTAGCAAGCTTTGATGCCTATGAACCAACTTATTATGAAGTGGGCATGGCTGAAGACGGCTTAGATACAAATCAGTTGAAGAAAGTTCTACTACAGCATGATGTAAAATTACTCTACACCATTCCTGACTATCAAAATCCCACTGGCAGTGTTATGTCCTTGAGTAAACGCCAGACTTTAATCGAGTTAGCAAATCGCTACAATTTCATCATTTTGGAGGATTCTCCTTACCGCGATCTTTGCTATCACGGCAATCCTTTACCAAGTCTGCGGTCCTTAGATACACAAGGTCGGGTGATCAATCTGGGTAGTTTTTCTAAAATTTTAGCACCCGGTTTACGTTTAGGCTGGCTCACGGCAGATCCCGAATTATGCCAAGCCCTAACGACTTTAAAAGCTGGTGCCGATGTGGAAACACCAAGTCTTGTTATGCAAGGCGTCAATGCTTATTTGGAAACAAACAGTCTAGAAGCCCATATTGCTGAAATCAATCATCTGTATCAGCAAAAAATGGATTATATGCTGGCTTGCTTAGATAAATATCTTCCCGAAAATATCAGTTACACTAAGCCGCAAGGTGGCTTTTTCATCTGGATTACTGCGCCAAGTAACATTGATTTAGGTGCACTGCTCACGAGCCGCATGATTCCAGAAGGCAACGTTTCCTATGTCCCAGCTAAAAATCTCTACCCATCTAAAGCGTTTCATAATCAAGCCCGGCTGAATTTTACCGGTCAGAGCTTTGAAAACATCAAAAACGGCGTGCAAGCTATGAGTGAAATTCTAAAAGACGTCTTAACTCAAAATTACAGTTATGCCGGCAGCAACAAATAAATTTTATTACTCCCGATCAATAAGCATCTGCCCTTGATGGCACGCCTGTTGATCGGTTTTTTTTGCTGAAGATAAAGTTGTTAACAATTTAATTTGGCACATCCCCTTGACTTTTACATTGGTTCCTGATCCACATACCTTATATAGTCATTTATTAAAAATGATTACTATATGTTGTACTGAGCCCCGGATTCTGATATTATAGGAACATCAATAAATTAGAAAACAAGGACCACTAAAATAGAATTTTAAGTGCCCCTTCACAGGAGGTTCAACATGAAAAACGTTGTAATTTATACAAAAAATGGCTGCATCCAATGCAAAATGACGAAACGCTACTTAAAGGAACACCAAATCGGTTATGAAGAAAGAAACATTAACGACGACCCACAATATGTAGACTACTTAAAAGATTTAGGCTTCAGAAGCGTCCCCGTCGTTATGGCCAAGGAAGCAAATCCCATTATCGGCTTTAGACCAGACGCCTTGAAATCGCTAGTTGTCTAAGCGTATTTAATCAGAGCGGGAACTAGAGCGGGAAAGCCTCGAGCACTAACCTAGAATCTTGCAGGGTGTCAACAGACACACAAAAGATTCGTAGTTAGGTGAGAGCTTTGCTCTAGTGAACGCGTTTAGAACTAGAGCGGGAAAGCCCCGACACCCCAATCTACAGTACCTTCAAAATTTAATCGATAATCCCATAAGATCGGGACAGCTTGTTGCCTCGATCTTATTTTTATGCCACTTAGAAAGTGAGGAATTTCTTTGAGCTTAAAAGATATTAACATTAGTGATGTTTCCTACTTCAAATTAAACAACGAATTGAACCGTCCGGTTGACGGCAAAATTCCTTTGAATCGTGATAAAGAAGCTTTAACCGCATTTTTCAAGGAAAACGTTATCCCAAATACAAAGCAATTTCCCGATTTAAAGGCAAAATTAACGTATTTAGTGGACAATGATTATTTAGAAGCTGATTTTTTGAGTAAATACACCGATGCCTTTTTAGAAGAAATTCATAATTATTTACTAGAGCAGCACTTTGAATTTAAATCATTCATGGCGGCCTATAAATTTCATAATCAGTATGCTTTAAAAACCAACGATGGCCAATACTATTTAGAAACTTTTGAAGATCGTGTTTTAATCAATGCTTTGTATTTTGCCAACGGTGATGAAGCTTTGGCCTTAGACTTAGCTGACGAAATGATCCATCAACGCTACCAACCGGCAACGCCTTCTTTTTTGAACGCGGGCCGCAAACGCCGTGGTGAATTTGTTTCTTGCTTCTTAATTCAAATCACTGATGATATGAATAGTATCGGCCGTGGCATCAATAGTGCCTTACAGCTGTCCCGTATTGGCGGTGGCGTCGGGATTACTTTGTCTAATCTACGTGAAGCTGGTTCCCCAATTAAAGGTATTGATGGCGCTTCTAGTGGTGTTTTGCCAGTCATGAAGTTATTGGAAGATAGCTTTAGTTACAGTAATCAATTAGGCCAACGTCAAGGTGCGGGTGCCGTTTATTTAAATGTCTTTCATCCAGATATTATCAACTTTTTATCTGCTAAAAAAGAAAACGCCGATGAAAAAGCTCGGGTTAAAACCTTGTCGCTTGGTGTCATCGTACCGGATAAATACTACGAATTAGTCCGTGAAGACCAAGATATGTACCTATTCAGCCCTTACAGCGTGGAACGTGTTTATGGTGTGCCTTTTTCTTACGTGGATATCACTAAAGAATATGACAACTTAGTTCAAAATGATCAAATTAAAAAATATAAAATTAAAGCTCGGGATTTAGAATTAGAAATCAGTAAATTACAGCAAGAATCCGGCTACCCTTATATTTTAAATATTGATACCGTAAACCGTACAAATCCAATTGATGGTAAAATCATCATGAGTAATCTCTGCTCAGAAATTCAACAAGTTCAAACGCCATCCATTCTAAATGATCGGCAGGAATATGAACAAATGGGGACCGATGTTTCATGTAATTTGGGCTCAACTAATATTGTTAATTTGATGACTAGTCCTGATTTTGGTAAATCTGTCCGGATCATGACGCGCGCTTTAACTTTTGTCACCGATGAGTCCGATATTCAGGCGGTTCCTACAATCGCCCATGGTAACGATTTGAGCCATTCTATCGGTCTAGGTGCCATGGGTCTGCACACCTTTTTAGCCAAGCACCAAATTGACTATGGTGCTCCTGAAGCGTTGGAATTCATCAGTACTTATTTCATGCTCTTAAATTATTGGACCTTAGTTGAAAGCAATCAAATCGCCAAAGAACGGCATCAGACTTTCTATAATTTTGAAAAATCTGATTATGCCAATGGCCAGTACTTTAAAAAGTACACCGATCAAAGTTTTGCGCCAACTTTACCAGCGGTCAAAGCTTTATTTGAAAATATCTTCATCCCTGATGAATCCGACTGGGCTATTTTGCAAATGGCTGTTCAAAAAGACGGCTTGTACCATCAAAATCGCCTAGCTGTTGCCCCAACCGGCTCTATTTCATACATCAACGACACTTCTGCCAGTCTCCATCCCATCACGCGATTAATTGAGGAACGTACAGAAAAGAAAAATGGTAAGCTTTATTTCCCAGCACCACTGCTAAATAATGACACCTTACCTTTTTATAAGTCTGCCTATGACACTGATATGCGCCAAGTTATTGACGTTTATGCCGCTGCACAGCAACATATTGACCAAGGGATGAGTTTGACCTTATTCCTACGTTCAACGATGCCTGAAGGCTTATATGATTGGAAACATGAACCAGAACAAACAACCCGTGATTTAAGTATTTTGCGAAACTACGCTTATTATCAAGGTATCAAATCCATTTATTACGTCCGCACCTTCACAGACAATGCCCAAGAAATTGGTAGCAACGACTGTGAAAGCTGCATCATCTAAATTATTCTTACACACCTACACGCCGAAAGGGGCTGATCTGAAATGGCAAAAACTTACTATGCAGCGATTAATTGGAATCAAATTGAAGATCAAATTGATAAATCCACTTGGGAAAAATTAACCGAACAATTCTGGCTAGATACCCGAATCCCACTGTCTAACGATTTGGATGATTGGCGGACACTAAGCGCCCCAGAAAAAACAGTTGTTGGCCATGTTTTTGGCGGCTTAACTTTATTAGATACCCTCCAATCTCAAGATGGTATCGATCAGTTGCGCAAGGATATCCGAACACCCCAAGAATTAGCAGTTTTTAACAACATTCAATTCATGGAATCCGTCCACGCCAAAAGTTATTCTTCTATTTTCAGTACTTTAAATACTACTGAAGAAATTGATGAAATTTTTAATTGGACCGATACAAATGAATTCCTACAAAAAAAATCTGAAATCATTAATGAAATCTATCAACACGGTAAGCCTCTGGAGAAAAAAATCGCTAGTGTCTTTTTAGAAACCTTCCTATTTTATTCTGGCTTTTATACGCCACTTTACTATTTAGGTAATAACAAGTTAGCTAACGTTGCCGAAATTATCAAATTAATCATCCGTGATGAATCTGTTCATGGCACTTATATTGGTTATAAATTCCAATTAGGCTTTAATGAACTCTCCACCCAAGAACAAGAAAAAATGCAAGAATGGCTTTATAATCTACTATATGAACTTTATGATAATGAAGAAAAATATACCGATGCCCTGTATCAAGAAACAAAATGGGGCGAAGATGTCAAAACTTTCTTACGTTATAATGCCAACAAAGCCTTAATGAATCTCGGGCAAAACGCCTTATTCCCAGACACAGCTGATGATGTGAATCCAATCGTGATGAACGGCCTATCTACAGGTACTGCGAATCATGACTTCTTCTCTCAAGTTGGTAATGGTTACTTACTGGGTCAAGTCGAAGCAATGCAAGATTCTGACTATAATATCGGCTTTAAGCCAAAACAAAACTAGTCTATAAAAATAGCGATTAAGCCCTGAAAATCAGGCCTAATCGCTATTTTTGTGATCTTATTTTCCGAAGTAACCTATCACCATGGAAATTATTAAAATAACTAATACTAAAATTGTAATCCCCACATACAAATGATCTGCCTCTTTAGCAAAAGCATATATGGAGACAACGACCCGCAAAACAGGGGTCAAAATCAGCAGGAAAATGCCTAACATGATCACAGCATACGGCTTAAAGGTAACAATACCTTGAAAAATTGCTTGGAAAGTTGTGGGAAATTGATTGCTGCTATAGCCGCTATCTTGTGTCATCAATAATAAGACTAACCCTAAAACGATGACAATTGCTGAGATAACGACGCCCACTCTTAGAATTTGGCCGATTAACATCTCAACTTGATGCATTTCATCTTTTTTTGCCTTCATCCAAAGTTCACCCCAAATCCTTTAAGTACCATTTGAACACCCATGAATAGAATAATGGGAATAAAAATCATACGAATGACCCGTGGCTTCAGCCGTTGCATAATCCGTGAACCAATGGTTGCGCCGGCCAAAATACCAATGGCTAAAGGTGCCGCAATATCTGGCCGAATCGAACCGTTAAAGAAATAAACCGTGGCACTGGCAGCTGCAGTGACCCCCATCATCAAATTACTTGTGGCACTGGAAGGTTTTAAAGGCATCTTCATAATCGTATCCATCGCAATGACTTTAAAGGCCCCAGAGCCAATGCCCAACAGCCCGCTGGCAAAACCTGCCCCAAACATCATCGTAAATCCACCAGGTACATTTTTAACATGATAATCTACTTGTTTTGCTTCAGCCTTATCATAGTAAGTACCGCTAAGTTTTAATTTTTCAGATAATTGGTCATCTTCCGCATTGGTTTTGGCATCACTTTTGCCCCGCAGTTTACGGATCATATTATAACTAGAAAAAACTAATAGTGCGCCAAAAAGCATAAATAAGACGTTTGTCGGTGCAATCCCGGTCAATAAAGCCCCGATAATAGCCCCAACAGAAGTCGCAATTTCTAAAAACATCGCCACTCGTAAATTGAGCATCTCGTCTTTTAAATAAGCAATTGTCGCGCCAGAGCTGGTGGCAATGACTGCAATAATACTAGCCCCAATGGCATATTTAATATCTAAGCCCATAGCTAATGTCAAGATTGGCGTAATAATCATCCCACCGCCAATCCCCAAAATAGCGCCTAAAATACCAGCCATCAGCCCCACACCGAGCAGTATCAATACTGTATTTAACATTTTTACCCCTCCAGCTGTGGTTATTTTTTAGGTGCCGGCTTCTTTTTAGTCGTTGTCTTACGTTTCGTAGTTTTAGCAGGTGTCTTCGCTTTTGTAGTTTTAGCTGCTGGTACTGCCTTTTCAGCAGGTGCTTCTGGTTTAACACCTTCGGGATGCGCTTCTAAAAACGCCCATTGTGCTTGTGCTTGCGCTGCGATTTTAGCTGAAATACTGGCTTCATCCGTCATCAAGTCATCACTAGTCCCCATTAAATCAATTCGAAAACCGGATAAATTTAAATTCTCAGCAGCTGTGATCAAATAAATATTTACTGGCACGCCATCTGGTGTATCAAAAAACTGGGCTACTTTTTTACTATTTTCAAAAGGTAAATTAATAATACCGGTCTCAATTCTATAAGTTACCGTAATTTTACCGGTAACTACTAATTGGGCCTGACACAAATGGCCAGTGGCAACCGCTTCACTTACCGCCGCAATTACGGGTTCTAATTGCTTAGCCACACCTGATTTGTTTACAACAGAAGCTGTTTTTTTAATTTCATAAGTGGTGTAGTCTTCTGCTTGAATCCGATCAATAAAATTTTGTACACTGATTTCCATGAATAAAACTCCTATAATTTAAGTTTTGACAGAGATATCATAACCTAATCTAAGCCATTGGGCAAATACGACTAAGGTATTTCTCCTCTATCTTACAAGTATGACGCTTGTTATAATAGGGCAAGAAAGGAACGACAAACATGACCCAGAAATTAATCGGCGTGCGCACAATCGTTGAATTTGAACTCACTGCTGGCAGCATTGATGAACGCCGCAGCAGCAGCCGTTCAGATCATACCGCCCTAGAAGGCACCCGTATTCATCAACGCCTGCAAAAACAGGCTCCAGAAAATTACCAAAAAGAAGTCACTTTAAAGCTACCCCTGACTTTAGAAAATGGGGATGTGGTTATCATTGATGGTCGAGCTGACGGCCTCATTCATGATAAAACTACAGATACGTATACAATAGATGAAATTAAAACTTCAGAAACCGAGTTTGATCAGCTTGAACCAAATACTTTAGCGCTGTACTGGGGACAAGTGAAGTTTTATGGCTACATTTTTTTAAAGCAGCACCCAACGCAATCACAAGTGACATTACAACTCACTTATTATCAGACGTTAGATAAACAAATTACGCAAACTAAACAGACTTTTACGTTAGCTGAACTAGAAAATTTTGTGACACCCATTTTAACAGACTATACCGGTTGGCTTTTATTTGAAGCTAAATGGCAAGCCCAACGGCAACAAGCCGCTCAGAAACTGAAATTTCCTTTTCCAGAATTTCGTAAGCCGCAGCGTCAGTTATCCGTCAGTGTTTACAAAACTATTTTAACAACACAGCAATTATTAGTGGAAGCGCCCACGGGTACCGGTAAAACAATGGCCACTTTATTTCCTACAATTAAAGCTATGGGCGAAGGTCAATTAGAGCGCATTTTTTATTTTACAGCCAAACAAAGTACCCGTCACGTTGCTGAAAAGGCGCTGGCAAAACTAGCAACTGCCGGCGCAGCCTTAAAAAGTGTGACTTTGACAGCCAAAGATAAAATTTGTTTTTTGGATGAACGCATCTGCACACCTGATCATTGTCCATATGCCAATGGTTATTTTGATCGGCGTAAAGATGGCTTAAAAGATATTTTAGATCACGAATCACAACTTGACCGGGCCACCATTGAAACCTATGCCCAAAAACATACATTGTGTCCCTTTGAATTTTCCTTAGATCTCAGTTTATTTTCGGATGTGGTCATTTGCGACTACAACTACTTATTTGATCCCATTGTCTATTTACAGCGTTTCTTTGCCGATAAAGCTAAAGATAGTGTTTTTTTGGTAGATGAAGCCCACAACTTAGTGGAACGTTCCCGGGCAATGTATTCCGCAGAATGTTCAGATGCGGCGATTGCGCCTATTTTAGCGGCACTCCAGCAATTAATCGACCCTGATCGGTTAACCAAACGACTCATACAACGGCTTAATCAAGTCTTAGATAGCTTCTCACTGCTAAACAGCCAGCGCCCTGAAGAACCCGACATTCAGCCAACAGCGCCTTTAGATTTAATCGATCACTTAGGCTATTTTATCGAAGTTGCCCATGATTGGCTCAAAGAGCAGCCGGATAGCCCCACAACTGCTTTAGTTTTAAATTTCTATTTAACCGCCATTCGGTTCACCCGGATTTATGAATTTTATGATGACACGTATTACACCCAACGAGAAAAACAGGCTGATGATGCGACTTTAGTCAAACTGCTTTGTTTTGACCCAGCCATTCATTTGGCAGAGGCTTTAAATAAGGGTAAGGCTAGTGTTTTATTCTCGGCTACCTTATCGCCAATTGCTTATTACCAATCTGTTTTTGGCATCCCGGAAAGTTTGGCTTATCGACTACCCTCACCTTTTCCCGCCGCACATCAGCGTATTTTAATCCCGAGTTATATCCAAACCACTTACCGCTACCGTGAGGCAAATTTACCTAAAATCAGTCATAGTCTACATCAATTCTGTGCGCCAAAAACTGGTAATTACTTAGTATTTTGTCCTTCTTATGCCTTATTAGCCCAGGTTGCAGATACGTTTAGCCAACGTTATCCCCAAATAAAAACTATCCGTCAAGGCAACCAAATGAGTGATCAGCAGCGACAAGATTTTTTAGCTGAGTTTGTTGCCGATCCTAAAGAAACCTTAGTTGGCTTTGCAATCCTAGGTGGTATTTTCTCTGAAGGCATTGACTTAACGGGCGCAAGACTCATTGGCGTTGCCGTCATCAGCGTTGGCCTGCCTGGCTTATCTTTAGCACGTAATACATTAAAAACGTATTTTGATGCTAAGAATCATCAAGGTTTCGCCTATGCTTACCAGCTACCCGGGATGAATCATGTGTCCCAGGCAGTGGGCCGCCTAATTCGTCAGACAGACGATAAAGGCCTCGTCTTACTGCTGGATCAGCGCTTCTTACAACCCGCTTATCAGCAATATTTCCCAGCCCACTGGCAAACCCAATTACAAGTAATTTACAACGATCACCAGTTGCAGCAAGCCGTGACTCAATTTTGGCAAACGCAAGACCTTTAGGAGCTCAAATTATGAAAACCAACGAAACTTTAGATATGGAAAAAACCCTTTACGCTTACTGTCGGCAGCTCTTGCATACCGTTGTTGAAGAAGTGAGCCTGCCTAATGACTGCGGCATCGTGGATACCCTCAGTCTATCTCCCGAAAATGAATTTACTTGTTACGAATTAAAAGTAACTAAAGCCGACTTTCATTCCAATGCAAAGTTATCTTTTATCGGCAACTATAATTATTTCGTTTTACCACGGCATTTAGTCCCTAAAGTTATTGATGACGTGCCTGACAATGTAGGCGTCCTTGTTTTTGATTACTTTGAGCCTGCTTTAGTGACCAGTCGCCACCTAACCGTCCCCGGCTACTTTACCCCAATGAAAAAGCCGCTGCACCAGCCTTTATCGTTAGATTATGACTTACTGCTGACACATTTTATCCACAGTCTCAATCGTGAAGTGGATAAAGCTAAACGCATAGCAACAGGCCTTAAAAGTTACCCTAGCAAACAATTGTTAGAAGAATTAAATAAGCGCCGGGATCAAGGCCGTTTTGATGATTTAACCGAGAATGCCTATACCCATTTTTTTGCCGAAACAACACAACAAGAGATTACAGCGCTAAGCACTGAGGTTAATGCGTTAAAAACTTTATTAACCCAACAGCAACAGCAGTTATGGCGCCTCACGCAACAACAGCCTAAACTCCCATTTTTTGACGGTGGCGCCCATGACTTATAGCTACATGCCGCTACTCCGCGGCCGCCAGTTTGATTTATTAGCATTACAAACCGTACTGTCCACAAAACCGACCCACCTTTGGCCGTTGATTGAACCCGTTAAAGACAGCAGTACTTTAGTAAAAACATTGCGTTTATGGCTGCAGCAAAAGCAGCCTATTGGCCTCATATTAAATGCCAGTGTCAGTGACTACGCCTTATTAGGTCATAAACAACATCCCATCCCGCCTAAAATACTGGCGGATCCTAATCTATGGCAGTTTGCCTTCTTTGATTCTAGTTTTTCAAAAGACTACTTCACTAAAACAACCCATTGCGGTTTAATCTGTCATCATTATCGCTACTTCGTCCAACATTTGGCCCAGTTAAGCACCCTTGCCATTGACTGCCTAATCATCCCCAATGAAGCCCGTTTTTTAGTACTGGCGCAACAACTTCCCTATCCTGTTATCCCGTTGAGTGATCCTTTTCAACGGGAAGACGATTTGCCAGCCTATCAAACCCACTTGGACGAATTATTCACTTGGCAACATGCTTTAGGCCAGCTCGTCCCAAAGGCCATCGGTTTTAGCGACTACAGCATTATGGGCCGCTACTATTCAGAATACGGCAAGCCGCAAACCACTCAAGGCTTACAGCTGATTTATCCCGATGCCAGCGGCGCTTTACGCATACATCATTTTATTTCATTTGATGATGGTAAAATGGGCCATCAAAAAGAAAAATTTCTCGACTTACTGCAGCAGCTACGCCACTTTGTTGCCCAACAGCCACAAAACAATTGGCTTACGCCGGCTTTAAAACAGTTATTGTATTTACATGAATTAGATAAAAATCCCGGCTTTGGCACCGTTAAAAAATTACTATTAACCCATCACTTTGAATTACTAGATCAAATTTTAAGCAGCTACTAAAATAGCGATAAACGTTTGAGTTTTAGCTCAAATGCTTATCGCTATTTTATATCGTTTTTTTAAAGTACACGCACCGCAAAACTTGGCATGAAGTATTGTGAAATTGAAGCAATTTCCACACTACGGCCAGGTACAGGCGCATCAATATATTGGTTGTTGCCTAAATATAACGCAACATGATAAGTTGCCCCACGACTGCCCCAGAAAATTAAATCCCCAGGTTGTGCTTGGCTGACTGAAATTTGTGTCCCAGCGCTTTCTTGAGGCACCGTCCAACCGCCAATTTCTAGGCCGAGCGCATTGGCAAAGACATAGTGCATCAATCCTGAACAATCAAAACTACTTGGTCCTTTTCCACCCCAAACATAAGGTTTGCCCAATTGTTCCTTAGCTAAGGCAATTACAGCGGCTGCCTTATTTAGATCTGTATTTGTCACGTTTGTATTTTCAGTAGTTTCATTGGTTGTTGTGTCTGAAACATTTGTTGTATCTGTCACAACATTCCCACCATTATCCGTAGCATCTGTTGCGGTATTTTGATCGGCAACAGGTGTTTCTTCTGCTGGTGCTTGTTCAACGGCCGTGGTATCCGTTGGTGTATTTTGTGTTTGGTTATCAAAGCTTAAGTAAATTTCTGGTATCCAACTGTTGTCGCCAACTAAGTACCAAGTTGTACCACCAACTTGCTTAGAACCATAAATATCAACAGTTTGTTGATAGGAAACATAGCTCTTAGGTTGTGTAAAATCGGCAGAACCCCAGACGGTTGTTGTGCCTTGGCTATAATTTACAGTTGCGGTTTGCGTTGCTGCTTGTACTTTGCTGTTATCGTGGCCATTTACTAAAGCAATGCCCGCCAAACCAGCAATACCCGCAGAAACCGTCATTAGTGTTTTATTGTGTGTCATTTTTAGTCCCCCAAGTTTTTTTGAGTTATGCTATTTATTAATTTAAATCGTTTAATATTCAGCTTAAGAAAGTCTTAACAATTCAACTACTATCTTAACATATTCTTAAACTTTTGACTCCTAATTTTTGAAAGAAAACTTTACAAAAATTGGAGTTATGTCAAGAAACCTTGTTTTATCAATCACAAAGTGTCTTTAAAGCCAGTTGAACCATCGCGCCAAATTCTTGCTCCCGAGCTTGGGCAGACGTTTCTGCACCAGTTATGATATGATTACTTATCGTCAAAATAGCTAACGCTTGCCGCTGATATTGGGCAGCTGCTAAATATAACGCTGGCGTTTCCATTTCTGCTGCCAAAATACCATAGTTAATCAGCTTAGAAAAGTCGGCCGCATCGTCATAAAACCGATCCTGCCCTAAAACATTACCAACTGTCACCGACTGATCTTGAGCCCGTGCCACATCAAATGCTTTATGTAATAATTCAAAATCTGCCAGCGGTGCAAAGTTAATACTTGACCCAAAAATATTTTGGGGCATACTTGAATCGGTACTCGCACCTTGCGCTAAGACAATATCTCTTAGTTGTAATTGTGGGGCTAATCCGCCGGCAGTGCCTACTCGGATCAACTGCTGTACTTGATAATCTACAATTAACTCATGGGCATAAATTGCCATTGATGGCATCCCCATTCCAGTCGCCTGCACAGATACCCGCTGACCATGATAAAGGCCAGTATAGCCTAAAGCACTGCGTACCGTGTTATAGCAAACACTATCAGTTAAAAAATTTTCAGCAATGAACTTCGCACGTAAAGGATCCCCAGGTAACAGAACCTTTTCAGCAATCGCTCCTGAATCAGCATTGATATGCGTACTCATAGGATGCCTCCCCAATTAAATTTAAAACCAACTTAAAAACACAAGCTAATTGAAATTACATCATACTTTAGTTGTAATGTCCACTAAAACGATTATATTAAGTATACCAGACTCACCCTACCAACTTTTTTATTATTTTCTTAAGAAGGTGTCAGAAAACGAAATTATTCACAAGATTACCCGCAATAGGTCTAAAATTTACAAGACAGATTCAGAATTTAAATTTATATCAAGCACTTTTACAAACATTTTCAACTTTATTTCCATTTGTTTTGATTGGCACCTTAATGCAGGCCATTGATTTAAGTATTTTTGAACCAGATGGCTTTTTTGCCAGTGTTTATCATATCGACACCTGGCTGCCGTTTTATGATCAAATTACCATCCCTTTGCTGGCCTTAACGACTATTACCATTTACGTAACGACTTTGTTAGGTATTTTTTTATTCAGTCGATCCTTAGCCAACTTATATCACGATGATGGCCAAATTGTGGGCGGCATTGCGTTATTTGTACTACTACTCTTAAATTTTAATTATGAAAATATTAATGACATGGATTTCCAAAATATTTTGAGTTTTAACAGCTACGGCTTTCAAAACTTATTTCTCAGTCTTGTGATTGGTGCGGCAGTGGCTTATAGTTATCACGCTTTAATAAAACTAAACCGTTGGCTCTTACCAAAACGGCTGCAGCAATTAACCCGGCCAACACCGATAGACCGTAGTTTAAGCGCCATTATTCCAGTAAGTATTATTTTGCTCATTGCCGGTATCTTCAGTTACTTAATTAATTTAACAAGTTTTGGAAATATCAATGATTTACTTTATCAATTATTCAGTATTAGCCTAACCGCCCCTAAGACTTATGGTGCGGTAATACTTGTTAGTCTTTGGCATAACTTATTAACTTTTATTGGCAGCCCCGGGCCACTTAACTATCTAGCCCAAAACATTAATAACGCAGCAGGTGTTGCCAATTTAAACCATGCCTTAACCACCAAAAATATTTTTAACGTCCCCTACCCCGTCACCTTGCATACACTCTATGATACCTATGGCAATTTTGGCGGCAGTGGCATGTCTTTAGCACTAATCCTTGTGCTCTTAATTGTTGTAAAACAATCCGAATATCGTCAAATTGCTAAATTCAGTTTACTCCCCAGCCTCGTTAACTTGAATCAGCCACTCCTAATAGGGCTGCCCGTTTTCTTCAACCCGATCTTATTGATTCCTTACATGCTCGCCCCTTTAGCCAGCATGACAATCGCTTGGCTGTTCACTGTCTTAAAATGGCTACCAGCAGCTGTCTATGATGTTCCTGGGACGACTCCTGGCTTCTTACTAGGTTTTTTAGGCACTAATGGTAATCCCATGGCCTTATTCGTCAGCGCTTTATGCCTTGCTGTCTCTGGTTTAATTTACTATCCTTTTGTAAAAGCATTAGTTGATCTGGAGGCTACCCATGAAAACAACCTCTAAATTCAAATGGCTCTTAGTCACCTTCATCGGTATTGCCCTATTTTTAGGATTATTAATACCTAGTTATCAATGGATGAAAAGCAACGTTAAAGACGCCCGTGTTATTCATAATTCTCGATTATCACCAGTTATTTTTATTCCCGGCAGCAGTGCCACCCAAAACCGCTTTGATGATTTAGTCAAAGAGCTGAACAGCGGTAAAGCCCGACATAGTCTGTTAAAAATTACGGTACAAACTTCTGGTAAACTCAAAATCAGCGGCCGGGTCAGTAGCCGGGATCTGCAACCCTTCATCGTCGTTGGTTTTGAGAATAATAAAGACGGCTATAATAATATCAAGAAACAAGCCGAATGGTTTAATACCGCAATGGACTATTTAATAGCTCATTATCATTTTAATAATTTTTCAGGTATTGGTCATTCCAATGGTGGGTTAATTTACACAGATTATTTAGAGAAATATTTTGATAGCACCACCTTAAAGATTAATCAATTAATGACCATCGGCACGCCTTATAATTTCAGTGAAAAAAACATTCATAATAAAACACAAATGCTTAATGATTTCATTGACGCCAAAAGCAGCCTCCCTAAGAATTTGACCGTTTACTCTATCGCTGGTACTGAAGACTATAATGATGACGGTATCGTGCCCATTCAAAGTGTCCAAGCTGGTAAATATATCTATCAAAATCAAGTAAAGCATTATACTGAAGTCACAGTCACTGGTAGTCAGTCCGGTCATTCTGATCTACCCCAAAATAAACAAATTGTCCAACTCATTGAAGAATACATTTTAAAACCTAATCAAGTTAAATTAAAAAAGAAAGTAATCTAACAAAAAAGCGGCGATCAGGACAGAAACTGTCTTGACCGCCGCTTTTGGCAGTATAATTTTTCAATTATAGTTCTAGGCCCGCTCCACAACGTCCTAAAACAGACACTACTCAAAATCCGCTGAGTGCCACATCCGTAGATGTCACCCGTGCCCTGCAAAAAATATCTATTCTCATAGATAACAACTCATCGCAACGACAAGTGTATCATGATTGCTTTTTCTTTGCAATATATTTTAGTTGCACTGGTTTGACTAATTCTCCCAACATTTGGGCAATCATAAACCCTACAGAGATCGCACTAATGACCATTAGCACCGTTAATAAATACGAGGAAGCCATATCTAAACGGCCTAACACTAAATAACGCACCGCTTCAAAGGCTGTTGCTCCAGGCACTAATGGCACTAATGCCGGAATATTAAATAATAATGTTGGCGTTTTTTTAATAGGCCCCATAATAACACTAATAATACCAATCAAAAAAGCCCCAACTAAATTAGCAATCAGTTTTCCTGTGCCCAGCTGCCATAGTCCCCAATAACTGACCCAGCCAATCATCCCAATCCATGCACAAGTATTTAAATTACGCCGCGGAATATTTAAAATAACGCCAAAAGTCAGCGTTGCTAAATAACTGAAGCCAGCCTGAACGAGTAACTGTAAAAAAATATTCATAGTCTTCGCTCCTAACCGATAAAGTGGAAAACTAGGGCAATACCACTACCAATTGCCCCAGCACTGAGTAACGCTTCGACACCTCGAGTAGTTCCCGATAATAAATGCCCTGCCAATAGATCTCTTAATGCATTTGTTAACGGTAATCCTGGCACTAACGGCATTACCGCACCAATGATAATATTATCTGCATTATGTCCCAATCCAAGATGGACAGATAATATAGCTAATAAACCAATTGTTAAAGATGCTGTAAATTCACTAATAAACTTGATATTTATTATATAATCTATATAAAAGTTTACTATAAATCCTAACGCACCAATAATAAATGCCATCGGTAAATCAAACCAATCATATTCACCAGAAAATGGAATCATTAAAGCTGCACTCACTACACCAGCACTTAAAAACTGCAGCCACGGCGCAAAAGAAGGCGCATTTTGATCAATTTTATGCAGCCGATCAATTAACTCTGCTAAATTGATCAGTTTATTACCAAAAGCTCTAGAAGCTGCGTTAACCCGGGCTACTTTTTCCAAATTTAAAGTTCGTTTGTTAATCTGAATTAATTGACTATTGGGCTGCTGCACCTTACCAACAAAAATAGCCGTTGTGGTCGTCCAAATTTGAGGATTGGGAATACCGCCATTGACGGCAATTCGACGCATTGTATCCTCTACTCGATACATCTCTGAACCACTTTCAACCATGATTTTTCCCGCTAACAAGCAAGCTGAAAATACCTTGCTTGTATCCACTGGCCGAACCAGCGTTGCTGAATTACACATGACACTAGCTCCTAAAATTTAATATTTTTTTGACTCGTAATGCTATTATATAATTTTTTGAAACAAAAAAATACGGAAACCACTCTGGTTTCCGTAAAAGTTGCGCGGCGACTTCCTAGTCTCGCAGGTAGTTTCCCACCAACTACATTCGGCGTTAAGAAGCTTAACTACTGTGTTCG
>NZ_RHOY01000008.1 GCF_003946725.1 Agrilactobacillus yilanensis | reverse complement strand
CAGGATCAAACTCTCAAATAAAGTTTGTGACTCATTTTTTTGTTTGCTAGCGAATTGACTTCGCAAATGTTACTTTTGTTAGGTTCCTAAGAACCTAGCCTGCACATTTGATAAAATCGAAACTTTGTTCAGTTTTCAAAGAACTACTTATTTAAAACAACTTTTAAAGTATATCACGTCATCAATGACTTGTCAACATAAAAATTCAATCATTTGAATTTTTATTCATAACTTGCTAATCGATGACAGCTTTATAAGTATATCAGTTGTTCAGACAATGGTCAAGAACTTTTTAAAATTATTTTTTTAAATCATTCATAACACGTTGCTCTGTCGCAACCGCAAGAACTACTATACCAACATATAGAATCCATGTCAACTAATTTCAAAGTTCATGATTTACCCTTTCATTGTTTGCTCAGAACTTTAATTATATGTATTTTAATTCATTAAAAGCATAAACTATCCTTACTCAAAAGATTTAATCCTTAATTTCCGAACTTTATCTGCTAAGACTATCAAAAAAAACTCAAAAAATATCTAAAAAAGATTTTTTACTCGCTTAATCACCCCCACAGTTCTAGGCTCTGACCAAAAAAAATAAAGCCACACCAAAAATTTCGTTTTGACGCAGCTTTATTTTAAAATACATTCACGCAATTATTCTAGTTAAACTAAACGCCTAGTATTCCTCAATTGCGATTTTAGTTTCTTTATTCAATTGAACCTGTCGGATAAGACTATATAAGTGGCCAAAGAGATCACTGCTTGGATTGCGGCGCCAAGTCATCACCGTGACATCATCTGGCAAACTGGCTGGCAGACTACTCACATTAGTGCAGATCACCAAGTCGACATCTTGCAGGCTATCGCTATTATCCAGAATATTGACAAAAGCCAATGTTTTGAGCATCTGTTCCAAACGGGCATTGTCAAAAAAGCTAGGTGTCACTTGGATAAATACATTCACTTTGCTTTCTGGTCGATAAAGTACTAGCAAGGGCCGCAATAAGGCATAAAAGGCCGGCAGCACTTTATCCACGATGCGCCGGAAATCTTTGTACCGTGGATCCATGACTAAATGTTGCAAGGTACTGTCCAGGCTCTTATATAGAGAAGTCTGTTCAATTTCGTTTTCGTCTAAGCTCGCTTGGTCGTCCGTATTAAACAAGAACGGATCAATGCTGTCAAAGGCTAACGTCCCGATCAACAAGGCCGTTAAATTAGCTTTAACCACCAGCGGATCCACAGAGGTCTTGGCTAAAGCATCGTGCTCTTCTAATGGTAGGTTACTCAAAAAGGCACTGACAAAGCCGGCAATATCGGCATTATAGTAATCAATTTTTTGTAAGAACTTATTTACGGTCAACTTATTCGTCTCTGAATAAAACGGAATCAAATTAAATACTAAGAATAAGGCACTGGTCTCTTGCATCATCTGAGCATCCGTTAAAGGCTGAGATAAAACCCGTTCGGGATGCCGATCCAAATAATCTTTGAGCAGATTAGGATAGGCATAACGCAAAATGTGCTGTGCGCGATCTGAATTAATCATATGCCCAGCCAATACCCGCGCCCGGGAGACCCAAACAAATAAGGCCATCAATTCATTGGTTGTGTCATAGGCATTATTAATATCAAATTGATGATCGGCGCCTTTGATAATCCGTAGGGCAATTTCGTGGTCTGCCTTTTCAAAAGGCCAGCCGTAATTACCTTGTGCTCGCCAATAAAGTCCAGTAATCGCAATCCGAATACTGAGTTCATTTTTACCAACAAAGCCCATTGGTTCATAGGTCACCCGAATATCCCGGGCGCGCAAAAAGTTTCGCAGACATTTCAAATGCCGCAAAACGGTGGCTTTACTACTGCCCAACTGCGTATAAAAAGCTTCAAAAGAAGTGATTTCCCCTTGGACGATAGCATTGATAAATTGATATGGATAAGAACGTTTGGTTAAATATGCATAATACTGATCGGCTTCAACGCTGAATAATTCAGCTAAATCCGCATCTTCTTTACCTAACAGATCGTTTAAGTCGCTGACTAAGCCCATATAGGTGTTATAAACACTACCGTAGCTGCGGCCCAGTAGTTCAGCAACTTGTTTGATATTGATATCGGTAATTAATTGCGCATTGCCTTTAAAACAATTAAGTAGTTGATCGGTTGTTGCTTCTTTTTGCTTGATTTCTAAAATGCTGATGAACAAATTGTACTTTTCCATGTTGGAAAATGATAAAAACAAGTCACTAACTTTTTGCATTATGTCTCTCCCCTTAGCTCCCCAGTCGTAACTGTGATTGTTCATTTCAGATTGTAACTTCAGTTATATTTTAGTTGCGTGAATTATGAAGACGCCAAATTAAGTCCCAGCAGAGATGAAAAACATCATAGATCGGATCTCATTACGTGTATTAAAATTTATAATAATAATTCATAAATATATCTAATTATATAATCTCATGATTAGCTTGTTTTTTCAAAGAAAATTACTCAATTTCATATAAAAAAAAGCAAAATAATTTAGAAAGAGTCGCTTTTGGTCGCAATCTCCGTAAATTATTCTGCCAATATAATCAATTATCCTAATTAATTCTGATTTCGATTCTGAATGTTGAGACACAAATTACGCAAACTATTAAAATCTTCTAGATATGCAAACATGATTGACGAGATCATCTCCGGCCGGGTAAATCCCCGTTCCGGCAATTCCCTTTCTTGCAGCCAATCGCCGAACCGTAACAAAAAATCTTCTAACGGCAAGTTCAATTGTTCTAAGAAAAAATGCAGTTCTTGCGCTTCATAACTGGTCAGCCGTTTTAAATCTGGTACGATCTGGGTATTCAAATTCAAAGTTGCCGCATGCCGCAGTTCATAAAACAGAACTTCTTGTAAACAAAGTAGCCCTTCTTCATGGCGGCCAAGATGCCGATACAACTTTACTTTGTGCTTGAGCAATAGCAAACTTAGCATACTGTTGTGGTAAAGCTCAGACTGGTCCAAGCCTTCATCAATTAAGATAACCAAACATTGCCAAGGCTCCAGATGGGGCTGTTTTTTACGAATGACTTCCAGCTTCTTAAAATTAATGACGTCTGGAAAATAGTACTGATCCATCAACAATAAATATTGATGTCCCCGGACAAAACGAGCGCCGGTATCCGTTAATAAATAGACCCCAGCATCCAAACTAGCTGGTAATAATGCCGCATCTTCTTGGGCTAAGCGACAGATTTCTGCTTGCAGCTGGCCTTCTGGATAAAGTGCCGCATCTAACTGGTAAGCTTGGGCCGCTTCTTGACACTGAGCCGGCGTCAAGCTGGCCAATTTATCCGTTAAATGCTGACTCACTTGAATATAGCCGTGTCGCATGGCCAGATTTAAATAGCGTTGAAAATTTATTTGATAGCGCTCATGCCACAAACTGCTAAAATCTGCTTGCGCCACACTACGGCGATTTAAGAGTAATAAAAATAAACAGAATTTTGATTTTCTAAATAGTTTAATGTTTTGTTCCCCACAGTCATATTAATGATTGAGTTTTTGGGCCTTGTCCATTTTACGGCGGTAATTAGGATCTTCCTTATGAGGTGATAGATCGACCTCGCCTAACGGAATCACTTTTGTTTTATGTTTTACTTTGTAATAGATAAACAATACTAAGAACAGCGGGATGGACATGTAACTAATTCCCAACCGTTCCCAATTAAAGGCGGTTACCGCATGAATGTCTTGGCCTAAGATGACGACTATACTCAAGAATATTGCCAATAATGGGCCAAATGGGAACCACTTGGCTTTATAAACCAGCTCATCTAATTCATGATCTTGATAACGAAAAGCCCGTCGGAACCGATAATGGGAAACGGCGATGCCTAACCACGCAATAAAACCTGTCAAACCACTGGCAGCCACTAATAACTGGTAGACATGCTGGCCTAAGATACTTGTCAACAGCGTAAAGGCCCCGACAAAAGTTGTCAATAATAAGGCCATGACTGGTACACCCCGGCGGCTCGTTAAGCCAAACGTTCTTGGGGCTTGTCCTTCTTTACCCATCGCCCAAAGCATCCGAGTTGAAGCATACATCCCGGAATTGGCGGCTGAAATAACGGAGGTCAAAATAACCGCGTTCATAATACTGGCAGCCCCTGCTAACCCGATCCGTTGGAAAACTAACGTGAACGGACTCGTTGCAATATCTTGGGCTTCAGAGCCTAATAATTTCGGACTTGTATAAGGAATCAATGCTGCAATGACAAAGATTGCCAAAATATAAAATAGTAAGATTCGCCAAAAGACTTGTTTGATCGCCTTAGGAATACTCTTTTCAGGTGTTGCAGATTCTCCGGCGGTAATACCGATTAATTCTGTCCCTTGAAAAGAGAAACCAGCGACAACGAACACACTCAAAATCGCTGGCATACCGCCAATGAATGGGCCGCCTTTGTAAGTAAAGTTACGCATACCAACTGGGCCGTGTCCGCCTAAAATCCCAAAAATAGTAAGTACCCCAACCACTAAGAAAATAATGACCGTGGTTACTTTAATTAAAGCTAACCAATATTCTGTTTCCCCAAAAGATTTTACCGAAACAATATTGATTAAGAAAATTAAGACTAAGAAAAATAAACTAATGATCCAATTGGGCCAATCAGGGAACCAGAACTGAACAATGATGGCGGTTGTACTAATATCAACGGCCAACGTGATCGCCCAGTTAAACCAATAATTCCACCCCAGCGCAAACCCTAATGCCGGATCAACAAAACGTGTGGCATAAGTCGCAAAGGAACCTGAAACCGGCATGAACGTTGCCATTTCGCCCAAACTTGTCATTAAAAAGTAAACCATGATCCCAATACCTACGTAAGCGACTAAAGCGCCCCCAGGTCCAGCTTGAGAAATGGCGGAACCACTGGCAACAAATAATCCTGTACCGATACTGCCACCCATGGCGATCATTGATAAGTGCCGCGTCTTTAACGAACGCTTTACTTCATTATTTTGTGAATTCACCTCATTGCCCCCTAAGCAATTTTAACGCATATTATTATTTACAATCTAAACTAGATTATCTTAAAAAAAACTAAACGTCAATATGTGCCCTATTGCACTTTCAGAATTGGTTTTCTATAATTAAACTAATTGACCGATCATTGCAATAATATTGTGCACAATTAATTACATAGAAATTGCCTGCTTTTGTCCAACAACCGCGGGCTTTACCAGAACTTTCTGAATTTCTTAAGCCAGACGCTGGTTGTCAATTTCTAAGAGAAGTCGGGTGAGTCTTATTTTTGAAGAAATGTTTTTTAGCAAAGCTGACAGTGAGAAGTTTCAAATGTTCCGTGTTTTAAATACATTGGGGGCCGAATCATTTACTTTGAATGATATCGGCACGGAAATGAACATGTCTTATCAAAAAACCTACAATATTTATCAAGGGCTTTTGGAGGATATGGTTTTGATTGACCCTTCTATTGAGTACGATAAGCTCAATAAAAAGGATATTACCTCTGAGAACTTCCCAGTCCCCATCGATATGTACCGGTTATTCTTATTAAAAGGCAGTATTGTCTTTCAAGCGTTTGATTATGCTTTTCAAACACAAAAACCGGCGATCGATGAATTTTGTAATGCCCACTTCATCAGTAAATCTACGTTGCTGCGAAAAATGTCGCCGCTGCGGAAATACATGAAGCAATACGGCATCTCAATTTCCACTAGTAATCTTAAGTTTGAAGGGGATGAACGCCGCATTCGCTTCTTGTTCTTTACTATTTATTGGATTGGCTACCATGGTCAAGAATGGCCTATTAAGCATCTCCAGCCAGAAGCGGTTCGGCCAATTTTGGCTCGAACAACCCTTAGTAATCCGGATGATCCAATTTTAGAAATGCAAAATACTCTTTTTATGGCAATTTGCCGAATCCGTATTATTAATGGCTATGTGGTTAAGAATATGGATAGCTTCAAACCTTTCTTTTATGATGCTGAAACAAGAGAGCATCCCTTCTTAACAACGGCGGACTATCCTCGTTTTTCTTTTGAAGATATGGCTAACGAAAGTCTATTCACGTATTTTTATAATACGGTTACTGGCCGGGTTAATCATCGACCTAGTTTTGAAACACAACAATTATATCAATATAATCGAACTCATAATACACTATTATGGCAATTTAGCAATGATTTTTTTACATTTATTGCAGATTATTATGATATTAATTCTGAAGCCCAGGAACGATCTTTGAACACGAACGTTCAACTCGTTGCTAATTTGATGCGGATTACTCTCAGCTACAGTGTCCTAGGTGGCCGGCGTGTCCGGCTGTTAGATTTCTACCGAACCAGCCAACAGAGCTATGAGCGTACTACTTTGTGGGACATTATTACGTTGTTTTTCAAAATCAAAAATCGACAGAATCTCTTCCAAGATTTGATGCCTTTCCAAGAATCTTTAACAAGTGAAATCTATTTCTTAATTGCCCCTTACTTAAAGGTATTACGGACCGGGCAATTGGTTAAAATCAAATTATTGATCGAACGCAGTGATTTAATTAGTCGTGATATTCAGTTCTTCTTAGAAGACTTAAATATGATCACAATTCTACCGCAAAATGCCCCATTGGCAGCGGCGGATATTGTGATTACAACGATTGACTTAGATGTGTTGTATGGTCATGATATTCCGCCGGACCTGCAGGTGATTAAGTGGAATTTAGATTCTTGGACGGTGGACTTTTATAAGCTCTACTTAAAAATTCAAAAAACCTTCCGTGATAAAATCTCTGGAGCGTAAAAAGAAGCTGGATCAATTTTTTGATCCAGCTTCTTTTGGTTGAAACGGTTTATGTCGTCTTTTGAAACGCGTTCAAGGTCACTGACTTTTCCCATAACTACAAATTACTTGTAAGCCAAGAACGGGCTTCCGACGTAATTTTAGGTTATGCTCAAAGCCAAACCGTGCCCTTTCACGCTCTGATTTAAACGCGTTCCAAGCTACTGACAATTTACATAACTACGTCTTACTCACAAGCCAAGTTCGGGCTTATGTCGTAAGTCTAGGTTATGTGCATTGTCAAAACGTAGCTTGTCACGCTCTGATTTAATCTTCTTTCCGTTTCCGTAAGGCGATTTTACCGCCGAATAGGCCTAATAGACCTAATGTGCCTAATGCGGATAGGGTTGAAGATTCTACTTTATCTTCCCCGGTTTGTGGTAAGGTGCCTTGATTGGTTGCTGGTGCTTTTTTGGCGGTTGTTTGTGTGGCAACTTGTGTTAATCCGGCAGTGCCGTTGGCTGGCCGTGTTGGTGTTTCTGGCTGTACTGGTGTTTCTGGAATTTCAACGCCTGTATTTGGATTGGTCACGGTCTCATCGGTATCTTCATCCGGTATAACTTCATCTGGTTCGTCTGGTGTCACTGGTTCCTCTGGATCCGTTGGTTCCTCTGGTTTTGTTGGCTCTTCTGGATCCGTTGGAGCAACGGGTTTTTCTGGGTTAACCGGCGGATTTGGTCTGTCTGGTGTCACTGGGATTTCAACACCTGTGTCTGGATTAGTGACATCTGGGGTTTGATATTGAATTTGAATCGTTTGTGTACCCCAAGTAAATTCCATCGTTTCCGGTGCCGGTGTCACTGCTTTAAGCTGGTACTTTCCAGAAGCTAACATCTCTTGAACAGCCGCATCCCCGTGGGCTTTGACAAAAGCATCATCAATCGTCTGCCCTGGTAGTGAATTGCTCAAATCGCCACCAATAATATAAAGTCCTTTATCAATTTGACTCGGATCCGTCACCAGCTGGCTCGTCCCATCCGGCCAAGTTACTTCATAGTTAACTTCCCCGGTTAAAGTGACGGTCAACGTATAAGTCGCATCTGCGCCAACAACTTTAATCTCATGCACAGCAGTATCTGTCTTAGGATCAAAAGTGATTTCAAAACCAGTCGCCGTTGTATTTACTTTTTGAACTTGATCATCTTTTGTAACTTTGAAATCTGGATTTTTTTCTAAGTTTGATTGGTTCGCAAACTTATCAAAGCCTGTAATCTCTTGGCTGTCCACTGTGACAACGTGTCCTGTAACTTGTTTAGGATCTGCAGTATTAACAGTGACGTTTTGGGTAATCTCTTGATTTTCAGCGTAATGGAAAATAATTTGGTTGCTGTCCCGCCAAGCGATCAGATTGCTTGGACTAGCTTCTGTAGATCTCAAGTAAGTGTTGCCGCCTAAATTCGGTGCGGCGATCTGTGGTTTATTGCCCTCACCTAAATTCCGTTCGACAACGTCGCCAACTTGTTGCTTATCCCCGTTTAATTCCGTATAGTGCGTCACATTGGCCTTTAAAGTCGTATCCAATTTGTATTTTTCACCGGTTTGATTGTTCGTAATCAAAATGGAACGGCCAGCAGTTTGCGTATTATTATCAAACGTAATGATAAAGTTTTCGCCATCTGTTCTAACATTTGTGATGTTAGCGCTGGTGTCAATCGTGTAACTGCCCGCACGACTCGCAAAATCTTGATTCGCAAAATTCTGGAATTTCTCAGAATTATCACTCTTAATCGTAATGACATGACCGTCAACCCTATAACCATCCCCGGCGGTAACATTGACATTAACCCCTTTTGTCTGAGTATAAGTTTCACCGTCCGTGTAATTATAAGTGACCGTGGTTGTGCCCCAGACAAAGTTATCATTAGTAGTGGTGATATTATCAAAACTCGTCCCAGATACGGGTGGTATTTCTGGTTTGTATTGATTCTTAACTGCATCAGTCAACGCTGTCCCTAAGTTGCCTACAACTGCTGACGTTGTTTCGATATCTGTAATTGTACCGTTGACATTAGTTTGATAGTTGACTTGTCCTTGTAAATTTAAGGTCAAATTATACGTTTCACCAGTGGTATTGTTGCGGATACTAATATTATGCGTTGGCGCTGTTGTGTCGTTGTCAAAGGTTACGTTAAAGCCGTCTGCTGTAGCGGTAATGTCTTTAACATCATCACCTTTAGTTACCGTAAAGTCGTCTGTCGTTAAGTCCTGACCAGTAAAGTCTTTCATATTCAAGGCTTCGTCTGCAGTAACCGTAATGGTATGGTCGGTTGTTTCAGCAGTATTGATTGTTTCGGTTTGTGTCACCACATTGTCTGCCGCATAATTGTAGGTTATCGTCGTGGTACCCCAAGTGAAGGTATCAGCCGCTGCGGGGTCCAATGTGGTATCAACATAATGTGTGCCTTCTGGCAGCGTTGTTAGCTGATGCTGCTCTGGATCCGTAATACTAGTGCCTAAATTTTCAACTTCGGTTGTATTCGGTAAGGCTGTAATTGTACCGTTGACATTAGTCTTATATTCCACTTGCCCTTGTAAAGTCAACGTCAAATTATACGTTTCGCCAGTAGTCTTATTCCGAATATTAATCGTGTGGTTGGCTGCTGTCGTGTCGTTGTTAAACGTTACTTTAAAACCAGTCTCAGTCGCAATGATCCCACTGATAGCATCACTCTTAGTAAGGTCAAAATTTGTTTCATTCATCAAGTCCTGACCGGTAAAGTCGTTCATATCTAGTTTAGAATCAGCTGTCACACTAATCTCGTGATCAGTTACTCGATCATCAGTAGCCGTATTGATCGTTTCGGTTTGTGTCACCGCATTGTCCGAGACATAGTTATACGTAATCGTCGTGGTGCCCCAAGTGAAGGCATTTGCTGCTGCCGGATCCAATGTGGTATCAACATAATGTGTGCCTTCTGGCAGCGTTGCTAATTGATGCTTCTCTGGATCCGTAATACTAGTGCCTAAATTTTCAACTTCGGTTGTGTCTGGTAAGGCTGTAATTGTACCGTTGACATTCGTCTGGTAGTTGACTTGCCCTTGTAAATTCAACATCAAATTATACGTTTCGCCAGTAGTATTGTTGCGGATACTAATACTATGCGTTGGTGCTGTTGTGTTGTCCGCAAAGGTTACGTTAAAGCCAGTTTCTGTGGCGGTAATGTCTTTAACATCAGTCCCTTTAGTTATCGTAAAGTTATCTGTCGTTAAGTCCTGACCGGTAAAGTCGTTCATATTCAAGGCTTTGTCTGCAGTAACCGTGACCGTATGGTCGGTTGTTTCTGTAGTATCAGCGGTATTAATCGTTTTTTCTTCATCAACACTATGGTCTGAAGCGTATTTATCCGTGACGGTTGTTGTGCCCCAAGTGAAGGTGGTAGCCGCTGTCGGATCAGTAGTCGTGCTGACATAATGTGTACCAGAATCTGCTGCCGCTGGTTGATGCGCATCCAAACCAATAGTCGTACCTAAATCTCCAGTTGTTGTGGCGTCATCAATTGCAACAGGTTCTTTATCATCAAGTTGCGTTTGATATTTAACTTGCCCTTGTAACGTTAGGTTCAGTGTATGGGTATCTCCGTTAGTATTGTTATGAATTGTAATTGTATGTGCAGCAGTGTCTACGTCATCTTTGAAAGTTACATGGAAGCCATTTTCATCGGCGGTAACCCCGGTAATTGCCTGATCGGTATTGCCAGAAATTGTGAAATCATCTGCCCCAATCAAATTATTGCCACCGTTGATAAATGAATCCATTTTAACGGTTTGGTCGGGTGCTTCAGTATTTGTTGGTGTGATTGCAACGGTGTGATCGTCATTTTCCCAAGTGTGAATAGCTGTATTCTGCGCCGTCTTATAATCTGCTAAGAAAGTATAAGTTACCGTGGTTGTGCCCCAAGCAGGTCTAAAGGATATCGTGTTACCACTACCCGAAAGGCTTCTTTCAGGATCTAATGTTGTTTTTACAAAAGTATAGCCCATCTGAGGACTCTTTTTAAAATTCACGTCATAGCCGCCGTTCATATTTGCTTTAGAGATACTCCCAGCAGATGTCGTTTTTTCAAATGTCCCGTCACTATTTAAAAATTCGTTCCGATACTGAATTCTAGCCTGCAAGCTAACGGACACTGTGTAAGTTTCACCGCTAACATCATTGCGGATTGAAAAAGTCCCGATACCTCCCGTATCAGCAGCAAAGGTAATTTCAAAGCCGTTATCTTGAACATCTACCTGAGTTATATTAGCACCTTTCGTCAATGAATAGCCTGTTTGATTCGTTTCTGAAGACTGTCCTATAAATTGGGTCAAGGCATCTTTGTCAGTGGCTTCAATGTAAATCTTATAAGTATCGTTACCTGTAGTATCCACTGTTTCTGACTGGCTTACCACAGCATCCTTCGCATATTTATAAGTGACCATTGACGTGCCCCAAGTGAAGGTTGTCTCTGGATTACCAGCTTCAGAAATCGCCGTTGTTTCTACAAAATGGTAACCTTGCTCTATACTGTCTGGTTTACGCTCGTCTATGTTGATAGATTCACCTAGTTCTGCAACTGCAGCAGCGCTGCCAATTGCAGTAGGCGTGTAATTATCAAGCTGCTTTTGATATCTAACCTGGCCTTGTAAAGTCAAGTTTAGCTGATAAGTTTCACCATTAGTTTTATTACGAATGACTATTACATGTTTTGATGTTGTCGTATCAGCCGCAAAAGTCATGTCAAAGCCCTTATCTGTGGCGACAATACCAGTGATATTGTTGAGGACGGTATTATTATCATCATACTCAGTAACTTCATAATTTGTATTTTCACCTAAAATATCCCCTGTAAAATTAGATAGATCTAATCCGGAGGTCTTGAGGTTAATGGTATGCCCAGTAACTTGACTAGTGTCTCCTGTATTTATAGTCTTGTTTTGTGAAACCATGTGATCGGTTTCATAGTTATACGTAACCGTCGTGGTACCCCAGGTAAAGGTGGTAGCGTTATCAGGGGTTGTTGTGGTGTTGACATAATGTGTACCAGGATCTGCTGCCGCTGGTTGATGCACATCCAAATCAATAGTCGCACCTAAATTTTCAGTTGTTGTGGCATCATCAATTGCAACAGGTTCTTTATCATCAAGTTGCGTTTGATATTTAACTTGCCCTTGTAACGTTAGATCCAGGGTATAACTTGTACCCGTGGCCTTATTTTGCACCGTAATTACATGTCCTGTGGCATCAGTCGCTTCATCTTTGAAAGTTACTTGGAAGCCTTTATCTGTCGCTGTAATTCCGCCAAAATTTGCATCCTCGGAACTAACTGTAAATTTATCTGTATCCGTTAAATCCTGATTGGCAAATTCGCTGAATTCGGTGCTGTTCTCATCAGTAGCTGTGACAGCCACCGTTAGATTCCCGGTCTGGGTTGTAACATTGCTCTTTTGAGAAGCATTCAAATTAGCATCATAATTATAAGTAACCGTCGTAGTGCCCCAGCCCACCGTTGTTGGATTTTTGAGATTTTCAGTTTCATTAACGTGCGTGTTTTCCGGCGTTGCTGGCTGTTCACTGGTAATTTCTGAGCCAACCGTTGCATTATCTTTTTCGCTTAGATCCGTAGTTGTTATTGTGCCATCTGAATCCTTAACAGCTTGTTGGTACTTAACTTGCCCAAGTAAGTTGAAGTTTACGGTGTAGTAGTAGTTTAATAAATTCAATTGTAAACTATTATCATCTGTAACTGCTGCCTTTGATAAGGTAACATCTAGAGAACCATCTTTCTTTTCGCTACTAGATCCTTCTACAATTCCTGTTCCTTGTACAACTTTAGTAACTGCACCGCTCTGATCATCAACACCGAAGTTTTTAGTTCCGATTGCTTTAATATCTGTTTTGATTTGTTCGTTATCAGGCATCACTTCAAGTGTGACGTTGCTCTGATTCTCATACTTAGTTGTATCTACAGTTATATTATCTGTCTGAAATCCTTCTAAATGATAACGGATAATGTTACCAACACCATCTCTTAAAACACCTAAATATTGCTGTGTAGGATTAGTTGAATTAGCCAGGCCATCTAAAAAATCCTTAGCAAAACTGGACATCGTTTTATCAGTATCTGCAACAAACATATCCACAGTTAAAATCATCTTATCAGTATCAAAAGAATTGATTCCCGCATAACCATAGTGTAGTTTACCGTTATTATCAGTCGTCGCAACTTGTATAGAAGCACCATTAGCTGAGAAGTTATCTAAAATCCATTGATAATTAACCTCATCATCCGCTTGTGGTGTAATTGCTTGAACTTTTCCATCTGAATTATACTGATTGCCAAATTGAATATCCGAATTTAATAATTCGAGGTTCTTGGTATCTACTGTACCATCTGAATTTCTTTTCCACGCAACACTTTGACTACTGTTATCACCTGTTCTAGTGATCTCAATCCCTCTTACGATTAAAGTGTCAGTGCTGGCGGTCGCTCCACCTAGTCTGTCATTATTGATGGTATCCCCTATATAACTCACATTAGATTTATTGTCGTCATTAGGAACAACCGTATTTAAAGCTACATATTTAATTTGATTATTCTTTAAATCAGTTAATCTACTTTGAGTTATTGTTAAATTCAAGTTATCTACATTATTTATTAATAGACTTCGCATATAAGCATCAACGTCACTATCTGTTAATACGGGTAGGTAAACTGTTCCACCAATTGCGATAGCCTGTAGGACAGTACCTTCAGTGATGTTCATTGTCTCCGGTACCCTAGCAGCTAGCTGTGCTAACTGATCCGCATCCGTAATCCCTGTACTCTGTAAATAGCTTATGTACAAATCATGTAAGCTACTGTCATTATTGGCATTCACTAACGTATAAGCGGTATCTTCTGCTTCTGCCTCAACTGTATCTGCAGATATTTCCTCTGCCAAGGCTGCAGGTTGCTGTTCCTGAGATTGTATCCCTGTTATTTCATTTGTAGGTTCATCATTTGTCTTTTCTGAAGTTTCCGTACCTGCGGCTTCAGTGTTTCCTGCTGGCGTTTGCGTTTCAGTTGTTTGCGTTCCGACTTCCGGTGTAGCTGTTTGCGGTTGCAATGTTTCTTGTGAAACATCCCCATCAGTGACAGTTTCTTCTTCAGCAGCTGCTGGTGTTTCCGGTGTTATCGGCTCGGGCTCAGATTCCACTGAATCATTATTTTCAACTGTCACTTCTGAAGACGGTACTTCAGCATCCCCCACAGTATCGCCCGTTGTCTCAGTTTCCGGTGTTGTTGCAACTTCAGGTGCTGCTTCCGATGTAGTGTCTTCTGTCGAAATCGCTAAGTTATTTTGTGTTTTTAACGTTTCCTGCTCATTCGTGACCGTATTGGCATCACTGTTATCTTGCCCATCTGTAGGTTCTTGTGTATCTGCGTAAACCTTATCTTTTTGATTAATTCCAAATAAGTCTAAAAGTGCCGCAAACGATAACAAACCAAACGTAACACCTTTAAGCAGGCGCTGTTTTCTCATTTCCTTTTTTGTCATGATTTTCCTCCTAAATTGAAGCTACCCCATTTGCATCTTGCAATAGAATAAAAATAAAAAGCCCAAATCATCTTTAACATGATTTGGACTTTTTTACTAGATTAATTCCCCAATGGATCTCCTGTCAAAACCCAGTAAATTGTGGCTTGATATTGCCCAGTTTCATGCACAGAATCACCTAATGTAATTGTTGCAGATCCTGGTTTGTTAAAACTTAAGCCCCACCAGCCTTTGCCGTGGTAATAACCGCTGGCATCTTGACCATCTGAACCCCAGACCTCTTGAAATCCGTTTCTAAGCGTAGCGCCTTGCAATGTCAAACTACTGTCTGCTTTACCAAGCCAGCGATTTAACAAGCTTGTATGTGTTGCTTGGGTCTCTGCGTCTTGAGAAGTGTCTTGCAGATAGGCATCTGACTTCCGTTCGTTATCCGAGAGGTCATCACTACTAACGCTATCGTTAAATGGCGTTAAAACGACATCTGCAGCATCGTGAGCTGTACTTGGATCTTCATACTGCCAAGGTAAGCCTGTACTCGGGATACCTTCATTTACTTCGGCACTGGAATTTGGATTATTTTTATCTTTTAACTCAATTGAACCGTTGGACTGACTAGAGTCGGTATACTGATATACTCCTGTCCAATTTACCTTCTGTGGGTCTAGTGTTCCGGGTATTTGTGGTGTCCCGTAGTATAGGCGGGTCTTCCCAGGTCTAAGTGTAAAGTGCTGAACATCTAACACCTTGCTAGAATCATCCACTTTTCTGAATAGACCTATACCAACATTTACACGCCAACCATCTGTATCTGAATAGTCGTTAACAACTAACGACCGCCGCCCTAAATTATTAGGCGTTTCCTGATCATAGCGCCCGTCTACACTCTGTTCTCCTTTTGAAAAAGCAAAAAGTGAGCCAAAATTAAAACTCGGTGCATAAATTCGGATACCGCCATCTTCAAACCCGATACCAGCCTGGCTTTCTCCAACAGCTGCCGTGTCATCGGTAGCTATTTGATTCACTTGTTCACTAGGGGATCCAGATAACGCTGCACCTGCCGTGTCAACACTGTCTGCCTGCACATTGGACAAGGAGAAGAAAGCAGCCGCACTCATGCTAAATAACCCTACGGCTAATTTAGCTAAAGAACTCAGCTTCCCAGATGTCACCTGCATCCCCTCCTCGCTTTATTACTTTTTACGCTTGCGACGCTGTTGTGGTTTACCGGCCGAAGTATTGGTCTGTTTACCACGCTTGTAAACGTAAACTAATAAAACAGAAACAAGTAGAACTAATACTACAACTAATAAGATAATGAGCCACATGTAGTTCTTCTTCAAATTAGGGTTTTGATTTGCACGACTGGCTTGTGCCGGTGTGATCGTAAAGTTCTTAGTTAAATGCCAAACTTTATGATCCATGTCACTCTTAAGCCCTCGTGTAATCGTAACCTTCATTGTATAGTTACCGGCTTCCATTTCCGTGTTACCCCAAGATACCGGTAAATTCATATTTGAGTTTGGTGCAAAGTTCATATTTAAAACAGTATTATCAAATAACTTTTCAGTAGAACCGCGTTTATAAACCCGGGCAGTCATCGCTAACTTTCGCCCAGAAACATAGTTTGCATTAAAGTTTTGAATATTTGTCACCACAGCCCCTTTTTGATTCACGACTGTGGGCTTAACTGTTCTTATTCTGAAATTCGGTTGGATGGTGCTGACATCCCCCACATTGATTAACGCCCCAATAGCATAGCTATAAACATTACGAATCGAAACACTGTTCTTTTTCGATTTTTTCTTCATTGCTGCCTCATTTAACGATGGTGAATTGATATAAAACCCACCAACAATGGCACCCGTAAAATTATTTTCCGGAATCGTCACGGATGTTGTATATGTGCCAGTTTGCCCGGCTGCAACCGTGATCGTCTTGACCTCTGGACCAAGTTTGGTAAAGTCCAGCTTCAAAGAACTATCCCGTGTTTTACTGGTATCGCTATAAAGCACTGTCCCTTGATCATTCGTGACCCCAACAGTAGGTTTTACTTTGAAAGTTTGGGTTGCATTACTATTGTTTGTAATCGTTAATCCCAATTGTGCGGTCTGTCCATGTGCTAAATCAAAACTAAAGAAATTTGTATTTTGAGTTGTTTGCTGTTCTGGCGGTATCGCTTTCACTTGAAATTCAGCACTAGAATTACTTGCTGCCGCCACGTGCTGCTGTCCGAAAATAAACGAACCACCTAAAACCATAGCCCAAAGTATCGCAAATTTGACTAAAAATTTTTGACTATTCCAACCGATCTCCATTTCCTAATCCCTCTCACCTAGAACATGATAGAGCTTATTGAATTGGGCCGCTTGATAATGTCCAATCCATTTGTGCTGTCCATGTCCCAATTTTTTGTGCTGCATCCGGTACAGTTAACTCAGCACTATGCTCGCCATCAAAGTTCAAGCCCCAAGTACCAGCACCATTTCCAACTGCAGCACCCCAAACAGCAACTGCTGTTGTATCATCACCAGCTCTAACTGCTGTGTCTAACACATTATCTGGTTTGTCTGTTCTGGTAGAATTGTTTGCATCAAAGACATAAGCAGGTAGTGCAGGGTCTGCCGTTGTTCTGTCCATATCCCAAATAGCTGCTTTGATATAAGCCTTGTCTGTTGCGTCTCCATCTGCTGCGTATAAATTCAAGTTAATTGGGTCCGTTGTTGTACTTGGTAAAGTTTCAGCATCTGTCCCTTTGAAATCAGATAATTTCAAAGTGACATTCCAGCCTTCTGTTTTCCCCATATCTGCCCGTTGATCTGTCACGACTAAAGACCGTGCCCCAGATTGTGCAGCAGCGCTTAATAGCGGATAAACTGTTTGACCACCATGTAATGTATGCCCAGTCCCAAAATCAAAGTTTGGTACTTGGTTCAATAGTAAGTTACCAGGTGCCCAACCAATCCCTGCTGTAGATTGACCTGTGCCATTATTGTCCGCATTGGTAATGTGCGTAGCGTCATTTTCAGAACCATTTTCTTGTCCTACAGTTACACCATCAGCACCATCCAGAGCGCCTGTAATTTCTGCCGCATGAACTGTGCCTAAACCGCCGAATAACCCTGTGCCCAACAATGCTGCTGAAGCTAACAATGTGCCAAATTTTTTATTTAATTTCATTATAGTTCCCTCCCAAAGGTTTTTGAGTTTTTTCGCTTCCTTAATACACTACCATTATAACTTAATTGTGAAAGCTACTCGTATCAACTCTCGATAGAATTCTTTATTAAAGTTGAATCTCATATTTTTAAATAACGGTTACCACTGATTATTTCAGTGCTTTTTTTTGCGACTTCCACGATTTTGTGGCTGATTCTGCACGGATTGTCGACCTGTTTGCCGGCCACGTTTATACATGTAAATAACAAAGATAATAATCAGTAATATTGCTAAAATCCCAATTAAAATCCATAACCACATATAATTTTTCTTTGGTTGATTGGCCTGGTTCAATTTTTCGGCCTGTTCTCCAGTAATTGTGAAGTTTCGTTTCAAATGCCACGTCTTATCACTAGTCTTTAAATCCATATGCACTGTATAATTTCCTGCTGTAATTCGATCACCGCCCCAAGTAATGGGGTAGCTCAAAGTCGAATTTGGTGCAAAACTAGCTTTCATATTATAGTGCTTGATCGTTTTAGTCGAACCTTTTTGGGTTACCCGCGCCTTAATGCTTAGCGCCTTATCCTTAATCATCGCTGGTTCAAAATTTTGTAAATCTACACCTACACCAGGGTCATTGTTAATTAGCTTTGGTACAACGCGATTTAACCGAAAATCAGGTTTGGCGCTCTCCCAATCGTTAACCCGCAAAACAACCCCAAAATAGAGGGCATAGGTATTAATAACTTTCATGCGCTTTTTACTCCGCGCTTTCAAAGCTTCTTTATTGGCTTGTTCTGAACTCACATAAAGTGACCCCAAAACAATCCCATTAACCGTTGTTTGCGGTATTTGAACCGGAAAAGTAACTTGCTTTGTTTCTTTACCTGCCAAAGTTACTGTTTGCTTTTTACTTGTTAAGTCTGTAAAGGGCAATTTCAGTGAACTATCGGCCTTACGGTCAGTGGGTTCATAATTCAATTCACCTTGATAAGTCGTGCCCCCAACAACCGGCTCAACTGTCAACGTCTGTTCTTTATCAGCCGTATTGGTAAATTCTAAAGTCAAATTGTTACTTTGACCTGAAGCGATTTCAAAGTCAAAATAACCCGTAACCATCCCATTTTGATTCTCTGGGAAAACCGCTTTTACATCAACTGGAATATTACCAACTTGTACTGCCTGCACTCGGTGAGTTTGCTGACTCATACCCAACCACAAACTCATTACCGAAAAAAGCAAGATGCCCAAGCATCTTGCCATATTCATTTTTCGCATTGCACCCTCCGTTAATTAAGCCGGTGCATTACCTAAAGTCCAGTTCAACTTAGCCGTGAACACACCGATATATTGTTGTTCAATTGGTACTTGCAAGTGAACAGAATCTTTAGCTTTATAGTTCACTGCCCAGCCACGAAGTCCTTGTGTCGCATTTGCAGTTACAACAGTTGTTGGATCTGTCGTATTAGAAGGTACGTCTAAGAAATCAGTCACACCCGTTTTTTGTAAAACTGGTGCTGCAGCTGTATACAGTGGTGACCCCGAGTCCGTTACAGTAGTACCTACTGCTATTGTATCATGGTTTGCAGTATCAAAGGTAACTGGTGTTGGTTCCACAGCAGAAGATAATTGTAAGATTGGTGCAGCAGTTGCATCACCAGCTTCTCCTAAAGTAGTGTCGCCTTTTGTTAATAGAGTTTTGAAGTTTACAGAGACTTTCCAACCATTAGTTGCCCCAGAATCATCTGCGCCCCGGGCATCAGTCACGATTAAAGCTCTTGGCCGTGGTGCTGTACCGCTATCATCCGTATAATTTAATTCTGCACCCTCATTAAACAATGTAAAGTCGGTTTGGGCCATGAAATCATTTTCGCCACCGAAATCAAAGTTTGGTACTTGGTTCAAGGTCAAATTACCTGCTCTAAAACCAATACCAACCGTACTTTCACCGGCTGCAGAACCAGCTGTAGCATCGCCGTTAATAACTTCAGCGCCATTTTCTTGACCAGAAGATACCCCACTAATAGGATTACCATCTTTATCAAGTAAAGCTTGGTCTGCGGCTTGTGCTACACCGGTTAACCCGGTTAATGCTGAGCCTAATAAGATTGCTGTTGAAAATAAAAGACTTGTTTTTGTAAATTTCATTTTTTACACTCCCTCATATTATGTGTGCTGTCATTACCGTTTCCGGCGCCGATTTACTGGACCTCTTCGACTTTCGGCTTTCGCCTGGCCTTTACTGATCCCTCGACGATAGAGGTAAGACATCAAGATAATCCCCGCAATCACGATTAGAACAACCAATGCGATCCAAAGCCACATATAATTATTCTTTTTTGGTACGACTTGGTTTACTTTTTGGGCTTGTTTGCCACTAATTGTAAAATTCTTTTTGAAGTGCCAAGTTCTTAATGCTGTCTTAGCCGTCATTTTTAAAGTATAATCACCGGCTTGTACTTCTTGTCTGCCCCAAACAATTGGCAAGTCGACATTTGAGTTAGGTGCAAAACTCATTTCTTTGACACCCATACTCTTAATCGCTTTATCACTGCCTCTTGGATAAACTTTTGCACTAACAGTTAGTTGTTGATTTCGAACCGCCTGTGCTTTGAAATTTTGCAAATTAGCTAAAACGGCTGGTTCGCCGCCGCTAACGCCCGGATATACTTTGTTTAATCGGAAATCTACATTCACCGATTGGGCATCTCCTACCGAAATAGCAGCGCCGATATACATCCCATAAATATTATAAACAGAAACGCCTTTTTTCTTAGCAGCTTTTTCCCGTTTTGCTTTATCAATTGTCGGTGACCAAACATAAAAGCTACCGACAACCAGGCCTTTAAAGGTACTATCTTCAGGAATCGTTATATTTTGAACGACTTCTTTAGATTCATGCCCTTTTAAAGTAATGGTCTGGGTACTTGCACCCAACTTGGTAAAATCTAAGTTCAAAGAACTATCTTTTGGACGATCCGTTGGTAAATAAGAAATTGTGCCATCAACTGAAGTCGTTGCAACAAACGGTTTAACTTTGATTGTCGTCGCCTTCTTTGAGGTGTTGGTAACTTTCAAATTCATTGGTACTGTCTGTCCAGGCGTCATTTCAACTGAAAAGTACCCTGCTGATTTGTCAGCCTGTGTTTCAGGAATAACTGGCTGCAGATCTACGGGCACATCAGGCACCTGTACCGCTTGAACTGGTTGTGCTTTAAACAAAAAGCTAAGCCCCAGCATCAGCAATATCATCGTGGCAACACGCCACCCGCTATGATCTCTGCCAGTAGTTTGTATCATTATGAAATTGGATTTGTGCCTAAAGTCCAAGTCATTGGTGCGATATAAGTCTGTACGTCTTGAGATGCAATTGGTACATAAATTTCAGCAGAAGTTGTTTCCTGGAAGTCCATGCCCCAAGTTAATAGCCCATTACCTATTGTCGCAGTCATCACATCTGCCGCAGCTCCACTGGCATCTAATGTAATATTTCCAGTATTAGCAACTGGTCCAGCATCATCGCCAGAATTTCTACCATAGAGGAAGCCATCTGGCTTGTCTGTAAGATCTGGTCTTATATATAAGGTCCCCGCCTTGATTGGGTTGGTCTTATTAATAGTTACCGTTGCGTTTGTCAATAAATTAGTACTGCCTGTGCCATCATTGGTAAATGCACCTAATTGAGCTTGTACAGTCCAACCTGTTGCAGCTGCTTTACCACGGGCATCCGTCACGATCAAGTTACGACCAACAACACCACCGCTAGTATTGTCCCCGTCTGAAGGATCTGCAGCTTTTTGAGCTAAATTATAAGTGTCACCAGTTAATGCTTTATGCATCCCAAAATCTAAATTTGGAACATAGTCTAGAGTTAAGTCCCCACCGCTAAAACCAATGCCGACTTTACTTTTTCCGGTTGCAGGTACATCTGAAGTTGCAGCTCCGCTGACTTCTACAGAACCATTGCCATCCGTTCCTAATACTGGATCACCATCTGCGGCGTTTACGGTCCCAACTGTTGCAAATGTCGTTGCAGCCATACCTGCTAGTAAAGTGGATGCTGCCAACAATGTCTTCATATTTTTTTTCATAATCGCTTCACTCCCATTTTCTATGCCCTTTAATATCATCTATACCCATATTATATACATAAAATCTTCCAAAAAATTTCAACTTTGGTAAGAAAAGCTATTCAATATTGCATCTCATCGTTTTTTTCGTCGAGAATTTCGTTTTTGACCCCTTTGTTGCCCTTTATAATAGAGAATCCAGCTGAAACTCAAAATAACAACAACTAGTAAAATTGTGGTCATAATAATCCAAGGTTTATAATTAGGCTTGATTTTTACGTTTTTCTTATTAAATTTTGTAGCTTCATTTTGCGTAATCAAAAATTTCTGGTTAAATCGCCAATGCTGATCTTTCGTTTTAAACTCGGTCACCATACGATAAGAACCTGCAATCACACTGCCCGTCTTCCACGGGACTGTAAAGTCAAAGTTTGAGTTTGCGGCCATACTTAGATTCCTCTGCTTATCTGTAATCAGCGGTACTTTGTTATCATTTTGATAGATTTTAGTGGTGGCCGTCATCTTCGTTAAATAATTGGCTTTAACATTATGGACATTAATCATAATTTGCGGTTGCGTATTGTAAGTTGTTAATTGGGGATCACTGATTTTTAATTCTGGCGTTACTTTTTCAGCAGCTGTCGGCTTTGAATGTAGTAAGGTCGTAATGCTGTAGCCAATCTGTACATGCTTGTCCACTTTTTCATTTGTGGAACTCGCCACACTACCTGCGGTTAATGATTTTACTGTATACGCACCCATTATTATGCCTTGGAACGGTTCAGCAGGAGCCTTAATATTAAATGTCACCGTTTCATTACCATTTCCAGGAATTTTGATTGTTTTGGCCTTATCCGTTAAATCCGGAAAAGCATATTTTAATGAAGGATCTCGTTTGGCATTTGTATCATTATAAACGGCATGCCCAGAATCATTGGTGATGGCAATCGTTGGTGTAATTTTAAGTTCATTGGTTTTTTTTAGCATATTTTGAATACTGATCTGTACTTGGCGGGTTTCGTTAGGCTCTAGTGTTAAATCAAAATAAGGTTTTTTGCTGTCATCATCGGTCATCGTCTGAACAATTTGAGCACTAAAAGAAGGCGCTGCCGCAGATACAGTCTGCCCACCGCCGCTTAAAAAGCCAAGACTTACCCATAATAAAAAAAAGAAACTTAAGCACATCTTCTTCATTGTACAAACCCCACTATAAATATAATAAAAGCGGTGAATCAAAACCCAATGTTTTGGCCCAACCGCTTTTTTCTTCTATATTATATTCTATGCTTAACTTGTTGGCCCTGCAACTAATGTCCAAGTCATATCAGTGGTTGCCGTCCCAACCTTTTGAGATTCCCCAGGCACATTCAAGCTCGCTGAATTCTTATTAGGGAAGTTCAGGCGATAAGTACCAACTTCAGAGCTGTCTGTGGAAAATACTGAAGTTGAGATACCTTGCTTAATTGTCTGTGCTGTTATGGTGCCATAACCACTGATATCCTTCCAAGTTCCATCACTTTGCAACTCTTGAATTTGAACATCATTCCAATTCATCTGTGAATCAGCAATCTTGTCAGAATTTTCATAAGTGAAACTACCATTGTCGGTATCATATTGAGCACTGACCGTCCAGCCCTCATAACCACCGTCATTTTTAACAACTAATGACCGGCCGTAAGTTGAGTCGTCTTGGTCTGAGACTAGATCAAATGTCGTATCCATCGGATTAATCTTATTAACCCCAAAGTCAAAATTAGGGGCAGCCAATAGTGAAACACCACTTGTAAATTCTACGGTTGCCGTCGATGTTGCTGTATCTGCTACAGCTGCAGAAGCTTTTTGTCCGTTGAGCATAGCGACACCTGTTGTCATTAAAAGTATTAAGCTCGCAAACGCCATCAACCATTTTCGCATCGCTATTCCCCCCTTATATCTTATGTCCTAAGTATAGCGGAAAAAAAGCGATTTAAATTTCAATCTCAGATAACAATTCTTTTCTAAATTGAATTTAGCGATTTTTACGGCGGCTACTACGGCGATTATCCCCGGTACGACGGGCTTTTCTAGCAGAGCGTTTTTTCTTCCCAGAAGCCATTGCAAAATAATAAATTGCAATCCAAACGATCGCTAACACAATAATACCTAAAGCAATAAATAAGACAATTAAGCCAATGTTATTTTTCTTTTGTACAACTGGTTTGGCTACTGTTTTTTTAGCTTCTTTTGTCTTGGTAATATTGAAATGTTTTGTAAATGTTTGATAACCACCATTTTCAGATTGGATTTTACCCGTTATTTTATAACTACCAGCACTTAAAGTGATTGGAATAAAATGTTTGAAGTACGAATACGGTGCCATTTCAAGCTTAGATTGATCAATTTCTTTGATCCGCTTGCCATTTTTATAAAATTCAGTATGGATACTCATCTTGCTGGCATTAATCGGCATCGAATTCTCAAGCTCTAAAGATATTCCCTGTTGGGTAGCTATAATTTTCGGGGTTGCCTTACCAACTTTGAACTTAGGCGTAACCGAGGCAAAATCTCCCTCACGATAGACGATGCCTAAGCTATAAGCGATTCGATTATTGATTGTAATTTGCTGTTTTTTTGCTGGATCCGTTGCACCAGTCGCCGTAATTGCTCCCAGGATCATCCCTTGATACTGCGTTTCAGGCGCTTTGATCTTAAACTTGACTTCTTTAATGCCGTTAGGTTCCAGCGTTACAACTTGACGCCGTTTACCTTGGACAAGATCTGCCATACTGTCACTGGCCGTATCGTATAGCTTACGATCGTGTTTGTCATAAGCTATCGCCCCGCTGTTTGACGTATAGGCATTATTGACTGCCACAGTTACTGTAATTTTTTCAGTCCCCGTATTAAACAGCCGAATGCCCACCTCATGAACTTCATTAGGCTGTACTGTCAAATCAAAAAAGCCTCTATTTTGATCCTCTTGCTCTTTTGGAATAATTGCCTGTACTGAAAAACTGCTTTTATTTTTAACACTTGAACTGCTGCTTTGTGTATCTGCCGCTTGTACTTTTGTACTAGTTCCTCCGGCAATCAGACAAAAGCTCAATAATAGGGCGGTTATTATTTTTTTTGCATACCATCTTATCATTTCGAACTGCTCCCATATTCTATTTTACGATCACTATTTAATTTCCTAATATAAGTATCATAGCAGTTTTTCATAAGACACACACATCAATTTTAACTAGAATTTCTCTTCAAAATTAAAAAATACAATTTTTAACAAGAAAGCACCTTGCTAAAAATTGTATTTATTGTTAATTATTGCCGCTGCCTTCAGCGCCCTTAATGATTTCATCCGTCTCATCATAGTCAAACTCAAACTTACGATAAGTAGAATCGTGAGCTGGTAAATGTAAGTCTAAACTTTCAAATCGTTGTAGAGAAACTTTGCCATCTGCCAGTTCATAATCTAGTATGTGACCGCCAAAAGTATGATCGTCACTAATAAAGTGCACATGATACCCCGCACTAGCCACCCCTTGGAATAATTCAGGACTGTAGTAGCCCACTAAAGTCCCCGGCATGTTCTCAGCTTCAAAGATAGATTGATCTAAAGCTGTTTGTGCCAGTGTTTTATATGGTGGCTTGCCATTGCCATTAACTACCCGCGTTTTAATAGACTTGAACGTCCCTGTTATTTTAACTGCAAAGAAAATATTTTGATAGTCATGGTTTTTTAAAATTTCTGTTTCTAAATCATTTTTCGTAATGTTTGTGCGTTGATATTTATCTGTTTCCCGATCATAGTGAGCGTTAGCAAAGGGCACTGTTTCTTCAGGCCCAACTTCAGTTACTTTGCCATCACTTTTAACTAGATAACCTTTACCATCTACAACTGTTAACTCACCATCTAAACCTTCTACAGAGCCGATGCCGTAATCGCCATGTTTTAAGAGTTCCCCTACGGTCAATGTCCCCTTAAATAAACCAGGTACTAATAGGGCTAATGTCCCATGTTGATATAACGTATCTTCCTTATCCATTACGAATCTCTCCTCGTTATCAATGTTTCTACTATCTTATAATTGATCTGGTAATAATGATTGGCCTAATGCCTTATTATCAGAATAATCTACAGGAATATCTACAACTACAACGCCTGGTGTCTTAAAGGCTTGATCCAAAACTTTATTCAAGTCTGCTGCCTTATCTACCCGCAACCCAGTGGCGCCAAAACTTTCAGCATACTTCACAAAATCAACTGGGCCAAAGTCCACACCGGCAGCTTGGCCATATTTGATTTCTTCCTGGAATTTTACCATATCATAATGGCCACCATCATTCCAGATAATTTGAACAATATTTAAATTCAAACGAACTGCAGTTTCTAATTCTTGTCCTGAGAATAAGAAGCCGCCATCCCCAGCTACAGAAACTACTTGGTGTTCCGGCCGTAATAAGGCGGCAGAAATGGCCCAAGGTAAGGCAACACCTAATGTCTGCATCCCATTACTAAAGAGTAAATGTCTTGGTTGATAACTTCTAAAGTGCCGAGCCATCCAAATATAAAAACTACCCACATCAACCGTAACTGTCATATCATCGGTAACATGATTTTGCAAGGACTGCACGATGTCTAAAGGATGACTTTCAACTGTATTATCGTCTACAACCGGTGGAATATCCCGTGTTTGTAATTTTTCGATTAAAGTATTCAAATAATCTTGTGCATCTTCACTTGGTTCATAGCCCCGCATGTAAGGTAATAAGAAATCTAAAGTTTGGGCAATGTCGCCAACTAATTCTTTTTCTGGTTCAAAGTTATGGTCAATTTGAGCTGGCGCATCATCAATTACAATAATCCGAGCGTCCCGTTCTGCATTCCAGTTTCTTGGTTCATATTCAATCGGATCATAACCTACTGTAATAATCAAATCACTGCGTTTTAATAATTGATCCCCAGGCTGATTCCGGAATAAGCCCACCCGACCGAAGAAATTCTTTTCGGCCAGTTCTCGAGAAATAATACCGGCACCTTGGAAGGTTTCAACAACTGGAATATTCGCCACTGCCAACACGTTACGAATGGCTTCAGTTACTTCCGGTGAAGAAGCCCGCATACCAACTAACAAGACCGGTAATTTGGCACTTTTAATTTCTTGAGCTAAAATTGTTGTTTCTGCTGGACTAGCAGGGCCTAATTTAGGCTTATTTGCTGGTGCAATTGGTTTAGAGTTTACAGGTGCGTCCACAACATCTTGCGGTACACTGACAAAACTTGCGCCTTGTTTTGAAGAAGTCGCTTCCTGATACGCATTGGCTAAGACTTCAGAGATATTTTCTGGTTCCTGAATTTCAGCACTATATTTTGTAATCGGTTCAAACAAAGCAGCACTGCGGAAACTTTGATGCGTTAGCCGTAACAGATCTGCCCGCTGTACTTGTCCAGAAATTGCTAAGACTGGATCGCCTTCAGCCGTTGCAGTCACAACGCCTGTAGCTAAATTAGAAGCCCCAGGTCCAGAAGTTGTCAAAACAACCCCTGCTTCCCCCGTGATTCGACCAATGCCAGCAGCCATGAAAGCCGCATTTTGTTCATGACGGGTTACAATTAATTTTGGTGTGTTTGCCTTTTCGGGATGTTCTAATTTTTCAAAAACACGATCAATTTTAGCACCCGGTAACCCAAAAACATATTTCACATCATGATTGATCAAACTGTCAATAATTGCATCTGCACCACGGTAGTCTTCTTTTTTAGCCATATTTTCTGCTCCTCGCTTTGTTTAATCTGTTTCATATCATACTACTTTTCTGTTATATTTCAAGTGCTTTTCACAAAATAAATTAAATAAATCCCTTGTACATTAGTTAACGAACTGTTTTTTGAACTGTTTATCACTAAATTATCTCTATACACTTGCATCATAGCACAAAAATACTTGTGTGTAATAACAGTAACGTTAGAATCTGTACAAAAAAAACTGAGACAAAACTCATGTTTTATCCCAGCTTCAATTTAAACGATTTAATTTCGATTTTTACGGCCTTGAACTCGAATCAAGACAACTAACAAAATAATTAATAAGACAACGCCACCAATGACTAATAAGAAAATCCAAGTCTTATCATAAATTAGATTCGTTGACTGCTTATTAACTTTTGCCGCTTGAGCTTTACTAATATGGTACTTTCCGCTAAATTTCCATTTTGTTTTCCCACTGGTGGCTGTTCCATTTACCACGTAGGTTCCAGCTTTAATCGGCGTTTGCTTTTGATTAAAACCAATTGGTACTGTGGAATTAGGTGCCACCGTATTGTAATGCTGGTCGGCTGTCATCGCCTTAAGCCCAAGATGGAAAAATTCTGCTAAGCCTTTGCGTTCAATCACCATATGCACATCAATATTCTTCATCAAGCCCGGTTGATTATTGGATAAATTCGCATAAAGATGGGGCTGTCCGTTAGTAGCTGCCGCATTAATATTTTTTAAAATTAATACCCCACCAACTGCCTTATTTGTTTCTGTAATATACACCGGAATGGCCACTTGCGAACGATTAGGATTATTCTTTTGTGCTGTCTGGTAAATATTATAGCCCCCTAGAATCAACCCTTTGAAGCGTCCACTAGGAATTTTAATTTTAAAGGTGACATCTTTAGTAGACTGCGCCTTTAAAGTAATCTTCTTCGCTTCAGACATATTCGCAAAAGCATATTTCAAGTTATTTTGTCCAGGTTTAATAATCGTTGTATATTGTATTTTTCCCGATGCAGAGGTAGAGGCATTTGTAGGCTGAACCATAATCGTTTGCGCCGCATCACTATAGTTCGTGAATGAAATCGTAATATTTCGAGTTTCATTTGGCTGTACGATCAATTGAAACCGATCAGTCACATCGTTATCTTCAATCATCGGTGTTGCGGAGATATCTGAAATATCCGCTTGAACTTGTTTAGGTTGTCCAAAATAACCTACTAGCAATAACATTAATCCTGAAATCAACCAAAAGTATCGCTTCACATCTATCCCCCACAGCCTCATTTATTATTTTCGACTTCTTCTACTATCTTTTCCACCGTTGGCGTTGTTATTGCCGTTGCTGTTATTATTCTTTTTATTACGACGACCAACCAAAATACCAATTAATAAGATGACAATTAAAACAACAACCGCTAATAAGATCCATAACCAAGTATAGTTTGGTTTGAAACCAGCTAAATCATTAAGCCGTTTAGCATCATCATTACTGATTGTAAAGTTCTTTGTAAAATGCCAAGTCTTTAATTTGCCTTGGGAAACAGTGTAATCCAGTTTATAATCGCCGGCTTCTACTCGATTTTTACCCCAGTCAATGCCATATTCAAAGTTAGAGTTTGGTGCCATCGTAATAGCACTGTTTGTACTCTTTTTATAAACTTTACTTTCGCCTTTACGATAAACTTTAGCTGTAATTGTACTGGTAGTTAAATAAGCAGGCTGTTCATTTTTTGTTTGAACAAGAACTGCTGGACTACCATTGCGCATAGCCGGTTTTACTGTACCTAGTGTAATCTTTGGAGATACACTGACTTCTTGTTGATTACGAATGAATATAGGGATAGCATAACCATAATCATTTTTCAAAAGTGTCCCATCACTCTTTAATGAAGATTTACCAGAAGTGGATGTAACAACACCACCCATGATAACCCCATTATATGCTGTACTTGGTGCTTTCACTTCAAAACTGACGGTCCCTGTTTCTTGGCCCTCAACATGTACACGTTTTACACGATTGCCCACTAAGAGCTCTTTTGCCATATCATACTTTAGGCTGCTATCAGCAGGTATCTTTGTACTATCGAAAACAGCATTACCTGATTGATTTGTATAACCAGCATTAAATCGCATGTACAGCGTACGTTTATCATCTGATTTATTGGCTACTAAGAAAGTATAAGTTTGTGTTTCACCCGGGGCCACGTATGTATTAAAATATCCCGTATGTCCACCGATTTGATTGTCTGTATATACAGGCGTTACTACTAGATTAGTCTCCGCCGCTTTGACGGTATCTCCTCTACTAATAAATACACCTAGACATGCAAGTAGTGAAGCAAAGCATGTCATCAACCAGTAACGTTTAGATAATTTCATCATCATCAAACCCCTCATCAATTTTTAATTTAAAAATAAAAAAAGGAATTGCGAATTCGCAATCCCCGATTAATATTTAGATCTAATTCGTTAGATTAAACTATGCTTGTGGTGTAACTACAGTTGGTGTTAATGTCCAAGTTAATGTAGAAGTATAGCCACCATCAGCGCCATCTGGAACAAATAATTGGATATCATCAGCATGGTCACCGTTTAAGTAAGCTTTAACACGACCATAAGAAGCACCATCAGTTGTTGCACTGGTTACAAAGTTAGCAGTAGTGCCATCAGAAGTGAACGTGCTATTAGCAATCTCTGCAGAAGCACCATCTTTAGAAGCTGCCCAGACACCACCATTACCGTTCAAAGCATCTTTACCAAATTCCAATCTAAAACCGTTCTTAACGGCGTCACTTGTTGCAGTAGCGTCAGTAGAAGCAGCTGCATTATTAGATTCTGCGTTAGTAAAAGCACCAACAGATAGAGATAAGTTATAACCACCACCATAAAGGATAGTAGCTTCACCACTAGCATCTGTTGCCTTAGTCGTACGAGAGTCAGTGATCTGTAATAGACCTCTGCTGTTACCATCTTGACTGGTAGCAACGTTGTTATGCAAGTTTACTGTTTTACCAGGAACTGCATTACCAAAGTTAAAGTCTGGAACAGCATCTAAAGATAGTACATCAGAGATGATCCCAACTTGAGCAGCGGATTTTGCTACCGCTTCACCAGTTGTAGCACCACTTTGTGCATAAACACCGACTAATGAATCTGCTTGTTCACCATTACCTAATTGGTCAGCAGAGTTTAACTTAATATCTTGAGCACCATCGATGCTTGAAGTAGCGGCAAATACGCCTGTAGCAGGAGCTAAAGTCCCAACTAAAGCAAGAGCAGCAACAGCGGAGCTAGCAAAAATCTTTTTATTCATTTTCATGAGTATTTCCTCCCTAAATCCTTAAGTAAAGTTATTCAACAATTAATTGATATCGCTTTATCAACTTACAAGTATCATTATAGCTTCTTTTTTTTTCTGTGGACTTCAACTTTATATAAGAATTCTTACAAAAGTTGAATTTCCTATGAATTAAGTTAGAAGTTACAATGAAATTTCTTCGCGACGAGACTTACCTACATATGGTGTGAAGATAACAACACTTGCGCCTAAGACCAAAGCATAACCAATAGTAGTTACCCAAGCGTCATGCACTTCTCCGGTTTGCGGATACGATGTATTGCTGCTGGTAACGTTTACCGCTGGCGCCGAGCCAGGAACGTAACCGGTGTTTGTGTTCACCACTTTGCCACCAGTATCGTTATTATCGGCATTATCAGACGGTGTTTTCTCATTATCAGCATTGTCATCGGTTTGATTATCTTCGCCATTATCAGCAACAACTACTTGCGCAGCTGAATCTTTATTCGAATCAGTGCCTGTAGCCGCTACAGGTAAAGCCTGTCTCACCTCGTTTCCGTTGTAATCGTATCCGGAACCCGCCCACGCGACGGTGTATTGAATCCCAGCTACAATTGCGAAAATAAAGGCCGTGACAACTCCAATACCCACTAACCGTTTCCAGATAGGTCGTTGCTTTGCAGCATGTCTGTTTTTCATTTCATACGACCCCTCCCAAAACTAGGTTGATACTTAAAACCTTTTTACACTTACTATATTACCAAGTTTTTTTCGTTATAACGGGCAAGTTTGGTAAGAAATCTTATTCAAATGTGAAATAACTATGAATTTTGTATATTTTTTTAAGGATTTAGGCGGTTATTACAAGTTTAATCGGTAGATTGCTAAGCCACGATCCTTATCTGCTGCAAGGGTTTCGAAGCTAAATTTGTCAAATAAGTGGTTCACTCGGTCCCAATCATCCCCATCAAAGGAAGAAAGCATACCATTAATAGAAGTAATTTCGTTTTTCTTAGCAATTTTAATTAAAGCTTGAACTGCTAATTGAGCTAAACCATGGTTTTGATAATCAAAAAATGCCAATCGGGAGGCAGCACCTAATGTTTCCAAAACCGAAATGTGAATCTTTTTGTCCCAAGGATCGTACTCAAATAACAATTGACTTTGGTAATCAACTTTATTATTTCGATAGTGATCAATATTTTCCAACGGGGTATAAACAAAAATCGAAGCCGTTTGCTGTTTTTTCAAACTGGCTTTGAAATTCGTATAAACAATATATTGTGTGACTTGGCCATGTATATCAGATTGAGGTTGGTCCATCGTCTTTAAAACAGTGAGATTCGGATCAGCTTCAATTGCTTTAAGTCTAGTTTCAAACGCTTTCGCTAAAGTAGATTGTTGTTGCAACAATAACGCGTCCTTTCTTTTGTGTATGCTCCTTAATTATAACATAAGCTTTTTCAGAAACTAGACACTTAATCAATTTTTTATTTTCAGTTTATAGTAAGCTTCTTCTCGTTGAAAAGGTTGTACCATCGGCCCTAAATCCACTTTATATTGATAAGAAAAATTTAATTTCTCTAATAATCTTCGCGAGGGCGTATTATTTAGGAACACACCCGCCCAAATATCGGTTAGTCCTTGCTGCTCAAAATAAACAAAAATTGCGGTCAAAGCTTCTTGCATATAACCAAGTCGTCGATATTTCTTATTTAATAGGTAGCCAATTTGTATTTGGGTTTCATCAGGTACTGGCGGCTGCCCGGTAAATCGAACTTGCTGCTCGACTAAACCGATGACTTTACCATTAGATTTTAAGCAGATAGCCCAAGTTTTTTGTACAATCGCTTGCGCCAATTGACGTTCTGCCATTTCCAAGTTGTCAGGTATAGGTTGTCCTGCCAATTCAAAATTCGTAGGTTCTTGTAAAATTTCAAAATAATCTGTTAAATCCTGGGCTGTAAAAGGTCTGATATTCAGCCGTTTTGTTTCGATATACCGATTTTGCATAAGAATTATTACCTTTCTTGATTTTAAGATGCGCCTAAAAAAGTATACAATAAATAGTAAGCAAATATAATGCGAGAGGACGTTATCAGATGAAAACTTTCCAACAAGCATTACCCTTGACCCAAGAAACCGCCGATAAAACACCGGCCTATCTACAAGGCTACTTACACGAACCTAATCCCGAGACCCACCAGAGCACCTATCCGGCTATCATTATTATCCCTGGCGGCTCATACACGCACATCCCTGAGCATCAAGCTGAACAATTAGCCCTAGCTTTTTTTGCCCAAGGTTACCAAGCCTTTTACTTACGGTATCACTTCATTGACGAAGGCGATCCACTAATGCCAGCCCCCTTAGTCGATTTGGCCCATGCCGTGACTTACTTAAACAAAAATCACCACGCTTTAGCGCTAGATGCAACTAAGATCGTTATCGCCGGCTTTTCCGTTGGCGGCCACATTGCGGCACTTTACGGTGACTATTGGGCCAGTGACTTTTTGGACCAAGTCAGCCAAACAACTAAAGCAACCCGCCAGCCAGCAGCTATTATTTTAGGTTATCCCGTTATCCGCTTAGACGCCGGTTTCCCTAAGGCCAAAGCAGACGCGTTAGCCATCACCGATAATTTGGACTTTTATGCAGCGGATCAGCATGTTTCAAAAACGAATCCAGCCACTTTCATCTGGGTTACCAATGACGATCAAGCTGTCCCGGTAAAAAATAGTCTGCTTTATGCGGCCGCTTTAAATGCAGCTAACGTTGCCCAAGAGCTACATATTTTTGATCACGGGCCCCACGGCTTAGCTTTAGCCAACGCCCAAACCGCTTGGCGTTCTGGTACGGACTTGCCCCATGTGGCCAAATGGTTTGATCTAGCACAAGAATGGCTCTTTCACACATTAACCACGGAAACTTTAGATTAATTATTTGGAGGCTGAAACCATGAATTTCTTTATGACCAACAACGTAGGTACACGCACTTCCGGGATTGAACACGCCCAAGTTATGCGGTTGAACTTATTTAATAAGTTCCAAACCGACGCGGCCATCGTCTCTACCTTTTATTATTCTCGGTTCCATTATGATTTCCATCAGAACGGCTTAGATGATGCCCATTCCATTAACCTCTTTGATTATTTCTTAGAAACTTTAAATTTGCCATTGCAGACTTTTACCTTGACTGATTTTTTGGCTCAGGAAAATTTAAGCGACCCTAAAGCTTTAGGCGAAGACATGACGCCGAATCATTATGCCGTACTGGGCTTTTTAGCCACTTATCCCGATGGTAAACAAGCGATGATTCGGGTAGACAAAGATACTGATCAAGTGGATTCTGTCGCTTATGCCACAGCTGAGGGTAAAATGCTATACTCTGATGTTTATGATTATCGTGGTTTCAAATCTTTAAAATTTGAGTTCGATGCCACGGGGCACTACACAACAAAAGCGATTTATACAAAACCAGATGGGACAACTGCTTTGCAATTTATCTACAGTACCCCTACTGAAAAGCAGCCCAGTCAAGTCTCCCGAATTGTTTTGACCCACAATCAAAGTGTCCAGATATTCATGAATGACCGGGGCCTGCAAACTTACTTTTTTGACCAATTAAATCAAAGCCATGGCTTGAATAATTGCTTTATTTCAGATCGTTATGAACTGACACCGGCATTGGGTGATATGAAAACAAAAGCTAAGAAGTACGTCTTCATCCACTCTAACTATACCTTAGATCCAGATGACCCAATGGATCCTAATTTGAATTATAACTACAGTTATGGCATTCAACGCAACAATTTATTTGACGGCTTAATTGTGGGTACTGAAGCAGAGCGGGCTGATTTAATAAATCGTTTCCACTTCAAAAAGCCCGTTTATGCTATTCCTAGTGGCTATATTGATCCGGATATACCTCAAGTTCAAATTTCACAACGACATAAATATGAAATTATGGTTGTCGCTCGAATTTCACCTGAAAAGCGTTTAGATCAAGTAGTCCGGGCATTTGCTAAAGTCCATGAAGTTGTGCCAGAAGCCGTCTTAAACGTTTTTGGTTTCATTGCCGATAACGCTTCTGCCAAACTATTAAATCAAACCGTTGAAGAATCCGGTGTCATGGGCGCCGTCCATTTTATGGGTTATCATCAAGATCTTTCAAAGTTTTATGACGAAGCTGTTGCAATGGCCTGGACTAGTTCTGGCGAAGGTTTTGGTCTTGCTTTACTTGAAGCTATGAGCCATGGGGTACCCGCAGTAGCTTATGATATTAACTACGGCCCTGACGAAATGATCGAAAATGATGTCAGTGGTTTCTTGATCCCTAACGGCGACGTGGACGCCCTGGCAGAACGTTTACGCCAGATTGTTCAAGATGATATTTTACAACAGCGTTTGAGTGAACACGCTTATCAAGCGGCACAAAAATACAGCCCTGATGAAGTATGGCAAAAATGGCAAGTATTATTGACAGACGCAGCTAAAACCAACTAATTTAAAGGCAATAGAAAAAGGCCACCGTAAAAGGTAGCCTTTTTTGTTGGGCGTGAAATTAACTTGTTAATCAGATTTTATTCGCCGATAATCTCCGAAAGTTTTACTTTCCGATCATCATTAAGCGATCGTGTACAAGCATCCGCTGTCGCAATTGCTTCTAGTGCAGCTTCACCGGTGAGAAGTTTTGCAAATTCATCGCTCACTTCTCCCCCCTTCATAATGTACTGAAGATAAGCCATTTCTTTATCAATATCCGTCGCTAACCATAACGGTGTCCGGATACCTGGTTTCCCATATTGAATGGCACCATCCATACCACCAATACTATTCCCATGATAAATATTTGTTCTATCGTCGTCTTCTGCTTGTGTTTCATGAATCAAGAAATGTGTATCTTTACCATCTACGCGCAATGTACCACCGCAGTTGAACAAGTCTAACTTGATAGCACCTTTTGTCCCTTGAATCATAATATAATGCTCACCCCAGCGAAAAGCTGAGCCCCATTCCAAGACAGCATACCGATCATCATCAAATTCTAAGTTAGCAATAATTAAATCATCTTCATCACCAAAATCTTTTTCTTGATGCGCCACATTACCACCCATCATCGTTGCTTGTTTTGGCAAACCACCCATAATGAATTGAACACAGTCTAATTCATGAATATGGTGATACAAATGTCCACCAGATTTTTCACGAATCTTCTTCCATGAAATACTCTTTTGGGTATCTTCCCAACCAGTTCTAACCGCATGACAATATAGAACTTTCCCAATAGTCCCTTGACTGATCAGTTCCTTAGCATGATGTACACCATTAAAGAAATTCATAATATGTCCAGCCATAAAGATGACATTATTTTCTTTACAAGCATCAACCATTGCTCGGCAATCCTCATAAGATAAAGCGATTGGTTTCTCACAAAATACATGTTTACCGTGTTCTGCAGCCTTAACAACAGGTTCTCTGTGTAAATAGTTAGGAGAAGCAACAACAACGCAGTCTACATCAGGTCTTTCTACTAACTCGTCTAATGAATTAGAGATATCACTGCCCAGTTCTTTAGCAATTGGTTCTGCATTTTCTGGATCATAAACCGTTACAATTTTGGCATCTTCAATTTTATTAAGTGAACGCGCTAAATCAGCGCCAAAATAACCTGTTCCTACAATTGCATAATTTATCATTTTGTCTGCTCCTCTTTAATTTAAAAGTTGGTCAATGGTTAAAGATGTGTAGGGTAGAACATTTTTCATGTGTAATTCATTTCTTGACCATGAATCAAATTTTTCATAAAACAAGCCGATATCGTGATTAGGCAACTCTTCAACAGCAGAGTATGAATAGCCATAGTTACTGTAATCTACATCATAGTGATACTTCCAGTTAATTGTATTATTGGCCTTATCAATTAGCCCCGTCCACAATTGACCATTTCGACGACCATTCGTTGCATTAGGTGTGCTTAAAATAACGGCTTCCTGTCCATCAATTAATTGTGAATACTTAATTATTGATAACTGTGTACCATATCCTGGATTGTTAATAAAATCTAGGTATTGTGGTGCACCCCATGTATCTCCGCCGTCTGTGCTAGTCATATAGGCGACTTTACCATTATTAGTTCGCATATAGGACTGAAGGACACCTGAATTAATTTCTACAATTTGTGCTTCGGCAGACCATCCCGAAGGCAGTTTTACACTATTTGCCGCCCAGGTTAAACCATTATCATCGCTGTAAATGTAAACAACATCGGCACCTGTATACGCAGGAAAAATAATTCTACCCGTTGTACTAACAACTGTTCCTTTACCAGGTCCTAAATAAGCAGCATTATGGTCTAAGCCCATTACTGGTGGCAATAATGTTGGTTCACTCCATGAAGTGCCATTATCATCACTTGTTGTATAAGCTATATAATTAGTCGGTACTACTTTAAACAATGCATCTTTGTAAAAAATATTCATATTTACAAAGGTTCCATTGTGATACTCATGTTTTACGCCATCTTTAAACTCTGCAGAATATTGTTCTACTTTCAAATACTTGCCGTTCTCCATGAGACCATAGTGTCCATCTACACCATATGTTGTAGGTTCATTTGTTGTGTCATTGTAGATAACGCCATTTTCTCTAATGGTATAGTTATAAGCTGTTTCTCCAGTTTTTTTCAACTTAACGTAATACTTACCATTAATTTGTTTATAACCAGAATCTGACCGATTAGCAGCACTAAATCCAATACCAGCCGGCATAACATCAGCCATCATAATAACCTTGTTGTCTTTAGGGGATTGAACCATAACAGAGTCAATAAATGTTGCGCCACCGCTAATTTTTAGATCTCTATCGCCTGGCCCTCTTGGCCATTCAATTGGCTCATTTGCAAAATCTTCAAACGCTAATGTTAGTCTAGGGGTTGCCCATGTTGCACCATTATCATCACTATAACTTGTTGCAATATTGATCTTATTTAGAAAATCATGGGTGCCACCATATCGGGCATCTGCACTTGCTAAAATTCGTCCATTATTCAATGTATATAGTGATGGTATGCGAAAATAATTGGCCCCTGTTTCATCATTTGCTTTGAAAATTTGAACTGGTAAGTCTGACTCGATTGTTGCAGATTCAAGCACTTGATCGTTTAAACTCTCGTTATAGACTTTTAAACTATTAATTTCACCAGAAAAGTTAAAGGCCAACTTGCCTGCCCGATTAACACCGCCAATATTTATGGCATTCATACCCGTTATTTCATTAATCCCTTTAAAATCAGAAACTTTTTGCTCAACTATCTTAGTCCCATTGGCAAATAACGTATACGATTTTGCTTCACTATTTGCTACAAATGCAATGGTGTTGTAATGTTCAACGCCTTTACTTTTGCCCCATAACGCTGCTGGTCTGGACACTTGATAGTTAATTGCTTGATTGCTATCTCTCAGTTCAATACCTAATTCACCAGTATTTCTCATATAAATATCAAAATAATTATTTTGATACCCTTTATTATTGTTAGATAACCCTATTAAAGCCTGCAATGCATTGCTATTATCAGATTTAAATCTAACAATAATTGTTTGATCATTCCCATTTAATAACGGGCTTAATGTTTCTGTGATGTCTAAGCCGCTATTTGTGAGGGAAATATCATTTTTTTCATACACCGGTTCTGTTGCAGCACTAGCCTTATTAGAACTAAGTAAGCCACTAACCATTAACATTAAGCCTAAAACAACAAACGTAAATCTAATTGTTTTTACTTTCATTGTTTTACCTCACTGTTTAAAACTTTAATAACCAGCTTTTTAACTAGTGCATCATTAACCTTAATTTTGGGTTGATGAATATCTTCGGCAAATGTTATCAGACAGTTTCCCGGTGTTAAGGTCACAATTTGTTCCGTAGTCCCATCAAATAAAACAACGTCATCTTCTTTATTAAAAGCACTTCTAGCTGTAACTTTATCCAGACTTGTAACCGCCATCTTTTCTTGATTTTCTAAAGTAAGATGAATATCTAGATATTTGTGATGTGTTTCAAAAAAGTCACCAATTTTTCCATCTGCGGTATAAGTCATATAGTTTGCAAAAACATTATCACCATTAATTTCAATGCGACCTTCTGAAAGCTCTGAAATATCCAGATTTTCTAAAAATTGACAAACATCTATAAAGTAAGGGTTCACCTTCACATATCTGCGTAAGTCTTTTATATTTGCAATAATCATTTACCGTTACCCCCAAGTAATGTTGAATAATTATTTTCGTCTTGCCCAACTCATATCTTCTTTAATTTTTGAAATATCGTAGATTGTTGTATTTTCTGGTGCCAATTCGTTTTTGTTTGTAATCAGTGAAACAATGTAACCTACGACTAAGGAAACTGAAATTGAAATGATTGAGTAAACCCAAATACTAACAGCTTCAGCAGGAACACCATACTTAACAAAAATCATTACAAGACCTGAAGCTAGTAATGCTGCATAAGCACCTTGTTTGTTCGCTTTTTTAGAAACCATCCCTAAAATAAACGTACCACCAAGTACCCCTAATACTAAGCCCATAAATCCGTTAAACCATTCATAGGCAGATTTAATATCTGAATGCGCTAATACAATTGAGATAATAATTGAGAAGATCCCAACACCTAAAGAAATCCAACGTGCTAATCTTGTATTCTGCGCATCTGTCCGATGTTTTTTACTAATGGCATCTTGTATATCTAGAGTCCATGACGTAGCAACGGAGTTTAATCCGGTTGAAAGCGTTGATTGTGCAGCAGCATAAATTGCGGCCAATACTAACCCTGTCAATCCTACTGGCATTTGATAGGCAATAAAGTAAACAAAAATTTGATCTTGCGGAATAGCGTTACCAGGATCAGATGGGTTTTGTAATCTATAATAAACGTATAACCCTGTCCCAATTAAATAGAAGACAGTTGCGATCCCTAAAGATAGTACCCCGTTTGTAATAAGCATTTTGTTTAATTTTTTAGTACTTTGTGTTGTTGTAAAGCGTTGCACGATATCTTGTGATGAAGCATAAGAAGATAAAATATTTAAACCTGAACCGACAATTAACAAGAAGACAGAGCTCTTCAAGATATTAGGATCAAAAATACTCTCTCCTTTAGCTAAGAATTTACCATTAGCTAATTGTTCCGCAACAGAACCAAAGCCACCATCAATATTTCTCATTAATAAGAACATTGAAATGATAACCCCAACAATTAAAACAGCCCCTTGTACAAAATCCGTCCATAATACAGATTTGATACCACCAGTGTAAGAATAGATAATAGCAACGACACCCATTAAAATAATAAGGACATTAACATCTATTCCTGTTAGCGTTGCCAAAGCAGCAGATGGTAAATACATAATAATAGACATCCGACCTACTTGATAGACAATAAATAAGATCGCGGACACGCCACGAAGCCCCTTAGAATTAAATCTTCTTTCCAAGTAGTCATAAGCCGTATCAATATCCATACGTGCATAAATAGGTAAGAAAAATTTCACTGACAATGGTATCGCAATGATCAACCCTAATTGTGCAAACCATAATAGCCAAGAGCCAGCATATGAATTACCTGCCAATGTCATAAACGAAATTGGACTTAACATTGTTGCAAAAATAGAAACAGATGTTACATACCAAGGGATCGTTCCGTCCCCTTTAAAGAATTCCTTACCTTCCATTTCCTTTTTTGAAAAGTACAGCCCAAACAGTAATACCGCAATTAAATAAACGATTAGAATAACTAGATCCGCTGTTCTTAATCCGCCGTTTCCCATATTTATATATTCCTTCCTACATAACAGTTTTAACTAAAAATTGCCCATAAGAAGTTCTGAATAAGTTGATAAACTTATCAGCCTACTTAAAATAAGTTTTATTATTTTATTCGATAGTATTTACCCTCTTATGGGGCCTGATCATTAATTTCTGTGGTACTTTGTTTCTCACCATGTTTCACAGTTCTTTGAATAAATAATTTTAAAATTAGTGGTGCGATTAATGTTGTAATGACAGTGACAACAATCATCGCAGTGTAGTGGTTTTTATCAATCAAGTTTGCGGTTAGCGCAACATTCGCAACGACCAAGGCCATTTCCCCTCTGGAAACCATCCCGGCACCGACAACGTTGGACTCATCCCACGTTAATCCGAAGAATTTCGCACCGATAGCCCCGCCGACTTGTTTGCCTAAAACAGCAATAATAATTAATAAAATAATGAAAATAATATCGTTTTGCATACCCTTGAAAGTGATATTTAACCCGATACTCACGAAGAAAACGGGAATAAAAATCGCATAACCAATCGGTTCTACTTTCAAAGCCAATGACTCTTTGAATTTTGTTTCAGAGATTGCCAATCCGGCAAAGTAAGCCCCTAAAACATCACTCATCCCTAGTAAAACAGCAATTGCCGCAAAACCAAAGCACAGAATCATCGCTGCTGTAGTTTCGTTTTCGCTGGCATTTAACTTGTTAAAGAAACTAATAAAACGCGGTACAAACCACTTACCTAGCGCCAACATCAAAATAAAGAATAGGATTTTTGGCCAAGCCATCCCCCAAGCAGATTGCTGTTGGGCTGCCGCGCCACTGCCGAATAGACTGACACAAATGCCCAATAAAATGACGCACATAATGTCATCTGCTACCGCAGCGCCTAGAATAATCGCACCTTCTCGCGTGTTCATTCGGCCCATTTCTTTAAGTACTTGTACCGTAATACTGACCGATGTTGCACTCAAAATTAAGCCTAGGAATAAGGCCGTTGACCAAGCGAAGTCAAATACATACACACACAGCAATGCCGCACTCATTGTTGGGAAAATAACCCCTAATGTGGCTACGGTCAAAGCCGGTTTCCAATATTTCATTAATAAACTCAAGTTACCTTCTAAACCGGCAATAAACATTAAAACAATAACGCCGATTTCTGAGAAATAATGCGTAAAGGTATCTGGTGTTAAGATATGTAAGACTGCTGGTCCAGCGATTACCCCCACCAATAATTCCCCAATAACGCTTGGAAAATTTAAGCGGTTAGATAAATGCGCCCCCAGTTTTGTCAATAATAAGATTATGACTAGTTGGAGTAAGTAGTTCATGATAGCCCCCGTTAATTTAATAGTTTATTTACTAGTTGAATTTGGTCATTGAGTGCTGCCGGCTGGATAGCATATTCTAAGAATACAGGGCTCGTTGGTTTAAGCTGCTGGACTAGACTTTGCCAATCCGTTAACCCTTCACCTAACAAAACTGTATCTTGATCTTTAATATCCTTTAAATGAAAAATCGTTACTTGATCTTTTAGCGCCGCAAAAGCTGTTTCTGGCTTTTCATCAATCCAGTACCAATTTCCAGAATCAAAAGTATATCCTAATGGTAACTTATTTTCTTGAACCCATGTTAAATCTTTTACAAAAGTTGCCAAAACTCCATTTTGATTCGGCTGATTTTCAATTGTAACGGCAACATTAGTCGTTGAAATTTTTTTAAGGGTTTCAAGTTCCGTTTGGTTCAAGGTTGGTAAAGTCCCGAAGCTGTATTTCAAGCCTTTGATTTGATACTTTTGAGCCATCGCCAGATTTTCGGTCAAACTCGGATTCAGTCCGGTTGCCGTGAATAGTTCTTCAGGCACAGAATAATAAAAATCAAAATTTTGTGCTTGGCAGAATTCTGCAATCGCTGCCAATTCCTGCGCTTTTGTTTCGGGTTTGAAAAATTCTCCCCGAACTTCAATCGCATCTATTGCCATCCCGGCTAATACCTGCACACAATCACTTTGAGCAACGCCGTTTTGCATTGCTTCTAAAAATACAGCTGTATTGATCGATACGTTCATAATGAGCCACCTTTCAACAATTACACATAAAAAACCACTACTTAAACAAATATAGAAGGCTTGGCTTTTGATAAAGCAGCCTCTCAGTCAGCGGTCAGACGACTGAGATTTTCTATATACCATTTTAGTAGCGGTTGAATTTAATAATTTGAGTGATGATTACAGTAAGCACTGTAACATACACAATAATTATTGTAAACGCTTTATTTATTTTTTTAAACTGGTCTATGCCTTCAGTAAGCCGGCAACAGCCCCATATAGTTGCGCTTTGTCAGCTAATTGAGCGACCTTTAATTTTGTTTGGCACAGGTCCTTTGGCAAATACTTCGCCAAACTATCTTCTAGTAAGGTTAGTAAATAATCCCCTTGCTGGGAGACGGCCCCGCCGATTAAAAGTACCTCAGGATCAAAGAATAATAAGACTTGGGCTAATCCCGAAGCCACCTCATCTGACCAGGCACTGATGAGGTCAACATAAGGTGCAGTCCCCGCTTTGGCGGCATCAAACGCCGCTGGCACACTAATATCATAAGCTTTTAAAGTGGCTTCCAATGCTAAAGTTGACGCCCGTTGTTCGTATTTTGTCTGCGTTTTTGGATCATACAAAGTATAGCCAATTGAATTTGCTGTAGCATGCGCCCCATTAAATAGTTGCCCGTGATTTAAATAAGCGCCCCCGATACCAGTACCTAAGGCAATGCAATATACTTCTTCAGCAGCTTGAGCCCCGCCAGCTAATTGTTCTCCTAATAAGGCGGCGTCCACATCATTCACTACAAAAACCGGCAAACCCGTCTGGGCAGCCAAAGCCGCTTTGATAGGCGTCCCTTGATAACCAGGAATAGTTGGCCCAGCATATTGAATGCCGCCATCAGCGCCGACAATGCCGGCCGTGCTAACACCAATGCCCGCTAGTGTCGTCTTTGCTTGAAATGCCGCACTTAAACGCTGCAATTCTTTTAAAATAAAACCATCCTTATTTTTTTCTGTAGCGCATTTGCCCTGCTGGCTTAGTTTTAGATCACTTGTCATCAAACCATATTTAATGGTGGTGCCGCCTACGTCAAATACTAAGTATTGTTTTGTCATCGTCTTCATTCCTGTCTTATTTTTTAGTTGCGGTCTAAAATTATGTCAATGAAATCGGTTTGATAATAGCATGAACTGGCAAAATTCACAAAATTAATTAAAATCAAAAAAGATTTTATGCCTTGATATTAAAGGGATAAATGTAATTTATGAAAATAATTACCTAAAAATAGTATTGCAATATTGATTACCGCATCGTATGCTATGTCATGTAAGCGGTTGAATTATTGAGATGATGATTACAAAATTTATTTAAACTGAGGAGTTTATCAATCATGAAAAAATTATATTCAGCATTAATGACAGCTTTTAACGAAGACGGTACTGTTAATGAAAAAGGCGTTCGCGCTATGGTTCGTTACAACATTGATGTGAATCATATTGATGGTTTATACGTCGGTGGCAGTACTGGTGAAGCCTTCATGCTGAACCAAGACGAAAAAAAGGCGATCTTTAAAGCCGTTATTGATGAAGCTGATGGTGCGATTGATTTAATTGCCCAAGTTGGTGGCTTGAACTTAATTGAATCTAAAGAATTGGCTAAATATGTGACAGACCTAGGTTACAAGACAATCTCTGCCGTAACGCCATTTTATTACAACTTCTCATTTGAACAAATCAAACACTATTACAACGAAATCGTCAAAGATGTGGATACTCAATTAATTATCTACTCTATTCCAGCTTTAACAGGTGTTTCCCTATCTATTGACCAATTCGCTGAATTATTCGAAAATCCAAAAGTTATCGGGATTAAATACACGAACGCTGACTTCTACTTATTAGAACGTTGCCGTCAAGCTTTCCCTGACAAATTAATTCTATCTGGTTTTGATGAAATGATGTTGCCAGCCTTAGCCTTAAACGTTGATGGCGCCATTGGTTCTACTTTCAACTTGAACGCTAAAAAAGCTAAAGAAGAAATTGCGGCTTTTGAAGCTGGCGATTTGACAAAAGCTTTACAATTACAAAAGGAAAGTAACGATTACATCACTGATCTATTGCAAAATGACCTTTACCCAACAATCAAATTAATCTTCAAAGAATTAGGTGTTGACGCTGGCTACTGCAAAGCTCCAATGAGCAAACCTAATCCAGAAATGATTGCTGGCGCTAAAGCAATCTGCGAAAAATATTTTAAATAATCAATAATTAACGAAAAGAGAATTCCCATGGCAAAAAATAATTTCTTAGAAACGGTTAAAGGCAAGCTAATCATTTCTTGCCAAGCCTTAAAGGGTGAACCTTTACACAGCTCCTTCATCATGGCTCGTATGGCTTTAGCAGCTAAAGAAGCTGGCGGTGCGGCAATTCGGGCAAATTCCGTCGTTGATATTCAGGCCATCCAAGACGAAGTCCATTTACCAATGATTGGCTTGAATAAAGTAGACTACCCAGACTCTCCCGTCTACATTACACCGACTATGAAAGAAATGCGTGCTGTGGCTAGTACTGGCGCTGAAGTTGTCGCCTGCGATGTTACCGGCCAGCCCCGACCTAATGGTGAAAAGCTAGCCGACATCGTGGCACAAATGCGCCAAGAATTCCCGGATACCCTCTTAATGGCGGATACAGCGACTTTAGAAAACGTCCGTGAAGCCGATGCCTTAGGTTTTGATATTATCGGTACAACGATGCACGGTTATACACTGGATACTCAAGGGCTTAATTTAGCCGACAATGACTTTGAATACTTGAAATCTGTCTTAAAGACGGCACAACATCCCGTGATTGCGGAAGGTAAAGTAGATACGCCAGAAAAACTACGGCGCTGCTTGGACCTAGGCTGTCATGCGGTGGTTGTGGGTGGTGCGATTACTCGGCCACTACAAATTGCCCAAAGTTTTGTAAAAGCCATTCAAAATTAATTTTAATTTAATTCGTAGACTCGTCCTGTAGGTTAAAGCTGATAAACCTGCGGACGGGTCTTTATTTACAGCTTGATTACAATTAATTGAAAACTTCGTTGCAACTCTGAAAGTTACGTTGAACCGTGATAAGCTAGTTAAAAAGCCCTGTAGACAGGAATGAATTCATTATGAGTATTGTAAATATTGTAGAAGAACAGTTTGACACCTTATCTCGTCAGGAGCGCAAGGTTGCCTTAAAAGTAATTCAAGCCCCTGAACAAGTTCAAAATATGACCATCTCAGCCTTAGCCAAAACCGTCGGCGTTAGTAATGCCACGATCACTCGATTTGTTAAAAAAATGGGCTGCAGTGATTTTTACACCTTTAAACTTCAGCTCGCCGTCGTTCACGCCCCTGCCGAACCTGCCGTGAGTGAAGATCGAATTACGGATAGTGTTTATAATTATTACCGCCGAATTTTAACCGGTACTTGGGAACGGATTGATGTAGACAAACTCAAAGAAACCGTTCAAGAAATTTTTGAAGCTAAAAGAGTCTATTTATTTGGTTTGGGCAGTTCTGGCTACACCGCCAATGAAATGACCCAACGCCTGTTGCGGATGGGTATCTCCGCTTTTTGTATGACCGACAGCCACATTATGTTCATCAGTAGCAGTATCGTCCAAGCAGGTGATTTAATTTTAGCGATTTCATTATCTGGTAATACTTCCGACGTTAACCGCTCCGTAGAACTCGCCAAGGAAAACGGCGCTAAAATTGTAGCCATTACCGCCTCCAGCAACAGTCGCCTAGCCGCCTTAAGCGATTTAACGATCCTCGTTAAAAACAGTAACTTTGTTGATAATAACCGCTTCGTTAACTCCCAATTCGCCATCATCTACGCCCTAGACATCATCACCACCATGCTGCTGGAAAACGACACCTACCGAGAACGAATGAACCAAACCATCGAATTAATCATGGATAATAAATTAGACGCCGGCGAAAATTAGAGCGTGAACTAGGGCGGGAAAACCGCGAGCACTAACCTAGAATTATGAAATAAGTGCACTTCGCTTATGAATAATTCGTAGTTAGGTGAGCGTTTTGCCCTAGTGAGCGCGTTTCAAAACCAGAGCGTGAACCAACACGGGTTGATTTCGCAATATAACCTAGACTTACGACATTAGTCGAGAGTGGCTCAAAAACCACGAAATAAAAGAGGTCGATCAAAAATTAATTTTGACTCGACCTCTTTTGTTTTGGCTATAATTTTACTTTTAATTGAAACACATGCACACTGTTTAACGATACTGTTTCAAGGTTGTTTTAATTTCATCCATAGCCTCTGGTTTAATCATACCCATTGCTTGGGGGACGATACCCATCAAAAACATGGTGCTCAATTTCCCTTCCCGTCGTTTAGCCAATACCTTATCAATTAACTCAGACATGGCTGCTTCTTGACCAGGTTTTGTTCGCTCTAAAACAAATTGTGTTAACTGCACTTCTTTTTCTTTTTCATCCATTATTACTAACCTCGATTCAATATTTTCGGGGCATAATTTTATTTACAATATGCTGTCCCCGTTTAAATTTACTAATTCCATAAGTCCCCAATAGTTTTGGTTTTAACTCAGCTGTGTTGCCAAATAAAGCCCGTGCCGGTCGAACTCGTTGCTGACTATTTACCAACTGAGTTTGAGATTTAAACAACGTTGACTTTATCGGTTCAGTCTTAGGCTCAGGCGCTGGTTCAACAGTTGGTTTAGCAGTCCGTTGTACCGGTGTTGTGAACGCTGTATTGGCCAAAGGTTGATCTGGACCAAAAGCAGCAATTTTATGACTCGCCGTTGCTTCTTCAGGCCCTTGCGGTGTCTGTAACGGTCGCGTTGCGGCAACATATTGATAGACCAATGTTAGTTTGGCCGCCACTAAACGGTTTTGGGCAATATCTTGATTTAACAAATCTAATGCGACTGGACCCTGCCCATCAGCCGCCACTAAGTAACTCGTCAAATAATTCTTATCGTAATCATCTAACTTCAATCGACTGCGCTGCCAATCCAGTTGATAGTCCGCCTGCTGAACCGGTAATTCAAATTGAGGCACCGCTCGATTTTGAATCACCCGAGTAGCTTCAACTTGTTGTATCGCATCTTGTCGTATCGTTTGATATTTAGTCACTAACGTTATTTGGCGTTGATACCAATAAAGCAAAATCACCCGATTACTCTGACCTGGCGTCATCTTTAGACCAGCATTCAACTGCTGCAGCGCCCATTCAGGGGCCGTCGTCTGCAGCTCACCCATCAAATCCCGCAAGGAACCAATAATCGTTTGATCCGTAAGTACTAACGAGCGATCCAAATCTAATGCATAGCCCACAATATCTTGCACCGGCGCAAATGCCAACTGAGGTCCCGTATTCGTCACTTCTGGCACCAAATCTTGCTGCTGACCATTTTGATATAACGTTATCGACAACAATTCCCCCGCCGTCTGTAATTGCGGTGCCGTCGCAAATAAAGCCTGCTGTTCCGCACTCAAATTACTATGCTTTCGCCGAATCGCCGTCAACTCTTTAAAACTATTTTCTTCCTCCATCAAAGCCTGCTGCAATGCATTTTGCTGTTGCACCACTTCCGCTTGATAGACCGTCTTATTTTGCTTTAAGTCCAAAATCTTTGCTTGATAAAGGGCCGTTTCCGTCTCACGGGCAATAATCTGCCGTTCTAGGGCCGCCAAATCTTTAGCTTGCTCAGTCGTCAAACGCTGCGCTTGCTGCCGCAGTTCCAATAAAGACGCCTGCTGTTGATTTAACTGCTGCTGGGCATTATGTTTTTGCTGACTATAGTAGGCTAACGCACTTTGTGTCTGCGCCGTCTGATTCGGTGTGATTTGATCTTGACTCGCTTGAATTTCTTGATCATAAGCGGCTACTTGCTGTTGCTGCGCTTTCACTTGGGCCAGCTGCTGATCATAATTGACCTGCAGCTGCGCCTGTTGCGACTGCTGTTGTGCCTTTAATTCAGCCAACTGTGCCAAAAGTGCCTTTTTCTGAGGGCCAATTGCTTTATACTGCGCTTCAGATTGTTCAATCTGCGTCAAATCTTCAGCCGTCTTATTTTTTTGCCGTTTTTGGGCCTTTGTCAATTTTTGCTGCACCAATTGACTCTGCTGTTGTGCTTTAATGTAGTTCAACTGCGCCTTGGCCAATTCGGTATCCACTTTGATTTGATCTCTGGGGGCAATATGGATCGTAGTGGTGGTTGTTTCTGGCGGATCTTTAGCTTGTAATGCAATCCCTAATTCCGTTGCCAGCGCAGCACTAAAAAGCAAGTTCTTCTGCTCAGCACTGCTAAAGTCACGCTTATCATCTTTGAACAAGAGCCACCACACCTCCAGTCATACCTTAATTGATAGGGTTACTTGATTACAAGTATACCCCGAACCTATGAATTTTGCTGATAATTATAATTTGCTGAGAAAAATCATTTAATTACGCCACTTTTTCGTGAAAGCACTATAATAAACTATAGAGGCGAATAATTATGACTGAATCTGAATTAGAAGAAAAATTATTAACAAAAGGTTTTATTACAGCAGTTGATGCACCAGAATTGGACAAAGAAGAAAGCGGTCAGGCACTGCGCGAAAAATTAGACGCAAGCATGCGTGATGATGACAAAGAGCCTTATTTAGTCTATGAACTTTTTGATTTCCAAAAAGGGATTATCAAAGGGATTCTCTTTAACATGGACATCATCCCTAGCCGCCAAGCAGCCATGGATAAACTCTCCGAAGTGAGCCACAATCCTGAGATTAAGCTGACTGAAGAAGCTGAAGAAGAAATTAAAACAATTGGGAAATAAAGTCTTGTTGTGTCACTAAAAGAGCCCGGTTAACCGAGCCTTTTTTATTATAAAAATTATTTTCTGACTTGACAGCTTATATCGTATGTGATTTAATTAGCCTATCATTAATAATACATTAGAGAGAAGGACGACAGCATGAGAAAACGAATCGTTATGAGTTTGAATACTTGGACGAACACTGCCTGGTGGCAAAGCCACTAGCGGTGGATCGTTTGATGCGGTCTACCATATGTAGACCGTATCTATGCTGATTGTCTTAAATATAGACCCGCATAGATCGGTAACCTTTACTGATTTATGCGGGTTTTTCTGTACGCTACCCGCAAAATATTTTGTGAGTGGCGTTTTTTTATGGCAATTATCTAATTTAGGGGTTTTAAATCATTCTGGAGGAAAAATAATGAAAAGACTTTACGGCTCAATTATCGTGACCTTGGCGTTTTTAATCGTCGCCTTCTTCACATACCAACCGAACAACAGCAACGCACAATCTAAAAATACAAAAAAAGAAATGCCCACAATCGGGTTATTACAGTCCCTTTCACAACCGGCTTTAGATCAAATCACCCAAGGAACAATTGATCAGTTAGCCAAACGAGGCTATAAAGATGGCAAAACCGCACACATTACCGTCTTAAACGCCCAAGGTGATCAAAGCAATCTAAAATCAATGTCTGAAAAATTAAATTCAAATAACCCTGATTTAACCATTGGGATTGCCACACCAGCGGCACAAGCTTTAGCAAATATTCAAAAGACGACCCCAATGATTATGGGGGCCATCTCCAGTCCGATCCAAGCCGGCTTAGTTAAAAACTTAAAACATCCCGGCCACAACATCACTGGGGTATCCAACACGAACCCCACTGCTGATCAGCTGAAAATGATTGCTGAAATTATGCCTGACTTAAAAACTTTAGGTGTGATTTATACCGCTGGCAATGTGACCTCTCAAGTTGCCGTGAAAGAACTTGAAGCTTTGGCACCAAAATATGGTTTAACCATCAAGCCTTATACCATTACCAATACAAACGACTTAGATCAAGTCTCTCAACAGATGCTTAAAGAAGTCAAAGCCGTTTACATCCCGCAAGATAATAACATCGCCAGTGCAATGAAAACTTTAGTCAATAATGCCAACATTGCCAAAATTCCACTATTCCCACCAGCAGGTACGATGGTTGAAGACGGCGGCTTAGCAACAGTCGGTATCAACCAATACAATTTAGGCGTCGCTACCGGGAACATGGCCGCTGATGTATTAGATGGTAAAAGCAAACCAGCGACAACCCCAGTTAATGTCATTGGTAAAGGTCAATTATATCTGAATATGAAAGAAGCCAAAATTTTAGGCATTCAATTCCCACAAAAATTAATTGACGAAGCCAAAGCAAAAGGAGAGATCATCAAATGAGTTTACTAACTTCCGCAATCGGACAAGGTTTATTATATGGTATTTTAGGTATTGGTCTATTTCTAAGTTTTAGAATTCTACGCTTCCCTGACATGACTATTGAAGGTTCATTTCCATTAGGTGCAGCAGTTTGTGTCACCGCAATCGTTAATGGCGTCCCCCCAATTGTCGCAACACTGCTCGCTTTTGTAGCCGGCGGTCTAGCCGGTTTAGCCACAGGATTACTTTACACCAAGGGTAAAATTCCGGTACTATTAGCAGGGATCTTAGTCATGACCGCCATTTATTCCATCAACTTGCGTGTCATGGGCAAATCAAACGTTTCTTTATTAAATACTAAAAACTTATTCACCAGTGAGGCCTTTAATAATCTCCCCCCTTACTTCAACAGCGTGCTTATTGGTATCGTCGTCGTCATTATTACCTTTATCATCTTGACTTATTTCTTACAAACAGACTTAGGCCAAGCCTTCATTGCCACCGGGGATAACGAAGCAATGGCCAAATCTTTAGGGATCAAAACCGATCGGATGAAGATCATCGGCTTAGTCGTTTCCAACGGTTTCGTCGGCTTATCCGGCGGCCTGTTAGCCCAAAACAACGGTTACGCAGATGTTAATATGGGCTTAGGCGTCATTGTTATCGGTCTTGCCGCTGTAGTTATCGGTGAAGTTGTCTACGGCGAACTCACCATGAGCCAACGTTTAATCGCCGTCATCTTCGGTAGTATTTTGTACCGGATTGTCATCTTGTTAGTGCTACAATTAGGTTTCAACACCAACGACTTAAAACTAATTTCCGCCATCATCTTAGCCCTTGCTTTGATGTTACCGGCCTTAAAAGAAAAATTAAATCTCAGTCAAGTACTGAAAAGAGGAGTGTCCACCCATGAAACAGCCCAAAAACCAACCAATGTTACAGTTAAATGACCTAACCGTCACCGTTAATAACGGCGGCCGGGATATTAATATTTTGAACCATATCAACTTGACCATTAACCAAGGCGATTTCATTACTATTTTAGGCACAAACGGCGCCGGTAAAAGTACATTGTTCAATGTGATCAGTGGGCATCTTACCCCGACCAGCGGCCAAATTTTATTAGAAGGCCAAGATATTACTAAGTTCTCTGAAGAAAAACGGGCCAAGTATATCAGCCGAGTCTTCCAAGATCCAAAACTCGGCACCGCCCCTAGAATGACCGTTGGCGAAAATCTATTGCTGGCTCAAAAACGTGGTCAACACCGGGGCTTAGGCTTACGGCACTTACGGCAACGCAAACCAAAACTAATGTCCGAATTGACCTTGTTTGACAACGGCATGTCCCAGCGTTTTGACACCGCCACAGGAGAACTCTCCGGTGGTCAACGTCAAGCCTTAAGCCTAATCATGGCCATCTCCTCTAATCCTGATTTATTAATGTTAGATGAACACACCGCCGCCCTCGATCCTAAAACCAGCACCCAATTGATGACCTTCACCAACGAAATCATCTCTGAACGCCAGCTCACCTGCCTGATGATCACCCATCATCTAGACGACGCCTTGCGTTATGGCAATCGCCTCTTAGTCTTGAATGCCGGTGAAATTGCCAATGATTACAGCACTTCCGAAAAAGCTGATTTGACCAAAGATGACATGTTGAAATTCTTCGACAGCGCCATTGCTTAAAAAAGATAGTTGACAGTCACCAAAATTCCGCTTATACTTTTTATTACATTAATAATAAATGAGAATGCGATGAAAAGATAAGTAGAATTTTAAGTTAAGCCTAGAGAATCTATGGTTGGTGAAAATAGATGTTAACCAAAACTCGAAAATGGTCTTGAAGCAACATGTGACCGAGCCCCAGGTAAAGCCACATTGGGAACGCCCATTACAGCGTCGAAGTATAGTGAAAACTGCACTTCTAGAGCTGCTTAGCGTAAGCTAAACAGACACATAAGGTGGTACCGCGAAATAATCGCCCTTAGTATTCTTAGAATACTGAGGGCTTTTTTTGTAGAGCGCGAACTAGAGTGGGAAAGCCTCGAGCACTAACCTAGAATTATGAAATAAGCGTACTTGGCTTATGAATAATTCGTAGTTAGGTGAGAGCTTTGCTCTAGTGAGCGCGTTTCAGAACTAGAGCGTGAGCCAACACGGGTGATTTCGCAATATAACCTAGACTTGGCAGGTAGTCGCCTGCGACTAGCAACAAGGCGTAGTTATATGTAGAAATCAGTGTTGGCGAACGCGTTTTAGAGCCAGAGCGCGAACTAGAGCGGGAAAGCCTCGAGCACTAACCTAGAATTATGAAATAAGCGTACCTGGCTTATGAATAATTCGTAGTTAGGTGAGAGCTTTGCTCTAGTGAGCGCGTTTCAGAACTAGAGCGCCCCCACCACAGACCACTTCTCATTTCATCAAAATAAATCTTAAAGGAGCAATACCATGTCTACAATTACTAAAACCCAATTACCTTATCGTTACGACCAAGTCGGCAGTTTATTACGTCCAGAATCCTTAAAAAAAGCCCGCCTAGATTTTGAAGCCGGCAAAATCAACCTCAATGAATTAAGAACAATCGAAGATATTGAAATCAAACAAAGCATTGCCGAACAAATCAACGTTGGCCTAAAAGCTGTTACCGACGGCGAATTTCGGCGCAGTTGGTGGCATTTAGACTTTTTTGACGGTCTAAAAGGCGCTGACTTCTTCACACCAGACCACGGCTATAATTTCCACGGTGAAGAAACCCGTAAAGGTGGCATTAAAATTAGCGGCCCAATCACCTTTAATCCAGAACATCCCTTTTTTGAAGGTTTCAAACGTACGTTAGCGTTAACCCCAGAAACGGCGATTTTGAAACAAACGATTCCTAGCCCTTCTGTCTTTTTCCCCAATGAAGCCGCAGGAATTGTGGACAACTATTACAATGGCGACTTTAACACCTTTTTGACAGACACCATCAAAGCTTATCAAGCAACTGTTCAGCATTTCTACGACCTTGGCTGTCGTTACTTACAATTGGACGACACATCTTGGGGCATGTGGGCCAGCTTCTCTAACGGCACCATCAATCCAGATTTAGTGCCGCTTTGTGAAGCTGCTGTCCAAGCGATTAATGCCATTGCTGACAACAAACCTGATGATTTGACCTTAACAATGCACGTCTGTCGCGGCAATTATGATTCTACTTGGGCCGGTGCCGGCGCTTACGATCCTGTCGCCGACTACTTAGCCCAATTGCACATTGATGGTTACTTCCTAGAATATGATGACCAACGTTCCGGTGGTTTTGAACCTTTAGCTAAAATTGCTGCTAATGGCCGTCATCAACGAATTGTCCTTGGCTTAATTACCTCTAAGCAACCTGCCCTTGAATCCACCGCCTTGTTGGAACAGCGCATTCAAGCTGCCAGCCAATATGTGCCTTTAGCCGATCTTTGCTTATCCGCACAATGCGGCTTTGCCTCCACCGAAGAAGGGAACCGCTTGACCACTGCCGATCAATGGCGCAAACTGCAATTGGTAGTCAGCACTGCCAAAGCAACTTGGGCAGACTGCGCCGATTAATTTAAGTTAGGAGAACCAATTATGGTGGAACTTTCAAACACTTTACAGCAATTTGTAACTGAAAATCTCGTCGACCGTAAACATACGGCGGCTTTAAAATGGGATGCTTTGCAAGAACGCTACGGCAACGCAGATCTATTGCCTTTATGGGTCGCAGACATGGAATTCAAAACGCCAAAAGCAGTTCAAGATGCTTTGATTCAGCGTGTTGAACAAGGGGTTTTCGGCTATTCGCTCATTCCCGACGGCTACTTTGAAGCCTTTGCCGGCTGGCAAGCCAAACGCCATCATATTCAATTAGAAAAAGACTGGCTGCGCTTTGATCATGGCGTTGTCAATTCCTTATATGCCATGGTCCACTGGTGCACTAAGCCCGGCGACCAAGTTTTAGTTTTGCAACCTGTTTATTATCCTTTTATGAGCGCCATTGAAGATAACGGTCGGCAAGTCGTCTCCGTGGATCTAGTGAATCAAGGCGACCGCTGGACCATTGACTTTGATCGTTTAGAGACCACTTTAGCCCAAGGACAGATCAAACTATTTTTATTCTGTTCGCCGCATAATCCCGTGGGTCGAATTTGGACAGAAGCCGAATTAGAAAAAGTATTAGCCCTTTGCCGGCAATACCACGTTCAGCTCGTTTCAGACGAAATTCACCAAGATTTTGAACTCAACGGCCACAAATTCACCTCGGTACTCAACGTGGCAAAAGGCCGCTATCAAAATGACGTCGTTGTCTTAACCGCCCCTTCCAAAACCTTCAATCTAGCATCCTTAGCTAATTCTCACGTACTGATTCCAGATGCGGATAAGCGCCAAGCTTACGACGACTTCATCAAAACAATCCATGCCACCGAAAATAGTTTACTCGGCCAAGTCGCCGCTAAAGCGGCCTATCAGCACGGTGAAGCTTGGTTTGACAACTTGTTAGGTGTCATTACTTATAATTACCAATCCTTAAAAGAAGCCTTTCAAACCAACTGCCCCGAAATCACGGTCGCTGACTTGCAAGGCACTTACCTCAGTTACATCAACCTAGCCCCCGTGGTCAACGCTGATGCATTAGAAGACTTCGTGCAAAATCGTTGTGGCTTAGCGGTAGACTATGGCGCTTGGTTTGCCCCAAAAGACAACACTTATATCCGGCTGAACTTAGCCACTGACCCAGCAATTGTAAAAACGGCCGTTCAGCGATTGATCACTGAACTTAAAAATCAAACAAAGTAGGCGAAATTATGGCGTGTTCTAATCACAAAAAACCATCTAAATTACAATATGACTCTTTAGTCGTTCAAGGCGTTCCTGCCCGAGAAAATGAATATGGCAGTATTATGCCCCCCATTTTCTTATCCAGCACTTACCGCTTTGAAGACATCAATACCCAAGGCCCCTATGAATATATCCGGACCCAAAATCCCACCCGAGAAAAAGCTGAGAAATTAATGGCGACCTTAGAAGGCGCACAGCATGCTTACGGCTTTAGCTCGGGCATGGCAGCCATTTCAGCCATCTTTGAAACTTTAAAACCTGGTGATCACATTATTAGCTCCGCCAACATTTACGGCGGCACCTATCGCTATTTCACCGACTGTTTTGCCAAAAACCAAATTGACTATACTTTTTGTCAGGACTTAAATACATTAACCGCCGCTGATTTCAAACCCGAAACGAAAGCTGTTTATTTGGAAAGCCCGGCCAATCCCACCTTACGCGTTGTGGACATTGCAAAAGTCGCCAAACTCGCCCATGAACATGGGGCCATTGTTATCGTCGACAACACGTTCATGACCAGCTATTTACAACGGCCGTTAGACTTAGGTGCGGATATCGTCGCCTATTCGGCAACAAAATATTATGGTGGTCACGCAGATCTTTGTGCCGGCTTTGTGATTACCAATGATGACAAATTAGCCGAACAAATTGCCTTTATTCAAAATACCTTTGGCGCCACCATTAGTCCTTTTGACAGCTATACTTTAATTCGCGGGGTCAAAACCATGAGCTTGCGTCTGGATCGGCAACTAGAAAACGTCAAATACGTCATTGAAGCGCTGCAACAGCAACCCGGCATCCAAAAAGTCTTTTATCCCGGGTCTTACTCTGCTGAAGAAGCTGCAATCCACGCCAAACAAGCCACTGGCAGCGGGGCCGTCGTTTCCTTTGAAGTGGCCCCTACCATTGACTTAGGCCAATTCTTTGAACATCTGCAGATGATTGATCTTGCCGTCAGCCTTGGCGGGGTCGAAAGTTTGATGTGTCAGCCGACCACCACGAGCCATGAGCCTTATCCTGACGCCGAATTAGCCAAAATCGGCGTCCACGAAAACATGGTACGCTTTGCTGTCGGGATTGAAAATCATAATGATATTATTAATGATTTAACCCAAGCCTTACAACAAGCTCAGCGCAACTAACCCACTAAAAAAGCTACGAACCATTGAGCGGGCCAGCTCAGTGATACGTAGCTTTTTTGTTAGGATTTAAAAATTGCTGTGTCTGTCAAAAAAATTAGTTGGTTGTCAAAAATGCCTTAAGTTCTGCTTTTTTGACGGGGTAAATCTTTGGTTCACCTAGCTTTGAAATATAGACAAAGTTTAAGTGATCACCGTGATTCTTCTTATCTAAAAGTAATTGTTCATAAAATTTAGGTGTAAACAATAATTCAGAAGTCGTCGGTAAGCCGACCGCTTTTAATTGTCGTTCAATTTGAGCACTGATGCCTGGCGCTGTTAGGCCTTTTGCTTCAAAGACTTTACAAATCTGCACCGTCCCAATACTGACCGCTTCCCCATGGGCCAAGTCGCCGTGAGCTAAGAGCTCAATGGCATGGCCTAAAGTGTGGCCGAAGTTTAGAAAACGGCGCTGACCGCTTTCTTTTTCATCAGCAATCACAATTTGTGCCTTGAAAGAAACACTACTCATAATCAAGGCAGTGGCATGAGTCAAAATATCAGCGGGGGTTTGAATTTTTTCAATCAATGGCCAAAATTCAGGATCATCAGAAGTTGCTGCCATTTTGACCACTTCCGCATAGCCTTCCGCCACATAACGCGGCGTCAACGTTGTTAAAGTGTTCGGATCAGCAATGACCAAATCCGGCTGATAAAAGGTGCCGACAATATTTTTTCCGGTGCCAAAATCAACCGCCGTTTTTCCCCCCACACTACTGTCCACTTGGGCCAATAAAGAGGTGGGAATCTGGATAAAGCCAATGCCCCGCATGAAGGTGGAGGCCACAAAGCCGGCTAAATCACCGACAACCCCGCCACCAAGGGCCACAACCCCATCCGTTCTTGAAAAAGCTTCGTCTAACATTAACTGATACAAATTAGCCGTATTACTTAAGCTTTTAGAGGCTTCCCCTGCCGGTACAATGCTTGTAACGACTTGAAAGCCAGACGCTACAAGTTGTTCTTGGACCGTTGCTAAGTAGAGCGGGGCCACATTGCTGTCGGATAAAATTAAAACTTTTCGTGGCTGCCAAATCGCCCGGATCAAGGCGCCAGCTTCTGCCAATAAGCCTTTACCGACTAAGACGTCATAGTTCTTATCCGCTAAAGTTAGATTAATCTTAGTCACGGCAGACACCTTCAACATTTGCTAAAGCATCCCGTAAAGCAAAAACTTCTTTAGTCATTCGTAAGTAATTCTTTGGTTTCAAAGCTTGGGGGCCATCAGAAAAAGCATGTTCTGGATCATCATGAATTTCCACAATTTCCCCTTGTGCCCCTGCAGCAACTGCCGCAGCCGCCATTGGTTGTACTAGATCCCATTCACCAACCGCATGACTTGGATCGGCAATAATTGGGTAGTGGGTTAATTTCTGCAATACTGGAATAGCACCTAAATCAAAGGTATTCCGAGTGTATTTGTTATCAAAGGTTCGAATGCCCCGTTCAATTAGGAAAATATTATGATTCCCTTCAGAAGCAATGTATTCTGCCGCATTCAATAGATCATCAATCGTTGCGGACATCCCCCGCTTTAAACCAACTGCAACATTGGTTTTACCAACAGCTTTTAATAGGGAGAAGTTTTGCATATTCCGAGCTCCAATTTGGAAAATATCTGTGTATTTAGCCACCATTTCAACGTGGGGCACATCCATAACTTCTGTGATCATATCCAAATCATTTTCATCCGCAGCTTCTCTTAAGAAACGTAAGCCGTCTTCGCCTAACCCTTGGAAAGAATAAGGTGAGGTTCTTGGTTTGAACGCCCCGCCACGTAAAACTGTAGCGCCGCCTTCTTTAACAACTTTAGCCATGCGTTTAACATGTTCTTCAGATTCTACGGAGCAAGGCCCAGCCATCATTGTGAAGTTGTTGCCGCCAATTTTTGAATGTGGTAATTCAATAACCGTATCTTCTGGTTGAAATTGCCGGCTGCCCAGCGTGTAGCTAGGATCATCAAAAGTGACAGTTTCAATCGCTGCGGCTTCTTTAGCCGTTAAGTCGTAGCTTTTGACACCCATGGCTGCTAAGTGATTCTTGATCACAAACACTTGGGCTGGCAAAGCTTCTAGCTTTTGGCGTAATTCGTTAACAACATCTTCTTGAACGGGGGTTTTGAATTGAATAATCATAAATTTAATTGCTCCTTAGAATTTTAGTTTTAATTTTTACTGATTTCACAATAACATACTTCTGAATTAATTTTTAGCTTTTACTGTCTTTAATTGTGGTTGCACAATTTCGGCCGGTTGTTCATTTTCAACTTCAAGGGCTAAGTATTGCGCCACCACTTGATCAACCGTGAAGCCGAATTTTTCAAGGACTTCACCACAAGGTCCGCTGGCACCAAATGTATCAATCCCTAAAGCTTTACCTTCTAGACCTACAAACCGTTCCCAGCCTAACGTTGTCCCTAATTCTAAGGATAAGCGTTTATGAATACCCGTTGGCAAAACTTGACGTTTGTAAGCACTGGATTGTTGCTGGAATAGTTCAAAGCTTGGTACCGAAACAACGGAAACGGCCACATCTTCAGCAGCTAATTTTGCTTGGGCCGCTAACGCAAGATTCACTTCAGAGCCGGTAGCTATCAAAATACCATCTTGAATTTTATCTTCAGGTACATCTTGAACAACGTAAGCCCCTTTAGCCACCTTATGCCCAGTTTCATGACCGGCACCTGGTAAAACGGCTAAGTTCTGTCGAGATAAGACTAACAGCGTTGGCCCATCCGTGTGGGTCATGGCTGTTTCCCAAGCGGCTACGGTTTCATTAGGATCTGCTGGACGTAAAACTGTGACATTTGGCATATTCCGGAAGCTCATCAAATGTTCAATTGGTTCATGAGTTGGCCCATCTTCCCCAACAGCCACAGAATCATGGGTTAAGACATAAATCACTGGCAAGTGTTGTAATGCGGCTAAGCGAATGGCTGGGCGCATGTAGTCGGAGAAGACGAAGAACGTACTGCCAAAAACTCGAGTACCGCCATGTAGTGCGATACCGTTCATCGCTGCAGCTTCAGCGAACTCCCGCACACCAAAGCCAATATTGCGGGCTGACAAATTATCAGCACTGTACAACCCTTCGCATTCCATATTGGTCTTATTGGAACTGGCTAAGTCTGCTGAACCGCCCCATAACTGGGGTACTTTCTTCCCGAGGGCTTGAATCACCGTATGACTCGTAATCCGGCTGGCTTCACTGGTGCCGGCTAAGTAAGTTGGTAAAGCTTCCCGCCAATCTGCCGGCAATTTGCCATTCATGGCCAGTTGGAATTGGGTGCCAATTTCTGGCGCCATCTTATTTAGGCTTGTGACCTTTAACAGCCATTGGGCATCTAATTTAGCCCCCCGTTGCCCTAACGTGTCATTTAAACGTTGGTAAACCTCAGCAGGCACTTCAAAGTCTGGCAAAGTCCAGTTTAAAGTTTCTTTGACAGCGGCCATATCTTCGGCACATAATGGCGCCCCATGTACTTTGTTCGTTCCGGCATTTAAAGCACCATAGCCAATTACCGTACGTACTTCAATAATGGAAGGTTTGACGGTATTGTTTTCAGCGTTAGTTATCGCTTGGTCAATGGCATTCAAGTCATTGCCATCTTCAACCCGTTGGTAATCCCAACCATAACTTTCAAACCGTTTTTGGATGTTTTCATTGAAGGATCGGTTCTTAGGCCCATCTAAGGAAACATCATTTGAATCATATAAAACAACGAGCTTACCTAAACGCAAATGCCCGGCTAAACTGGCCGCTTCATGGGAAATACCTTCCATCAAATCACCATCCCCAACTAAAGCGTAGGTGTGATGATTCATAACAGAAATGCCATTAACATTGTATTGACTGGCCAAATGCGTTTCAGCCATGGCCATGCCCACAGCCATGCCTAGGCCTTGTCCCAGTGGGCCGGTGGTGGCTTCAACCCCATCAACGACGCCGTATTCGGGATGACCCGGTGTTTTACTGTTTAATTGCCGGAAGTTTTTGAGAGCCTCAATACTTAAATCAAAACCGGCTAAATGCAACATACTGTAAAGCATAGCGGATCCATGACCGGCGGATAAAATGAAGCGGTCCCGATCAAACCATTTTGTATCTCTAGGATTCACATTCAAGTGATTCCGGTATAACACGTAAGTCATTGGTGCTGCCCCTAACGGTAAGCCAGGATGACCAGAATTGGCCTTGGCGATACTTTGTAAACTCAACATTCTGACAGCATTTACACCTAATTCATCAATTTTATCAAACATCTCAATCACTCCTAATTTTTTTAACTGGCCCTTAATCAAATAAAAAATCCTAACAGCTCATTCAGCCATTAGGATATCTAAAATCAGTAGTGTCCGAGGACTCTAAAGATACAAAAATACCACATAGCTGAATAATTCCTCATCCTTCATCTATGTGGTAGCCGTTTGTTTTTAATTATACGCAAACAATGTTTAGCTATCATCATAGACATGATCTCCTGTAAGAGATCATATCCATGATCACCTACAGGCTAGCTAAACCAGTAATATCGAGTTGCGTTCCAAGATTGTTGTCTTTGCATAATTAAAAACTCCTTAAATTTGATGTTCTTAATATAACACCCATATGAGCAAGTGTCAAATTATATTTTAATTTAATTCTAACTTTTCTTTGACTAAACTAATGGGCATCTCTTCACCCGTCCAAATTTTAAATGCGGCAGCCCCTTGTTGGATTAACATCCCAATACCATTATGTACCCGAGTTAACCCTGCCGCCCGGGCTGATTTCAAAAGTGCTGTTTCTCGAGGGGCGTAGATCATATCAAAGACAATAATGTCCTTAGAAAAAACAGCGGGTGTCGGCAATGGGCTTTGGCCTTCATAAGTCCCCATCCCTAAGTTCGTCGCATTCACTAACAAGGCCACTTGACCCAACGTCTGCTTTAATTGTGCCGTGTTGTCTAAGGCATAAACTTCAACTTCTGCCTCAGTCCCGGTGGCTAATAATTGCTGCAACGCATCTGCTCTGCTGCCTGGGCCGATATGCCGATTAAAAATCGTTATTTTTTTAACCCCGGCTAAGGCACAATGCACCGCTACCGATTTAGCCGCCCCGCCGGCCCCTAAAATTGCAATTTGGGCGCCTTTAGGTTCAAATTCTGGCGCTAAAGCCTGGAGCAGCCCTAACCCATCCGTATTATAGCCCGTTAACCGGCCGTGATCATTTTTGATCGTATTAACGGCACCGATGAGCTTGGCTGCCGGTTCGATGTCATCTAAATACGGTAACACCGCGGTTTTTAGCGGCATGGATAAATTTACCCCGGCTACCCCCATGGCCCGCATTCCAGCCAAAGCGGCTTCAATGTTTTCCGGCAACACGTCAAACGCCAGATAAGTACTATTCAACTGATGATGGGCAAAGGCCGTATTATGCATTAAAGGGGACATACTGTGCTGACAGGGATGGGCCAGCAGACCATATAATTTTGTTTTTGCATCAATTACCATTTTCAACTTTCTCCTGTCTTTTCACCTGTATTTTTGATTTAAGGGTCAAAAAGACCCCATGGATGAATGTACATAAAGCCTTCATCTATGAGGTCTACCGTTGGTTTTTGATTCGATTCAAACAACGTTTAGCTACATCATAGACATGATCTCCTGTAAGAGATCACATCAATGACCACCTACAGGCTAGCTAAACCAATAATATCGCGTTGTTGTTGTGTTTAAAATCATTTTCAAAAACTCCTTAAATTTAATGGTCTTAATATAGCACTGGCTTTATAAAACTGTCAAATAATATTTTAACGCAATTCTAATCTTGCTAAAGCTTTTGCGTCCTTGAACGCCGCAGAATGATATCGAAATTTAATAAAAAGACGACTAATGCCACAACACAGCCCACAAATAAACTGTGATAAGAACTTAACGCGATCACTTGCGCCCCCACTAACGGCCCCACTGCCCGACCAAAGGAAGCTGCCGCATTGACAATCCCTTGAAAACGGCCGCGTTGAGATTCATAAACGAGACTATCCACATAAGTTGATACACTGGGAAAAGCTGAAATTTCACCTAACGTTAAAATCCCCATGGACAACAAGAAATGCCAATATTCTTTAGCAAAAATCAACACCACAAAACCGGTGGCAAATAGTAAAAAGCCTACGTTTAGCCGGGCTTTAATATGCCGGTATAAAAAGGCATCAAAGTGCGTCAAAACCGGTTGGAAAGTCACAACAACAATCGCATTAAACGTCCAGACAAAGCTATAATCTTTCACCGTCATCCCGTGACTGACCATAAAGGCTGAAATCGTACTCTGCCATTGCGCATAAATAATCCAGGCAACAATAAAGACTAACATTAAACCGATAATTTGATGCTTATTTTGTTTCGGCAATTGTGCCGGCCCTTTATCGTATTTTTTACGTTTTCTTTCAGGTAACACATTGAATTTCAATGCGGCGACAATCCAGAATAAAATAAACAGCAGCATGGACAACATGAAAATATATTGAATGCCAAATGGCAGTACAAACCCAACAATCAACGTACCAAAAACAATCCCAATATTATTCATGAAGTACAAAACATTAAAAACATAACTGGATTGCTGATTTTTGACCATCGTCGCAAAAGCCGTAATACTCGTCCCTACGATACCGTTTCCAAAACTTAAAATGACTAAAAAAATTGCATAACTGGGCCAGCCATGGAAAAAAATCAAAATTAAAGTTGCGAAAACATTAATCGTAATCCCCGTCAACAAAGTGCGATAAGGTTGCCAGCGATCAAACAAGTAACCGCCTAAATAGTTGCCGCCCACCATCACAATTGAATTGATAAACAACACAATGCCGGCGGCCGTCAAAGATTTATGTAAATATTCGTGCATATAAATTGTGGTCAACGGCCAAATGGCACTAATGCCCGTATTGGTAATCAAGGCGCCTAACAGCAGCCATTTCAAAGCTAATCCCTGCTTTTGCAAGTGATCGCCACCTTCCGATAATTAATTAAAAAAGCCATCAAAAAACTCACTTAAGCAAGGTCAAACCGCTAAGTGAGCTGACGAAACTATCCTCATTATACCGAGGATCGACCAATTTTAAAACACAAAACTAAATTTTTTTTAGATAAACTCAAAAAAATTAAAGTTCCGCTTGTTTACGTTGCGTAAATAGATTAAAACTTGCCAAAAAGAGCAATAAGACTAAAACGCAGCCGAAGAATAAAACATGATACGAACTAAATTCAATGACCCATGCGCCAATTAACGGCCCCACTGCCCGACCAAAAGAAGCCGCCGCATTCACAATACCTTGATATCGGCCCCGCTGAGATTCGGGGACTAGGCCATCCACATAAGTTGAAACACCTGGAAACGCTAGAATTTCACCTAACGTCAATACCCCCATGGCGAGTAAGAAATGCCAATATTGATGGGCAAACATTAAAATCACAAAAGAAGAGCCGAATAATAAAAAGCCCACATTCAGTCGTGATCGGATATGTGCGTATAACCAATTATCAAAGTGCGTTAACACTGGCTGGAAAACGACAATAACAATGGCATTAAACGTCCAGACAAAACTATAATCCTTCACCGTCATCTGATGACTAATCATAAACGCAGAAATATTACTCTGCCACTGTTCATAAACCACCCAAGCAATTACAAAAACGATCAGCAGACCAATAATTTGATTGGCACTTTGCCGTGGAATTTTTTGCGCTTCCCGAGTTTGTTTCCGCCGTTTCTTAGCAGTGGTCACCTTAAATTTCAAAGCCGCAACGAGCCAAAAAATGACAAATAACCCTGTCGCTAAAGCAAAAATATATTCAATCCCAAACGGCAATACTAAGCCCACCACTAAGGTTCCGATAACCAGGCCTAAATTACTCATGAAATAAAGCACATTAAAGACATAGCTGGCTCGGCGATTTTGAACCAACGTCGCAAACGCATTAATACTCGTCCCCACAATCCCGTTACCAAAACTTAAAATAATCAAAAAGATGGCATAACTGGGCCAACCATGGAAGAAGGTCAAAATCAAAGCCGATAAAACATTAATCGTGATGCCCACCAAAATTGTCTTATACGGCTGCCAACGATCAAACAAATAACCACCGACATAATTGCCGACAATCATGACAATGGAATTAATAAATAATACAATCCCCGCTGCGGTTAACGGTTTCCCCAAATATTCGTGCATATAAATGGTCGTCAACGGCCAAATAAAACTAATGCCCGTATTGGTAATTAACGAACCTACCAATAACCATTTCAATGATAACCCCTGCTTTTGCAAAAAGTAGCCACCCTTCTTCCAATTTTTCCAAAAAAAATACACGCTGTATCCTCACGTGTACTCATGTAAAAAGCTAGCCTTATTGTATGGAAATCAAACACTTTTTTCAACAACTTCTGCGAATTTATCATAGGACTTTAATCCAGTGTTGTGTTGTTTTAATTTTAGGTGTCAATTACTTATTATTAAAAACCTTCCGCCAAATATTTTGAAAGTCATTTCCAAATTTTCCAGCATAGCCGTAATCTGAAAAAATGATAATTTTTTTTCATTGACGCAACCTCAATTTATGATAATCTGTAGGTACAGCAATTATTCTTATTTTAAAATAATTATCGGAGGTGTTCCCATGACTGCTCGTAAAGCGACTTCTAGCATTACGCTTATTGTTATTATTCTTTTCAGCTGGCTCGGTTATTTTTCTCAACCTGTTGCCAGTCCGCGACTTTTGATCGGCCTGGCCCTTGGCACAATCTGTTTATTGATTGCCTTAGTCCTTGTGCTTAAAACCACACCAATGACCCAAACTGCGTCAACAGCAACGCGTGCCAAATCACCTGTATTTTTAGGTACCTTAGGCCTAAACGTCTTATTCTTAGTTTTACTATTTATCCCAGCTTTTTCCACCCAAACGTATAGTGATCTAACGTACCTTCTAATTTTCTTAGGTCTTTTAATCAGTTGCTGGTTAAACATTCGACATCAAGCTTAAGTCGCAAAAATAGCCGCTGCTTTCTTCTATATCGAAAGTAACGGCTATTTTTGTACATAAATTTAGTAACTATTTTTCAGTTTCTGCTTTAATCGAATCTGCAACTGTTTTAGCTAAAGCATCAAATTCAGCTTGATGTTCTTTAGTCAAAGCGGTGGTAATCGTGATTGGTTCTGCTAAGTTTGTCCAGTTCTTTTGTGTTTCAAAGAAATCAACCATATGTTTTGTGGCCATTGGTGCCCAGCTACCATTACCGATCAACGCATATTTACGATCTTTAATATCCAAAATAGTCATTTCATCTAATAAAGCACTCATCGATGGATATAAGGCTAAGTTATAAGTGGAGGCCGCAAAGATAACGTGACTATATTTGAAAATATCTGCAATGACATAAGAAGGATGGGTTTTAGAAACATCATATACCCGAATATCTTGGATGCCTTGAGCGGATAATTGTGCTACTAAGTAGTCCACTGCAGAGGCTGTGTTCCCGTACGCGGAAGCATAAGGGACAACTACCCCAGATTTTTCAGGTGTATAGCTAGACCAAGCTTTATAACGATCCAAAATATAGTTATGGTTTGTCCGCCAAACAGGCCCATGTAATGGCGCAATCATCGCAATATCAAAGTCACTGGCTTTTTTCAAAGCTTTCGTCACTTGCGGGCCATATTTACCCACAATATTTGTATAATAACGCCGAGATTCATCCCCATAAAGCTGTTCATAATCTAATTCATCCGTAAACAAGTTCCCGTTCATTGCGCCAAAAGTCCCAAAGGCATCTGCAGAGAACAAGATTTTTTCGGTACTTTCATACGTGAACATAACTTCTGGCCAGTGAACCATTGGTGCCAGCATGAAGGTTAATTGATGTTGGCCTAAAGATAAGGTCGCCCCATTTTTAACCAACATATAATTCGCACTTAAATCGGTTTCTGGATAAAACTGTTCAAAGAACTGTAATGTCTTTTTATTGCCCACTAATTTGAAATTCGGATAGAGTTTGGCAATTTCAACAATATTGGCACAATGATCTGGTTCCATATGATTCACAACTAAATAATCCAAATCCCGGCCATGTAAAGCAAATTTGATATTTTCCAAATATTGCAAAGTAACGCTGGAATCTACCGTATCAATGATAGCTGTTTTTTCATCATCAATAAAATAGGAATTATAACTGATGCCATTAGGTAATGGATAAAGATTTTCAAAGCGTTCCAAGCGACGGTCATTACAACCAATAGATTGAATTGTTTTTGTTAATTGTTGCACATTTTCCATATGAATTACTCCTTATGTAATAAACTTGCGTTATTCAAAAAACGCTTTCACCACCTCAATTCTACCTTTTAAAGTCATAATCTGCAATATTTTAAAGAATTATTTCCAATTTATAGTGAATCCACTTACCCCCATTTTATAAGGGTAAATATTTGTTTTTTTGTGAACGAATTTACTGAATATAAATATAATTATAATTATTAACTTTTTGAATTTAAAAGTTTTTTCTAATATTAATTGACAAATCTAAATAATTCCTATAACATTCTATTAAGAAAAATGTTAATGACACCTAAGAATATAAATAGGAGGCATTTAATGCTTGAAATCAAAAACCTAACGGTGGCTTATGATAATTCGCCCGTTTTTGAAGCCCTTGATGTGACTTTTGAAAGCGGCAAAATTACCGGAATTATTGGTCCTAACGGGGCTGGTAAATCCACTTTGATCAAAGGCTTATTGAACTTGATCCCCAAAAGATCCGGCAGTGTCTTAATCGATGGCCAAAAGATCAAAAAAGTCAGCAATAAGATTGCCTATGTGGAACAGCGCAAAGCTTTAGATTTAACTTTCCCCATCAATGTATTTGATGTTGTTCTCACCGGCACTTATGGCAAATTAGGCTTGTTCAAAGTTCCAGGCAATGCTGAGAAACAAATCGCCTACACGGCTTTAGACCAAGTGAACTTATTAGATTACCAAGATCGCCAAATCGGCAATCTTTCCGGTGGCCAATTACAGCGGGTCTTTGTGGCTCGGGCCATTGCTCAAGAAGCCGATATTATTATATTAGATGAACCTTTTGTCGGTATTGATATTAAGAGTGAGCGCGATATTATGGCGATCATCAAATATTGGCGAGATGAAGGCAAAACGATTATTGTCGTCCATCATGATTTAAATAAAGTCTTTGATTACTTTGATAATTTAGTAATTTTGAATCACGGCATCGTTGCCAGCGGGTCAGTTGCCCAAACTTATACCCCGGAAAATATTCAGCAAGCTTTTAGTGCTGATCTCTCTGCTGTCCTTTTTGACGATACAAAGAAAGTGGGTTCTGCTTCGTGACCAGTATTTTAAATTTTATTGAGGCCATGGGTAAATATGATTTTTTACAGACGGCTATGATTACCGCCACTATGGTGGGCATTATGTCCGGTTTGATCGGTAGTTTCATTATTTTAAGAGGGATGTCCTTAATGGGCGATGCGGTTTCGCATGCCGTGCTGCCAGGTGTGGCCGTTGCCTTTATGTTTAACTTGAATTTATTAATCGGCGCTTCCATTTTCGGGGTGCTAGCAGCTATTTTAATTGGTTTTGTGGCAACCCATAGTAAATTAAAGACGGATACTTCCATCGGCGTTATTTTCAGTGCGTTTTACGCATTAGGCTTTATTCTAATTTCGTTGGCAGAAAGTGCCACTAACTTGCATCATATTTTATTCGGTAATGTTTTGGCCGTAAGTGACAATGATTTAATCAGCACGACTGTCGTTTTAGCCATTGTCATTTTATTCGTAGTTGTCTTCTATAAAGAACTGCTCGTCACTTCTTTTGATGAAACTTACGCCAAAACTTATGGGCTGAATACAACCCTCGTTCATTACAGCTTGATGATTGTTTTAACTTTAGTCACCGTCTCAGCATTGCAGACGGTAGGTATCATCTTAGTGGTCGCGATGTTGATTACCCCAGCAGCCACTGCCTTCTTATGGACGGACCGGATGCATGTTTTATTACTCTTATCAGCGTCTTTAGGCATTGTTGCTGCAGTCGGCGGTCTTTATGCTAGTTATACCTTTAACTGGGCGTCAGGGCCTGCCATCGTCTTAGTATCGGCGATTATCTTCGGGATCTCCTTTGTGGTTTCACCAAAGCAAGGCCTTTTATTCAAACAAAAGCCTAAAACAGCCCCAGCTGCTGTGACTTTAAAGGAGGAATTAGATGCTTAAACGCCTGATTATTACCTTCATCGGTATTGGTTTACTCTTCGCCGGTGTGTTTACCTTTTTAAATCAACGCGATGCCCAGGCGATTGCCAGCAATAGCGATAAACTGCAAGTTGTCACGACAAATTCTATTTTAGAAGATATGGTTCAGCAAGTCGGCGGTAAAAACGTTGACGTCTACAGTATTGTGAAACGTGGCGTGGATCCTCACGAATACGATCCTCAGCCAACAGACATTGCCAAAACCACCCATGCTGATGTGATTTTCCATAACGGTTTGAACTTAGAGACTGGTGGTAATGGCTGGTTCAAAAAACTTATTGAAACGGCCAACAAAACCAATGGCAAAGAAGTTTTTGCGGCCAGCGAAACGGTTAAACCACTTTATCTGACAACTAACAAAAATGAAAAAGATCCCCATGCTTGGTTGGATTTAACTAACGGGATCAAATACGTTCAGACAATGACTAAAGTGCTGCAGCAAAAAGATCCTAAGCATCAAGCGGCCTACGCTAAAAATAGTGCTGCTTATATTGCCAAACTGCAAAAACTGCATGACACCGCCAAATCTAAATTCTTAGACATTCCTGAAAATCAACGGCTCTTAGTAACTTCCGAAGGTGCTTTTAAATACTTCTCAAGTGCTTATCAAATTACCCCAGCTTATATTTGGGAAATTAATACTGAAGCTCAAGGTACTCCTGAACAAATGAAGGCGGTCTTAGCTACTGTCCATCAATATGAACCCGCACATTTATTCGTTGAAGCTTCTGTTTCACCAAAATCTATGAATCAAGTTGCCGCTGAAACTGGCTTAAAAATCTATTCTAAAGTTTTCACCGATTCTCTGGCTAAAAAAGGCCAAGCTGGTGACACTTATTATGATATGATGCAATGGAACTTAACTCATATCCATGATGGTTTAGCCACCGGCGCTTAACACAAAAAAGAATCATCCGTCCTAAAAGCGGCTATGCTTTTAAGGCGAATGATTCTTTTTTACATATTACAAGTTCATAAGTGACAGATGCTTCAAGGCATTGTTTGGTCAGCTTATCAACTTAATCTAATGCTTTTAATTTATCATACGTATCTTTAATAGATTGTGCTGTTTTAGCATATTTTTGCTTTTCATCATCCGTCAAGGTCATTGGTGGATTTGACAAAATACCTTTGCGGCCAACAACTGCTGGATGGCCAATGCAAAAACCATAATCTTCATCAAAACAAGTGACTGGAAAAACGCGTTTGGCATCACTGCAAACCGCAAGCGCCAATTCTGTGGCGATGGTTGCGATCCCATAAGCGGTGTAGTGTTTCTCATTAAAAATCTTCCAACCGCCTAAGCGTGCAGCTTCAGATAGGCCATCATAATCTATCCCATCCATTTCTAAGATCGGTTGATTATTCACGCGGACTGTTGACCAAGCTGGAAATTGGGTTTCACCATGTTCCCCAATACTAAAGCCACGGACATCATCCACATTAACATCCAGCGTATCAGCCACTGAACGCCGCATGCGGTAAGTATCTAACGCTGTCCCAGTACCAAAGATTTGTGTTTTTGGTAAGTTTAATTTTTCTTGCCAATACGTGGTAATAACGTCACACGGATTACTAATATCAATCAAAACGCCATGGAAACCAGAAGCGTTTAGCTGCGGACTAACTTGATCCACCGCTAATTTCGAAGTTTTGATCTCACTATTACGATCGCCACCCAAAATTGCGCTAATATCCCCAGCGGCAAAAATCACCACATCGGCTTCTTTTAAAGCAGCGTAATCATTATAGAGCACTTCAGTATACGTGTTCAAACCGCCTAAAGCATCCCGTAAATCATAGCTTTCTGCTTCAGCTAGCCCCGCTTTAGTATCAAAAATGACTAAAGTATCCGCTAAGCCTTTCGTTAAAATATTAAATGACGTTGTAATCCCAACGTGACCTAAACCAATCACACCAATTGTTCTTGACATAGAAAAGCCCCCTAAATTAATCGTACATTATAAATTATAGCAAATAAATTTGAAAATACTATTATTTATGGGAATTTTCATCATCAAACCCAAAGATACCCGTTAGAATTTTTTCATTTAACGGTAAGAAAATATGGTCAAACAATGCGGCCACATCCGGATTTAGATTGGCTTTTGGCTGCTCACTAACTTGCTGCGACCCTTTTAATGCGGTTTGCCGCATCTGTGTTAGCCAGTCAGCTTCTCGGTGCTTCAAGTATTTTTCAACTTTGCTGTCCGCACTATATTTTTGAATGTAATAATAATACAATTCATAAAAAGTATTATCTAGCACCCAATAATAAGTACTGCGGTAATGGGCATCATTGAAAATTTGCGCAAAAGCTTGATCTTGAACGAGTTCACTTTTAACAAAATCAGCGGCTGAACGGACAATATTCATGACTTCGTGGGAATCACTCATATATTTTGTAAACTGGGTGACTTCCCCATCAGCTAACTCAAAACCTACTTTTTCAGCCCGTTGTTTCGCATCTAATTTTGAAAGTTCTTGATAAAAATCGCCTTCAACTTGAGTACTGTCTTCAATTAACGTGGCTAACATCTTAGTCATTGTTGTCTGATTCAAATCTAAATATTGTTTAACCGCAGCCCACAAAGCTTCAAAAGCCTGGGCAAAATCTGCCTTTAATTCCAACCCAGAAGCCACCGTTGTTTCTTGGCTGTCCGCATCTGGTGTGTGTGAAATAAAACGCACGGCTAAAGGCCATTCTAACTGATCTTCCGGTGTTAATGCAGTGTAATCCAATTGTTGATTGGCACCAAATTGTTTAACCGCTTCTAAGTCTAAAACCCCTAAAGGCGCGATCATAATTTCGCCCATCGTTAACATCATCGACAACGCAAAAAATGTATCTGCTGGTTCCTGCTTGAACAGGGCCTGTAATGTTTCAAAAAGTTGTTGTCGAACTTGGGCGTCACTTTCTGGTGCCGCATAAAAACCAGATGTCTTCAGTGAAATATTGTTGTAATCAATCTTTAAGAACTCTTGTGCATTTACTTTTAGCATCGGATACCCTCACTAAGCTTTTGGATTTTCGCCAGCTAAAATTAATTTAGCTTGGGCTTTTGTTAAATCATAATTATAGTATTTTTGATAGAATTGTCGTGTCTTTTTGTTCATGTCGACGTTCTTCATGTCTTTTGGATGCAATAATTTCGCAACCCACAAAACTTGCAATGCTTCTTCAGCACTGTAACGATCCCAGGCAAAGGTCCCAGTTGGGTTACCATAGACTTTATTATTTTTAACAGCTTTTAAATTAGCAAACCGTTCATCATTTTTTAGTGCTTCACGAGCGGCTTTAGTTGTTGTTTGGCCCACAATAATAATGTCTGGATTACTCTTTGTGATTTCTTCAGCGGTTGTGGTGATCATATTGCCTTCTGCTTTAATGGCATTTTGACCGCCAGCAGCTTTGATCCATTCATCAACAATAGATTTTGTGCCGTCAACTTTTAATAAATCAGTGGCTCCAACGATATGTAACACTTTTGGTTTTGACTTCTTAGTCGTGACATTCTTTTTAACATACTTGATGTTGCTATTTAGTTCTTTGTTATAGGTTTTAGCGATTTTTGGTGCGTTACCACCCAAAACATTGGCCGTTAAAGTAACGGATTTCTTCAAACCAGCAAAATCTTGATACATTGCATTCACGGCTGGAATACCCGCATCCTTAGCCTTTTGAATCGTAGCATCATCCGAAGCAATCACAACGTCTGGATTCGTTTTAACCAATTCTTCAACTTGTAAATCAGTGCCATTATAAGGGGCAGTGACTTTAGTGATGTTTGGATAAACTTCTGCAAACCAAGGTTGTTTTTGGATCATGGCTGTAGTAGCCACTAATTTCTTTTGACCGCCTAATAGTAACACAACTTGATTGTTGGCATGCCAAAGATCCGCAACTTTTTTGACTTTCTTAGGAATTTCGACTTTGGTACCGGTCATATCCGTAACGGTTTTTGTGCTGGCTGCTTGCGCTGGTTGTGCAGTGGTTAAGCCAAGGCCTAGAAGGCTGACAAAGCCTAATCCCAAAATTACTTTTTTGAATTTTTTCATAATGAATTTTCTCCTCAGATCATCAGTGTACAAACTAAACGTTGACAATTTGGTACAAAGGTTACGGTCAGATCCGTTTCATAAATCTGACTTAAGTTTTCAGCAGAGATCATTGTCGTCATCGGCCCCACCCGTAAATGTCCGGTTTTATCTAACAGTGCTACTCTGTCTTCTAACAAAATGGCTTGATTGGGATCATGGGAAGTTAAGGCAATGGCTAACCCGCTATGGGCCAGATCTTTTAACAAGCGCAAAATTTCCACTTGGTTTTTATAATCCAGTGCTGCTGTGGGTTCATCCAACAATAATAACTTGGGCTTTTGCATTAAGGCTTTGCCTACGGTCACCAACTGTAGTTGGCCACCGCTAAGACTGGCACAAGAGCGTTCCAAAAGCTGACTGCAGTTCAACCGCTGCAATACTTTTTCAGCCGCTTGATAATCTGCTGACTGAGGCTTATGGAACAAGCCCATGCTGGCCGTTTTACCCATCAGTAAATAATCCAAAACCGTATAGGGTAAACCGGCAATTTGGTTCATTTGCGGCACTAAAGCGATGGTCTGGGCCCGTTTGGCTGGCGATAAACTGTCCATCGCACACCCATTTAACGTAATTTCACCGCCAGTCGGCTGCAATAGCCCACACAATAGCTGTAAAAAAGTGGATTTGCCCACCCCATTGGGTCCTAAAATCGTTGTAATTTCACCAGTATTTAAGGCCAAGTTCACCTGGTCTAAGCACTGCGGCCCTTTAGGATAATTAAATTGCACATTGCTTACTTCTAAAATTGCCATTACAATCGTCCTCTTTGTTTGAACAAAATACCAATAAAAAATGGGGTCCCAATTAAGCCAGTTAAAATACCTAATGGCACTTCTCCAGCAGAAATGCTGCGGGCTAAGGTGTCAATTAACAGTAAAAAGACAGCCCCTAAAACGGCCATAAGCGGTAAGGCTTTTTGGTTATTCTGCTGGGTTAATAATTTGGCAATATGGGGCATGATTAACCCCACCCAACCAATTGTACCGGCAATGGCCACTGACGCTGCCGTCAATAATGTGGCACATAAGATAACCAATAACCGTTCTCGTTTCAAGTTGACCCCTGTAGCAATTGCTTCTGCCGGCCGTAAAGATAAAACATTTAATCGAAAACGTAAGGCCAATAAGAGCCCCCCGGCAATAATAAAGACCGGTAATGTGGCCCCCAAAGTATGGTAATTCACTTTAGCTAAACTCCCCAACTGCCAATAAACAATATCTTGTAATTGACTGTCTGGATCCGCCAAATACTTCAGCAAGCCTAAGATCGCCTGCATAAAGCCACCAACGACAATCCCTGCTAAAACTAGTGTTAAATTGTTGACACTTCGAATCAAAGTCGGCACTAGGATGGTTAATAATACCGTTACAAGCCCTACAATAAAGGCCATAATTTCAATCGTGACGATGTTACCTTGCCATAAAATTGCTAGTGCGGCCCCAACCGAGGCACCGGTTGTCACCCCCAATAAATCTGGTGATACCAAAGGATTTTGAAAAATACTCTGGTATGCGCCGCCTGATAGACTCAACCCAAATCCGATTAAACAAGCCCCTAAAATTCGTGGCATCCGAAGCTGCCAAACGATCATTTCCGGCGTGGTGATCGCCTGATGACTGTTTAACCAGAAGGGATGAGTCAATGCCCGCCAAACCGTGGACAATGATAATACATAGCGGCCAAGACACAAAGCGATAGCGATCATCACAACTAATCCGATCAAGGCCGCGATAAAAATCAAGCGATGGTGCTTTTGGTGGGCAATATATTCCTTCACAATTTAATTCCTTTCTATCCATAACAAAATTAAAAGCAACTACAACAAAAATCGAAGCTTTTGTCGCAGTTGCTTTAAATTCTCAATGATCTGAATTTAGGACAGCCACTGGTGATCCGAACCCACCGGTTATTCTTTTTAGATATGAAGTTTTTTGTATATGATTTTTTTTAAAACAAAAATAGATGCTCAGCTGTGTTTGAACTTTGCCAAGCACCTAAAAAATTACTACTTTATTATAACGCGTGGGCTTTGCCACCCTTAATGAAGGCACTGTACAAAACCACGGCACAGATCAAACCGACTGCTGCTAGAAAATAAAAACCGAGTTGATAACTGCCAGTATTTTGTTTGATAATTCCCATGATTAGTGGTGGGAAGTAACCGCCTAAGCCGCCAATTGCGCCAACGAAACCGGTAACCGTACCAGTATTGCCTTTAGAAACAGATGGCACCATTTTGAAAACGGCCCCATTTCCTAAACCGGCCAAAACCGCGATTATCAAAATCGTTGTCATAAACAGACCAAAGCTGCTTAAGCTCAAAGCCATCAAAACACCAATAATCGTCACGCCAACAAATAATAGTTCCAGCAATTTCATCGGATCAACTTTATCTGAAATTGCCCCACCGATCGGCCGAATTGCTGTTGCTAAAGCAGCAAATGCAGCGGCCCATAAACCAGCATTAACGGGTGTTGTCCCAAATTGGTCTGCCAGTAAAGCCGGTAATAAGTTACTTAATGACACAAACAAGCCGAATGTTAAGAAATAAAATAATGATAATAGCCAAGTATTCTTTTCTTTAGCCACGACAAAGGCTTGCCCCAATGTCTTATTTTTGTTAACGGGCATTTCCTTACAAAGGAAAAAGAATAAAATAATCATGATCACTAATAGGGCCATGATGAAATAGTAAACTGCGCTCATACCTTTTGCTTCAGAGATCTTTGGTAGTGATAACGCTGCCATAGCATTCCCGATATTCCCCACACCAGCAATGCCTAAAACGAGGCCTTGTTTTTCTGGTGGGTACCAAACCGTAATATAAGAAATTGCAATAGCAAACGAGGTGCCACTCATCCCCAATAAGAAGGCTAAGAAGATAACCATCCCAAAAGATTTACTCGCTAAAGCCATTGGCATAAAGAAGAGTGGAATTAAAACGAAGATCATCAAAATGATGTACATCTTCTTACCACCGTAACGATCACTCAAATACCCCATCGGGATCCGCATGATTGACCCTAATAAGACCGGCGTCGCAATCATAAAGGTTTTTTGAGAAACCGATAATGATAAATCTTGCGTGATTTGTGTTGCTAAAGGTGCCAACGATGACCATGCGATAAAAGACACAAGCATGGCTAGCGTGCCCATGACTAACGCCATAGTCGCCGCTTTTTTGTTACTGTTTTCCATGTGTACTAACCTCCAATTTGACTCATATGGCGCCAGGTTGGTTGATGGTTAATAATACGATCGGCCTGTGCCAGCGCCATCTCATGGTTCTCAGGCTTAGTGTTTAAAGCCTTTTGGACTAATTGATCAAATGCAGGTTCATCATAAATCACATCACGAATGTTAATTTCTTCATCCCAGTACAGACAAGCTTTAATATAACCATCTGCTGTGATTCTTAAGCGATTGCAATTTTCACAAAATTGACAGCTAATGGGGTGGATCAACCCAAAACTACCAACTGCCCCTTGAATCTGATAATTGTCAGATGGCCCGTTACCGGTCAATGATTTAATACTGTGATAAGACAGATTCTCTTGACGGCAAGTTTCAAAAACAGAATCTAAACTGACATATTCACTATGCCAAGTTTTTTGATCCGTCCCAATTGGCATAAATTCGATGAACCGAACATTAACCTTACGATCTATAGTATATTTCAAAAAGTCTAAAATTTCATCATCGTTTTGGCCTTTAATCAAGACGACATTCAGTTTAATCGCTTCAAAATCTAATTCGGAAGCAGCTTGGATGCCCTTAAGCACTTGTTTAATATTACCGCCACGTGTAATGCGTTTATATTCTTCAGGTTTAAAAGTATCTAAACTGATATTCAGCCGATCTAACCCTGCTTCTTTTAAAGCTTTTGCATATTTTGGTAATGCCAAACCATTGGTCGTGATCGCCACATCGTCAACACCTGGTACGGCTTTGACCCGCCGAACGATATCAACAATGTCCGTGCGTACCAGCGGTTCGCCGCCGGTTAAACGCACGCTATGTACTCCATGACGTGCGAAGTTTTCAACAACTTTAACAATTTCGTCTTGAGACAATACTTTTTCAGTTGGGAAAAACGGCAAGCCTTCTTCTGGCATACAGTAAACGCAGCGTAATGGACAGCGATCGGTTACTGAAATGCGAATATAGTCGGTTACCCGGCCGTATTTATCTTTTAAAGGTGCTGTTTTTGAATCAACTGCTGGATCTGTTGCGGTTAAATCTTCTGATTTTATCATATCTTAACCCCCACTTACTGGTGGAATCAGTGCGTATTCATGGTGTTCTTGAACATTGATCATTAAGTCATCTTCTACAAAAACTTGATCGACCGCAAAACGTACGGTTTTAAGGTAATCCTTTAATACGGGATAAGCCGCCGCAACTTGGGCCTTGATGACCACTGGTGTGACTTCTGTTTCGGCAATCTCAACTTTGATCTCGTCTAAATCAACGATCTCTGCTAAGTAGGCAAACAGCTTAATGCTTATCATCCTGAATCCCTCCCCAACGTACTTTATCGGTATCAATTTCTTCTTTCCAAATTGGAACTTTATATTTGATTTGATCCATTAACATTTGGCATTGGCCAAAAGCCGTGCTTCGATGTTCAGAAGCAACACCGACATAAACCGCCGCATCTGTTAATTCCAAATGTCCTAACCGGTGGACCATGATCACACGGCTACCAGTATCTTCAACGGTTTGTGCGAGTTCATGCATTTGCTTTAGGGCCATTTCTTCATAAGCCGTATAATTAATCGACTCTGTTTGAATCCCATCTGTCCACTGGCGCACTGTGCCTACAAAAGTGACAATGCCGCCATACTTAGGATCAACAAGTTGTTTGTTAAGTGCCTCTACATTGATCGGTCCCTGTATTAAATCAATAATAGCCAAAGGACCACCTCCTCTTAAAAAGCTAAATAATTCACAAAATACTAACTCTATTATGCCATAATAGATGAGAATTGCTATCAGTTATTTCCCTAATTGACCAAATTTTTTCAGTCTGCTAAATTTTTATTTTTTTCTTTCAAAAAAAGCCCGGCTTTATTAGTGTTTTCATATTCATGATCAAAAATATTTTTATTATAAAAAAATAAATTTTTGGTGTGAAACTTGATAATTCATGCGATTTACGCCTTAATTTATGCTCCACCCGGAAATTTTGCATAACCAAGTTGATACAAAAAGGCCAGTCAAAGCTATACCGATACCATTAGATTTTAGTCTAATTTGTTGTAATCGGTATAAAATTGACTGGTCTTTTTTGTTTTTGAAACGCGTTCCAAAAGAGCAAAGCTCTCACCTAACTACGAATTATTCATAAGCGAAGTGCGCTTATTTCATAATTCTAGGTTAGTGCTCGAGGCTTTCCCGCTCTAGTTCGCGCTCTGATTTAAACGCGCTCACCAACACTGATTTCTACATATAACTACGCCTTGTTGCTAGTCGCAAGCGACTACCTGCCAAGTCTAGGTTATATTGCGAAATCACCCATGTTGGTTCGCGCTCTGATTTATAATTGTGGGCGTTTCCGATATACGAGATAGCGCCGTTTGATGTAACGAATTGGTAAGGCAAAGGCGTGGACTAATCGTGTATATGGGAAGAAGCCAAAGATGGCTAGGCCGAAGAAAACATGGGCTTTAAACAATAGTGGCACGTTAAGCATCAATAAATAATTGGGTCTGAAATAAAATAGTTGTCGACCCCAGATTGATAAGTTTTCTCGGTAATTAAATTCTGGTTGGGTTGCGCTGACGATAAAGGTTGCGGATAGCCCTAAAATAATGATGATTAATAATGAGACGTTCACAATCAAATCGCTAAGGGTACTGGTCATATGCACCCGAACGTCACTGAAGCGCCGGTAGGTCAAAATCAGCATGCCGATCAAAGCCGCTAATCCCCCAAGACCCCCTGCAACTAGGGCAAACATGTGATAAACCTCGTTCGGAATACCTAGAGCATCTGTCCATACTTTCGGAATAAAAATCCCTACAATATGTCCAAAGAAAACCATTATGATGCCGACATGAAAGAAGATACTCCCCCGCATCAACCGTCTTTTTTCTAGAAGTTCACTGGATTTCGCCGTGACTGATGCTGGATAAAAGGCAAAACGAATAATCGTGCCAAAAATAAAGGAGCCTAACATCAAATACGGATAAACCGTCCAAATGAACCATTGCACTGGATGTGCCATTATCTCACCTCCGCTTGACTAATTTGTTGTTTTGTCACACATTTACCTAATTCTGCACGAATTATTTTTAAAAGCTTAAAGTAGGCTTGATCTTGATAAATTGCCCCATTCTCCAATAGTTTATAGGTGCCATCTTCAACAACTGAAAAAAGTAAGGTCAAATCTTTGACCCGATCTTGGGTCTCATCTTGCCAATCACCATAAGCTAAAAATTCTAGCATTAACGGTAAATAATCTGTCAATTCTTGATCAGAAGCGGCGACGCCAAACATTTCATAAAGCATTTTTAATTTGGCTAAAATTTCGCCCCGCTCTCTGGAATCTTCAAAACGATAAAATGTCATGTACAAGGTGAATCGTTTATTCATTTCAAAGTAGTTACTGTAAGTTTGCGTCAAGCTTTCAAAAGACTGTGCTTGAAATTCGGTGATAATCGCTGCAACTTGTGCTTTATAAGGTGAATTTTCATCGTACTCTTTTTCGAAATTTTCTAAAAATCCGGCACTTTGCAGCTCTGGTTGCGGATAGTCGATCAAATGCGACAAATAATAAAAATTACGTCGACTTTGATCTAATTGCTTCAAATCAATCACGCCAGATCCCCCCATAAAAACTTTCTGCATAGATTTCTTCAGATGTCTTTTGTGGTTGTTTCTTACCAAATCGATCTTGACGATCACCAGCTAAACCGCAGCCGTCACAAGATTCATAACCTACTGTACCTTGTTCACTAAAGGTGTCTTCAGCATATTCTTTATGAGATTTTGGAATGACAAAGCGGTCTTGATATTTAGCAATTGCCAACAAGCGATAAAGTGCTGTGGCCCGATCAGCGGTTAAGTTCACCCGATCTAATTTGCTTTCATCAAAGTCTTTGCCTGCGGTTTTAGCCCGCATGTATAGCCGCATCATGGCTAATTTGTAAAGGGCTGCTTTGACAACAGTCGTATTCCCACCTGTCAAAAGGCTAGCTAAATAATCTACGGGAATCCGCATTTCATCAATGGCTGGGAAAATCATTTCTGGATTGTGAATGGAATCTTTGCCTTCAAAGTAATTCATAATTGGAGATAGTGGTGGTACGTACCAAACCATTGGCATTGTCCGATATTCTGGATGCAGTGGGAAAGCAATTTTTTCTTCTACAGCCATCTTATAAATTGGACTATTTTGAGCGGCTTCAATCATGTCGTCATGAATACCAGCTTCTTGAGCAGCGGCAACGACTTCTGGATCATTGGGATCTAAGAAGACCTCTAATTGCCGTTCGTAAAGCTTTTGTTCGTCAGGTTCTTCAGCAGCGGACCGAACTTTATCAGCATCATATAAGATGACGCCGATATAACGGATCCGGCCAACACAGGTTTCAGAACAAACCGTTGGTAACCCTTCTTCAATTCTTGGATAACAAAAAGTACATTTTTCAGCTTTGTTTGTTTTCCAGTTGAAATAAACCTTTTTGTAAGGGCAGCCGGTCATGCAAAAACGCCAGCCCCGACATTTTTCTTGATCTACTAAAACAATGCCATCTTCATCCCGTTTGTACATCGCGCCACTAGGACAAGAAGAAACACAAGGTGCATTTAAACAATGTTCGCAAAGTCTTGGTAAATACATCATGAAGGCATCTTCAAAGTTTGTTTTAATCTCAGTTTGAATTTTTTTAATGTTTGGATCGTCTTGCATCGTTTCACTGGAACCCGCCAAATCATCATCCCAGTTTGGCCCCCATTTTAGATCCATTGGCTGACCAGTCAATTGTGACTTTGCCCGGGCAACCGGCTGATGTTTCTTTTCGGGACTAAATAACGTTTGATAGTCATAAGTCCAAGGTTCATAGTAATCATCTAATTCCGGCATATCTGGATTATAGAAAATTTTGCCTAGTGCAATTTTGTTTAACTTGCTACCGGCTACTAATTCTAAGTGTCCTTTTTGATTTAAGTGCCAGCCGCCACGATAATGATCTTCGTCTTCCCAGCCTTTAGGGTAGCCGACACCGGGTTTGGTTTCCACATTGTTAAACCACATATACTCAGCGCCGGGACGATTGGTCCATGTATTTTTACAGGTTACTGAACAAGTATGACAGCCAATACACTTGTCTAAGTTCAGCACCATTGAAATTTGTGCTTTAATTTTCATGCCAATCCACCTTCTCTAATTTCCGGACGTTTACATATAAGTCCCGTTGATTGCCGATTGGGCCATAATAGTTGAAGCCATAACTTAATTGGGCATAGCCCCCTACCATTTGGGTTGGTTTCACGTGAATTTGGGTTGGGGCATTATGACTCCCGCCACGATTACCAGTAATCTGAGATAACGGTTCTTGAATGTCCATATCTTGCGCATGGTACATATACATTGTCCCTTTTGGCATCCGATGGCTGACAACGGCTCTAGCGGTAACAACCCCGTTACGGTTATAAAGTTCAACCCAGTCGTTATCTTTAATCCCTAATTTTTGCGCGTCTTCAATAGATAGCCAAACATTCGGCCCACCTCTAAATAAGGTCAGCATTTCCAAGTTATCTTGATAAGTTGTATGAATATTCCACTTACCATGAGGCGTCATATAACGCAACGTGATTTCTTTAGCATCCGGCACAATTGTGTCTTCTGGCCCCATAACTTGCGGTGGTAGGGTTGGTTTATAAGTGGCCAGCTGTTCTCCGTATTCTTGGAAAATTTCGTGATCCAAATACAACTGTTGCCGTCCGGTTAACGTTCTAAATGGGACAAGATATTCAATATTAACCGTGAATGGTGAATAACGTTCCCCGTTGTGCTTAGAACTGGAGAAGATTGGTGTTGGAATCGCTTCTCTTGGTTGCGCTGTAATGCTGTCAAAAGTCATTTTTTCTTCAACACGGCCAGCGGCGATTTCATGAAGGTCAATTCCGGTATGTTCGGTTTCATTTTCCCAAGCTTTTTTAGCCACTGCCCCATTTGAAGTACTGGATAAGGTCAAAATGGCATCGGCAGCTTTTTTAGCCTGGTCTATCTTTGGACAGCCATGATTTACTACGGCTGGGTCAAGATAAGTCCGATTGACTTGTTTTAATTCATCATATTGATCTGCAACAGAATAGCTCAAGCCATCTGCGCCGACTTTACCACCGGCATTAGGCCCTAACGCAATATATTTCGCATAGATTTGAGTGTAATCTCTAGGAATTAGACTCATATTTGGCATCGTCTTACCTGGAATTGCTTCGATTTCACCTTTTTTCCAGTCTTTAATTTGACCCATCGGTTGGGCAATTTCAGCTGGCGAATCATGGCCTAGCGGTTGTGTCTTCAAATCATATTGCACTTCTGGCAAGTAAGTTTGTGCTAATGTACTGAACTTTTTAGCAATTTTCTTAAAGATATCCCAGTCACTCTTAGCTTCCCACAATGGCGCAATGGCTGCATTGAAGGGGTGAATGAATGGATGCATATCGGTACTGGATAAGTCTTCTTTTTCATACCAAGTTGCTGCTGGTAAAACAATATCGGAATACATTGGTGTTGAAACCATCCGGAAGTCTAAATCAACCACTAAGTCTAATTTACCTTCCACTGGATCGTCATGCCAAACCATGTCTTCAGGTTTGAAGCGGTCATTGGTTTTAGCCAACAAGCCGTTTTCAGCACCTAATAGATGTTTCATAAAGTATTCTTGGCCTTTACCAGAAGAGGTAAATAAATTAGAGCGCCAAATAAATAGCCCTTTTGGTGCGTTGATTTTAGCATCGGGATCTTCTACTGCAAACTGTAGCTTCCCTTGTTTTAATTCAGACACTACTTTAGCTTTGATTTCATCCAAGTCTTTTGTTTGATAATCTTTGACAAAATCTAAAGAGCTCCGATTAAACTGCGGATAACTTGGCAACCAGCCTAAACGAACGGCCAATTGATTATAGTCTGCGGGATGATCATAGGCATGCGCTGATTTTTTGACTGGTGACTTTAAGCCCACGTTATCTAATTCATCATATTTCCACTGATCGCTGGCAAAGTACCAGAAAGAAGTCCCGTTTTGCTGGCGAGCGCCGCCTTTTTGCCAATCGTTGGCAAAGGCTACCGTTGCCCAACCTTCTTGCGGCCGTAGTTTTTCTTGTCCGACATAATGGGCCCAGCCACCGCCAGAGAAGCCTTCACAGCCAGTTAGTAAGGTTAGATTGATGACAGTCCGGTAGTTCATGTCACTATTAAACCAGTGATTGATCCCGGCGCCCATGATTACCATGGATTTACCGTTACTATCAATGGCATTTTGAGCGAATTCTTCGGCGATTTGCACACAGATACTTTGTTTCACACCGGTGACCGTTTCTTGCCAAGCTGGACTATATGGACTAGTGGCATCTTCTGGGCCTTTCGCTGCTAAATTATCATTCGCTTGTTGCGGCAAGCCATATTGACTGAGCATTAGGTCGTAAACCGTTGTTACAAGATGCTTGCTGCCGTCTTTGAAATCAACCCAGCGTGCCTTAATATGTCTGGCTAAAGCTTTATTGCCGGCTTCATCAAAGTAAGGAAAATCAATGGTAACGACTTCATCTTCATCAATCCCTAATTTAGGATTAACCACTTGACCATCTTTATCTTTTAACACTAAGTTCCAATCGACATTATCTTCCCAACGCTGACCAATCGTCCCGTTAGGCACCACAATTTCATGGCGATTTTCATCGACCACACAAGTCTTCCAGTCGCCATTAGCCACTGGTTCATCACTAATATCACTAATTCGTAAGAACCGTCCGGAAGTATAGTGGGTTTCATCGGCGTCACTTTGATCTAACAAGACTAAGAAAGGTAGGTCGGTATATTGCTTCGTATAATTGATGAATCTTGGCGTTTGTTTTTGTAGATAGAATTTGTCCAAGATTGTATAAGTCATCCCTTGAGCTAAAGCCGCATCAGTGCCGGGATGTGGTGCTAACCAGTTATCGGCAAATTTAACGTTTTCAGCATAATCCGGGCTGACAGCAACAACTTTAGCCCCTTTATAACGGGCTTCAGTCATAAAGTGGGCATCTGGTGTCCGCGTCAATGGAACGTTAGAGCCCCACATAATGATGTATTGACTGTTATACCAATCGCTGGATTCTGGAACATCCGTCTGTTCGCCCCAAACTTGTGGTGAAGCAGGTGGTAAATCCGCATACCAGTCATAAAAGCTTAAGACTTCGCCACCTAACAAGGATAGGAAACGGGCGCCAGAAGCGTAACTGATCATCGACATGGCTGGAATTGGTGAAAAACCTACCAGTCGATCGGGGCCATATTTTTTGATGGTATATAATGTCATAACGGAAATCAGCTCGACAGCTTCATCCCAATGCACACGAACTAAGCCCCCTTGCCCACGAGCGGACTTGTAAAGCTTTGTTTTTTGTTCATCTTCGACGATGCTCGCCCAAGCAGCGACTAGATCTTCAGGATTTTCAACTTTGGCTTTCGTCCATAGCTGCCAAAGTTTCCCTCTTATGTAAGGATACTTGATCCGTACAGGGCTATATTCATACCACGAAAAACTGGCCCCTCGTGGACAGCCTCGAGGTTCAAATTCTGGAAAATCAGGGCCACAAGATGGATAATCTGTCGCTTGATGCTCCCAAGTAATAATGCCTTCTTTAACATAAACATTCCAACTACAAGAACCTGTACAATTGACGCCATGGGTTGTCCGGACCACTTTATCATGGCTCCAACGCCGCCGGTATAACTTTTCCCAGCGCCGAGAATCTTCTTCTAATTGGGTGAAGTTCCCATTAAACTTCTCAACGCGTTTGAAAAACCGGGCTTGTTTCATAGTCTCAACTCCTTTGTTTAACGACTGCTGCAATAGTTAAGCTAACAAAAATTTTGTTCATAATTTAACTTGTCATAAACGCCGTTATATCAATACAATAATCACTTAATTTAGTAGTCACGGCGTTATTTTTTGAACCTTGTTAGCCTTTTCCCTAATACTAAGATAGCATTGGAGGTGCTATACTTCGATTAGGGAAAAGCCTAAATTGAGCTAAACGGGGTATTTGTTATGAACACAAACACAAACTTAGACAGCCTAGCCCGCTATGACCGCCAAATGCGCGTTAAGCAAATCGGTCAAAACGGCCAAACCAATATTCGCCAAGCCCGTGTCCTTTTAATTGGAGCCGGTGCTTTAGGCAGCTACTGCGCAGAATTATTAGCCCGTGCCGGGGTGGGGGCACTTGAAATCTTCGATCCAGATATTGTCAGTCTCACTAATTTACAGCGGCAGACCTTATTCACCGAAGCCGATGCTGCTTCAGATACTTTTAAAGTAGAAGCAGTTCAAAAAGCCTTGGCTGCTATCAATTCCGAGGTTGCCGTTACGGTTCATCCTTATGAACTATCTGAAAGCCGCTTCCAAGATTTGCCCGCCTTTGATTTGGCAATTGACTGTACGGACAACTTTCAAGTTCGGGATTTATTGAATCAATTGGCCTTGAAATATAACTTTGATTTCATCTTTGGTTCTTGCGCTGGTGTCAGCGGTAACGTCATGGCAGTAGATCCAAAAAACGGGCCTTGTCTGCACTGCCTATTTCCAAATATAGAAGCTTTGAAAAAAACGGACTGTGATCTATTAGGTGTAAACACAGCCTTAATTCCACTGGTCAGCGGTCTGCAAGTTTCCTTAGCTTTGAAATACTTAACCGCCAAAAAAGAAGTGGCTTTTAACCAACTAATCACGATTGATAATTGGCGGATGACTCAGCAGAAATTTACAGTTTTAAAAAATCCAAATTGTAAAGCCTGCAGTCAACCCACTACTCAAATTACCGAAGATTATCAAAATACGATGAAAGTCCTCTGCGGTACAAATGTTTATAGTATTTATTTAGATGCTTCATTGAACTTAACGACTATGAAACAATTTTTAACGGCTCAAAAAATAACCTTCACCGCCAACCCATTGTGTGTACAATTTGTTTGGCAAGATTTAAATCTAACCTATTTTAAGAACCACAAACTATTCATCTATGATGCCCCAGACAAAACAAGTGCTTTAACAATTTATGACACCTTAACGCAACGATTACAGCAAACACAGGAGGCAAAAAAGCATGCCCAAAGCAGCAATTCTAACAGTTAGTGACACCCGTACTTTAGAAAATGACGAAAGCGGTAACTTATTACAAGCTTTATTAGAAAGCCATACCGATTTCTCTGCTAAAGCCCGGCGTATTGTGAAAGATGACGTTTTGGAAATCCAACACGCGTTTACCGAGTTGGCATTAATGCCTGAAATTAGCCTAATTTTGACAAACGGCGGTACCGGCATTGCCCAGCGGGATGTGACTTTTCAAGCTTTAACCCCTTTACTCACTGATACCATCCCCGGATTTGGTGAATTATTCCGGCAGTTAAGCTATAACGATATCGGTACCCATGCCATGGCTTCACGGGCCGAAGCCGGTTTTACCGTGCGCCAGCAGCTCTGCTTTATTTTACCCGGCTCTAAGAAAGCCAATGAATTAGCTATGAATCAAATTATTTTGCCAGAATTGCACCATCTCTTCAAAGAACGTACAAAATGAAAGTAGGTTATTACATATGTTAGACCAACGTACTGCGATTACTATCGATGAAGCCAAAGCAAAAATTGACGCCATCCCTTTAAGCTATCACACGGAAACAATCTCCGTTTTAAACGCCAATCAACGGGTCTTAGCTGAAACGTTTAAAGTCCCTTATGATTTTCCAAATTTCCGTCGTTCTAAATATGATGGTTACGCTATCCGTGCTGAAGATGACCATGATTTCCCCAAAAACTTCAAAGTGATGTCTGAAGTCCCAGCCGGCGCCGTTTACGATCAGCCCCTCGGTGAAAATGAAACCGTTCGGATTATGACCGGTGCAGCGGTACCCGACAATACTGGCAAAGTGATTATGTTAGAACAAAGTCGCCCTGTTGCTGATGCAAAAGATCAAATTCAATTAACCGAAACGGCTAAAGGCTCTAACATTGTCGAAATCGGCGTTGAATATCATAAAGATGCCCCACTGATTGAGGCTGGAACCGTCTTAAACCCTGGTTATTTAAGCTTACTATCCGCCTTTGGTATCACTGAAATTGCCGTTTATGCCACTCCAAAAGTTGGCATTATTAGTACGGGTACTGAAGTTTTAGCACCGGGACAGCCTTTAGAACCCGGTAAAATTTACAATAGTAACGGGGCTTTATTAGCCGGTTTAGTTGTGGAAAGCGGCGGTGAAGTAGTCGCAACTCGGCAAATTGTAGATGATTATCAATTGCTATTAGACCAGCTGGATGAACTTGTGGCTAGCTGTGATTTAATCTTAACTACCGGTGGCGTTTCCGTTGGTGATTATGACTTCTTAGCCATGGCTGCTAAAGCATCCCAAAAATTGATTTTTAACAAACTTAAAATGCGCCCTGGCAGTGTAACGACTGCGTTTATCTATAAAGATACACCTATCTTGGCACTATCAGGTAATCCCGGTGCATGCTTTACCGGTTTTTACCTTTATACCGAACCGTTATTACGCCGCTTAGCCCACGATACAAGTCATGTGACCCATAGTACGGGTATTATTGAAAAACCATACCATGTGACCAATAGTTATGATCGCATTTTACGGGGTACTTATCGCGTTGCGGACGGCAAAACTTATGTCCAATTAATTGGTAGTGATCAATCTGGCGCTTTAGGTAATCTTGGTTTAGCCACTTGTTTATTCAAGATCCCTGGCAGTGAAAAACCGATCGAAACCATGAGCGAGGTTGAAGTATGGCACTTACCCTACAGGTCATAGGCTACAAAAAATGTGGTAAGACCACTGTTTTGACGGATTTCTTAATTGCCGCACAGCAGTTAAATTTAAAAACAGCTATTTTTAAACATAATGCCCATAATGATGCGGATTTAGATCAGCAGCGTACAGATACCCATCGTTTTCGGCAAACGGGCGTTGCGCAAATTATTTTACGCTCAGATCATGAAGTTTTTGTCCGTAAACAACAGCCGGCCCAGTTGAATCTACCCGCGATGATTGCGACTTACACGGACACGGATACAGATTTAATCTTAGTGGAGGGCTTTAAGACCGCGGATTATCCAAAACTTGTTTTATTACGATCAACGGATAAATTAACGGACTTTACTGTGACTCATCTTGACTACCAAGCCACGCTCTGGCCTGAAAAAGTTAAGGATCAAATCTTAGATTTTTCCACCGCTGCTAAACGCCAAGCCTGGTTCGAAACTTGGCTGACACTTAAATTCAAGAAATGAGGTTCCTTTATGTCTGAAGACCAACTCACCCATTTTAATGACCAAGATCGGGCTAAAATGGTGGATGTCACTGAAAAAAACACCACTTTCCGCCAAGCAACAGCCACCGGCAAAATTACCATGCATCCTGAAACTTTGGCACGGATTCATGCCGGTCAAATCAAAAAAGGCGATGTTTTAGCCGTGGCTCAAGTGGCCGGGATTATGGCCGCTAAAAAAACCAGCGACCTGATTCCTATGTGCCATTTAATTCCGTTAACCGGTGTGGATATTCATTTCAGTGATAACGACCAAGATACCATCACTGCTGATGTCACAGTCAAAACTAAAAATGTCACCGGTGTAGAAATGGAAGCTTTAATCGGCTGCCAAACGGCGCTACTGACCATCTATGATATGTGTAAAGCCATGGATCGAGGGATGGTCTTGAACGACTGCCACTTAGTTGAAAAAATGGGTGGTAAAAGTGGGCATTTCATCTATGACGCCCAATAAACCAATCGGCCTAATTTTAGCCGGTGGCCATTCTCGGCGCTTTGGCACTGACAAAGCCTTATACCGCCCAACCCCAAAAGCTTTACCGCAAGTTCAGCAAATGGCTTTAATTCTAGCACCGCTAGTTTCTCAGATTTTTGTCAGCGTCAATCACCATAATCAAAGTGCAATTACGAAACTGTTCGCTAATGATAACGCAACTACTGTTTTAGCGGACCAAGCACCGTTTGTTGACCAAGGCCCTTTAAGCGGGATTTATGCCACCTGTCACTATTTAAAAACAACCACTGATTTTTTGATGGTCCCCACCGATTATCCTAAATTAGAAACCGCCACCTTAAACCAATTGTTAAAACAGCCTTGTTATCCAGTAGTCGACCAACGCAGTCACCAGACGATTGCCCATTTTGAAACTAATGAAAACGCAGTCGAACACTATCTCAATACTGGTCAGCGCCGAGTTCGCATTTTTTTGACTGAAGCTTGTGGCTGTCAACCGTTTGTTCTGGCGTCAAATTATCAACCCCAATTTACTAATTACAACCAAAGGAGTGGTCAAAATGACTAACCCAATCGACCAAGCCCAGATGACCACCGGTGATTTCCAACGTTTATTACAAATTGCCTTAAGTGATCTCAGCATCCGGCGCACCCTCATGGAAAACCAAATTCACCAATTGGAAGAAGCACCCCATACTTTAGAGCAGGAAAATGCCATCGATCAATTAGACCAACAGATCCAGCGCATCGCCACCGACTACCGTCATTATCAACGTTTTGTGGACCCTGAGCTAGCCGCAAAAATCAAAGTTGACTATGACTGACCGCCAAGACTGCTCGTATACTGTGCGTCCCCTTTCAGCTCGTGTCCGTAGAAAAGAGGTAACCATCATGGTAGGACCAGCAGATAAAATCGCTTACGAAACCCTCGTTCAAACAATCTATCAAAAATCTAACTTCGACTTTGTTGGCATCGCCCTAAAAAGTGCCGATAGCCTGGAACAAATCAAATGGCGTTACGTCCGAGGCAACATTACGCAACGCTACCGCCGCATCGTCTTACGTAACGGCCTAGGCATCGCCGGTTTAGTCTTACGCACCGGCGAACCCTTCTTTGACAACGCCCTTAATGACAAATCGCAAAACTTAATGTACACCCCCATTACCGTTGTTGAAAAATTAAATTCAGCCGCCGCAATCCCCATAATAGACCCTCAAAGCCGCGCCGTAACAGGCGTTCTCATGGCTGGCTACCGAAACGGCTCACCGGTTTCTCATGAAACCGTAGCCATTTTGCGGTATTATCTAAGAAGGGCCTAAAAAAGAGAATAAGAAACAGAGCGTGAAGGGGCACGGGTGACTTTGAGCATAACCTAAAATTACGCCGGAAGCCTGCACTTGGCTTACAAGTAATTTGTAGTTATGTGAAAAGTCAGTGACCCTGAACGCGTTTAGAGCGTGAAGAAGTACGGTTTGACAATGCGCATAACCTAGACTTACGAAATAAGCCCGCACTTGGCTTGTGAGTAAGCCGTAGTTATGTAAATTGTCAGTACTTCTGAACGCGTTTAAAACAAACACACTAAATAACCGCACAAAATAAGCCCTATCTCGCTTTTTGACCCTAGAGCTGTTTTTGTGCGGTTTAACTTATTCTCTAGCTTAGTCCAAAGGCAAAACGTACCAAAGGGGGAATCGTTATGCTTGAAGTATCCAATTGGATCATGGAAAACTTCAGCCACGCCAGCGACGCCATGCTGATTTTTCAAGATGATCAACTTTTGATCATGAACGATTTAGCGGAAAATTTAATTGAGCGTTCAGATATTGACATCAATTATTTGAAACAAATCGTTTTTTCACATATAAAACGGGATAATACTGAGTCAGATGAATGCTTTGACTGCGTCATTAAAAATCAGCTGACAGATATTACTATCCCAATCACTTTAAACAGTGATACCGACACGCCACTCTCATTTTCACTCGTCTATCGCCGACTCTCAACTTCCGAAAACGTCTACTCTATTATTCTTAAAAGCATGGATGCCCAACAACGAATGGACCAACTATCCATTCAAAAGTCCTTAGTCCAATATGTTAACCGCGCCCACGAAGACGAACGCAAACAAATTTCTGAAGACTTACATGACTCGATTGCACAAGGCATCTTTACGGCGATTATGGGCATTAGCCGCCTAATTTCAGAACAAAGCACCGCCAGCAAAGCAGATTTTGCCAAACAAGGCGACCTCTTGCAAGTACAGCTGCGGGAAGTACTGAATGAAGTTAAAGGGATGGCTTTAGATCTGCGCCCTTCTGCACTAGACGACTTAGGGCTGGTCCCTGCCTTAAAGACGCTGATTCAGCGCCTGCAGGAAAATACCGGTATCCAAATTACGTTTATCAACCGATTAAGTCCAGAGGTAACCATCCCTAACGACGTCGCTATCGTTGTTTACCGCATTGCCCAAGAAGCAATGAGCAATGCCATCAAACACGCCGACACGGACGAAATCACACTCTTACTTTTGACCCATAACAAGCGTATCTCTTTAGAAGTCATTGACTCCGGCAAAGGCTTTGATATTGAAAAAATGGGTCAACCTAATGGCCGCTCATTAGGTTTATTAAACATGAATGAACGGGTAAAAGCATTAAATGGTGTCTTTACGCTGGACTCCAAAATTGGAGAAGGAACCACTGTTAAAGTAGAATTTCCAATTATCTCCGCCCATTTGGAGGCTGGTTAACTTGTATAATGTTTTAATCGCTGATGATCATGCCATCGTGCGGAATGGTCTATCTTTTTTAATCAACCAACAACCAGATTTTACCGTTGTAGACCAAGCCGCTGACGGCAATCAAACCTATATGAAAGTCGAACAAAACGCCATTGATATCCTAGTCATGGATCTATCCATGCCACCAGGTGAAAGTGGTCTAATTACAACTAAACGCATTCACGAACATTTTCCTAAAGTCAAAATTATTATTTTATCAATGCATGAAGAAGAAGAATACATCCGTCAAGCATTACAAAACGGTGCGAACGCTTATATTTTAAAAAGCTCTCCAGATGCTGAATTATTAACTGGTCTAGCCAAAGTCAGTGCCGATGAGACTTACTTAGACCAAAATATTCGGCTATCTGAAGAATCCGCCGAAGCTATCAATAGCGTTGGTGAGACGGATTTGAATTTAAAAGAATATAATAACTTGTCCAACCGTGAAAAAGAGGTTTTGCCACTAGTTGCCTTAGGTTACTCTAATAAAGAAATCGCACAGCAACTCTTCATCTCTGTCAAAACCGTTGAAGCGCACAAGGCAAATATTATGAAGAAACTCAAAACTAAAAATCGTGCGGAACTCATTCAATATGCGATCCATCATCATTTAATTGAATTATAACCAAAAATAATCTATCTTTATGTATATAAAGATAGATTATTTAATTGGAGGTGAATAATGAAGCATTTATGTGGCTTCATTTTCAAAGCACACTGGCGTTCAAAGCGGCGTTATGTAATGCTAGGTTTACTATTAGGCTTGATCAGCGTAACTTTTTTTATCTTCAAACAGCAGCAAAACGTTGAACAATCACAACAAATAATGGCCATAAGGTACAATACGTCTTCTATGAAACTGCTTTATGAAAATGAAAAAGCCATAAAGCGCTCAGGACTAAAGCCATTCATGCAGGCACAAAATCGAGCAAAACAAGGCGATGAACGTGCCTTCGTCCAACTAGATGCTATTAGTGCAAACCTCGGAAGCAATGAAGCTTATGGCGTAAATAACGGGGCTGTTTTGAGCAATAGCGGCGAACAGCTTCACATGGACGACCGTTTTGGCCCAATTGTCGTTCAACGCGCAATGGCCAATAGAAAAAAACTGGATGCGCAATTGCTTAAACAAAACTTACCCCTGAGTTCTATTCGCTATGGTACTGGAAATTGGACCTTTGTAATTAGCTTATTACCGCTTTTAACGTCTTTGGCAGGGCTTGTTCTATTGGTCAGCATGATTTTTATCGAAACTTTTTATGATTTAACAAGTCACCGATGTTACTTTTTGACAGCTTTGCCATTAACTAGACGACAAGTCTTCTTAAGCCAAACCATAGTGTTCTTCATAGATGTTTGTCTGTTATTATTCATCTGTTTGGGCTTTGCTTGGGGCTTAAGCACCGGTTTAGGTCAAAGGCTACCCGGAACTTATCCGATACTAGCACAGTTTCATCATGAATTTACAATAATACCAGCAACGTTAGTTACTCTAAGTAGTGCTTTCTTATTTTTAATGGGTTGCTTGGTAATTTATTTATTTGTACGGCTCGTTTTAATTAGCCTACATGCTTTAACCGATTCGATTTTACGTTTAGGTACTTTATTATTGAGCTATAGTTTGGTATTTCTGATCACACTGCTCAGTTATCTACCGGGACTGTGCCCCCGTTTTATATTACAGTGGCTGCCCAGTAGCTACTTACAAGCCAGCCGTGTTCTATTCGGAACGGACTACATCGCACAATTTTTTATTAGTATTACTGAATTTAACACCCTACCAGATCATCCCCGGACGATGATTACAGCACTGATCCAAAACTTAAATTATTATAATGGCTCTACCATTGGAAATGTGGGTAATTACGACTTGCAATATTTCGGCGGTTTTCTCCAAGCAAGCGCTGTGTTAGGCGGGACAATTGCAATCTTATTAATCTTAAATTGCACTTGGTTAACACGGACAAATCGAATCAATTAAGGGGTTATATCATGTTTTGGGAATGGCAGCAATGGACAAAAAGCTGGTGGCATTGGTTATTTTTAGGTCTTTGTATTGGCCTAATTTTTGGTGCATATAGCTATTTTGATTATCAAGCACAGGTTAAATTACAACAAACAAAACAACAGCTTAAGGCAGAATATACACAGATTAATAATGATTTAGAATCAACGACCTCGTCAAATCAGCTTAACGCACAACAAAAACAGCAGCTTAAGACAAGTCGAGTGGTTTTGAATAATTATTATACCGCATTAAAAACAAAGCCTTCGACAAGGCTAGTTAAGGCTAGACTGCAGTATTTTAAAAATGAACGTCGGCAACAACAACTTGGTCTCAGTAATGCAAACTACACCCAAGCGGAGATAAAGTTTAATATTGCTCGAGATCAGTACCTGCAGCAAAAAAAACTGCCACCGATTACGCATTATGAAAAACCTAGTATTTTGATGTTTCATGTCTATTTGTGGCAAAGTAATCTTTTATGGCTATTGATTGGGCTATTGATTTTACAAGGTTTTCCTATTTTTGCTCGAGACTATGAGCAAGGTACCTTAAAATTGCTGTATACCCTGCCCAAGCCACGCAAACGAATTTTTAATGCAAAACACAAACTACTGACTTCAATTATTGGCAGCGAACTTCTTTTATTGGGGCTACTCGCAAGTGTGATTGCTGGAATCAGCAGCCATAAATTAGGTTATTGGCAATATCCATTAGCTTTTAAGGCAGGACATGTGTTAACGGTGGGCCACTTCTTACTCGGTGCGCTGATTTTGGCAATTGGCCTATTACTGGTGGGCAGCAGCTGTCTGCGCTTGATCAGTAATCTAATGAAAGATCGTTTTACAACCGTGTTGCTCTGTAGTGCTGTCCTATTTGTACCCATCTTTTTTGGCCTACAAAAAACCAGCAGTTGGCAAACTCTGCTGGTTCCATTCGTCCAATTATCTTTTTATAATCATCTGCAGCCTTGGATGCACTATCCCCAAATAATTGGCTTGGCCTTTTTAGTCGATTTAAGCTTTGCCTTAGGTTTAAGTGCCGTCGCGCACCTTTTAGAGACACGTTATCGGTTTACTTAGTGGATACGATTATTCTTAAACAATTGAAAATAAATTTGTTCGGTATTTAATTTTTTAACGCTGGTATCCAAAATTTCATTTGGGGTACCAGCTAATTTTTTGATTAAATCTTCAAACCTAGCGGGCGTTACATTCAAAATAGCTTTGTGCTCGGTAAGAATTGTGAGTGCTGCAACAGGCACTAAAGTCTTTAAAACAGCACTATCGTTTAAAACAACTGTATACGCCTTCGCTGTTAAAGTGTCCTCTTTTGGTTTGACCAATTTGCCGTGGGCCAAAAAAACAACATTATCTGTAAGCCGATCAATTTCGTCCAAATTATGGGATGAGAAGATAATCGTTGTCCCCTGTTGGTGATAATCCAACAGAATTTCTCGAACAAGATTAATAGCCCGAGGATCTAGCCCATTCAGCGGTTCGTCTAACAGAATTAATTTAGGCTGTGGCAAAATCGCTAAGGTGAACAACAATAATTGTTTCATCCCCATAGAATAGTGCTTGACTTGCTTCTTTAAAAAATTGCGAATCCCAACTCGATCAATGATCCTATTTACTTGTTGTGTGCTTAGCTGATAACTACTTTGAATGAGGCGAATATGATCCAAGCCGGTCTGCTGAGGAAATAAGACGGTGCTATCTTGCATATAGGTCATTTCTTTAAAGATCTGGTATTGCTTATTCGTTTTATCTAAAATCTCAATTTGACCTGTATCCCAAGGCTCTAAATTCGCAATGATATTTAATAACGTTGTCTTCCCAGTACCATTAGGCGCAACTAGCGCAAGAATTTCAGGCGTTTCAATCTGGTAATTAAGATCGTCTAAAATCTTTTGCGCTCCAAAAGTCTTTGATAAGTGTGTCAGTTCAAGAATCATCATTAACCTCGCTTATGAGTTTGTCGATAGCGACTTATAAAGAAGAGCACGACAATGACCATTGCGCCAAGTAAACCAATACCCAGTAGGCGATGCAAGTTTCGCTTCTGCTGGCGGACTTGTTTTTGTTTCATCTGACTAGATAGGATGCGCTTAACAGTTAAGTTGGTTGTCCGGTCAGTTTGATAATCTGCACTAGATAAACGCACCTTAACCTTATACTCACCCGGTTGTAAATCTTGTTTGGGCAGCCATAAGGTTGAAATAACATGGGGATAAATACTAAAGTGCTGTGTCGTAGTTTTGGCAGTTCCGTTACGTTCTTGAACCGTGATTTTTGCTTGAACATCTTCTAATAAGGCACCGCTATGATTTGCGATCGGAATGGCAATGCCTGCTTTGTTGTTTAATGTCTTAGGAAAAGGCATTTTTATTTTCAAGTTAGGGGTAACTGCATTGCGGTCATTTTGAACAATGATCGGCAATTCCAGCCCTTCTGAGCCTTGACTTGTTAACTCTGTATTTTGAGCAACTAACACAGATTTAAAGTTGATTTTACCAGCAATCTGGCCAACGACTGGTGTCGAGGGCATTTTTAGCGTAAAGGTAAGCACTTTAGTAGCATTCGGCTTGATCGTCAGCGTTTGCTTTGGTTTACCCGTGATCATAGAAGGCATCGTGGGCGTTTGATCCAGTAGTTTGGCTGCGGCCTGTAGTGATTCAGAACCGGCCACCCTTGTATTCGGATTTGAGATTTTAGCAGTGACCCGGTAGGTTTCCGCCGTATTATTTTTAAGGCGGGCTTGAATCACTTCGGTTTGGTCAGGTGCTAATACTAAATTCCAGTTTTCTGAACTATTTTCTTGCTGTGACATTGGAAATATTGGTGTTATTTCTACACTTTCAGCATTCACTGATTGTGGCCGATCTAACAGTAAACTGCTCAAAAAAAGTAGCCCTAAAATGGGTAGCCAGCGCATTGATCGCATCATTATTTTAACCCCTAAATAAATAATTTTATTATCTAAATTTAGATATTATAAGTATAAACTAGGAATTATAAACAAGCTATGATTATGACTTCTGAATCACACGTTTTGTCTGATAACGATTGGCCCAAGCCTTAACTGGATTACCTAATGCTGAAGGGGTGGGCGTATCCCCTAACTGCACCACGTCCCCAAAAATTAAATCTAATAAATGCCACGCCTTGCCGCCACCGACACCCATGGCAAAAGCACAACTGGCACAATAAGTCACAATATAATCCGTCTTAAAACTCTGTACCCGCTGTTGGGCAACATCATGACTTAAGTTTGGGTTAGAAACCCCACACATGCCCCCCATACCGCAGCACAGCGTATTTTGACCAGATAAACGACTCTTAGCTACCCCATAGCCCAGCTGCTTTAACAGATAAACCACCGCCTCATGAATCTCGGTCATTTGACTGGTCGGACAAGAATCTTGAATCGAAAAAACAACCTCACTGTCTTTAGCCTTATTCAAACATTGGGTGGGTAACCCTAATTCCGCCATCTTTACCCATAAGGAGCTTGTCATAAAGCGGTCTTCATCCCGCATCGTCCGCAGACACCCTTGGCACGCCACGATCAATTCATCCACACCAGCACCTTTGATCATTTGTGTTAAATTACCAAAGCGTTCTTGAAATTTCTCTTCTTGCCCAATCATCCGTGTTGGCCGGCCGCAACAAGCCTGAATTACCGCCAAATCTGGATAGAACTGCTGTAAATAATTAATTGCATCCCCCACACGCTGTGGTTTAGAAGAACTCAACGAACATCCTGCCATAAAGCCATAAGTCATTTTTTATCCCCACTTTTCTTAACCGTTGTGAATAGTGCACTTGTCGAAAACTTCTGATGAAATAAAACACCTTTTAACGCTTTTAAAGGTAATTGTTTCTGCTGCGCCATCAAATCTTGCCGCATACTCAAAAAAGCAGCATCTAACTGTAATTTTTGCGGGCAGACAAATTGGCAATGGCCACATAACAGACAAGAATACGGGACAACCGATTCAATTTCTTGTCCTTGAACAACCTTTTCAAAAAAGGCTTTGGGCGTCTCACAATTATTTTGTAAAAACAAACAATCTTTCATACAGCGGCCACACGCCGTACACTGGGTGACGATCTCTGCGGCCAGATCGGTGGTTTTCTTAGAATATTGCATTTGATCCGCTACTTTCTATCTTCAGTCCGCCAAACTTTGTAACTGAGTATACAAATTAAATTTTTTTGGACAAAATGTTTTTATTTTGTTATTATAATTTTATATATTAAATAACTTTTAGTCAAGGGTTATTTCAAATTTGAATACTTGAAAAACGTTGATATATAAGCTTATAATTGATGTTTTCAATTATTCCAAAACTATATAAAATATTTTATTAGTTTTAAATTTTTGATTTGTGATATCCTTAACGAATCAGTTTGTACAGGGCGAGATTTGTCCGCAAATCTCAGGTAGGTGTGGGACAACTTTATAGGAAAGGAGGTTTTTTGATGACTGAAACAACAAAAAAGAAGCATGCATGGTCCAGATGGATTTTAGTGGGGTTAATCCTCTTATTGGTCTTGCTGTATTTCTTAGTGCCAGCGGTCAATCAACAGGTCAATACAATTGTTAAAATGTTTGCCACTGGTGATTTCACGGTCATTCGGCAGTTTGTTGCCTCTTATGGCGCTTATGCGGTTTTAGTATCCTTTTTACTAATGATTTTCCAATCCGTTGCAGCACCATTACCGGCATTTTTGATCACGTTTGCCAATGCGAACTTATTTGGCTGGTGGCAAGGCGCTTTGCTTTCTTGGACAAGTGCGATGGCCGGTGCAGCCGTTTGTTTTGGAATTGCCCATGTGTTAGGTCGGGATGCTGTTGAGAAATTAACAAGCAAAAGCGGCTTAGCCCAAATTGACAACTTCTTTGACAAATATGGCCAACAAAGTATTTTGATTGCCCGGTTATTGCCGTTTATTTCTTTTGACATCGTGAGCTATGCCGCTGGATTAACCGCAATGTCTTTTGGTAGCTTTTTAATTGCCACTGGTTTGGGCCAATTACCTGCAACCATCATCTATTCTTATGTCGGCGGCATGCTGACAGGTGGGGCGAAATTATTTGTAACTGCGCTATTAATTTTATTTGCCCTTTCAGCTTTAATCGTTTTATTCCGGAAAATTTATACGGATCGTCAACAAAAAACAAATTCATAATTCATTTTATTTGGGGGAAGAATCATCATGAAATTCAAAAAAATACACGCTTTTATTTTCGCCGCCGCAGCTTTATTTACATTCAGCGCTTTAAACAGTCAATCTGTACAGGCTGCTACTAAAAATAGCGATATTGTCGTTAACAAAAAGGCCAAAACAGTGACTATGACCGCTGAAGTAAATGGTACATATTTCACGGAACCTACCCGTCACGGTATCGTTTATAAAGGTGGCTCTAATGGTGAAAAAGCCATTTTACGTGGTTTAGCTGATGAAAAAGATTTTTATCATGCTTTAGTTAAAATTGGGGCTAAACCTGGTAATAACTTAACCGCTGACGATATGAAGGCTGGCGCCAAAGATGGTAAATCAACAAAAGGCTCTAAATTAGACGTTACGATCAAATGGAAAGGTCAAAAAGCCATTCCATTCCAAAAGATTGTTAAATCTACTAAAAAATACACTGCTGATTTCCGTTTCAGCGGTAACTTAGCCAGTGCTAAGAAAAATAATACCGGTTGTACTTTATGCTTAGACAGCTGCGCTACCGGGATCGTTAGTGATGCTGCTTGGCCAACAGGCACGACCCAAAACAAAGTCGCTGAATTCAGAGGCAACAAAAAAGTCTTACCTAAAGACGGTACTAAAGTTAAAGTTACCTTTGCGTTAGCCAACAAAAAATAGCCATGAAATATTTAACCCTAATTTATAATAGTTTCATCTGGGCGTTATTACTGGCTACTTTATGTTTTAATAGTACATGGTTACAAATGCGGATGAATATCGGTTATATTTTCTTTGGCAGTTTTATTTTGCTCAGTCTGATAACCAGCTTAATTTTTCGCAAACGCTGCCGGCCTTTCAAAATTTGGCAGCTTGTGTTAAGTCCTGCTTTAGCTGTTATCATCGGTATTGTGGTTGTTGGCGCCCAACGGTTAACCATTATTCCAGCCACGTTTATTCGCGAAGGCTTACATCTAACAACTTTAGATTTTGGGCTAATCAACCTTGTGCTTATCTTAATAATGGGCTTTGGCTTAGCAGGTATATTATGGAAAAATCACACAGATCCCTGCTCTAGCTGTTGCCATAACCAATGTGCTAAGTAGGCTTCTACAGCTGCTGTATCAACTTCAAAGAGTGGTTCATGTCGTAAGGCAGGCCACTCTTTTTTGGTGACTTTTTCTAAGCCTTTGTTTTGTAAAGCCGCGACTAATTTTGCCGGCTGCCGGCCAAAATCCCCTACTGGATCTTGGGCACCACTGGTTACTAAAATCGGATAAGCTGCTGGTAAATTTTGAGTCCACTGATTGGTTTCTTGGGCTAAAACAAGTTCAAATAACGTTTCAAAGCCGTTGGTTGTAAAGGTAAAGCCTAATAACGGATCCGCCTTGTAGCGGGCCACAGCTGCCGGATCACTGCTGAGCCATGAGAAAAATTCCCGATGATCAAACTTTAGATTATAGGGACCAAAAGCTAACGCATTTAATAAATAATCCGGCCGCTTCCCTTGAAGTTTAGCCCGTAATCGAATTTCTGGCATTAATGCTGGCAAAATCTTAGGCTGATACACTGTCCCCATCAAAATTGTGCCATTGGTGTCATACCAATATTTCTGTAAATATTGCTCTGTGATCAAAGACCCCATGGAATGACCTAAAAGGTACAACGGCAGTTTTGGATAAGCTTGTTGCAAGGCCATCGTCCATAAGTGGCTGTCTTCAACTAAAGCTTGCTTGCCTTCTGGCCCGAAATAACCAAATTCTTTAACACTGCGGACGGTTTGACCATGGCCTAAGTGATCGTGGCAGGCGACGATAAACCCTTGTGCTGTAAAGAACTGGGCGACGTCTTGATAACGTTTGGCGTATTCCGCCATCCCATAATTAATCTGTAAAATACCAACCGGTGTGTCTTGAGGTTCCCAAATCAATGCCTGAATGCGGTGACGGCCATTACTGGATAAAAAAGAACGGTGTTTTGTAATCATCATCAACCCTCCGGATAATTGTCTGCGAAATAGATCTAATACCTTTATCATACACGATCCGATGCCCGAAATTGGCACAAAAAAGCGGTTAGCCCAAAATTAATTTTTGAGTTAACCGCTTTTTGAGGATCATGTCCAGCTACTTTACGTCTCCGAATTCAGTTCCGCATCTGTTTTATAATATAGTTTCTCATTTTCGTAATTTAAAACATGGCTTTCAAAATTATCCAATTTAAAGTTTAAATAATTTAATGTTTTCTCAATTTCTGCTTTTTGAGCCTCTAGTTTATCCCGTTGTTCCACGAGTAATGTTTTTTGAGCCTCACGGGTATCCATATTTTGTCGATATAACGCAATAAACTCCACCAACGACTCTATAGACATCCCGGCTTGACGCATGGCTTTAATAAAAAAAATCCAGTTTAGCTCCTGTTCACCATAGTCCCGATAGCCGCTGTCATTTCTAGGAATTTCGGGCAATAAATTCAAACGTTCCCAGTAACGTAAGGTCTCTTTTGTAACGTCAAATTTTTCACTGGCCTGTGCAATATTCAATTTATACCCCCGCCTTTTGCTTCGCTTTTGAAATTGAACCCATTATACCCCATTCGTTTTATCCAGACTAGTTTCCATGTCGGTCATGATCGTGGTTAACTGGGTGCAAGTTGTTTGGATTTCAGCTAATTGGGCTTTTAAAAAGGCACTTCTAGCAGGTTTTGCTTTGGCACCTAATTGGGCTAACGTGACATATTCTATTAAGAAATCTTCAGGTAAATGGGCCGCTAATAACGTTTTAGCATAACGTACCCAACTCAAATCTGCAGCCGTATAATTTCTTAAGCCTGAAGCGGTCTTCGTTACCGGTGGGATTAAGCCAATTCGTTCCCAGCGGCGCAAAGTATCCGTGGGGATATCATATTGTTTAGCAACTTCTGTAATTTCCAACTTAACCATCCCTCAATTAATAAACGGGGCGATCCTCGCCTTGGGTTGCTGGATCAGCCATGCCCAAACTATCTTTAAGCCCATAACTTGGGTCAGCAACAATCTTCAAAACAACATCTGCCACACTTTGCCGAGAGCCAGAAACGCCCAAATAAGGTTGGTCTTTTGTAGTTACCGCATACTTCACTTCATCTCGATCATTTAACCAAGGTAAGCGTAACGTCGTATAGTCTACCCCACTTGCGGCCAATAACTTATCAGCGTTAATTGCTGTCTGTAAATTGCTGGCAACCGCTTCTAAATTCCAGCGGCCAAATTCACCAGGTACTTCATTATAAATACCTAAAATATTCGTAGAAATAATCCGTTTAACCCTATTTTCAGCCATTGCCGCTAAAGCAACCTTCGTCATCACATTGTCATTAACATGATCTACAACTGCGACAAAAACCATATCTTGCCCCTTCATAGCCGCGTTAACAACTTTGGCATCGGTAATACTACCTTCAACTAAAGTCACCCGTTCATTATTTTTTAAATCAGCCAATCGTTGGCTATTTCTTAAAACTAAAGTTAACTGAACATCGTCAAATTGTGCCTCTGTTAAAATCCGGTGTTCTACGATTCTTGCAATTTGGCCGTTAGCCGCTAAAATTAATAAATTCATTTAAATTTCTCCTTTGATTATTTCGTCAGGGTTAGCCCATCATGATTAAGCGTTCCAAACGCCGTCGATACTTCTTATATTTTTTCATCTTTTTCATAATTGATCCCGCCTTAATTTAAGCTACGTTGTTAACTTATCAACGAGATTCATCTTAAACCTTTGTCTGAACTTCAAGGCAAGGGTTTTTTTAAATTAATTTTTTTATTTTTAAAAAACAGATCTATAATAGGGGTGTATTAATTATAATGGGGGCTTTACTATGAATGCAGTTCGTTATTGTTCCAAAACTGGTAATACTAAAAAAATGGCGGAAATGATCGCCAAACAACTGGGCGTCACGGCTGAACCGGTGGACACGCCTTTGACCTATCCGATCCAAAAATTATTTCTAGGCGGTGCGATTCACATGGCCTCTTTAGATAAAGAATTAAAACATTTTGCAGAAAATCTTGATTCTGAAAAGATTCGTGAAGTTGTTATTTTTGGGACATCCGGTGGTGTTTTATCCATCAAAAAAGGCCTCGTCCGAATTTTAAACGATCAAAAAATGACAATCTCAAAACACAATTTATTTTTACACGGGCTTGTGCCAGCTAAAGCGAATATTTCAGAAAAACAAAAAACTGAAATTTCTGAATTTGTCCACGCGGTCATCCGTTAATCACTTAAAAATAGACACCACACAAAAAAACAGTAATCTTCAAGTTGGCAAAACTTAAAGATTACTGTTTTTTAAATCTATAATTGTAAATCAGCTTTAGCCTGTGCTAATTCTTTGCGAATTTCATCAAAGCCCGTACCACCAAGGGAGTCTCGTGTTTTAACGGCAGTGACTGGGTCTAAAGCTGTAAATACATCGGCTTCAATTAACGGTGAAATAGCTTGATATTCTGATAATGTAATATCCTTTAAGAACTTACCTTGCTGAATACATTTCAGGACAGTTGCCCCCACAATTTCGTGGGCTTGTCTAAAAGGAATACCCTTTTTAGCCAAATAGTCGGCAAGTTCTGTCGCATTTGAGAAATCATGCACGGTAGCATGTTTCATCTGTTCTTTTTTAACCGTTAAGGTTTCGACCATGCCTTTCATTACTTTCAAAGACATCATCAAGGTATTCACGGTATCAAACATACCTTCTTTGTCTTCTTGTAAATCTTTGTTATACGCTAACGGCAGGCCTTTCATTACGGTCAACAGACCTAATAAATCACCGTAAACTCGGCCGGTTTTGCCACGAATCAGTTCGGCCATATCGGGATTTTTCTTTTGCGGCATGATTGAACTACCCGTGGAATACGTATCAGATAATTCAATGTAGTTAAATTCTTGACTGGACCAAAGCACAAGTTCCTCACACATCCGGGATAGATGCATCATCAAGATTGCGGCATTACTTAAAAATTCTAAAATAAAGTCTCGATCAGAAACCGCATCTAAACTATTGTGATAAAGTGCCTTAAAATCTAGTAAATCTGCGGTTTGCTGCCGATCAATCGGGAATGTTGTCCCAGCTAAAGCGGCCGCCCCAATCGGTGAAATATCCGTGTGCTGTAAATTAAAGGTCAACCGTTCATAATCTCTTTGGAACATATTATAGTAAGCCAACAAATAATGGGCATAAGAGATCGGTTGTGCATGCTGCAAATGGGTATACCCGGGCATGATGGTTTCCACATTTGTTTCTGCCTTTTGAACTAACGTTTTTTGCAAGTCCTGAACTAAAGGCAACAGCTCATTTAATCGATTACGCAAGTATAAATGCATATCTAGGGCCACTTGATCATTTCGACTCCGGGCAGTATGCAATTTACCTGCCACAGGGCCAATGAGATCCGTTAAGGCCTTTTCTAAATTCAAATGAATATCTTCATTGTCAATCGAAAAGGTTAAATCCCCTTGTTCTAGTTGAACTTGCAGTTGTTTTAAGCCCGTTTGAATACTGCTCATTTCGTCTTTAGCGATAATGCCTTGATCCCCCAGCATTTGAACGTGGGCCAGGGAGCCTTGGATATCTTCTTCAGCTAATAATTGATCAAATTCAATGGATGCACCGAATTTCTGCACATATTCGCTAGGTTCTGCCGTAAAACGGCCGCCCCAAAGTTTTGTGGTTGCCATTAGTGCACACCTTGGCCTTTAGTTTCCAAATCCCCTTTTTGTTGCACTTGTGCCGCAACTTGGGTTGGTAAGCCCCAAAGTTTGATAAAGCCAACAGAAGCTTGTTGGTCAAAAGTATCAGATGATGTGTAAGTGGCTAAGTCTTTGTCATATAGAGAATATGGTGATTTCCGACCTTCAACAACCACATTACCTTTGAACAATTTCACCCGAATTGTGCCAGTGACCACTTTTTGAGTTTGTTCGATAAAGGCAACCATTGCTTCCATTAATGGTGAGAACCATAAGCCGTTATAAATCGTATTGCTCATTTGGTTCGTAATTTGCGGTTTAAAATGACAAAGGTCTCTTTCAAAAGTTAAGTCTTCTAATGCTTGATGGGCTGTCATCAAAACTTCAGCGCCAGGCACTTCGTAAACTTCTCTAGACTTAATCCCTACAAGCCGGTTTTCGATATGATCAATCCGGCCAATCCCATGTTTACCCGCAATTTTATTTAGTTTTAAAACCATTTCGGCTAATGGGTAAGTTTCGCCGTTTAATGTAACAGGTTTACCTTGTTCAAAACCAATTTCCAAAATATCTGGTGTATCTGGTGTGTCTTCGATGGCACTTGTCCATTCAAAAGCATCTGCTGGTGGGGTTACCCAAGGATCTTCTAAGACACCAGCTTCATTAGCCCGGCCCCATAAGTTTTGGTCGATGGAATAAGGGCTGTCTAAGTCAATTGGAATTGGAATGTTGTGTTCTTTAGCGTAGTCAATTTCTTCTTCTCTAGACCAGTGCCAGTCCCGTACTGGAGCTAAAATTTCAATATCTGGTGCCAAAGCGTGAATCCCAACTTCAAAACGGACTTGATCGTTCCCTTTCCCAGTACAGCCATGGGCAATCGCTTGAGCCCCAGTTTCTTGGGCAACTTCAACTAATTTTTTAACAATTAATGGTCTGGATAATGCGGAAACTAATGGATAAGTTTCTTCATATAATGCATTGGCCTTTAAGGCAATCAAGGCATATTCATCTGCGAATTCATCTTGGCAGTCCAAGGTATAAGATTCAACAGCACCCACCGTCAATGCTTTTTGTTTGATGAATTCTAAGTCTTTACCTTCACCAACATCAATACAGCATGCAATAACATCGTAATTTTTATCTTTTAACCATTGAATTGCAACTGATGTGTCTAAACCGCCTGAATATGCTAATACTACTTTTTTATTTGCCATATCTAAAAACTCCCTTAGTTTTGTTGATGTGATGAATATACACCTTTAAACAAAATAATGCAAGTATTTAAATAAATATTCATAAAATAATCATTTGAATGAATAATATACATTAATAATTCCGTTGGTGTTTCCGTGCTAGTATTTGTATAATTAAGGTAAAGTTTTAATAGAAAGTGGGGACTGCCGGTGCAGTTGTTAGCCAATGCCAATTTAGTCACACCATTATTGACCGTCAGTTTCATTTTAATTTTGAGCCTCGCAGCAATCTTATTACAGACACTCGCCCATTATTATAAAAGCTATGATAAAAAAGTAGAAAAGGCATTACAGATTTTTTCCTTATTAGGTTTTTCTTTGTTGGCGGTTAATTTGATCATCGTCTTTTTAGGCTTTCAAGCGTCTGAAGATAAAACACCATTTCAAGCCAATGTCTGGCTGATACTAGCCAGCTTCGTCTCGCTTTTATCCATTGGCTATTGTCTTTACGCCCGCTATAATTTATTTGCGGACTTTAATTCAAAATCAAAACATGCTTCAAAAAAATAAACGTCGTTTTCAAAAGTTGCAGCTTCAACCTTTGAAAACGACGCTTATTTTAATGCGTTTATTTAGTTTAAATTCATGCTGGGTTCAAAATCAGCTAAGTTTTGTTTCACATCTCTTAAAAAGCCGCCTGCAGCAACACCATCTAATAACCGATGATCGACAGACAAAGAAAGATTCACCATATCCGCCACTTTAAAGCCTAAGCCGTCCGGTGTTGGTTTGAGTTCTTTACGGATGCTTTCTACTTGAATAATCGCTGCTTGCGGATAGTTAATGATTCCCATTGATGAAATTGAACCAAAAGAGCCCGTATTATTCACGGTAAACGTGCCGCCTTGCATTTCATCAGCGGTAATCGTTCCTTTTCGTACCGCCAGCGCTAAGCGGTCAATCTCTGCGGCAATCCCTTTTAAGGATAATCGATCCGCATGCTTAATGACTGGGACATATAATTCATCATCTTTGGCCACCGCAATCGACAAGTTTATATCATGATGCACTACAATCTGACCTTCTTGCCAAGAGCTATTCAACCGCGGATGCTTCACTAAGGCTTGCGCTACAGCTTTAACGAAGAATGGGAAATAAGTGAGCTTATAGCCTTCTTGCTGTTGAAATTCAGCTTTTTTAGCTTGACGCAACTGCACTAAGCGGGTGACATCTTGTTCAACCATCATCCAGCCATGGGGAATTTCAGAACTGCTTAAACTCATGCGTTGGGCAATTACCCGCCGGATACTGCTGGCAGGAATAACGGTATCTCCGCTAGCCGTTGCGCTCATAGATTCTCCAGCGGTTGTGGCCATTGGTGCCGGTGCCAGCTGATGTTGGTCGGGATGTTGAACATTAGGCTGTTGCGGCTGTGCCAAATATTTCTCAACATCTTTACGGGTTAACCGTCCTTGATGCCCAGTGGCTGGAATATCCGCTGCATTTAATTGATGGTGCGCTAATAACGTGGCCACCGCTGGTGAAAATCTAGGGCCTTCTGGTGCAGTCGGTGCTGGGACTGCGGACACAGTTACCGGCGTCTTTGAAGTACTGGATTGCGCTGGGGCTGCTGCGGGTTCAGTGCTATCAAGGGTCGATTCTGCTTCAGCAGCCACTTCAATCGTGGCAATTGGTGCGCCAACCGCCACCGTATCCCCATTTTTAGCTAAAATATCAACGATCGTGCCGTCAAAACTTGCGGGCACTTCGGCGATAACCTTTACAGTCTGAACTTCACAGATTGGATCATATTTTGCGATTTCTTGGCCTGGTTTGACCAACCAATCGACAATCGTTCCCTCGGTGACACTTTCGCCTAATCGAGGCATGGTCATTTCTTTTTTCATAAGTTTGCCGTCTCACTTTCTTTAAAAAAGATTTTTATCTGTCGAAATTCAAAATTCAGCTAAATCTAACATGGCCTGTTTCACAGCGTCTGCCTGCACTAAGAAAGCCTGTTCCAAGTTTTTGGCATAAGGCATCGCTGGGCTATCTGGGCCAGCTAGGCGTTGAATGGGCGCATCTAAATCAAACAAAGCCCCTTCATTGATTACTGCTGAAATTTCACTTAAAACGCCGCCTTGTTGATTATCTTCATTGACTAATAAAACTTTACCAGTTTTCTTAGCCGCCGCGATAATGGTTGCTTTATCTAGTGGATAAAGTGAGCGAATATCCACGACTTCTGTATGAAGCCCTTGTTGTGTTAATTCGTCAGCAGCTTGCAGCACATATTGTAAAGTCACGCCATAGCTCATAACCGTTAAATCCGTACCGGAGCGTAAAATGGCCGCTTTATCAATCGGGGTTAAAATTTCTTCATTTGGATCAATTTCGGCTTTAATACTGTGATACAGCCGCTTGTGCTCATAAAACAGTACTGGATCTTGACACCGGATGGCACTTTTTAACAAGCCTTTGGCATCCCGAACGGTAGAAGGCGTCACCACCCGCAGCCCGGGCTGACCGACAAAAACTTTTTCCGTAGATTGTGAATGGTAAAAACCACCGCCTACACCGCCACCATATGGGGCTCTAAAAACAACCGGAACCGTCCAATCGCCTTGACTGCGGTAACGCATGCGTGCGGCTTCTGAAATAATTTGATTGGTTGCCGGCAATATGTAATCGGCAAATTGAAATTCCGCAACTGCTGGATGGCCGGTGGTCCCTAACCCAATGGCCAAGCCTCCAATTTCAGCTTCGCCTAAAGGCATATTAAACACGCGGCGGTCGCCGTATTTTTCAGCTAAGCCTTGGGTCACATTGAAGACGCCACCTTTAACACCGCCCACATCTTCTCCAAAAATAGTCAGCCGCTGATCCCGGCCCAATTCTTCATCAAGCGCTTGATGCAATGCTTCTAGATAATCAATTTTAGCCATAGATACCGGTCTCCTTTTCAACAGGGGCAAAAACTTGTTGCCCTAAAACGCTCAAATCTGGGGCTGGCGCTGCTTCTGCCTGGTCCGTTGCCAGATTGATTTCTTTTTTCAACTGTTGTTCTAACGTGGCAATCTCGGCTTCGGTGAAGATACCTTCCGCGATCACTTGCGCCGTCAACGTCTTTAATGGATCCTTAGCCTGCAACGCTTTTAATTCTGCTTCAGAACGATAAATCCGCTGATTGTCGTCACTAGTATGGTCTAACAGCCGAATGACATTTAAATTAACTAACGTTGGGCCTTCACCGGCTCTAGCTCGGGTAACCGCTTCTTTGAAAGCTAAATAAGTCGCCGTGAAATCTAGGCCATCCACATCTATGCCCGGCATCCCGTAGCCAGCACCACGATCGGCCAAACTATGAGCTGCAAATTCTTCTTTATCCGGTGTTGAAATGGCATACCCATTATTTTCAATTACAAAAATAACCGGTAACTGAGCAACGCCTGCAAAGTTCAACGCTTCATGAAACTCGCCTTCAGCCGTCGAGCCTTCCCCAGTTGTAACCAGTGTTAAGCGGTCACTTTGATCCAAAACAGCGCCGTAAGCGACGCCGGTGGCTAATGGAAATTGGCTGGAAACAGTAGAAGCCTGCGAAACGGCATGCAATTTTTTAGAACCATAGTGATTTGGCATCTGCATCCCATGAGACGATGGTCCAGCAGCTCGCCCAAAAGAATCTAACAAAATCTCTTTAGGTGTGGCTCCCCAAAACATAAAGGCCGTCATATCTCGGTAATAAGGTAAAAAATAATCTTTTTCCGGTTCAAAAGCCATCGCCATAGCGGCTTGGCCAATCTCTTGTCCTTGACCAGAGACATTAAAAGATGTTTTTCCTGTCCGTTGTAAAAGCCCTAAGCGTTCATCTAGACGTCGAGAACGTAAAATTTGTGTATAGACTTGCTGTAAAGTTACTTTGTCTAAACCACTTGCCAGCAGTTTTTGTGTCATGATCACTGTACTCCTTTGTTAAGAGGCCAACGTTTGGCGTTTTAGTCTCTCGTCTTTTTGATTTAACAGCCGTTTTATTCTTAAATTAAATATCGGTCGCCCAGTCTTTAGCAGCTAATGCGGCTTGACGGACGGTCTCTGATAAAGTTGGATGTGGATGCACAGCTGCCCCAATTTCTGCAGCGGATACATTCAAATAAAGGCCTAAACTGGCTTCTGCAATCATATCGGTGGCATGGGTGCCGATCATTAATACTTGCAAAACATCATCGGTGTCCGTATCGATGGTCACTTGAATCTGACCGGTTGTTTCCCCTTCAATAATTGCCTTCCCGTTGGCACTGTAAGGGAAGGTACCGACTTTTGTATGGGGGTGTTGTTGCTGGTCGATGGTGCTGGCCCCCGCAACGGCCACTTCTGGATAAGTATAAATACAGCGCGGTACCCCTGCATAATCCAGCGGTTCAACCGGCTGTTTTGCAATGAAGTCAGCCGCATGAATCCCCTCAGCCATAGCGACATGGGCTAATTGTAACGTATCAATACAGTCGCCCACCGCAAAAATCTGACTTTGATTTGTTTGATAATTTTCATCCACTGCAATCGTGCCGTTGGGCTGTAATAAAATGCCTTGTTCCGCTAAGCCCATCCCACTAGTTTGTGCTTGACGGCCTACAGCGACCAAAACTTGATCACTCATGACGGTTTTTGTTTGACCGTCTAGTAGATAAGTCACTTGCACTTGATCATCCACCAGTTCAGCAGCTGTCACACTGGCAGCCGTCTGAATTTTAATACCACGTTTGGTTAATGTCTGCTTCAAAAATTGACCGGCAGCAGCTGTTTCTTGGCCTAATAAATGGTCTGCGTATTCCAAAACTTGAACTTCTGTCCCTAGATCGTGTAGTAAAGAAGCCCATTCTAAGCCAATTGCACCACCACCAATGATGGTTAGCCGTTTCGGCAAGGTCGTTTGCTGCAGCATTGATTCAGAGGTTAAGATTTTTTGATCATCAATCACGACTTTATCTAGTGTCTTAGGCGTAGAACCCGTTGCTAAAATCAATGTTTTAAAGTTTAAAGGCACCGTTTGTTCGGCTTGTTTCACCGTTAAGGCATTGGGCCCAATTAACTGACCATAACCTGGATAAACCGTGATTTTATTTTTTTGCATCAAATAGGTGACCCCTTGACGCAACCGTTTAACAATCGCTTCTTTACGTTCAAAAACTTTTTGAAAAGCAACTGTTGGTGTCTGCGTGACGTCCTCCAGGCCAAAATCAGCACTTTTTTGGATCGTTCGTAAGACCTCTGCACTCTTCAAATAAGCCTTTGTCGGAATACAGCCTTGGTTTAAACAAACACCCCCCAAAAGTTGCGCTTCTACTAAAGCGACTTTTAAATGGTGCTTGGCAGCTTGAATTGCGGCAGTATAACCACCGACACCACCACCTAAAACGACAACATCATAATGTGTCTCCATAATCTTCCCTCGTTTCTTTTAGAACTTCCGGAATCGGGCTAAACGTTTTTCAATTAATTGCTCAGGCGCTAATTGATTCAATTCAGCGACTTTTAATATCAATTTTTTCTTTAGATTTTTAACGAGCTTATCTTGATTGCTCGGTTCTGAAATGACTTGATCAATAATTTTTAAGCTTAAAAGATCACTAGGCGTCAATTTCATTAACCCCGCTGCTTCATCAGCACGACCGCTGTCTTTCCAAAGAATCGAGGCGAAGCCCTCTGGTGAAAGCACAGAATAAATACTGTTTTCAAACATCCAAACTTCATCGGCACAAGCTAAAGCTAAGGCACCACCACTACCGCCTTCACCAAAAATTGTTGCAATAAACGGCACTTTGAGCTGATAAGAAGCTTCCAATAAAGCTGCAATCGCTTCACCTTGCCCATGCTGTTCGGCATCGGCACCCGGATAAGCACCGGCGGTATTAATTAGCGTAATGACCGGCCGCTTGAATTTAGCTGCTTGTGCCATTAACCGCAGTGCTTTTCGATAGCCTTGCGGTTCTGGATCGCCGTTATGTGTCGCAATTTTTTCTTCAACAGTTTCCCCTTTTTGGGTGGCAATAATCGTCACTGGTCGGGTTCCCAAATAACCGATACCCCCAACAATTGCTGGATCATCCCCCGAACTGCGATCACCGTGGAGTTCAACAAAGTCTGTGACCAAACCGTTGATCAATGCCCGGGTACTGATTTTATCTGCACTACGAGCTGCTTTGACCACTGCCGCAGCCGCTTTACTTTTCTGAGCCATTTCTTTACCCCACTTCTATTGATTCAAACTAACCACTTGTGCAATGAAATCACTTAACTCTGAGCGCGGTACAATTTTATCCACAAACCCATTTTTTTGCAGTTGTTCCCCACTTTGGAAATCTTCAGGTAACGCCTTATTAATGGTTTGTTCAATGACCCGGCGACCAGCAAAGCCCACTAAAGTATGGGGTTCTGCTGCAATGATATCCCCTTGCATGGCAAAACTTGCCGTGACACCACCCGTTGTCGGATCTGTCAAAATCGGCATGTAAAACAGCCCGGCTTCACTGTGACGGGCCACTGCTTGAGAAATTTTGGCCATTTGCATTAAGGCAGGCATGCCTTCTTGCATCCGGGCTCCGCCAGAAGCTGTAAATAATACAACGGGTAATTTCTGTTCGATTGCCCGTTCGAATAATCGGGTAATTTTTTCACCCGTTACAGTGCCTAAACTGCCCATAATAAAGTTGGAATCCATAATACCTAAAGCGATTTCTAAACCTCTAATCCGCGCAATCCCCGTCCAAATTGAGTCATTTAATTTTGTTGCGGCCTGAGCTTTTCGGAGTTTTTCCGGATAGCCCGGAAAATCTAGAGGATCGGTTGTTTGTAGATCTTCATCCCAAGGGGTATAATCCGCCGTTAATAAATTAAGGCGTTCTGTCGCTTTCAGCCGCAGACCGTAACCACAATCCGGGCAGACCCGCAGTGTACCGAAGTTACGGTAATAAAACCCCCGCTTACAATAAGGACATTGGATAAACATATTGTCAGGCACTTGTTGTTTAAATTGTTTTTCCGGTTGCCGTCTTGGATGGGTTTCAACGTATGAATTTTTCTTGAAGAGATACATGATGCGCCTCCTTATTCACGCGTTCTTTGAGATAATTTTTCAAAAAATACCGTTCGATGTAACTATTATTTGTTTTCCCGGTTAGGTAATTAGGATCATCTAACAGCGCCCGCTGAAAATCGCTATTTGAATGAATCCCTTCTAAATCTAATTCCTCCAAAATACGGCGCATGCGGGCAATGGCTTCTAGGCGTGTTTGCCCATGGGTAATCAACTTGGCAATCATTGAATCATAATACGGCGAAACGTCGCCGCCAGAATACACACCGCTGTCAATTCGAATCCCTACACCACCGGTAGGCAAATATAAATAATCAATATGCCCAGCAGATGGTCGAAAGTTATTTTCAGGATCTTCCGCATTAATCCGGCATTCTAAGGCATAGCCGTTTAAAGCCACATCAGCCTGCATAAAAGGAAGGTTTTGGCCGGCCGCCACTAAGATTTGAGCTTTTACTAAATCAACGCCGGTAACCATTTCTGTAATCGGATGCTCCACTTGAATTCGGGTGTTCATTTCCATGAAATAAAAATGATGGGCCTGATCCATTAAAAATTCAACCGTCCCCGTATTCTTATAATCAATGGCCTCTGCTGCTTTTAATGCCGTCTGTCCTAAATAGGTGCGTTCTTCAGGGGTCAAAACCGGGCAAGGGGTTTCTTCCAAAACCTTTTGATGATTCCGTTGCAGCGAACAATCTCGTTCTGGAAAATAGACGCCGTTTCCAAATTGATCTCGAAAAATCTGCACTTCCACATGTTTGGCCGGCGCAATAATTTTTTCTAAGTACATAGCACTGTCATTAAAGGCGCCCTTGGCTTCACGGGTCGCATCTTGAAAAGCGGTGGTTAATTCTTCTTTAGAATTCACCCGACGGATACCTTTACCGCCACCGCCAGCTGCCGCTTTTAACAAGACGGGATAGCCGGCTGTTTCAGCAATTTTTGCCGCTTCAGCCAAGGTTGCTACGGTCCCGATACTGCCGGGAATTACTGGAATGTCATGCGCGTGCATCGTCTGCCGAGCCTTGGCTTTATCGCCCATTAAGGCAATGGTTTCAGGCGTTGGCCCAATAAAGTCAATGTGGCATTCCCCGCACATCTGCGCAAATTCACTGCTTTCCGATAAAAAACCAAATCCGGGATGAATGGCTTCGGCACCCGTTAACACAGCTGCTGACAAAATATTACGTTCATTCAAATAAGAAGCCACTGGCATGGGGCCGCCAACACAGACGGCTTCGTCCGCCAACTTGACATGCAAACTATTGGCATCTGCTTCTGAATAAATCGCAACGGAACGAATTCCTAATTCTTTTAAAACACGGATTACCCGTACTGCGATTTCACCCCGATTGGCAACAAGTACTTTTCGGTACATTTCAGGCCTCCTTTGGGGACACTAAGAACGTTAAGGTGGCTTGACAAATCTCTTGATCAGCCACAAATATATGCCCAACACCAACGCCTGCATTTTGTCGTAGCTTGGTGATCTCGACTTGAATATCTAAAATATCCCCAGGGTAAGCCCAGCCATTAAAAGTTGCTTGATCGATCCCGCCAAAAAACGCTAAATGACCCGCAAATTCTGGCAAGGTTAATAAAGCGACTGCACCGGCTTGCGCCATGGACTCAACCATCAATGTTTGTGGGTAACGCGGTTTTTGATCGCTATAATCTTGAACAACGGCCTCGTTATTGGTCACATTTTTAAGGGCATGACATTGCTGCCCAGGTACGACGTCAATTACTTTATCAATTAATAACATCGGATAACGATGGGGCAAAATTTTTAAAATATCCACTGCTGCATCTGCCATAAAGACACCTCATTTCATAAGTTTGTCGTCTTAGTCTGTTTGAATGGTCATCAACGGCTGATCATAATCCACCATTTCTTCATTGTTCACATTAATGCTGACAATTACGCCGGTGAATTCACTTTTAACTTCTGTGAGCATCTTCATTGCTTCAATTACACACACCGTTTGGCCTTTTTTCACATGATCCCCGACATGAACATAATTGTCCTTTTCAGGTGCTGGTTGTAGATAAACAACCCCTACCATCTGCGCTTTAACAACATCATTTGCTGTTGTTTCAGGTGCTGTTTCAGCAGACGGTTGCTCAGGTGCCGATTTTGCAACAGCACTTATCGGTGTCTCATCCATCGTTGCGGTGGTTTTGGTCGGCACTGTCACTTGCGGTTCTTTACGGGCAATATCATTTTTATTGAGGTACACATGGGCACCTTCAAAATCCACTGCCATTTCCTTAACACTGGACGCATCAAAAGCCGCTAATAATTTAAATAATGTTTCTTGATCCATTACTATACCCCACGCCATTTCTTTAGTGCTAAAACAGCATCATGACCCCCGAAACCAAAAGAGTTGCTCAAGGCATAATCAATGGTTTGAGTTTGATTTTCTGCTGAAACTAAAGTTACGGGACACGCTGCGTCTTGATTTTTGACACCAACATTAATTGGTAATTGGCCACTTTGCAGCGCTTTTAATGTAATAATCGCTTCAATGGCGCCGGCAGCCCCCAATAGATGTCCGGTCATGCCCTTTGTGGAGCTGACAAGGACTTGTGAATCGGCACCAAATAATCTTTGAATTGCCTTAGCTTCCATGGCATCATTGGCCTTTGTACTCGTCCCATGGGCATTAATATAACCCACTTGCGCTGGGGTAATATCTGCTTCACGAACTGCTTCGTTCATAGCGTTATAAGCACCAGCACCGGTAGGATCTGGGGAAGTCATATGATAGGCGTCACACATACTGCCATAACCGACAATTTCGCCATAGATTTTAGCCCCACGCGCTAACGCATGGCCCATATCTTCCAAGATCACTGTGCCAGCCCCTTCAGACAATAAGAAACCAGCTCGATCTTCATCAAACGGAATAGAAGCTCGAGTAGGGTCATCGGCTTTTGTAATGGCCGTTAAAGCCGCAAAGCCACCGACACCCATCGCCATATTGGCGGCTTCAGCACCACCGGCAATCATCATATCGGCCCGGTCAGCTTGAATATGATGAAAAGCCTGACCAATGGCATCCGTTGAAGAAGAACAAGCCGTCACAATACATTGACACATATTTTTAGCTTGATAACGAATCGCAATATTACCCGCGGCCATATTGGCAATCACTTCTGGAATAAACATCGGTGAAATGCGATCCACACCTTTTGTGTGCATCTTGATGGCTTGTTCCGTTGTGGTGGTGATACCGCCGATTCCTGATCCAAATAGCACGCCTAAACGTTCCGGCGCCACAATTTTATCGGTAGGTTCATCCTCTGAAAAACCAGCATCAGTCATCGCTTCTACAGCTGAATACAAGCCATACTGGCAAAAAATATCCATCCGTTTTGTATCTTTTTTATTTAAACGCTTGGTGGGTTCAAAATCTTTAACTTCTCCGGTTAAGCTGACATTCAAGTCAGAAGCGTCAAATTTTGTGATTGGCCCAGCGCCAATTTTTTGAGCATCTACATTTTCTAAAAAAGTCTTGGCGTCATTGCCAATCGGCGTGATTGCGCCAATACCTGTAACAACAACTCTACGCAAACTAATTCCTCCGCTTCTTTTTTTACTAAGTCTTACCGCATAACCATGCCGCCGTCGACAGCCAATGTTTGCCCTGTAACATAGTCATTTTCAGCTAAAAAAATGGCCGCATGGGCAATTTCTGCTGGCTCAGCAGCGCGTTTTAACGGAATTCGAGCGGTTAGTTCTGCTTGAACTTTATCGCTCAATTCCGCCGTCATGGCTGTATTTACCATCCCTGGTGCAATGGCATTGCAACGAATGCCGCGTAATGCGCCTTCTAAAGCCGCCGTTTTAGTTAAACCTAAAATCCCTGCTTTTGCCGCCGCATAATTGGCTTGGCCAATATTACCCGTGAGGCCAACGACACTGGCCAAGTTAATAATATTGCCTGATTTTTGTTTATACATCACTTTTAAAGTAGGTTGCAGCATATTAAACGCCCCCACCAGATTTGTATTAATCACTTTCATAAAATCTTCGTGGGTCATCCGTAATAATAATTTATCGTCGGTAATGCCCGCATTATTCACCAGACAGTCTAAGTGACCGTAATTTTTTTTGATAGATTGAACCAAAGCTGCTGCCGCTGCGCTATCACTAATATCGCCAATTGCGGTTTGTACGGGGCAATGGCTCCCTGAAAATTCAGCTAAAACTTCAGGCGCAATTTCATGCCGGCTATTCAAAATAACTTGAGCCCCTTTTGCGGCAAAAGCTTGCGCGATCGCCAAACCGATGCCTCGAGAACTCCCGGTGATTAATACCACTTGATCCATTAAATTCATGATGACACCTCTTCTTGTAAGGCTTGTACCGTAGTTAATAAAGTCGCCCGATCTTCAACATGATAAGTTTTGAGACCCTTCAAAGTCTTGCGGGCAAACCCGGTTAACGTATGGCCTGGCCCAACTTCTACTAACGTATCAACACCCAAATCCCCTAGTTTTTGTAAACATTTAGAAAAATGTGTCGGATTTGTAATTTGATCTATCAATGTTTCAGCCGTATTTACATGCGTAAATGGTGTCACCGTTGTATTACTGAGCGTCATAACAGCGGGTTCTTCAAAAACCGTCTGCCGCAGATCAGCCGCTAAATTCGCCGCCGCATAAGTCATCAAAGGTGTATGAAATGCCCCTGCTACTTTTAACGGAATTGTCTTAAAACCAGCCGCATCTAATAATTGCTGCGCACGTTCTACAGCAGGTATTTCACCGCCAATAACCACTTGTTTACTAGTATTTTCGTTGGCAATCTGGACATAGCCCCGATCGGTAACCGTACTGCAGATCTCTTGCACTTGCTGTTGATCTTTAGTCATTACCGCGACCATCTTACCTTTAGTTTGGGCACTGGCTGTTTGCATCAATGCGCCGCGTTTAGTGACCAAATCAATCCCAGTTTCAAAATCCACAGCACCAGCCGCCATTAATGCACTGTACTCACCTAAACTTAACCCCAGATGCGCAACAGGAGTTGGCAAATCTTGCGCCTTTAAAAGCGCATGAATGCTATAGCTCATCGCAACAATCATTGGCTGTAATAAAGCCGTGTTATCCAAAGCCGCCGGTTCATGGGTTTTGGCTTGAATATCAAAACCGCAAACCTCACTGGCCGTATCAATTAATTGCCGATAAGTGGCCGCATTGTCATAAAGATCTTGCCCCATATTTACATATTGGGCGCCTTGACCTGAAAATAAATACGCTAATTTCATCAGATAAATCTCCCAGTATTTTGCAATAAAGCATCTGTTTCTTGAACTAATTCTTGAATAATTTCAGCAGCCGGCTGTACCGCTTTAACCAAGCCCGCAATTTCGCCAGCCATAAAGGAGCCGGTGGCCTTATCGCCTTCTTGAACTGCCCGGCGCAAACTGCCATTGCCCAACTCATCCAATTTTGCAAAATCAGGTTCTGGTTTATAAGCTTCTGCTTTTTCTAACCGTAAAAATTCTTTACTCATCTTATTTTTCAAAACACGTACCGGTGAACCGGCATATTGTCCTGTAATTTGCGTATCAATATCTTTTGCTTTAACAACTGCTTTTTTATAATTTTCGTGAATATTAGTTTCAGTGGCCGCTAAAAAGCGCGTCCCCATCTGAACACCAGCTGCACCTAACATAAAGGCTGCCGCAATACCACGACCATCACCAATCCCACCAGCCGCAAAAACTGGAATATCTACAGCATCTGCAACTTGCGGAACTAAAGCCATCGTTGTCAATTGGCCAATATGACCCCCTGACTCCATACCCTCAGCCACAACTGCATCAGCCCCCGTTCGTGCCATCATTCTAGCTAAAGCCACAGATGGAATAACCGGAACAACCTTACTGCCAGCTGCTTTTAAATCATCAATATATTTTCCAGGATTCCCAGCACCCGTTGTAACTACTGGCACATGGGCCTTCAAAACCTCTGCCATAACCTCTTCAACAAAGGGGGACATCAACATCACGTTCACCCCAAAAGGCCGATCTGTTAAAGAACGCGCCACGCGAATCTGTTCTGCGACAACTTCACCAGGGGCATTGCCGGCACCGATAATCCCCAAACCACCACCGTTAGAAACGGCAGCCGCCAAAGCACCATCAGCCACCCAAGCCATCCCACCTTGAATGATCGGATAACGAATACCAAGTGTTTCAAAAAAGGCCGTTGCTTTCATTATTTTTAAGCTCCTTAATTAGGCTTCTTTTTCCACGAATTCAACCAAATCTTTAACCGTATCGATACCCTCTTCAGCCTCGATCTTCACATCAAATTCATCTTCAATTTCATTGATAATTTCAAAAATATCTAAACTATCCGCATCAAAATCATTCTTGAAATTAGAATCCATCTTAACTTCTTCAGTCTCTTTATCTAATTGATCCGCAATAATCTCTTGAACCTTAGTAAAAATCTCTTCGTTTGTCATAATCGTAAACCATCCTTTTTTTTATTAAGTAGAGCGTGACAAAAGACGGGTTGATTTTGAGCATAGCCTAGGCTAACGCCGTGAGCGGACTTCGCTTACAAGTTAGACGTAGCTAAGCACAAAAATCAGTCTTTTGGAACGCGTTTTAGAACCAGAGCGTGAAGGGACACGATTTTGACTTCGAGCACTAACCTAGAATTATGAAATAAGCGCACTTCGCTTATGAATAATTCGTAGTTAGGTGAGAAGTCAGTGCCCCTGAACGCGTTTAGAGCGTGAACCAGCACGGGTGATTTCGCAGTATAACCTAGACTTGGCAGGTAGTCGCCTGCGACTAGCAACAAGGCGTAGTTATATGTAGAAATCAGTGCTGGTGA
>NZ_RHOY01000007.1 GCF_003946725.1 Agrilactobacillus yilanensis | reverse complement strand
GTGTTTGTTTTGGTTATAAACATTATCTTCCTGAATCCCCGAATTGGCAATCTAGGGGGTCATTTCATATTATCTCTAATTCTTAAACGCGCTCACTAGAGCAAAGCTCTCACCTAACTACGAATCTTTTGTGTGTCTGACGACACCCTGCAAGATCCTAGGTTAGTGTTCGAGGCTTTCCCGCTCTAGTTCGCGCTCTTGATTATATTAAGTCGTAATGTTTCAATCCTTGGATGATGCCGCCGCGTTCGTTAGTTTCAGTGACGTATTCTGCGCGATCTTTCACGGGAGCGATGCCGTTACCCATGGCGATGGGATGATCAACAAGGCCTAACATCGGTAAGTCGTTGTTGCCGTCACCGAATGCATAAGTTGGTAAGTGTTCTAAGTTCATGGCTTTCAAAAGTTTTTGAATACCTTGTGCTTTAGAGGCATTTTTCAAGACGGTGTCAATGGAATAAGGGGTATTACGATAGAAAGTGAGATCTTCATTATAAGGATAAGCATAACGTTTGTCATTTTTATCTGTAAAGATTAACATCATATAAACGGGATATTTTTCATAAAATTCAGGATCACATTGTGTCATTGGTGTTTTAGAATAATTAAAGGCTTTACGCATCATTTCAGTGTCATTGGTGAAAGCTTTGTGGTCATCGGAAAAAAAGCCGATACTTTCTTTAAGTTCATCAGCAATTTTGACGACACCTGCGACAACCGATTTGTCAATTTGTGCCTTATAGATAGGTTTGCCATCATATTCGATGTAACCGCCATTTAAAGCAATGAAGGAATTAATGCCGGATTGTTTACGGGCATCTGCAATTTCTGTTTTATGCCGACCGCTGGCAATGACCCGTAGATAACCATTGGCCTTTAGTTGGTCCAATGCGGCTACAACGTCCGTATCAATAGTTTTATGGGCATTCATTAATGTATCATCTAGATCGAAGAAAACAACGCCTTTATAGTTTGTCATAATAACCTCCAATTTTCAGTAAGTACAACTTATGCTAACATGAAATTGAGAATTGAACAAACAGAGTTGCTAAATATTAGGAAACTATGATTTTTTTTAAAACTCTTCTTGAATTTCGGCCTAAGTCGGGGCAAGAAAGGGTATAATAAATCTATGTAATATCGCTATTTTAATAATTATATAAAAATATAAGCTAAATGTAAGGAAGTTGAAAAATGAAAATTTTAATGATTGAAGATAACAAATCTGTATCAGAAATGATGAGTATGTTTTTCCAAAAAGAAAATTGGGATGCCCACTTTGCTTACGATGGAGACGAAGGGGTGACCTTGTTTAAAACGGATCCAGAAGGTTGGGATATTATTACGTTAGATTTAAACTTGCCTGGCAAAGACGGGATGCAGGTGGCTAAAGAAATTCGTGAAATTTCTAAAACAGTGCCTTTAATTATGTTGACGGCCAGAGATTCTGAAAGCGATCAAGTCTTGGGCCTAGAATTAGGTGCAGATGATTACGTGACCAAACCTTTTAGTCCGATTACGTTGATTGCTCGGATCAAAGCATTGCATCGGCGGGCTGAAATCGGAGATGAAGAAGCTGCACAGCACCTTGATGAAAATAAAGAAAATGCGGATTTTGATGTTGTAACAGATCACTTTAAATTAAGTACAAAAACGAGAGAAGCCTACTTAGACAGCCAGTTAATTGGTGGCTTAACGCCTAAAGAATTTGATTTGCTGCATACATTGGCTAAAAATCCAAAACAAGTTTTTTCTCGTGAAAAATTATTGGAATTAGTTTGGGATTATGAATATTTTGGTGACGAAAGAACCGTAGATGCCCATATTAAAAAATTAAGACAAAAAATTGAAAAAGTCGGGCCTCAAGTCATCCAAACCGTTTGGGGTGTAGGGTATAAATTTGATGATTCCGGCATTGCGGCTAAAACTGAGGAATAGTCATGAAGCTAATCTATCAGCAAATGTTAGGCTTTTTTGTGGTCATTTTTACAACGATTTTGATTGTCAGTGCCACTATTTTTAACTATTCTAGTAATTTAGCTTTTCAGCAGACATGGACACAGTTGGAAGGTTACGCAGATAATTTGAAAAGTGATGCTACACAAGTTGTAAATAGCCAAACTGGAGAAATTAAAGATATTCAAGCCTCGTTTTTGGAAGATTTGGAGTACGTTTTACAAGATCAAGACGTAAAATTTACTATTTATAATAGCAACAATGAACGGGTTTATGGTAACCCAATGATTGCCCCCAATTCCTTGAATAAATCGACATGGAAGGGCTTGCAGGTTGGGAAGCGTTACCGCCAAAAAACCAATGAAAATACATCCACCATGACCCAAACGAATAAAAAGCACGGCGCACCGCAAACCTTTGTCATCGTCCCTTGGTTTTATAATAACCAAATGATTGCAGCCGTGATGGTGAGTTCAAAAGTAGCGCGGGTCCAGTCTAATATTAACCAAATCAAACGTAACTTATTAGTAGCCGTATTGATCTCTTCAGTGACCGCGCTGATCTTAAGTTATATATTTGCCCGCTTTTACGTTTCCCGGATTAATCGGCTGCGTAAAGCCGCCCATGAAGTGGCCCAAGGCAATTTTGACGTCCAGATTATCAGTAAAGATCGTGATGAAATTGACGATTTAGCCGTGGACTTTAACAAAATGATCCATTCCCTGAAAGAATCTGATGCGGAAATTCAACGGCAAGAAGAGCGTCGGCGCCAATTCATGGCCAATGCTGCCCATGAAATGCGAACGCCGCTGACAACGATTAACGGCTTGCTGGAAGGACTGGCGTATGATGCCATTCCTGAAGCTTCAAAAGGCCAGAGTATCGAATTAATGCGGAATGAAACGAAACGACTGATCCGATTAGTCAATGAAAACTTAGATTATGAAAAAATTAGAACGGGTCAAATACCGCTGCATAAAAAAGAATTTGATTCAGTGCAAGCTTTGCATAATATTATCGAACAGCTGACGAAAAAATCAACAGACGCTAAAGATAAAATACGGCTGCATGCACCAGAAAAATTGACAACGTATGCCGATTATGATCGTTTTATTCAGATTATGTTCAATATTATTCAAAATGCGATTCAGTTCACAAATGATGGTGTAATCGACATTACAGCTAAGAAGGATTATGAAGCCACAATGTTTATCATTAAAGACAGTGGCATCGGGATGACTGAAGAGCAAGTTCGAAATATTTGGGAACGTTATTACAAGGCAGATCCATCTAGAAAGAACACAAAATATGGTGAATCCGGCCTAGGCTTAGCGATTGTTAAATCCTTGGTAGAACAGCATCATGGTACGATTCAAGTTCAAAGTAAAGCGGATGTAGGGACAACCTTCACCGTTACGTTACCTGACAAGACAGAGACGACGACCGAGGCCACAGACACGGCCGAATAAACTAAAAACAAACAGCAGATTTCCGAATTTAATTTGGAAGCTGCTGTTTTTTTTATAATTTGTAAAACGTTTTCTTTTTAAAAGTAAATTTGTAAAATATTGAACTTATCACTATATTTTTAAAGGGTTTAATGCTAGAATTAATGGTGTGAACTAAAAAAATAAATTATTTAGAGGAGTGTTTTTTATGGCAACAATTAAAATCGCTTATGCAAGTATGACGGATAACAATAAGAGCATTGCCGACTATTTGAGTGAATACTTTACACAAAAAGGGGCGATTGTGGACGTTTCTGAAATCGCTGACACTGATGCAGAAGATCTGTTAGACTACGATATTGATGTTATCGTTACTTATACTTATTATGAAGGTGAAATTCCCGATGATGCAGAAGATTTCTTTGACGAAATCAAAGACTTAGAATTAGATGGCAAAGTTTATGGGGTAGCAGGCTCTGGGTCCACGGATCATGAACATTTTGGCCGGGCTGTAGATTACTTTGATAAAGCAATGCAAGAAGCTGGCGGCAAAAAAGGCAGTGACGTTGTCAAAGTTGATGAAGAACCAGACGACACTGATTTTGAACATCTAAAAGCATTTGCAGATGCCTTATTAGAGGCTTAGAGGTGGTATTTTTTGAAAACCACGCATGAAGTTGTAGCTCAAGTCAGTCAAGAAATAACGGAAACGCGTCAAGCTTTTGAAGCTGGACGAATTTATCGTAATTTGTCAATTCGGTTGGAACGGCTTTTTAATAGTGTGCCGACAGCACCTACCGTGACAACAATGGCTTTGCCTGATGATGATACTGCTGCAATTGCCAAGTTAGATGACATTTCGGCGACGATCAAAGAAAGTGAAACACCAAAACTTTCTGACGAAGATTTAGATTACTTACTGGCCCATTTGGCAGCAACGAATCCTAAAGTCCGGGACCGAGGGGCATATTTCATATTTAATGATTTATTACATGTGGAAGCGTTCACTGAAAAGCAAATGCACTACATTAAAAACACACTACTATCTGAAGATTTTATGTTTTATCACATTTTAGAACCAAAAAATGATGGCATCTTCAAACGCTCATTTAGTGTGCTCACTTTGTCAGCTTTACTTTACGTCAACCGAACGATTTACCACACTTTTTCTGATGAAGAAATTATAGCTGCTGAAGATCGATTAGCAACTTATATTGTTTTAGAAAAAGATGGCCGCGGTTACGTGTACGGGAAGGGTTGGGCCCATGTTTACACACATTTAACCAATAATCTTAATGAAATTATGTCTTCAAATCTAAAGCGTGGCAGTAAATTGTTTTTCTTAACAACCGTTTTGTTAGGGTATCGTCGAATTGAAGATCCCTTGGTTTTTGGGGAAGACACCCGGTTAGCGATGGCTTTTAGCTACATTACCGGCAAAGATAGTTTTTATGCTGATTATTTCTTAACACTCCTAAAAGAATGGCAAGCTGATATTTTACTCGTTCGACCAGAGGAAAGCCAAGTGTTCTGGAATCGTTGGTATAATCGAAATCGTCTGCTTCAAGCTTTAGTGTTGCGGGGCGATTTTCCAGAAAATATCTTAGAATATCTACGAGAAATTATGATAACTTACTAATAATTTATAAAAGATGCATTAGCCAATGGTTAATGCGTTTTTTTATGATTATTTTTATTTTTGGCGGACGATTGCGTCAATCGATACTGTAGAAATGGTTTAGATTGATGATCGATAATTAATACATTATTGAATTGAAATAAGATATTATTATTTACACTATAGAGGTCAAATTAGTCAAACTGAAGCCTCTATTTTTTTTAGAAAAATGGGTCAATTTATTATTTTATTTTTGGTATAGTCCTTTTCATAAAAACGAATATTAAGCGTTTAACGATAATAAAACAGCTTTTTTTGAAATTCTTATTTTTTCTTAATTAAGTTGTCATTAAATTAATTATTTTGAAATTAATTTTTAAATTAAACGCTTTTTGTGGATTTAATACACAATTTTCGAAAATAATATAATGAAATATGATAAACATTTTGCTTTTTTTGAAATTTTATCATATAATACTTTTCGTAGATAAAACTGATAAAAAGTATTATTTACCGAATAATATTAGGGACGTAACGAATTATAATTATATTTTATAGTTCTATAATTTTGGATCTCGATCTTGAATAACTTCTAGTTGACATGTAGTGAAAAACTGTAAAGCATTGAAATGGAGTGAAGATACAATGAAATTACTTGGTGGTCGGATTAAATATTATCGTCGAAATTTAGGACTATCGCAAAAAGAATTGGCTGATGGGATCTGCACCCAGGCAACAATTAGTTTGATTGAAAAGAAGAATAAGGTCCCTAGCATTCATATCTTATTAAGTGTTTGTGAACGCCTTAATGTGGATGTAAATGATATTGTTATGACTTCTCGGCAAAATGAAATTAAACGTTTATTAATAAATGTCCGTCAAGAAATTGTCAAAGGTGATTTTTTACAGGCAGATAAATTATTAATGACATTAAAACAAAATAAATTGAGCGATAATATGTTGCTGAAACAGTTCTTTGTTTACAGCGGTTTATTAGACTTAATGCACCGGTGTGACTCAGATAAGGCGATTTTTAACTTTAATCAAGCACTAAATCAACATTTATTAGAACATACACCTCAAGACGTGGTTGCCATGGCAGGGTTGGCTTTGGCTTATGTTCAAAAAGATGATTTAGAATACGCGTTAACTTATGTACAAAGTTTGCAAAGCCTATTAAGTAAGAGTCAAATTAAGACACATTTAGATAAAGAAACGGCGCTATTTGTGAATTATGCTTTAGGGGTGGCTTTATTTAAAGTAGGTCAGAGTGCCAATTCCAAAGTTTATGTGGATCAAGGTTTGGAAATTGCTAAGTCGAAACAAACATTGCTGTTCTTGGCTATTTTTTATGGATTGCATGCTATTTTTGAAACTGATGAAACAGAAAAAGATGATAAAATGATTGCAAAATCAATGGCTGAAGTCGTTCATGTTAATTTACCGCGGCTATTATTTGAAGATAAAATGATCTCTGAACCACAGTAAATAACTAGGCGCAATAATAGTTGGGCAAAACAGGTCAGTTAAATTACCAAGAGAGCCTAATTTTAAGCAGTAGGGTAAATAGAAAAAAGGCTAGGTCAAAAGTTACATACTTTCGGCCTAGCCTTTAAAACTCATTTGGTAATAAAATGTTTGTAAATTAATTCTGTTAAAATCTGAATGCCCTTTTCAAAGCGTTGACTGGATTCGTAAGCAAAACTCAAGCGAATATATTGATTAGGTTGAAAATCATAAATATTACCAGGGTTAAATAAAACATTATGTTCAGCAGCTAAATTAAATAATTTTTGAATATTAATACGTTTATCTAAGCGGACCCATAAATAAAAGCCACCAGTAGGCACTTGCCAAGTGGCAATATCATCCCAATAACGATGCAAAATAGCTTGCGCCGTTTGGGCTTTTTCAGCCAGCGTTCGTCGGAAATTCGCTTGATAAATTTCATACTCTGGATCGGCCAAAATCTCAGCTAAGACCAATTGAGACAAGGAACTGGCACCATAATCCGTTTGCATCCGGACATCTGTCAGCCGATCAATCACCGGCTTTGCAGCCACAGTCCAGCCAATACGTAGGCCTGGAGCTAAAGACTTGGAAATACTGCCAAAGTAAATGACGTTACCCGTTTTATCTAGTGCTTTTAAAGGTTGAGGTGGTTTTTGATCAAACCAGACATCTTGATAAGCCGCATCTTCTAAAATCGGGATTTGATGTTTTTGAGCAAAAGCCAGTACTTGCTGCCGGCGTTCTTGGCTCATGACAATACCTGTGGGGTTGTTAAAGGTCGGAATGGTATACATGATGGCACGGGAATCTTGAGACGGTGGCGTCATCTGCCAGTAGGCCATCCCTTGCGGATCCATCGGAATGCCTGATAAATGCGTCTGAGCGGACTGGAAAACCTGCAGTGATTTTACATAAGTAGGGGCTTCCGTATAAATTGTCGCATTTTTAGGAAATAACGAAACGGAGACAAGTTGTAAAGCTTGCAGAGAACCGGAAGTAATCAAAATATTTTCAGGATCCGCATGAATACCAACCCGGGTTAAATGACGGGCAATTTGTTGGCGCAACGCCAAAATACCTGCAGGCTCAGAGTAATTTAAACTAGTGAGTTTAGGGCCTAATTTTGCAAAAGCCTTTTGAAAGAGGGCTTGGGGAAATTGTTCAGGTGCAGGTTCACCGGTACTCAACCGAATAACGGCCTCAGTTTCAAATTGATTAATTTTTTGAATTGCGTGACTATTTGGCTTGAATTGACCGGCTTTAACATATTGGTTCCAGTTAATTCGTTCAGCCAATAAACTTGACCAATGATTCCCAGAGACCGTCATATTCGCGCCGGGGGTACTTGTGATTGAGCCAATCGCCGCTAATTCATCAAGTGCGGTCACGATCGTACTGCGATTAACATCAAATAAGGCGGCTAGTTTGCGCTGCGGTGGAATTTTTGTGCCCACAGGCCAATTGCCGGTTGTAATCTCATGTTGAAAGAAATTAATAATTTGTTGATATAAAGGTTCATTTGCATCTTTATCTGGATGCCAAGTAATCGTTGATAACATTCAAGAAGCCTCCTAGCGGTTGGGTATGAAAATATAATTGGTTGGTAAAATATTAGATGTAATCAATTATAATCTTTTTATGAAGTAAAGCCAATTAGCTTCTATTTAATTTATAAAAAAATAATTGGCTGGTAATGGAGGTATGATTGGATGACTATTTTTTTACAAGGATTAATTTTTGGCGTCGCTTATATTGCGCCGATTGGGATGCAGAACTTATTTGTCGTTTCAACCGCAATTGAACAGCCGATCAAACGAGCATTTAAAGTTGCCCTGATTGTCATTGCCTTTGATATATCATTGGCACTGGCCTGCTTTTATGGCATGGGGAAGCTGTTGCAGTCCACCACATGGTTGGAATTATTAGTGTTACTTGTGGGTGGATTGCTAGTCATTTATATCGGCCTACAACTATTACGTCAAAAAAACGTGACCATGGAAACAACTAATGAGCAATTTTCATATAAATTAGCAATTCTAACTGCATTTTCAGTCGCCTGGTTAAATCCCCAAGCCTTAGTGGATGGTTCTGTTTTATTGGGTGCGTTTCGGGTAACTTTGGCGGATAACGTGGCGCATCTTTTTATTATCGGCGTCATGGTGGCTTCTTTTGTGTGGTTTATAAGTATTACAGGCTTAGTTAGTAAGTTTAAACATTTAGTAAGTCCTAAAATTTTATTATGGATCAATCGAATTTGCGGCGGCATCATCATTTTATATGGCATCAAGCTGCTGGTTAATTTTGTTCAAAAATTGTAATTAAAAAAGTATCGCAAAAATTGAGGGCAGCCTCGAGATTTGCGATACTTTTTTAGTTAGATTAACCTTCGATAGTACTCCGTTTGTTAACAACATCTAAAGCTGGACTATTGTCTAAATCAGACCGTACAACAAGAACATCACAAGTAGATGTCCGAGTTACGAATTCAGTAACAGAACCAATTAATAGACGTTCTACCGCATTTAAACCAGTAGCACCGATCATAATTAGGTCGATTCCTTGTTTTTTAGGGAATTCACGACCAATAATAGTCTTAGGGGCACCGTATTCAATGCTGTAAGAAACATCGTCTAAGCCAGCTTCTTTAGCTGTTTTGATATATTCTTCCATGGTACTCTTGGACGTTTCAGTGACTTGTTCAACCATGGCAGAATCAAAACTAGAAACATTTTGAAAAGCACGGGTATCAATCACGTGAATCAAGAAAAGATGTGCTTTGTTACGTTTAGCGACTTCAACAGCTTTTCGAAAGGCCAATTCAGCTTCATAAGAACCATCGACAGCAACTAAAATCTTAGTGTATTGTTGTAACATAATAATCACCTCTCTATTTTCTTTTACATCTCTATTGTACTGTATTATTGCTCAAATTGATATGTAAAAATTTTATAATTATGACAACATCGAGACTCTGACTGCAAAAAATGCTGTAATGAAACTGGCTAAGAGTAATGTGATCAACTGCAAGTGGGTATCTTGGAAAAGTAAAAGGATAACACCTAAAAGACAAACGGCTATCAATAAATAAGCAGTGACTTTCATCAAAACACGAAGTTCAGGATTTTCGGCGGGAGAAAAGCTCAAAAACGGTTTATCTAAGTGACGTAATAAATAAATGGCTAATGTTAAAACGACTAAAATAAAAAAGGCCATAACAATTGTTAAAATGAACACAAAAAATTCTCCTTTATGACTATCAATAATAAAAGGCTGAAGCAAAACCTAAGTTTTGTCTCAGCCTCGAATAAAGCATAAGCTTTATATGAAAACTACGGATGCCGGTTCTTAATTTCCTTGTGTTGAACCCGCTATTCATTAAAGCAGGCGGCTTGGTTAGTTGCTGAATCAGTTTCCTCGTGAAAAGGCGTACTAGACTATCACAACATAGCCAATCCAATGTAAAATTACTTGATCGGTCAACCATAATTGGAAATCGTCGTACATCTTAGTAATCATACATTTAATGTATCACACTTAAATTGAGCATGCAACAAAGCGGTATAGATAACATAAAAAAATTTATTTAAGGAGCTTTTTTAATTTTTCATATTGAATTTTGAATGCCTGCTCATACTTACCATTTGTCTTAGGTTCATAATATTGTTTCTTTTTTAAGTTATTTGGTAAATATTGTTGAACAACAAAATCCCCTTTAAAGTTATGAGGATATTGATAATCGACACCGCGGCCTAAAGCCTCAGCCCCCTTATAGTGGGCATCTTTTAAGTTTTTAGGAATTTCACCGCTATGGCCGGTTTGAACATCAGTTAAAGCCGCATCTATTGCAGAAATCCCCGAATTAGACTTAGGGGATAAACACAATTCGATCACGGCATCAGCTAAAGGAATTCGGGCTTCTGGTAAGCCTAGTTTTTCAGCAGCCAATACGGCATTAACCGTACGGGCACAAGCCGGTAGATTGGCCATGCCAATATCTTCATAGGCGATGACTAATAAGCGTCGCATGAGGCTGACTAATTCACCGGCCTCAACTAAGCGGGCCATGTAGTGTAAGGCTGCATCGGTATCGCTGCCCCGAATGGATTTTTGAAAAGCCGAAATAACATCATAATGGGCATCCCCATCTGCATCATGGGAAAATGCTTTTTTCTGTAATGTCTCCTCGGCGATCGGTAAATCAATCGTGATCGTCTTTGTTTTTGGGTCTGGTGCAGTGGATAGCACGGCGAGCTCTAAGCCATTTAGCGCACTGCGCAAATCGCCATTTGTGGCACTGGCATAGTGTGCTAAGGCCTGAGGGGTTAAGGTTACGGAATAATGACCCAAACCGTTTTCTTTATCCGTTAAAGCCCGTTTTAAGGCGGTTTTAATATCAGCAGCAGCGAGGGGCTCTAATTCAAAAATCTGAGTTCGGCTGCGGATGGCCGGGGAAATATTAATATAAGGGTTTTCAGTTGTTGCGCCGATTAAAATAATACGGCCGCTTTCCAAATGGGGCAGTAAAAAGTCTTGTTTTGTTTTATCTAAACGATGAATTTCATCCAATAATAAAATGACAGTACCGCTCATTTTAGCCTCTTCAGCGACAATCTGCAGCTCTTTTTTAGTGTTGACCGCTGCATTTAAAGCACGGAAAGCATATTTTGTACTGCCGGCAATTGCGCTGGCAATACTCGTTTTACCAATACCTGGTGGACCGTATAAAATCATTGAGGACAGCATTTTAGCCTGAACCATCCGGTAAATAATTTTACCCGGACCGACTAAATGCTGCTGACCGACAATCGTTTCGATGGATGTGGGCCGCATACGATAAGCAAGTGGTTTTTGCAAATTAAGACTCCTTTCTTAGCATTAGGCTAGTCATGTACAATCAAGGTTGTGCAAGTTATAATAAAAGAAATGTAATATCGGATAAAGCAGGTGGAAGTATGTTGTCAGATTTTGGACAGAAAATTTTGGATAGCCATTTTTTGGCACAGTTGCTGCAGAGCAGTCTCAGTGTTCAAAAAAGTTTAGATCTTGTAAGTGATGATCATGGACAAAAAGTTTTAACGGCGGCTAGTCAGTTACCAGATCTCAAGAAGAATGTTTATATTAAGCGCCGATCAGCGGCAACACAATTGCAGATTAGTACTGATTTTTTCACAGATGTGCAAAAAACGTATGCCCAGTTAAAGGCGATTGACGCCGTAATTGCCCAAAATATTGCTGAAAATACGGTCATTTGGCCGACGAGTTATTTACCCGCTGAAATACAACAGCCACAAAATTATAATACACCTAGATCCGCAGCACAAATCAACGTTCGGTTTGTATTGCCAGAAAATCTATTGCAGTATCTTTTTGAAGGCGACTATCAAGGTCAATATGCAACTTATACAGATTTTAAAAATAATGTCTACATCCATTTGGCCCAAAATATTTATCGTAACTTGTACATATTGGCTTATTTTTTTGGTGCTACCCCCTCAACGCTTCCCGCCAATCAAGGCTTAAAACGGTCAGCATTGCAGGATCAGCGTTTTTTAAATTTAGATACGATCCAAAGCTTTGAAGCCTATTTAACGAGTTTGAAAAAGGCTGCAAGACAAATGGTAACGAGTGCCTTGGATGCGCCTTTATTTTTAAGACCCCAAGCAGGCGATCCTGAATTTCACAAAGGGGTTCAATATTTGCAGCTCAGTGTTTTTGATTTACAGCCTAATCAAGCAGATGGCTTGTTTGAGTATCAGCTGCAGTTTATTCAGTTATTTTTAATCAGCGCTTTGTTAGAAAACACGCCGACTCATGAAGAATTAAAGACAAACCGCAAATTATTCTTTGCGGTAACTGGCGAAGACCCTACAATGCCTAGCGCGCACGTTGAACCGATTAAAAATTATTTGACCCGGCTTAAAAATTTAAATGATCAATATTTAAAGAATACCGATTATGAACAGAGCTTGCAAAAAATGGCCGCGATTTTGCAAACACCAGAAGCACTGCCAGCGACGCAATTGGCACAAGCTTACCAAGACACCGGGGATTATAAGTATGGCCAGCAATTGGCACAAAAAAACAAACGAATTGCCCAGGGGACAAATTATCAGCTACGGGGCTATACCGCTAAAAATTTAGAAACCCAGCAAATTTTGAGTGGCAGTATTAAACAGGGTATTCATTATCGGTTTTTGAATGAAACAAGTGAAATTTTGCAGCTCAAATTAGGTAAACATCAAGAAATTATCAGTCAAGGTCAATGTACTTCCAAAAATCCTCTAGTGCTGCAGTCCCTGTTAATGGATCCAACAGCACTCAGTCAGTTGTTAGCCACAAAACAGATAACCACTATCAAAAGTTTTGTTTCTTCAGACTTATCAGCAGCTAAGGCGATTTTTGAACAGCATTTTGCCCACCAGGCGCTAGTTATTAAGCCGCAACAGACTTTAGAACCCAGTGCCACACAGATTTTTAAGCAGCCTATTGATTTAACCCAGTTCACAGCAGCTTTTTTGGCGGCCACAGATTATGATGAAAATGTATTGATTCAAGCTTATTTGCCAGAGTCTGTTTACGAGTTTTATGTACTAGATCAGCAGGTTTTGTCAATTATTGAAAAAGTACCGAGTAACGTGGTTGGGGATGGGCATAGTGACATTGCGGCGTTGATTGATCAAAAAAATGATGATCAACGTCGGGGGCATTTAGGCCAAAAACCATTGTTGACGCTGGAATTAAGCGCAGCGGTTCAAGCCTATTTGGCAACGCAGCAATTAACGGAGACCAGTGTGCCAGGCCGAGGCATTCAAGTCTTTTTAGATCAGCGCACAGCCGTTGCTGCAGGGGCGGATACGTATAACGTTTTGGATGAAGTGGATTACACTTATCAAACGCTGGCTTTAGAAATCGCCAAAATTTTAGGCTTAAATCAAGGGACCATTGAAATGGTGATTCCCAATATTTATCAAGCTTATCAACCGCTGCAGCAGCAAGCAATCGTCACCGAAGTTTGTGCGACCCCTAGCTTATTACCGCATCTTTTCCCATATATGGGGGCAACCGCTGATTTGACGAATGCTGTACTCAAGAGTTTATTTCCAGAATTGGAGCAAGATAGCCAATGATCACATATGAAGATTTTAATATTTTTGACGACCCGACTTTGGAAGGCCGCTTAGCAAAAATTCGAACACAGCTGGATCCAAAATTTGAGCGCATGGGCACCCAGATGATTGCAAATTTTGAAGCTGATGCCACCCAGAAGTTTTATTTACACATTGCCAAGCATTTACGCCGACATAAAAATCCGCCACCAGATACGTGGTTTGCCATTGGGGAAGGGGCTCGAGGTTACAAGATGCTACCGCATTTTGAAGTCGGATTATGGCCGGATCAATTATTTATTTGGTTTGCGCTATTGGCTGAAGTACCTGAGCGACAGCAATATGGCGCCAAGTTACGTCAGCTGGCCGCTGAGTCTACTTTATGGGCAATGTCAGATTTAGTCATTGCTAAAGATCATACCCAACCTAAAGCTTTGTCGTTGACACCAGCTAACTTTGAACAAGTGGTGCGTCGATTTGAAACTACTAAAAAAGGCGAATTTATGATTGGCCGTTTGATACCTAAAACAGCGGTAATCTTCACAGATGAACAGGCACAGCAACAATTATTGACGCGAACAATGACGGATTTATTTACCATTTACCAAAAGATCAGTTCGAACCCCGCATAACCGAATCTAAAAAAAACCGCCTGATCAGCGTAAGGCTGATTGGGCGGTTTTTGCTTACAGATGTATTAACAAAACGAAATTGCCGTGGTGAGCGATCTTAAGTTTGTATTAAACAGGCGCTTATTAAGTGACGTTTAGGCTGTAGATTTTCTTTCGCTAGGGAACTTGCTGTAAGGATTATTGGATTGTGACGATTGACATATCAACGATACATGTTAATATTAAAAAAACAAAATACAAACATTATTATTGTTGGTGATGCTATCGTCAAAAAGGGGAGTTATACCATGTCAAACTTGGAACGTAACAAAACGAATGTCACTGCTTTTTATGATCTGATGTTCAACCAGTCTGATCCGCGTGCAGCAATCGATAAGTACGTCGGTGAGACCTACATTCAGCATAACCCAGAAGTTGCTGACGGTAAGGAAGCCTTCATCGAATATTTTGAGCGCATGGCTCGCGAGTATCCGGGTAAACAGGTCACTTTTCATAAGGTGATCGCCGAAGATAACTATGTCGTTTTGCATTGCGAGCAGACTTGGCCTGGTGACCAAGACTATGCCGGCATGGATATCTTCCGCTTGGATGACGACGGCAAAATTCTCGAACACTTCGACGTGCTACAGATTGTCCCTGCCGCAGGCAAAAATACTAACGGTATGTTCTAAACGTGCTAATACAACTGGCCGCTATCTCAGCTAAATTGCTGTGATGGTGGTTTTTTTGTTCTGCTCAAAATATTTTTCAGAAAAACTCTTGCGAATTCCTAAATTGGTGTTAATATTAAAAGAACCGGTTAATGTTAAAACAACAGGAGAGAAAATAATATGATCGAATTCAAAGCTATTACCAAAACATATCCCGACGAAACGGCGTTGCAGGCCGTCGACTTACGCGTCGAATCGCGTGAACTGTTTGTATTGGTTGGACCGTCTGGCAGTGGTAAAACCACGCTACTCAAGACGGTTAACCGCTTGGTTGTGCCGACCAGTGGCCAAGTTCTCATCGATGGTGAGGATGTCGCAGCAGGCGACCTACAGACACTGCGGCAACACATCGGCTATGTGCTACAATCCAGTGCCTTATTTCCAAATATGACTGTAATGCAAAACGCTGCAGTACAGTTGGAAGCTCTCGGCTGGGAGAAACGCAAAATCCAGCAGCGTATCGAAGAACTGCTGCAGCTGGTCGACCTTGACCCAATGCTTTATGCCCAGCGCAAACCCGCCGAATTATCAGGTGGTGAGGCCCAGCGTGTCGGGATTGTCCGTGCGTTAGCTGCTGATCCAAAGTTGATGTTGATGGACGAACCGTTCTCTGCGTTAGACCCCGTATCCAAGCGTCAACTACAAGGCCTGATTTTGAAACTACATAAGGAATTGGATACCACTATTATTTTTGTCACTCACGATATGCAAGAGGCCTTGCGCCTTGCCGACCACATGGCGGTACTGCACAATGGTGTGCTGCAACAAGTAGGCGTTCCACAGGCGGTAATCGCCGCACCCGCCAATGCTTTCGTCGCAGATTTCTTCAAAGACGTGATTGCCTCCCAGCGCACGCTGGCCCAAGTGATCGCTGCAGGCTTCGGTCATGCTGCTGATAATGCCGCCACTAAAATATTGCCAAGCACGACGTCTATTTACAGCTGGGCTGCCGCCATCAAAGCTGACCCACATCTGGTCGTTCAGGTCGGTGAACAACAGCTCATGGCGAGTGATCTAATTGGCTACTTGGCGACCTTAGAGAAGGAGGACACACCTTATGTTTAATGAAACTCTGCGCTACGCCCAAAATAATAGCCATGAAATTCTCATTGCCTTAGGCCAGCACATCGAAGTGGCACTGATTGCCACAATCATCACCATCATTATTGCCATTCCGCTGGCGATTGCCTTGATGAACCATCGCCGTGCGGGTGAGTTTGTCCTTCAAGTCGCTAGTATCATTCAAACAATTCCCAGCCTGGCTATTCTTGGCCTCTTGATCCCATTTGTCGGCATCGGCACGGTACCCGCAATTATTGCCTTAGTGCTGTATGCCATCATGCCGGTGTTCCAAAACACTTACGCCGGTTTGACCAACATTGACCCGTTGCTCATTGAAGCCGCTGACGCGATGGGGGTCTCTCGGCGCTATAAACTCCTGCGGGTGCAGATTCCACTAGCGATGCCAATGATTCTGTCTGGGATTCGCATTGGCGTGGTTATGATCATCGGGACCGCTACGCTTGCGGCTTTGATTGGTGGCGGTGGCCTTGGGACGTATATCTTGCTAGGCATTCAAAGCAACAACAACGCTGCTTTACTGATTGGTGCGCTATTAGCGGCAGCTTTAGCACTGGTTGCCAGCTGGCTCATCAAACTGCTATCTCACACTTCCTTGAAGCGTATCCTGATTAGCTTAGCCGCACTGATCGTTATTGGTGGCGGTACTTACGGCGTATACACAATTGCCGCACCAAAAACTGAAACCATCACCATCGCCGGTAAAATGGGCGGCGAACCGGAGATCCTTATCAATATGTACAAGGATCTGATTGAAGACGACGATCCTAACATGAACGTTACCCTTAAGCGTAATTTCGGGGGTACCAGTTTCTTGTTCAAGGCCCTCAAATCTAAACAAATCGACATCTATCCCGAATTTACCGGCACGGTACTCCAGTCGTTGGTTAAGACCAACAAGGCGATTAGTCACGACCCAACCACTGCCTACCAAGACAGTAAAACGGCGCTATCAAAGCAGTTTGACATGACGTTGCTGCGTCCGATGGCTTACCAAAATGGCTATGGCATGACGGTCACTAAAGCCACCGCCGATAAGTACCAACTGAAAACGATTGCTGACCTTGCCAAACACCCAGAGTTTCGCGCGGGTTTTGATCCTGATTTCTACCAGCAAAGCGATGGTTACCCCGGTCTTAAAAATGCGTATGGGCTTAACTTTGGCAATGTTAAAACAATGGAGCCGTCTTTGCGCTACCAAGCATTGGCGCAAGGGGACTTAGAGGTTACCGATGCGTATACCACTGATCCACAGATTAAGAAGTATAACCTGGTGTTGTTGACGGATTCCAAGTCGTTCTTCCCGCCATATCAAGGTTCACCATTGATGTTGACAAGTTTTGCTAAGACGCATCCACAAATCGTGAAGAGTCTCAATCGTATTGCCGGCAAGATCTCGACAAAAGACATGCAACAGATGAACTACCAAGTGACCGTCAAGCATGAAAAGGCCGCTATTGTTGCCAAACAATATCTGCAAGCACATCATTTATTAAAGGCGGACTAATTACCCAACTGGAAGGCATGTAGCGTTCTTAAAGTGCAACTATCAGGCTGAATTTTAATATCTTGACGATAACTAGAAATTAACGTGTAGGTGCTTTAGGCTGGTAATAGAGGATTAAAGATGAAGTGTAACCATGAAATTTTCACACAAATTAAGTGACGCGGTGCATATTCTAGCGTACGTTAAAATTTATGCAGATGGGGACTTGTCTAGTGCCGCAATCGCTGCCAGTTTAGAAGACAATCAGAGTATAATTAGACGCATAATGCCCAAGTTAGTCAAAGCATAAACAAGCCCCGAAAAATACATGGAAGACATGTGTTTTTCGGGGCCTGTTTTATGCTCAGTACGGAAATAGGATATTATAGCGTATTTGCCTTTTAATTGTTGAACTGATTAAAAAGCAGCAAAAAAATAACTGCTTAATGTCAAAAAAAAAACACGCCCAAAATAGGCGTGTATCATACTGAATATTAAAGAATTTGGTTGTAATATTCAACGACTAAGGCTTCGTCGATATCTGGTTCTAATTCATCACGTTCAGGTAAACGAACTAATGAGCCAGTTTTAGCATCAGCATCAAAAGCTGTGTAAGCTGGATGTGCAACTGTTGCTTCAATAGCAGCATTAACAATATCCAAGTTTTGAGAACGTTCACGCAAGCCAATAACTTGGCCAGGTTCAACTTCGTAAGAAGCGATGTCCACGCGTTTGCCGTCAACAGTCACATGGCCGTGACTTACAAGTTGACGTGCTTGAGGTCTAGTTGTTGCTAAACCTAAACGATAAACAACGTTATCTAAACGTCTTTCAAGTAAGATCATGAAGTTAACACCATGCTTACCTTCTTTAATTTTACCGGCACGAACGAAAAGGTTTCTAAATTGACGTTCGTTTAAGCCGTACATCAAGCGTAATTTTTGTTTTTCACGTAATTGCATGCCGTATTCAGAGATCTTACGACGAGAATTGGGACCGTGGTCACCAGGAGCGTAAGGACGACGTGCTAATTCTTTACCTGTACCAGATAAAGAGATACCTAAGCGCCGGGATAATTTCCAGCGAGGGCCAGTATAACGAGACATAAATGAATTCCTCCAATAATTTTGTTGGAGTAAAATAATTCAATACAAGTTCAGTAGCCGTTCAGTTGATGTTACAACCTTCACCTTAGCAGCACCGTAAGGTTACACAGTTGAACGTTATTGAGTACATTTACATGTAGTGCCAACAACTGTTGCCGGATCTACCACTTGCCGCTGCATTATTTTACACAAGGGCTAGTGTAACATCTTTGCTTATGCAATAGCAAGGTGTTTCATCAATATTTTTGCAAATTCGCCTAAAATCTGTTCATCTTCTGCGCTGAAGCGGTCTAATATAGGCGCATCAATGTCTAAAACGCCATATTTGACATTGTCAACGGTCAGCGGGAAAACAACTTCAGAGTTACTCGCGCTATCGCAGGCAATGTGACCTGCAAATTCATGAACGTTTGCGATCCGCAATATTTTATTTTCCGCAAAAGCTGTCCCACAGACACCTTCACCAATTGGGATATGCATGCAAGCGACTTTGCCCTGAAAGGGACCTAAATCCAATGTTTTTTGTGCTGTATTGTAAAGATAAAAGCCAGCCCAGTTAATATCTGGTAAACTTTGCATTAATAATGCTGAGGCATTTGCTAAGTTGGCAATGTTATTTTTTTCATCGGTTAATAAGGCATCTAGCTGTTCAGGCAAGATGGCCAATGGGTTTTCAGTCATTAAATCAATCCTTTTCATATAATAGAAAGCAACTAAAAAAGTTTTTAATACTTAGAAGTGTCACAATCTGGTATAATTTAACGTAGATTTTAATATCAATTTCAAATATATGCAAATTTATAGAATTTTTATTTTGGAGGATGTGCTTTTTATGTTGTACTTTTTGGTAGCAGTTGCAATTCTTGCGCTGGCTGCTTATATCTTAGTGATCTATCAAATTGGGTCAAATCGAAAGAAAATAAAAATATTAGAAACCCGGCAGCTTGAGTTAGCGAATCATCCACAAGATGGTAAGATTCAAAAAATTGATGCCTTAAATTTGAGTGGCGAAAGTTTGAGCAGTTATCAAAAATGGGGGACAACTTATCATACCCTAACGACTGCCGGATTTGACAAAATTAATGAAATTTTAACGACTGCGCAAGATGACAATTCAATGGTTCATTTTCCTACCAGCAAGAAAGTAATTCGGCAGGCGGAATCGGCTTTAGGGGATGCCGAAAAGCAAATGGCTGAGGTTTCAGAAGCCTTTGACAAAATTTTAGAAAAGGCAAAACAAAATGAACAAAAAGTTGCGGCCTTAAAAGCGCGGCATCAGGATTTACGTAAACAGTTGTTAACGCAATCTTTTGCTTTTGGACCAGCTTTAACCGCCTTAGAAAATCAATTAACAACCATTGAAAATGGCTTTGATAATGCGGAAAAGTTAAACCACAGCAGCGATTACTTAGAAGAACAAAATGCTTTAAATCAAGTTGACAAACAAATCGATCAGCTAGAAGCACATATTATCGCCGTTCGGCCGCTGTATGCGCAAGTTGTTAATGACTTTACATCGCAATTAGACGAACAGCAGCAAGGGTTTGATGTGCTGCGTAAACAGCAATTTTTATTTCCGGCTGTAGATGTTCCCGGTGAAATTGCTAAATTGCGGCGCTTTCAAATGACAACGTTACAAATACTAGGACAATTAGATATTGATATGGTCAAAAATCGAAATAAACAAGAAGGCGAGAAAATTGACCATATTTATGAAGTGATGCAAACAGAAATTGACAGTCAGACTTTTGTTAAAGCAGAACAAGATCGGCTGAATCAATTTTTTGCCCACGCCCAACGACAAAATCAGAATTTGTTAAATGAATTAGATCATTTAAATCAAAGTTATATCTTTACTAACGATGAACTGACAACAACCCAAGCTTTGCGTCAAAAGCTGCATGAGCTTCAGAGCAGTTTTGATCAAGATATTCAAGCGGTTGCCGAAAAGAATGCCATTTATTCGGTGGTGGCGGCTGATTTTAAGAAATATCGAGAAACTTTGAAAGAAACTGAAACAACACAAGTCAGTATTCATGAAAAAGTAGCCGCGCTACATAAGGGTGAACAGCTGGCGCTAACAAGTGTGAAAGACTTTGAAGCAACCGTCCGGAACGTAAAACGGCGGGTAAGCCAGTTTAATTTGCCGGGGTTATCCAAAGACTATTTAGATTTTTATTATGTTGTGGTGGATGAAGTAAACCAGTTAAAGCATGACTTGAATCAGGTCAAAATTGATTTAGATCAGATTACAAAACAATTAATGCTGACGCAAAAAGATATTGATTTGTTAAAACAAAAAACAGAAGATTTAATTGACGCCGCCTACTTAGGCCAGCAAATGTTGCAGTACGCCAATAAATATCGCTCTGAAAATACCGACGTCGCCAACGCGGTTAGTGACGCCACCCACCTATTTAATATCGAATATAACTATTCAGCTGCCTTAGACCGTGTTGCCACAGTGATAGAACAACTCGAACCCGGCGCTTATAAGAAAATTGAAGACAGCTATTATCAAAGTAAAAAGAACTCGTTAGTATAAGCGCGTCACAAAAGATGGGGTGATTTAAAGCATAGCCTAACCCCCGCCAACAAAGAGAAGTTGACTCAAAAATTACTTTTGAGCCCACCTCTCTTTTTTTGTAGCGGCTTATTTGTTATAATTTGTAAGTAAATTTTACGATAAGAGGCTAAGATATGATATATTTTGATAATAGTGCCACGACGAAGATTGATCCAGCCGTATTAGACACCTATGTTAAAGTGAGTCAAAATTTCATGGGCAATCCATCTAGCTTGCATGCTGTTGGACAAAAAGCATTTGATTTATTGGAACAATCTCGGCAGCAAGTTGCGAATTTAATGCACTGTCAAATGGACGAAATCTTTTTCACCAGTGGCGGCACAGAAGGCGATAACTGGGTGATTAAGGGCACTGCTATGGAAAAAGCACCTTTTGGCAAACACATTATTACCTCCCAGATTGAACATGGGGCCGTTAAGAATACGATGAAGCAGCTAGAAAAATTAGGTTTTGAAGTAACGTATTTTCCTGTGAATCAAGAAGGCTTCGTTTCTGCCAAAAGTTTAAAGGCAGCGATTCGACCAGATACGATTTTAGTATCTATTATGGCAGTTAATAATGAAATAGGCGCTGTTCAGCCGATTCATGAACTGGCCCAAGTTTTAGAAGATTACCAAACCATTCATTTTCATGTGGATGCTGTTCAAGCGCTGGGAAAAGGTTTAGACGACTTACTCCAAGAACCAAGAGTAGACTTTTTGACTTTCTCTGCGCATAAATTTCATGGTCCTAGAGGCGTTGGGTTTATTTACGCCAAACGGCACCGGCTATTTCAACCATTGTTGACCGGTGGTGGCCAAGAACGGGATATGCGTAGCGGTACAGAAAATACACCAGGTATCGCAGCGATGGCGAAGGCTTTACGGATAGAATTAACGGATGAAGCTGACAAAGTAGCCCGTCAAGCAGCGGTTAAGCGCCGAATCAAAGAACATATTGAACAAAAGGCGAATGTTGTGGTATTCTCACAAGATACGCCGCAATTTGCACCGCATATTTTATGTTTTAGTATTCCTGGCGTTCGGGGTGAAACAATCGTTCATGCCTTTGAACTAAAGGATATTTATATCTCGACAACGAGTGCCTGCTCTTCGAAAAAAGGTGCTGAATCAGGGACCTTAAAGGCAATGGCTGTACCGAACAACATTGCAGAGAGCGCTGTACGGATGAGTTTTGACGAAAAAAATACATTAGCTGAAGCAGATGCCTTTATTGAAGCATTTGATGAGGTTTATGATCATTTTTCTAAGATTTATGACCAAGATTTTAAGAAATAGGAGTGACCAAATTTAATGAAATATACTGAAGTGATGGTCCGTTACGGGGAACTGTCTACGAAGGGGAAAAATCGAAAAGATTTTATCGGACGCTTAAACGGCAATATTACAAAAGCACTGCGTCCATTTCCAGAAATCCGCATTCATCCTAAACGGGACCGGATGCACATCGTTTTAAATGGTGAAGATGCCACAGCAATCATGTCAACGTTAGATCACGTTTTTGGTATTCAAACTTATTCACCAGTCGTTCGTGTGTCCATTGACGATTTTGAACAAGTCAAACAAGTCGCTTTAGAAATGGTGAATGAAGCTGCGCCAACTGCGGGGATGTCTTATAAAATTAACACCCGTCGCTCTTTTCATGACTATGAATTAGATACAAATGATGTTAATTTGGCTGTCGGCGACTTTATTACCGATGCTCGGCCGGATTTAGTTGTTAAAATGAAACAGCCAGACGTCAAAGTTCGGGTGGAAGTTCGCCGGGATGGCTTTTATGTTTCTTACTTGACGGTCCAAGGCGCCTTAGGGTTACCAGTGGGGACTGCGGGTAAGGGCATGTTAATGTTATCTGGTGGAATTGATTCGCCGGTTGCAGCCTATTTGGCTTTAAAACGAGGCGTTGAGATCGAAATGGTGCATTTCTACAGCCCGCCTTATACAACAAAAGATGCGTTGAATAAAGCTAAAGAATTAGCTGGTAAAATTGCAGCTTATGCTGGACCAGTGACCTTTATTCAAGTACCGTTTACTGAAATTCAAGAAACGATCAAAGAAAAAGTACCTGAAGGTTATTTGATGACGGTCCAACGGCGTTTCATGCTGCGGTTGACAGATCAATTGCGGGCGCAACGCCAGGGGTTAGCTATTTTTAATGGGGAATCTGTTGGTCAAGTGGCTTCGCAGACTTTGGAAAGTATGGCGGCCATTAATGATGTCACCACAACGCCAATTTTGCGGCCCGTAGCAACTTTGGATAAGACAGAGATCATTGATATTGCACGCAAGATTGATACTTTTGATCTATCAGTTCAACCGTTTGAAGATTGTTGCACAATCTTTGCCCCACCACAGCCTAAAACCCATCCAGATACGCAAAAAGCCCGGCATTACGAACAAGCATTGGCCATTGAAGATTTGGAACAACGGGCATTAGCCGGTGTAGAAATTACGAAGATACAAGCTGGTGAGAAATTCTTGCATCAAGATGATGCTGTAAATCAAGAAATCTCCGAGTTACTTTAAAGATTTTGAAAAGTCTGTTCAACATGGCGCTTTCTAATAACCATGCTGAACAGACTTTTTTTGTTCTAAAAGCTTTGAAATAGCGGGGATTTAAATGTTTTGATTAGAAATGTTGTCAGCGTTTGCATAAAGTGGTACTATATTATGTGAAATAACTTACAAACTGAGGTAGCCGTTATGAAAAATATCATCGATTTACCTAATGCAACCGCTGAACGAATTCCTATGTATTACCGGTATCTCAAAATGTTAGAAGAAAATCAGGTACAACGGATTAAGTCTCAGGAATTCAGTAAAATTGTTCACGTACCTTCTGCAACGATTCGCCGAGATTTCTCTTGCTTTGGTGAATTAGGCCGCAGTGGTTATGGTTATGACGTTGTTTTTTTGGAAAAAACTTTTGCAAAAGTTTTAAATATTGAACGCTTAGAAAAAATTGCTCTAATTGGTGTTGGTAACTTAGGACTAGCTTTAATTAAAAATAATTTTCGTCGCAACCCGAACTTACAGATTACTATTGCTTTTGAAGTTAATGAAACGTTGACAGATACGATTGTCAGTGGGGTACCGATTTATGGCATGGATTTATTAAAAGAGAAAATTAAAGAAAATGAAATTACCACGGCCATTTCGACCGTGCCTAGTTCTGATGCCAATCAAGTGCTGCAGAATTTAGCTGCGGCTGGTGTTCACGCTGTTTTGAATTTTGCACCGGAACGTTTGGATATTCCTGAAGGGATGACGGTACGTTACATTGACTTAACGTCTGAACTGCAAAATTTGATTTATTTGTCTAATCGCAATCAAGCTAGAATTGAAAATGATATGGTTGACCAATTCTAAAGTTCGCTTTATAATGATGAAAAATGCGATGAACAAGAGTGGTAAATTTTGAAAAAGCTTTAGAGAGAGAAATGCTGGGCTGAAACATTTCTTATTTTTTCAAATTAGAACTAGTAGCTTGGGAGCAGGTGATTTGAATTCAGTAAATTCACCCGGTATATTAGACCGTTATCTGATTGAGTTGGGTTTAGTTAAAACCAAGCTAGGTGGTACCGCGAGAGCATTCGTCCTATGTATATAGGGTGAGTGCTTTTTATTTTTCATTGAATCTAAAAAGGGGTGTTTTGTTTCGTGGAAACTAAGATGTCAACAAAATATGAACCGCAAAAAGTAGAGGCGGGCCGCTATCAAAAGTGGCTGGATGCCAAATTATTCAAACCAAGTGGGGATCAAAAAGCAAAGCCATATTCTATTGTAATTCCACCACCTAATGTCACTGGGAAATTACATTTAGGCCATGCTTGGGATACAACGTTACAAGATATGATTATTCGCCAAAAACGGATGCAAGGCTATGATGTTTTGTGGTTGCCCGGGATGGACCATGCCGGTATTGCCACACAGGCTAAAGTTGAGGCTAAGTTAAGAGAACAAGGTGTTACGCGCTATGATTTAGGTCGAGAAAAATTCATTGATCAAGTTTGGGCTTGGAAAGATGAATATGGTCAAACCATCAAAGATCAATGGGCTAAAATGGGGATTTCTGTAGACTATTCCCGGGAACGTTTTACTTTAGATGACGGCTTATCTAAGGCTGTCCGCAAAGTATTTGTGGATTTATATAAGCAAGGCCTGATTTATCGTGGGGAATATATTATCAACTGGGACCCAGAACTAAAGACGGCTTTGTCAGATATCGAAGTCATTCACAAAGATGATCAAGGTGCCCTTTACCATGTTCGTTATCCATTAGCAGATGGCTCTGGTTCAATTGAAATCGCCACAACTCGGCCGGAAACAATTCCTGGGGATACAGCCATTGCGGTTTATCCTGGCGACGAACGTTACCAAGATATGGTCGGCAAAAAAGTGATTTTACCATTATTTGATCGGGAATTAGAAATTATTGAAGATCATTATGTTGACAAAGAATTTGGGACTGGTGCTGTTAAAATTACGCCTGCCCATGATCCTAATGACTTTTTAGTTGGTAATCGTCATGATTTACAACGGATTAATATTATGAACGACGATGCCACAATGAATGAAAATGCTGGTAAATATGTAGGGATGGATCGCTTTACGGCTAGAAAGGCGATTGTTGCCGATTTAAAGGCAGCTGGCTACTTATTAAGCATTGAACCGATCACACATAGTGTCGGCCATTCAGAACGCTCAGACGCGCAAGTAGAGCCAAGATTATCAACGCAATGGTTTGTTAAAATGCAGCCATTAGCAGATGCAGCTTTAAAAAATCAAGCAACGGATCAACGGGTAGATTTTGTCCCTGCACGATTTGAAAATACATTCACACAATGGATGGATAACATTCATGATTGGGTTATTTCTAGACAATTGTGGTGGGGCCATCGTATCCCTGCTTGGTATCATAAAGAAACCGGCGAAATTTATGTTGGGATGACAGCGCCTGCTGATGCTGAAAACTGGACGCAAGATGCCGATGTGCTGGACACTTGGTTCTCTAGTGCACTTTGGCCATTTTCAACAATGGGCTGGCCTGACACGGATGCACCAGATTACAAGCGCTACTATCCAACTAATACTTTAGTTACCGGTTATGATATTATTCCGTTTTGGGTTGCTCGGATGATCTTCCAAGGGCTGAAGTTTACCGATCAGCGACCATTTAAGAATGTGTTAATCCACGGCTTAATCCGTGATGAACAGGGCCGGAAGATGAGTAAATCTTTAGGCAACGGGATTGATCCAATGGATGTGATTGCGAAATATGGCGCCGATGCACTGCGTTGGTTCCTATCTAATGGTTCTACACCGGGCCAAGATACGCGTTTTTCTTATGATAAAATGGATGCTGCTTGGAATTTCATTAACAAAATTTGGAATGCCAGCCGTTATGTCATCATGAATTTAGAAGACACGCCAGCACCAACAGATTTGCCAGATACAGCACAATTTGATTTGGCAGACAAATGGTTATTTGCACGGCTAAATGCAACGGTTAAAGAAGTGACCCGTTTATTTGAGAAGTTTGAATTTGGGGAAGCCGGCCGAGTGCTTTATAACTTCATCTGGAATGATTTTTGTGACTGGTATATTGAGATGAGTAAAGAAGTTTTAGCTGGTGAAGATGTGGCTGCAAAAGCTCATAAACGTTACAACCTAGCTTATGCGTTAGATCAAATTCTAAAATTAATGCACCCAATTGTACCGTTTGTAACTGAAGAAATTTGGCTGGATATGCCGCATGCAGGAGATTCAATTAGTGTGGCACCTTATCCTACAGTGCACGCTGAATTTGAAGATGCTCAAGCGATTGAACAAATGAGTGTTTTGATTAATGTTATCCGGGCGGTTCGGAATATTCGTTCTGAAGTGAACGCGCCGTTATCATCACCGATTGATATTTTGATTAAAGTCAAAGATGACAGTATTCAAAAAATCTTAGAAGCCAATCAAGAATATATTCAGCGCTTTGCCCATCCTAAAGCATTGACTATTGCCCAAACGGTCCAAGCACCAAAATTGGCTAAGACGGCAATCATTACAAATGCAGAAATTTTTGTACCGTTAGCCGAATTAATTAATATTGATGATGAAATTGCACGGTTGGCAACGGAAGCTCAAAAATTACAAGGTGAAATTGATCGCGTTGTTAAGAAATTAAGCAATGCCAATTTTGTGAAGAAAGCACCTGAAAAGATTGTAAATGAAGAAAAAGCAAAACAAGCAGATTACGAAGCAAAACAAGCAACTGTAAACGCTAGAATTGCAGAACTGAAGGCTAATAACTAAAGTTAGCCTGTTAAAAACAAGCCTCGGTGGACAAAAATTATTTAGTCTGCAGGCTTGTTTTTTTAGGATGACTTTATTTTGCCTACGGAACATAGTAAACTATTACGTAAGTGACAGAATTTGTGAATTTCAGAGGTTAGCAATGGAAACTTATCAAGAGGTTTTGAATTATATCCATAGTAGACCCAAGAAGCATCGGTCTGCGAGTTTAGCAAATATGCGGCGTATTTTGACGGCCCTTGGTGAGCCTCAAACGGCTTTTAAGGGGATTCATGTCACGGGCACCAACGGAAAAGGCTCAGTCACACAAATTTTGAGCGCTTTAATTTTGGATCAAGGCTTTAAAGTGGGGACGTTTATGTCACCATTTATTCAGCGATTCAATGAACGTATGCAAGTCGATTTAAAACCAATCTCGGATGAAGATTTAGTGTATTGGACAAATGAGGTTTGGCAAAAGATTTTATTAATTCGTCAAACAGAACCGACTTTTGAATTAACGGAATTTGAATTGGTAACGGCAATTATGTTCACTTATTTTCGGGCTGAAAAGATTGAAATTGCGGTTATTGAAGTGGGTATTGGCGGAACGCATGATAAGACCAATGTTTTTACCCCGCTGCTATCGGTGATCACCACGGTAGGCTTAGACCATCTACAGTTAATTGGGCCAACTTTAGAAGATGTGGCGATTGAGAAATCCGGCGTTATTAAAGCACAGCGGCCTGTAATTATTGGTAAAGTACCTGAAACGGTCAATAAGATCTTTCAAGATCGGGCCCAGGCTCAGGACAGCCCGCTTTATCAAATGGCACAAGATTTTCAAGTGAGTCAGGTGACTTTGTTGCCAGACTACAGTCAGACATTTAATTTTACCAGCGAAAATTTAAATTTAAAAACGATTAAAATTAGAAACATCGCCCGTTTTGAAGTAGACAATATGGCGGTCGCACTGATGGCATTTTCAGTATTTTGCCAAGAAATGCAAGTGACAGTGCCGGCTGCTGAGATAAAACGTATTTTAAAACAGGTTACTTTAATGGGTCGCTTAGAGGTTATCAATACAGAACCCTTTATTGTTTTAGATGGGGCCCATAATCCACCGGCGATGTCCGAATTATTAGCCAGTATTCAGCGTGATTTTCCGAATACACAAGTGCATGTTGTGGCGGCTTTTATGAAAGACAAAGCTATTGAAGAACTTTTGAAAATACTGCATCAACCGCGGCAGATGACTTTGTATCTAACGACGTTAGCAATGCCTAGGGCTGCTGAAGCAACGGACTTGACAGCTTATATGCGCTCAAGTGATCAGTATTTTGCTACTTGGCAAGATGCGTTTTATGCGGCTTACCACAATCTCGCTTCTGAAAATGAGCTCATTTTAATTTGTGGTTCAATCTATTTAGTCTCTGAAGTAAGACATTTTTTATTGGAAGGTGGACAAACTTAAATGTATAAAGGTATTATTTGGGATATGGACGGCTTAATTTTTAACTCTGAAGCAATCTATTTAAAGGCTAATGTCAAGGCCGGCGAAATAATGGGTACACCTGTTACCGCTGAGGAATATTATGAATTAGTGGGGGCGTCAGAAGAAGAGGCTCATGAATTTAACACCGCTCATTTCAAAGATACCGCGCAGCAGGCTGAATTTTATGCCCTAACAGAAGATTTAGTCTTGGAAATGGTTCAAGCAGGTGAAATGGCTAAAAAACCAGGCTTGGATGAATTGCTGAGTTATTTACAGCAGCAAGGGATTAATAGTATCATTGCTTCTAGCAACAACCAAAAAATGGTCCAGGCATTCTTAGGTTTTTATGAGCTAACGCCACAATTCCAGGCCATTATTACTAGAGAACAAGTGTCTGCTAGTAAACCAGATCCAAGTTTATTTTTAAAAGCACAGCAGGTTTTTGATAAACCGAAGCAAGAATTATTGGTTTTGGAAGACTCTAAAAATGGTATTATCGCTGCCAATGCTGCAGGTATTGATGTGTTGATGATTCCAGATTTAATTCAGCCAGATGCGGCTTTACGCCAAAAAACAGTGGCTGTTTTACCAGATTTAGCAAAAGTTATTGATTATATAAAAAATACAACGGTTAATTAGCGTAATTTAGTGAAAAAATAGGAGTTTTTTCACGATGGTTATGTCTTTAGAAATGATTCAAAAGCCCAGAGAACGGATGATGCTGCATAGCGCAGCTATTTTATCAGATCAAGAGTTATTGATGGTTCTATTAGGTAGCGGTACCCAAGATTTACCAGTAGAACTGCTGAGTGATCAAGTCTTAAAAACAATTGGTGACGTTGGTCAGCTGCAAAATATTTCTTTTGAGGCATTATGTGCGATTAGAGGTATTGGTCCCTCTAAAGCAACGATCTTAAAAGCTGCTGTGGAATTAGGACAGCGGGTTAATTTAGCACAGACTTTAAGGCAGGGGACAGTTTTGTCCAGTGAAGCTTTAGGGGATTGGCTTTTAAAATATTATCGCGGTTTAAAACAAGAACAGCTGATGGTGATCTTTTTAGATCATAAAAATCAGATTATTAGTCATGAAATTATTTTTAAAGGCGGTTTGAACACTTCAGTAGCCCACCCAAGAGAAATTTTTCATAAAGCGGTATTATTGTCTTGTGCGCGTTTTGTGGTGTGTCATAATCACCCCAGCGGCCAACCGAAACCGTCTAAAAATGATATTGCGTTCACTAAGAAATTAGTGGCGTGTGGTGAGCTGATGGGTATCAGCTGTTTGGACCATATTATTGTAGGCCATCAGAGCTACTTGAGTTTGCGGGCAGAAAACATTATATAATTATTAATTTATGTAAGTTTACATCACTGAATTATTTTTTTATTGATAACCTTATGTTATAATGCTACTTGACTTAAAAGAGATATGATATTGAGGAGAGAATCGATTTGTTTGGAATCGGAACAAAAAATATAGGCATTGATTTAGGCACTGCTAATACATTGGTCTACATCGATGGTAAAGGCATTGTTTTAAGTGAACCATCAGTTGTTGCAAAAAACGTTAAAAATGGCGATGTATTGGCCGTCGGTTCTGAAGCAAGAGACATGATTGGCCGGACACCAGGTAGTATCGTTGCCATTCGGCCCATGAAAGACGGGGTTATCGCAGATTATGATACCACCGCTGCTATGATGAAATATTTTATTGAAAAAGTAATTGGTAATAGTAAACCGCTTGTAATGGTTTGTGTGCCAAGCGGTGTCACTGAAGTTGAAAAAAGAGCGGTTATTGATGCCACTAAAATGGCAGGTGCTAAAGAAGCTTACGTGATTGAAGAACCATTTGCAGCAGCTATTGGTGCAGGGTTACCAGTCATGGATCCAACAGGTAGTATGGTTGTAGATATTGGTGGCGGGACAACAGACGTTGCCACGATTTCTTTAGGCGGGATTGTGTCCAGTCGTTCTATTCGGATGGCCGGCGATCGCTTAGATGAAGCCATTATTAACTATATCCGTCAAAACTTTAACCTCTTAGTTGGGGAACGGACAGCGGAACAAATCAAGATCAGTATTGGTTCGGCCTCTGTTGAAAAAGCACGGGATATCGAAGCAATGACGATTCGCGGCCGGGATTTATTATCTGGTCTACCAAAAACTATTGAAATTGAAGCAATTGATATTGCTCGGGCAATTCATGAAATTGTGGAAGAAATCATTGCTGCAATTAAAGAAACACTTGAAGAAACTTCACCAGAAATTGCCGCTGATATTATCGATCATGGGATCGTTTTGACCGGTGGTGGTGCTTTATTAAAGCATATTTCTGAAGTTATTTCTGATTCTACGGGTGTCCCTGTATTTATCGCGCAAGATCCATTGGATTGCGTTGCGATTGGTACGGGTGAATCATTGAAAAATATTGATGTCATGAGACGTCACTAAAAGTAGGCGCGGGGATGAGGGTACTCTAACCCGCTTTTATATTTTTTATTGCTAATAATTCAGCATCGAGGTTTGATATGCCCAAATTTTTTTCAAATAAAAAGCTTATTATTTTATTGATCACAATTGTGGCTATGATTGGCCTTATTGCGGTTAGTATTAACGTTAAGGATCGGCGTAATACACCGCCGGTAATTCAGCAAATTGGTAATGATGCAGCGGGTTTTGCGAGTCAAGTTGTAGCAGCACCAATCAACAGTCTGCACACTGGTTTTACAGCTATGGTTAACTTAGTTAATACATATCAAGATAATGAGCAGCTAAAGAAACAATTAGATGAATTGGATCAAGTTAAAGAAACAAATGCAACTTTAAAAAGAGAAAATAAAGATTTAAAACAGCAGTTAAAGTTAAATTCAACTTTAACGAACTATAAAAAGATTACGGCTGCCGTAATTACACGGTCACCGGCAAGTTGGCAAAATCAAGTTGTTATCAACAAAGGGCAAGTCAATGGTATTGTTAAAAATATGCCAGTTATGACTGGATCCGGTTTATTGGGCCGAATTGTTGAGGTCAATAAAACAAATTCCAAAGTTGAGTTAATTTCCACAAGTAATAAAAATACAAACAGTTTTGCGATTGAAGTTAAGACAGCATCCGGCACTTATGTGAATGGGATTATTTCCGGCTATAATGCTGACAAAAAGGAATTAATCATCAGTCAGTTGAGTAGTACCGATGACATCAAAAAAGGCAATGTGGTTTCAACCTCTGGGTTAGGCGGTTTGACACCGCGGGGCTTATATGTTGGGAAAGTTGCTAATATTCGTAAGGATAACTATGGTTTGACAAACTCAGTTTACGTTAAGCCAGCTGCGAATATTAATGATTTCACAGTGGTCACTGTTATCAATCGCTCAGTTGAAGGAAATTAATATGACAAGAATAACTAATAATCGCTTAAAATGGTTAATCCCTATTATTTGGGTCGTCTTATTTTTACTGGACGGTGTGATTAGTGTAACCTTTCAAGGCTGGTTATTTAACTATCCTTGGAGTGTTTCGATTCAAGCTTTTTTAATTGGTATTGTGATGACAACTTACCGTTTTCCAGAACAAAGATGGCTATTGTGGACGGCCCTTGTAATTGGGTTATTTTATGACAGCTTTTATTCTGGTATCATCGGTTACTATACGTTTTTGATGCCGGCAGCCGTACTTTTTGTAAGATGGGTTACCAATTATTTACCTAATTCAGCACTTTTTCAAGCAACAGTGTATATTTTAGTGCTGATTGGCTTAGAATTTAGTTTATATATTTTAAATGGCTTTTTTGGGGCTTCTACTGATTTTGCGCTATTTATTACCTACAACTTGGGACCCACAGTTGCTGTGAATACGGTTTTATTTGCGGCACTATATTATCCTTATTCCAAATTATTAGGCAAAATATCAGTTTAATTTTTTAGAGGGGAACTAGATGAATTATGGATAGCGTCAGTTTGAAGGGTCGTAAAAATGGCTATGAGATCAATTTAAATGCAAATGCAAATTTTGATGATAATATCACCGATCTACTAAACTTACTGCAAAGACTGTCTCAAAGTGAGCAAGAAGATCATGGAGATTTAGATTTTTTCTTAAATACCGGCCGACGTTTATTGGATGAACCACAGATTCAAAGAATTCAGGCGTTATTTGATAAGTTTCAACATTTTAAGCTGGCGCATTTAGCAGCGGATGTTTTGGACAAAAGCCAAGCTCAGACTCAAGTTCGTAAGCAGGGCATTCATGCAGAAATGTCGGTTATTCGAAGTGGACAAGAAGTTGTTTATGAGAGTGATGTCTTATTTTTGGGCAATCTACATGCCGGTGGTGTTTTAAAAAGTACGGGCAGCATTTTTGTATTGGGCCAGTGTGAAGGTATTTTATATGCGGGCTATCCAGATAATGATATGGCCGTTATTGTTGGCGATATTTCGCAAGCAACACAAGTTCGGATCAGTGATACAATTGAAATTATTGACCCAAAACGGCAGCATTTTTCCAAAGATACAATTGCTTTGATTAATGATTTGCATGTGCTGGATTTTGATACATCGGATCATCTCTTGGCGTTACGGCCAAAGTTATATCGAAAAATGGAGGATAATTTATAGTGGCAACTTCATTGGTAATCACCTCTGGAAAGGGCGGTGTCGGAAAAAGTACAACTGCTGCCAACTTAGGAACAGCATTGGCATTGATGAATAAACGTGTCTGCATGATTGATTTGGATATTGGCTTGCGCAATCTAGATGTAATTATGGGATTAAGCAACCGAATTATTTATGATATTGTCGATGTTGTGATGGGTCGTGCGCGGTTACACCAGGCGCTGATTAAAGATAAGCGTTTTGATGATAAGTTATACTTATTGCCGGCCGCTCAAAATACAGTTAAAAATATTATTAGCCCGATGAATGTGGTCGATATTGTAAACCAATTACGGCCAGATTTTGATTTTATTTTGCTAGATTGTCCAGCGGGCATTGAACAAGGTTTTCAAAATGCAATTGCTGGTGCAGATGGGGCAATTGTCATCTGTACGCCGGAAATTCCATCGGTTAGTGACGCAGATCGCGTCGTTGGCCTATTGGAACAGCGGGAGATGAAATTAGCACCGCGTTTAATTATTAATCGAATTAATCGTAGCTTAATGAACGAAGGCAATACAATGGACGTGGATGAAATTACAAAGCATTTGTCCATTGGCTTATTAGGCATTGTTTTTGAAGACAGCAATGTGATTTTGGCTTCCAATCAGGGCACGCCAATTGTGATGAATCCTGATTATAATGCCAGCCAAGGTTATCGCAATATTGCCCGGCGTATTTTAGGGGAATCCGTGCCATTAATGACGTTGAAAGAACATAAGCCCGGTTTGTTTGAACGACTCTTCGGTAAACGCAGTCGAAAACATTAAAGACTTGACAGTTTTCTCATTATGGTTTAATATTCAAAATATCGTAAGCAAGATTATAAAAATGCATAGATTAGGAAAAGTAATTGTTTGATTAAACCCTCAGAGAGGTATCGGTGGCTGCAAGATACCTAATTGGACAATGAACACACACCTAGGAGCTTGATTTCTGAACTTAATTTGTAAGTTATCACGGTTGTTCCGTTAAAACTAGCAGCTAAGCTGTATGAGGTATCTCTTTTTTAGAGGTATGAAGTTGAGGTGGGACCGCGTGTTTAAACGCCCTCTTGGATAATAATTATCCAAGGGGGCTTTTTTTTATTATTTTTTAGGAGGAAGTGCCATATGGACGGAGTATTAAAATACATGTCAGAAATTTTGCCCTCACTTTTACAAGGGACAAAATTAACACTAGGGTTATTCGCAATGACGTTATTGCTGTCATTGCCTTTAGGGGCGTTAGTTAGTTTAGGATTACGGTCACGATTTAAACCATTACGTTGGATTTTGAAATTTTATGTTTGGCTCATGCGGGGCACACCGCTATTATTACAATTAATTTTTATTTTTTACGGTTTACCAGTGCTGCATATTTACTTTGAACGTTTCAGTGCTGCTGCATTTGCCTTTGTTTTAAACTATGCCGCTTATTTTGCTGAAATATTTAGAGGTGGTTTTCAATCTGTGGATACCGGCCAATATGAAGCTGCGCGGATCTTACGTTTAAATTATGGGCAGACGATTCGCAAGATTGTTTTACCCCAGGTGACAAAAATTGTTTTACCTTCTGTCGGTAACGAAGTCATTAATTTAGTTAAGGATTCTTCGTTAGTTTATGTCATCGGCTTAGGCGATCTGTTACGGGCCGGGAATGTGGCGATGGTTCGAGATGTTACTTTAGTGCCACTGCTGATGGTGGGGGCGATTTACTTAATACTCACCGCCTTGTTTACGTACTTGTTACGCAAAGTCGAACAACACTATAGTTACTATCAATAATTAGGAGGGATCAAATATGTTAGAAGCAGCGAATATTAATAAAAGTTTTAATGGCGTTCAAGTATTAAATGATATTTCATTAGAAATAGATTCTGGCAAAATTTTATGTATTGTTGGTCCCAGTGGTGCTGGGAAAACAACTTTATTACGGATCATTACAGGTTTAGAAAAACCGGATTCCGGCAGTTTTAAGATTGATGGACAGTCCTTTAATCCCCAAGCTAATGAAACGGATGAGGCGATGATTGGGGTTGTTTTCCAAGATTTTAGACTATTTCCACATTTGAGTGTTTTGGAAAATATTACTTTAGCACCACAAATGGTATTACATCAGTCTAAAAAAGCAGCTCAAGAAAATGCGAATAATATTTTAGACCAATTAGGGTTAGCTGATAAAGCAGACATTTATCCATTCCAATTATCTGGTGGACAAAAGCAGCGGGTGGCAATTGCCAGAGCCTTAGCCCTAAAGCCAAAAATTCTTTGTTATGATGAACCAACCAGTGCGTTAGATCCTGGACTACGGGGCAGCGTGGCTCAAATGATTGAACGCTTTAAAGCCCAAGGAATGACTCAAATTGTGGTAACCCATGATATTGATTTTGCCAAAGAGATTGCGGACAAAATTTTAGAAGTCAAACCAAATCAGGAGTTGTAAGTTATGAAACGTTTAAGAAGGGTAATTTGTTTACTGCTAGGGCTGGCGGTTGTTGTAACGTTAACGAGCTGCGGTCGAGTAGATAACAATAAAGACAGCTGGTCTAGTTTGCAAAAACGGGGTAAAATTATCGTCGGCTTAGATGATAGTTTTGTACCGATGGGTTTCAGAGCTAAAAACGGGACTTTAAAAGGCTTTGATATTGATCTGGCCCGAGCTGTTGGGAAGAAATTAAATCTAAAGATGGACTTTCAAACGATTGATTGGAATATGAAGGAAACGGAACTTAAAAACCATACCATTGACTTGATTTGGAATGGGTATACCATTAATTCTGAACGGCAAAAGAAAGTTCTATTCAGTGAAACTTATTTAAATAATCGTCAGATTTTAGTAACTTTAAAGAAAAATAAAATTGATGGTTTTGCGGGGATGAAAGGTAAAGTTTTAGGGGTTCAAAATGGTTCTTCGGGACAGTCGGATTTAGATGGTCAACCTGCTTTGCTGAAGAACTCGATCAAAGATAAAACACCAATTTTATATGAAAACTTTAATGAAGCTTTTATTGATTTAAATGCTGGTCGGATTCAAGGCCTTTTGATTGATCGGGTGTATGCAGATTATTATATTGCCCATCAAAAAGACAGTAGTGCTTATGAAACGAATCCTGGGGAATTTGAAAACGAACACTTTGCGGTGGGGATGCGCAAAAGCGATACAGAATTAAAAGCAAAAATTGATGGTGCTTTAAAAGAGCTTTATGAAGATGGCACGATTCAAAAAATTAGTCAAAAATGGTTTGGTGCGAACGAAACGGTGCCGATCAAATAATTTGGACATAAAAATAGATCTGAAATACCTTAATTAAAGGGTTTCAGATCTATTTTTTAAAATAATTTAATCAATTAGATTTGTTAGATGAACTGTTTCATGATTTACGAAAGTCCTATATAAACTTTTAACAGCTAAATCTGCATCTTCTTTACGGACACCAATGGTAATAGAAACAGGTGAGGCACCGTGGTTGACCATGACAATAGAAACACCAGCTATGGCAACACTAGCTGTAGCGGCGGCCATAGTCCCTACGCGATCCTTAATTCCTTCACCAACAATCATCACCATGGCATAGTCATGCTCGATTTGAAAATCATCTGGTTGAATCGCTGCTTCGATGCGTTCTTGCACCAGCGCCTCTAATTCAGGGGTTAATTGGTTGCTGCGAATGATGACGGTTAAATCATCGATCCCTGAAGGCATATGTTCATAAGAAATATTTAAATCAGCCAAAACTTGTAAGATTTTTAAAGTGAACCCAACTTGTCGGTCCATTAAATATTTTCGAATATAAATCCCGGTAAAACCGTCATCACTGGCAATCCCAGAAACAACATTATCGTAATCAATTTCCTTTGTTTCAGAGATCAAAGTTCCAGGTAAATTAGGATGATTTGTATTTTTTACAACAACTGGAATTTTACCTTCAATAGCTGGAATTAAGGCCTCATCATGGAAAACTGAAAAACCAGCATAGGCTAATTCCCGCATTTCTCTAAAGGTCAGGTGGGTAATTTTACGGGGGTTCTCAACAACATTAGGATTTGCTGCATAAATGGCATCCACGTCGGTAAAGTTTTCATAACGCTCGGCAGCCACTGCCTTAGCAACGATGGCGCCTGTAATATCTGAACCACCTCTAGAAAATGTACAAATATTATTTTTGGCGTTATAACCAAAGAAACCGGGAATAACCAGCGTATCTGTATATTCAGATAATCGAGCCAACTTTTGATAGCTGCTAGGTAAAATCTGCGCATCATTAGCCACATCTGTCACCCGAAGCCCAATTTTTAACGGATCCATATAGTGGGCTTTGATGCCCTCGTGGTTAAATACCGCCGCTACTAATTTGGCATTATTATTTTCACCCGCCGCTTTAAAAGCAGCCATTTGATAAGATCGATTTGGAAAAACCTGTGTGGCTAACTGCCGAATACCAATTTCAATATCGGCAATGTTTTCTAAAGGCACACCAAAATGACCTGCGATGGATTGATACCGCCGAATAATTTTATCTTGAATACCGGTAACGTCACCGTCATTAATAATCACATTACAATATTTAATTAATAAGTCAGTCACTTTTGTATCTTCTTTATTACGTTTACCGGGAGCCGAAACCACGATGATTTTCCGGTTAGGATCAGCCTTTACAATATCAATTACTTTTTGTAGCTGTCCGCCACTTGCTAAAGAACTACCGCCAAATTTTGCAACTTTCATGATTTTAGCCTCACATTTTTATTAAATACTTTGTTTATTCTAATCTGTTCTTTAGAATATCAAAAAAACGTAGGTATATCAATTTCAAATTCTAAAAAAATTCTGAGATTCATTAAAAAATAGAAAATAAAAAGATCAAAACGCTAACTGACGCGTGTTGATCTCAGCATAAAGTCACCTTTTACGGTTGATGCACTAAAAATATTATTTTTTTCAATCTGGCCAATTTAAGTTAAATCAAGCACTTGAAAAATTAAATTAAGAAGACATTAATTGAACGGCTGCGCTAATAATAACACTGCCCAGCATGATGATTAACATCGCCCAGATAACACCTTTAGTGATTTTTGAGAAAGTACTTTTCTCTTGTTTTTTTTCTTTTTTCATCGTTGACCACCTTGTCGAAATTACGCTTGATAGTTTACTATATTAATGGTAAGAATGCAAAAAAAATGAGGAGCATTATTTTGTGAAATTAATTAGTTTAGGCATCCTAATACCAATGATTGGTTTAATCATCAGTATGGGTTTAAAAAAGATTTTTAAAAATTTAACGCATGTTAAAACAGTTGATTTTTTACCGCCGTTTTTAATAGCGGGGGTACAGCTGATTAGTTTAGGCCATGGACAACTATCTATGATTGAAGTGATGATCTTAGTGATTTTGTTGATGGCCATTGGTCTAGCTATCTTTTCAGCGATTAGAGATCATGAATTACTGTTGCCGCGATTTTTCAAAACGTTGTGGCGGTTGATCTTTATTTTGAGTTTATGCTGGTATGTTGGCTTTATTATACTCGTTATCGGCACCCAAATTTCGAACATTTAAAGTTATTTTTAGACAGAATTGGTACCGTAAATATATTAAAATAGAATTGAGACGTAATAATATCTGATAATTAGGTCAGATATTATTATTTTTTTTTAAATCTTAAGGGATTTGAAAGGGAATTCTGTGGTAGACGGTGGGGGATTGTGGTAGACTTAGAAATATGAGTACATAAGGGGTGTCAGCGGTGCTATTAGGGGAATATCACCACAATTTAGATGCAAAAGGCCGTTTGATTATTCCCGCTAAATTTCGTCAAGAACTTGGTACAGAATTTGTTTTAACACGAGGTTTAGATGGGTGCTTATTTGGTTATCCTATGACAGCTTGGGCAAAATTAGAAACAAAGTTGGCGCAACTGCCGCTGACGAAAAAGGATTCTAGACGTTTTGTGCGTTTCTTTTATGCCGCTGCCGCTGAAATGACATTTGATAAACAAGGTCGCATTAATATTCCCAAGTCTTTAATGACTTATGCCGACTTAGATAAAGCCTGTGTTTTAATTGGTGTTGCCAATCGCATCGAAATTTGGAGCGATACAAAGTGGGCCGAATTTGACGAAGAAATGGTTACAGATTTTGATGAAACAGCAGAAAATTTAATGGATCTTGATTTTTGAAGTGATGGGTGAAAGATGACTGAATTTAAACATAAAACAGTATTATTAGAAGAAGCAATTGAAATGTTAAATATTGATCCTGAAGGTATCTACGTTGATGCAACATTAGGTGGTGCGGGGCATACGAGTTTGATTTTAAACGCGTTAAAAGGCGGTCGGCTTTATGCATTTGATCAGGATCAAACAGCCATTACCAATGCGCAACAGAATTTAGCGGCACCGATTGCCGCTGGACAGTTAGTACTCATGCAAACAAATTTTGCAAATTTAAAAAGCGCCTTAGCCAATGTTGGGGTCACTGGTATTGACGGTATTGTTTATGATTTAGGTGTTTCATCACCTCAATTGGACGTGGCGCAAAGAGGCTTTAGTTATCGTTTAGAAGCACCGTTAGATATGCGTATGGATCAACGCCAGGCTTTGACAGCTAAGACGATTGTTAATGAGTGGTCATTTAATGATCTGCAACGGATTATTGCCCGTTATGGGGAAGAACGCTTTGCTAAGCGCATTGCCCGGGCTATTGAAAAATATCGAACAGAACAGGCGATAACGACAACCACAGAATTAGCAGAAATAGTCAAAAATGCAATTCCAGCAGCGACTCGCCGTACGGGTGGGCATCCTGCAAAACGGACTTTTCAAGCATTAAGAATTGCAGTCAATGATGAAATGGCGGTATTAGAAAGCTCTTTAGAACAAGCCATTGATTTGTTAAATCAAGGCGGCCGAATTTCGGCGATTACCTTCCAATCTTTAGAAGATCGGATTGTCGCAGATGCGTTTAAAAAACGGTCACGTTTGCCAGAATTACCTAAGGGCCTGCCCGTTATTCCAGATGATCTGCAGCCAGAATTAAAAATGATTACTAGAAAACCAATTATGCCAGCAGAAGATGAGCTAACTCAAAATCATCGCGCACATAGCGCTCGATTACGGGTTGCCGAAAAAAATTAAAATGTGATTAATCATGGAGTGTGAAAGGCAATGGACAATACTGCGAAACAAAATTACAATGAAGCACAGGTGTTACAGCCTGAGCAACCGCAACAGCAGCCCCAAATTGAGAATAATCCAAAAGCGGCGGGTGCCAAGGTACCGTTATCGCTTTTTGAGCGCCTAGCAATGGTGGTTGGCGGTTTAATTGTGATCGGCCTCATGATTAGTTTAGTGAGTGCTAAAATCGCAGTTGGGACAGCCCAACGCAATTTACAAAGTGTGAACACTGCAGTTTCTGACTTAAAGACTAAAAATGCAGATTTAAAGCAAGAAATTGGCACGTTAAACAGTTCAGATCGACTACAAGCCTTTGCTAAAAAGCATGGCTTAACTTTTAATGAAGAATCTGTAAGGAATATTTCGAAATGAGTAAATCTCCAAAAAAATTACATAAATCTAGTCGTATCCGTAGAAATCGAAAGTTATTTGGTGCAGTCCTACTAGTATTAGTTGTGGGGCTTTTTTTCGTATTCATTGGTCGCTTTTCATATATTGTTAGCTCTGGAAAGTTGAACAATGTCAATCTCTCTAAAAAAACAGAAACGAAGTATAATCGTGATCGGCGTTTAACGGCCGTTCGTGGGAAAATATACGACAGTAATCACAATATTATTGCAGAAGATTCTAATGTCTATAATCTTTATGCAGTTATTGATAAGAATCATGTTTCCACCGACAATAAACCGTTATATGTGACTAACAAACGTAAAACGGCCAAAGTTTTGAGCCGCTATATTCCTTTAAGCGAAGCTAAAATTTATGCGGTGTTAAATGATCAAAAAAGTGGGGCTTATCAAGTTGAGTTTGGTAATGCCGGTAAAGGATTAAGCCTGGAAGTCAAAAAAGAAATTGATGCTAAGAATTTACCAGGTATTTATTTCACTAAGAGCGTTTCTCGGCTTTATCCTAACGGTAATTTTGCTTCAAATATTGTTGGACTTGCCCAAACGGATAACAGTGATTCTGCCAGCAGCGGTACATTGACCGGTGTGATGGGCATCGAAAACTATTTTAATAATATTTTAACGGGGAAAAATGGTTATCGGCAATTTAAGACAGATTCTTTTGGCTATGAACTGCCTAATTCTCAGACAGTTGTGAAAAAAGCAGTTAATGGCTCGGATGTGACGTTAACATTAGATGCTCGATTGCAGTCGTATATGGAATCTGTCGTTAGTGAAGTGGCAGATACGTATGCGCCGACGAGTATGACCGCCATTTTAATGAATGCTAAAAATGGTAAAATTTTAGCCGCTACGCAACGGCCGACTTTTAATCCGAGTACTAAGGTCGGCCTGAATAATTCTTGGCGTAATGCTTTAGTTCAAGATACGTATGAGCCTGGTTCTGTAATGAAATTGCTAAGTTTAAGTGCATCAATTGATTCTGGTAATTACATGCCAAATGCTTATTATCAATCTGGCAGTGTGAATGTCGACGGTAGTATTATTAAAGATTGGAATACTTCTGGTTGGGGTAGCATCCCATTTGGGCAAGCCTTTGCCCGCTCCAGTAACGTTGGGTTCGTGAAAATGGAGCAGCAGATGGGTGCTAAAACTTGGAAGAAATATTTAACAAATTTTGGTATTGGTAAAAAGACCGGGATTAACTTGCCTGGTGAATCTGCCGGCAGCATTGCCTATACTAGAGCTGTGGATCGAGCAACAACCGCGTTTGGTCAAGGGGTTAATGTGACCGCTGTTCAAATGATGCAGGCCTTTTCGGCAGTTGCCAATAACGGTAAAATGGTGAAACCGCAAATCGTATCGGAAATCAGTAATTCCAGTACAGGAAAAGTTCAAAAAGAAAAAACAGAAGTGGTGGGCCATCCCATTTCCAAGAGCACGGCCACACAAGTGCGTAATGAGATGAAAGATGTCATCAACCAAACTTATGGTACTGGGCAAAGTTATGCGATTCCAGGCTACGAAATTGGGGTCAAAACAGGGACTGCACAAATTGCTTCTGGAACAGGATCAGGTTATCTCACTGGTAATAATAATTATATTTTCTCAGTCGTTGGGATGGCGCCGATTGACAATCCAAAATATATTTTATACATCACTGTCCGTCAGCCGCAAAAAATGACGGCACCAGCGGAAACAATTTTATCCAGTGCATTTAATCCGATTTTGAAACGCGCCTTAGAATATAGTACTGGGGCTAGCGTGGCAAATGTGAAGACTTCAGAAATGCCAAATTTAACCGGGCAATCTGTTGAGAGTGCCAAACAAACCCTAGAAGATGGAGGCTTGACTTATAGCCTGGTAGGTTCCGGCAACAAAATTGTTCAGCAATTGCCATTGGCTAAGGAACATGTTTTATCTGGGCAACGGGCCGTGTTATTGACCAATGGGGCGATGACAATGCCAAATATTAAAGGCTGGTCAAAAAATGATGTTTTAAAATTGGCTGAGATTAGCGGTATTAAAGTTAAATTCAAAGGTGACGGCTATGTGGTGAAACAAAGCGTTGCTGAAAATCAGCTATTAAACAGTACAAGTAAGTTAACTGTAAAATTGGCTTCTAAAAATTGATCAAAATTATCTAAATGAGGTTGGGGCAAAGCATTACCTCCCCTTTAAAAAAGGAGATTTTATAGATTTATGAATAGTTTACAGATCATTATCACAATTTTATCGGCGTTTATTTTAACCGTTTTAATAATGCCACGGCTGATTACTTATTTTAGACGTCATAAAGAAGGCCAAATGATTCGAGAAGAAGGGCCTAAATGGCATGAAAAAAAGTCTGGAACGCCAACAATGGGTGGTGTGGCCTTTTTAATCGTTGCCGTGATTGTCAGTATCATCATTGGTATTTGGACCAAACAATTAACCCATAGTTTGTTAATTACATTGTTCATCTTAGTCCTTTATGGATTAGTGGGCTTTTTGGATGACAGTGTCAAGATTTTTAAAAAGCGGAATATGGGCTTAAAAGCTTGGCAGAAATTTTTAGCCCAAATTGCTGGTGGTGTCATCTTTTTAGCTGTCTTTTATATGGATCGATTTGAGCATAGCTTGTTTATTCCAGGCCTTGGAATGATTTCTGCGAATTGGCTGTATATTTTATTTGTTTTATTTTGGCTGGTGGGTTTCTCCAATGCGGTCAATTTGACAGATGGCTTAGACGGCCTTGTTGGTGGGCTAAGTATTATCGCGTTTATGACTTATGGCGTGATTGCTTATCAGCAACAGCAATATGATATTTTAGTCTTAACCTTAGCCTTTATTGGCGGTTTAGCCGCCTTTTTAATCTTCAATCACAAACCTGCTAAAATTTTTATGGGGGATGTGGGTTCACTAGCGATTGGTGGGGTATTAGCTGCCATTTCAATTTTATTACATCGTGAATGGTCCTTATTATTGATCGGTTTAGTTTTTGTGCTGGAAACAGCCAGTGTTATTTTGCAAGTGGCCTCGTTTAAATTAACCGGCAAACGTATTTTTAAAATGACACCGATTCATCATCACTTTGAAATGATGGGCTGGTCAGAATGGCGGGTTGTTATCACATTCTGGAGTACCGGTCTAGTTTGCGCTATTATTTATTTGAGCCTATTTTTATAATTCAATTAAGGAAGTTAGATCATGAAAAAGATTACAACGTATGAGAATCAAAAGGTATTAGTTTTAGGTTTGGCTAAAAGTGGGGTGCATGCCGCACAGCTTTTGAAACGGTTAGGGGCATTGGTGACAGTTAATGATGTCAAGCCTTTTGAAGAAAATCCAGATGCACAAACATTACTAGATGAAGGCATTCGTGTAATCACTGGCGGTCATCCTTTAGAGCTTTTAGATGAAGACTTTAAGGTAATGGTCAAAAATCCGGGGATTCCTTATACAAACCCCATGGTGCAAAAGGCCATTGCTAGAAAAATTAAAATTATTACAGAACCAGAATTGGCTTATGAAGTCAGTGAAGCACCAATGATTGGCGTCACTGGTTCCAATGGGAAAACGACAACAACAACGTTAATTGCGGACATGCTAAACGCAGATAAAACCGCACCAAAAGCTTATTTAGCTGGTAATATCGGTATTCCAGCCTCTGAAGTTGCTGAAAAAGTCACACCAGCTGATGTGATGGTCACGGAATTATCTAGTTTTCAATTATTAGGGGTAGCCGCAATGCAGCCGCATATTGCAGTGCTGACTAATATTTATGAAGCGCACTTAGATTATCATGGCACTCGAGAAAACTATATAAACGCCAAAATGAATATTACTAAAAATCAAACCGCCGCTGACTATTTTGTTGTGAACTGGGACGAAGCAGAGTGGCAGAATTTAAGTCAAAGAAGTAACGCCCAGATTGTGCCATTTTCTCGATTGGCCAAATCAAAAGCGGGGGCCTATGAATTAGATGGAAAACTCTATTTTAAAGGCGAATATATTATGGCTGCTGATCAAATCAAAATCCCTGGCGCACATAATGTGGAAAACGCCTTGGCTGCAATTGCCGTTGCTAAGCTGATGCAAGTTGAAAATGCAGCCATTGTTAAAGTTCTAGAAACCTTTAGCGGTGTGAAACATCGGATGCAGTTTGTCGAAGAATGGCAAGGTGTTCGAATTTATAATGACTCTAAGGCCACGAATATGGAAGCAACTGAAGTCGCCTTAAAGAGCTTTAAACAGCCAATTGTTTTAATTGGCGGCGGTTTAGATCGGGGCTTTACCTTTGAACCACTGGAACCGTTATTTAAAGCCCATGTCAAAGCAGCGGTGGTCTACGGTGAAACGAAACAGCTGATGGCTAAATCGCTGAAAGCTGCTGGCGTAGCGCAAATCGAAGTTTTGGATACGTTAGATGAAGCCGTCAAAGCAGCAATGGCCATAGTAACGGCAGGGGATGTTTTATTATTATCACCGGCAGCAGCAAGTTGGGATCAATTTCATACCTTTGAAGAACGGGGCGACCGGTTTATCGAAGACGTACAGAAAAATATTCAAATAGGACGGGCATAAGCATGCGAGTAATTATTTCAGGCGGTGGGACTGGTGGTCATATTTACCCAGCACTAGCCTTAATTCAGCAACTAATTGACCAAAATATTGCAACGAAAGATGATATTTTATACGTGGGCACCCATAAAGGTCTTGAAAGCCGAATTGTACCTGAACAAGGGCTCAAATTTGAGGCGATTAAAATTCAAGGCTTTAAACGTTCTTTAAACTTAACGAACTTTAAAACCGTTTCACTTTTTATCCAAAGTATTAAACGTTCAAAAGACTTGATTCGCCAGTTTAAACCTGATATCGTTGTGGGCACCGGCGGGTATGTTTCCAGCTCAGTCCTTTATGCCGCAGCGCGCATGAAGGTACCGACGATTATTCACGAACAAAATTCCATCGCCGGGGTGACTAATAAATTTCTAGCACGTTTTGTGGATAAAATCGCAATTTCTTTCCCAGATGCAGCTAAAGAGTTTCCAGAAAAGAAAAAGATTGTTTTAACGGGGAATCCTAGAGCGCAGCAAGTAGCAGGCATTCAAAGCAATCAACGCTTGGAAAGTTATCACTTAGACCCAGCTGTACCGACGTTGCTGATTTTTGGCGGCAGTCGAGGGGCAGAGGCGATTAATCAAGCTTTTGTAGCGGCTTATGGCGAATTAAGTCAGCGGGCTTATCAGGTGTTATTTGTCACTGGACAAGTGCACTACGACAAAATTGCGCAGCAGTTGAAAAAACGGCATAGCAAAAATATTGCAGTCGTGCCTTATATTACAGATATGCCTAGCTTGTTAGTGGATATTACCGGGATCGTTGGCCGAGCTGGGGCTACGAGTATTGCGGAGATTACGGCATTAGGGTTACCAGCCATTTTGATTCCCAGCCCTTATGTTACCCACGATCATCAGACAAAGAATGCAGAAAGTCTCGTGCGTGCCGGCGCCGCTTTAATGTTGCGTGAAGATCAGCTTAGTCAACGCAGTTTGTTACGAAATGCAGATACGTTAATGCAAGATGCTGTTTTACGCAGGAGTATGGCGGCGGCTTCTAAGAAGCTGGGCACACCTAAAGCGGCTGATGATTTAATCAAAGTCATGCAGGAATTAGTGCATAAGAAGTAGGTGGAAAGTTTTATGGCCTTTTTTCGAAAGAAGCAGGCGCGAGCGCAAAAACAAGTTCAAAAAGAACCAACTGAAATTATCAAGCCTTGGCGACGTTATCTTGACAAAAAAGATCAAGCCTCTGAAACTATTCGTCCAGCGCGGCCTGTAGGCGAAGTGCTGCCAAAGTTAAAAGCTACCCGGAAGCGGCATTTAAAACGGAATTTAATCATTGTTTTAGTGCCACTGTGCCTTTTATTAATCTTTGTGGCGTATTATGTTTCACCGATTAGCAAAGTGGGCAATGTCAGCGTTCAAGGGACCGAGGTCATTGCGGATCAAACGATTATTGACCACAGTGGTGTTCAAAAAAATGATCATATTTTAAAATTATTACGTCAGAAAAAGAAGATTTCAGCTGCAATTTTAGCTGGTGTGCCAGGTCTAAAAACGGCTGAATTAAATATTTCAAATTTTAATCAGTTGACGTTTAACGTCACAGAGTATCGTCAAATTGGTTACTTGAATAAAAAAAATCATTATTACAGTGTTTTAAGCAATGGTACGATCTTAAAAGATGTCGTAGCCAAGCCGGTGGGTAATTTGCCGGTTTTAGAAGGTTTTACGGAAGGTAAAAAATTAAATTTCTTAATTAAAACATTTAAAAATTTACCATTAAGTATTCAAAATGATATTTCGGAGATTCATTTAACTCATTCAAAAATTAACCCCTATCAAGTACGGATTTATATGAATGATGAAAATGAAGTTATTGCAGATTTACGAACAATACAAAAGAAATTACCGAATTATCCGATTTATGCAAAAGCATTAAAGCAAAAAGGTGTTATTGATATCGAAGTTGGTGTGTTTGCTTATCCATTTAGTAAAGACACTAAAAAGTAAGGCTTTTTTAAAGGTTTTGCCATATGGTAGAATTTATGAGTGTGTTATGGTTAAAATATTAATAAGTTTACGTAAATCGTTTGTAAGGGGGTTCCATTTCAATGGACAATTCAGGAATATATGTTGGGTTAGATATTGGGACCACATCTATAAAAGTTATTATTGCTGAATCTGTTCAAGGTCAATTAAATATAATAGGTGTCGGGAGCGATCGTTCAAAAGGTATGAACCGCGGTGTTGTGGTGGATATAGACCAGGTTGCAGCGGCTATACAAAATGCCGTTCATCAAGCAGAGCAAAAGGCGAATGTTAGTATTTCTGATGTTTATGCTGGAATCCCTGCCAACATGCTTAGTATCGAGCCATGTCAAGGCATGATTGCTGTGAGTGACGAATCTAAAGAGATTACCGATCAAGACGTGCGTAATGTTGCAGCGGCGGCATTGATTCGTAACTTGCCACCGGAAAGAGAAATAATTGACCTTGTTCCGGATGAATTTATAGTTGATGGCTTCGATGGCATCAAAGATCCAAGGGGTATGATCGGCGTTCGCCTAGAAATGCACGGGATTGTGTTTACATCACCAAAAACCGTCATTCATAATATTAAAAAAAGTATTGCAAAAGCTGGTTTAAATTTAAAGAGTCTGATTGTAGAACCATTAGCGTTAGGCAAAGTTGCCTTGACAGATGGTGAGCAAGATTTTGGAACGATCCTAATTGATTTAGGCGGCGGTCAGAGTACTGCAGCAGTCATTCATGATCATAAATTAAAATTTACACAAGTTGACCAAGAGGGCGGCGAATATATTACAAAAGATATTTCAGTCGTTTTGAATACTTCTTTTGGCAATGCTGAAAAATTAAAGCGTGATTATGGTAATGCGAATACAGACGTCACCTCAGAAACTGAAGAATTTCCAGTAGAAACCGTCGGCCAAACAGATGCTGTTTTAGTCAGCGAGCATTATTTATCTGAAATTATCGAAGCTAGAGCAGAACAGATTTTGACCCGGCTAGGGACAGCCTTAGATCGTGTTAAAGCTTTCGATCTGCCCGGTGGGATTGTGATTACTGGCGGTGTGACGGCTTTACCGGGTATTGCAGATTTAGTGGCAGAAATGTATGATCGCAGTGTGAAATTGTATATTCCAGATCAAATGGGATTAAGACATCCGTCTTTTGCCCAGGCTTTTGGCTTAGTGACTTATGTTTCTAGGTTATCTGAGGTAGACCGTTTGGTGCATACACCAATTTCAAGTGCCACCGCAGATTATGTCAGCAGCACAAGAACGACGCAGACAACCACTACGGCCACAAATCAAACTGTCAAAAAAGCAAAACCTGCAGATCATACGATGAAAGATGATTTAACACCAAATGAAACCGCAACACAACAAAATGCTGACGCGACAGCAAAACCTAAAAAGGAAAAGAAAAAACGCGGTGAAAGTATTCGAAGTTTCTTAAATAACTTCTTTGAATAAAAATACGATACCCAATTATTGTAGGAGGAAATTCTATGGAATTCTCACTAGATTCACAGCAAGATACTGGCGCAATCATCAAAGTTATTGGTGTTGGCGGTGCTGGTGGCAATGCTGTTAATCGCATGATTGATGAAGGCGTCCAAGGCGTTGAATTCATCGTTGCAAATACAGATGTTCAAGCTTTAGAAAGTTCAAAAGCTGAAACTAAAATTCAATTAGGCCCAAAACTTACCCGTGGTTTAGGCGCAGGTTCAAATCCTGAAATCGGTGAAAAAGCCGCTCAGGAAAGTGACGAAGCGATCCAAGAATCACTTAAAGATGCAGATATGGTTTTTGTAACAGCTGGTATGGGCGGTGGTACCGGGACTGGTGCAGCACCGGTTGTAGCCAAAGCGGCTAAAGATCTAGGCGCTTTAACGGTAGGCGTTGTAACGCGACCTTTTAGTTTTGAAGGGCCTAAACGCGGTCGTAATGCGGCTGAAGGCATTGCGCAATTAAAGGAACACGTGGATACATTAGTTGTAATTGCTAATAACCGTTTATTGGAAACCGTCGATAAAAAGACGCCGATGTTGGAAGCTTTCCATGCGGCAGATAACATTTTACGGCAAGGGGTTCAAGGTATCTCTGATCTAATTACAGCACCAGGCTACGTCAACTTGGACTTTGCCGATGTTAAAACGGTCATGGAAGATCAAGGTTCTGCATTGATGGGCATCGGCTCAGCAACTGGCGAAAACCGGACAACAGAAGCCACTAAAAAGGCAATTTCTTCACCATTATTGGAAGCTTCAATTGATGGTGCAAAACAAGTACTGTTAAATATTACCGGCGGCCCGGACTTCTCCTTATATGAAGCGCAAGATGCTTCAGGCATTGTGGCACAAGCTGCAACGAGTGAAGTAAACATCATCTTTGGGGTTTTGATTAATGAGAATTTAGGCGATGAAGTGGTTGTTACCGTGATCGCTACCGGAATTGAAGATCAAAATGAATCTTTTAAAGCAAATACCAATATGTCAAAGCCTAATCCCGCTACTTTTCAAACTAAAAAAGTAGCGACACCAAAACCTAATATCGCACCAAATGGGGCCAATTCAACGAATAATGACCCGAATGCTGCGAATCAAAAACCAGACAATGATCCATTCGTTGGCTGGGATGTTCGACAAGAACCACAAAATAAACGGACAAATACCGCAAATCAAGATTTTAACAATGTTGAAAAAAAGAGCTTTGATATTTTTCAACGGGCTGACGAACCTAGAAGTGATTCTGGAGATGAAAGTGATAGCACGCCACCATTTTTCAAGAGACGTCATAAATAATTTATTTGCTTAGTGTATTGGAGGTCAGATTGTGGGATTTGAAAAAATTAGCCGCTTTTTCGGCATGAGCGATGAAGATTTTAATGAAGATATCAATAATGAACCAGCACAACAACAAGCACCCGTACAAGAAAGTACTGCCCGGGAACGCTCTGAAATGCGCCAAAAAGCACCTGTTGAAAATACGAATGTCGTTTCAATGAATCAAGTCAAGAATAATCAGACAAGCAAAATTGTTTTATTCGAACCAAGAGTTTATTCTGACGCCAAAGAAGTTGGCACGCATTTGTTAAATGGTCGCGCTGTAATTGTTAATTTTACAAGAATTGACGAAAAGCAGGCTAAGCGTATCATTGACTTTTTAACTGGGACAATCTTTGCAATTAAAGGCGAAATTCAACGTGTTGGTGACTGTATCTTTTTATGTACACCGTCTAAATTTGAAATTGACGGTAATATCAGTGACATTATTCGTGATAAGAAAATTAACTAGACCAAAATCAATGATGAGGTGACACGTTGCAATCTTTTCTTTACTTTTTATTTATAGGTATTCGCTTTGCTTTTGATGCGTTTACTTGGTTGATTATTATTTATACCTTGCTTTCTTGGATTCCAAATGCGTATAACACTAAATTTGCAGCCTTACTTAATAGAATTGTCGGGCCTTATTTAGGCGTATTTGATCGCATTATTCCACCAATTATGGGGATTAGCTTTTCGCCAATTGTTGCGATTATCGCATTGCAGTTCGTCGAAAGAGGCTTATTAATGTTTGTAAATATATTTATTTAGGAATTTTTATTTGGAGGGGCACATGGACTCTGGAATATATCAGCATTTTCGTAAAGATGAAGCACCTTTTATTGATCGGATGACCGAGCTGATCAATACCGCTTTAACAGAATATCGGCCTATATTGACGGAGTTCTTGGACCCAAGACAAATTTACATTGTTAATGCCTTGATGCACAGTGATGAAGTCAGCATTCATCAATTCGGCGGCTATCCAGCTGCAGAAAAACAACGTCTAATTATTGCACCAGACTATTTTGAACCGCAAACAAGTGATTTTAACATGACACCAATCTTGATTAAATATCCTGAAAAATTTGCTGAATTAAAACATGGGACTATTTTAGGGACTTTGGTTAACCAGGGAATCGATCGGGATGTTTTCGGAGATATCATTACAGATGGCACGGTTTGGCAGTTCTTTGTAGACACCAAAATTTTAGATTTTGTGTTGGCCCAAATTGATCATATAGGCCGGATTAAAGTTCGCTTGGAAGCAATTGATTTTCCAAATATTATTCAACCGGTTGTTGAATGGGTAGCTGAAAGTTTAACAGTTGCTTCGTATCGATTGGATACCTTGGTTTCTGACGTGTTTAAGGTTTCACGACAACGGGCAAAACAGATTATTGAAGCGAACCAAGTAAAAGTAAATTGGCAGATCGTTCAAAAACCTGATTTTGAAGTACGTTCATTGGACATGATTTCTGTACGACATTTTGGCAGAGTCCAAATTTTAGAAAACCAAGGCGAAACTCGCAAAGGGAAAATTCGCTTAGAAACTAGAACATTGCGCAAGTAATATTTGGAAACTTTTGGAGGCTAGAATTATGGCTTTAACATCGTTAGATATTCACAATAAGGAGTTTAACGTCCGTTTTAGGGGTTATGATCAAGATCAAGTCAACGATTTTTTAGATCAAATTATTAAAGACTATGAAGCATTAATTCGCCGTAATGAGGATTTAGAGCGGGCTTTAAAAGATAATCAAGAAAAGGTCGCTTATTTTACAGACTTAAAAGACGCATTAAATCAATCAATCATTGTAGCCCAAGATGCTGCAGATAAAGTGAAAGTTAATGCGCAAAGAGAGTCTGAGATCATTCAAGATGACGCGGAGAAACAAGCGCGGCAATTATTGAATGAATCTACTGACAAATCCAATCAGATTTTGCAAGATGCTTCTGAAAAAGCCCGGCAAATTACGGTTGAAACAGACGATTTGAAGAAACAAACTCGGATTTTCCGGCAGCGACTGCAAGTTATGTTGGAATCTCAACTAGAGATTGTAAAAAGTCCGGAATGGAATGAACTGTTAAATGACGATCAAATTGCCAATAACAGTCAAATTAACCAACAATTAAATTATAATCGTAATCCACAAAATGATTATGATCGCAATCAATATAATAACTACAGCAACGATAATTTGGCGCAAGACTATAGTTTTAATGATGCCGATGATAATCCTTATACAACTTTTGATCAGGCACAAAATGAAATGCCTGGCAATTCTGAGCCTAATAACGGGCCACAGCAACCTTATGCGCCACATCAAACCGCCTATCAGTTTGATGACACTACCGCTGCTAATGACGCCCAAGGGCAAGCAATAACACCGGATGAGCTTAAGGCAAAGGCACAGACCGCCGATCCTAAAATTAATCCTGGTGATAATAGTCATACGCAAATGAATTTGCCACAACAGGCACAACTGGATTCAGATTATTTTGAACAAAAACCAGATCAAAATCGACCGACGATCATCTTCCCAGATGACGCAACAAGTGGTACAATGAATAACAATAAGCCAAAAGGCAATTGAAGATCACATGATTAGTAAAGACTTTGCAGCGATTCGGTGAATGGTGAGAGACCGAAAAGGAACCTTTACTTTTGCATATCAGCTTCAAAAAAGTCTGCTTTTGATTTGAAATCATAGTAAAATCAAACGGGTCATAGCCGTTAAACTATGCTAAAGGGAAAAATTATTTTCTAAAATTTAGGTGGTACCACGAAGATCTCGTCCTAAGCGGCTAGGTCTTTTTTTGTGGTTTTAAAGCCTATAACTTATTGAGGAGGCGTCACATGCGTATTAAAGATACTTTGAACTTAGGTAAAACTAAGTTTCCGATGCGAGGCAATTTGCCAAATAAAGAACCAGAGCGTCAAGCAATTTGGAAAGAAAACAAGCTTTATGAACAACGACAAAAATTAAATGAAGGTAAGCCAACCTTTATTCTTCATGATGGGCCCCCTTACGCCAACGGGAATATCCACATGGGACATGCTTTAAATAAAATTAGTAAGGATATTATTGTCCGCTCTAAATCTATGAGCGGTTTTAGAGCGCCTTACGTTCCTGGCTGGGATACACATGGTTTGCCAATTGAACAAGAATTGACCAAACAAGGTGTTGATCGTAAGTCAATGAGCATGGCAGATTATCGAGAATTATGTCGCAAATATGCCTTATCTCAAGTAGACAAGCAACGTGAAGATTTTAAACGGCTTGGTGTTTCTGGTGATTGGGATCATCCTTATATTACATTGCAGCACGAATATGAAGCTGAACAAATTCGGGTTTTTGGTAAAATGGCCAATGAAGGCTATATTTATAAAGGTAAAAAACCTGTTTACTGGTCACCATCTTCTGAATCAACTTTGGCGGAAGCTGAAATTGAATACAAGGATGTAAAATCACCTTCAATTTATGTTGCTTTTAAAGTCGTGGATGGCAAAGATTTGTTAGATGATGATACCTCATTTATTATCTGGACGACGACACCTTGGACATTACCTTCTAACTTAGCAATTTGTGCCAATCCTAAATTTGACTATGTTCAAGTTGACGCTGATGGCAAGAAATATGTCATTGCAGAAGGTATGTTGGATCAAGTCAAAGAAACATTAGAATGGCAAGACGTTAAAATCTTAAAGACATTCAAAGGTAGCGACTTGGAGTACATGACGGCAAAACACCCATTTTATGATCGCACGTCATTATTGATCGTAGGGAATCATGTCACTTTAGATGAAGGTACTGGTTTAGTCCATACTGCACCGGGTCATGGGACAGATGACTTCTTTGTCAGTCAAAAATATCATTTACCTGTACTTTCACCAATCGATGGTCAAGGCCGTTATACGGATGAAGCCCCTGGTTTTGAAGGCATGTTTTATGACGATGCTAACAAGAAAGTGACCGATCTTTTAAAAGAAAAAGGCGCTTTGTTAAAACTTAGCTTCTTCACCCATAGTTATCCCCATGACTGGCGGACTAAAAAACCTGTTATTTTCCGGGCAACGACTCAATGGTTTGCTTCGGTAGATGCTTTTAGAGATAAGATCTTAGCTGCCGTTGAAAGTGTCACTTATAAACCTTATTGGGGTAAAACACGACTTTATAACATGATTAAAGATCGTGGCGACTGGGTTATTTCTCGGCAAAGAGCTTGGGGTGTCCCACTACCAATTTTCTATGCTGAAAACGGGGATGCCATTATTACACCAGAAACGATCAAACATGTTGCTGATTTATTTGAAGAATTCGGCTCTAATGTTTGGTTCCAAAGAGAAGCTAAAGACTTATTGCCAGAAGGGTTCACGCATCCTGGCAGTCCAAATGGTGCTTTTACAAAAGAAAATGACATTATGGACGTCTGGTTTGACTCCGGTTCTTCTCATCAAGCTGTTTTGAAACAACGGCCTGAATTAAGCTTCCCGGCAGATCTATACTTGGAAGGTTCTGACCAATATCGGGGCTGGTTTAACTCTAGTTTGATCACTTCAGTAGCGGTCACAGGTCAAGCACCTTATCGGCAAATCTTATCTCAAGGGTTCACTTTAGATAATAAAGGCCGTAAGATGAGTAAATCGTTAGGGAATGTCATTGTCCCTAATGATGTGATTAAGCAAATGGGTGCCGATATTATCAGATTATGGGTTGCTTCGGTAGATTCTAACTCTGACGTAGCTGTCTCAATGGATATTTTCCGGCAGACTTCTGAAGCTTATCGGAAGATTCGGAATACAATGCGTTTCATGTTGGCGAACACAAGTGATTTTGATCCAAAGGCTGATCATATTGCTTATGAAGATTTAGCTGCAGCCGATCGTTATCTAGAAGTTCGGTTAAATCAAGTTATTAAAACTTGTTTAGAAGCCTATGATGCTTACGATTTTGCGACAGTTTATAAAACAATTACAGCCTTTTTGACCAACGATTTATCAGCATTTTACTTGGATTTTGCCAAAGACGTTGTTTATATTGAAGCTGAAAAGAGCTTGAAACGCCGTCAAATGCAACAAGTCATGTATGATGTAGCTGTTGCCTTAACTAAGTTGTTGACACCAATTTTGCCTCATACAACAGAAGAAATCTGGGGTTATTTAAAAGAACCTGAAGATTTTGTACAATTAAGTGAAATGCCAGAAGTACAAACTTTTGACAATCAAGACGCATTGTTGGAAGAATGGACAGACTTTATGACTTTACGGGATGAAGTGCTTAAAGCCTTAGAAGAAGCTCGGAATGCCAAAGTTATTGGTAAATCTTTAGAAGCGCACGTCACAATTTATCCAAACGAACCAACAAAGGCATTATTGGACGTTATCAGCGACAATGTGAAACAATTGCTAATTGTTTCTAAGTTGACAATTGCGGACAGTAAAGCAGATGCACCAAGTGATGCCTTGAGTTTCGAAGATGCAGCTATTAAAGTTACACATGCGCCTGGTGAAGTTTGTGAACGTTGCCGGATGACAAAAGAAGATGTAGGTACCGATGCTAAATTGCCACATATCTGCGGCCGTTGTGCAAGTATTTTACATGAGAACTTCGAAGATGCTGTTGAAGCAGGTTTTGAAGAAAAATAAAGGTTAATTTAAAAATGCAGATTCAGCTGGTAGCAGCTAAGTCTGCATTTTTTAATGAAAAAATTCATTTTGTTTATGAGAACTTTATGATAAACTGGAAGCATTATCTTCTAAGGGGTGCACGTATGCAAATTAAGCTCATTAAAGTTCATGGCTCTGGAAACACATTCTTTTTGCTGGACACAACAAAATTAACACAACCTCTGCCAGAATCAGAAATCGTAAAATTAACCCAACAAGTCACGAATCGACAAACTGGTTTACTTGGCGGTGCGGATGGTATTTTGTTGGTGGAAAATAGTGATCATCCGGGTGTAGTTGGCCGTATGCGGGTGATTAATGCGGATGGTTCTGAAGCCAGCATGTGTGGTAACGGTCTTAGGACTGTGGCCCGTTACTTATCAGAAGCAACACAGCAAGATGAATTTAAAGTTCAAACAATGTATCAAGATTTACATGTTCAAAAGGACGAAGCATTAGCTGAAGGCGTAGCTGCATTTAAAGTGGAAATTTCGCCAGTCAGTTTTGCGGCCCAAGATTTGAAGATGCACTTTGATGGTAAAGATAAGGTGATTGATGAAATTTTACCGGCCTTATCAGATACGTTGCGTTTTACAGCAGTAGCCGTACCAAATCCGCATTTGATCAGCTTTGTAACACCAGAAGTCTTAGCTGGACCGGAATTAAAACGAATTGCGTCTTATTTAAATGGCAAAAATCCTTATTTCCCAGAAGGAGTTAATGTGAGCTTTGTCGTTTTACAAAAGCCGGGGACAATTTTTGTAAAAACTTATGAACGGGGTGTGGGCTTCACCAATGCCTGTGGGACAGCCATGTCAGCTTCTAGCTTATTGACGGCGTTATTGCGCTCTGAATATGCGAGCTTTGATCAAAAGTTGAATGTTTATAATCCTGGTGGTATGGTTAAGACGGTACCGCATGATGATAACGGCCGTTATTGGATTGATCTAATTGGTAATGCGACGTTCCAAGATAGAATTACTCTTGATTTAGACGCTGCTTTACAAGGTGATTTTACCAATGCAGCTGTGACACCAACTACGGAACAGACACAATATTTAGATTTTATCAAAACTATAAAAAGTTAGGAATCGATTATAAGATGATTGGAACAGTAAAGAGTTTTGACCAGCAAAAGGGCTTTGGCTTTATTCAAACTGCAGATGAAGGCGATATTTTTGTCCATTTTGCAGCGATTATGACGCCGGGCTATAAAACCTTAAATGTTGGCGATCAAGTTAACTTTGTGATTGCTGAAGGCTCCAGAGGCCCACAAGCTGCTCAAGTACAGCTTGTTAAAGACGAAGCACCGACTGAATTAGACGACGATGTGCAAGCTTAAGTTAGTAAAGAAATTCAATTCAATTTTGGGTTGAATTTTTTTTGTGCTAAAAGGGTTGACCCTGACAGGATGTGAGCGTTTATAGTACATAGTGTCTTAAAAAATGGTTCAGAGAGGATGAGGGCATTGACCTATACCATCAAACAATTGGCGGATTTGTCAGGCGTTAGTGTGCGGATGTTGCGGTATTATGATGAGATTGGATTATTAACACCAAAACGGCAGGCCAATGGCTATCGGATTTATACGACGGTAGAAATTGATCGACTGCAGCAAATCGGTTTTTATCGGACTTTAGGTTTTGAACTTTCTCAAATTAAAGCATTGATGAATGATTCAAACTATGATCCTGTAAGCGTATTGACTAGCCAATTAACCGCGTTACAACAAGAACGTCAAGTTTTAGATGGCTTAATTGATAATGTTCAGAAATCTTTACGGGCCGCTAAAGGGGCGTTAATTATGACGGATCAAGAAAAATTTGAAGCTTTAAAACAACAGCAAATATCTGAAAATCAACAGCAATACGGTGGTGAAATTGAAGCCACCTATGGGCAGGCAGTCGTTGCTGCCAGCAATGAAAAATTTTTGAATTTATCCCAAGCAGAATATGATCAAATTCAAACATTAACTGAAGCGATTAATGTTCAGTTAAAACAAGCTTTTGAACAAGGAGATCCCGCTAGTACAGCGGCTCAAGCTGTCTGTCAACTACATGAACAGTGGTTACGGCTATACTGGCCGACTTATTCCAAAGCGGCACATTTAGGATTAGCCCAAATGTATTTAGCTGATCCAAGATTTAAAAAATATTATGATAAAATTGAAATGGGCTGTGCGGAATTTTTAGTAGCCGCGTTACAAATTTATTTAAAATAAGCAATTTAAAGTAGCTGTAAACTTATAAAATAATTTTGAAATAAGATAAAAGACAGTAATGAGAAGGTGTGATTTTGTTTTAAGACAAGGTCGCACTTTTTTGTTGTTTATAATTAAAAAAATGCTTATACTTAATAAGTTATTGAATAGATTGGAGGATTTTTTGTGGCACAAGTTCAAAGTTATGTTGACGATAGCGACGTCCAAAAACACCGCTGGCTAATTTTAACGGCAATAGGTATGTTTACATTTATGGCTACATTGGATGGTAGTATTGTGAACATTGCCTTACCAGTGATGAGTAAGGATTTAGCAATTCCTCTCAATCAAGTAGAATGGGTCGTTTCCATTTATTTAATTGTGATCTGTGCGCTATTATTATTGTTTGGTAAAATTGGTGATAGTTTTGGTAAAATCAAAGTTTTCCGCTGGGGGACGTTGCTATTTGTCATTGGTTCGATATTGTGTGGCTTTAACCATAGTCTGTGGTTTTTACTATTTGGCAGAACTGTTCAAGCCATTGGTGCCAGCATGACGATGAGTACAAACAATGGGATTATTACCGAAGTATTCCCCATCAGTGATCGTGGGAAAGCATTGGGTTTAATTGGTTCTTTTGTGTCCTTGGGCAGTATTGCGGGTCCCGGGATTGGGGGTATTATTTTAGCCCATTTACCTTGGGGCTATATTTTCTGGATTAACATCCCCATCGGTGTTTTAACGATGATTTTAGGCCATTATGTTTTACCAGAGGATCGTTTTTTTGATCGTAAGAAAACAGATGTTAAGGGCTTTTTGACTTTTGCAATTGGCATTATTAGTTTCTTTCTAGCTGTTTTTATTGGTCAAGAAATTGGTTTTGGCCAAGTTTTAATTTTAGGATTATGGTTGGTAAGCTTAATTAGCTTTATTTTATTTTATCGTACAGAACGCCAGGCTAAAGATCCTTTAGTTTCATTTCATATTTTCAAAAATCGTAATTTTACAATTAGTCTGATAACGGCATTATTGATTTTTATTGTTAATTTCTTCTTTAACGTGGTCTCACCGTTTTATTTGCAAAACGCCCGGGGCTTAGCACCCAATTATGCCGGTTATATATTTATGATTTTCCCAATTGTTCAAGTCGTTGTGGCACCTTTATCCGGCGCAATTTCTGATAAGATTGGACCTTATTTATTAACGGTTATTGGCTTAGTTGTTATTTTAATCGCGCAAATAGGCTATGCTTTTATTCAGTTACAATCACCATTATGGCTGTTTATGATTTTGATTGGGGCTGTGGGTTTAGGCAATGGTATCTTCCAAGCACCGAATAATGCGTTAATTATGAGTTCAGTAGAAAAGCAAGATCTAGGGATTGCCGGCGGCCTAAATGCGTTAGCCCGAAATATGGGGATGATCATTGGGATTGCGTTGGCAACTACCGTATTATTTGGTGCAATGAGTCAAAAAGCTGGTCGACATGTGACCACCTATGTGGCTAAATCACCAGAATTGTTTATCTATGGCATGCACGTCGTCTTTATTTTAGCCACTGTAATTTGCGCCGTTGCTACAGTTGTCACGATAAATCGCTGGCGCAAAAGTAGAGCGTAAGTGCTTACGCTTTAATAATGCAGATACTCTAGAATTATACGTACAAACAAAAAAGACTAGCCCTCAGAAGTTCTTGAGCTAGTCTTTTAATATTTATTAAGTAGCTGGTTGAGGGTAAAAGCACTACCTATAGCGACAGACGTGGCGGACGAGTTTAACTAATTAACGTTGCGCCGAGTAGGGCCGCTTTGTGGATTTTGACCTTGGGTAATCTGTAATAATTGATCGTGTAAATCTTGTTCCATTCGATCCAATTCTTGTTCAGCATTGACCCGTTTTGCATGACCTTCTTGTTGAATCTTTAAGGTTTCTTGTAATGTTTCAATCAAATCATTTTGCGTCTTTTGCAAGGTTTCAATATCAACAACGCCGCGTTCATTTTCTCTAGCAGTTTCAATAGAAGACATTTTCAACATCTCACTGTTCTTTTTCAATAAATCGTTAGTTGTTTCAGAAACTTGTCGTTGTGCTGTGACGGCATCTTTTTGCCGTAATAAAGTTAAAGCAATGGCGACTTGGTTTTTCCAAAGGGGAATAGCCGTATTAATCGAAGCTTGAATTTTTTCAGCCAAAGCTTGGTTTGTATTTTGAATTAAGCGAATTTGAGGGGCTTGCTGTAAAGTAACTTGTTTTGCCAATTCCAAATCATAAGTCCGTTTTTCCAAACGATCTTTAAATTGATTTAGATCATTAACAGCCTGTACATCCAATTGATCACCGCTTGCTTGTGCCTTAGCTTGCGCTTCAGGAATTAGTTTTTCATCTAATTCTTGGGCCTTTAATTGACCAGCGGCGATATAAATATTTAACGCTTGGAAGTAAGTTTTGTTTTGTTGATAAAGTTCTTCCATCGTTACGTTATCTTTTAACAGCCCATCTTTTTCAACATTTAGCCGAGACCCAATAGAATCAATTTGCGCGCCGATTTTTTGGTATTTACCTTGTACTTCATAAATAGAACGCTTCACCTTACCAAACATCCGCTTGAAAATATTGTTGTCTTCAGCCCGTAGTTCATCAGGATTTGCCTCGTTTAGCCGATACATTAAATCGGTCAATGCATCCCCGATAGCACCAGTATCTTGGGATTGAACTTTATTTAAAATATTTTGTGAGAAGTCACCCAATTGTTTTTGCGCCTGAGCGCCATAGTTGATAACACTAGTTGTATTTGTTTCATCAATTGAATGGGCTAAATCTTGTGCTTTTTGTTGTTCATCGGGGGTTAATTTACGAATTAAGGATTCGCCATTATCTTTAGTAACCGCTTTTTGCGGCATATCAGGGGTTTGATCATTAAACGGATTGCTTAATAGATCGCTCATTAAATCTTGTGAATTTGTCTTAGAGTCTTCAGTATTGGCCATTAATGTTGCTCCTTATTCTTTTCATAGCTGGCATTAACTTTTGCTAATGCTTCATTCATTTTGATGGCATCCTTTTGGGCGTTTGATAAAGAATCTGTCGCAGCAGACATTTCTTGATCCATTTCATCCAAATCATCAGCCACAAATAGACTGTAGTCTTCACGAACTTGGTTTCCTAAACTCTTGATAACATCTAGACTTTTTGCTAAGACTTCCCAAGTATCAGTTGTCTTAACTTCGTGATGCGAGATTTCAATATAACGATCTGTTAAGCTTACTAAAGTTGGTAAGTGGCGGTATAAGAAATCACCAGCACTGGCTTCAGATAAACGTTGCGGTTCTTTGACAATAGCCGCAAACATTGATTTAGAAACCTTTACGAAGTCGATATTTAAGTCAATAGCTTTTAATTTAGGGGTATCCTCAATATTTTTAGATAATTGACGAATTTGAGTTTCTGCTTCGTTCATTGTTTTTCTGAAGAATACAACATCGCTATCAGAAAGGCCAGCTTTTTGATAATGGGCTAACATTTTCCGATCTAATTTGTCCACATCAACGGCCTCTTTTTTAGGGCTACGGGATTGCCGATGTTTTTGTAAGATATGAAAAGGTAAGGTGATTAAAAATACGGACAAGCTCAACGTGCCGACCATGGCCAAAATATGACTTACACCACCACTAACATCAGAAATCATTGAGAAAGCTAAAGTAATTAAGAAGAAACCAGCACAAATGTGCATGACTCTTTTGAGATTTTTATCCATCTTTGTCACTCCTAGATTTGATTACGCTTATTTATAGATTCATTTTAACATAGAGGCAAATCCAAAGAGTATAAGGCTAAAGATTGATTTTTTAGGGACCAGAGTATGTATTCTCATAAAAAAGCGCCGTACTGTAATTTACAAAACTGAAATTGCCTTGTAAGATAAGGAAAGAAGATAACTGGAGGTTAGCCTATGGACTTCGAAGAAAAAGTTCTAAAAACACAACCCTTATATCGGGGATCCATTTTAAATTTAGATTTAGAAGATGTTTTGCTGCCGGATGGCCGGACTGCGAAACGTGAAATTATTCATCATCATGGCGCTGTCGCCATCATGCCAATTGACGATGAAGGTAAAATGCTTTTTGTTAAGCAATGGCGGGCACCAATGCGCCAAGAAACCTTAGAAATACCCGCTGGTAAAATTGATTTAGGCGAGACAGATCCGCAAGCCGTTGCTTTACGGGAATTAAATGAAGAAACCGGTTTTTACACCCCGGATTTGGAGAAAGTAGCCGGTTTTTATTCAACGCCAGGATTTGCGGATGAATATTTACATCTATATTATACAAAAACTTTGAAACCAGTGGCCCATAAACGGTCTTTGGACGCAGATGAGTTTTTAAATGTTTACCATTTAAGTTTTGCTGAAGCAAAAGCGGCACAAAATCGTGGGGAAATTTGTGATGCTAAAACCATTATGGCTTTGTATTATTGGGAAATCCTTCGATTAAAGGGTGACGTTAAAGTTGACTAATATATTTACCAATTTGCGCAATAAAGTCGCGCAAGCAAAAGCAATCCGGCAACGTAAAAAGGCGGATCCAGCTTTTAAAGCAAATGATGATCAAAGAGTGGCCGTTGAAAAAGCATATGCTAAAAAAACATTCAAACAGCGCTGGGCGTTGACCGGTGAGTATGCACAGGAACGTTCCTATAATTTAAAATGGCGGTTGAACTGGGCCTTATTAATTGTCGGCTTTTTGATTGCTGGCACTTATATTGTTTTATTTTTTGCATAGAATTTATAAATTAATATTTGAGAAAAGAGTGTTTTGATGAAGATTGGTGTAATTTGTGCAATGCCTGAAGAAATTGCGCTGTTAGTTGCGCATCTTGAACATAAAACTGAAAAAAACGTGGCAGGTGTCAAAATTTATGAAGGTCAAATTAACCAGCATACATTGATCCTCTGCCAAAGCGGTATTGGTAAAGTTCAAGCCGCAATCACGGCTACCTTATTAGCACAAGTGCCAGAGCTTGATTTATTAGTTAACACCGGATCTGCTGGTGGGATTGGTGCCGGTTTAACAATTGGCGAAGTCGTTGTTTCCACAGGTGTTGCTTATACGGATGTGGATGTTACTGGTTTTGGTTACGAATTAGGTCAGCTGCCGGATCAGCCGTTAATTTTTAAAGCAGATGAAAAATTAAGTTCTGCTTTTGTGGCTGCCGCTGAAACGACTGGCTTAAAAGCGACCGCTGGGCTAATTGTTTCTGGTGATCAGTTTGTCAATGACCGCCAACGGATTGATGAAATCTTGAAACAATATCCGCAAGCTTTAGCAAATGAAATGGAAGGGGCGGCTGTTGGCCAAGTCGCCACTCAATTTAAGATACCGTTTGTCGTGATCCGGGCGATGAGTGATACGGCGGATCAAAACGCGGCAGTGAATTTTGATGACTTCATTATTGAAGCCGGTAAACAATCGGCACAAATGCTATTAAACTTTTTGGCAATGCATTAGTTAGGGGTGTACCTTGGAACATATATATTTAGATAACGCAGCGACCACACCAATGGCACCAGAAGTTGTGGCCACGATGACTGAACAGATGACCAATGACTTTGGCAATGCCTCTAGTACCCATTATTTTGGGCGTCAGGCACGGATGGTATTAGATGCCAGCCGCCATACAATCGCCCAAAGTATTCATGCTAAAGATGATGAAATTATTTTTACTTCCGGTGGCAGTGAAAGCGATAATACGGCGATTATTCAAACCGCTTTAGCGCACCAAGACCAAGGCCGGCATATTATCTCAACGGCAGTGGAACATCCCGCTGTTTTAAAATCCTTAGCTTATTTAGCGGATTTAGGTTTTGAAATTACCTATTTACCAGTGGATGAAACGAATCATATTGATTTGGCCGACTTTAAAGCCGCTTTACGGCCAGATACGATTTTAGTAACCATTATGATGGGCAATAATGAAACCGGTGCTAGAATGCCGATTCATGAAATCGGTCAGCTTTTAAAAGCGCATCCCGCCGTTTTCCATACAGATGCCGTTCAAGCATATGGCTTAGTGCCAATTGACGTTGAGGCAGATCATATTGATTTATTGTCCACATCAGCCCATAAAATTAATGGGCCAAAATTTATCGGCTTTTTGTATGCCCGGGAAGGTTTGAATTTTTTGCCTTTAATTAAAGGCGGCGAACAAGAACACAAACGTCGGGCCGGTACGGAAAATATTCCAGCGATTGCTGGTTTTGCCAAAGCAGTTGCCTTAATTGATGATGAGACACGGCACAAACGGCAATTGAAGTATGCCCAATTTAAACAACAAATTATAGACTATTTAACAAAGCATCAGCTCAATTTTTCAGTAAATGGTACTTTGGAAGCCACAGAATTACAGCACGTTTTTAATCTTTGGATTAAAGGGGTGCCAACAGATGTGTTACAAATGAATCTAGACTTAGCCGGTTTTGCAGTTTCTGGTGGTTCGGCATGTACCGCAGGCAGTTTAGAACCATCTCATGTTTTGACAGCGATGTTTGGTGCCCACAGTCCCCAAGTGGCCCAATCCATTCGGATTAGTTTTGGGGTACAAACCACAACAGCCGCAATTGATGCCTTTTGCCAGGCATTAGTGGACAGCGTCCAAAAATATTTTGAGCAGCAAGCTCGTAAAATCTAGGAGGAATAGAGCATGGCCTTAGCAGCAACAGCGAAAGTTTTGGGTGGCGCAGATACTTATGCCTTAAGCCCTAATGTGAAACGCTATACTTTAAGAGATACGGGATTTATGGAGACAAAAAATGGGAATTTCCAATTAGAACAGCCTTTAAATGGGGTTTCACCTTATGCCGGCGGTTTTAAATTAAAAATTACTGTGTCTAAAGAATTGCAAAAATTGAAAATGTCCGTCACGGATGCCAGCGGTCTGCATCCAATGAATATTTTTAAAGACCTCGAAAAAACCGGGACAATTGTAGAACAATTCAACTATGTAATACAGAATTTATTAGATCGAGAAGTTTTAATTGTAAAATAAGCTTGACACCTTTGTTATAATGAGTGGTACTGGTGTTTGCGACCTTCAAATCGTAGAAGACTAGAATCTATTTGAAATGATGGTGAAATGATGGATAACAGCAAAACACGTGTTGTTGTTGGCATGTCAGGTGGTGTGGACTCATCGGTAACGGCATTGCTTTTAAAAGAGCAGGGCTATGATGTGATCGGTGTGTTCATGAAGAATTGGGACGATACGGATGATTCCGGCGTCTGTACAGCGACTGAAGATTATGAAGATGTCGCTAAAGTTGCCGCTAAAATCGGGATTCCGTATTATTCCGTTAACTTTGAAAAGGAATACTGGGACAATGTTTTTGAGTATTTCTTAGATGAATACCGGCATGGCAGAACACCGAATCCGGATGTTATGTGCAATAAAGAAATTAAGTTTAAGTCTTTCTTGAATTATGCGACCGACTTAAATGCAGATTATATTGCCATGGGGCATTATGCACAAACTTATAAAGATGATCAAGGCACAGTGCATTTGTTAAGAGGCGGCGATGCCAACAAAGATCAGACTTATTTTCTAAGTGCCTTGTCCCAAGAGCAGCTTCAAAAAGCAATGTTTCCAATTGGCGGCATGCAGAAAAAAGATGTTCGGCAATTAGCCGAAGAAGCTGGCTTGGCAACCGCTAAGAAGAAGGATTCTACTGGTGTTTGCTTTATTGGCGAGCGGAATTTCAAGAAATTCTTAAGTGAGTTTTTACCCGCTAAAGCAGGCGTTATGCAGACACCTGACGGCAAGATTATGGGCCAGCACAGCGGTTTAATGTATTATACAATCGGCCAACGTTCTGGTTTAGGGATTGGCGGTAATGGTCAGTCTAATGAGCCTTGGTTTGTCGTGGGCAAAGATTTAGAGAAAAATATTTTGTATGTGGATCAAGGCTTTCATAATGAAAAGCTTTATGCGACGAGTTTAAAAGCCAGCGGTCTTTCATTCATGACCAACGAAACGAAGCCAGAGACGTTCCACTGTACCGCTAAGTTCCGTTACCGTCAGCAGGATGTGGGCGTTACTGTTCATTTATTAGCGGACAATCAGGCTGAAGTTGTTTTTGACGAACCTGTTCGGGCTATTACACCGGGACAAGCCGTTGTTTTTTATGACGGTGAGGAATGCTTAGGCGGCGGCACAATTGATGCGGCTTATCAAGCTGAAAAACAATTACAGTATGTTTAATTAAAAAATAAGTTAACGCTTAACTTTCGGATTTGAAGCAAAGACCTCATTTTGTTTCAAATCCTTTTTTTTGTGTGGACAGCTTGGCTTTTATCACCTTGTTTTTTTGGTATAATAAGAACAATACAGATTACGGGGTCGATCGACCAAAGAGGTTGTGCACATATGACAAAATGTTATTTTATAAGGCATGGTAAAACAGAGTGGAATTTAGAAGGGCGCTATCAAGGGGGGCAAGGCGATTCACCGCTATTGCCGCAAAGTTATCGCGACATTGTCAGTTTAGGGCATTACTTAGAGCCTATTCGGTTTTCGCGAATGTATGTCAGTCCTTTGCCCCGGACAAAAATGACCGCTATTTTTTTAAAAGAAGCTTTAAATCAAGATATGCCAATCATCATTAATGAAAATTTACGCGAATTTAATTTAGGCAAAATGGAAGGCATGCGGTTTACAGAAGTGAAGCAGCGCTATCCTGAAGAACTTCATGATTTTCGAAGTGCTCCGGCGAACTATAATCCCGCCCGCATTCAAGGGGAAACCTTTCAAGAATTGATCGAGCGGATGCAGCCGGTTGTAAAAAAGGCAGTGAAGCTAGATAAAAACGGGGATCAGAATCTATTGTTTGTTAGCCATGGGGCGGCTTTAGTAGCTTTAATTCAATCGTTATTAGGCACACCGATTGCCGATATTCGCAAAAATGGCGGTTTAACCAATAGCAGCGTCACCATTGTCGAAACATTAGATCATGGGCAGACATTTCAGCTGTTAAAATGGAATGATACCCAATTTTTACACCATAAAATCAGTCAATCAGATACGATCTAACAAGGGGGGCTTTAAAATGAATCAAAAAGCAGCTGCATTATTTAATATTGATCAAAAAGAGGCCGCCGTTAAATTATTAGTGCAGGCCATTGACGCACAACCGGATGATTTGGATAATTATTTACAGCTGGGCACTTATCTCACAGAACTAAAAGATTTTGAACAAGCCGAAGAACTTTTACAAAAAGCCTGTCATCGTTTCCCAAATAATGGGGACTTAAACTATGATCTAGGCATTGTTTATTATGAGGCAGAACACTTTGAACTAGCACTGCAGCAGTTTACCCAGTTGATTAAAACACAGCCTAAGTCAGAGAATTTTTTAATGCTAGCACGAATTTACTTTAAACAGCAGAATTATCCTAAAGCTGCCGCCTTTGCGCTGACAGCTCATGAAAAAGCACCAGATACAGCAGCGCCTAGTATTTTGTTAGGGGACAGCTTGTTGAGCATGGGGCAGCTGCAGTCGGCAAAAGACTTTTATTTGCAGGCTCATAAAGTAGACCCGGATAATTTAGACGCATTATTTGGCGCCGGAATGGTCACCTTTATTTTGGATAAGGATGATCGCTTGTTATTGCAAGTTAAAACAAAAAACGCAGCTTATTATGACAAACAGCAGCAGCGACTTAGTGAAATTGAAAAGTTTTTGAGGACAAAGTAAGTTAAATTAAGAAGGGGTAATTTCATAATGAACGAGCCAACCGCTCAGCAGCATTTTGTGACGGGGACAGTCACAAGCATCTTTTTTCAAAATCCAGATAACTTCTACAAAATTTTATTGATTAAAGTGCAATCCCATGACTTACCAGATTTTAAAGATGATGAAATTGTCGTCACAGGTATGTTTGGGGATATTAAAGAAGATCAAGTGTATACCTTCAAAGGGCACTCCGTAGATCATCCCCGCTATGGCTTTCAATTTAAAGCGCAAAATTATGAAACACAAACACCAACTTCTAAAGATGGCTTAGTCGGTTACTTATCTGGCGCACAGTTTAAAGGTATTGGGCCTAAAACTGCCGAAAGAATTGTTGCCAAATTAGGCATAAATGCGATTGATCAAATTTTAAAGGATCCTAGCAATTTAGCCGGTTTAGGCTTAAGCCAGAGCAAACGTAATAACTTAGTTCAAGCTTTGCAAGATAACGTGGGCATGGAAAAGGCAATTATTGGCTTAAATACTTACGGTTTTGGTAGCAGCTTGGCGACACAAATTTATCAAAAGTATAAAGAAAATACCTTAAAAGTTTTATCAGAAAATCCTTATCAGCTTGTTTATGATATTAATGGGATTGGTTTTAAGCGGGCCGATCAGATCGCTGAAAAAGAAGGGATCACCGCTGAAGCACCGGAACGGTATCAAGCAGGTATTTTACAGATTTTAAATGATTTAACGTTCAAAACCGGGGATACTTATACGGACGCCGATCAAGTGCTGGATGAAACGATTGCTCTGCTGGAAAGCAGTCGCCGTGTCCCCGTGGATACCCAACGGCTGATTGATCAAATGACGGTATTAGCTCAAAAAGGGCAGTTGATTTCTCAAGAACACCGCTTATATCCAGATTTTTTATTCCGCAGTGAATGGCAAATTGCAGAACATTTAAATCGATTGTACCAAGCCGATAAAGTGCATTTAGACGATGCCACCTTTTCGGCTTTAATTGAAAGTGCAGAACAGAATTTACAAATTCAATACGATCAGCAGCAAAAAGCAGCGATTCGCCAGGCGTTGGAAAGTTCGGTGAGTTTGTTGACTGGGGGACCAGGCACAGGGAAAACTACCGTCGTCAATGGCATTGTTTATTGCTTTGCCCAATATCATGAATTTTCATTAGATGTGAACGATTATCAAGATACCCCTTTTCCAATTTCATTAGCTGCGCCGACCGGTAGAGCTGCCAAGCGGCTTAGCGAAACCACTGGACTGCCCGCGGGGACGATTCACCGGCTGTTAGGCTTAAATGGCCGTGAAGAACGGGATCAGCTGGCGGTAACGAATGAATTAGAAGGTAAATTACTCGTTGTTGATGAAATGTCTATGGTAGATACCGGTTTGTTTCGGCAATTAGTCAAAGCAGTACCTTCAGGGATGCATTTAGTCTTGGTCGGGGATAAAGATCAGCTGCCTTCTGTGGGACCAGGACAAGTTTTTGCGGATCTTTTATCTGCTAAAGTTATTGCTGGACAAGCGTTAGAACGTATTTATCGGCAAAACGAGCAGTCCTCGATCATTGATTTAGCCCATGAGATTAATGAAGGTCGACTGACAGCAGATTTTTTCAAAAATAAAGCGGATCGTAGTTTCATTCGCTGCCCGGCCAACCAAATTCCTAATGTGATCGGACAAGTCGTGGCTAAAGCCAAAGCTCGAGATTTTACAAGTAAGGATATGCAGATTTTGATCCCAATGTATAAAGGCATTGCCGGCATTGACCATCTGAATCCTCTAGTGCAAGATATTATGAATCCTAAAAAATCAGAGCGGACTAAAGAAATTAGTTTTGGTAACTTTAAATATCGAATTGGTGATAAAGTGCTGCATTTGGTGAATAGTCCGGATCTAAATGTGTTTAATGGTGAAATTGGACAGATTGTTGCCATTAGTTTGGCTAAAGAAAATATCGATAAAGTAGATCAAATTACCATTGATTTTGATGGCAATGAGGTGACTTATAAGCGTTCAGAGTGGGCGCGGTTTACATTAGCTTACTGTACGTCAATCCATAAAGCCCAAGGCAGTGAATTTCCGATGGTAATTTTGCCGTTGGTGGGGCAATTTCACCGCATGTTAAAGCGTAATTTGCTTTACACCGCTGTGACCCGGGCAAAATCGCTTTTGATTATGATTGGGGAACCGGATGCGTTTGAAGCAGCCGTCACCTCTCTGGCCACTAACCGTAAAACCAGTTTGGTTCAGCGGCTACTAGAAACTTTTAAATCGACGCAATTAGCTACGAGTACTGAAGAAACACCACAGGCACCAGCAACCAATCCAGAAACAACTATTTTGACGATGACGCTCATTCAAAATCAAAGTGTGGATCCAATGATTGGGATGCAAGATATCACCCCATACACATTTAATACACAGGCCAAGGAGGCTCGTTAATTTATGATAAATGACCGTGAAGGGTTAGTGATCAGACCGGTTACTGTAAGTGATGTAACCCAGTTTAATGATTTATTGCGGTACGTCTTTCAAGTAACAAATCAAGATTTAATCGAAAGTGGCTATGAAGAAGGCGAATTAGTCCATGCTAAACAGCCTGTTTTAGAAAAATCAGATGTTATTGGTTGGTATAATCAAGAACAGCTGATTTCACAATTAGCGATCTATCCTTGTCAAGTCAATATTCATGGGACAATTTTTAAAATGGCTGGGCTCACTGGGGTGGGTACTTATCCGGAATATGCCGGCCAAGGATTGATGCATGATTTAATTAAAGTTGGGTTGGAACGGATGCGTGAAAACCAGCAGTGGATTTCCTTTTTATACCCTTATAGCATCCCGTTTTATCGCAAAAAGGGCTGGGAAATTATGTCTGATCATTTAACGTTTGATATCCGGGATACGCAATTACCGAAGCAAGTGAAAGTAACCGGCTTTGTGGAACGTAAAGAAATTGATGATCCGGATGTTTTTAAGACTTATGATGCTTTTGCCCACCAGACCCATGGCGCGATGATCCGCGATCAACTAGCTTGGGATGAATATTGGCGCTGGGAAAATGAAGAGGAACGGACAGCGGCCATTTATTACGATGAACATCAACAGCCCCAAGGTTTTATTATTTATTGGATCGCTGAAGAAGTTTTTCATATGAAAGAAATGATTTATTTAAATCAAGATGCCCGCATTGGTCTATGGAACTTTATCAGTGCCCACTATTCCATGGTAGATCACATCAAAGGCCATATTTACAAAGATGAACCGCTGGCCTTTTTATTAGATGATGGGGATATTAAAGAAACCATTGAGCCGTATTACATGGCCCGGATTGTGGACGTCAAAGAATTTTTAAAATCCTATCCTTTTGAAAAAGAAGGCATTGATTTTTACTTTGATTTAACCGATCCTATGGCCGCATGGAATAATGGTATTTTCAGCTTACATGTGGCGGAAGATGGTCAATTAGAAATTGGGGATTTACCAAGGGGTGAGCGGGTACAATGTGACATCCAGACGTTAACCACCATGTTAATGAGTTATCAGCGGCCATCTTACTTGGCAAAAATTGAACGGCTGCAGGCTAGCCATCGGGCAATTAAAAACTTGGAACGGATTATTCCTGTGGAAACACCTTATTTTTCCGATTATTTCTGAATCACTGTCGTATTTTCATGAAAACAACTAAGGGAATTCCCTTAATTTTAAACTTAATTTAGAAGAAAGCCGAAGCAGCAAGCTTGCTGTTTTGGCTTTTTTTTAGGCATTTTGCGGACTTCGTGAAATAATGAGGTTAGTTTGACGCCAGCACTTTTCTATTGAAAATTAGATTTTGATGAGTATTATTAATATTAACTAATTTATAGGCAACATTAAGGTGGTTGAAAAATGAACGCAAACGATAACTTACTTTATGATTCTCGGTATGAGCACGATGCTTGTGGCATGGGTTTTATTACCCAGATTGACGGCCAAAAAAGTCATCAACTTTTGGAAAAAGCTTTAACCATGCTACAGCGGATGAACCATCGTGGCGGGACTGGCGCAGAACCAGATACTGGGGATGGCGCTGGTGTATTATTGCAAATCTCTAATCCTTTTTTTCAAAAAGAAGCGCTGAACCATCATTTTGAACTACCTAAGGCTGGCTTTTATGCCATTGGTCAATTTTTTGTACCGCAAAAGCAATCCGAAAAAAAGGCGGTTATTCAAGCCTTGACGGAAGAAATTCAAAATGATGGCTTGACAGTTTTAGGTCAGCGGGATGTACCTTTTATTTACGAAGCCTGTGGGCCGACTGCACAAAAGACAATGCCCGGCTTTGTACAGATTTTTATTGATAAACCCGGTGATATAGAAGCCGGCCGTAACTTTGAAGATGTGCTCTTCAAGTTAAGACGCCATTTAGAGAAAACTTTTGAAAATGATGAACTCAGTATTGTGAGCTTATCCAGTCAAACTATTGTTTATAAAGGGATGCTTCATGCCTATCAAGTTGGCCTGTTTTATCCCGATTTACATGATCCGGAAATGGTTTCTGCCATCTGCTTAGTCCATTCCCGGTTCTCGACGAATACTTTCCCTAGCTGGGATCGGGCCCAGCCATATCGTTTCTTAGCACATAACGGAGAAATCAACACATTAAAAGGGGCCGAAAATTGGATGACGGCGCATAATGTAGAAATTTATAATGCGGACAATTCTGATTCAGCTAAGTTAGAAAATTGTATGGAATATTTGTATCGTCATGGCCGAGATATTCCAGAAGCCTTATTGATGATGGTTCCAGAGGCTTGGTCAAAAGCTGAAGATTTACCAAAAGCGCAACGGGCCTTTGATGAATACAACGAAAGTTTCATGTCACCTTGGGATGGCCCAGCAGCTTTATGTTTTACCGATGGAACACAAGTTGGTGCTGCCTTAGATCGGAATGGACTGCGACCAGCCCGTTATATTTTAGATGATCAAGGGGTATTGGTTGTGGCTTCTGAATCTGGCGTGGTCGATGTTGAACCTAAAACCGTTGTAAAAAAAGGGATTTTAGGCCCAGCAGATATGATTTTAGTCGATACCGCAACGGGTAAGTTTTACGATACAAAGATGTTAAAAGCCAAATATGCGGCTAAATATCCTTATCAAGCTTGGCTGAAGGAAAATCAATTGACATTAGCGGCATTACCGGCTGCCGAAAGTGCCGCAACTTTGAGTCATGATGATTTGGAGAAACTATGGCGGCGTCATGGGTATACGGATGACATTATTCGAGAAGCAATTTTGCCGATTGCTCAAAATGGCGAAGAACCAATTATTTCCATGGGGTATGATGCGCCCTTAGCCGTTTTAAGTGAACGGCCTCAATCTTTATTCACTTACTTTAAACAGCAATTTGCGCAAGTAACTAATCCGCCGATTGATGCAATTCGAGAAGACTTTGTCATTGGGACTGAAATATTTTTAGGCAGTGATAAAGATATTACCCGACCATTGCCAGAAAATGCGCAAAAAATTAAATTAAACGCCCCAATTCTAACCGCTAGTGAATTTGCAAAGCTTGAGAAATTAAATCAGCCTGGCTTTAAAGCCGCTGAAATTTCGGTGGCTTATGATAAAGATATGCCTTCAGAAAATCGATTGGATCAGGCGTTAGATGACATGTTCAAAGCAGCAGAAAGCCAAATTGATAACGGCGCCACACTGATTATTTTATCCGATCGAGAAGCTTCTGATAAAAAACTCTTGATTCCAATTTTATTAGCCGTTTCCGGATTAAATAACTATTTAGTTAAAAAAGGCAAACGAGGGAAAGCTTCCATCATCGTCAACAGTGGTGAACCATGCGAAATTCATCATTACGCCACCTTGTTAGGTTACGGGGCTTCGGCAATTTGTCCGTATGGTGTTTATGAAACAATCAAGCGCTTTGATATTAATGAAGATGCCATTGATCGTTATGTTAAAGGCAGTATTAAAGGGATCGTTAAAATTATGAGTCGTATGGGGATTTCCACAATTAATGGTTATCAAGGGGCCCAATTATTTGAAGCGATTGGCTTGGATCATAAAGTCGTAGACACTTATTTCTCTGGGACATCCAGCCGCATCGGCGGGATTGGTCTAGCTGAAATTGAAAATGAATATTTCACGCGCTACCAAAAAGTTTACGGACCGAATCGCAAAGATGATTTGGCGTCCGGCGGCAGTTTTAAATATCGGGTGAATGGCGAACATCATCTGTATAATCCTGAATCGTTATTTAAATTCCAAGATGCCATTCGAACAGGCAATTACGACTTATTCAAAGAATATACGCAGGCAATGAATGCAGCTGCGGAAAAAACGCCCACCACTTTGCGGGCTATGTGGTATTTTGATACGTCACAAGAAGCGGTACCTTTAAGTGAAGTCGAACCGGTGGAAACAATTGTCACGCGCTTTAAAACAGGGGCCATGAGCTATGGTGCTTTATCTGAAGAGGCTCATGAAACGATTGCGGAGGCGATGAATCGTTTAGGGGCTAAGAGCAATAGTGGTGAAGGCGGCGAACATGAACGGCGTTTTAAAGTTCAGCCGGATGGCCGGAATTTAAATAGTAAAATCAAACAAGTTGCTTCGGCACGGTTTGGCGTTAATGCGGCTTACTTGATGAGTGCCGAAGAAATTCAAATTAAAATGGCGCAAGGGGCAAAACCTGGGGAAGGGGGTCAATTAGCGGCCAATAAAAACTATCCTTGGGTTGCGGAATGTCGCGGCGCCACACCAGGTGTTCGGTTGATTTCACCGCCACCCCATCATGATATTTATTCAATTGAAGATTTAAAACAACTGATCTTTGATTTAAAACAAATTAATCCTTATGCCAAAATTACGGTGAAATTGGTTGCTAGTACTGGCGTTGGGACAATTGCAACAGGGGTTGTAAAAGCCGGGGCAGATAAAGTCACGATTTCTGGTTACGATGGTGGTACCGGGGCAGCACCACGGACGTCCGTTCGAGATGCGGGTATTCCTTGGGAAATGGGTGTTGCTGATGCCCATCAAACGTTATGGCTGAACAACTTGCGTCAACGGACAACCATTGAAACCGACGGAAAGCTGATGACTGGTCGAGATATTGCCATTGCCGCTTTGCTAGGGGCCGAAGAGTTTAATTTTGGCTCATTAACCCTTTGTGCCATTGGCTGTATTATGATGCGGGTGTGCAGCTTAAACACTTGTCCTACCGGAATTTGTACACAAGATCCAAAGTTGCGGCAGCATTTTGCAGGCAAACCGGAAGATATTGAAAATATGATGCGCTTTTTGGCAGAAGATTTAAGAGAAATTATGGCACAGTTAGGTTATCGGACGGTTGACGAAATGGTAGGCCATACAGAACGGCTAAAATCTAAATTTGTGGCTAAAGGTAAAGCGCGGCATTTGAATTTTGATCGTATTTTGGGCACCTCATTTGGAATTAAGCGCAAACGGACGGATCCCTTTGCGGCAAAATATGATTGGCCAGAATTGGATGATTTTGCTCAGTTAGCCTTACAAAAATCAGGTGAAAGTCTTATCAAACGGCCAATTGATAATACGCAACGAGCAGTCGGCAGCCGTATGGGTGGTTGGATTGCCCAGCATTTTGGCAATCATGTATTAGCCCCTGGCAAAATTAAATATGAATATACTGGTGTGGCTGGTCAAAGTTTTGGGGCTTTTATAACCCAAGGCTTAGAATTAAAACTAATTGGAGAAGCTAACGATTATGTGGGCAAAGGTTTAAGCGGTGGTCGTTTGATCGTTGAAGCACCAACAGATGCTAAAGATTTATACAGCCAAGCAACCGTTGTAGGGAATGTGGCTTGTTTCGGGGCAACGAGCGGGGAAGCCTTTTTCAATGGTCGTGCCGGGGAACGTTTTTGTGTCCGCAACTCCGGTGCCGATGTGGTCGTTGAAGGTATTGGCGATCACGGCTGTGAGTATATGACGGGCGGCCATGTGGTGATTTTAGGCACAACGGGTCGTAACTTTGGCGCCGGTATGTCGGGGGGCATTGCCTATGTTTATGATCCAGTTCATGAATTTGCCCATAATTTAAATTTAGAAATGGTAGATTTAGTGAAGTTGGAATTAGCTGATGAACAACGCCTTAAGACAATGTTAACGAAGCATGTTGACTTTACAAAATCCGCAAAAGCCACTCAGATTTTAGATGCCTTTGAATATGCTAAAAAAGATTTTGTCAAAGTTTATCCAAAAGATTTCCATCGAATTAATGATATTATGGCAGCGTTACGTGAAGACAACAAACAAGTGCCTCAAGCAAAAATTATTGAACAAGCTTTTGAAATTGCCACGGCTCAACATTCATAAGGAGGTTACAATTTATGGCAGATCCATTTGGTTTTATGAAATATGACCGTAAAGATAATCCTTACCGGCCGATTTCAAAACGCATTCAAGATTTTGAAAAAATGGAAGTAGATATTAGTGAATCACAGCGGCGGCAGCAGGCAGCCCGCTGTATGAATTGTGGGGTTCCCCATTGTCACCATGGTATTTTTTATGGTGGCGGTCGCGCAGTGGGGGGCTGTCCTAATGATAATTTAATTCCAGAATGGCAAGATTTAATCTATCGTGATGAAGATAAAATGGCCTTTGATCGCTTAACTTTGACAAATCCATTACCCGATTTTACCGGGTTGGTTTGTCCAGCACCCTGTGAATTGAGCTGCAATGAAGCTTTAAATGGTCAAGGGATCACCATCCGGAATAATGAACATTTTGTGATTGAACAAGGCTTCAAAAATAACTGGGTCAAAACCCAAGGCACACCAGCCAGCCGCAATGATTTTAAAGTCGCTATTGTCGGCAGTGGCCCTGCTGGCTTAGCGGCTGCATGGCGCTTAAATCAATTAGGCTATCAAGTGACTGTTTTTGAAAAGGCGGACAAACCCGGTGGCCTATGTATGTATGGCATCCCGAATATGAAACTGCCAAAAGAAATCATTGCCCGACGGATTACGGTAATGCAGGCGGTGGGGATTGATTTTAGAGTCAATACCGAAGTTGGGCAAACGATCAGTGCTGAAGATTTGAAACGTCAATTTGATCGTATTATTGTTTGTATCGGTGCCGGCACACCCCGGGATCTACAAGTCGCTAATCGGCAATTGACAGGCATTGATTTTGCAGTAGATTTCTTGACCGCCACGACAAAAAAAGTGCTTAAAAATGGGCCTAAAGCAGATCAAAGTTTAGCCGGTAAGCGGGTGTTAGTTCTCGGCGGCGGCGATACGGGCAATGACTGTGTGGCGTCTGCTTTGCGTCAAGGGGCTCGTAGCATTAAGCAATTGGAAATCACACCAGAACCACCAACAACCCGGCCAGATGGGAATCCTTGGCCAGAGTATCCAGCAACTAAGCGGGTAGGTTATGGCCAAAAAGAAGCTGAAGCGGTTTATCAGCAACCTATTACGGAATATGAAAAAACCATCACCGCCGTAGCTGGCGAAGATGGTCGGTTAACACAAGTAACGATTCAAAAAGTTAAAAATTTTCAGCCCCTTGCAGGCACTGAAGAAATTTATGACGTGGATTTAGTATTAATTGCCATGGGCTTTACCGGTCCCCAAAAAGCTATTTTTGAACAATTTGGCATTGAACAAGTTACTGAAGATTATCGGACAAATGATGAACAGATCTATGTTGCCGGTGATGCAAAAAGAGGGCCCTCTTTAGTCATTTGGGCCATTCGTGAAGGCCGGTTAGCCGCTCAAAAAGTTGCGGACTCTTTAGATAAAATTGAAAAACGTCAAGTTATTTGAGCCAAAAAGGATATTGGGTCAAAGTGACTTTAAAATCAAAAGCGTGGTGACCTAATTCTTCACCATCAATTTGACCATACTCCAATTGATTGGTTGTTAATTGGAATTGGCGGCCTTTGAAGTAATGAACGTGCTTATCTTTTAAATGTGTGCCGTCTTTAAAAACACGATAAAACAAAGGCGCTAGCTGATGAAACGGCAGTTTTTCTACTAACACAAGTTCAATACTACGGCTATAAACATTGGCATGGGGTAAGATTGGCACACCGCCGCCGAAGTAAGGTTCATTGCCGAAAGTCACTAGAAAAATATTTTTAAAGGTTTGTTTTTGATCTTTGGTTTTAACCGTAACTGAAAAGCTTTTTTGCTGGCGATAAGCCCGCAGTAAATTTGCTAAATAAGAAAAAGTACCTAATTTTAAGTGATTCAAAACTTTCTTTATTTTAGAATGATTGGTTAAAAAAACGGTTCTGGCATCAATGCCAATGCCGATATTATTGACGAAAATACTTGTATGCCCATTAGTTTGGGTGAACACCCCGATATCTAAATTTTGCGGTGCTTTGGCCTGTTGAATTTGCTGCAGATTTTTAATAGGATCAGCGCTTAAATTTAAACTGCGACTAAAATCATTACCAGAACCACTGGGGATGTAGCCCACCGGAATTAGCGGTGACTGTGTATTTTGGCGGAGGCCTTTAATGACTTGATGCAAAGTACCGTCGCCGCCAATGACTAGAACCAGATGCTGGTATTGATCTTGCTTGGGGATGATTAGCGCCTGGGCAATTTTAACAGCATGGCCGGGATAATGCGTTTTATTCAAGGTAAATTGGATTTGTTGCTGGGTTAAATATTGAACCACTAACTTGGTATTGGTTTTTCCGTGATAAGCACCAGCGATTTCATTAGCGATAATATGAAAGAAATAAGGTTTCATGAGTTAGCTCCCTATAATATAAACGGCAAAATGCCTTTAGATTTAAAATAAACGAATCTTAAGCATTATAGCACAATAAAAAATACGATAACGACCAAATAAATGGTTATTATCGTATTTTTTATTAATTTGCAGAAATAAGCATTGGTAAGATCATTGGATGACGCTCAGTCTGATCAAATAAAAAGTTTTGTAGACTATCAATAATCGCGTCTCTTACTTTCGCTTCAGTAACATGTTCATTTTGTTTAAACGTATTGCGGATAACTCTAAAGATACGGCGTTGAGATTCTTTAATCAGCGGACCAGATTCACGCATATAAACAAAACCACGAGATAATAGATCAGGCCCAGCTAAAATTTCACCGGTTTTATAGTTAATCGTTGCTACGACAACTACAAGACCTTCTTCAGACAAAATCCGACGATCATTTAAGACGACACTGCCAATATCGCCAATACCGCTGCCATCCACATAAACATCCCCAGCAGGGAAGTGGCCGGCACGACGGGCAGTCTCACTAGTTAACGCTAACACATCGCCATTTTCCATAATAAAGACATTGTCCTTAGCCACACCACAAGCTTCAGCTAATTCCGAATGAATACGCTGCATGCGATATTCCCCGTGAACAGGCATAAAGAATTTAGGTTTCATCAAGCGTAGCATCAATTTTTGTTCTTCTTGGCCACCATGACCGGAAGTGTGAATGTTATTGACTTTACCATGAATGACTTCTGCACCAGCTTCAGACAATTGGTTGATCAAATGATTTACTGAAGTGGTATTCCCTGGAATAGGATTACTGGAGAAAATGACAGTATCCCCGGGCTGGATTGTGATTTGACGATGGGTGCCCGCAGCAATCCGGCTTAAAGCCGCCATTGGTTCACCTTGAGAACCCGTACATAAAATCATAACTTTATCAGCAGGGGTACTATTTAAAGTATGTGCGTCAATCAAGACATCATCTGGAATATTTAAATAGCCTAATTCCCGGCCGTTGACCATAGCAGCTTCCATACTTCGACCGAAGACGGCGATTTTACGACCGTGCGCCATAGCAGCATCAACAGCTTGGGCAATTCTAGAAATATTGGACGCAAAGGTAGCAAATATAATTCGACCTTCGATACCTTCAAACAGGTGACGAATGGACTTGCCCACAAAACGTTCAGATTTCGTAAAATTAGGAATTTCAGCATTGGTACTATCAGACATCAGTAATAAGACGCCTTTTTCACCTAAGGCAGCCATGCGCTGTAAGTTTGGCGAAGGCTGATCACCAACAGGTGTTAAATCAAATTTAAAGTCCCCAGTTTCAACGATCACACCTTGGGGCGTCTCAACAGCGACACCCAGCGTATCTGGAATCGAGTGGGTCGTTCTGAAAAAGGATACTTTTGTCTTACGGAATTTTAAAACAGTATCTTCATTAATTTCATGAAGCGTTGTTGTTTTTAACAAGCCATGTTCTTCTAATTTTCCTTTGATCAAAGCTAAAGCCAAAGGACCGGCATAAACGGGAACATTTGGGACTTGTTTTAATAGATAAGGAATCCCACCGATATGGTCTTCGTGACCATGGGTGATGACAAGTGCCTTAATTTTTTGCTGATTTTGGGCTAGATAAGAGTAGTCAGAAATGACATAGTCAATGCCTAGTAAATCATCTTCTGGAAACTTAATCCCAGCATCAATCATGATGATTTCATCTTGAAATTGAACACCATACATGTTCTTACCAATCTCACCGAGGCCACCAATTGCAAAAACGGCTGTTTCATTGTTTTTTACTTTTAATTTCATTTAGTAGAGAACTCCGTTAATTTAAAATCGGGTTCATTTTGTTCGAATTCTAAGAATTTGCCGCTTAATTCTTGGATGAATTCGATATTGTAATCCGTATTCTTTTCGACAAGTGCCCGAGCCTCTACGATGCTGCTGGCTTCTAAATAAATTGAATTTGTTGTTTCTCTTTTTGGTGATAAATGTTTATCCTCTTGGAACAAAACTTTAAAAATCATATAAAATAACTCCCTTATAACAATATTATTTAATTAAAAAATGAATGGAACAAATTAATGTTGCAATTAAAAAAACGTTTTGCAACGCCGATTCCAGATGTTGCGATCAAACAACAATTAGGCTTAATATATCATATTTGAGCTTTAAAGTACATTATTAATACGTGGTAACAGTGGTAATATTCTGCTATTATTAACTTATACCGCTGTTTATAAACAGCTCACTAAGGAGAACGACTCATGGTTATTGTACTTATAACTTTAGTTAGCGTGATTTTGATCATTGCTATTTACTATATTATTAAGCGTATCCGCCGTAATGCCGCATTGCGCATCTTATTACGCCATAGTCAAAAGTTAACGAATAAAACATTGCTGCAGACATTAAATGATGAAACCCAGGACTATCAACAAATCTTTGACTACAAAAATGATTTGACCTCAGATCCTGTACAAGATATTTGGGGCCGCGGGATCATGGTTTTTGAATATAGAATGCTTTTAAAAGCAGATCACGAAGATGATGCGCGTTTGTTTGATCAAAAATTTTTACGTCAGTTTGAAGCGACATTGAATAAACATGCATTGGAAAATGGTATTATTTCATCAATGCCTAAATATCCGCCATTTATCATTAGTGATTCATGGGTATTGACAGGCTGTTTTCATCTAGATATTGCTTTTATGACAAATAAGCCTACTATAGAGTATGTTAAAGATATGCGTAAAGCAGATTTGGAAAAGTTAAATTAAAGCTAACGAGTGTTAATGAAGAGGTTGTTGATAAAATTACTTTATCGCCAACCTCCTTTTATGTGGTATAGGGAGGTTAATTATGAAATTAATGGTTAGGTATGCTTTGAAATATAAAAAGCTGCTACTTTTGAATTTACTTTTTGTTTTTGGATTTGCTCTGATTGAATTGGGGTTGCCTACATTGTTAGGACAAATGATTGATCTGGGTATTAATAAACACAGTTTTAAAAATATTTATCAAATTAGTTTAATTATGTTTATTGTCATTGTCGTGGGGATGGTGGGGCTCATTGGACTGGCTTTCACCGGTGCTCGGCTAACAAATAATATCGTTCGTGATATTCGGGATGATTTATTTGAAGCTGCTCTGAATTTATCCCAGCAAGAATACAAGCAAATTGGTGGGGCTTCTTTGATTACCCGCACAACAAATGATGCGTTTCAAGTGATGAACTTTTTACAGATGGTTTTACGAACCGGTTTTATGACGCCGATGATGTTTATTGTTTCGGCAATTATGATGCTGCGGACCAATGCGGCGTTGTCCGTTTATGTCTTTTTGGCAATTCCCGTCTTATTTTTAGGCATCATGGTTATTGCCCATTATTCAGAACCGATGTCCGTTGCCCAGCAAGGTAATTTGGATAAAATTAACCAAAATATGCGTGAAAATTTATCTGGTGTTCGGGTCATTCGGGCTTTTGTACGAGAAAAATTCCAACAAGACCGCTTTGGCAAAGTAAACACTGCCTATCAAAAGAGCTCTACGCACTTGTACACGTTAATGGCGGTAGCCCAACCTGGCTTTTCTTTTATTTTTAATATTGTCTTTGCCTTAATTCTTTGGCAAGGGACATTAGCAATTAGCGCAGGTAACTTAGAAATCGGCCGTTTAATTGCATTTGTAGAATACATCTTCCACGTTTTATTTTCATTCTTGATGTTTTCTAGCGTTTTCATGCTCTATCCTAGAGCAGCTGTTTCAGCCGGCCGAATTCAAGAGATTATGGATACTGAAAGCGAAATCAAAGCTGTCAAAAAGCCGGTTACAGCTAAAATAAAGGGCGGTATTACTTTTGAAAATGTCGCTTTTTCATATCAAGATTCTGAAGAACCTGTTTTGAGAGATATTAATTTAACGATTAATCCTGGACAAACAACGGCCTTTATTGGGAGTACCGGCAGCGGTAAATCCACGCTAATTCAATTAATTCCACGATTTTATGATACGACATCTGGTCAATTATCCATTGATGCTCAAAATATTCGTGATTATGACATCGCCAAATTAAGAGCACAAATCGGATTTATTTCACAAAAAGCGGTCCTATTTAATGGGACTATCCGTGAGAATTTACAATATGGTCAAGCAAAAGCAGATGATGATGCGCTTTGGTCAGCTTTAGAAATTGCCCAAGCCAAAGATTTTGTTGAAAAATTACCGGATCAGCTAGATACGATTTTATCGGAAGGCGGCAGTAATTTATCTGGGGGACAAAAACAGCGGCTGTCCATCGCACGGGCGATTGTACGACGCCCGGCAATTTATGTGTTTGACGATAGTTTTTCAGCACTAGATTACAAAACAGATTTAGTTTTACGGCAGCGGCTCCATGAAGCAATTACCGATGCAACCATTATTATTGTGGCACAGCGGATTAGTACGATCATGAATGCGGCTCAGATTATTGTTTTGGATCAAGGTACCATTGTTGGCAAGGGCACCCACGAAGAACTATTAGCCCACAATAAAATTTATCAAGACATTGCTTACTCGCAATTATCAAAGGAGGAGTTAGCATGAGCGAAATGATTCGATCCCTCCGACAGCTAAGACCCTTTTTAAAACCGAACCGGCGCAATCTCTATTTATCGCTACTTAATGCGGTCTTATCCATGATTTTTAACGCGTTATGGCCAGTGACTATGGGCTTAATTGTGACTGAAATTACCAATGCATTGACACAACATCGGGCGATTAATTTTAGTTATATTTTACAAATTATTGCGTTGATTTTAGTGTTTGCCTTTGGGTACCAAATAACCATGTTTTTATCGCAATATTTAATGACACTTGCCGTTCAGCGTTCAATGAAGGGCTTACGCCAATCGTTAGATACAAAATTGAACCATTTACCGGTTAATTATTTTGATACCCGGCAATTAGGAAATTTGCTGTCACGCTTCACCAATGATGTGGATGCAATCACCAATGCATTGCAGCAGGGCTTAATTCAAGTTGTCAATTCAGTTGTAGGGATCACGGTTGCCGTGATTATGATGTTTACGATCAATTGGATTATGGCTTTGATTACGTTATGGATGATTCCAGCAACATTAATTATTTCTAGAATTATTTTAGGAAAATCTCAAAACTATTTTGAAGGTCAGCAGAACACACTAGGCCGGTTAAACGGGGTTGTCCAAGAAAGTTTTACTGGTTTTACAGAAATTCAAGCTTATGGTCAAGAAGAAAATACGTTGGATAGCTTCAAAAAAGTGAATCATCAATTGTCAAATTATGGCTTTAAAGCAGCGTTTATCTCAGGTATCTTGATGCCTTTAGTGTCTTTAATTGCTTATTTGACTTATGCGGCTATGGCGACTGTCGGCGGTATTTTTGTATTAAAAGGTGTGATTCCAGTGGGGAATTTACAAGCTTTTATCCAATATATTTGGCAAATTAATCAGCCGTTATCTTCACTAACACAAATTTCTAGTATTTTACAGTCCGGCCAAGCAGCAACTAAGCGGGTGTTTGAGATTTTAAATGAGCCTGATGAACCGGAGCAAGCGACTGAAGCGGTATTGCCAAAACGGGTCCAAGGCGAAGTTAAGTTTGAAAATGTGTCCTTTAGCTACACTAAAGATAAACCACTAATTAAAAACTTGAATTTCACTGTTAAACCGGGTAGTACTGTGGCTATTGTTGGGCCAACCGGAGCTGGTAAAACCACGTTAATTAATTTGCTATTACGTTTTTATGAAATTAATGGCGGCAAAATTCTGTTGGATGGTGTAGATACGAAGCAATTAAGCCGGCAAACTTTGCGGCAGCAATTTGGGATGGTTTTACAAGATACATGGTTATATAAAGATACAATTACGAATAATATTCGCTTTGGCAAACTGGACGCTGAAGAATATGAAGTTGTTGATGCAGCAAAAACGGCAAATATTGACTATTATATTCATACTTTGCCAGCAGGCTATCAAACCGAAATTTCTTCGGAAGCAGATAATATTTCTCAAGGGCAAAAGCAGTTGATGACAATTGCTAGAGCGATTATCGCCAATCCAGCGATTATGATTTTAGACGAAGCCACAAGTTCAGTGGATACGCGTTTAGAACAAATGCTGCAGCAAGCGATGGATAAAATTATGGCGGGTCGTACAAGTTTTGTAATTGCACATCGACTGTCAACAATTCGTAATGCCGATTTGATTTTGGTATTGCAGCATGGCGAAATTATCGAACAAGGCAATCATGAAAGCTTAATGGCCGAAGCTGGTTTTTATGCCCAGCTGTATAATAGTCAGTTCGAAGATGCAGATGCTTTAGAAAATTAGTCAAATAAAAAGCGCCGGATCAAACTTGCTTTCAAGTCTGATCCAGCGCTTTTTTTAGCTGGTTTTATTCTAATAAGACTGTATTTTCAGGTAATTCAAATGGATTTGTTGAATTAATATGATCATAAAACAAAATACCATGTAAGTGATCAATTTCGTGCTGGCAGACAATTGCTGGATAATCTTTTAATTTCAGCTTTAAAATGTTACCGTCAAAGTCTTGGTAGCGAATCGTAATGCGTTCGTGTCTCGGTACATAGCCAGGAATATCACGATCTACAGATAAGCAGCCTTCACCTTCAGATAAAGCCGCATTTTTAACCGAATGGGCAATAATGGTCGGGTTGATTAAGACTGTTTTTAAAACGGGTTCTTCATCGTCACCGCCAGGCACTAAGACTGCGCTCATTTGTTTTGAAACACCCACTTGTGGTGCGGCTAAACCGACACCAGCACGGAGCTGATGTTTTTCAGCGATTTCAGGATTTTGACTATTTTCTAAAAATGTCATCATTTCGGCAGCTAATTTTTTATCTTCGTCAGTTAATGGAAACTCAACTTTTGCGGCTTGTGCACGTAAAACTGAATGACCATCGCGGACAATATCTTTCATTAAAATCAAAATGTACCCCTCCGTAATTTCTTTTCGTTACAAATAGTATCACAAACAAAGCGGCATTGCTATTTTTTCCAGAAAGGTGTTGACTTTTTGATATTAATTGATAAACTAGTATTAGTGACGCTATGCCTATAACAAGAATTTTTAATATATCCCGTTAGGTGAGGCTCCTATATGAATATACGCTGTTGCTCAGAAACATCGAGAGATGCCAACGAGTCAACTGGAACTGTCTAAAAAGGCTTTTTCTAATACAGCTGATTTTAATCTACGTCATATAGTGCTAAAACTAAACGATTGGGAATCTATCAACGACACCCAATCATTTTAGGTGTCTATTTTTATTTTTTACAAAAAACCAAAACAAAGAGAGGTGAGTAGAATGCATACAGATTCTAAACCCGGAGCGACAGACAAAGGTGACCAGCAGAGGAAGTTAGACGTTTTACCCACCTTTAGGCGATTTTAAAATTTAATAGCTGTGGTTGAACAAACAACTTCTTCTGTAAAAACAGAGGAGGATAGAATTATGTTCAAGAACATGTTTGTAATTTCAAAGAATGAATTTACGACAAAGCAAGCCCTAAAAAGACAAACAAGTCATGTTAGCGGCTTGACTATTTCTGAAGTACACAAGCGGATGCACCGCTTTGGCTTAAACCAATTCACAACACTTGAAAAAAGTGCGATTTTAAGAAGCTTGTTTAATGATTTAAAAGCACCAGCTACTTTGATTTTGCTATTTGCAGTCGGTTTATGCAACTTGCTGCACCAAAATATTTTGGCAGCCATTATTTTAAGCTTAGTAGTGTTGACTTTTATCACTAAAGCAACGGCTCTAGTACGTTTTAACCAACAAGTTGTTGCCGCACAAGCAATTTTAGCAGAAGATTTCTTAGTGATCCGCGAAGGCTTAGGCCATCGGGTGAACGCTGCAAGATTAGTACCAGGTGACATTGTTTTCTTAAGTGCTGGTGACGATTTACCAGCAAACATGAACCTGTTTGATGACAGCACTTTACAATTAGATACAAAAACAGCAACTTTCGGTGCAAAGGTTGTCGCTGGTGAAGGCTTTGCGATTGTAATGGCTACTGGCGAAACAATTATCGCACAACCTGAATTACAACTGACTTTTGTAAAAAAAGTTTACCAAGTAATTCAAAACATTTGGATGAGTATTCGAACTTTATCACAAGCAAAAAGCCAAACTAAAGTTGCAACAGTATCAAGTAATGTTAACGCGACACGCGTAACATCTGAAATTGTGACAGCAACAGATGCTCAGGTACAAGCTGTAATCGCTGCAGATCTAAGTGAGCGAGAGCCCAGCCAGGTCACGCAAATCAGTTTAAAGTATGAACAGCCGCGCTCGTAGGGGCAAAGTTAGCAATTCAATAAGCAGTCTAAATTATAAAAATAAAGATCTCCCAAGGCCTTTAATGCTTGGGGGATTTTTTTATGCGAAAGGCTGTGAAATGAGGGGTTAAATCAATACAGAAAACAAATTTTGTATAGAACAGAAAAAAATTGAGGCTGTTTTGGCATGCTATTTGCTGTGAGATAGTTATATTATTCACTAATTAATAACTTATAGGAAAGCTAAGAAATAAATTTTAATGCTTGCAAAAGCGTTTGCATAATGCTAAATTTGTTAGTGTAGAGATAGATAGTGATACAGTTTTCTAGACAGTATTGCTACAGAACTATTAAGAAGGGAACTGAATATCTATGGCAACTAAAAAAAATTCCGAATTGCTAGATTTTGCAGCATTAGTTAATGACCAAGAAAAAGATTTCAAAATGGTGCAAATTCTCAATGAAAAAGGTGAAATCGTTGATAAAGACCATGTACCTGACTTAACAGATGATCAACTCATCGAATTAATGTCTAAAATGGTCTGGGCTCGCGTTTTAGACCAACGCTCTACAGCATTAAACCGGCAAGGCCGCTTGGGCTTTTATGCACCAACTGCAGGTCATGAAGCCAGCCAGATGGCCAGTGTTTATGCAATGGACAAAGCAGATTTTGTACTGCCGCGTTATCGTGACGTTCCAGAATTAATCCAACAAGGTTTACCATTATATAAAGCTTTCTTATGGTCTAGAGGCCATGTGGAAGGCAACAATTATCCAGAAGATTTACATGCATTACCACCACAAATTATTATCGGGGCACAATATGTTCAAGCTGCCGGTGTTGCTTTAGGGCTTAAAAAGAAAAAAGCTGAAAATGTTGTTTTCGCTTATACCGGTGATGGTGGGACTTCTCAAGGGGACTTTTATGAAGGCATGAACTTTGCCGGACACTTTAAAGCACCTGCCTTATTCATCATTGAAAATAATGAATTCGCTATCTCTGTGCCAAGATCTGCGCAAAGTGCTGCTAAAACTTTAGCACAAAAAGCAGTCGCTGCTGGGATCCCAGGGGTTCAAGTAGATGGGATGGATCCATTAGCGGTTTATGAAGTGATGCGCGAAGCACGGAATTGGGCAATTGCTGGTAACGGACCTGTTTTAATTGAAACGATGACTTATCGTTATGGGCCACATACACTTTCTGGTGATGATCCAAAACGTTATCGTTCTGCTGAACTAGATGAATTATGGCATCAACGTGATCCATTAAACCGGTTCAGAACTTATCTAGAAGGCAAAGGTTTATGGACACAAGAAAAAGAAGACGCTTTAATTGAACAATATAAAGCTGAAATTAAAGAAGCGATCAATCAAGCGGATAAGGTTGAAAAACAAACCGTAACGTCATTCTTAAAGAACACTTATGAGGTACAGCCTCAAAATATTGTGTCACAAATTGAAACTTACAGCAAGAAGGAGTCGAACTAATATGGCAAAGAAAACAATGATTCAAGCGATTACTGCTGCGTTGGGTCAAGCCATTGAACAAGACGACAAAGTTCTGATCTTTGGTGAAGACGTTGGTAAAAACGGCGGTGTCTTCCGGGCAACAGAAGGCTTGCAAGAAAAATACGGTGAAGATAAAGTTTTTGATACACCGCTTGCAGAATCTGGTATTGGTGGTTTGTCAATTGGTTTAGCTTTAGAAGGCTTTAGACCAGTACCTGAAATTCAATTCTTTGGTTTTATTTTTGAAACGATGGATTCTATTGGCGGTCAAATGTCTAGAATGCGTTATAAGATGGATGGTACGCGGCAAATGCCAATCACTATTCGGGCACCATTTGGCGGTGGTGTGCATACACCGGAAATGCATTCAGACAACTTTGAAGGTTTAATTGCACAATTTCCTGGGATGCGGGTTGTTATTCCAAGTAATCCTTACGATGCAAAAGGGCTATTATTAGCTTCAATTCATTCTAATGATCCAGTGATGTTTTTGGAACATATGAAATTGTACCGTTCTTTCAGAGAAGAAGTACCAGATGAAGCTTATGAAGTACCTTTGGATAAAGCAGGCATCAGCCGTGAAGGTAAAGATATTACAATCGTAACTTACGGCGCAATGGTACGGGAAAGTTTGAAAGCAGCCGATAACTTGGCTAAAGAAAATATTGATGCTGAAATTATTGATTTGCGGACAATTGCCCCATTAGATATGGCCACTATTTTGGCTTCTGTTAAAAAGACCGGCCGGGTGGTTGTTGTGCAAGAAGCCCAAAAAATGGGTGGTGTCGGTAATACCGTTGTTTCTGAGATTTCTCAAGAAGCCATTCTTTCTTTAGAAGCACCAATTGGTTTTGTAGCGGCACCAGATACGCCGTTCCCATTTGGTGAAGCCGAAGGTATTTGGTTACCAAATGCAAATGATGTGGAAGCTAAAGTTAAAGAAATTATGAGTTATTAGGGCTTAACAGAAAGGAAGAACGTTATGGCATACCAATTTAAATTACCAGAGCTAGGCGAAGGTATTGTTGAAGGTGAAATCGCTAAGTGGGACGTCAAAGTCGGCGATAAAATTAACGAAGATGATACATTAGTTGAAATTCAAAACGATAAATCTGTGGAAGAAATTCCATCCCCAGTCACCGGGACCGTGACCAACATTGTAGCTGCCGAAGGGGATACAGTTGAAGTCGGCGATGTAATTGTCGAAATTGATGCTCCTGGCGTAGCTGGTAATGACGCGCCTTCAGCAGCACCCGCTGAAAAAGCAGCACCCGCTGCAGCACCTACTGCCGGTGGTGCCAAAGTTTATCAATTCAAATTACCAGAATTAGGTGAAGGTATTGTCGAGGGTGAAATCGCTAAATGGGACGTTAAAGTCGGCGATAAGATCAATGAAGATGATACATTAGTTGAAATTCAAAACGATAAGTCTGTGGAAGAAATTCCATCTCCAGTGACTGGGACAATTACGAACATTGTGGCTGCTGAAGGGGATACAGTTGAAGTCGGCGACGTTATCGTTGAAATTGACGCACCTGGGCACAATGATGCTGCTCCCGCTGGTGCTACTGAAGCTGCACCAGCACCTGCTGCTGAAGCACCCGTTCAAAATGCCGCTAGTGGCAGCGCTGCAATTGTACCAACAGCAACAACGAATAATGTTGTTGCTATTAGCGATCCAAATCGCGAAATTTTAGCAATGCCTTCAGTTCGGCAATATGCTCGAGAACATGACGTGGATATTTCACAAGTACCAGCAACTGGCAGTCATGGCCGTATTACGAAACAAGACGTGGATAACTTTATTGCTGGCGGTACTGCTGCACCAGCTGCAGCACCCGTAGCATCTGCACCGGCAGCACCAACTGCACCAGCACCAGCACCAGCACCTGCTGCTGCACCACAGCCATTTAAGTCGACAGAAGCAGATCGTGAAGTCCGTGAAAAGATGTCACCAATGCGTAAAGCCATTGCGAAGTCTGTGACAAAGAGTAAGTATACAGCCCCACACTTTACAATTTTTGATGATGTTGAAGTTTCTAAGTTGATGGCACATCGTAAGAAATTTAAGAATGTTGCCGCAGATCGTGGCATTCACTTAACTTTCTTGGCCTACGTTGTCAAAGCTTTAGTGATTACGATTAAACATAATCCTAATCTAAACGCTTCTATTGATGATGCTACCCAAGAAATCGTGCATAAAAACTACTTTAATATTGGGATTGCCACAGATACACCAAATGGCTTATACATGCCAAATATTAAAGATGCAGATACAAAGAGTATTTTTGAAATTGCCAAAGAAATTTCAGACAACGCCCAAGCTGCTAAAGACAATAAGTTGAAACCAGAACAAATGAGTAACGGGACGATTTCAATTAGTAATATTGGTTCTTTAGGCGGCGGCTGGTTTACACCAGTTGTGAATCATCCTGAAGTGGCTATTTTAGGCTTTGGTAAAATTGCCAAGGAACCTTATGTCACTGATGATGGCCAAATTGCCGTTGGCGCAATGATGAAATTATCCTTGTCTGTAGACCACCGTTTAATTGATGGGGCTTACGCACAAGGGGCAATGAATGAATTAAAACAATTATTAGCTGATCCTGAATTGCTATTAATGGAAGGATGACGATAGATGGTAGTAGGCGATTTTGCAATTGATTTAGATACAGTCGTAATCGGTGCTGGACCTGGTGGCTATGTGGCCGCAATTCACGCCGCTGAATTAGGTCAAAAAGTAACCGTAATTGAAAAAGAATTTGTTGGCGGTGTCTGCTTAAACGTAGGCTGTATTCCATCTAAAGCTTTGATTAATGCCGGTCATCGTTTGCAAGCTGCAACAGATGCTTCTACTTTTGGTATTAAAATGGCTGGTGCTCCAACGATTGATTGGGCACAAACACAAGACTGGAAACAGCACAAAGTTGTTGAACGGTTAACCGGTGGCGTTGGTATGCTGTTTAAAAAGCATAAAATTGACTTGATTATGGGGGATGCCTTTTTAAAGGACAGCCATAGTCTACGGGTCATCCAAAAAGATAGCGCTCAGACTTACACTTTTAAAAATTTAATTATTGCAACTGGTAGTCGGCCAATTGAAATTCCTGGCTTCAAATTCTCAGGTCGAGTTGTCGATTCTACAGGTGGTTTGAGTTTGCCAGAAGTACCTAAAGAATTAGTTGTTATTGGTGGCGGCTATATTGGTTCAGAATTAGCCGGTGCTTATACAAACTTAGGCACTCATGTCACAATTCTTGAAGGTATGCCATCTATTTTGCCAAACTTTGATAAAGACATGGTTTCACTTGTTTTGAACAACTTTAAGAAAAAGGGTACAGACGTTATTACAAGCGCCATGGCCAAAGAAGCTGTTCAGACTGATAAAGATGTCACTGTTAAATATGAAGTAGACGGCAAAGTTGAAAGCATCAAAGCAGATTACGTCATGGTTACCGTTGGTCGGCGGCCAAATACCGATGATATGGGCTTAGAACAAGCGGGTATCAAAGTAGGCGATCGAGGCTTAATTGATGTTGACAATCAAAGCCGGACGAATGTGGCCAATATTTATGCAATTGGCGATATTGTTGCCGGATTAGCTTTAGCCCACAAGGCATCTTATGAAGGTAAAGTTGCAGCTGAAGCCATTTCTGGTAAAAAAGCAGCTGTTGATTATAAGGCAATGCCAGCAGTTTGTTTTGCAGATCCTGAATTAGCAACAACCGGTTTGACTTTAAAAGAAGCTAAAGATAAAGGTTACGATGCTAAATCATCTAAGTTCCCATTTGCCGCTAACGGCCGGGCGATTTCATTAGATGAAACTGATGGTTTTGTGAAATTAATTTCTGATAAAAAAGATGGTACTTTAATTGGCGCACAAGTTGCCGGTGCCGGTGCCAGCGATTTAATTTCTGAATTAACGGTTGCCGTTGAAGGCGGCTTGAATATTCAAGACTTAGCTTTGACGATCCACCCACATCCAACTTTAGGTGAAGCAATTATGGATGCGGCAGATGTCGCAGAAGGTTTCCCAACTAATATTTAATTTCGAAATTAATCTTAAAAATCAGTTGTCGATAAAAATCAGACAGCTGATTTTTTTTGTGTTATCGTTGTATAATAGTAGATTGGTAGAATAAAAGATCAAGAGGGAGTGCTTAAAATCGCTGAGACAAATTATAGCTATCCATTGGATACAAGTTGGACCACCGAAGAAATTATTGTGGTGATTGGTTTTTACAATAATGTTGAAAAGGCAAATGAAAAAGGTATTACAAAACAAGACCTTTTAGCAAGCTATGAACAGTTTAAAAAAATTGTACCTAGCAAAATGCAAGAAAAACAATTGGGGAAACAATTTGAAACTGTGTCCGGCTATTCAATTTATCAGACGGTACAAGCTGCAAAACAATCACAAAACAAAATTATCTTGATGAAGAAGGGACTATAAACGATGGCGACACTAAATACTTGGCGGTTAGCACTAGATATTAAACAATGGGTTGTCACGGCTGCGGAAGCCGTTAAATTACATTTGCATGATGATTTAAAGGTGAATACAAAATCTGGACGCAACGACTTAGTAACAAATATTGATAAAACCACAGAACAATATTTGGTTCAAAAAATTCGGGCACAATATCCCGAAGCAAAAATTGTCGGTGAAGAAGGCTTTGGCGATCAAGTAGAGGATTTGACAGGGCTTGTTTTTTTCGTGGATCCGATTGACGGCACAATGAACTTTGTCAAAGCTCGAGAAAATTTTGCCATTATGATTGGCGCTTATTTAGACGGTAAAGGTATTGTAGGGGTTATTTTAGATGTGATGAAGGATGAACTATTTTGGGGTGGCCCAGAGTTTGGTGTTTATAAGAATAATCTGCCATTGCCCAAACCTAAGAATATAACTTTGTCTGAAGGACTTTTAGGGATGTCTGGGCCATTACTCGTCCATGACGTAAAACACGTTGCAGCGGCCGTTACAGCCAGCTCAGGCGCCAGAATTTTTGGCAGTGCGGGCATTGAATTTACAAAAGTTATTCAAGGCTTTGAAAATGGCTATGTTTCAAAACTCATGCCTTGGGATTTTGCGGCCGGTAAAGTGATGGCTGAAACCTTAGGATTAAAGGTCACAGATATTGACGGTGAGCCTTTAAGTATGTTATCATCTAAAATTGTGCTAATTGGAACGGAACGGACACATGCACAAATACTTGCTTTACAGTAAATTGGTCAAGAAAACATCACTTTTTTTGACTTAGTGCAAGTAATTTGCAGCTGTTTGAAATTAAATGGGATAAAGATATAAAAGATGCGACAAAACGTTACATCAAGGTTTGGCCCGTTTCGTTAGAGCGTAGCGCTAGCATTCTGGCTAAACATGAAAGGAAGTTAAGCAACTTTGAAAACAAGAGACGATATTCGTAATATTGCTATTATTGCCCACGTCGACCATGGTAAGACTACCCTTGTCAACGAACTATTAAAACAATCAGATACATTGGACGAACATATTCAATTACAAGATCGAGCTATGGACTCTAACGCCATTGAAAAAGAACGTGGTATTACAATTTTGTCCAAGAATACGGCAGTTGATTATCAAAATACAAAAATCAATATTTTAGATACACCAGGACATGCGGACTTCGGTGGTGAAGTAGAACGGATCATGCGCATGGTTGATGGGGTTTTATTGGTTGTTGATGCCTATGAAGGGACAATGCCACAAACACGGTTTGTTTTGAAAAAAGCTTTGGAACAACATTTAACACCAATCGTTGTGATTAATAAAATTGACCGTGAAGGCGCTCGTCCAGACGAAGTCGTTGATGAAGTTTTAGAATTATTCATCGAATTAGGGGCTGATGACGAACAATTAGAATTCCCAGTTGTTTATGCTAGTGCGGTTAACGGGACTTCTAGTTTAGATCCTGATATTGCAACGCAAGAACATACAATGAAGCCAGTTTTTGATACGATCATTGATACAATTCCAGCACCAATTGATAATAGTGACGAACCACTTCAATTCCAAGTGGCTATGTTAGATTACAACGATTATGTTGGTCGAATTGGTATTGGCCGTGTTTTCCGGGGTTCAATCAAAATTGGCGACAGTGTTTCCGTATTAAAATTAGACGGCAGTACTAAAAACTTCCGTGTGACTAAAATCTTTGGTTTCTTTGGTTTGAAACGGATTGAAATCAACGAAGCAAAAGCTGGGGACTTAATTGCGGTTTCTGGGATGGATGATATCTTCGTTGGTGAAACTGTCACACCTGTCGATCACCAAGATGCGCTACCAATCTTACGGATTGACGAACCAACACTACAAATGACCTTTTTAGCAAATGATTCACCATTTGCAGGTAAAGAAGGTAAATTTGTAACTGCACGTAAATTGGAAGATCGTTTGAGAAGTCAATTACAAACCGATGTTTCTTTGCGTGTTGAAGATACAGATCAACCTAGTGCCTGGGTTGTTTCAGGTCGTGGGGAATTGCATTTATCAATCTTAGTTGAAGAAATGCGGCGTGAAGGTTTTGAATTACAACTTTCTAGACCAGAAGTTATTTATCGTGAGATTAACGGTGTATTGTCTGAACCTTATGAATCCGTTCAAATTGACACACCGGATGAATATGTTGGTTCCGTTATTGATGCCATGTCTCAACGTAAAGGCGAGATGCAAAACATGGAAAGTACAGGTAACGGCCAAACACGGTTAAACTTCCTAGCACCTTCAAGAGGTTTGATTGGTTACTCTAATGAATTTCTTTCTCAAACGGGTGGTTATGGGATTATGAACCATACCTTTGAAAAATACGGTCCAGTCATCAAGAATTGGACACCTGGTCGGCATACCGGTGCTTTAGTTTCTATTAATGGCGGTCCAGCAACCACTTACAGTTTGCAATCTGTTGAAGATCGTGGTCAATTATTTATTGACGCTCAAACTGAAGTTTATGAAGGGATGATTGTCGGTTCTAGCAGCCGTGATCAAGATATCTCTGTTAACGTTACAAAGGGTAAGAACTTAACAAACACCCGGGCTTCTGGTAAAGACCATGCTGCGGCTATTAAGACGCCAAAAACAATGTCTTTAGAAGAATCCATTGAATTCTTAAATGATGATGAATATTGTGAAGTAACCCCTGAAAACGTCCGGTTACGTAAAAAGATTTTAAATACCGGCGAACGGCAAAAAGCATCTAAGAAACGTAAGATGGCTGCACAAAAAGAAGCCTAAATAAAATTAACTTATAATCAGTCAATGTCAGATTTAAAACAGCTAAATTCAGAGTTAAAACTGAATGGCCGGTTTAGATAAGGCGTTGGCTGTTTTTTTATTTTTAAAGCTATCTTGAAAGAATAGGCTTTGATGTCCCAAAATAGGCGGGGAAATGATATAATGACGTATGTTAAAAATATTAGGCAAAGATAATTTGGAGGCATTTCCATGGATAACCTTAAACAAAAGAACGGTCTGGAGATTCTTAAAGCCGATGGTGAAAAAATTCGGCAAGACTTGACAGGCCAATTCGGTGACTTATGCCTGATGCAATGTCCAATCGTAGAAGAAATTATTGATACACAAATGCTAGTTTATTCTAAAGAAGTAGATTTTGCGAAGCGCTGTGGCTTGATTTCAGAACAGGTTGCTACAGATTTAGTGAATGAACTAAGTGTGGAGATTGAGGATTTGTATCAAGCAATTACACAAAATCAGGCATCACAATTAGATAAAAAGGATTGAAGCAGTCTTGGGGATTCGTAAGAAGTTTTCGTACCTGGATTACTACATCGCGATCCCGTTTTTATTACTGATCGCAGTCGGTATCGTGATGGTTTATTCAGCGAGCTCAGATATTTTATCTGTAAATAAAATAGATCCAACAAGTTATTTACGTCGGCAATTTTTTTGGGCCTTGGCAGGGCTCTTTTTTGCCTTATTAGCATTTCTAAGCAAGCTTTCATTTTGGCAGAATCGACGGGTCGTGATGCTAGGCATTGGGATCACCTTCGCGCTATTAATTTTCTTAGTATTCTTAAAAATTGTGCATCCCAGTTCAGCAATTAACGGGGCAGTCTCTTGGATTCCGTTAGGGCCTATCAATATCCAACCTTTAGAAATTGCAAAAATAACGGTAATCATCTATTTAGCCTTCATCTTTAATAAACGAGGGCAGAATTTAGAACGGGGTCAAATTTTTAACAATTTATTGGGCCCGGTTGTTTTAGTTGGCTTAATCACATTACTGATTTTATTACAGCCAGATACTGGTGGGGCTTCTATTTTAGCGTTAATTATCATGATTATGATATTTTCTGCGGGCATTCCAATTGGTTTTGGATTGTCCTTTATCGTTGCGGTATCCGGATTATTACCGTTACTGATCAACATTTTGAAAAGATTTCCGATTGCAGTTTTGGAAAAAAACTACCGGTATCAGCGGATTTTATCTTTTCTTTACCCTTTTCAACGGGAACAATCTGGGGGCAGTCAGCTAGTAAATTCTTATTTAGCTATTAACAATGGCGGCTGGTTTGGCCGAGGTTTAGGCAATAGTATTCAAAAAAAGGGCTATTTACCAGCACCTTATACGGATTTTATTTTAGCAATTATTTCAGAAGAATTAGGTGTTATTGGTGTCTTAGTCGTTTTAGGATTGCTATTTTTCTTAATCAGCCGCATTGTTTTAATTGGTATGCGGGCCCATACCACCTTTAGAACTTTAGTTTGTTACGGGGTGGCAACGATGTTATTTGTCCAAGCGTCGTTTAATATTGCAGGGGTAATTGGGATGTTGCCAATTACTGGGGTAACATTGCCCTTTATTAGTTATGGGGGATCAAGCATGTTATCTGCCTGTGCAGCCATCGGCTTAGTTTTAAACATTAGTGGGACTGAGAAAGCTGAAAAACAGTTTCAAGAAATGCGTAAGGTACAATAAGGATGCCTTAAACCGCAATGTAGCGTTATACACATTATAATGGTATTATTCTAATAATCGCTTAATGAGACTATCATGACATTAAGTAGACTATAAATTTAAATAAAGGAGCGCGCATTTATGCAAAAAGTATTGGTTGCCAATCGCGGTGAAATCGCTAACCGAATTTTCCGTGCCTGCGAAGAATTAGGCTTAAAAACGGTAGGTATTTATGCAAAAGAAGATGAATTGTCTATTCATCGTTTCAAAGCACAAGAAGCCTATTTAGTAGGAGCGGGTAAAAAACCGACTGACGCTTATCTTGATATTGAAAGTATTATTGATATTGCTAAAAAAAGTGGTGCGGATGCCATCCATCCAGGTTATGGCTTTCTATCAGAAAACGAGCAGTTTGCAAAACGCGTTCGAGAAGAAGGGTTAACTTTTGTTGGCCCAAAGACGGAATTATTACATATCTTTGGTGATAAGATTACAGCAAAAAAAGCAGCGTTAGAGGCAAAAATTGAAACTATTCCCGGTACAGATCATCCAGTGGCTTCATTAGATGAAGTGCGGGAATTTGGGGCAACTTATGGCTATCCTATTATGATCAAAGCCGCATTAGGCGGCGGTGGTCGCGGCATGCGGATCGTTGATGACGAAGCAGATTTAGCCGAAGCCTATGACCGGGCTAAAAGTGAAGCAAAACAGGCTTTTGGTGGCGATGAATTATACGTTGAACGCTTTATCGCCCATGGCAAACACGTTGAAGTTCAAATTTTAGCGGATGAACATGGCCATGTGATGCATTTATTTGAACGGGACTGTTCTGTACAGCGCCGTAATCAAAAGGTCGTTGAAGTGGCGCCATGTGTCATTTTAACGCCAGAACAGCGGGCTGCCGTTTGTGGTGCTGCGGTTAAATTAATGCAACACGTTGGTTACAGTAATGCCGGGACGGTTGAATTCTTGATGGAAAGAGATCATTTTTATTTCATCGAAGTTAATCCACGAGTCCAAGTAGAACATACTATTACTGAATTAATCACCGGTGTAGATATTGTTCAGTCGCAATTAAGTATTGCTGCTGGTGCAGATTTGCATCAAGATTTAGGCTTACCACAACAAGCAGATTTGCACTTTGATGGAGCAGCGATTCAATGCCGAGTGACCACTGAAAATCCAGCGAATAATTTCTTACCAGATACGGGCATGTTGGATACTTATCGTTCACCAGGTGGTAATGGGGTCCGGTTAGATGTGGGTAATGCTTACACGGGCGCTGTTGTAACACCTTATTTTGATTCCTTGTTAGTTAAGGCCAGCGTTCATGCCAGAGATTTTGAATCTGCCTGTCATAAAATGGATCGGGTTTTACATGAATTTGATATTCAAGGGGTCAAGACCAACATTCCATTTATGATTAACGTAATTAAAGATAAAGTGTTCATGTCTGGGGCAGCGTTAACTACGTTTATTGAAGATCATCCTGATTTATTGCGGGTGAAAGTCGTCTCTGATCCATCCCTTGTTTTGATGCATTATGTTAGTGATGTGACGATTAATGGTTACGACGATTTACCACGGCATAAAAAGAAAACAGCCAGCTTGGTAGAAATACCAACATTACCGGCTGACTTACCTAAAGCGACTGGGGAAACGGCAAAGCAGATTTTGGATACAAAAGGGCCAAAAGCAGTTGCGCAATGGTTGTTAGCTCAAGATAAAGTAATGTTGACAGATACTACATTGCGGGATGCGCACCAAAGTTTATTTGCCACAAGAATGCGGACCCATGATATGGTGCGGATTGCGGAAAGTATGGCTGCAGCAATGCCAAACCTATTTTCTTATGAAATGTGGGGCGGTGCGACTTTTGATGTGGCTTATCGTTTCTTAAAAGAAGATCCATGGGAAAGATTGGCTCGGTTACGGAAATTATTCCCGAATACATTGTTGCAAATGCTCTTTAGAGGCAGTAATGCGGTAGGTTATAAGAATTATCCCGACAACGTTATTAAGGAATTTATTGATCTGTCGGCACAAAGTGGGATGGATGTTTTCAGAATTTTTGACAGTCAAAACTGGTTGCCACAAATGGAACCAAGTATTGATACGGTTTTGAAGAATCATAAAATTGCTGAAGTGGCGATGTGTTACACCGGGGATGTGGCTAATCCAAGTTTACAAAAATATGATTTGAATTATTATAAACAATTAGCTAAAGACATCGAGTCCACCGGGGCACATATTTTAGGGATTAAAGATATGGCCGGCTTATTGAAACCACAGGCAGCCTATGAATTAATTTCAACCTTAAAAGATACGATTTCAATTCCGATTCATTTGCACACTCATGATACTGCAGGTAACGGGATCTACACTTATGTTCGAGCAATTGAAGCTGGCGTCGATGTGGTAGATGTGGCGCAAAGTGCCTTATCCGGCGGTACCGCACAACCAAGCATGAGCAGCCTTTATTATGCGTTGGCTCAAGGCGATCGGCAACCCGATTTGAATATGCCGGCCGTTGAAAAAGTAAATGAGTATTTCCAAGATTTAAGACGAGTTTACCAACCATTTTTCACACGAGTTACGAGTCCGCAGACGGATGTTTACGCTACTGAGATGCCAGGCGGTCAATATACAAACTTATTCCAACAAGCAAAAGGGGTAGGTTTAGGCGATCGTTTTGATGAAGTAAAAACAATGTACACCCAGGTGAATACTTTGTTTGGCAATATTATTAAAGTCACACCATCTTCTAAAGTTGTCGGCGACATGGCCTTGTTCATGGTTCAAAATGAATTGACGCCAGAAGCTGTTTTGCAGCGGGGTCAAGATATTGACTTCCCACAATCTGTGATTAACTTCTTTAAAGGAGATTTAGGACAGCCTGTCGGTGGTTTTCCAAAGGCTTTACAAAAGATTATTTTAAAAGATGTGGCACCGATTACGGAACGGCCAGGCAGCTTAGTGAAACCAATTGATTTTGAAGAAATCAAAAATGAATTAGAAATTAAAATTATGCGGCAGCCGACACCAAAAGAAGTGATCAGTTACATCTTGTATCCCGATGTCTTCTTAGATTATGAAAAAAATCATGAGACTTTTGGGGATGTGACGCATTTAGATACGCCAACTTTCTTTGAAGGTATGCGGATCGGTGAAACAACGCATGTCCAATTTAAACCAGGGAAAGAATCCATTATTACCTTGGATGAAATTGGGGAAGCAGACGTAGATGGTATGCGGACGATTTACTTTGAACTAAATGGTCAGCGTGTTCAAATCTCAGTTCAAGATAAGTCTGTCAGTGAAGGTGTCGTCGGCAATCAAAAAGTGGAACCAACAAATCCAGATCAAGTGGGTGCGGTGATGACTGGTACGATTGCCAATGTCTTGGTGAAGACGGGTCAAAAAGTGAAGAAGGGTGAATCCTTAATTGTGACAGAAGCAATGAAGATGGAAACTTCTATCCCAGCGCCATACGATGGGCAAGTCGTTCATATTTATGTGAAGGCCGGCCAACCCGTGGATGCGGATGACTTGTTAATCGAAATGACACCGTCCGATTTAACGCATAATTAGGTGATAAAATGATTTATAATGATCAGATGGTGGCCATAGAAGATGCCGTGGACCAGTTGATTGCAGCTTTAAAAGCATCAGAAGTTTTTAAAACTTACCAAGCAAAGCAAGCTCAATTGGCGCAAGATGCAAAAGCACAAGCGTTGATCCAGTCATTTCATGATTATCAGCATAAATTAGCTGCAATTGAACCTTACGGTAGCTATGTGCCCGAAGCCGCAACTTTAAAAAAACAAACGTTAGCGGCCAAACGTGACATGGACTTGAACCCCAGTGTCGCAGCCTATAAATTGGCTAAGCTGCAATTTGAGACGGTGGTGGACACATTGACGGTGGCCATGACGGATAAAATATCCAGCAGAATTAAAGTTGCAACACGCAATCCCTTTTTTGAAACAAAACGTAAGCCACATAAAATGTAAAAGGATGATTAAATGTTTGAAATTAAACCCAGAATAGGCATCGCCGTATGGGTCTATAATCTACACCAAATTCGGCAGCTGCGCCGTTTTGGCTTGATCTATTACACATCTAAGAAAATGAAATATGTGTATTTATATGTGGATCAGGCGAATGCGGAGGCTGTTAAAAAGTCGATTGAAAAATTACACTTTGTGCGTAAAGTCGAGTTTTCTCATCGGCCAGAAGTTGCGACAGAATTTGGTGATAAAATTGAAAAACGCCCTCAAAAAGACCCGCTGCTTAAAGACGGATCCTTGGCAGCGACTTTAAAAACGACTAAAAGTGAATCTAACCAAGGGAGTCACGCAGATGCGGATCATATCGGGTGAATATAGCGGTCGACGGCTTAAAGCTGTACCAGGTCGTAAAACAAGACCAACGACTGATAAAGTAAAAGAAGCATTATTTAATATTATTGGCCCTTATTTTGATGGTGGCCGGGTTTTAGATTTATACGCGGGGACTGGCGGTTTAGGCATCGAAGCTGTTTCTAGAGGATTATCTGAAGCTTATTTGGTTGATCGACAATATGCGGCAATTAAAACCATTGAAGAAAATGTGGCGGTTACTCGCGCAGCAGATAAATTTCATATTATGAAAATGTCAGCCACTAAGGCGTTAAGTAATTTTGAGTTGCAGAAACTGCAGTTTGATTTAGTTTTACTAGATCCGCCGTATCAAGAACAGCAGATTGTTAAATTATTAAATCAATTACGGGATAAACAACTTTTAAAGCCAGGGGCACAAGTTGTTGCTGAAACTGACGTTACGGTCCTTTATCCTGAAATTGCGGATTATACGCTATTGGGTCAGCACCAATATGGTATTACCGAAGTCAGTGTATTTTGTTATGCTGAATCTAAGTAATTTGTTTTAAAGATATATTCTAAAAATCGAGGGTTTATTAAGATGACACAAAATATTGGCCTTTTTCCAGGTAGTTTTGACCCGTTTACAAATGGGCATTTAGCAACGGTAAAAAAGGCACTGACAATTTTTGATGAAGTATACATTGCAGTTGTAACGAATACAGGTAAAAATGCGTTATTTACAACTGATGAAAAGGTCGCATTGATTCAAACTGCTATTCAAGATATTGATCATGTGAAAGTGATTGCTGCGCCTAAAATGTTAACTGTTAATTTAGCAAAGCAACTGCATGCAAAGGCTTTAATTCGGGGGTTACGTAATGCTAACGACTTTGAATATGAAGCCGGTATTGCCCAAATGAATAAAGTTCAAGATAGCGATGTTGAAACTATTTTCTTTGTGGCCGACCAGAAGTATACCTTTATTTCATCCAGCATGATTAAAGAAGTGGCGAAATTTGGCGGAGATGTCAGTGCTTTAGTGCCTGCCAATGTGGAACAAGCTTTATTAGTCAAATATCAAAAGGTATTGGATTAAATTATGGCACAAACACAACCGCATTTTTATCAAAAACGCTGGTTTAATCGGTTTGTCTGGATTATCGGGACGCTATTTTTAGCCTGGCTGGTGTTATTTCCAACAAATTATTTTTTAGAAAAGCCGGGGACAGCGGAACAAGTTTCCAAGTTTGTAACGGTTAAAGGTCATGAAGATAAAACAAAAGGTAAGTTTTTGTTGACAACCGTCCGAGTTCAGCAAGCAACACCGATTCAGTTAGTGATCGGTCATTTTCAGCCATTTACGGAAACGTTAAGCCGAGAAGCGCTAATGGGCAGTGCCAGTAGTGCGGCTTATGATAAATTGCAAGATTACTATATTGAAAATTCAGAGAATATGGCTATTGCACAAGCTGCTAAAAAGGCAAAGGTAACCTATCAGCAAAAGTTTATTGGTGTTTATGTACTAGATGTGATTAAAAAATCGGATTTCTACAAACATTTACAGCTGGGTGATACGGTAAATGCGGTTAATCAGCGGCAGTTTGAAAGTACGACTGATTTTCAAAAATATATTCGACAGCATAAAGTTGGCGATAAAGTAACGGTGACTTATCAGCGAGATAAAAAGACAAAGCAAGCAACGGGTAAGTTAATCACGTTGCCAGGGACAAAAAAAGCGGGTTTAGGGATCACTTTAACTGATCATACAAAAGTAACGACAAAAATACCGATTAAAATTGATGCTGCAGATATTGGCGGTCCTTCCGCTGGTTTAATGTTTACGCTGCAAGTCTATGACCAATTAACAGGACATCATTTGCGTCAAGGCCGGACGATTGCTGGTACGGGGACGATAGAAAATGATGGTACTGTGGGGGCCATTGGCGGTATTGATAAAAAGGTTGTCGCAGCTTCTGAAGCCGGTGCGACCGTGTTCTTTGCGCCGGATGATCAGCTGACTAAAGCTGAAAAGAAACAATTACCGAACTATCAAAATAATTATCAAATTGCTAAAAAGGCCGCCAAGAAAATTCAAACAAAAATGAAAATTGTGCCGGTTAAAAGTTTAGATGATGCAATTAATTATTTAAAAAAATCCAATTCATAAAAAGCGTCCGCCTATATTTTGCGTAATGTTAGTTAAGTAGAATATAAGGAGGCGTTTTTTTTGAGTTTAAAATTATGGTTGAAGCAATATTATTGGGTGGCATTGGTCGGTTTATTACTAGTAGGTGGCTATTTTTGGCAACATCAAAAAACACAGTCAGCAGGGCTAGAAACAGAAACGGAAAAAATTGCGTTGAAGGAAGCTACTCCGGCGTCGATGTCACAAACAAATACGACGGGTTCTGAAAAACAAGTGACTCAAAAGACAGGCAATACGGTGGTTGTCGTTGATATTAAAGGGGCCGTTAATCATCCCGGAATTTATCATTTAAAAAGTGATGATCGAATTAATGATGCTGTGAAAAAAGCGGGCGGTTTAACCGCTGAAGCGGATGAAAATCAGCTTAACTCAGCACAGAAGGTTCAAGATCAAGATTTAATTTATGTCCCGATAAAAGGTGAAACCCCGCAAACGCCGTCAGCAACAACCAGTGGTGCAGAAAGCACTGCTAAAATTAACCTGAATACGGCAACGGTCACCGATTTACAGCAATTGGATGGTATTGGCCTTAAAAAGGCCGAAAAGATTATTAATTATCGCGAAAATCAAGGCCCTTTCCAATCAGCTGCTGATTTAAGTAAAGTAAACGGGTTTGGTGAAAAAACAGTGGCTCGTTTGCAAGATCAAATTGTTGTTTAAGCCATGGCCCGTCTTTGGCAAGATTTGCATGGGACTTGGTTCTTTATAGCGAGCAGCTGTAGTTTAGTTGCCTTTTTAGTACTCGGCCAGCAGCCATTTCTAGCTGCAATTTTGTTGGGACTTGTATTGTGCCGAATTTATGTCACTAAAAATTTTCAGCTGTTTAAGACATGTTTGAGCTTGAGTATCTTGTTTGCCGGCTATTGTCTTTTACAGCAGCCGATACCTATAAAACAATTGCCAGCCGCACCAGCTCAGATTTTGATTCAAAGCGACACGATTCATGTGGCTGGTGATAGTTTGACCTTTCAAAGCCGTGGTCAATTAAACGGGAAGACTGTTAAATTTGCGGGGATGTATACGTTAGCCACACCGGAAGAAAAACAGTATTTTCAGCAGAATTGGCATAATTTGGAAGCAAAAGTAATTGCTGATTTAGAATTACCAAAACCAGCCACGAACCATGGTCAATTTGATTTTCAAAAATATCTATGGCAGCAAAAAAGAATTCGCTACAGTCTAAGAATCAAGCAATTTCAAAGTTTAAAGCCACAAACTACCGGTAGCTTCAAAGATAAGTTAAGTGCACTACGGCAACGGTTATTGCAATACTTTAATCAAGCACCACCGGCTTTGAGCACTTATTTGAAAGGCTTAATCTTAGGTCAATTTCATGATGATCCCAATTTACGGCAGGATCTAAGCAGTTTAGGGGTGATTCATTTATTTAGTTTGTCCGGGTTGCATGTTTTTATTCTATTGGAAATTATTTTTGTTTTAGGCAGTCGCTGTCATTTACCAAAAGAATATTTGGAATGGGGCTTGCTAGGTTTACTACCAATTTATGGCTTATTAGTGGGGAGCGGCACCGGTATTCGCCGAGCGGTGAGTTTGGTACTCTTAACGATTATCTTAAATAAATGTCAGCGGCCAATACCACCTTTAGATAAAATTAGTTTGGTTTTACTCAGTCAACTGTGGGTCAATCCATATACATTATTTACATTAGGGGGTCTGCTGAGCTATGTTTTAGCGTTTAGCTTAGTTTTTAATCAACATCGGGGTTTAATAGCCCAGCAGTTAATGCTTAGTTTCAGTAGTTTACCGATTATTTTGTATTTTCAATATGAATGGCATCTATTATCAATTTTGTTAAATTTGATGATGATTCCATTATTTGAAATGGTGGTAATGCCCTTAATTTTAATTAGTAGTTTTTTGCCAATGACCGGGACTTGGGCTTTTACACTGAATTCAGGCTTAACCCAGTTAAATCAAAGTTTGCACTGGCTGACAAATCTTGATCAGCTGCAGTTTGTCTTTGGTCGACCACCGCTTATCGTTACTTTGAGTTTAGTTCTTTTGAGTTTTGCGGTTATGAATCAACGCCTACCAAAAATTAAGCAACGGTGGTTAATGGGCTATTTAGGGGTACTTGGCTGTGTCTTTATAGGTTTACATAATCCTATTTATGGACAAGTAACGCTGCTAGATATCGGACAAGGTGACAGCCTGTTAATTACCACACCACTACGACGCAAAGTGATCCTCATCGATACCAGCGGCAAGCTAAATTTACCTAAAAAGCCTTGGCAGCAGCATCAAACGACGAACAATGCACAAAAGATTACCGTGCCTTATTTAAAGATGCAGGGGATTCATCAAATTGATACGATCTTCCTCACGCATCAAGATGCGGATCATCTTGGGGATTTACCAACAATTTTAGCCAAGTTTAAAGTTAAACAGATCGTTTTTGCAGCGGGGTTAGAGGCTAATCCTCATTTTTATAAAAAATTAAGGGGTTATGCGCAAACGATTAAATTAAAAAAGGTATTGGCTGGTGCCACAATCAAAGTCGGCGCTTTAAAATTTTTGGCAGTACATCCCTTTCAGCCAGGAAGTGGTAAAAATGAAGATTCTCTAGTTTTATTGAGTCGGATTCATCATAAAAATTGGCTTTTTATGGGGGATTGTTATCAAGACGGGGAACAGCGCATTTTACAAAATTATCAAGTGCAGGCGGATTATATTAAATTGGGACATCATGGTAGTAAGACATCCTCTAATAAGGCCTTTTTAGAAAATACGCAAGCCAAATTAGCTTTAATTTCTTCCGGTCGGCACAACCATTACGGCCATCCCAGTCCCGAAACAATGGATACTTTAAAACAACTGCAGCTGCCATTTTTAAATACACAAACGTCAGGCATGATTAATTGGACATATGGGCCGTTTAGAGATAGCCGACTGCGCACTTTTGGCCTATAATGAAAAGAGCCTTTGAAATTCTAGGCAAGGAGGTGTGTTGCTAAGATAAAATTGTCTAAGATAGGGCATACTTATCGGCAACTTTAAATGAAAGTTTCAGAATTGCAAAAATCACTTAAAAAAGGCGACGTACAGCCTGTTTATTTAGTATTGGGACAAGAGGATTATTTAATCCAACAAGTCAAAACCGCGTTCATGGCGCTATTAGATGACGCTGAACGGGCAATGAATTTTGCCAGCTATGATATGACGGTAGATCCGTTAGGGGCGGCTTTAGATGATGGGACTTCAGTGCCTTTCTTTGGGGATCGGCGTTTGGTCTTTGTGACCCAGCCCTTTTTTTTGACCAGTGAGACGCCTAAACTACCGATAACCCATGATATTGCGGGCTTAGAGGCTTATTTAGCACATCCATTGCCAACAACAGTTTTTGTCCTATTTGCGAAAGTAGCGAAGTTGGATGGCCGTAAAAAAATTAGCAAGCAACTTCAAAAACAAGCAACCGTAATTGACGTTCAAAAACTGAACGGTCGTGACGTGGATCAGCAGTTAATGCATTTAATTCAAACAAAGGGTTATGATATTGATGCAGCTTCCCGGGAGTTATTGGTTCAGCGGTCTGATGGGGACTTTTCAGCTATTGTAGCGAATTTACAAAAGCTATTTCTAGCGGCGGATGACAAAAAAATCACCAAAACGATGGTAGCAGATTTGGTGTCGCCTACTTTGGAAAATAATATTTTTGATCTAGTTGATTACGTTTTACACAAAAATACACAAGCGGCAATTATGCTATATCGAGATCTACTTTTGAATAAAGAAGAACCGATTAAAATCAATAGTATTTTGTTAAATCAGTTTCGATTACTGCTGCAAGTAAAGATTTTAGCCCAAAAAGGGATGACTCAAGGCAGCTTAACAGAAATCTTAAAGATTCATCCTTACCGGATTAAATTAGCGTTGCAGTCTGTACGCCAATTTTCCATGTCAGATTTGACAGCGGCTTTTTTAGGACTTCAAGAAAACGACTATAAAATGAAGTCCGGTCAAGCCGATAAAGTCTTATTATTTGAATTATTTATGTTAAAATTTGCCAATATTCGTTCATAATAATTGCGTAGTTGGGCCAAAGTGTCCAACTTTTTTTGTGGCCATAACTTTGAATTGCCGAGAACACGGTGTTGTATGAGCTTAGATAATATTTTGACCTGAAATATCTTTAGCGTTATAATTGTGATAGTTTTAACAAACTATATTTCATTCACTGGAGGTTTTTACAATGGGAAATCGGCTACAAGAGAAAGTTGCGATTGTTACAGGTGGTACTTTAGGGATTGGTCTAGGTATTGCCCAGCGTTTCGTGGACGAAGGCGCTAAAGTTGTAATTACAGGACGTCATGAAGATGTCGGTGAAAAGGCAGCCAAAGGTATTGGCGGTACAGATGTTATTCGTTTTATGAAACACGATGCTTCAGATGAAGCTGGCTGGACAAAACTATTTGACGATACAGAAGCCGCTTTTGGCCCCGTAACCACAGTAGTGAATAATGCCGGGATGGCCATCAATAAAAATATCGAAGAAACGACAGCTGAAGATTGGCATAAATTAATGGCCGTCAACTTAGATGCGGTATTTTATGGGACTAAGATCGGTATTTTACGGATGAAAAATAAAAATTTAGGTGCTTCAATTATTAACATGTCTTCTATTGAAGGCTTCATTGGCGATCCAACTTTAGCAGCTTACAATGCTTCTAAAGGTGGCGTGCGGATCATGTCTAAATCTGCAGCACTACATTGTGCTTTAAATGACTATGATGTTCGGGTGAATACTGTACATCCAGGCTACATTAAAACACCATTGGTTGATAATTTACCAGGTGCTGAAGAAGCAATGTCTCAACGGACTAAGACACCAATGGGGCATTTAGGTGAACCTGATGATATTGCTTACATGTGCGTTTACTTAGCTTCTAATGAATCTAAATATGCCACTGGGGCAGAATTTGTTGTTGATGGCGGTTACTTAGCACAATAATCATTAAATAAAAAAAGAACTGAGCTTATTTGGCCATTGGCCTAAGTAAGCTCAGTTTTTTTGACGCTGATTTGAGTGGATTTTAGGGCAAAAAAAAAGAGACTGTTGTCGAAATGCGCCAGTCTCTGAACTAATAAAATTATTTGTTTAATTTAGTTAGTCTTGATTTTGTGTTTGCAGCTTTATTCGCATGAATTAAGCCTTTAGAAGCAGCTTTGTCAACAGCGCTGATTGCGTCTGTATATAAAGCTTGTTTGTCATCGCTACCTTTGTCAGCAGCAACTTCAAACTTCTTAATAGATGTCCGCATTGCACTTGTTTGTGCTGTATTTCTTAAGTTAGCTTTGCGATTTGTTTCGACACGTTTGATAGCTGATTTGATTTGTGGCAAGAAAGTCACCTCCAGCAGATTAATTTACTAATACTTAATTAGTATGCAACGAAGTTATTATACAGAATTGTTGCCATTAATGCAATATAAAGTTGTAAAGTAAATATACTTGATATCAAAAAAAGCTTGTGTTTTTGGTTGCTTTTGTTTATGATAAGTATTGTGTTTGTTGCTACGGTATTCTTAGTTTAGCGAATCACCAACGTTTTACCAAGATAACCGCGAATAACAATTGAAAGGGTGAATAATTTGGCAATTACACAAGAACAAAAAAATGAACTTATTAAGAAATATGCGCGTCATGAAGGCGACACAGGTTCCGCAGAAGTACAAATCGCAGTTTTAACTGCAGAAATCAATGCGTTGACACAACATATGCGGACGCATAAAAAAGACCACCATTCTTATGTTGGTTTAACTAAAAAAATTGGTCATCGTCGTAATTTACAAGCATATTTGCGTAATAAAGATATCGTTCGTTACCGCGAACTTATCAAGAGCTTAGGCTTACGTCGTTAGTCAAAACTGCGGGATCGGATTTGCGATCTCGCTTTTTTTGTATACTTTTTGGATTGGGAGTGTAGAGAATGGATCAAACTAAAAAAACATTTAAGTTGCTTTTTGGCGATCAACCTGTGACTGTTGAAATCGGTGAGCTTGCGCAACAAGCAAATGGTAGCGCTTTAGTCCGCTACGGTGAGACGGTTGTTTTAAGCACAGTTGTAATGGATACAACCCTTGTAGAACGAGATTTTTTCCCGTTAACAATACAATATGAAGAAAAAATGTATGCCGTCGGTAAAATTCCCGGTGGCTTTATTAAGCGTGAAGGTAAACCCAGTGAACACGCAACTTTGACAGCGCGGTTAATTGACCGACCTTTACGGCCTTTATTTCCAGAAGGTTTCAATAATGACGTACAAGTTGTTAATACGGTATTGAGTGTGGATCCAGATGCTTCGCCAGAATTGGCAGCGCTTTTAGGCAGCTCAATTGCGTTAGGTATCTCTGATATTCCATTTGATGGCCCGGTTACTGGCGTTAAAGTCGGCCTTGTGGATGGTAATTTTGTTTTGAATCCAACCGTAACCGAGCTGGAAGATTCAGAGATGGATTTGACGATTGCCGGGACACCAGAGTCCATTAACATGGTAGAATCTAGCGCTAAAGAGGTTGGCGAATCTGAAATGGTCGCTGCATTATTGTTTGGATTTGAAGCCATTCAAAAAATCGGCAATGCCCAACGTGAAATTATTGCGGCGGTGGGCCAACCTAAAATTGATTTTGAACCACCTAAGACAGACGAGAAGTTACAACAAGAAGTGACTGATTTATATGAGGACGCTTTAAAAACAGCGGTGAAAAATCCTAAAAAACAAGAACGGGATGAAAATATTGCCGCAGTTAAGGCATTAGCTCAGGAACATTTTGCAATTGAGTTTCAAGACGAACCAAAGCAGTTGAAAGCTGTCGCTCAATTTTTAGATGATTTAGAAAAAGAAATTGTCCGTAAGATGATTGTCGAAGAAAAAATTCGACCCGATGGCCGCCAATTAGATGAAGTACGGCCATTATCTGCCCAAGTCGGCTTATTACCAAGAGTGCATGGCTCTGGTCTGTTTTCTAGAGGTGAAACCCAAGTTTTATCAGCATTGACCTTAGCGCCACTAGGTGAAGCACAAACTGTAGATGGTTTAGGCGTGGAAGAACAAAAACGCTTTTTACATCAGTATAATTTCCCGCCTTATTCCGTTGGCGAAACGGGTCGTTACGGTGCGCCAGGTCGCCGAGAAATTGGGCATGGGGCATTAGGTGAAAAAGCACTGCGTTATGTGATTCCTTCAGAAGCAGATTTTCCGTATACCATTCGCTTGGTAGCTGAAGTTTTAGGCTCCAACGGATCTTCTTCTCAAGCTAGTATTTGTGCGGGTACTTTGGCATTGATGGACGGCGGTGTGCCGATTAAAGCACCCGTTGCTGGGATTGCCATGGGCTTAGTACAAATGGCCGATCAAAAAGTAATTTTAACGGATATTCAAGGGATTGAAGATCATCTTGGGGATATGGACTTTAAAGTTGCTGGGACAGCCAATGGGATTACAGCTTTACAGATGGATATTAAAACGGATAGTGTTGCAAAGTCACTGTTTGAAGCGATTTTAGCCCAAGCTAAAAAAGCAAGATTACAAATTTTGGATGTCATTCAACGGACAATTCCAACACCAAATCCAACTTTAAGCCCATATGCACCTAAAATTACGACGCTGCAAATTGATCCGGATCAAATTCGGACAGTTATCGGTAAGGGCGGCGAAACCATTAATAAAATTATCGCTGAAACCGACGTTAAAATTGATATCGCTCAAGATGGGCGTGTTGATATTGCCAGCACAGATCAAGCAGGCATTGATGCTGCCGTTAAGATTATCAAGAATTTGACATTAAAAATTGAAGTGGGTGCGGTTTATTTAGGTAAAGTGGTACGGATTGAGTCTTTTGGCGCGTTTGTGCAGTTACCAAACGGTAAAGATGCATTAGTTCATATTTCTCAGTTATCCCCGCATCGTGTGGAAAAAGTCAGTGATGAAGTAAGTATGGGTGATGAAATTTTAGTTAAGGTCACTAAAATTGATGAACGCGGTCGAATTAATGCTTCACGCAAAGCGTTACTAGATGATCCAGTAGCTTAGCTTTACTGTGATTTCAATTAGAAATAAATTACAAAAAATGAAATAATTTATGAATAAATTACTTTTAACGGTTTACCTGCTCTATATTTTTGTGTAAATTAGTGGTAGACTAAAAAACATTAAAAGAATCTAATTTAATTATTATAAGTGAGGTTATTCTATGTCTGGTTATAATGTAGCAGTCGTTGGCGCAACAGGTGCAGTTGGTTCTCGTTTTATTGAATTGTTGGAAAATGAAGCAGCTTTTCCGATTAAATCGGTTAAACTGTTGGCATCTAAACGTTCAGCTGGTAAACAAATTAAATTTAATGACCAGATGTTGACCGTTGAAGAAACAACGCCTGAATCATTTGCGGGTGTTGATTTAGCCCTATTTTCTGCTGGAGGTTCAGTATCCGCAAAATTTGCGCCTGAAGCTGTAAAGCGTGGGGCGGTTGTCGTGGATAATACGAGCCATTTTAGAATGGATCCAGATGTGCCGTTGGTTGTCCCTGAAGTCAACCCTCAAGCGTTAAAACGGCATCATGGTATTATTGCCAATCCAAACTGCTCTACCATTCAAATGGTGGTTGCTTTGGAACCGATCCGTCAAAAATTTGGTTTGGAACAAGTAATTTGTTCCACTTATCAAGCTGTTTCTGGTGCGGGTCAAAGTGCGATTAATGAATTGTACAAGGAATCGCAACAAATCATTAATAATGAACCTGTATCACCACAAATTTTGCCAGTTAAAGGCGACAAAAAACATTATCAAATTGCGTTTAATACACTGGCGCAGATTGATGTCTTTGAAAATGAAGATTATACTCATGAAGAGTGGAAAATGATTAACGAAACTCGAAAAATTATGGAAACAGATGATTTGAAAGTTACAGCAACTTGTGTTCGAATTCCGGTAGCTTTAGCGCATTCTGAGACAGTTTACTTTACAACAGCCGATAAAGATGTTACACCAGATGATATCCGGACTGTTTTGCAAACTGCACCAGGGGTTGTTGTTGAAGATGATCCTAAGCATCAAATCTATCCACAGCCTGTTAATGCTGAAGGTAAAAAAGATACTTTTGTCGGTCGTATTCGTCGAGATATGGACAATAAGGGTGCTTTTCATATGTACGTTGTTTCAGATAATTTATTAAAGGGTGCCGCATGGAACTCTGTTCAAATTGCTGAAACATTGCATAAAATGGACCTAATTCATCCTGCTAACTAGATGGACGTAGCAGCTTTTACGGAGGTAAATGATTTGTTGTTAGATGATGTTTCGATTATTACAGCGATGGTCACACCCTTTACAGATGACAATACAGAAGTTGACAAAACAAGATTGTCACTACTGGTTGAACATCTTTTAGCTACTGGGACAGATGCGCTGTTAGTAGGGGGGACAACTGGGGAAGGGCCCACTTTGTCTCAAACTGAAAAATTAGATTTACTTAAAGAAACAATCGCACTGGTTAAGCATAGAGTGCCGATTATTGCTAATGTGGGTACAAATAACACAAAGCAAACAATTGATTTTATGAATCAAGTTGCTGAAATTGAGGGTGTCGATGCAGCCTTAGTTGTGGTACCTTATTATAATAAGCCCAATCAAGCGGGATTATATGCACATTTTGAGGCAATTGCTAAAAATGGTAAGTTACCATTTTTGATTTATAATATTCCTGGGCGAACTGGCGTGGAAATTGATGTGGCGACGATTTTACGTTTGGCATTACTGCCAAATGTGATTGGCGTCAAAGATTGTACGGGCATTACAAATCTAGGGGCCTTGATCAAAGGTACAGAAAACTTAGATTTCAGTGTCTATACAGGTGAGGATAACTATGCCTTTGCAGCTAAAGCAATGGGTGCAAACGGTGTAATTTCAGTTGTCAGTCATTTATATGGTGATGAATTAGCCCAAATGTATCGATTGATCGAATTGGGTAAAGTTAAAGATGCGGCGAAAATCCAAACTGCTTTAGATCCTAAAATTGCAGCGTTATTTTCAACGCCATCACCTAGTGCGACAAAAGCGATGCTTGCAGATCGTAATTTGCCAGTAGGTGGCGTTCGTTTACCTCTAGTCATGCCAACTTCAACGGAGTTTGCGGCAGTTAAAAATATTATGGATAATTAAAAAGAGGTGAAAAAATGAGTCAAAGTATTAAAGTCATTCCTTTCGGCGGCCTACGTGAGAATGGTAAGAATATGTACGCTGTTGAAGTGGATGACGAGATTTTTATTTTAGATTGTGGTCTAAAATACCCTGAAAATGAACTATTAGGGATTGACGTAGTCATTCCTGATTTTTCATATTTAGAAGCGAATGTTGATAAAATTGTCGGCATTTTTCTAACCCATGGACACGCCGATGCGATCGGTGCTTTGCCCTATTTTTTGAAGGGGCGGGATATTCCAGTTTTCGGTTCCAAATTAACAATCGAACTAGCTAAAATTAACACCGAAAATGACCCTTTAACTAAAAAGTTTAAAGATTTTCATGTGGTTGACGAAAAAACAGCGATTGATTTTGATAAGGCAACGGTTTCATTTTTCAAAACGACCCATTCAATTCCTGGTTCTTTTGGGATTGTGCTTAAAACAGCGTTGGGTCAAATTGTTTATACCGGTGATTTTAAATTTGATCAAGTGGCTAAACCGATGTACCAAACGGACTTTGCCCGCCTGACACAGATCGGTTCAGAAGGTGTCACGTTACTGTTAAGTGATTCTGCCAATGCTGGGTCAACGGTAAATACAGATAATGAATTAAAAATCAGCAAATATGTTGAAGAAACGTTTAAATATCACGACGGTCGTATTATTGTAGCTTCAGTGGCTTCTAATATCACACGAATTCAACAAGTTTTTGATGCGGCTTATCATACTGATCGAAAAGTAGTCTTGACCGGCCTTGATTTGGAACGGACAATTCGTACGGCTATGAGATTAAATTATTTAACGGTTAAAGCCGATGATTTGATTATTCCGGTAAAGGATATTCGAAAATATGATGACGATCGATTGGTCATTGTCGAAACTGGCCGAATGGGCGAGCCTTTAAAAGCGTTACAAAAAATGGCGCAAAAACGCAGCCGGATTCATATTCAAGAACATGATTTAGTTTTCATCACCACTACACCGTCTTATGCTATGGAGACAAATGTTGCCCGGACAAAAGATATGATCTATCGTGCCGGGGCAGAAGTGAAGTCTATTTCTGACGATTTACACGCTTCTGGTCATGGTAATAAGATGGATCTGCAATTGATGATCAATCTATTAAAACCTAAATATTTAATGCCTGTCCAAGGTGAATATCGGCTGTTAGATGCACATGCTGAGGTTGCCCACGAAACAGGGATGCCTTACAAAAACATTTTCTTAGCACAAAATGGGGATGTTTTAGCTATTGAAGCAGATGGGGTTCATTTAGCGCCAGCTGTAGATTCAGGGAATGTGATGATTGATGGCAGCGGTGTTGGTGACATTGGTAATATTGTGTTGCGGGACCGTAAAGTTTTATCTGAAGATGGTATTTTTGTAGCTGTTGTGACAATTAATCGTAAAACGAAGAAGATTGTTGCTAAGCCTAAAGTTATTACAAGAGGCTTTGTTTATATTAAAGCCAATCGTGATTTGATGGCAGAAAGTATTGAAATTGTAAATAGTACTATTCAAAATAATCTGGATCATAAAGAATTTGACTGGAGTACCTTAAAACAAGATTTAAGGGAAGATTTAGGGCATTTTCTTTATGAGCAGACCCATCGTCATCCCGTGATTTTGCCCGTGATTATGGAAATCAATCAAAATAAGATTCGTTCCCAAAATCACAAAAAGGCTGCTAAATCAGCGGATTAATGATTGAGGTGGCATATTGACGGCTGATAAAAATGGCGCTCCTTCTGAAGATTTTCAAAATCTGCTGACAAAAGCAGATCGGTATTTTGAAGCAGAAAATTGGGCTGCTGCCTTAAATTATTATCAAAAAGCTTATGACTTAAAGCGTAGTTTTGGTTTGAATTTTGCATTGGTCAAGACGTTGTTGGCATTGTCAGAAGTAAATACCGCGGTAAAGGTCGCTCAGGAATATGAAGATCTATATATCGAGGATGGTTCAGAAAAGCTGCAGGTATATTGTAATTTATTGGGGGATGATCACCAATTTATTGCAGCGCTGCGACTGCTACCTAATTTGACAACAAAAATGCTGCAGCAGATGACACAAACGGCAATTGAAGCGATGATGGCTGATTATCAGCAAATCGCAAGCGCTAAAATTGAACGGACGATCAAGGCGAGTTTTGAGCTAGTCAATGGCACTAATGAAAAAAATCTGGCGGTGATCGCTGAATTAAAACGGCTGCCACTGTCAGATTATGTAGTGGCTTTGCGTCTGGTGACGACGAATACTTATATTCATCCGTTATATAAAGCAGAGCTACTGAGCTTCATTGCACCGTTGAAGGTGGCAGAAACCATGCCAATGCAATGGTTTGGTGAAGATAAGACTGTTCGACTGGATAAGCTGCCAGAAAGCCATCAAACACCGGCTTTAACGGCGGCTGTAAAAGAAATACAAACTCAGGCACATTTGGATCTATTTTTAGAAAAAACAGCTGTGGAGACGTTGAATCTACAATTCTTATTATTGTATCCATTCAGTGACACGGTGGTTACCGATCCTCAAGCTTGGGCTCAGGTTTTATTACAGCAAATTCAAGCTTTATCCGGTGTAAAAACACAAAATCAAGGGTATACGACTTTGATTCAGTGGCAAAAACGGTTGTCGGATTTGATAGATCAACTAATTTATTGAACTTTTTTAATTTTCTTGGTTTACAAATCTTTTATAACCACGTATAATGCAAAGAGGATATTTTTAAGAATGAAAACTTTAGTTTCTATCTTAAAAGTAGTACAATAAAAGATAAGATTTATCAGCATAAACTTATGTGGACTGCTGATATTTTCTTGTTAAAAATACAGGAGGTTTCTTTTAATGGCTGAAAAAGAACATTATGAAAGAACTAAACCCCATGTTAACATTGGTACAATTGGCCACGTTGACCATGGGAAAACTACATTGACTGCTGCAATTACTAAGGTATTGGCTGCTAAAGGCTTAGCTAAAGCTGAAGACTACGACCAAATCGATGCAGCACCAGAAGAAAAAGAACGTGGTATTACAATCAATACTGCCCACGTTGAATATGAAACTGAAAAACGTCACTATGCCCACATCGACGCTCCAGGTCACGCGGACTATGTTAAAAATATGATCACTGGTGCCGCTCAAATGGACGGTGCTATCTTAGTTGTTGCTGCAACTGATGGTCCTATGCCACAAACGCGTGAACATATCTTGTTAGCACACCAAGTAGGTGTTGACTATATCGTTGTCTTCTTAAACAAGACTGACTTAGTTGATGATGATGAATTAATCGACTTAGTTGAAATGGAAGTACGTGAATTACTTTCAGAATACGATTACCCTGGTGATGATATTCCTGTTCTTCGTGGTTCTGCTTTGAAAGCTCTTGAAGGCGATCCAGAACAAGAAAAAGTTATCTTGGAATTAATGGACGTTATTGATGAATACGTTCCAACTCCAGAACGTGATAACGCAAAACCATTCTTAATGCCTGTCGAAGACGTCTTCACAATTACTGGTCGTGGTACAGTTGCTTCTGGCCGTATCGATCGTGGTGAAGTTAAAGTCGGTGACGAAGTAGAAGTTATTGGTTTGAAACCAGACATCTTGAAATCTACAGTTACTGGTTTGGAAATGTTCCGTAAGACACTTGATTCTGGTGAAGCCGGCGATAACGTTGGTGTATTGCTACGTGGTGTTAACCGTGATCAAGTTGAACGTGGTCAAGTATTAGCTAAACCAGGTTCAATCCAAACTCACACTAAATTTAAAGGTGAAGTTTACGTATTAAGCAAAGATGAAGGTGGCCGTCATACACCATTCTTCTCTAACTATCGTCCACAATTCTATTTCCATACAACAGACGTTACTGGTGTTATTGAATTACCAGACGGCGTTGAAATGGTAATGCCTGGCGATAACGTTACTTTTGAAGTAGACTTAATCGCACCAGTTGCTATTGAAAAAGGGACTAAGTTTACTGTCCGTGAAGGTGGCCGTACTGTCGGTGCCGGCATGGTTAACGAAATCTTAGACTAATCTCTAAGTAGCTTAAATGTGAATTTAAACTTAACCCAGGATGGTAATCATTCTGGGTTATTTTTTTCTTAAAATCCGATGCAAAACGGTTTAAAATACGGTTTTTTAGGAATAAATTAGGCATTTTCATTTACTTTTTAATACAGATAAGTTACTATAGTTTAGTATGCTAAAATGCAAACTTAATTTAATAATATGAATTAATAATTGAAATCCGGAGGGTTATATATGGCTGCAAAATGGGAAAAAAAGGGCACTAACGATGGTGAATTAACCTTTGAAATTGACATTAACAAAATTAACGAAGGTTTAGATAAAGCATTCCAACGTGTACGTAAAAACTTAAACGTGCCTGGTTTCCGTAAAGGTAAAGTACCTCGTCAAGTATTTAACCGTATGTATGGCGAAGCAGCACTTTATGAAGATGCATTAAACATTGTTTTACCTGATGCTTACGATAGTGCTGTTGAAGAAGCAAAACTTGAACCAGTTGATCAACCAGAAATTAATGTTGAAAAAATGGATATGAACGAACCTTGGGTGATCAAGGCTAAAGTAACAGTTAAACCTGAAGTTAAATTAGGCGACTATAAAGATTTGACTGTTTCAAAACAAGATCGTGACGTAACTGCTGCTGATGTTGATGCAGAATTAGAAAAACGTCGTGAAGATCAAGCAGAACTTGTCTTGAAAGAAGACGGCAAGTCTGAAAAAGGCGATACTGTTGTGATTGATTACAAAGGTACTGTCGATGGCGAAGCTTTTGAAGGCGGCTCAGCTGATAATTATTCATTAGAATTAGGCTCTAACTCTTTCATTCCAGGCTTTGAAGATCAATTAATCGGTCATGCTGCAGGCGAAGATGTTGATGTTAAAGTGACATTCCCTGAAGATTACCAAGCAAAAGACTTAGCTGGCAAAGAAGCTATTTTTGCAACTAAGATTCATGAAGTTAAAACAAAAGAATTACCTGAATTAGATGATGAATTTGCTAAAGATGTTGACGAAGAAGTTGATTCTTTAGACGAATTAAAGAAAAAAATCGAAGACGATTTAGTTCAAAAGAAAAATGAAGCTGCAGACGGTGCAATCCAAGACGAAGCTATTGCTAAGGCTGTTGAAAATGCAACAATCGAAGACTTGCCTGAAGCAATGATCGATCAAGAAGTGCATAGCCAAATGAACAACTACTTGGGCAATATGCAACGCCAAGGTATCAGCCCTGAAATGTACTATCAATTGACTGGCACATCAGAAGCTGATTTGCACACGCAATTCGAAAAAGATGCAGATCGTCAAGTTAGAACGAACTTAGTATTAGAAGCAATTGTTCAAGCTGAAAAAATCGAACCTTCAGAAGAAGAAATCGATGCAGAAATCAAAGACTTAGCTGAAGAATATAACATGGAAGAAAAAGCAGTTCGTCAAACATTGACAAACGACATGCTTGCTCATGATATTTCTGTTAAAAAAGCAATTGAAATTGTAACTGATTCAGCAGAAGAAAAATAAAAGCTAATTAGAAGTATTTAGGCAAACGGTGAATCAAATTTTGTCGTTTGCTCTTTTTATCGGACAATATGCTTTACGAACCTCTGTTTCTATGCTATCGTTTTTATAGCGTTAGATGTATTATTTAGTGCTAAAAAAGCCTAAATAATGAAAGGGTTGATAATAAATGTTTGATAATATGGAGACATCTGGACCTGTGAAATGTTCTTTTTGTGGTAAAACACAAGATCAGGTTAAGAAGATCGTTGCCGGACCCGGTGTATATATCTGTAATGAATGTATCGATTTATGTAAAGAAATAATCGATGAAGAGTTTAAAGAAGAAGCTTATAACGATTTAGTAGACGTACCAAAACCACAACAAATTTTGGATGTCTTAAATCAATATGTTATCGGTCAAAATGATGCTAAACGTGCATTATCGGTGGCTGTTTATAATCACTACAAACGTGTCAATCAAATGCAAGTTGCTAAAGATGATGATACAGAACTGCAAAAAAGTAACATTGCCTTAATTGGGCCAACTGGTTCTGGTAAAACTTTCTTAGCACAAACATTAGCACGTATTTTAAATGTCCCATTCGCGATTGCTGATGCTACAACATTGACTGAAGCAGGGTATGTGGGTGAAGACGTTGAAAATATTTTACTCAAACTTTTGCAAAATGCTGATTATGATGTAGAAAGAGCCCAACGTGGCATTATCTATATTGATGAAATCGACAAGATTGCCAAGAAGAGTGAAAATGTATCGATTACCCGGGATGTTTCTGGGGAAGGTGTCCAACAAGCACTCTTGAAAATCTTGGAAGGGACGATCGCTAATGTGCCACCTCAGGGGGGCCGTAAGCATCCACAACAAGAATTCATTCAAGTAGATACAACAAACATTTTATTCATCGTTGGTGGCGCTTTTGACGGTATTGAACAAATTGTTAAAAACCGGATGGGTGAAAAAACAATTGGTTTTGGTGCCAATAGCAATACTAAATTTGATGATAGTGTTAGTGTGATGCAACAGATCATTCCTGAAGATTTAATGCGCTTTGGGATTATTCCTGAATTTATCGGGCGTATTCCAATCATTGCGGCTTTGGAAAAATTAACTGAAGATGATTTGGTTCATATTTTGACAGAACCTAAGAATGCGTTGGTTAAACAATATACAAAACTGTTATCTTTAGATGATGTTCAATTAGAGTTCACAAGCGGTGCCTTACACGCCATTGCCCATGAAGCAATCGAGCGTAATACAGGGGCCCGGGGCTTGCGTTCAATTATTGAAGAAGTCATGATGGATACGATGTTTGATCTGCCAAGTAGAGACGATGTTGAAAAAGCAATCGTTAATAAGGCGTCAGTTGTCGATCACAAACGTCCAGAGTTAGTTTTAGTTGATGGTAAAAAAGCTTCTTAAAACAGCTGGATTTTTAAATTAAGACGGATATCAAAAAACGGTCGTAGACAAGGTTAGTTTGTCGAGGCCGTTTTTTTGATGGCAGGAAAGTTAGGTGGAAAATAATGCAATTTAGTCAAATTGATATGGAAATGAGCGCCGTGGATGAAAAGCAATATCCAACAAAACATTTACCCGAAATTGTTTTATCTGGACGTTCTAATGTAGGTAAATCTTCGTTAATTAATACGTTGTTAAGCCGTAAAAGTATTGCTCGGACTTCTAGTACGCCGGGAAAAACACAAACCTTGAATTTTTATAACATTGCCTCAAAACTCTATTTCGTGGATGTTCCAGGCTATGGGTATGCCAAAGTTTCTAAGAAACAACGGGAACAATTTGGGAAGATCATCGAAACATATTTACAAACGCGTTCAGAGATGAAAGGCGTTATGTTACTGGTGGATGCCCGTCATACACCAACAGAAGATGATTTCAACATGTATAATTATTTAAAGTATTATGAAATTGATACACTCGTAGTAGCAACAAAGGTGGATAAAATTAAGCGAAACCAGCGTGATAAACAAGCTCGGTTAATTATGGACAAGCTGCAATTAGAACCAGAGGACAACTTGATTTTCTTTAGTTCTGAAACCGGTGAAGGCCATGATGATGTTTGGCAATGGATTCAAACACAATCTGGCGTACCTTTAATAGACGCACAGGATTAGGCTATTAAAAAATCTTTGGCACTAACTAAACGGCTTTATTTCGATCTGAGTGACCGAAATAAAGCCGTTATTTTCATATCAAAAAACCCGCTATAAGGTTTCAATGTTAATGGCGGCGGTAAAATGTAGGAAAATGGCAATTTGAAATTGTCGGTTTTCCTACATTTTTTGATATCATAAA
>NZ_RHOY01000006.1 GCF_003946725.1 Agrilactobacillus yilanensis | reverse complement strand
TTTATGATATCAAAAAATGTAGGAAAACCGACAATTTCAAATTGCCATTTTCCTACATTTTACCGCCGCCATTAACATTAGATGCTATTCTTATGGATAAGACGGGTACTCTGACTGAAGGTAACTTTGCAGTAAATGACTATAAGGCTACAGACACAGCATATTCAAATGAACAAATTCTATCGTTGATGGGTGCACTTGAATCTGGCTCAAGCCATCCATTATCGGTTGGTATCTTGTCAAAATTAAAAGAGCTAAATTTAAAAACTATTAAAGCAAAAAATATTCAAAGCCTTCCTGGCGTAGGAATACAAGGCGAAATTAATAAAAAAAATATGACGATTGTTAATGAAAAGTATTTGCGTGAAAATAAAATCAAGTACGACAAAAATACAGCCAGTAAGTTAGCGTCTGCTGGTAACACAGTTAGTTTTCTCCTTGTTGCAAATATTAATGTTGGTTTTGTGGCCCAAGGTGACCAAATTAAACCAGCGTCAATAGCATTGATCAATGGACTTAAAGCACAGCATATTCGTCCAGTTATGTTGACTGGAGATAATCAACAGGTGGCACAGCAAGTGGCTGAACGTCTTGGAATTGATCGACAGGATGTTCATGCCGAATTAAAGCCTGATGATAAGGAGAAGATAGTTAAGCAATATCAAGATAAGGGGTTTAAGGTTGCTATGGTTGGTGACGGTGTTAACGACGCGCCAAGTCTGGTTCGGGCAAATGTTGGGATTGCAATTGGTGCTGGAACCGATGTAGCGGTTGATTCTGCCGATATTGTTTTGGTACGAAGTGATCCGGCTGACATACTGAACTTTCTAAAGTTGGCAAAGCATACGACTAGAAAAATGGTACAAAACTTGTGGTTTGGTGCAGGGTATAACATTTTTGCTATTCCATTAGCTGCCGGAGTATTGGCATTTGCAGGAATTGTATTAAGCCCAGCTTTAGGTGCTGTTCTTATGGGGCTTTCAACTATTATTGTTGCTATCAACGCGCAGACATTACGAATTGGCAAGTAAGTGCGAGGAGGGATTGATGTGCAACGCAAACGGCTTTATTTAATACTCATTGGCTTTATTATTATCGTGATCGGACTCAATGTGTTTTGGTTAATTAAATTTAAGCAATCGCCAGTTAAAGCAGGAATGATGCCAAATACAAGCTCACAAATCACTAATAATAAGGAAAAACAAAGAATATTGAACATTCCTCCTGTATTAAAACCAGATTCAACTGATGCTAACAATGTTTATTACACTTTGCGAGCACAAACAGGTATGACACAGTTAGTATCTGGGGAAAAAACAAAAACGTATGGTTATAATGGCCCATTTCTCGGCCCAACGATTCGAGTTGAAAGAGGGCAGAATATCCATATTCATACTCAAAACCGTTTAAAACAAGCAACTTCTTTTCATTGGCATGGTGCTATTTTAGATGATTCAAGTGATGGTGGTCCACATCAAACAGTTGCAGCAGGACAGAACAAGTTGATAAGTTTTAAAGTTAATCAACCTGCTGCTACGCTCTGGTATCATCCTCATGCTGTTGGTAGTACGGCTAGTCAAGTTTACAATGGACTAGCTGGTTTTTTGTTAGTTGATGACCAAAATAGTCGGCAACTAAAACTACCTAGAAATTATGGCAAAGATGATTTTCCAATTGTAGTACAAGATCGAAGCTTTGATAAAAATAATCAGTTAGATTATAAAAAAATTGTATCTAGTAATGGTACGTTGGGTAATACGTTACTAATAAACGGTACTCAAAATCCATATATCGAAACAACTACTAAATATGTTCGGTTACGCTTATTAAATGGTTCCAATGCTCGTGAATATACCTTTAAATTAGATGATCGTAGTTCCTTTTACCAGATTAGTACTGATGGAGGATTTTTAAAAAAACCGGTCCAAGAAAATAAAATTACGCTTGCACCGGGTGAACGAGCCGAAATCGTTGTTGATTTAGGTCACTATTCACAGGGAAGTCAGGTCAAACTCAAGTCGGCAGACAGCAACATTCTGACGATGAAGGTGAAGAATAATCATGACGGGGAAACAAAATTACCACGACAACTGACTAATCTTCAGACAGTCACTAAGTCAGGACAAAAAGTAACACAAAATATTGCTTTATCGGATATGGGACATATGGTAAGCATCAATAATAGGCAGTTTTCAATGAATCGAATTGATTTGAAAGTAAAGCAAAATACGACGCAGGTTTGGAAGATCCGCAATAAAAATAATATGATGGGTGAAATTCATCCTTTTCATATCCATGGTGTTCAGTTTCGATTATTGAGTATTAATAACAACGCATCACCAAGCAACATGCACGGTTGGAAAGATACGATCATGACAAGACCGGGTAACCAATACAAGATTTTGATTAAATTCACACAAACCGGAGTTTTCATGTATCATTGTCACAATCTTGAACATGAAGAGGCTGGAATGATGGGTCAAATTAGAGTTGTGCCGTAAATATTACTTAATTCGCTTAATGAAATTAAGCCAAGTTTGTCTAATGGTATCAAGCTGTTGCGGTGGAATTAAGCCTAGCATCATGATAAATAGTAACAATGGGCAGAGGATAATCAGAAGAATTGTTGCTAGCATCCACATATTTATTCACTTCTTTTTCTTTTTGATAATTATGCCAGATGTGTATGGAGATTATATGCAAAATATATGGAGGTAGAAAAATTTGACAAAAATTTTAGTTGTTGACGATGAAAAGAAAATTGTAGATATTGTTACCGCCTATCTAATTGCGCAAAAATTTGAAGTTGAAGTAGCCTATTCTGGAACGGAGGCCTTAACAAAGTTTTATAAGGGACAGCCTAATTTAGTAGTGCTTGATCTTATGCTGCCAGATTTGGATGGTAATGAAGTAACTAAAAGAATACGGCAGGATAGTAAAACACCAATAATTATGTTGACTGCCAAATCAAGCGATGAAAGTATTGTTAATGGACTAAAATCTGGAGCAGATGATTATGTGGTTAAACCTTTTAGTCCACGAGTAGTAGTGGAACGGATAAAAACTGTACTGCGACGTGTCACAGAGGAACAAGTAGAAAAAGTACTTTCTTTTAATAAGGGACAGTTAAAAATAAAACTAGAATCTCAGCAAGTTTTTGTTTGCGACGCAGAAATTGCACTCACACATACAGAGTACGATATTCTGTCAACAATGGCGACCTATTATAGACAAATATTCACTCGTGAACAGTTGATTGATTCAACAAGAGGTATTGACTATGACGGATTAGACCGAATGATTGACTCACATATTAAAAATTTAAGGCGGAAAATTGAAGATGATAGTACTAAGCCAGTTTTTATAATAACTGTTCATGGCCGCGGTTATCGTTTTGGTGGGAGTAAAGACGAATGAAGCGGCAGATTCGAACACAGCTAATAATCTCTTTTCTATTTTTGGTGTTGTTGATTGTTGGTTCAATTAGTTTAATGACAGTAAGCCTGGTCAGTGATCATTTTGATAAATATGTGCAACAAAAACATGATACAACGCTCACTGCATATAAAAATGAATTAATGGTTAGTTATCTGACTAGCAATGGTACTTGGAAACAATCTAAAGTTAAAAAGATTGGTGCTAGAGCACTACAGGATGGCCTTATTTTAGTTTTAAAAGACGCTGATAATAAAATCGTATGGGAACCAAGTCAGACCTTGTTACATAAGGCCACTAATGCTAAAAATATCGATAGTATGAATAAAACGACTGAGGCCATCAAGATTAATTCTAAACAAATTGCCCAAGCACAATTCTCACATAATGATGCTTTAGGTTATACACGACATGATGTGGCGTTTATCAATGATTTACGAATTAGTTTGGCCGGTATCTCGGCCTTTGTTTTTTTAGTCGCGATAATTATTGCGGTATGGATAGCCCGTGATCTAAGTAAGCCGTTACGACAAATTGTATCCTTTACTCAAGCGGTTGCATCTGGTGATTATCGAAATCAATTACCACAACAAACCCAAATTGTAGAAATAAACGCGCTAATAAATGTAACTAATGAGCTCTCACGTCAGTTATCCAAGAATCAGGCTCTGAGAGAACGCTTATCTTCCGATATTGCTCATGAATTACGAACGCCTTTAACAACGATCCAAGGTTCGTTAGAGGCGATGATCGATGGTATTTGGCCAATTAGTGAGGCTAGGTTGGTTAGTTTAAATGATGAAGTCATAAGGCTGACCCACTTAATCAATAACATTGAAAATATCGCTTCAATTGAACATAGTGAGGATAAGTTAATTAAGGTTGATACAGATCTTAGTAAATTAATACAACAAGTTTTAAGTAACTTTCAGAGTAACCTTGAAGAGAAAAAAATAACACTTGATTATCATACTGAGAAAGTTATTGCCGTGATAGATCCAGACAAAATAAATCAGGTTATTACAAATTTATTGTCAAACGCCATAAAATTTACACAAACAAGAGGCAAAATAATAATTAAGTTAAAACGAATATCGGATAACATTGTTTTGACTGTAGAAGATAATGGTAGTGGTATTGCGGAAAAAGACGTACCACATATATTTGATCACTTCTATATGGCTGATCCAGCACGAAATCGACAACAAGGTGGGCAAGGAATTGGTTTAGCAATCGTTAAGACAATTGTGGTGGCTCATGGTGGCTCAGTTTCTGTTGATAGTAAATTAGGTATTGGGACGATTTTTACAGTTAAACTACCATTAAATAACTAAGAGGGGATGATTATATGGGGGCATTAAATCCGATTGCGTTTAAACTAGGACCTTTTCTGGTTCATTGGTATGGCATTATTATTGCTAGTGGTGCAGTGCTTGGCGTACTACTTGCAATTAAAGAGACTAAGCAGCAAAAGATTTCTGCGGATGATATTTATGATCTGATACTCTGGGCTTTACCAATTGGCCTGATAGGTGCACGACTTTATTATGTTATTTTTGAATGGTCGTATTATTCGCAACATTTAAATGAGATCATTGCAATTTGGCAAGGCGGAATTGCAATTTATGGCGGTTTGATTGCTGGTGGTATTACATTGATTATCTTCTGCCGGCGACGTGGCCTGTCAATTTGGCAAGTTTTAGATGTTGTTACGCCAGGCATCATGCTAGGACAAGTTATTGGGAGATGGGGGAATTTTATTAATCAGGAAGCTTTTGGTACTGTCGTCTCACGTGGCTTTCTGCAGCAGCTCCATTTACCCAATTTTATCGTACAGCAGATGTATATCGGTGGTGCGTATCATCAACCGACATTTCTATATGAATCGGTATGGAATCTTATTGGATTGATTTTACTTATTAGCTTACGACATAAAAAAGGGCTTTTTAAACGAGGAGAAATTGCGTTAAGCTATGCAATTTGGTATTCGTTTGGTCGATTTTTTGTTGAAGGAATGCGGACTGATAGCCTGTACCTATTTGGACAAGTACGAGTCTCACAATTATTATCATTAGTTATTTTTGTTGTTATGATAATTATCTTCGTTTATCGACGAAAGCAACAAAAGATCTCTAATTATTTAATCAGCTGACCAATATTTGATAGAGGATGATGCTAAATTATGATTAATTTATATTTTCATACCAGTGATCCAGCAAAAAGAAAAATGTTGGATTGGTTTCGTTGTCAAAAAATAGAAACACAAACCAGAAATATTATGCAAAAACGCTTAACAAAATTAGAAATTAGACATTTATTTTTGCTGTCTGATAATGGTAGTGATGATTTAATTGCAACACGTTCAAAGACTGCTCGAGAATATACTTTCGATAATAGTTTAACCTTTGATCAATTAGTTACTATCGTGTATAAGCATCCTAAAATCATGAAAAATCCAATTGCTTTTAATGAGAATAATTTAATTTCTGGATTTAATCTTGAAGATATCGGTGTTTTCATACCACGAATACAGCGTAAACGTGAGCGCTTGTCACTGTTTAGTAAATTATATACCGTGGAGTTTGGTTAAGGAGATTACAACAACAATCAGTTCCGAAAAGAAACTAAAATTTTTTAATTTTTGTGTTTACAAATGTAAACAATAGAGGTATGGTGATTTGTGTTTACAAGTGTAAATTAAGCGAGGAGTGATTAATCTGAATAAAAATAATCTAACGTACATGACGCCTTCTGAATGGGAGGTGATGCGCATCATTTGGACTAAGAGAAGTATAAGTAGCCTTGATGTTATTGAAGTGATGCAGCGAAAACGTGATTGGTCGGAATCTACAATCAAAACTTTACTTGGTCGGTTAACTAAAAAAAATATTTTGGCGACAACTAAAGAAGGTCGTCATTTTAATTATCGACCTACTGTGCCGGAAACAACCGCAATGGACAAAACTGTGGCTGAATTATTTCAACATCTCTGTGATATGAAAAAAGGAGCCGGCATCATTAATCTGTTAGCTAAGTTAAATCTTAGTAAAGGTGATATTGAGCGTATGCAGGCTCAGCTTGATAAAAAACTAAAGGATGCGCCTAGCACAATTAACTGCAACTGTTTGTCTAGTGGAAAAAATGATTGTTATATAACTGATTGAAAAATAATTTTTTACAAGAAGGAAGTCTGATTATGGATAAAATTTTGGTAACAATAATAGCCGGTCTACTAGTTGGTTTTATTGTCTGGTGGTTCTTCGGCAAACATGTGACTAAGGAGGTTGCGGCCGATGTAACAGGTAATGAACAAGATGTTAGTGTGATCGTTAATGGCGGTTATACACCTAGTACTGTAGTTTTGAAACGTGGTATTCCTGCCCAAATTACGTTTAACCGTAAAGATCCCTCAAGCTGTTTAGAACAAGTTGTTTTCGAAGACTTCGGCATCAATGATTTTTTGCCACAGAATAAGGATCATGCAATCGACATTGATACAAGTAAACCTGGTGAATACAGCTATGCCTGTGGAATGAACATGTTTCATGGGAAGGTGATCGTTAAATAGAAAGTTTAGCTCATAAAAATATTGGAGGAGTTATTATGGTAGAAAAGAAACAAAGTATTGTGGTAGTTGTTGATGGTGGCTATCATCCAGATACAGTGAAACTAACCAAAGGAATTCCTGCAGAAATTATTTTTAAGCGGATCAGTGATAAGGGATGTGTAGATACGATTGTATTTCCAAAACTTGGTATCAAGCGTTTCTTACCAATAAACGAACAACAAATTTTCTCGATTAATACAGATAAGGCTGGCGAATATCAATTTCATTGTGGGATGGATATGGCCTACGGAAAGGTGATTATAAAATGAGTATAAGAAATCGATTTATATTTTCTTTGATTGTTTCTACTCCAATATTAATAAATATGGTCGCTAGTCCTTTTGGCTTCGGGTTACCAGGAGGTATGTGGACGCAGTTTCTACTGACAACTGCAGTAATGGCCGTCTCTGGCCGAGCATTTATACAAAGTGCTTGGGCATCATTTCGGCATCACCATGCTAATATGGACACTTTAGTAGCGATTGGCACGGGAACGGCCTATTTATATAGTATTTATGCAATGTTTAGTAACCAAGACGTTTTCTTCGAAGATGCAGCCCTTGTCATCACCTTAATTTTATTGGGCCAAGTTTTTGAAGAAAATATGAAACGTAATGCATCTGGTGCTGTGGCAAAGCTATTGGATTTACAAGCGAAAGAAGCCGAAGTTTTGCGTGGTGGCGAAATTATTAAAGTTCCAATGGCTGAAGTTGTCGTAGGCGATATTCTTCGTGTTAAACCAGGACAAAAAATTGCTGTAGATGGCGTAATTACTGAAGGTAGTTCGACAATTGATGAGTCAATGGTTACAGGTGAAAGTATGCCGACTGAGAAAAAAGTTGACGATACGGTAATTGGCTCAACAATGAATAGTACTGGAACATTTATGTTTAAGGCCAGTAAAGTAGGCAATGATACATTACTAGCACAAATTGTTGAAATGGTCAAAAAAGCTCAAACTAGTCATGCACCAATTCAAAAAACTGTTGATAAGATTTCCGATATTTTTGTTCCTGCTGTTTTAATTATTGCAATTCTGGCCTTTTTTGTTTGGTATGTTTTACTTGGAGCCAGCGTAGTAACTGCCATGCTATTTACCGTTTCTGTAATCATTATTGCTTGCCCTTGTGCATTAGGAATTGCTACGCCAACGGCCTTGATGGTTGGTACCGGACGCAGTGCTAAGATGGGCATTCTAATTAAAAACGGTGAAGTGTTGGAGGCTGTCAATACAATTAAAACGGTTGTTTTTGATAAAACAGGTACGATTACAGTTGGAAAACCAAAAGTAACGGATATTATTGGTGATGAACAAATGGTACTTGACGTAGCAGCTAATCTTGAAGCTTCTTCGGAGCATCCTTTAGCAGCAGCTGTGCTAGAAAAAGCTAAGGAACAAGGCATCACACCCAACGCTGCACAAAATTTCAAGGCAATCGAGGGTAAAGGTGTACAAGCACAGATCAATGGTAAAAAAGCCTTCATTGGTAATGATAAATTACTTGATAATTATAATCTTACTGATCAATTAACAGCTAAAATGGTACAGTTGCAAAGCGAAGCCAAAACAGTGGTAATTGTTGGCTACGACGATAAAATTGTTGGGTTAATTGCTATTCAAGATGCGCCAAAGCAAAGCTCAGCTACAGCAATTGCGGCCTTGAAGAAACGTGGCTTACGTCCAGTTATGTTAACTGGTGATAACGAACGGGTTGCTCGGGCAATTGCTGATCAGGTTGGCATTGATGAAGTAATTGCCGATGTACTACCTGGTGATAAGGCAGATCATGTTAAACAGCTTCAACAACAGGCACCAGTTGCGTTTGTTGGTGATGGTATTAACGATGCACCGGCATTAACAACAGCTGACGTTGGAATCGCCATGGGATCAGGAACAGATATTGCGATTGAATCAGGCGGTATTATCTTAGTTAAAAATAACTTATTGGATGTTGTTAATGCACTTGAATTAAGTCAAAAGACGTTTAATCGAATTAAGCTGAACTTGTTCTGGGCATTTATATATAATTCACTGGGCATTCCTGTCGCTGCTGGTATTTTTGTCGGACTTGGTTTGATCTTAAGCCCAGAGCTGGCTGGTTTGGGGATGGCATTGAGTTCATTATCAGTTGTTGCGAGCTCGTTGATGCTTAATAAAACCAAGTTAACCACTGTAACTGCGTGAGATTGGAGGTCATAAAGTGGAAAATCAAAATTCAAAGAAATCTACAGTAATAACAGTTGCTGTAGCAGTTATCTATACTATTGTTGCAATTTTTGCTGGAATACTCTTGTTAAATTAATTAAATTAACTACGAGTTTGAATTAAAGAAGTAGAAATTTAAATCTTGTTATACTGCTTTTGGTATTGGTTTAATTTTCTGGGATTTCATTAAACGATAACGATAAATGTAGAGTTTTTTTGAGAGGATGAGAGCAATGCAATCTCGAAGATTTAAGCCTTGGTGGGTTGTTTTAGTAGTATCTTTAGGCATTTTTGCTGTTATAGGAGCGATTAGTGTCGATACCTATAATAATTTAGCTAAACAGAATCAAGAAGTTGAAGCGCAATGGAGTCAAGTAGAGAACGTGATGCAACGACGCTATGATTTAATTCCAAACTTGGTAAGTGCAGTTAAAGGCAGCATGAATCAGGAACAGAAGGTTTTTGGTCAAATTGCTGATGCACGGAAGAGTTATGGCAGCGCGACAACAGTTAAGGAAAAGGCTAATGCTGATAATAAAGTCAATAGTTCAGTTGGTACTTTGATCAATGTGATCCAAGAAAATTATCCTAATTTGAAGTCGAATACCAATGTTGCGACGTTAATGACCCAACTAGAGGGATCTGAAAATCGTATTGCGGTTGAACGGCGTCGTTATATTCAGCAAGTTAAGACTTATAATCAAAGTGTGGTTACTTTTCCTAAAAATATTTTTGCATCTACAATGGGCTTAGGTAAAAAGACTGAATTTAAAGCAAATTCAAATGCAAGCAAGGCTCCTAAAGTTGATTTTAACAACTAGGAAGTGGACACAGTGAAACGAAAAAAGACGAATATCTGGCTGTGGTTATTATTATTACCATTTTTGTCACTGTTCCAAACTACTCTTGTTCAGGCAGCCAGTTTACCTAATACGCCAGCTGAAAATTATTTTGACCAAGTGAATTTGTTAGATTCACAGACACAAAATTTAGTTAATGCTAAGAACCAACAATATGAAGGAACTAAGGCTAAACCACAAATTATGTTGGCTGTGGTAAAATCTACTGGCGATACTGATATAGACCAGTATGCAGCTGATTTATTTTCAAAATGGAGAATTGGTCAAAAGAACTCGGATAATGGTATTCTAATTCTTTACGCCTTAAACGGTGGGAAACGTAATGTTCGTATCGAGGTTGGTTATGGATTAGAAGATGTGGTTACAGATAGCCAATCTGGACAAATTTTGAACAATAATACGGTACAATTGAAATCCACTTCCTCTACAATCGTAAACCAGGGATTACAGAAAACATTCGATAGCGTAGCAACATTAGTTGATAAACATTATGGCTATAAAAATAATAAAAGTGCAATTTCTGGTAATGAAAATCAGAATGTAGTGAAATCTGATCGTAATCTTTTCAATTGGAAAAATATTTTGCAACTAATCGCTTTGCTTATTTTTATCGGTTTTATAATCAGTCCTTGGGGTCGCAGTTGGCAATTCTGGTCAATAATAGCTTGGCTTTTCAATAATAATAATGATCATTTTGGTGGCTTTGGTGGTGGTTCTTCAGGTGGTGGTGGATCCTCTGGCGGTGGTGGTGCAAGCATTTAGATTCTAGAATATTTAAGATTTATTTTCCGTTTATTTTTCCATTTGGAATACCGAGATAATATTTACGCTTAAAATATCGTAGTATTTGCGGACTATGATGTAATAATAGTTATTTATAGTTTCTAAAAAGCAAAAGTGTGAAAAAGAGAGATGAAAATAGTTGATTATTTTTAGTGAATTATTGCAGCAAACGCCAAGTGTATCTGCAATATCGCATTCGAGAATTGGTGTAGAGCGCGAAAGCCAGCGAGTAACTTTAGACGGAAAGTTAGCTGGTACTGATCACCCGATCGTATTTGGTAGTCGTCGGTTTCATCCCTATATTAAAACAGACTTTGCCGAGACACAGTTAGAAATCGTAACCCCGGTAGTGGATACTGTGAATGATTTGTTCCATTGGTTGGCTGCATTACATGATGTGGTCTACCAGTCATTACCAACTAATGAAATGTTGTGGCCTCTTAGCATGCCACCAGCATTGCCAAGTTGTGAAGATCAGATTAGCCTAGCTAAGTTACCCGACTTTAAGGATGTTTTGTATCGACGTTATTTGGCAAAAACTTATGGTCGGCGTAAACAGATGATCAGTGGCTTACATTTTAATTTTGAGCTTCCGGCTGTGTTGGTTGAAGCATTGTATCGCCAACAATGTGAAATTAAGGATCTTGCCTGTTTTAAAACAACTCTCTATTTGAAAATAGCGCGTAATTATCTGCATTACCGTTGGGTGATTACTTATTTGTTCGGTGCATCTCCTGTTGCCGAACGTAACTACTTTAAGCACCATGAAGAGAAGCCCCAGAAGATAGTTCGAAGCATTAGAAACAGTGAGTTCGGTTATCGCAATAAAGAAAATGTTCAAGTATCGTTCGAATCATTGAAAATCTATCTCAGTGATATCGAATCTCAAATACGCAAAGGTAATTTACTTGAAGAGAAAGAATTTTATTCTTCAGTTAGGTTGCGCGAGAGCCAAAATATAGTCAGATGTAAACAAACAAAAATTGATTATCTTGAGTTAAGAAATATCGATATTAATCCATTTGAACGATATGGAATTAGTAAAAATCAGATTGTGTTTATGGAACTATTTATGCTATTCATGCTTTGGACAGATGAGAAGAAAAATGGTGATGATTGGATAGCAACTGGTAATCAAACCAATAATGAGGTGGCGCTTGAGTCACCATTAGCACCAACTTGTTATCGAACAAACGGCCTTAAAATAATTAATTTAATGAAAAAAATGACAAAGCAGTTGAATTTAAATGGTTATGAAGAAGTGCTACAACAGTCCCAGGACATGCTCATAGATGTTACAAAAACGATTGGTGGACGAATGACGAAGGGGTTAATGGCCACTAAACAATCGGATTTGGCAACAGCAATCGGATTAAAGAATCGTAGGGTTACCATGCAGGTACCTTATCAATTAAACGGCTTTGTCAATATGGAGCTATCAACACAAATCTTAATGTTTGATGCAATTCAAAAAGGTATTATGGTGGACATGGTCGATGAAAATGATCAGTTATTAAAACTACAATTGGGTCACCAAATTGAGTATGTTAAGAATGGTAATATGACAAGTCGAGATAGTTATATTGTGCCGCTGATCATGAAAAATAAGACGGCTACTAAAAGGATTTTGGTCACGGCGGGGTTTAATGTTCCAATCGGAGTTGAATTTGTTAACGCGGACACGGCTTTAGCGGCCTATTCAAGATTTGTGGGTGAACCGATTGTGATTAAGCCCCAGTCGGCTAATTACGGTAGGGGAGTTTCCGTATTTCAGTTTTCTCCTTCTCTAGCTGATTATCAACAAGCAATTCGGCGAGCATTTACTGAATGTTCGACTGTACTGGTTGAGAATTTTTTTGCAGGGCCTGAATATCGGTTTTTAGTAATTAATGATAAAATAAAGGCAGTATTATTACGAATTCCAGCTAATGTTATTGGTGATGGGCATCATACAGTAAAACAGTTAGTTGCAATTAAAAATAAGAGTACTTTACGTGGCCTGAATGATCGAACACCGCTTACAAAGATTTCTTTGGGTGTGGTCGAACAAGCCATGTTGAAAAGCCAAAGCCTTACGGTTGATTCAATTCCGGTGGTTGGTAAGCGCACCTATCTTAGAAAAAATTCAAATATCAGTTCCGGTGGTGATTCCATTGATGTAACTGATCAAATTGACTTTACTTACAAGGAAAAAGCTGTAGCTGCTGTGAAGTGTTTAGGTGCAAAAATATGTGGAATTGATTTGATTATTCCAGATAGATTAGTTCCGGTTTCTAGTCACGAGTCCTACTCAATTATCGAGGCCAACTACAATCCGATGATGGATATGCATTGCTATCCCTATAAGGGTAAAAAACGTCGAGTAACAGTAGACGTGTTAGAGTTCCTGTTTCCACAACTAACCAATTTGTAATGCTTCATTCAATAATGATAATAATGATGAGTACGCAAAAATAAATATATAGTAAAAGGCAATCATAATTTCCAATTTGGAGTACATCCTTTTGGAGGATCATGATTGCCTTTTTAAACGCTTGTATGTTTAAGGCTTTACAAGAGAGTTATCTGGTGTGGTAGACTTATTACTACTTTTTATCGTTATAATTAGACGGTGAGAAAGACAAATACTTTGTTGACCTGGTTTACTAATCCAACCAGTATTGACAGCAATCTGGTCTGGTGTATTGTCTTCCTTGTCTCGAATGCGTGTCCCATTAACTTCTATAATATTATATTCACCAGAGTGTGGGTGTAAGGTAAATAATTTATGTGGTGTTTTTTTTGATAATTTAATTTTTTTTGGGTCTTCGGAATATATAGTGGAATTACTTTTTTAATAGTTTAAAAACAACTGGTGTTTAAATCGGATTTTCTAGTGGGATGTTAGGACAATCAATAGTATTATAAAAGTATCAATCACATACGAGTGATACGTTGGGGAAAAAATAAAATAGTCCAATTTACTTGACCGTGTACTATGGTACACGGTTTATAATATTCATGGGGTGAAATAAGATGATTTACCGCATTAGTGAGTTTGCAGAAAAATGTGGCGTTAATAAAGAAACGATTAGATATTACGAGCGAAAAAATTTACTACAAGAACCTCACCGAACGGAAGCTGGTTATCGGATATATTCATATGATGACGTTAAGCGTGTTGGGTTTATTAAACGAATACAGGAACTTGGATTTTCTTTAAACGAGATTTATAAATTACTTGGTGTTGTAGATAAAGATGAAGTTCGTTGTCAAGATATGTTCGAATTTGTTTCTAAAAAACAAATGGAAGTTCAAAAACAAATAGAGGATTTAAAACGAATTGAAACTATGTTAGACGACTTAAAACAACGATGTCCAGATGAAAAGCAATTACATTCGTGTCCAATAATAGAAACATTAACATGAGAGATTAACGAAAGGGGCTTTATTATGAATAAATTTAAGGTAAACATTCAAGGAATGACCTGTGCGGGTTGTGAAAAACACGTTGAATCAGCACTTGAAAAGATAGGTGCTAAAAATATTGAGTCTAGTTTTCGTCGTGGTGAAGCAGTATTTGAACTACCCAATGAAATTGAGGTTGAAAGTGCAATAAAGGCGATTGATGAAGCAAATTACAAAGCCAGAGAAATTGAAGAAGTATCATCACTAGAAAACGTGGCGTTAAGTAATGAAGACAATTATGACCTTCTTATTATTGGTTCTGGTGCTGCTGCCTTTTCATCGGCAATTAAAGCTATAGAATACGGTGCAAAAGTTGGAATGATTGAGCGTGGAACGGTTGGGGGAACCTGTGTGAATATTGGCTGTGTTCCGTCAAAAACTCTTCTTAGGGCAGGGGAAATCAATCATTTATCAAAAGACAACCCGTTTATAGGTTTACAAACATCCGCTGGAGAAGTGGATTTAGCTAGTTTAATCACGCAAAAGGATAAATTGGTGAGCGAACTTCGGAATCAAAAATATGTGGATTTAATTGATGAATATAATTTTGATTTAATTAAAGGTGAAGCAAAATTCGTTGATGCTAGTACGGTTGAGGTCAATGGGGCAAAGTTATCTGCAAAACGCTTTTTAATTGCAACAGGTGCATCTCCTTCATTGCCCCAAATTTCAGGACTTGAAGAAATGGACTATTTAACTAGTACAACACTTCTTGAGTTAAAGAAAATGCCAAAACGATTAACTGTAATTGGTTCAGGATACATTGGAATGGAGCTTGGACAACTATTTCATCATTTAGGTTCAGAAATAACGCTTATGCAAAGAAGTGAGCGACTTTTAAAGGAGTATGATCCTGAGATTTCAGAGTCAGTTGAAAAAGCGTTAATTGAACAGGGGATAAGCCTTGTCAAAGGGGCAACTTTTGAGCGTGTTGTACAAAGTGGAGAGATAAAAAAGGTTTACGTAACAGTAAATGGCAGTAAAGAAGTTATTGAATCAGATCAGTTACTTGTTGCCACTGGAAGAAAACCAAATACGGATTCTTTAAATTTAAGTGCGGCAGGTGTTGAAACCGGAAAAAATAATGAAATCCTGATCAATGATTTTGGTCAAACAAGTAATGAAAAGATTTATGCAGCAGGAGATGTGACGTTAGGACCGCAATTTGTATATGTAGCAGCCTATGAAGGTGGAATTATTACTGATAATGCTATCGGTGGGTTAAACAAAAAAATAGATTTATCGGTAGTTCCTGCTGTTACGTTTACGAATCCAACGGTTGCAACGGTTGGTTTAACAGAAGAACAAGCAAAAGAGAAAGGGTATGATGTGAAGACATCTGTATTACCTTTAGATGCTGTTCCAAGAGCAATTGTAAACCGTGAAACAACCGGTGTATTTAAACTAGTAGCAGATGCAGAAACACTAAAAGTATTAGGGGTTCATATTGTATCTGAGAATGCAGGAGATGTCATCTATGCAGCATCATTAGCTGTTAAATTTAACTTAACGATAGAAGATTTAACAGAAACCCTAGCACCATATTTAACAATGGCTGAAGGGCTAAAATTAGCTGCACTTACGTTCGATAAAAATGTTTCGAAATTATCTTGTTGTGCAGTCTAAGGGAACTTTTTTTACAATTCCCTATTCAAGTGAACCAGCTAATACTGTACTAAAGTGTGCAGTAGTTTAGCAAAGTCTACAAAAGGATTTCATACACTATTTTGCGATCACCCATTATATAAATGCTTTAAGGGATTTTCTAAGTGCATTTGTGGTCACAAAAATAATTTAACACTGATGATTTCGACATCAAATTTATATTTGATACCTTAACACCGCAGAGTAATAAAGGATGAACAATATGTCAGACTTATTATCCCTACCAGACATTAAAACAATAGAATCACCACAAGAAAATGAAACCGATATGATGTTTAAAGTTGAAGCAGTCGGACCACCTGAACGTTGTCCTGAATGTGGTTTTGACAAGTTGTACAAACACAGTTCAAGAAATCAACTAATTATGGATTTGCCCATTCGTTTAAAGCGAGTGGGCTTACAATTGAACCGTAGACGATACAAGTGTCGTGAATGCGGATCTACCTTCTGGGAACGCCTAGTATCTGTAGATGAAAAGCGTAGTATGACCAAAAGGCTTTTAAAGTCTATTCAAGAGCAATCCATGTCTAAGACCTTTGTAGAAGTCGCAGAAAGCGTTGGCGTTGACGAGAAAACTATTAGGAACGTTTTTAAGGACTATGTGGCACTCAAAGAACGTGAATACCAGTTTGAAACTCCTAAGTGGCTTGGGATAGACGAGATACATATTATCCAAAGACCTCGGCTTGTATTGACTAATATTGAACGCAGGACTATTTATGACATCAAGCCTAACCGTAACAAGGAAACAGTCATCCAACGTCTTTCAGAAATTAGTGACAGGACTTATATTGAGTACGTCACAATGGATATGTGGAAGCCCTACAAAGACGCAGTGAACACTATCCTTCCACACGCTAAAGTGGTCGTAGATAAGTTTCATGTAGTTAGAATGGCTAATCAAGCCTTAGATAACGTCAGAAAGTCTTTGAAAGCTCATATGAGCCAAAAAGAAAGACGTACCCTTATGCGTGAAAGGTTTATCCTTCTAAAGCGTAAACACGATCTAAATGAACGTGAATCATTCCTCTTAGAGACTTGGTTAGGTAATCTTCCTGCCTTAAAAGAAGCCTATGAACTCAAAGAAGAGTTTTACTGGATATGGGATACTCCTGATTCAGATGAAGGTCGTCTTCGTTATAGTCAATGGAGACACCGTTGTATGTCCAGTAACTCTAAAGATGCATATAAAGACCTCGTGAGAGCCGTAGACAACTGGCATGTCGAAATATTCAACTACTTTGATAAAAGGCTCACTAACGCTTATACGGAGTCAATTAACAGCATTATTAGGCAGGTAGAGCGAATGGGTAGAGGTTACTCGTTTGATGCCTTACGAGCCAAAATCCTTTTCAATGAGAAGCTCCATAAAAAGCGTAAGCCACGATTTAATTCAAGTGCTTTCAATAAAGCTATGTTACACGATAATTTCAATTGGTATGAAGTGAATGATCATAACATTACAGACAACTTTGGTGTCGATTTTTCCACACTTATTAAGAATTTGGAGAAGGGTGATTTATAAGCCCTTTTCCACCATAAAATCCGAATACCCTTTTTTTTATTACTTTTTTATCAATAGAAATTTCAGCATAGATAATTGGTTTAGTATTATTATCGGCTGCTGCGGCCAATTGTTGCTTTTGAGAATATCCAAATATGGCTAATGGTATAAAGGAAACTATTAATAATATGAGAAAAATTATATAATCCCAAGGACGCACTTGTTTTTTTAGATTTTTAAACATTTTTATTTATCGACATAATTAAAAGACACGAACTGCGAATGAGGGAGAAAAATAACTATTGATCGTGCGAATTCCAACTGAATCACTAGGTTTTGGTGAATCTATATATTGATTATTACCAATATAAATAGCGTCATGGTAGCTGGCACCAGGTTCTCCCCAGAAAAGAATATCACCTGGTTGCAGATTATCTAGACTAACTTTAGTACCAGCACTTTCCTGAGCAACGGTGTAACCGCCAACTTCTTTCCCTGCTTGGCGAAACGCATAGCCAACTAGGCCAGAACAATCGAATCCGCTTGGTGTTTTTCCACCCCACACATAAGGAACACCAATTTGTGCTTCTGCTGCATTAATAATATTTTCTATAGTAGATTGTGAGGCAGCGTTTGTGTTAGTAGTTTTTTGTGCTCCTGTATTAGCAGCAGCCGAACTTTGATTGTTGACCGATTGTTCTTGCGGTAGAGCCGATTTAGTTGTTTGCATAATATTTGAACTAGTTGAACTTTGTGCAGCTGTAGTGGGGGCAATCGTATCATCGCTTGAATCATTGGTACTAACTGTTTCAGAAGTAGCGCTTTGTTGCGGAGCTGATAATTGTTTTGTTTGAGAATTAATATAGTAAGGGGTTCCATTGTTATCAGACGCTAAGTATGTTTCTGGTACCCATCCTTGATCAATTCGGAACCAAGTCACACCATTTATTTCTTGCTGCCCTTGAATAGTTATGGCAGTACCATAAGATAAGTATTCTCCAGTCGGCGTAGTACCAGCTGAATCAGTCCAAATAGTGATTGCGGCATCTTTTAAGTTTGCAACTACCGTTTTGGTTGTGGCTGTTGCCGTGGGTGTAACCGTAGTTTCCTGAGCCATTTTTAAATATGTTTCTGGTACCCATTGATTTTCTGCTAATTGATACCAGTTTACTTTGTTAACACTTTTTTTAACATCAAGGGTAACTTTTGAATTAGGAGCTAAATAACTAATTGGCTTACTAGAATAGCTTGGACTACTCCAAACTGTAGTAGCACCGATTTGATAGGAAACTGTAGCTTGAGTTGTAGCTGCCTCAGCTGGTTTTCCTGTGAAAAGTACAATACCAGTTAATGATAGTGCTGTAACTAAAATAGGTGTATTTTTTTTCATTAATTTCAACTTTATGTCCTCCAATTATGCAATATACTTCATTTAAACAATTTAATGTGTAATAAATATGGAGAAATATACAAAAAAGGAGTGCTTGAGATAAGCACTCAAAATTGAATTATTTGATGTCAACTACGCCGATAAATTCAACATCACTTATTGCGGTTAAATAAAAACTATCGGTTGATTCTAACACAGCAACTTGACCGCTTTGAATAGTATATTCCTGATCTGGTGTGGTTAACTTTACCTTTCCTTTCAAAGGAATAAGAACTATATTTCCAGGTACTGGATGAAATTCGCCATTATTTGTCACGGTATTTTTCTTTAATTTACGATGACCAATCCGTCTTGGACCACTTTCATAAAGATGTTCATGAACTTCATTGTCATGACTGCCAGTTAATATTTGCATATAATACCTCCAAGCTAATTGACTTTTTTACGTGGTTTTTCAGTGTTGCTGGAATCTTGTTGGGTATGATTTCCGCAGCCATTCATACTACCAGAATTCCCATGCATCATACCTTTATGCATAAATAGCATCATGAGTGGATGTGCTAAAAGAATAAGAGCTATTAGAATCCATTGTGACATAACTTCACTTCCTTTCGTTTTTGATTCTAGAATAAGTATAAAATAGAAGTGTGTCATTTCTATGTTGCAGTGGGTTTATTCATAATTAAAATCTAGAGCGCAAACCGATATTACTGAACACCGCAAGAGAATAAAAACGAACACGAATTTTATCACCAATATCAGGCATTACGCAAGTATATTTATTCAACATGAGCAGAAGAAGACGATAAACTCGATGCTAAGTAATCATGACAACTAAAGACTGTAAATATAAAATAAATTAATTGTTATTTAAAGCATATTATGTATTCACGGCATTCATTTGAACGCCGTGGTTTTTACTATAAACCAGACTTAATTGTCCAGTTTGAACCTGCTTTTTCTAAAATAAGAGAGTACTGTGAATATTGGGTCATATCGGTTTCACTATCGAGGAACTTGACGGTCGCGTCAACTCGAATGTTGTCGCCTTGACGATGGAAGGTGGGATTGACCAGTTCCGCAAAACGGTAGTCTTTATTTAGTGGTTTTGTCCCTCCATCGACATAATATTTCAGTTCATTGGTGGTGCCGCTAGGATAAAGGGTGAAGAAAGTCGTTAGAAATTTAGTGATGCTACTGGTGGTTTCGGCATCAATTGAACTATCTGTTTGAAGCTGTTTTTCTGTTGCTTTGGCCTTAGACGGAGCTGCCGCAATCGTTGGATTAGTCACAATCACCATGTCACCATCTTTATTTTTCATAACATTCAATGAGTAGGTGGACTCGATTGCTTTTGCGGCGTCTTCTTTTTGACTGTTTTTGATCTGCTGATTAACGGTGAATAAGACTTCATTGACTTGATTCTTTTTAGCCTCAACTTTCCAAATTCGAATATCAGACACAGTGGAAGTTGTCGGAATATCTGAACGCAAAGCATCGGCATTCAGGGTCACCAATCCATTTAACATAAATTTACTAAGATCTTTTTGTCGGTTTTCTAATTTTTCCTGGTTAGGTTCCCATGTGTAATAGACTTTGGCAAAGTCGGTGATGAATGCTTCAATCGCGTTGGTATCAGTCAACTTAACTTTCACTACTTCACGTTCATGGACTGTGTGTTTATTGATGGCAGTGAAATTCTTGTACACGCCAAAACTCACACTAGCGATCAAGATCAACCAACAGAACCAAGTAGTTTTTCGCCGGATGCCAACGCGAGGTTGTTTTAACTTGCGGGTTTTTTTTTCTTTCATCGGTTTTGGTTGGCGCTTTGGTGGTCGTTGTCGTTTGACTTTTTTACGCGGCCGCTTGGGACGGGCTTTCTTATGTGAAGCGATCTGATGCTTGGCTGGACGTTCGTTGTATTCATACTGTAGATCGTGTTCACTTTCTCGATCATAGGATGACCGTGGTTCACGTTGTTGTTCAAAGTCGTGGGGTGGGTAACGCTCATCGCGATAATCATCTGGTGGTCGGCGATAGTTGCGTTCGTCCCGTTCCTGTATTCGCTGCGGTGGTCGATCCTCATAATCTTCATGATACTGTGGTCGCGGGCGTTCCGCATAGCGATGATCACGGGGATCTTCGTAGTCGTCGTACTCATAGTCGTAGTCTTCATAATCTTGACGGGCCATGGATTGTTCCTCCTTGTGGATCAGATTTACCATTTAAGTTTAGTGGCGAGATTAGCTACACTATTTTGTTGCAAGATGGCAAGGTGATTATTTTTTTGATAGTTGTGGTCCAGTTCATAACACTGATAAAATTTGGGATAGTCATTGCGAAAGCGGTCAAATAACTGGCGTAGACGGACTTGGGTGTAGCCGCGATAGTCTAGTTCACTATAAAGATCGTATTTGTCATCGTTGGTGAAAAATTCTTCGGCAAGGTGTAGTTCTCGATCTAAAATGTATTGGCGGTCTTCCTCACGAAACTTAGTATTGCCTAACCACTCTTTGACGTTTTGTTCATGTTCTAAAGCTAAACGGAACTCACGACGTTTACCAAATTCAAATTGCGGCAGTTCGGCGACAAAGTAATCAATCGCTTTGACTAGATCATTAACATTCGGTTCATGTTGTTCAAAAAACTTGATGCGTTCCCATTCGGCTGAAGCGTGATCGAGTTGTTTGTTACGTAATAAGCGATTATCGCCGTAATTCAAATCAATCCGACTTTCAACCAAAGTATGATCAATAGCGTTAGTTAACAGGTCCATCCAGTGGTCGTAGCTATAGCCGTTCTCACTTAAGGTCATGGATAATCACCTCATTTCTTGATGCGACCAGCACCAACAAGGTGTGCTTGCCAGTAGGCGGTATTTAAGTTAGCGTAGCCAAGGGGATCGCCAGCATTATACATGCGCATATTACCGACATAGATGCCAACGTGGGTAATGTAATCTGAAGTTGCGTAAGTGCCTTTGAAAAATACTAAGTCACCGGCCTTGGAGTTTTTGATACTGATATGTTGGGTCACATTATATTGCGCTTGGGCGGTACGCGGGAGCTTAATACCAGCCTTGGCGTAAGCCCAACTGGTTAACCCAGAACAATCAAAACCTGTGGTTGGCGTTGAGCCGCCAAAAACATAGGGCGTGCCTTGGTATTTAAGTGCTTCGGTCATTATGGCTTTGACCGTTTTATCACTGAAGTTAGCCACAGTCGGGCTAAGATATTGGCTGACTAAACTTACATAGAACATATTGCCATAAGCGTAGCGCCAACCTTCATCAGAAACTGGATTGGTGTAAGTGACTTTTTTGCCGCCGGCCTTTTCTTTAGCGAAATCACTGGCTATTTGTAGCGAATATTTCTTACCATGCGTAGCCACATAATTAATAAAAGCGCCACCGAAGTTGTAACTTTGAATAGCTGTATTTAAATCAGTTTTGGTTGTTTTCATGGATTTGATTAAACTAGCAAAGTATTTCACGCCTTGTTTGATCGAAGCATCCGGCGATAAACTACTGGGAGCTTGGCCCAGTGATTCACTAGACTGCATGACATCGCTACCTTTACCGCCAGATTCAACTTGCATAATCGCGAGAATCACGGTTACTTGATCAGGAATACCAAACTCCTTGCAATATTTTTCAACGGTACTTTTGTACTTGAGTACTTCTGCGGAAAGGTTCATCGAATCAACCACTAACTCAGTAGAATCGCTACTATCATCGTCATCAGCTGTCATTGCCACTGAAAAGAACAACAAGCTAATGAGTATGATCGGCAAAACGGCTAGGCCTAACCATTTCTTATTCATCATGTTTTTGCCTTGGCTTGACCAGCAATTTACGGTGCATGGTTGTTTTATTGACAACGAGATTCAGTGGCTTGTCAGTTGTCGGTTTGAATTGCCGTTTCTCACCAGTTTTGGGTGCAGTCGTGAATGATTGTTTGGGCCGTGATGTTGGCTTTTCTATTGGTGTTTTAGTATGTGGTAGTTTAGTGGTACTGGGATCGCGTGGCTTTGGTTGCGTGACTGGAGAAACTGCCGACTTTTTCTTGATCGGATCAGAATTAGACGGTTGCCGTGGATTCTTTGGCGGATCAACCACTAATTTACGCCGTTGCATTTCTTCCCGACGTTTTTTAGCGGCCAGTTCGCGTTCTGATTGATTGTCTTGACGCTGATTTTTCAACCCATTTTTGAAATCACCAATACCTTTTTTAGCCGTTTCTTTACCTTGATGTAACCCATATTTTGTATTGGTTGGCAGATCCTTTAACTGTTCTTTGGTGTGTTTCGCAGTTGCGGCCATTTTCTTTTTGGTATCTAATGCAGCACCCACTTTTTTACCAGCACGGGTCATCTTGCTAGTGGTGGCATCGCGTTTATTGGGCTGTGGTCGTTTTGAATTACCTTTACCGGTTGCATCAGTACCAGTTTCAGTCTGCGGCTGTGGACGTGGTTTTAAACCGCGTGCGAGCATACCACCCATTGCGGCGTTGCCCATGACCTGCCGGATCAAACGGCTACTACTGCGGCGCAAGCGACTAGCACCAGCTTGGGAGTCAGAACTTTTAAGCTGCATCATGCCCATTAAATCGCCGAGCTTCATCCAGATGCCGGCAAAGATGACGATTTGGAGAAAGGCGACCAGAAAGAATGGGGTGGTGGTCGATAACCCATAGATCATGGTGGAAAGGCAGAACGTCAATGTTAGGACAATAGTGACGCCAGCACGCATCATGATCGTATTGAATAGCCGCAAAACAGCCGTTTTCATTAAGCCGTTAAATCCTGGGATCATGGCTAAGAGACAACTGATCGGTAAGAAAATGGCGTAAATAATAAAGAGGATTTGACTAAATAACATCATCGCTGTGAGAAAGAAGACAAAAATGGTGATTGCGATATCGAAGATACACACAAAGGTGGTCACACCTAAACGTTGAATCGTTTTGACCGCTGATAGATTGTCGTTTTCTTTATCTTCAATTTCAGCCTTGACGATCTCTGTTCGATCTTTACCTTTGTTCTTGAACGGATCAGTTTTGACCAGTTTGTTGACGCGATCCTCGCCAACCTCCTTGAGATTAGAATCGCCAAACTGTAATAACGTCCACGGCTGTTTGACTTGAATGTTGAATAACGTTTCACGAATCGCATCAACCCCGTTTTTTGAGGTGGACTGTTTATTTTGCATGATCATTTTAGAACCAGTGTTTAAAGCTGAGGTACTCATATCGGCGGAAAATTGGTTGATCTTGCCAATATAGTCGGGTGAGTAGGCAATGAAGCTTGCCGACAGAATAAAAATCACGATAAAATTGGCTACCGCTGAGATGGCTTTGGAGGATTCACGTTTGATCAGGCCAGTATAGGCGACATACACGCCAAGCACTAATATCAGCAACAAAAGCATACCGGGATAAAAGCCGTCAGCGCTAAAGCCGTTTTTAGAAACCCCGGCGAGTAGTTGCATGTTTTTACCAATGGCATCGGTGGTATCTTTGATGAAATCTAGTGAGTAAGCTTGTTGAATCAGGTAACCCGTGGCGTAGGAGAGGTAGACGGAGATCAGCCACAGAAAATTGGTGATAGCATAAATAGCGTACATGACCGACTTGCCAATGCCGTCACCCCAGTTCCATGGCAACCAATCCCATGATGAATCGACGAAATAATCTAGTTGATAGTTATTGACTGGATATTTGGAAAATTCGTGTTTATTATTGACGGTTTCATCGACTAGGCCTGCTGCGTGGACACTTTGGAGAGAAGTAGCACTCACTAGCACCACGACTAGCACAAAGCCGATCAGTAATAAAAGTCGTTTTTTACGTACCGACATTTACTCACCTCCAGTTATCTGCGCTGGTGGGCGAGTGTCGAAGGCCTTGTATAGATGTTCAAAGATATAATCAAAGTGTAGGACACCGACGTGGCCCCAAATATCTTGAAATAAGCATTCACCATTATCCAGTGAACGTAGGCGGTGTTGATTACTTTCATCTTCGGCATCAAGCCCAAAGAAAGTGAGGGTGTTTTTGATTTCATTAATATCGGTCGAACGAAAGGCAAATTTCATACCGATATTATTTTTCATCTTTTCGTCTAGAAGATCATTAGCGTTTTGCGTGACTAGATAAACCCCAGCATTCATTGAACGGCCTTCACGGATCAACTTCATAGAAAGAGCTTTACCTTGCGCTACATTCAAAAATGCCCAAGCTTCATCGAGATCGACAATTTTAAATTGCGAACGATCGGCATGGATAAAGTCGATGGCGAAAGTCGAGATGATCATCAACATGGCGACGGATAACATTTCCGCGGTGATGTATTCATCTTGCGTTTTGTCCGCATCAGGCAGGACCAAATCGGCAATTTGAATGATATTGATTTTGCGGTCCAAGGCGATCGAACGGCGAGTGGAGCCATCTGAAAAGAGTAAGGCGGCAAAATCATAATCGGTGAACGATTCAATATGATCAGCGATATTGTTGGCAATCGGGGTCCCTTCGCGGCGCAGTTCAGTGATCACTTTCAATAATCCGGGTTGCGGATCAAGGGTGACGTTGCGAATCGCTTTACGTAAAGTCGGAAACCGTTCGGCATCACGACTAGAGATTCCCGTTAAAAAGGTGAGTGTATCGACCGCCAGACTTTCAGAATCTTTTGGATTACTGAGAATGATATAAGGATCAAGTAAACCGCGATTCGCTTCTTCGCTGGTCAGGTTAACGATGTTAATATCGTCTTGCATGAAGTCTAAATTTTTCGCCCAATCAGTTCGTTCCGATTTTGGATCAAGTATCAAAGCTTGTGCGCCATAGAGTACGGCGTAGTAAACGAGTAAGTTATTAGAAAATGATTTACCACCGCCAAGTGAACCAAGGAAAGCGGCCGAAAGAGCATTGGTCACTGTTCCCTTTAAGCCTTGCGCGGCTAAGTCAGGTTTGATGAAAACATTGCGGCCGGTATCCACGTTGTAGCCCACATAAATTCCTTCGCGTTCTCCTAAAGCTTGAGTAGCACCAAAGCCTAATGAGGCAATGAAATCACTAGTCACGTATTGAATGTAGTCATTCATGTAGCGCTTTGAAGCGGGCATGAACTCGCTGTGTAGCCCCAGCATATCGCCGAACGGGCGAACCAATTTAATATTCAATGAATCATAGAAATCGAGGACTTGATCAGCGCGCTTTTTCATTTCATCGTAGCTTTTTCCACTGACGCGAATGACATAGGAAATTTTGTACATCGCGTCTTTAGTTTGATCAAGCTCAGCCTCCAAGTCGTCAACGGAATCAAGGGCATCGGCGACACCGCGAGTGGTTTCGTTATTAGATTCATAGGCGTGGTTATCTAAATCTTTCAATTCTTTCTTTTTGTTACGCACCTTAGTTAGTGCCTTTTTGTTAGTCACAATTTCCACATTCAGTGAGGTATCAATGGGAAAATCGAATTGTTGTTGCTGGAAGTAGAAAATCTCACTACCGGGAAAATCTAATTCACCAACAATATCGGATAAGGCCATATAGGTGACATAGGATTCGGTGAAACCGTGGGTGATGATCAAGTAACGCTGCTTTTGTTCAATCAACGAACGCGTTGGCTTGATCAAGTCATATTTTTTGATTACCGTATCTTGTTCATTTTTTTGTCGTGGCAGGTGGTATTGGTAGTCTTCATAATCTTGCCCTGACATACCGTAAAGATGTTCTAACAAGTAACCAAAGTCATCTTTAATCAACGGTCGAATTTTAAACCGGCGACTGACTTTATCGGCAAGGAAGCGGGCGACTTTACGAAAACGATCAACTTCGCTGTTGTTCATGACCATGAAGTCACCGGTGTATTTTTCATTGAATTCATGAAGAAAATCCTGAATGCCAAGCATGATATCATGCCAAACGCCTTTAGCGGATAACTCGCGGTCGTTTAACAGCAGTTTAAAACCAATAAAAAAACGATAATCAACTTGATTATCGCCAATATTGTCGATCAACGCGGCGGCTTGACCGTCAATATGCGTATCGGCAATACTTTTTAAATTTCCTTTGACCGTGGCTTTGGAACGGCGCATCGTGTCTTTGATACTGGATTCGGTGGCAAGTTGTAAGAGATGCAGTTTACCGTCACGGTTTTGTGAGATCAACTGACGGAAATTTTCGTGGACTTCCGCTTTTTGATCAGGTGAGAGAAAAGAGTAATTATAGGGGACGAGTTCGTAATAGGCGAAGCATTCGCCATCACGATTAAACACTAAATTGTCTTCGATATATTTTATGGGAAACTTCACTGGTTGAACCTCCTTACGTGGGTGATGTGGTCAAGGGCATGGGCTTTAACGGGTTTGACTGGCCGTCCGGAAAACGTGATCTTCTGGGCGGTAAAATAAGTGATCACCGAGCGAAGAAAACCTAGTGGCCGTTTGTTATCAAAAGTCTTTTGACTCATGAACCAAGTAATGGCTGCTGGAATACCGAGATGTTTTAGGAACGCGCCATCAATAAAACTTAGTGGTGGTACATCGCCCAGCAACATGACCAAAAATAGCGCAACGATGAACCAAGTCATTTGCGTGAACGTGACGGGGAATGGTAGATTAACATCATTGATCGCGTAGAGCACTTTTTCCACTGACCAAATGCTGGTGTAACTACGAATCTTTTTCATAAGTGACCTCCTTTCATTGGGGTAAAGAGGACTGATCCATTTGCTAGACCAGTCCCCGGGAAGAATCTTAGTTTGCGTATTCATAAATAGCGCTGTTGGTAACCAAGTAATTACCTTCAATTTCTATATCGCGACCCAGTGCTTCAAAGTCGAGGTAAGCGATGACTTGATCTGGAAGGTCACCGAAAATTGCACCAGATTCCACAGCATCTTGAGCTAGCTCGGCCATATCTGAAACACCCTTATAGATAACGATATCCTCAGCGTTTTCAGCTAGTTCTTCAATATCACGGAACCATTCGCCAATCAAGGCACTAACGTCAGCACCAAAATCATATTCTTCAAGCCGTTCTAAAGCAGCATACTTACGATTGATCTCGTCTATTGAATCAAAGCGATCAATTTCAAAAGGTGCTTCGTAATCATGGATCGCGTACTCTTCACTGTCATTTTTCAATTCCAGCTGTTCGGCAATGGCATCAGGGTATAACGGTGGGGTGAACCATTTACCTGTGGTCTTGCCTTGATTGTAATAACCTAAGTTGACGATAAAAACGCGTACCGTTTCCATTTAGCTACCTCTTTTCTTGCAGTAATTAGGCACCAACAACACGATTGAATAAGTTCAATAGCACATCTTTAACGCCGGCGGTATTAAATACCAGCCCCACAGCGATCAATGCAATGATCAGAAAGCCGATCAGTTTAGAAAATTCACGTTTAAAGCCTAAGAAAACACCGATCACGGCAATTGCCATCAGCACTAAAGACTGGGCGTTGCTAGTGAACCAGTTGAAGAGATTTTGTCCGAAGTTCATAGAAGTTCATCCTTTCATTTAGAAAATATAGTCAGATTAAGATTGTTATGAATAACTCCATTATGGATTGCACGTTTTTTGACAGGGTAACGCACGACCATTCTTAGATGATTTATTTATGTTGATCACTCAATAGTTGAAACCGCGATACAATAGCTTTGATAATCGGTACCGTCACACTATTACCGGCTTGCTTATAAAGTTGTGCGTCAGATAGGCCAGAGTCCTTGGCTTTATAAAATACTTCATCAGGAAAACCTTGTAGGCGCCAGTATTCAAGTGGCGTTAAACGACGGATACGTAATGCTTGATCAACAACTGCTTCACTGCCATCAGTTAGTAAAGTGTGCGCTTTTTTATGAGCAACGCGGCCACGTCGAGTTTGACTAGTGGGATAGGTTAGACTGATGCCATCACCACTATGCGCATTAGTGTAACCACGATGAGTGGCATCTGATACCTTGAGTGATTTTTGTGTTGGTGTGATGATCTTTGTTCTAATGCCAGAGGTTGCAACCAGAGTTGGTGCGATACCATCAGGGTCATAAACGCGTTCATATTGATGCGTCACAGTTGGATTGACTTGAGCTAGTCCTTTAGTAGTCGTTGTTCCATTGTCTGGGATAGGAAATACTTGTCGCTGACGTTTTGTTCTAAGATGTCCGACAATGAATAAACGCTCGCGGTGTTGGGGAACGAGGGCGGCAGAATCGAGAACTGACCATTCAACGTCATACCCCAATTGGTCCAATTCAATTTGCACTCTAAGGAAGTCAAGTCCGCCGTTAATACTAAGAAGGTTTTTAACGTTCTCAATAAATAGAATTGTGGGTCGGCGATTATCGGGTAGCTGCTTAATAAGGTTTGTAACTGTGAAGAACAGACTTGAACGATGGCCTGTGGTGAATCCTCGCAATTTTCCAGCAAGGCTGATGTCTTGGCATGGAAATCCGAAGCACCAAATATCTGCGGTTGGAAGTTCAGTAATTCTAACTGTTGTGATGTCATGGGCAGTCCATTCTCCTTTGATATCAAAAATTGCTTCGTAGCTTTTACGCGAAAATTTATCTATTTCGCAATAGCCAACACAAGTGTGCCCGGCTTGTTCCATCCCAAGCCTAAAACCACCAATGCCAGAAAATAGGTCTAAAAATTTCATGATGATACCTCAAAATTCAAAAATATTTGCGGGAAGATTTAATGGTTAGTAGCGGCCAACCGGTTTTAGCCGAGACCTGATAGAGCAATTGCAATAACTCTTCGCTTTTAATTGGATTACCGTACACGTCTAAAATCGGCGCCGGCCAATGCACAGAAAAACGCCAATCAATATAGCTGGTTGGCGTTAGATACTTATCTAGTTCATGTAATTGTAGAAAATTGGGATCTTCGATAACACCGACCAATTGTAATCGGTAGTAATAAACATTGAAAATATAGTCTTTGATTCCAGCGGGAAAGGTGGCAAGTGGCTTATTCAGTTCCTTGGTCGTTTTCAAAATAATCACCTCCAACTTCACTAATACCAAGGGTTTGTTGTTCAAGTATCGTTTGATGCTTTTGCTTTAATTCGGTGTTCTTGATTATAGCCATCGTGCTGTTATTACCGTTATAGCCGTCAATGTTCAGCAGAACTTTAAGGGTTGGAGCAACTTGCTTTTTTATCCAAGCGCGAGTGCGGCGAAGATCAAAGGGCTCGGGATCAAGGGTCAGTCGTAGTGGCTGCCTACCTTTGCCACAAAAAACTGTCCAGATTGGATTAAGCGGCCATTTAGCCCGATCTTTATTTTTGCCTCGATTAACAAAACGAATATAGCGAGTAATAATGCCAAAAGCAGTTCGCTCAACATCACGATAGGCAAGTAAATCTTCAATAGCTATCTTGGCGCGATCATTTTTCAAACGTATTTCAAAGCGGTTTTTGATTCCGACCGTTTGATAGTCAGTACCAAACTTATGTTGTTGTTCCGCTTCTTTTTCATAGATACAGAAGTAAATATCACTTTTCATCGAACCAACGTATAAACTCGCACCATGATCTTCGGCTTGTTCATCAGTCATGGCACCAGATTTTAGGCCTTCAAATCGACGCATTACCGAAATACATTCATTTTTCTCACATTTGGTAATGAGTTCAGGAATACTGAGGAGACCAGCGTGATCATTAATAGCTAAATCAATTCGTTTAAAAACGGCTTTAAGTTCTAAACACCTTCGAAAAAAGTCAAACCAAGTTTCATCATTAGCCAATAGGACTCCTTCAAACTCACGGCACCCTTGGCCTTTAAGTTCTAATAGTGTACCAATTTTTTCGGTTGGGGTAGAGGCCATCACTTGGATATTGCTAAAAACATAGCTAGTGGAATAACCATATAATCCCCAGTCATTGAATAGCATGAAATCCATTTTTAGATTGAGCACCTTTTCAATCAAGGTCTCCACATCATGAGTGGGGAAGCGAATACGCACATAATCAAAATTGAGTGTTAATTCTGGATCTTCACCCCAGTGAGCTAATACATAGTCAATTTGCATTTGTAAAGAACTACTTGGACTCCGCGTGCCGTTTTCTAAACGTTGGACGTGTCTCACTGTAATCCCGATGCGTCGAGCTAAAGTTGTTTGCGTGATATTCAGTTGCTTACGCTTAGTCCGTATTTGTTCACGCCAAATCGGCATTGAATCAACTCCTTTCTTTTCAAAATACAAAAAGGCGACCTTACACAAGCTGGTCGTCTTTAGGTAAAGCTATTAAGTTGTAGTTACGGCAACGTTTCTACGCTATTTTCGGCCGTGACGTATCAGTTTTCTACCCCCGTGTTACATACCGGGGGTTGATGCGGCCGGCTTGCGCCGACCGCCGCCTCCGCTCGCGCTTTTCGCGCTGCACAGCACGGCGGGGCGAATCAGTCTAAGGTTATTGTTATATCAAAAAAAGTGTTACAATTTTTACTATATATTATAAAATTAGGTGAGGCGAATGTTATGGCCGAGAAAAAAACATTATTCATTATAGGAAATGGTTTTGATTTAGCACTTGGTATGCAATCAACCTTCAAAGAATTTGGTATTTATCGCCGTAAACAGTTAGAAAATGTTAAACTTTCAGATTGGACAATAATTGATCTTGCTCTGGAGACCCATACCTATGGTGGATGGGGAAAACAAGAACAAAATGACAATTGGGATTGGTGGAACTTTGAAAAATTTTTAAAAGATTCCGTCCTTGATGTAATATATAATCAAGATTTTTTGGGATTAATTTCTGGTAGAGGTATTGAATCCAAAAAGGAAGACGAAGAGAAAATCATTTCGGCAATGGATGAAGTGGGCATTGTATTATCACGTGATGAATTTCTATTAAGAAATACGGATGGTCTGGATGCTGAGCTAGTTGTTAACCTTAATAAATTGTTGGCTATTACTCCTGACAACTTAGATCATGTGAGTAATGGTTATTTTTGGCAATTACTATTGTTGTATCGAGTGAATAAATTTTATACAGAAAAGTCATCTCGATTGGACCTTTTTAATCCGTATTTTTTGCATACTGGTGATGTTAAGACCTCACAGACTATAAAAATGGATAATATCAGTGATCCTGAAAAAGATCTGCAAATTCCCGGGATATTTCCTAGTTTTTATTCTCTTCAACCCGTATTAATACGAGACATTAATATTTGGGAATCCGAGTTTTCAAAGTTCATTGCTGAACGCCAAGGAAAACTTCTAAACAGTGGACTTAACTATCAAGATGCATCAAACGCTTTGATGTATTCTGTTCTCAATGAAACCCAGCAAAATCAACAAGTTCAAATACTTAATTTTAACTATTCTCGACCTGCACTGAAGGAATCTAAGAGCCTTTACTGTGGGAATCAACTAAACATACATGGATCAATAGAAAATGAATCGTTGGTCCCAGAAGAAAATTCTGGAATCATTATTGGATTTGATTATCAAGTAATTCTCGACTATCCAGAATTTACAGACTTTATGGCACCATTCACTAAGACCTTTCGTCTATCAGAGTTGAATACTGTTTTATCAAAATGTGTTCCTGATAAGAAAAGAGTTAGGCTTGATTATAACGTTGATAAAATCGTAATCCTAGGTCACAGTTTATCAAAAGCTGACGACTCATATTTTCGAACAATTTTCGATACAGCTGATATATACAATAGTGATGTTATTATAGAGTACTGGTACACGGATTACCCTGGTCGAGATCAATCACTTTCTATTGAAACTGAAAGCCTCAATAGAATTAATGGTTTATTAACTCGGTATATTAAGACTTCAAGGCAAGAAAATAAAAATAATCTCCTGCATAAGTTATTATTAGAAAATAGGCTCATTCTAAAGGAATATAGCATTGCAGATATTCTAGCAAAGTATGGCAAGCGAAAGAGTCAATGAAAGCCAAAATAATTTATCCGTTTTTTACTCACTATATGTTATAATTTGAGTAGAAAGCGGATTTTTTTGAATTGAGGTGGAATAATGAGCCAACAAGATGAGATCATTGAGTACTTGAACAAAAACGGTGGTCAAATTACATCTAAAACTGCTAATTCAATGGGCATCTCACCTAGAGTGCTGCGCAACATGTATGCTCATGGACAGCTTGAAAGATTAGCACCGGGTGTTTATATTGATCCACTTGAATTTGGTGACGATATTGCTGCGATACAATATAGCCTTTCAAAAGGTGTTTTCTTTAAAGATACGGCATTATTCCTTTATGGAATGATTGATCGAACGCCAAGTACCTATGAGATGAACTTTCCGTTGCCATACGCGTACAGTACAAAAACCGATGCACCAATCAAGATTTATCGACAAAAAAAGGATCTTTATGAAATTGGCATAACAACAACTAAAACTCCCGGTGGACACCTAGTTAAGGTTTACGATGTTGAGCGCACCTTGTGTGATATCCTGCGAACGCGAGATAGGTCTGATGCCGAGACGATTAAACAAGCAATGAATAGTTACGCCCATCGGAAAGAAAAGAATCTCCGCCAATTAATGGCGTACGCAAGAACATTTAAGGTAGAAGAAGAAATTAGAACGTATATGGAGGTCCTACTGTGAAACTTGAATTTACTAACCAGAAGCAATTTTTGGCTAGAATCAGAAAGTTAGCAAAAGAAAGAAAAATCACACCACAAATTATGTTGCAGGAGATTGTTTTGGATGATCTAATTGATAGAATCTCTAATTCGCCTTACCAAAAAAATCTTGTACTAAAAGGTGGCTTCTTGATTGCATCACTAATTGGTAACGACACTCGCTCAACACGGGATATTGATACCTCAATTGTTGGTTTACCAGTGACGGAAGATAAAATGAAAAGTGTGTTTCAAGAAATCTGTGACATTGAATTACCAGAAGATATAATCAAACTATCAATTGTAAGGATTGGCGAAATTAGGGAAGATGATGAGTATTCTGGTTACCGGATTCATATCCGTGCACAAATCTATACCACACGAGTTGATGTTAAGATTGATATATCAACTGGAGATGTGATTACTGAGCGCGCCATCCAGTATGGACACAAAATGATACTTGAGGATCGGACTGTCCAAGTTATGGCGTACACAGTTGAAACCATCATTGCCGAAAAGTTGGAGACGATTGTTAGCCGGGCTGATGCTAATACACGATTGAAGGATTTTTACGATTTATTTTTGCTCGATCATCAGGATAAGACTGAAATAAAGTTTGACGTATTAAAAAAGGCAATACAAGCAACTTCTGCAAAAAGAGAAACAACTAATCAATTAGGTACCTATATTTCAACATTAACAGCTCTTAAAACAAGTCCAAGTCTTCAAAGATTATGGATTGCTTATCAAAAGCCCAATGAATATGCGCACGGGATTGAGTTTGGAGCTACGTGTAATGCAGCGATTGATTTAGTCCGTAAATCAGGTATGGAGTAACATAAATAACTACCTGAATAAGCGATTACAGTGTTTTGTTATTGCTCTGGTAGGCAGCATCGATCTCACCCAGAAAATCATAGCCCTTCGGTACCAGTGGTGTGTAAAACTCACTAATAACGCTAATACCAGTATCAACGTAACCACGACCTTTGATGGGTTTTAAGAAGAAATCTTTATCGGTTTCACCAAACATCATGGTATAACCAAGGTCCGACATTCGACCAAGTGCTGCTCGGAACATAAACTGATCACGAATACCATCACCTAAATATTTTGCGTCAGGGCGCTGGCAGGCCAAGATAAGAAAGAATCCTGATTGACGGCCAAGCATGACAATTTGTTTAAGCTTACTCATGACTTGTACAGCTTCACGTCCGATCATATCCATGAAAGCCACATACTCATCAAAGACTAGAAAATGGGCGGGAAGTCCAAGCGCGGCATAGTTATTGCCTGTTTGGTAACCGGCCATTTTTTTCATCTCTTTATTACGTTCCATCATTTCTTGGTAAAACTGAGCTACGGCGGCAATCATATCGTCTTGTTCATAGTGAACATCTGGAATAACATCGGTCAAATCGGCTAGGTCGGAATTTTTTGGATCAAGAATGGTCAACTGATTACCATCGCGAATCAATGCTTGGATCAATGTGAGAATAAAATAGGTTTTTCCACCACCAGTGCCGCCAGCGATTAGCATATGGGGCAAAACATCGTATTCCCAAGCAACATTATTCATAAGGTTGACGGCGCCTTTTTGACATTTCACATGTTCAATCGAAATTCGATTACCAATCGTATCATAGAGTAGCGTGTACTCTACAAATGAATCATGGAGGATTTTATCAACGATTTCACAGTATAAGCCGGATTCAAGTTTCTTTTCCAAATGGATCAGTTGATCTTGGTAAGGACTCATTACAATTTCCACCTGCACATGGATCAGACCATTTTTCAAACGATAGTAAACTCGTGGAAACCGTGAGATTCGTTCTTTTGAACCCCCTAAATCTAAGTCTTTAAAAAAGCCATCATTTTTCCTTGTCTCACTCTCATACCAGTTATTCGTCATGAACATTCGCGCAATTTTTTGTCGATGTATCAATTTGCGGTATTGGTCGGGAAATCTGATTAATATCAGTAAGATGATTATTAATGAAACCAGAAATGTAATGATGGAACTGATAATCAATCCGCTAAACGACCAAGGGAGGCTATGAATTGTTGGCCATGAAACGGTTTTGAGGTTGATTTTAGACAGTAACGGCAGATAAAAGAAAATAGTCAATGGTAGCAAGATGAATAGAATCATACTTAGCAATGTTTGAAAAACTAGGTTCTGATCACGTGGATGGATTTGAGTGCCGCGATAGTGAAAAATTGCTTTCAAATTATCACCTCATTTCAATTATTTTAGAATCAACTAGGCGGCATCAGCTACGCCAATATAAATCATTGTTAGACCCTCTTCGGTCTGCATACTCTTGAAGGTAAATTCTTTAGCAACACCATCTTTAGTCACTTCCGATAGAGCTGTTAAACTAAAACCAGAATCAGGCGATTCAATCGCAATTTCATGAGCTTCCTGAAGTTTTCTCTCAGCTTCGTTAACAGAGCTTTCTTTGATATTGGCTACAAAATCGTCCATAAAGCCGATTTCATTAATACAGACAAGTACATTCATAAAAAATCTCCTAACTTCTTTTTTGTGATGACCAGGGAACACTTAAACCGCCATAGAGACGGTGGGGAGCGCTGGGATGAGAACTTCCGATGGTTATTTTTTGTCATTTGTATTTTTCTCCGTGGTTACTGAACCAGTTTTAGATTGGTTATTTTTGACTGATACAATATCAGATGCTTTGAGATACCAAGAAACAGTTACACCTCGGAAATCCGCATTGGCGACAGTGTCGATCTCAGGATTAACTAGTTCTATTTCTTGATCATATTCAAAATTCTTAGTCCCAGCTTCGGCCGGAATGGAGACTTGAACCATCTGACCTTGTACTGTACTTTTTAGATCAAAGGTACGTGAGCGAACATTAGTTGTTTGGTTGCCTTCATCGTCTTCGATAAATCTTTCACGGCGTTGGGCGGAGAATAATAATTTACCGAACGTTTTTGGTGTGTCTAGCTTAATGCCTTCTGGTAATCGCATATAGGGTTCCTTCTTTCTTTAATTTTGATAAGTGGCTAAATCTTGACGAAATCATCAGCCATGCAGGTGTAATTTACAAATGCTGCTTCGGCAATCCGATAACCAACTGCGGCGATTCGTGGATTAATTAATCGAACCCGATCAAATGGTTCGAGCGTGTCATTTTTTTCACCGGCTGCCACTGGGATCGTCACTTGAATGTTGTCGGCACGTTGAACATTGGAGTAAAGGTCATAAGTGCGCGAAACAACTTTACGATTGGCACCGGAGCCTTCGCGAGTTTCGCTAAAATTACCGGCAAAGGTGAGTTGACCGAAAGTTTCACGTACTTCGGGAATTACATATTTAAGATCCATAATTGGGTCCTCGCTTTCTTTTCTTGAATTTTAGGCAAACTAAAAGTCAGATAATTTAACTATCTGACTTGGAATGTGCATAATATTCGATGACTTGGTTGAGTAAATATTGATATAGATCAGTATTGAGGGGATAGATAAGCCGCTGATTGCGAACTTGGGGGAAGTTTAAGAACAGACGATGGTGTCCTTGAATGAGTTGTACTTGGTTGATGATCAGACTATGGTTCAGAATGAGTTCACCTTCAAGCAAAACATTCGGTTTACCACTGGATGACATTTTAATGGAAGATACGTAAATCATTTGACCTCCTAAATATGAAAATTGGGTATTTATTGAAACCTAATCCAGAAGTACACCACGATAACTCAGAAAAGGGTTGTTACCATTAATAAAACCTGAGTTGAACAAAAAGGTAATATAGGCGCCTAATTTACATTCATCTTTTGAAATTTCAAACCTAATTGACGTTTCTAGATTAGCTTGCGCCTCTTGCAGTACATCTTTTAAAATTTCATCTTCTGTTGGTGAGGTAGGGAACATTGGATTGATCAATTCTCTAAAGTCATGATGAAATTCGGATAAATTAAAAACAGAATCAATTTTTTCTTTTGGCATACGATCACTCTTTCCGATGGGAGAGACTATTCATTGTTCCAGTTATCATCTTCATCTTCATCGTCATAAAAATCCGCATTAGTTTTTCTTGAATGATGAATCCACCAGACAATTAAGCTAGTGATTAATAGTAGAATCACGCCAATAACGCTTAACAATTGATTACGTTCTTCACCGGTTTGTGGTAGGCGAAGTAGTGGCGTATCAACGGCTTCATCTTTCATTTGCGCTTTGACGATTTCACCATCTTTAGTAATTTCAAAATCAACTGGCGTTTCGTTGATTTTATAGCCTTTTGGTGCGTCATACTCCACAAACTGATATTTGCCAGCAGGTAGGTTGGCAAAACTGAAAACTCCTTTATCATTGGTCCGACCGGACACAACGGTTTTACCGTCTTGATTAAGGATCTTGATACCAGTGTTTGGCAAGACTTTACCATCGCTGACATTGGTCTTGGTTAGTTCACCAGTCCCCTTGATCAAACTATTTTGCAACGTGAAACTAATTTCTGGTGTTTCGGTGGTTTCCTTAGTTTCAGTTGCTGCTTTTTCGTCTGCCTGTTTTTTATCCTGACTAATTAATTGACCTTTAGCATTGTAGGCAGTGATACCAGTTTTTGTTGAAACGATTTTAGTTAAATCCTTAGTTAAAACTAGGTTAGTCGCGGAAGGCGTCTTTTCCCGTAAATAGAAGGTGCCGACTGGTACGTTCTTAAAGGCACCAATCGACTTGTCATCAATTGTAGTGGTTTGAATGACCTTCTTATCCTTATCCAGTAATTCAAACACTGCACCTTTGGCGTTGCCATCAAAAGTGAATTGATAACCTTTATCTTCAACTAGCTTGGCGGTTTCATTGATTTTCTTAAAGGTAAATTCGTTGAAGTGTAATTTATTTAGAATTGGGGTGTCTTTATCACCGTTGATCGTTAAATTCTTAGTCGTGGTGTTGTCAGTTGCCTTAAATTCAAAATCATAAGTTTGGTCATCAAGCTGATAAGCTTCACCGGCATCTAGTTCTTGCACATAATAGCTACCTTCAGGCAATTGAATGTCGGCAAAAGTTGCTTTACCATCTTTGACGGTCGCAGTTGCGACTAATGCTTTTGCCGGAACATTGATGTCACCTTTGTTGTAGCCGGCTTTACTGAACAGTCCGAAGACTTGACCATTAGCAGCTTTATTTTCAATCGTGGGTTTGTTCTTATCCCAATTCTTGATTTGTTCTGCTTGTTTGTTAACAGTCACGTTCAACTTCTGAAAATCGTTAGTCGCTTTGAGTGAAGTGGAGGTCACTTCAACATTTTGACCAGCATATTTCAATTCAAAATCAATTGGCTTGTCATTAAGAACAAAACCATTTGGTGCAGCAACTTCTTTAACTGAATATTTGCCGAGATAAAGTTGTGGCGTTTTGATTTGTCCATTAGCGTCAGTCGTAGCAGTGGCGACAATTTCACCCTTTTTGGCATGGACGGTACCATCAGCGGTGGTGATGTTTTCGCTGGCAGTAAATTCAAACTTGGCACCGGCCAGTGGGGTGTAGTCATAGTTAAAACCGTATTGTTCGCCGTACTTGGTTGACTGTTTAGTCACTTCAACCGGCGTGGCGCCAGTCTTATTCAAAGTGACAATGCCTTTTTGCGACTTATCCGTGAACTTGACGGTCACAATACCATCACTATCTTTGCCAGTGATCGAAAATTTAGCTGGGTCTTTGGCAAGAACATAGCCTAATGGTGCTTGTGTTTCGACTAATTCATATTGACCATAGGGGAGCGCCTCAGTTGTGGTCAAGTAGCCCTCTTCATTAGTCATAAAAGTATCAGTTGTTCCATCGTGATTGAGGTTAGGCATGGAAACATATTTACCAGTTTGCAGTGATTTGATTTTAAAACCGGCGTTGGCGCGCGAAATTGTTTTCCCGGATTCAGCGTCAGCCTTGACCACTTTCAAACGTTCTTCCAATACATTATTGACGACTGAATAATGATGGGTCTCGTTTTGTTGATGAATCGTGACTTTGAATGGATCGGCGGTTTTGTAGCCCTCTGGTGTTTTTGTTTCCGTCACGGTATAAGTGTCATAGGGAAGATCAGTAAACTTGAGATAACCTTCTTTATCGGTTGTCCCTGTTGTGACGACCTTGTTTGTTGTGTTGCTAGTGACTGTAAATTCAACGTTAGCCAGTGGGTTAGACTTATTTTCTTTACCGGTTAAATGACTAGAAAGTGCGGTGTGCCAATCATAGTTACCAATTTTGATTAAATCGAAACCACCCGTAATAACTTGTTCCTTAACCGTTGTTGATGCGGTGGCCGTTTTCGCATTTTGACCAGCATAGGCTAGTTTGAACGCTTGTTTTTCAGTATCTTTAATATAGCCAGTTGGTGCCGTCTTTTCGATCCAGTAGTAGTCATCCAATTTTAAATTGGCGACACTCGCTTGATTGTTTTTAATTGTAACGGTATCAACCAGCTCATCATTGGAAGTTCGATGTAATTCATAAACGGCACCATCAAGTGAAGCAGCGCCTTGTGGGGCTTTACCAGTTTTAGCATCTTCCTTGATCAAAGTGGCAGTGCCGAATTGTTCATCATCGGTCGCTTTAACCGAGGTAGCAGTGACAGCAACGTTTTGACCAGCATATTTCAATTCAAAAGGTATTTTCTCGTTGTTAAGGATATAACCGGCTGGTGCCTTTTCTTCAACGGCGTAGTAGTTGCCGAGCTTCAGATTTTGTAGTGTACCTTTGCCGGTGCTATCGGTAGTGATCGTCCCAACTTTTTTACCATCAGTTGAATAAACACCGTACATGGCACCATTTAATGAATAGTACCTGTTAAACATATTGGTGCCGAACTGACGGCCAATCTTCGTTAGATTTACATTGCCAAGTTGTTCTTTATTGCCAAGAACGACTTCGATTGTTTGGTTAGGTGTGATTGTTGCCGTTTTGATTTCACCTTTATTAACGTAGCCATTAGGTGCGGTTACTTCTGAAACTTTGACTTGCGTACCCGCCTTGATGTCGTTTAAAGCGGCGTAACCATCAGTGCCGGTGGTGACCTCTTTGGTTTGACCATTGTACTCAAATTTGAGTTTCGCACCTGGCAAAGCTTTATTGGTATCCGCGTCAACTTTCTTAGCTTTCAAATTACCATTGAGATTGACTTTGATATTGAGATCGAAGTTGTTACCATTTGGCAGTTTGAAATAGGCAATTTTTTGTTGATTACCTTTACCATAAAGGAGGGAAGTACCAATATTAGCAGCCTTAGCTTTAGCAAAGGAAATCTTACCAGATTCCTTGGAATTAGCTGTGGCAGTCAAAGTCAATTTATTGCCAGCTTTTGTGATGTTCAAATTAGCGGTATTAGCAGTTTGTTCAATATATGAAGCCAAAGTGCCATTAGTGTCGGTTAAAGTGATTGAATCACCAACGTTTAAGGTAATATTTTGATCATTGAACGATGGCTTGGTGTTGAACGCTGCAACTTTTGCCAGCACAGCCGCTTTTTTATTTTGATAATCTGGATAGTCGGTGGTCAATAGTTCATTACCTAAGGCTTCCCAGATCATAATTTGTGCTAGACCATAATTGGCGTCAGTTGGATTTTGTTGATAAGCAAAATACGCAATTTCGGCTAGCTTGTCTTTCTCAGCCGCCGAATAATCAGTTGGTGTCCAACCTGAACCAGAATTTTCAATATCGATCCCGTGTTCAACACAGAAAGTGATTTGGCCATCAACAACTTTTTTGTAAATACCGGTGTCAGTCCAATGAAGACCATTCAATAGACTGAGATGCCAAGTTGATACCCAGTCGCCAGCTTTAATGTTGGTCATGTCAGCGGCAAAAGCACTTGTGATTGGGGTCATAAAAATTGAAGTGAACAAGGTCAGCAGGGCTAACCAGACAGAAACTTTACGGGTTGCTGTTTGCAAGTAGATTACCTCCATTTTGATCAAATAGATTTAGCCAGCAGTGAAAAATATTGAACTAAAAAATGGGTACAAAAAAGGTAGACCAATATATAAATCGGACTACCCGTAACTGTGGTTTTGAAGTTTAGATTTCTCAATACTACTGGCACTAAAATGGCACATCGCATTTGATTTTTTAGTTTTTTATTGCTATTAGTTGTTTCGATAAACGCCTTAAACACGCTGATTCATCCTGATACTGTTAAGGTGAAGTATAGAATGGGAATAGACAGAATCGGCTTATAAACGCCGGTATATCAACGTTTTGATGACTGCCTAACCCGTTCGTGCAACTATTGTGCAACTTCTGGTGCAAGTCCAGCGGTAACGCCGTTGTTTTGAACCTGCGCCACGTCTGATTTAGCGGTCGAAATTTCGACTAGACCATTCAGCCGTTTGGCGGCCTCAAAGTTCATATTCGGATATAAATGCCCGTAAGTTCCGAGCGTTGTCTGAATATCTTCGTGGCCGAGGCGTTCTTTAATCACTAGTGGGTTCTCACCCAGACTGATCAATAGCGAAGCATGTGAATGCCGTAAAGCATGAACGCGGATGCGATGTACTCCTGCCAGAGTTGCATGCCGCTTGATGATTCGCATGACCAGATCCCGGCGAGTAGGAACGCCGTTGAACGATAGAACAAAATCAGTTTTACACTCAAGCGCTTGTGCTTTCTTCCAATCGGAGAGAAGCTCAAGCGTTTTTGCGTCCAGTGGAATCGTGCGGTTGCTGGCCTTGGTCTTCGGTGTGGAGAAGGAGTAGTTCGTGTAGCTGCGTAACCACAGCGTCTTGTTCACCCCCTGACTTGTTTTGCCGGTGCGGCTGCCGATTTCCACATCGTTAAGTTCGGAGTAGTAGTATTGATACAACACCATCTTATCAGCTGTGGAAAGGGTTGCAATGGCTGTGGCAAGACGCTCATTTTCGATGAAGGATTCTAGATGAGCGACTTCTTCCGAAGTTAGAACAAAATCTTTGAGATGTCCTGGTTCAGCAATTTCTTCCAACAACCAATCCTCAAGTGGTGTTTCTCTGGGACGCTTCAAGTTGGTGTGGTAGATGTTGATTCGTTCGTTTTTAAGCACTCGTTGCATGTAACGAACGAACATACGACTTACTTCCTGTTCATTACTCATAATTTGACCTCCATTTTTTTGACTTCGTTAGTACAGACAGATTTAGAAGTGAGAAATGAAACCATTTGCAAAAAAATGCAAAAAAAAAGCACCAGGGCATATTGGTGACGGCCCTAGTGGATTTACTTGGTATGTCGGTTATTGTCACAGAACATTAAGGGGTTTTCGGACAGCAGATGATGATTTACTATACTGGGTCTGTGACAATCAGCGCTCCTGCCAGATTACTCATGTCGGGCTTGTCGGCCGCCACGAGTAATTGTTCGTTGACAAATGCGCTCTGCCCCAGCGCGCTCATTGATTGCTTGCCTAAATTTGGCATACAAGTTGATGTAGGTGGTAATTAAACTTAGGCAGTTTGTCATTTTCGCTGTATTTGTCCATTGAGATTCATCTGACTAACAGGCTATCAATACAGATTGCACATTTCAATTCGTAAGGTGATGAGCGACGTCATTACCGAGTGCGAGGTAATGAGTGTTCCGTCCCTGGTTTGGCGATGCCTAAACTTGTTCGTGAATAAGGCAAAGGTGTATTGATGGCTTTGATCACCAAATCGGCGATGCTTGAACGAGAAACCGTCGTCCCCTTAAAAGGCTCACCTTTTTGAGTGAGTTCGTAGCTAATTTCGGTATCATTTGTCATGTAAGCGGCGCGAATAATCGTGTAATTTAAGCTTGATTCTTCAATAATTCTGGCTGCTCGCCGCGTGTCCTCTTTTGCCTCATGCCCCACGGCTTTCTCGACCCAAGACCCAAATGGTTCGGGGGTTTCGTGATATAACCCGGAACCAGTAATCCAAATGAGTTGACGGATATGATGCCGTAACATCGCCGAAACGATGTTGGCTGCCATTTGTTCCATATTGCCGGCAAGATTTGCATAAACAACATCTTGTCCGTTCATTGCAGTATCAAGTTGCGCCGCATTGTTGACATCTCCTTGAATCACTGTTTCTTGTTCGGCATCATCAACCGTGATACGAGTTGCATTACGCAGAAATAAAGTCAGGTGAACGTCATCTTCTGTTTGTAATCGCTGGTTAACAATTTTGGCGACGCGTCCGTTAGCACCTAAAATTAGGATGTTTTTCATGGCGACTCCTACATTTGTTCAAGGCTGATAGTAACGTCGCCTAATGATCCAAATTGGGTCAAATCACCACTGATAATATGACCGATCGGTTGTAGTCCGCCGATGACTTCACCCGTTTGCTTGTAAAAGATGACGAAGCTATGGCGAGGCGGCCAATAGGCGATATCACCGACACGATAGCCGCTACTTTGCGTTTCATTTGCCGGCAAGGCCTGCTTGAATCGATACGTTAACTCACGTGCATATAAGTTGAGCATTGGTAATTGGGCTGGCATTAAGCCGAGTAAAGCCTGCGCAGTTGCATTGTGCTCAAATTCTGCAATTAGCGTATTGTGGTTGACGTTCATTTTTATTTTTACCATTTTAATAATCTCCTTAAAGGGTTGTCACTCAATATGGCTGACTGACGATAACTGATATCACTGACGGCGGCATACCTCTTTGATAGGTTGTGCCGTGCGTCTACTTATTTGGTGATGAAAGCCTAACTTGCCGGAATCGTAAGCTGATTCATCGCAATCGCGTGGGTGTCTAATTGTGCCAAAAAGTTGTTATAATAGAAGCCGTTTTGTAAATTTAACGAGGCGTTCAAGGCATAAACTGACAACGTATAGTGATGTAGTTGATCAGGGGGATTGGGCCCCGCGTAGTGCGCCTTAAAATAAGGTTCATTCAAGTGATAGAATCGTGACGTCCAAGTGTTCTGTCCTTGCGGGCCTAAAAAAAGCCGACTAAAATCTTCTGGAATTTCATTAGTTACCGGAATATTGGCAGCCAGCCAGTGAATGAATGGAAAAGCAGTCCGTGGTACCGCATCATAATCAATCAAACTAAGCGCAAGAAAGCGTGTCTTTGTGGGAATATCAAGTACGGTAATAGGAAATGAAATTATCGGTTGTCCACTACGGCGAACGGTTGCCTGATTGGTATAAATTGTGGGGAGCTCACCTTGTGCAAGTGCTACTTCAATTTGCATGACTTGACCTCCTAGTAAAATGAGGGCTTGTCCCAGGCAGTGTTAGGCTCGGCAACGCCAATACTGGTTCGCTCGTAAAGGGCTGGGGTTAGGATAATCTCGCGAATCAATCGGGCAACTGCTTGGCGCGTAACCTGGGTATCTGCAAATGCGTCACCTTTAGGAATAACTTTATATTTGAGATGTTGGTCATTGTTGTACAACCATGCCATGCGCAAGAACGTATAGTTAAGCCCGCTATGGTCAAAGACACCGGCTGCTCGCTTAATTTCCGTATAGTCGCCCATCATTTGCGCGTTCCAGATGCCGAATTTTCCGGCAACCTCGTCATAAATACCCAAACCACCAGCGATAATAATGCGGTCAACTTGAGCGTGTTTCATTGCCTGAACGATGCGCTGGTTAGCCTCTGTAAAGTGGCCCGTTGCGAGATAAACAATGTCACAGCCTGAAATTGCTGACAACAGATCACGTTCATTATTCCAATTACCGTTGATGAGGGTCACCTGCGGGTTACTGGCGTATTGTGCCAACCGTTGAGTTGCTTGGCGAGCAAATAAACGCAATTCAAGGTCACTGTTTTTCAAGAGCAGTGGAATCAGATAATGGGAGATATTACTGGTTGCGCCTAATAGAATTACTTTTGTCATCGTTGCCTACTTTCATAATTGCGTAACGGATACTATGCTTGCGCCGTTGGGTAGATGGTGAATTCATTAACATTGACATCGGCTGGTTGCGCAATCGCGAAGTCGACGACACGAGCCACAGCTTCGGGACTGATACCCACGGCGTTATACAGTGCATTCATCCCTTGGCGTGAACTGTCATCAGTAATCGTGTGCAATAGTTCGGTGTTGATGGCGGCCGGATACAGACTCGTTGTCCGAATATTGGTCTTTTCTTTGACACTTTCCATCCGAATCACCTCCATCAGGTTACGAACGGCAAACTTGGTGGCGCCGTATACGCCAGAGCCGACAAAGCTCTTGATTCCAGCAACCGAGGACGTGGTGATAATCTGGCCATGTTTTTGTTGGGTGAAGCTCGGCATAACCGCTGCCACACCGTTGAGCACCCCTTTAAGGTTGACGTCGATCATGGCGTCCCACTCATTGGTTTTAAGAGCGCTGATTGGCGATGTTGGCATAATGCCAGCATTATTAAAAATTACATCGATACCGCCGAACTCATTTTTAGCCAGTTCGACTAACGCCACCAGATCGGCTGCTTTGGTAACATCGGTGACACGATAGGCGACTTGACCGCCTTGAGTTTGAATGTCAGCTGCGATGGCTTCTAGGCGTTCTTGACGCCGCGCCCCTAAGACAACTTTTGCACCGTGGCTTGCTAATAGCTTGGCACTGGCTGCTCCAATGCCAGAGGAAGCGCCTGTAATAACGACAATTTTGTTGTTTACTGTCATGTTGATAATCTCCTTTTTCGATTATTGCTTGTTTAAAATATGATTGTAATTGAGGACGTTCATTTGTTTGTAGTGACGACCATAAAGCTGAATCTTTTCGCCATAAGGCGCAAGTTGAATCTCGTCTTGGCCAATAATTTTCCAAGTACCACTATAAATATTCGTGACGTTGTGTTGATTCTCTGTCCATCGATAATCAGCAGTAAAGGTGATTTGCTGATGGATATCTTTGTTGTGGTGGTTGATCCAAACCCCAACGACATCATGATCGGTCACCGGACTGTTGAGTGAAGGCCGTTTAGTTTTAACTGTGCTGGCACTTGCTGACGTTGTTTGGGTTATATGCGAAGATGTGTGCGTGCGATTTGCGTGGTGCGGAATGTACCGAATACCAATGAGCACCACGATACAGAAACCAACGACAACGAGAATAGTGCGAATTTGCTTTCTTTTCATTTACTACCGCCTTTCTTATTGCGCTGTGCCTTGTTTACGAGTCTTACTATATGTCGAAATTTAGCCTCTTAGAAGAACCGTTAAGTTGCTCGGGTATTAACTAAAGGTTTATACTGTGGATGTGGAGGTGCTAAATTGGATTTCAATCAACTACAGACATTCTTACGCGTAACTCATTTTGGAAGCTTTACGAAGGCAGGCGAACAAAGCTTTATTTCTGGAACGGCCATTATGAAGCAAATGAATCGATTAGAAAACGAGCTTAACTTAAAACTCTTTGTTCGTACTCCAAACGGGGTTTTCCTCACGCCTCAAGGTGAAAAGTTTAAGCCGTATGTTGAGCAAGTCTTGGGTATCTTGAATACCGCAATCGAAGAAACACGGCGGGTTCGAATTGACGATAAGCAAATTATTCGACTGGGGACCTCTTTATTGCATCCCGCCGATCCATTCATGGCATTGTGGAAAAGTCTTGCGCCAAAGTTGCCTGCGTTTCAGATCCGTTTGGTGCAGCTAGTGGAGGACTTAAACTCCGATAACCGAGAGTATGCCATGCTGGGCCGAAGCAGCGATTTAATCGTAGGGACATTCGACAATGCCACATTAAAGCAAGCATTCAGCGCGATTAAACTGGGGGATTATCATTTTGGTATCGCAGTCCGTAGTGATCACCCTTTGGCACAGCGAGAAGTCATTACTTTTTCAGACTTAGCGAAGCAAACTGTGTTAATGGTGCCAAGAGGCATCAGCGAGAAGAATGACTTATTGCGTGATGAGTTGCTAGCCAAGACACCTAGCGTTCGGGCCATCGATACAGCGGGACGATACGACATCAATACCTTCAATCAAGCTGTTGAGGAAAATATTGCGTTAATTTCACTGACGCCTTGGCGCAATATTCACCCAAATCTTGTGACGGTTCCTTTGAAGACCAAAATTACAGTACCGTACGGGCTGCTTAGTACTAAATTTCCAGGCAATCGGACAGCGGCATTTCTACAAGAGTTTGTACGAGAATATCAATATGGTTAAGTCACTCATCGTCTTGGTAGACCTTTTTATTTCAGTGTTTGTGAGAGTTAACACAAGTATAATTACAACCATTACAGCGAAACCTTAATAATACATAAAATGGTTATTAGTCTTGATCACACAAAGAGAAATAAATCGAATAACAAAAATACCCGACACGACCTATTGCGCTAATTGAAGCGTGAAGGTCGCGCCAGGTATCCTTTTAGATGCCGTCGGTAATAATCCAGTTGTTGCTCTGCTTGGAGAGGGGCAGAGTGTATTGCGAGACTTGGCTCATATCGTTGTCAGTGTCAAGGTACTTCACAGACAAGGTAACGGTCAGACCGCTCTTAGTCTGCTTGAAGACAGGATCGAGCAGTTCCACAAACTTGAGGTTGCGTTCGATTGGTCGCGTGCCGTCCTTGACGTAATACTTGAGTTCGTTGCGATCGTGTGCGGCGACCTTATCGAGAATTGCTTTCTTTTCGGACTGATAGGTCTTGTTCGGTGTGGTGAGCAACGAATCGCCGAGCGTTTCCCAAATAATCATCTGGGTCACGGCGTAGTTGCGGTTGGTTGGGTTCTGGTAGTAGCCGTAGTAAGCAATCTTGGCTAGTTGATCCTTCTTAGCGTCGGAGTAGGTGCGGGGGTTGTAGCCAGAGCCGCTCATATCGAGATCGACGCCGTGCTCCACACAGAAGGCAACTTTGCCGTCCACCTTTTTCATCCACATACCGGTGTCCGTCCAATGTAAGCCATTGAACAGATGTAGGTGCCAAGTGTTGCGCCAGTCAGCGACCTTGGTGTTGGTCATGATGGCGGCAATCGCCATTGAGGCCGGGATAAAGAGCTGAACGAAGATCGCAATTAAGGCGGCGAATACCGAGGTTCGCCGAACTGCTTTCATCAATGTAATTCCTCCATTCTAGATTTGAAAAATTGGTATATCTTGTTATTAAAAGAGGTAGTGAGTATCACTTCAAAGGTTGTAGGCAGCAATGCACAATCAACTACAAAATAAATAGACCGCCCGGACATTGAGAGGTCTAAATTTGCTGTTGATATGAAGTTTTCTCCAATTTGCACCGTGCAACTTTTATGCTGCTTCCAAAGCTGTTTTTTGTGATATAATTGGGCTTATCGAAATTCAAAAGCCTTTAACGGCGCCCATTTGCGCTCATTTGGCTTTTCGGGGCAACAGAGTGGGAATAGTGAGTAAGGTCACTATTCGCTAGTTTATAGGGATTTTAAGGCGTTTTAGCCGGTATATTAGCATTATTAATCAGGTCCATTTGGATGGCGTGTCCCCCAGATGTCCCCCTGAAAACCAAAAGCACCGCCCCAAAAATGGGTGGTGCTTTTTTCATTCAGATAATGCTACATGGTTTTATACCGCGCTCAATTGATTTGCCAACTTTTTGATTGCTGGTAAAGCCGAACCGGACCACCTTCCAGCAGTAAAACCGTTATGGACATTACTGTTTGGAAGCACATCGCGTAAATAGTTGATGCTGTTACCCAGTCCACTTCCACCACTCGTGCTGAACGGATAGATTTCCTTCTCTGTTAGGTCGATTTGTTCCAACAGAGACACTATTGGTAATGCGACACCGTTACTCCAGATTGGATAGCCCAAAATCACATTATTGTACTGACTAACATCTGGTAAGGGTGCTTTGAGACTCGGTAGCTCATGATTGTTACGAGCAGTAGCGGATGATCCAGGACGCTGAAGCATCTTATCCGGAAGTGTTGGATCGTTCAGCGTGACTTCGTATACATCTAGTGGAATTACTGAAGCAATTTGCTCTGCAACACGAGCAGTATTACCAGTATTGGAATAAAAAATCAGAATCGTGTTAGTCATGATTCATTTCTCCTTTCAGAAAACGGGTTGTCCAAGCAAATCTATTGATAATTAACCCACCAATAATCATGATGAGAACTAGCAGAAAGATTGTGTGAATACCCCCGAACACAATCTGACGTGCAGACTCAAGAATTGTTGGGTCTGTTTGTGCAATAGTTTTACTGGAATTTAGTGTATTAACTAGTTTCAGCGAAATCCCAGCAGTGTTGCCAGATAACTGGCTATCAACAAAACTGTTGAAAATAAGACCATAAATCGCAGCTAATAGGGTTTGACCGATGGTACGCAACAGCATATTGAGCATGGTCGAAGGTGTGATCAAATCTTTAACAGCAGCTTGCTGGGTTGTGACACTTAAAATGGAGAAGTTGAATCCCAAATGCACAATTGACATTGCAAACTAATACGCTGTCTCGCGCATAGAGACGGGCCAATCCTTGATTGATTGATGACGATCAAACTGTTGCAGACTCTTCATCTCCGTAGGGGTTAAGTTGAAATCGAGACTATTCAGATTAGCGGCCATGTGTACTGGATTGGTTGATTTTGGAATGATGACGATTTGCTGTTGAGATAGGTACCGCAATATGACTTGCGCGGGCGTGACTTGGTATTTCTGCGCCAGGGCTTGAATCTCAGGTAAACTCATCATTGCACCTGCATTTTGCTCACCAAATGGTGCCCAAGATTCGTGGATGATGTTATTTGCTTGGAGGAATGGACGCATTTTAGTTTGCTGCCAGAATAGGTGAGTTTCGATTTGATCAACTGCCGGATGGATATGGCTATTAGTGAGCACCTGCTCAACTTGTTCGGCGTTGAAGTTACTCAACCCAATTGCACGGGCTTTACCTGCTTTAAGCGTATCTTCTAGCGCGCGATAGGTGTCCAAACTATTGGATGTTGGCCAGTGAATCAATAATAGGTCGATGTAATCACTTCGTAGATGTTGCAGTGATTCATCGATACCATTGATCGTTTCCGAGTAGCCATCAGTTTGCGTTTTGGTCGTGATAAATAGTTTCTCTCGCTCAATATCTGAACCATCAATAGCCTCACCCACACCGGATTCGTTACGGTAAATTTGAGCCGTATCGATGCTACGGTAGCCAAGTTTAAGGGCCTGGCTCACATAGGTTGCAGTTGTAGAGGGCGGTGTTTGGAAAGTACCGTACCCAATAATTGGCATGGCGACATCGTTAGTTAAGTTTATGGTTTGCATGAATGTTCTCCTTTTATTTGATTAACATTAGTGTATACTCATTTTATGTATATGAAAAATACTTTGTTTTCATTGCTGACCATACAAAATACGTATGGTCAAAAGCCTATATTTAGGAGGTAGAACATGGACACGCGTGTACTAAATTATTTCTTGTTAACAGCCAGTGAAGCAAATATTACTAAGACTGCTGGGTTATTACACATCACTCAGCCAACCCTATCACGTCAATTAAAGGCACTCGAAGATGAGTTGGGAGTGCAACTCTTCAGAAGAGAGCATCACCGTCTTGAGTTGACGGATGCAGGTATTCTGTTTCGCCAGCGTGCGCGTGATCTTGTTAGCATTGAAAAACGTGCAAAAGAGGAGCTTGCTCAAACTGGTATCTTGGCAGGAGAAATCGCCATTGGAGTCAGTGAATTACAAAGCTTATCCGAGTTATCGCAGCTAATTGCTAAATTTCATCTTTCGCATCCGTTGGTGCATATTGCTCTTCATAGTGGGAATAATATGGAATTACAGTATTGGCTGGAACGAGGATCAATTGATATGGCGCTGATGTTGGAACCGGTTGATGTCAAAAATTACGAATTTGTACGTATGCACCAAGCAGAAGAATGGGGTGTGCTGGTACCAGAAACTTCGTCATTTTTTGCATACTCGGAAATTGTTCCTGGCGACTTGGTTGGTACTCCGGTTATTACGATTCTTGATGAGGTTGTCCAACGAGAGCTAGCTAGCTGGTCTGGACAGTATGCAAGCCAGATGTCCAATTGGGCAAGATATAACTTATTATCGAGTGCGGTAATGCTTGCTCAGCAAACGCAAGGTGTGATTGTGTGTCTGAAATTACCGCAAGAATTCCCGAATATGCGCTTCATTCCCCTTAATCCTGTGCTATCGTTGAAATCAATTGTTGCTTGGCGCGCTAAACGACCGCACACAAAAGCAACGGCTGCTTTTATCGAGCAATTATTGGCACATGATTCGGAAAACTAAAACGGCTGGGTAGTTGTTGTGCAGCTTGAGAAAAGTGAAAATTTGCAAAACTGAAAAAGACAGCGTAGTATTGTGTACATTAATGTACAGCACACTGTATAAATGGAGGGGAAATATTGACGAATTCAAATGGGACTGTTGCCGCTCGATTAGCTAGACAATTAGGCATTGCGGTGACAAGAGCACGGAATGGACATTTGGCAGATGTCGGATTAACCGTGGATCAAGCAGATGCCCTCACGTATTATGCCGATCATCCAGGTGCGACAATTGCTGATTGGAAAAATCAACAGCATATTGCCCATCAGACAGCACGTCTAGTTGTTCAAAAATTAGTAGAACGCGGTTTGATTATCAGCACACCTAGTGCAACAGACTCGCGAGCCAAAGTGAATACCTTATCGCCAGCAGGAGAAGCGGTTCGGGGACAAATGTATGATGGCGGCGAAGTCACGGGTAGGAAGTTACTAGCTGGTCTATCAGGTGATCAGCAAGCACAATTTATTCAGTTGTTGCGAAAGTGTTTAGATAATTTGGATTCGTAAAGATAGAAAGTAAGGTTCCAATGGAAAATAATAGAGTATTTACACATGATTCAGTTCTAATTCTAATCGCAAGTTTTTGTTATATGTCAACGGTGATGATGATTAACCCACTGATTGTGGGCTTTGCGACAAGTATTGGTGCATCAGCTTTAGTAGCAGGCTTACTTGCAGCAATGATGAATCTAACCAGTTTGATTGTGCGCCCTTTTGCCGGCAGAATTAGCGACCAAGTATCAAAATATCGTTTGGCATCAATCGGCAGCATGCAGCTGGAGTTGATCGCTACATTCTGACTTACGATGGTTTGCCGATGGCAAAGTATACAATCAGCCGCAATTTGAAGAAATACGCCGCACTTGCCGGAGTTCACCCGATTCAGGCAAAGGGATTACGGCATAGTCACGCCAGTTATTTGATTCATGAATTTAACATTGATATTTTGAAGCTGAGCCGCCGACTTGGTCATAGCTCGGGAGAGATAACCTTGCGACACTATGGACACCTTTACCCGAATCCTGATCAAGATATTGCTCGTAAGATGGGCACAGATTTCAACTTCACCAGTGCTAAAGAAACGAAGCGTAAGTTCAACGGGAACCAATCGGTAAAGATGGACGCTGTCCCTCGATTGTCCCCCGAGAAGTAACGCCAATAAAACATCCCTTTCATATTAAGGGATGTAGGAGGGCTGTTTCAAATTGAATGGGAATAAAAGGTAACCAGTTCTAACAAGTTCAGCCCTAAGCTAAGTGTTGATTTCACTTGGTTTAGGGTTGTTTTTTTAGTTTTAAGATTGGGTACAGCTTGGTAGAAGTTGATAATTGTGTGGGATTTTGCGTGGGATTTTTTTAAATATCACTTTTTCTCCCACGGAAAAGCTGTAATGAAATGAGGAACGATTGATGAATAAAGCAAAAAAGCTAGGCATTATACGCCTAGCTTATCTTTTTTATTTTCTTCACGATCACGTACCAGATTTGTGTCTACTTCAACTGATAATAATAATTGAGCGGGCTTTAATTTAATAGCATCAATATCAGATGTTTTAGGCAACTCTTCTTGGCAATCCTCAGCAACCAATAAATAGCCTTCTAAGGCATCTTTTGCCATCGCTATTGTTTCTGATAAGTTGTTGCCATAGGTGGCTACATTAGGCGCTAAGTCAGGAAAATCAACTTCATATTGATTGGCTTTATTTTTTGTAAGTGTTGCTAAATATGATGTACCGGTCAACACGCTTAAATCATGGCGTACTCGTGACCATTGGAAACGGGATGTACCTCCAGAGAAAAAGGTGCACCCCAAAACTAAAAGAGATGCACCTAAAGTTGCATTCAAAGTGATAGATGAACTAGAGGCAAACGATGAGCTTAATGAAAAGCGAAAGTTGTTCTGCCTCTTTTATTTGCAACGATTTAATGCGACGTGGGCATATCAGGCGTACAAGTGTAGTTACTCAACAGCTCAAAAGAATTCATGGTCTCTTATGGCAAATCAGGGCATTAAAGACCAGCTAACCGCATTGAAGAAATAATAGACTACTGACCTATATTTCGACCTTCAACATCCAAGCGCAACGTGGTGCTTTCACGGCGGATTTTGCTACGTTCAACGAAACGCAATTAAAGCTGATTGTGTCGAATCCCTGGGCTAAAGATGGCAAGGATTTTTCGCAGCGGTTGTGGCAGAACTACCAGCAAGAACTGCCCAGCTATCTGATGGACTCACTATTTAGAGCGACCGTCATGGGTTGGGGGCCGCAGAAAGTCATGCGGCAAATGCACATTCAGTTCCAAGATGTGCAGCGTAATCAGATCCATCGTTTAGTATCGACTGAGATGGCACATATCAGCGAAGAAGCCACTGCCCGAAGCTATGAAGAATCTGACATTGAGCAGTATGAGTATATGGCCACACTTGAGAGTCATACTTGTACAGTTTGCGCTCACTTAGATGGTGAGATATTTAAGATGTCAGAGAAAAAGGAAGGCATTAACTATCCTTTAATTCATCCACATTGCCGTTGTACGACTGTTCCACATATTGAAGGACTTCCTGATGTTAGAGAACGTTGGATGCGTGACCCTGAGACGGGTAAAGGTAAGCGAATCAAAGATGTGAAATTTGATGAATGGAATAAGTCATACGGCATTCAACAATCCGGAGCTATCTATGGAGCATTGAACGATAAGAACGACCCGGGACAAATCAAACGAACCGTATTTGCAAATGATTATTATCAGAAGTTACGAAATGCTGATAGTAAATCACTAATTGCTTCTATCTCTAATAGTGCCAAGCTTTCAACAGAGTTGGTCGGACAAGCGCTTAACCATATATTGAACTTGAAGTATGAACTATTTGATCCGGAAACGTATGGTACAATTGTGCGTACATTTGATCCTAGTTATGATATGGCACAAAGTTTACAGCGATTACGAGTTGGAACACCATTAAAACATGATATAATAATGTGTGAAACACGAATCATATGAAGCAAGATTAATGGATGAAAAGGGGCTAAGCTATCAAGAAGCGCATAAGTTAACTAATCAGGTTTATAATTATCAAACAGCATTGAGTGAATGGGAGGAGAATCGCTAATAATGATGATGGTTTACACGTTGATTTTAGAAAATGCAGAGTATCGTGCTTATCAGGTGGCCTCTGACAATAGCGAAGGTACAGTTGTGGTGAATAAGCAAACTCAGGCAGCGGAATTGCGTGGGCAATTTAGTTCGATGTTTTCTAAAGATTTTATTGAGAAACTAGCCGTTGGAACACTGAAGTTTAAAACAAATCCACCGAAGGAGTTTACCTACGGTGTTGGTTAAAGCACTCGTCGTCAGTTGAGTGCTATTTTTGTACTCAAAATTAAGGAGAATTCAAATGACTGATTTAATTATTTGGTTCCAATCAGGGTCTACTTCGAAATTTGAAAACGTTACTAAATTCAAGAATAACGACAATGAAATTTTATTCTTTTATGACGGAGTTGCTACTGGCAAACACTGCAACGCTACTTTTGAAAAGAGGAACGTTTCAGGTTTTGCGCTCAGTGTTGAAGCCGCAACAGTAAAAAACGGTGATAACAATGCCTTAAGAAGTACAATTCCTAACTCATTTGAACTTGGAAGTTAGTTCATTATTTGTCCCCAGCAAGACGTAAAAAGGCTTATTTATTTTGCCTTGAATTGGGGCCGCACCCCGTAATAAAAGCGTGAAAGGATGATCGACATGAAACGAGACGCATTAAAAACGCTTGGCCTGACTGATGAACAAATCAACGCTGTGATTGAAACTAACGGCCATGATATTGAGAATGCTAAAGCCACCGGTGCCAGCGAAGTAGCGACACTAAAGCAGGAGAACGAATCTTTAAAGACTCAAATCACAGATCGTGATAAGGACCTTAAGGGATTACAAAAGCAGCTCAAATATAACGATGATGTATCGCAACAGCTGACAGATTTGCAATCTAAATACGATGCTGATACACAGTCACTCACTGAACAGCTCAATACGACTAAGCTTAACGGGGCGCTTAATAATGCTCTGACCGCAGCTAAGGTTCGCAATACCAAAGCTATCAAGGGTTTATTAGATATGGATAGCATCAAGCTGAATGATAAGGGAGAATTGGTTGGTGTTAACGATCAACTGGACTTACTTAAAAAGTCTAATGCATATCTATTTGATATGGGAACCACCCAAAGCGGATATAATCCTGCCGCTGGAAAATCTACAACAAACTATTCAGCGAATTTAGCAGCTGAAATGGAATAAGAAGGATTCAACATGACCGAATGGTTAAAACAAACAAAAAGCAAAGGAGTAAATGATTTGAAAATGGCCTGTGAAGGTTATTGAGGAACTGAGAAAATATGCATAAGTTTGATTAAATGAAGACTAAGCTTAATATCCTAGATATTCATATTTTTGAAATTGCTCCAAGGCGTCTTGCAAATATTTATCATCGATATTCCTCGACTGAGGTTGAAACTTCTGGGCTTGCAAGTAAAACTCTTGAGCCGAGGCAGTTTTACCCAGCAGTACAAAACAATCCACTAGTAAGACATAGGCTTGGAAAACGAACTGAGGCTGTTCGTCGGCGAGATTGTAGCGCGAGATACCCGCTTGCATCATTTTTGCTGCTTCGAGGGGGCTTTCATGTGAATAGGCCAGGGTGTTACTTTCCCAATAAATTCGCTCAAATTTGGTTTGAATCTTGTGATCTGCCTTTTGCAGATAGGGCTCAACGAAAATAAAATGATTACCGTTCGGATCAGTCAGGGAGAAACGCCGGTCAAAATTCAAACTCTTCGGAGTCCCCATTCGTGGTAAGCCGCTACGAGAAGGCTTTTTGCCGACATTTTCTTGATAGGTCGTTTCCAAGTGCTGATGAAATTCGTCAATATTCTCAATTTCAAACAAATACATATTTGTGGGCGTGGGAATTTCCAACTTTTTATAAGTATAAAGATGAAATTTCAAATAATCATTGCGCATCACAGCATAACTGCCGGATCGCGGTTGCTTTTTGTAGATATTTTGGAAGCCGAGATCCTCAAAAAAGTGAATAGTGGCTTTAATATCAACAGCGGGTAAGAGAGGAACAATTTGCTTTACTTTAGTCATTTAGGCACACTCCAATTTTTATTTACCCTTTAATTATAGTAAATTCAAGCAAATGCCAAACTTTTTGCACTACAAGCAGTATTATTAGTGACTAAAGTCGTCATCTACTTTAAACTATTTTTATAACGAGGAGGATGATTATGCGAGGAGCAGAGATTGCCCAAAAGTTGAATATTAGCACCAGTGCGCTGCGACACTATGAGAAATGGGGACTGCTTCCCCCAGTTGAGCGGCAGGAAAATGGCTATCGGAAATATACATCACTGCATGAGACTTATTTTTGTTGTATTCGATCACTGATTCCGGGATTTGGCGTCGAATTGGTCAAACAAGTTTTGCCGTTGATTGTAGCTGGTGAGTTCACAAAAGCTACTTGGTTCATCAATCGGCAACAAGTTCAAATTGCTGCGGAAAAAGAGGAGACAGAACAAACGCTAGCCCTGTTGAATTCAGCCGCGACACCGCATTTTGGCGACCATGATAAAAAATATTTTTCAATCGGAGAAGTAGCCAAACTAACGCACGCTTCGCTCTCGGCCATTCGCCACTGGGAGCATGAGGGGTTGATTCGACCACGAAGAGATGCTGAGAGTAACTTTCGTCAATTTGAAGCAGAAGAAATCAAACGGATTTTTATTATTCGAACGATTCAAAGAAATGATTATTCACTGGATAGCATTCGCAATGTTCTGGCTGAAGTTGATCTGAATCAACTCGAAAAAACCAAGAAATTAGCACAAGATGCTTTAGCGCAAATTGATGCTAAGCTACTCAAACAATTTCTAGGCATCGCCGCCTTGGCGGAATTAATCGCTCATATTCAAGGCCTGGATACTTTTCCTGATACTTTGACAAAGTGAGGCTGTGATATAAGTCTCTAAAATTAAAATAGGTTAGGTAAAATCTTCGGATTGCGATAATCCCTTTATGGTTGACAGATGAAATACAATAATTCATCTAACGACCATGGAGGGATTTTTGTATGCCCAGATCTAAACACACAGCATCTGAGAAATTGGCAATTTTGGAGGAACTGGTTCAGTCAAATAATGACCTAAAAGCAGTCGCTAATCGTCATGGCATTAGGTACGATACACTAGAACGTTGGCGAGATCGTAAGAATGACGCCAGGAATATAAGTCCGGAATTATTAGGAAGGGGCTACCTTTTTAACTGCCAGCGATGCTAATGTCAATAAATGGTGCATCGATAACAACTTGCCGTATCTCAAAGGTAAGCAACGTGCTAGGTGCGTGACGTATGCCTCCAGCTACGCCACCGAACTCCCATACTGGTTTCGATATTCCTTGGGTGTCATTTTGAAGTACTTTTTGAATTGGCTGCCAAAGTAGCTTGGTGAACTGAACCCGCACGCATCGCTAATTTCGCCCACCGAATGGGCCGTGTCGACCAGCATCATCGACGCCATCGAAAACCGGTATTCAGTGAGAAACTGAATCGGTGTCTTGTCCAGGACGTCCCGAAACAGACGAAAGCACTCACTGCGGCTGATTTTGCCACACTGGATCAGCTGCTCAATGGTCACCGGTTCTTGGTAATGTTCATGAATGTATTGAATCATCGCCTTTAAGTTGCCCCAAGTGTCACCTTGACTCGTCCGGTTTTGCACGGGACTGAGACGATTTAAGTGCTGGCTGAGCATACGCCATATTCTTAACGTCAATTCAAAGGTGTGTAGTTCAAAATCATCGGCGTCAGGCCGCAGCGAACACAATGTTGTCACTGCCTGCAAAAAGCCCAGGTCAGCGTCCGCATGATTGCGGAATGCTAAGGCGTCAACGCCAGATTCATTGATTGGCGCCAAAACTTGGTGGCCGATGGTGGCGAGGGGGGCCAAATTAAACAAAGTCTTAGCCAACACAAAACAATCGATCACCGTATTGGCTTCAAGGGCGATTGCACTGTGCGGCACTTTCGCATTGATGAAGATGCCATCACCTGGAACCAGCTCAATTTCCTGAAGCTGCCCCGAACTTTCATAGATTGTATAGCGCAGCTTGCCACTCATCAGGACGCCGAATTCGAACTCTTCATGCCAATGGCAGGCCCACTGCCGCTGATAATAGCTGTCAAACTGATCGATACAAACCGAAATCGGTAAGACATGATCCGTGTATTCGACGCGTTCACGGCCATTATTGTCTAGCTGAATCATTTTTTTATTCAATGGATTCTCCTATCTTTGGGACGATATTGATATTATTTTACACGATATCGTATATAAATCACCTTAATTTCAGACTATACTAATAGTGCCATATAGGCAGCTCGGTAGGAAGTCGCGACCATGACGGGCAACGAACGATTATTGACGCCGAACATTCAAGGAGAGAACAATGACTAAACAAGCAACCATTGACTGGTTCCATCGAGTAAGCAATTCAGGTGAAATCTATGACAGTAATGACCCTGACCTCCTCACGTATCAACACGAACTCATGCAGCGGCTAGTCGAGTATAACCAAACTGCCGAAACGCCAATTAGGTTGAAACAACGCGCGGCAATTCTGGCTGAAATCGTCGGAAACAATGCTGATACACTTTTCATAATTCCCCCGATTCCAGACGCAATCAAAATCAAGTACGGATTAACTAATCCGCAGACGCATTCGAATACGAAAGGAAGTTTATGATGAAAACAATTATTTACGTGCATCCCTACGCTGGCAGTTTTAACCACGCTATCCTGGAGTCGCTGACAACATACTTTACCAGCAACCAGACGCCATATGTGGTCATCGACCTTTATCGCGACAACTTTGAGCCCGGCTATACCGCGCCCGAACTGCGAGAGTATAGCAAGGGGACCACACCATACCCGCTGGTTCACAATTACCAGGAGAAGATCGCGGCTTCGGATGAGTTGATTTTTATAACGCCAATTTGGTGGTACAACATTCCCGCAGAACTCAAAGGCTTCTTCGATAAGGTCATGCTCAAAAATTTTGCCTATATTGAGGAGCCCGAGTGGCAAGGTAAATTGACCTACATCAAGCACGCAACGGTCATCACCACCGCGACGATGACTAAAAAGTATATCGAGCAAGAAGCCGGCGATCCGATTCAGCGTAACCTCATCGATCGCGTTTTCACAGATATCGGTATCACACCTGATCGGTCAACTTGGCTTCACTTCGGGGAGGTCAACCTGACAACCGATCAAGTCCGCCAAAGCTTTCTGGAAAGGATACCGAAGCTGTACGAACAAGGAAAGGAAAACTGAAGTAATCATTCGATTAACGAGTTGAAAAGTGAGTCATGATCAGATTGATGATTATGAATTAACAAATGCGTGGCATCGTGATGACTTTACTGCAAAAGCCTAGGTCGGATGGGCAAATGTGTCCTTTGATAAAAGTTGATGCATAACAGTTCTTGAAGGACAAAATGACCCTGTTTACCCTTGGAAGTTAGCGTTCTTACCCGGGGAGGTCTGATTCACACGTTTCCGACAAGAGGAACGGAATGTTCCACAGAAACAAACCAGGCAGGGATGTCTGGCTGAGTATTTCAGAAGTCAGCCGAGATCATAGTAGTTCCCTACGAGAACAAAGGACCGAACAATAATAATTCTCACTGATATAGGCGGTGAAGGTAGTGCGACAATCGCAGAAAACACAGCAAAAAGGTGACCGCCAGTGGGTGCCGTGATGTGACGCACGGATCCGCAAAATAACATGCAAAAAAAGCCTCTACTCGATTAAATTTGAGTGGGGGCTTTTTTGAATTTATTTATCTAGTGGCGCAATTAAATCATCTAATACTTGTCCGGGAGACTTTTTTAGAGCAGATGCGGTTGCTTTTAACACCTTAATACTGATTGTGTCAAGTGTCTTAGCGTCAGCTGCACGTTGTAAAGTAGACGCTGTTACACCGCTTAATTTGTAATGAATTCGGAAAAAATAAAAAACTGGGCACTTAGCCCAGCTTTGCTTCAAGTGCTTCAGTTAATGTGGCGCTAAAGTTAATGCCTTGCACTTCAGCTTCTCGCGCTAACGATTGTGGAATTGTAACATTTTTTCGAACTGTGACATCGCGCGCTCTTTGACGGGCCTTTTTCATATCTACGCCGACATAGCTCACGATTGACTCTGGATTATCAGCCTGCACCCTATCGATCGGTGTGGGCTCTGGATATTCAGGGTAATCAGGTAATGCAACGGCTAAAGCATCGGGGGCGTTCTTGACTGCTTCTGTTAACGTTTTACCTTGGGTTACTGTATCAGGAATATCGGGGAACGTAACGGTGTAATAGCCATCGTTATCAACATTATCAAAGACTGCTGGATAGATGACGTAATTAGGTTTTGCCATATTGATTTCTCCTTCTTAGTTAATGTGAGGATTGCAAAGCAAGGCCTCACTTGAGACCTGCTTGCTTTAATATTGTGGAATAAGTTTTTGGTGGGATATTGGCTTTCAGTTTTGAGTAAGCAACTGTGACATATTTACCATTGTCATTAGTGAAACGGCGATGGTCACCGGTGATTCTTATTTCGTGGAATTCGTTTTACTTAAGAAGTTTCAAGATATCCGAACCTGATGTTGAACCAACTTATTACCTCTTCTCTGCTCTTATTATAATACGCCTATGCGCATAAAAATTAAACAGTCTTTGACCGTTTCAGTGAAAATAAGCTAAATATCATTCTGAACAGCCGTGGAAGGGGTCCGATTTCTCTAATAGAGTTTGGCGAAACAACGTTAATCAATTACTCAAGGCCCTTGTTAATACCTTTTCTGATGGAATCGTTCAAGGTCAATCTGTTGACAAGATAGTGGAGAATTTCAAAAAGCAATTCGAAACAGTGGCTGATTATCGAGCAGTTACTTTAGTCCAGACCGAATCCGCCAAGACATCCTAACTGTAGATGTACAACGTGTCCTGTGCTAGAAGGTTGGGAACATCGTCACAGATGGTCACGTGATCCAATTACTGGAAAAGGTGCTAACGGCAAATACCAAACTTTTGTAGAGTGGAAGAAAGAAAACGTTACCCCAGAAGCCTTGAAACAATTGAAAATCAACAGAAACAAAAAGCAAGATGGAGAAATCTTAAAAGAATATAAGTCTGTGATTGGTAAAAATACGCCATCTAATTTGGCCGAATTTCAAAAGCTGAAGTATAATGGGGGTAGAGATTGGCAACTTACGAAGCTTGATTACCAGCGCCGCAAGAGCTTGATTGATAATCCTGATTTGAAGCTTCCTAATGCAGGCAAAGCTTCAATTGATAACCGAAAGTTTACAGAATATCTTTTCGGTGGCTCTAATGAAAAAGGACTGATTAAAGGCAGGCTGATTACTAACAAGTTGGGCTATTCGTTAGATAATTATGGAAGTCTCAAAAATGAAATTCTGAAAAGAGCTACCGAGTATCCTTCATTGTTAAAATACACGGATGCGCACGGATCTCGGTATGAACAAAAAATGATAATGTATGGACCTGAAAACAAACCAGTCAACATTATTGCAGGCTGGAATGTTGAGAACGGAAAAACTCACATGAGCACTATTTTAATTAAGGAGGTCAAATGATGCAGCTAAAACTATATGATGTTGTTAAGCTAAAAGATGGTCGTATTGGTGACATTACTGATATCAATCCGACTTCTTTGCAGATTGATATTCAGATTGGCCCCGAAGAGTTCGAAATAGACTATGATGTTAGCCCGGAAGATGTGGTAGAGATTATCAGTAGCACCCAGTCATAAAGATGATTGAGTGCTTTTTTGTAATTAAAATTAGGAGGAGGCTCTATTGAATGATTAGAAAATTTTTGTGGGGCACATTTAACCGACGAAATAAAGAAATCCCCTGGCGGAGATGTCCAAAAGTCGGATACTACTTTGCAAAAGAGTGTCATAAAAAACAATTATGAAGTATTACACCGTTCTTTTTTGGAAAGGCAAGCACGGAGAATCCACTGGCACTTTTCATGAAGTCATTTGTTTAGTAGAAGAGGAGACTTTAGAAAAATTATTATCCAGTGAGCCACCAGCTTTCAAAAATTGATTACGAATTACGAAAGGAGGAAGAGGATGAATGAATGTTTACCGAGTAGCGGCAAGCCTAGAAAGTCCTTTTAATAAAAAACAAAAGTAATTTTTTAGTTTTACCCAGACCTGTACGGATGTCTCTAAAAGACGGACTCATAGCGGGAGTTGCCGCTCTAAAAACACTGAGGAGGAAACACGATGAAGAAAGAAGATTTAATCGCTTGACAATGATTTCTTATTTGTGGATACTATAAGTCTATGGACTGTAAATGTCTACGCATAGGAGGGCTAAATATGGTTTCGGAAATTCTACTTTTAGGTGGCAATGGTTATCTTGGCAGAGAGCTAACGCGACAATGGCGCGAATTGGCTTCAGATACACATTTCACCATTTTGTCGCGGTCTGGGCGTAATGCAATCAACATGGATGGAGTGACGAACATAGCGGTTGATGTCACCGATTTCTCAGCGGTTAAGCAAGTACTCCCTGATCAGATTGATTATGTTATTGATTTAATTGGACGACCGGAAAAAGATCCATCCGAGTCTGCACGTGTGAACGATATGCCCGCACAAGTGATGCAGCAGATTGCAGAGCAGTATGGCGCTCTTGCCATGGGATTTATTGGTGGAAAGTTAGGGTCTAAAGCATTCCTGCAAACGAAGGCTAAACTGATTCATCAGCTCCAGACTAGCTCAGTGCCACTGGCATATGTTGAACCAACGTTGGTATATGGTGCAGGTCGCAAGGATTCGATGACTAAAATGGTTCCCTTATTAAAATTCATGGGATTGTTTGTACAAAATATGCGTCCAGTTGAGATCGAGAGCGTTATTGCCGACTTACTTAAACAATTGATCGCTTATGGTACATCGGAGAAAAATGATGAAAATTAACCGTAGTGTTGAGCAAGGTGTGTATGTCATGTTAATGTTGGCATTGCAAAAAGGGCATACACCAATTAAAAGTCAGGTACTCAGCGCGCGTCTAGAGGTATCGGACTCGTATCTTAAGAAAATTCTTCGTAAACTTGTTGTTGCAGGACTGGTTAGCTCTAGCGCCAGTAAAGATGGTGGGTTTACGATAGGATGCGATGTCACGACTGTTTCTTTGTTGGATGTGTGCAGTGCAGTGGATGCTACGGACCGGCTGATTATGCCTGAGTTAAACTTAGCAAATCATGTTTTTCCTGGAGATAAGGCTCACGTTGCACAAAGCCAAAAATTAGTTAATCATGCATTTTCGGAAGCGCAGTTGGCTTTCAACGCAAAACTTGCACAGGTGGAATTAAGTTCTCTATTGGAGCAAGGCAGTTTCCAGCATGGTGTCGTAGACTGGACAACGTTAGTTTGAAGCTATGGTTGTAGCACCTGCAAAAAGAACGTCAGATTCCGTGTTGGAAGCTGGCGTTCTTTTTGCACAACAGATATATAATGTGGAACCATAATGTACGATGAAGCGAGTCAGGTATTGACCGCGGGTTATCAAATATGAAATCATCAAAGTGTGTATTCCATAATATTTGTTGGTTAATCTACTTTAAACTTTGCCAGAGCATATCGTCTTATAAAAAAAGCCAACCATAACGGTTAGCTTAATCACCAGTCATTCTAGACCACGGTTGAAGTCATTGGGGTCACAGCCCAGTGGCTTCTTTTCAATTCGCAGTATGCTAAAGACAGAGGAAAATTACAATGATAAGAACTTCAGAAGCACAAAAGCGAGCGACACAGGCCTACCGTGCTCGTAACCGTAAAAAAACAACCATGCAATCCGCTAAGAGTGCGGCTAAAACGTTCATTAACAACTATGCAGAATTAGCTGATTTAGAAGAGTTAAAAATGTTAATTGAAAAAAGAATGAGTGACTTAAAAAAAGATGTGTAAAACAAATTAATGTATTCTTTCGACTAAATAGGCTATAAAAGTGGCATTGGTATCTTTAAACAATATACTGTCAAAACAAGTTCAGCCCTAAGCTAAGTGGTGCTTTCACTTGGTTTAAGGCTGTTTTTTCATTTTATTACCCGCTAAAGTATGTTATAATACATTGTGTCTTTTGATCACTGAAACCCACCTTGCTAGCGCAAGGTGGGTTTTATTGTTTTAGAGAAAATTTCACTATGCTAATACCGTCTTACTTAGTCTCGCTCAAGCGCAATTTTGCGATGACACGAACAGCGAAGAGATTCTGCATCGCCAGGTGGCATAATTGAGTGATATTTTGCATGTCCGCACTTTTCACCGGTCAGTCATCAGATTTGATATAATAAGTGTAGCAGAATTCTTGGAGGGTAAGCATGGCAAAGGGATTATCACAATCATTGCGATCATTGTTGTCTGCGATGAATTTAGGGCGCAGTCAAGGCCATCCACTGGCAGGGTGGATATTGTTATCGATGCTTTATCGGGATGGCAGCACCGCCAGTGAGCCGATGACCATGAATTACTTAGTGGCGCGCTACAACGGAGAATATTTGGATCCTGGGGAAAGTCGGGTGGCTAGCGAAACGTTACGTGGGGTCATGAAGGCGTTAGTCGAGCAGGCGCACTTGGTGACAAGTTCTACGCGGCGGGTACGTGAACGGATGGATTCAGGTCGGTTTCATACGATCCAATCCTCAATTTATCGAATCAACGCAGCAGGAATTGAGTATTTGAAGGCTATTGAAGATCTGCCAAAAGATGAGCGTGCAGATAAGATGGCCGAGTTAACAGCAACAGTCCGCAGTGATTTGTTAAAGGTAACTGGTAATGGCGTTGTTCCCATACGAATCGAACTGATGTTTACACACAAACTGAATAAGAGATTGATTTGGAATAAATAGGTTTTTTGGAGGGTAACTAATGAGTAGTAACTTTGATTTCTTGCAAGGCAACGAGGACAGTGTGGGGTACTTCCGCGCGGCGGACTTTCTTGAACAGGAATACGCAATGGGAAACTATGCGTCTGAACTGACTTCTGCGCGCAAGATTGCAGAGAATGTCGTTAAGTTTGTCTTAGATCAGAATTACATGGACAACGAGGCGACGTTCGCACAGAATCTCAAGATAGTTAAACATCATCATCTATTGAGTCAGCAGTTAGTCGATTTATTATATGCTATCAAGCAACCGGGTAATGAGGCTTCTCATACACTTGAGCAATATGATAAAAAAGACGGGGTTACCGCATTACAACAGGTAATTCAATTAATGTACTGGTTCGCTAAAACATATTGCGACTATGATGGTGGCGTTCAGCCATTCGTTGAGCCGGCACAACGCAGCTTATATACAACATCTGAGCGCCATGTAATTTATTCACTTTCAGGGGATAACTCAGATGGTAACTGGCCACGTTATGCTGGATTAGAGAAAATTGGCGAGACGACGGCTAACCAAGGTGAGGAGGATTGGCGGCCGAATAGTGAGTACCTTCGGCGTGAAGCACATCATCGAATTGGACAGTATATGCGTACTGCTGGCGTACCCTACAAGCTTGATTGGGTTGAACTCGCTTTGCGAAAGGATGGGCATTCTTGGTTTGATGATCATGATGTCCACCGTGTGTTGTTAAAATCGGGATATAAGCGAGATGAGACGCTTGCTGCTGGCGCTAAGGAGTGGTTTCAGGTAAATGTTGATCAGGTCAAGCAGGCGATTGCTGCCGTCAAGAATGGTCAGGAATCAATTGACGGCCCAGTGCAAGCAACGGGGAAGATTGTGCTGCGTCCAGAACAACAAGATGCGGTCGATAAGACGGCCAAAACCTTCAAAACCAAACACAAGATGCTTTGGAACGCGAAGATGCGATTTGGTAAAACTTTGTCTGCATTAAAGCTGATCAAGAAAGAAAAATACGCCAAAGTTTTGATTATGACCCATCGCCCCGTAGTAGCGGAGGGCTGGTTTGAGGACTTCAAAAAAATTGGAATGTCTGAGTCGGGCTACAAATATGGATCTAAGCGTGACCAAGATTTATCTCTAGAAGCACTACAACGTGAGGCAGAGAAGTACGTCTATTTCGCAAGTATTCAAGACCTTCGTGGCTCCAAAGCATTCGGTGGCACAGTTGCTGATAAGAATCAACTGGTGAAAGATACTCAGTGGGACCTTGTCATTATTGATGAAGCCCATGAAGGCACACAGACGGATCTTGCACAACAGGTTATTGATGGTGTCGTAACGCCGAAGTATACGCATGTGCTAGAACTATCCGGGACGCCATTCAATTTACTCGATCAGTATGATACGGATGAAGTCTATACCTGGGATTATGTAATGGAGCAGCAGGCTAAATACTCCTGGGATAGTGAGCATCCAGATGGTGAGCGCAATCCTTATGTTGGTTTGCCGTCTGTTTCGATGTATACTTTTGAAATCAAGGACCGATTTAAGAATACGGAATTTCTTGATGATGATAGGTCTTTTAACTTCCGTGAGTTTTTTAAGGTTGATGATGAGACGGGGAAGTTCGTTTATGCTGATAAGGTACATAAGTTTTTAGATAATATTTCAAGCCGTGATGAACGCTCCAACTATCCGTTTTCAACTTTGGAGTTCCGAAATAATTTACGGCACACGCTCTGGTTGATGCCTTCTGTGAAGTCGGCTAAGGCGATGAAGGTGGCTCTGGAGAACCATCCTGTATTTGGTTTTTATAATATCGTGAATATCGTTGATAAAGATACAAGCGACAACGTGGTCACGGCTACTGATTCCGACTTGAAGCGAGTAAATGATGCTATTACGGATCATCCGGCCCGTACGCATACCATTACGTTGACTGTACGTAAGATGACCACTGGTGTCACAATTAAACCGTGGACTGGAGTACTCTTTCTTTCGAATACCAATAGTGCAATGCAATATTTGCAAGCCGCTTTTCGTGCACAGACACCATATGAAAGTGAAGAATTCGGTCGCAAGACGAACTGCTATATCTTTGACTTCGCACCGGATCGTGCTTTGAAAGTGATGGCAGCTTCTCGTCAAATGAGTACTGGTGTTGGCAAGTTGCAGACTTCTGATCAGCGGGCAAAACTTGGTGAGCTCCTGAACTTCCTCCCGATTATCGGTGAAGAAGGTCAGGGGATGCAGGCGTACGAAGTTGACACATTGTTGACGCAGCTGAAGAAGGTCTATGCTGAAAAAGCGGTACAATCTGGTTTTGATGACGATTCTCTGTACAATGATGAGCTGTTGAAACTAACCAATTCTGACCTGGAAATATTTAACGATATCAAGGCGATTGTCGGCCAGACTAAGGCTGAGAAGAAGCCGGATACGATTGATGTTAATCACCAGGGCTTGAATGATGAACAGTATGAGAAGGCTATTCGGGCAGAAAAGAAGCCAAAGAAGGAACGAACACCAGAGGAGCAGGCGGATATTGACCGCAAGAACGCACTTAAAAAGCAACGCAAGTCCATGATTTCGGTGCTGCGAGGTATCTCCATCCGTATTCCGATGATGATTTATGGAATGGATATTGATATTGACCAGAGTGTTGACATCAACAAGTTCGTAGATTTGGTTGATGCTCAGTCCTGGTTGGAATTCATGCCTCAAGGGATTACCAAAGACAAGTTCCGTCAGATCTCCAAGTATTATGATCCTGAAGTATTCATCGAGGCGGGACGCATAATTCGCCACCGCGTAAAGGAACTGGATCAGCTGGACCCGATTGAGCGAACTTTACAAATTGCCGATGTTTTCAGTACCTTCAAGAACCCAGATAAAGAAACAGTGCTTACGCCATGGCGAGTGGTTAACATGCAACTTGGTAAGACGATTGGTGGCTACGCCTTCTTTGATGACACCTATCAGAACTCAACTAAGGATGGCAAACAGATTGCCGAATGGCGCACAACGGCTCTCACTGATCAGATTTTCGACAATGATGCGCACATCTTGGAGATAAATTCAAAGACTGGGTTGTACCCACTGTATGTGGCGACGTCACTATATTACCAAGAATTTCAGAAGTTGAATGAAATTACTGCCGGTAAGTTCTCTGCGCAAGATTTGGAAGATCTGTGGGCCGACATTCTTGATCAAAACATTTTTGCAGTAGCTAAAACGCCAATGGCACGGACAATTGCCGAGCGCACATTGACTGGTTATAAAAATTACGAAACTCATATTGTATATGTGGACGATATTGTTGAGACGGCACGGCAAAGTATTGATGCCGGTGTAGAGAAAATTAAGGAGGCATTTAACTATATGAAATTTGATGTGGTGATTGGGAACCCTCCGTATCAAGAATCAACGCAGGGGACGAGAACAAGCGATCGTTCCATATATCACTTATTTATGGAAATGGGGTTCAAACTTGCCCCGGTGACAACAATGATCACACCGGCTAGATACTTATTTAATGCTGGTGATACGCCGAATGAGTTTAACACACGTATGCTTAAGGATACACATTTTAGAGTTGTTTACTATAAGTGGGATAGTTCAGATATTTTCCCAAGAACTCAGATAAAAGGTGGAGTTGCTATTACACTGCGTGATGAAAAACAAAATTTTGGTAGTATCGATCAGTTTTTAGTCTTTGAAGAATTAAAGCCTATCGTAGAAAAAGTTACTATCGCTATGCGTAATACCGGCAGTTTGAAACAAATCATTTCGACTGCAAATCGATTGAATCTGGAGCAACTGTATTTAGATTATCCAGAGGCGTCAAAGATCGTAAGTAGTCAAGGAAGAGAACGACGCTTGCAGAGCAATATTTTTACAAAACTATCGATATTCTCAGGTAAGAAACAAGGGGATGATCAATATCGAATTCACGGCGTAATCAAGAATAAAAGAATTACAAAGTATGTGGAGTCAAAATATATAGAGGCCGCTAACTCTTTGTCTTATTTCAATGTCTTAGTTCCAAAATCCAGTGGAAATGGTGAATTTGGAGAAAAGTTGGCAGATTTCATTCTTTGCAAACGAGGTGAAGGATTCACATACACTTTTATCGGAATTGGAGAGTTCACAACCGAAATGGAAGCTCTTAACGCAGAAAAATATTTGAAGACAAAGTTTGTTCGTGCGATGTTGGGTGTTCGAAAAGTAACACAAGATAACACTCCCGAGAAATGGGACAATGTACCAACTCAAGATTTTTCAATGCAATCTGACCTCGACTGGGACGTAACTGTCGACGAGCTTGATAAGGAACTCTATCACAAGTACGGATTAACGGATGCAGATATTTTATTTCTAGAAACACATGTTCAAAGTATGGAGTGAATTAAGATGGAACGACTGATTAAGTCAAGCCAGAGAGTGAAAGATCACGGGGAAGTATTTACGCCACATTGTGTAGTAGCTCTAATGCTTGATCAACCGGAAATAAAACAAGCCCTGAGTTCTTTAACAGCTACTTTTTTAGAACCGGCAGCCGGTGAAGGAGCGTTTTTAACTGAGATACTTTCACGAAAATTAGAACTTGCCAATCATATGAGCAGTGATATTAAAGGGTTCGAGCAGAATGCATTGATAGCTCTGACTTCGCTATACGGTATTGAGCTTCTTGTAGATAACACTGAACTTTTAGTTATACACATGTACCGAATCTTCTATCAAGAGTACTTGCGACAGCTGAATAAATACAATGCACCGGTGAACAAGAAGGTTGTGAAGAGTGCCCTGACGATTGTTAAGGCTAATATGGTTCAAGGTAATGCTTTAACGGGTAAGAATAAGAACGGCGATGATATTGTCTTCAGTGAATGGACACTGCTGCCAGTGAAGTGGGGTGTTCAAAAGGTTCAGCGAACTGAGTATACGCTCGATGCAATAAAGACGGATGGACCATCAGTAGATGGACAGCATCAAACCCATGGGTCTGAGGAGTTATCACTCTTTGAATCTGCTGACGATGAAGCTCAGGATACTGTGTATCGATTCAAGACGGTTCCGTTGATTGACGTCTTTAAAGAAATCAGGGTTTCTGTGCCAAAATGATTCATCTCTGAGTTTAAACGCGAGCGTGTCTTCTGATGAATTGGGGGGATAATGATGAATGTAAAATTTTTTGATCGACGTTTGCTAAAGTTATTTTCAATCGAATCTCAAACCGGTTGATGATCGGCGTATCAGCAATAGCGATACCACGCTTAGCTGCTTGTTCGGCAGCCTTGGCCTTTCATTTCAACCAACGTGCCGAGGTTGGAGCTGACCGGTACGACCATGACCTGAATGTTGGAGAAGATATACATGGCCGAATAGCCGTAGAGCCCATGTTCCTCAAATATCAGGTGTTCTGGAGTCAGACCGATAATCTTGGTGATCATGCATGGGGAACCGCACGCGCATGTAGTCAAACATCGGCGTCAGTTCTGGTTCATCGTTCCAGTTCTTGAGCAGCCGGTCGATTTCCATTTGCAGTGAGGCACTAGGGTTAGTCTTACCGTTTTCCACTTGGACGTAATGCATCCGTGTAACACTTAAGCACCGGGCGACTTGAGCTTGGGTCAGTTTGAGTTGTTTTCGATGTAGCTTAACTTGTTCATGCCAAGAAATCATTTTTAACCTCCATTTATTTTTGGGACAAAAAAATGATGGATGCAGGGTGCAATCCATCATTTTGTAACTATTCAATTTAAGTCTGTCATATCAGTTTTTCTACCTTGTATTCAGGCACAGACGTTGTATTTAATACTCCCCTGTTAGAGTACTGGCCGACTGCTGCCACTCACGCTTGCGGCTTTCGCGTCGCACGCCGCGCGTGGCGGCAGGACAAGCATTCCGTGACATTGGCGAGTGATAGGAATGAACAAGGTGAGTAAAATAAGAATAATATATTAAGAGGAGTTGGGCAAGTTGATCGAATTGAAGGACGTGAATACAAAGTCTTTTCATAATTATTCCTTTAATGGCAGTTTTGACAAAGTCAATCTATTTTTTGGTCAGAATGGTTCTGGAAAGACAGCTTTATCAGGATGGATTTCCGCACTGGATTTCGACCATACAAGGGTTTTTGACACAGTCTATGTTGAGCAGGAGGTCCGCAATACTGAAACTATGAGCGGATCGAAAATTATTGTGGGTAAGGAACAGATTGAATCGGTAGATAAAATTAATCATTGCCAGAAAATAATTTCGACTCTTGAAAGTGACACTTCGCCAACCACAGAGCTTGAAAACGCTAGATCTGCCTTGGTAAAAATTATGACTGAAGAGATCGGCAATGCTAAAGTAAATTTCAGGTCAAATGCGATCCATCAGAAAGCAAATGCACGTTCCAATCCAATTAGGGCATTGGAACAGTGGAAGGATGAAATTCATCACTATAAGGATGTCAAGTCAGATTTTTCAAGTTTCGAAGGCATTGATCAAGCAATTCGTCAACTTACTGCGGATCGTGATCATCTTGTTCCAATTTTGCAGAATTATGATCAGGCCAAGCGAAAGAAATTCATTGCTGCAATGAACACACCTGTGCTAGAACCTGAGTCTTCCGTGGCGTCAAACGTCGCTGAATGGTTAAGTTGTGGTGCAATTCTGCACAATTTTCAAGATGATAAGAAACCAGAATTAACCACTTGCCTTTTTTGCGGAAATAAAATAGATCCGGAGAAAGTGAAGACTCATATTCTAGATAGAATTGACACTGAATATGCAAAATTGCTTGCTGCTATCGGACAATTTCAGACGAATTTGACTGACAGTTTGACAGTGGTTGATGGACTTCAAGCTACAGGAAAAGTCGATGAAAAACAAATTGATGCGGCTAGGATACAGGTCACAAAACTTGAAGCTGTGCTAAAAGATAAGCGCAATCATACCGATCAAAACATAGCGCTGGGGGAAGACGTATTTTCCGCGATACTTACGCTCAATAATACGGTCAATCAAGTACGAGATGAGATAGACAACAAATTAAATCAACTTCGACACGAACAAGATAATATCGAAAAACTAGCGAAGAGAAGTATAGGGTTGGCCTTACAGAAACGACCGGACGTAGGCACAACTGTTCAACAGATTAGGAGAGCAGAGAAAAATATTGATGACGAGAATCGCTCCATAGAGATTACGAAAGACTTTTTGAAGAAACTGAATGAGAAGTCCAGTGATTTAGAAGGATTCTTAAAACTAATGAACGGCACACTGAAAACAGTTGGAATGAATTTTCATCTCCAATTTTCCACTAACGATACATCAAGCTTTGAGGTTGTAGAAAATGAAGATAATGAAAGTTTTCAATTTCACTCACTTAGCGAAGGGGAAGTTCGTTTAGTAGCGTTCGTCAAGTTTTATTTTAGCTTATTTTCGGAATACAAAATTGATGAGGAGACTCAGTCAGTTCTTCGGAAAATTGATCCAACAATTCGTGTAATTATTCTGGATGATCCGATTACAAGCGTCGATTCAAATAATAGATATTTTATGACTTCACTGATCAACTCATTCTTGGATGAATTTTCAAAAGGGAGTGTCGAGACCTTTGTCTTTACGCACTCACTCTACGATTTTCACAATATTGCCTATCTCATGAATGGGGGTGTGGCGCACTTTCGAGTTACTAAAGATGTCCATGGTGAGAGCGAGGTTACAGCTGTCGAGAGTGATTCGATGAAAAACTTTAGCGATGACTACCATTCCACTTTTATTGACGTTGCTAACTTTGCGATGCTAGGCAAACAACGTCTGGCTGAAAAAGTGAACTATCTTCATTTTGGAAATCAATGCCGCTTTTTGCTAGAAACGCATGCACGATCTAATTACAATATTGAAAACGCAACTAATAATGCACTCTCACAAATACTCGATGTTTATAATGTCCCTAAGCCTGCGGAGACTCAGGTCAGAAGGATGCTCGACACCATTAATAGTTTGTCACACGGCATGTCCTTCAACTGGGATTACACTTCAGGTATTCCGGCAAAAGAGATACAACAAGCCGCGCGAACTCTTTTGTGGATGTTAAGCAATAAGGACCAACAGCATGTTGAGGCGATGGCTCGCGGTTTATCTGGGTTAATGAAGAGTTGTAAGACTTGGCAGCCGGTTGGCATCGGGGTGTAGATGCTAATGTAAGAAGAGGGAAAATTAAGCAATTCATGCTGCTCCTATTCATCATTGTTCCGAGGACGAACTTTCGTTCTTGTATCCTCTTAATAGTGATGAGCCCGGCTATGATAAGTGAGCTGCATGTCAGTTTGCGTCATGGTAGCTGTGAACCAGAAGTAGACGGTCCTGCCCGAGATGGTGTGATCTCCGTCTTCGTAAGACTCAATATGATCGCACATTTCCAGCAAGGCGTCTTCGGCGTCCTCTGGTGTTCCATAGTCTTCCTGAAAGCGGTTTTGATTGTTGATTACCGGGATTCTCATATATTTTTCTTTCGTATTTATAATTTCACGTTTCAAGCATCGTTATATGGTAAAATGATGTTTTAAACGTGAGGTGGACTTAATGTCAGATTTAATTGAATCATTCATGAAGCAAAATAACGGACAAGTAACGACCGCAGATGCTAGAAAACTTGGGGTTAATCCGCATCTGCTCATCGATCTTGCAAACCGTGGCAAGTTGGAGCGAGTGGGGCGCGGGGTTTATATTGACCCAGCGATATTTGAGGACGACATGTATATCCTTCAATATCGTTTTAGTAAGGGCGTCTATTGCAAAGACACTGCACTGTTTTTACACCACATGATCGACAGGACGCCGGATCGCTACCAAATGAATTTTCCACGTGGCTACAATCCAAGTTCAATCGGTGAGTTCCCTGTGCGGGCTTATCGCCAAAAGTCAGAGTGGCACGAACTAGGCATTGAGGAAGTGCTTTCACCTGGTCAACACAAGGTACGGGTCTATAACGTCGAGCGAACCCTTTGTGATATATTGCGGACGCGTGATTCATCAGATTCAGAAACTATCCGTCAAGCGATGCTTAGCTATTCGCAGCTAAAGCAAAAAGATATTGGGCGACTGGTACGCTATGCAAATTTGTTCAAAGTTAGAGAAAAAATCAACAACTACATGGAGGTACTACTGTGAAACTCGGTTTTTCAAATGGGCAACAGTTCAAGGCTAAAGTGCGTAACCTCGCCAAAGAAAAACAGATTGATCCTCAAATATTGATGCAAGAGGTTTCGCTAGATCTGGTGAACATAGACTTACTCCTCAGTTCGAATTTTACACGCGCCCAAGTGGACACAATGAATTCCAAAAATCTTTAGATAATCTGGGAGGTAAATAAACTGATAAAGAATATTCTTTTTGACGATTACCTAGCTGAACAACTCAAAGATCCAAAATTCAAGGCAGGCTTTGATGCCGAATCTGCCAAACTTGAGAGTGCAGTGGAGCAAATGAACGCACGCGAGCACAAGTTTGACACAACAAGCAAATGTTCCTCAGTCAACAATTCCAAGAATCGAACACGGACATAAGACTAGTTTTGACACCATAATCAAGATGTTCCAATCAAAAATAAGGAGCTAACAACCACACGGTTGCCAACTCCTTATTTTTTTAGTTTTGAGTAAGTTTACGAATTGCTTTAGCGGATAAGTGTATCATCAGGCACATCTTTTGTCACAACCGCTCCAGCAGCGATCACGGCACTGTTTCCAATGGTCACTAGCTGAGATTGGGCAAGGTATTGGTGGCGTCCTGCTGGATTCAGGGGATGATTGACAGCTGATGGAATGACCGCTGACTTTGCCAAGATTGATTGTTTAAACTGTTTTCTTGATACAACGCAGAATATTACTATCAAGCTAAGAGAAATTGATTGACTTCTTTTACAAAGGCAGCGGCGTATTGGAACACGCCTGCATGCCCGGCATCGGGATATAGTACTAGTTTTGAATGTTGAAAGGATTTTGCAAGTTGTATACTGTTTGGTTTCGTGGGCACCATAATGTCATTTTCTCCATTAGCAATGAGTACTGGAAACGTCGCATTAGAGAAATCAATTGGCGCTTCCGATGCCCAGCGGTGAATGGCGGTCAATTGCTTGCGATAGGCCGGCCAACTGATGCCCTTATCCCGTTGGTGTGTACGTGATTTGATTCTGTTTAAAAACGCCTTGCTTTCTTGTTTGCCATTTAAAGTCCTCGTAAAGAACAAGTAAGTTTTGACATCTCTGAAAGTAAAAATAGCTTTGAGCAAGCTTACATCAGAAATTCGGGTCACGTTCTCGATGCCTTTCCCTCCGCGAGGCCCCGTACCAGTTAAAATCGCGCGATGGACCAGTCCGGGTTCTTGTGCCATTATTTCTTGGGCGACAAAGCCACCCATTGAGAATCCGAAGAGATCAATTTGAGGATAGCCAAGTTGGTGAATAAACTCAATCATATCAGTTGCCATCGCCTGAATCGAGGTTGCAGCGGGTCCAAGAGAAGCACCAACCCCTAGATAATCAGGGAGGATGACATGGTGGTTTACGGCTATTCCGTCGATGACGGTGGGATCCCAGTTGTCTAAGTTTCCAGAAAGATGAGTTAATGCGATCAGTGGAATACCGACAGGATTACCAATTTCACGATAGGCGAAGATATGGCCTTGATCTGTTTTGATTTTCTGAGTTAAAGTATTGACGTATTTTTCCATTATCCCAGCTCCTTAGTTAAAGTGAATGAGTACTTTGCCTTTTGGATGTCCATTTTGTAGATAGGCCTGTGCCTCGTTCACTTGTTCAAGTGTGAATGTGGTCGAATCTACTGCAGGTACAATTATGTTCTGGTCGATTAGAGCACTTAACTGTTGAAGTTGTCTACCATCACTGCGAACAAAAATGAAGTGATAAGTCACACCGTATTTTTTGGCTAGATGATCCATCTTTTGCCCGTTTACTTTAAAGAGGAACTTTTTCCAAAAAGGCATCTGTTGTGCTTCGGCGAAGCTACCATTTGGACCCATTCGTAGTGAGAGTAATTGTCCACCACGTTTCAGAATAGAAAGTTCATGGGTTAGTTCAGCTTGCCCGAGGGTATCGATTACGAGATCTACATCGGATAATTGTTCCCAATAGTTTTCGGTTTTATAGTCAAGATACCTATTAGCACCAATATTAAGTGTGCGTTTACGAGCTTCACTACCACCACTCACGATGACTGACAGCCCCATCTGTTTAGCAAGTGGAATCGCCATTTGGCCAAATGAACCAGAGCCTCCGGGAATGAATAGGGTTTGACCAGAATGAGCTTTTAGAATCTCATGTAACGCTTGATATGCAGTCAGTCCAGTTAGTGCTGCTGCTGCGCCGGTTTTGAAGTCTAGGGTTGATGGTAGTAAAGCGACAGCATCTGCATCAACTGCGACATATTCTGCGAAAGCACCAATATCGGAGATGGGAAGTCGCATATATACTTTGTCATTTACACTGAAATTTTTCACGTCTTTGCCGACTTCAACGATCTCGCCAGTTAATTCATTCCCCATTGTTTGGGGCAGTTTAAAATTTTGAATAAGTCGCAAACTCCCAGTTCCAATTAATGAATCAAGCGGGTTAACTGCTGCTTCTTTCACTTTTACCAATACTTGTGAGTGATTAGGACGGGGCATATCGACGTTGCGAAGTTCCAGTTTATAATCCTTGGCGTACCGAGTTAATTGGGCTGCTTTCATTGTAGATCCTCCATTCATGAGATAAGTAACATAACTTTATTTTTGTTACTGGAACTATAATATTCTTGTTGGTAACATTTGTCAAATATTGTTACTTAATGATTGCTGTGGTATTATCAATTCATGGTTATAAATACGGAGGTACCTGCTTTGGAGAAAATTAATCGAGAGAAGATTGTCGACGTTGCCAGTCGATTGATCGCAGAAACCGGAAGAACAGATGTATCGTTGAGTCTAATTGCTGACGCTCTTGGCATCACACATGGCGCTTTATATAAACATTTTGAAAACAAGCAAGAGATATGGGAAGCTGTGGCGGCTCACTGGTTTCAACGCCATATTTTGGATCATGTTAATCAAACGTGTCCCCTTAGTACAGAAAATATTGATCATCCTATGAAGGTTCAATTGCATGATTGGCTGTGGGCTTTTGTTAATGCCAAAAAGGCAGCATATAAAACTGACCCACAGATGTTTTCGTTGAACACCCGCTATATTGATAGTAATCCGTCAACTTTACGTCGAGTTTTACAGCCAGCGTATCAGATGATTGATCACCTAATGGGATATGAAGATCCACATTTTGAGCGAGCTGAGACTATACTTTCAGCCTTTTCAGTCTTTACATTGCCAAACTTTAAAGAAACTTGGGATTGGCCTGATTACCAAGAACGATTTGAGACGATGTGGCAGCTGGTGAGTTCAGGAGTTTAGCGTAGCAGTTCTTTGTAATCACTATTCCACTAGGCTCGATCTTTGGGATGATTTGACATTGTGGTGGAGCGGGTAGGTGTGCTGCAATCTACAATTCCAAGAATTGAACACGGCCATAATACTAGTTTTGACACCATAATCAAGATGTTCCAATCAAAAATAAGGAGCTAACAACCATACGGCTGTCAACTCCTTATTTTTTAGTTTTGAGTAAGTTTACGAATTGCTTTAGCGGGAACACCAGCCACAAGCGTATTATCGGGCACATCTTTTGTCACAACTGCTCCAGCGGCAATCACGACATTGTTACCAATGGTCACCCCTGGCAAGACGGTCACAGATCCACCAAACCAGACATCGTTACCAATGGTCACTGGCTGAGCTTGGGCAAGATATTGACGGCGGCCTGCTGGATTCATAGGGTGATTAACCGTATAGATGCCACAGTTCGGCCCAATCATCACGTTATTTCCAATCTTGACTGGTGCCATATCCAGGATGGTCAAATTGTAGTTGCTCAGAAAATTTTGACCAACGTGGATATTCTTACCATAGTCACAGTTAAAATTCGCTTGTACTGAGAGATTATCACCGTAACTGCCGAAAATTTCTTGTATTTTGGTGGTTTGTTTTTTAGGTTCGGTTGCCGGTATGGCATTGAATTCTTGACAAAGTTTTGCGGCACGAGCTTTTCGCGCAGCCACTTCAGCGTCAGAGAAACAATACCAGTCGCCAGCTTCTAGTTTATCTAATTCAGATCGCATAAAATCAGTCCTTTCAAAAAAATGATATCACTTGAACCAATGTTTAAGTCAAGTTGTCACCAAAAAAAGAAGTAAATTTGAGTTATTACTCAGATCCACTTCTATTATAACTACGTTCATCACCAAGAATAAAATCTGATTTAATGGTCACCGAGGTATCATCCACTGGATCACTAATCACTAATGACAAGGCTTTCTTGCCAATTTCCACAAAATGATGATCAATAGTAGGGATATGCATTAGAAATCCCGAAAGCTGATTTTCCTGTCCAATCAGTCCGGCGCAGATAATTTATGGTCTAAGTAGTATTGACGCACGCCCGTGACAACATCATCGCCATTAGTAAAAATATATTCCATATCTAACCCACTTTTTGACAAATATTCGGCTGCCGCATAACCGTCTAGAAAAGTAGTAACGTTATCCACAATCCATTCTGGGTCAGGACAGCGCTTATAGACTTGTTCAAATGTGCGCAGCGTAACGGTACTAGTGGCACTTTCACTTGCGGGTCGGCTGAATAAAAAGGCGATTCGCTTGATGTCTTTAGCCGAGAGCCATGAAAAGGCATCGTGATATCCTGATTCCCGATCCGAATATACTGCAGGAATATGATTATTCTCAGGATCTTCACAAATTACGATGGGACCGTAAGTTAGATAGGGATGACAGGCGTTTCAATGAGATCCCGTGGGAGGTGAAGATAAGTCCGTCAAATAATTTTCGGCGCATTTGTTCCAAATATTTTATTTCCAGCGTTTCGTTATATTCAGACGGCAACAAAGTAATTCGATAATTACTCGCAAAAGCAGCCTCCGCTATGCCGCGAATTAGTTGGGTGAAATAAGGATGACTGGCATGTGGTAGTACCACACCGATATTGTGAGTTTTACCAAAACTTAAGTCCTGTGCCACGGCATTAGGAACGTAGTTGGCTTGTTTAATTACCCGTTCGACATCGGCACGAGTTTTGGCTGATACGTATTTGTGCTGGTTTTTTACAATAGCTTTTTGACCAGTTAAACCCTGCTCGTATTTAATACCTTCATCCATTCTGTTGGTATACCAATTGCTACGGTCGTAGTAACTAGTCGAGGCCTTGGGGAAAAAGGAGGATACATTACGAATGATTGCAGCCGCTGTTCTAGGTGCAATGCTGTATTCACTAATATATTGCCAACCTTGACCATCTTTTTTGAAAATTAAGCCGCCGTTAAAGGCGATTTGGGTATCTTTGAGTTCCAGTGCTTTGATTGTAGATGCCATTTCCATTGGTGCACGCGCTGATACTAAGGTGATTGGAATTTGGGTATCCTTGATAGCATTGACAGTTGTTGAAGTGATATGACCATGGTTGTTAAGCAAGGTGCCATCCATATCTGAAAAAATGTGTTTGATCATAATGAAAACTCCCTGTTCGTTTTGATTAAATCAAGCATAAGCAATGTAACGCGTTACATGTCAATAGCAAAATTAAATAAAGACGCTCAATCATAAAGGGATTATTTCAAAGTCCACTTATGTGAGCGTCTTTATTTAATTTTTCGTTGATTATGATGCTTTCAAAGTTACAGGTCTCAGTTTGATGAACAATCTTGCTGAACACAGTGAAGCGACGAACCCTACACTCAGTGATGTTGTGCATCTTTTATTCTGATTGGTTTATCGGACTTGCAATGCAAATTCGTCACCAAAAATATAGATTCTTTTTTTAAATTATGAGATGCAATCATTAAGCATTACACAATAGGACGTTGTTCCTTTAAGTGCCATTGTTGTGTGCTGGAGCCAGTGTATGGACGCAGCTGAAGCCGCGAATTTACTTTGTTGTCGGGACTAGTGATAAATAGATTTGTACCTTTTAATTGAATAGAAATTGCTTCATCGGCTAGCTTGTGTATGATCCAATGTTGAAGGGGATTGCCACCAATTGCTTGCTGCTCTAATTCAACGCCATCTACTGGTGTTGATACCGGTTGGAAAGATTTTTGCGTGTACAAGTCTTTGAATAGGTACTCACTGTTGCCAAGATCGATAAATTGCCATGTTGTACACTCCCAGTTTTGGGGTGTGTACTGAATGATTGGTGTTCCATCAGTAATTTGTGCATCCCTTGGTCGAATAACTTTACCGGAGCTGACATTTTGAATCATGTGCGCATTGGCAGTGTCGATTTTACGACGATAGTTTTTGTAAAATCGTGGACCAAGGATTAGAGTAGCTGCCCCAAGTAAAATAATATTACCGGTGATTAGGTAAGTTGAATTCATGTTAATTTTCTCCTGCTATTGCCGTCTGATCGGGCTGTACTACGTCTGTGTAGGGAGCCGTAATTTGTTCACAATATTTCCATAGTTTTTGTTTGTCAGTATCAGAATCCTTATCGGTAGCCGGATGTTGTTCCTGACTATTGCCAAAGAATTTGCCGGTGATGCCAATCAACTTCGGATCGGAGGCTAGGTAGACATCGGTTGCTGCACCGTGTTGAACGGAAAATTGTCGACCGATTGGCGGAATTTTTGCTAGTGAGATTGCACTTTTGTAGATCAGATTGTTGAGGAATCCCTTATCGCTAGACTGTCCGAAATTTGTTGCAATCATACCAGGATGTGCTGCGTTCACGGTGACATTCTTAATGCCTTCTGTAAGTAGTTGCTGCGCCATGGTTTGCGTATTCCAGATCAAGAAGCGTTTGGACAGACCATATCTCCGTTGGGCAGATGAAACCTTTGTTAGATTGAAATCATTAACATCAGGCTTTCCACTCATACGATGAGCTGCAGAGGAGAGATTGATAATCCGGCCGTCATCACTTTTTTGTAGAGCTGGTAAAAGTAACTGCGAAAGCAGGAAGGGGGCCATGACATTTAACGCCATTGTTTTTTCGATACCATCTCGGGTAGTGGCTCGCTGATTGTCGAAAACGGCTCCGGCATTGTTGATTAGTACATCCAAATGGTCAAACTTCAAATTGAAGGCCACAACCATATTCTGAATTGCCTTCATGGAAAATAGATCGGCAATAAGGTACTGAATGGTTTGATTTCCAGAACTTAGCTTCAATTCCTTTACCACCGCGGCAGCTTTGGTTTTATTGCGACCGTGAATTACAATCTGATGACCTTGTTTAGCCAGCTCAAGTGCAGTTTCTTTGCCGATACCGTCTGTGGCACCACTAATTAAAATTATTTTCTTATGCATATGTTTTTCTCCCATTTATAACTGAATAGTTAGTTAAGATTTTGATAAAAAACAATCCTACACGAGGATTGCCTTGTTGATCATGATGCTGATATCTTCAGCGTCAACTGTGCTGATAGTGCCAGTACGAGCAATGAGATTAGCAGGCACATTGAATAAGGAATCTAGTACATCTACAGATACATCCATATAGTTGGGGTCATGCCAGATCTGCTCATAGAGATCTACCAAAGACTCCTTCATCGAGTGTGTATAGTCAATGGCATGTTCATCTAACTGCTCGGCATTACTCCACATTACATTCATGAAGTTCGCTTTCTTCGGTTTTTGGAGATATTGATTAATCGTGAACTGGACCACGTCACGAATCTGCTCGACTATTGGACGTTGAGGACTGATTATAGTGTCAAGACCAACATGCAGCTCGGTTTTTACCTCCTCGTATACCCGGCTGAGCAGATCCGTCTTGTCCTTATAGTGCAGATAGATGGTTGCCGGACTCACTCCGGCCTGTTTCGCAATTTTTGCAGTGGTTAGATTAGATAGACCATCGGTGTAAACTAAATCAATCACAGCATCTTTGATTCTCTGAATTTTTGTTTCGTCAGTTGTTCGCATGAGTCAATACTAACTAGTTAGTCATTTATAGTCAAGCTTTTTTTTGAAATTAAATATTTTTGTCAGTGAGCTGTTTTTAAATGATAAAACATCATTAAGCAAGCGGCTAGTCATCTATATTTTGAGTGGGTCAGGGCTAAACTCATAGGTGCGTATAAAAAAATAACTATAACAGTTAACTTAATTATCAGTCATTCTAGATTATATTTAAGGTCATTGAGGCGCATCCCGATGGCTTCTAGTTCAAACAATAAAAAAGCGTATCCTCAAATTCGTCTGCCAGTGGTAGCGTTGCATTTGTGGATACGCTTTTTAGTTTGTATTTTTAGTGAATAGGTTGATCAAACTTGTAACGGTGTTGATCAGTAATTAGCCGCGATTACGACGGCTTTGTTTTCGTTGAGATGGCAATAGACTAAGCATGCCATACACCATTAAGACAATAATTAATGCACCAATAGAATTCATTTTTTTCTCCTTTTAATAGGCGTGATTCACGCGTTGAAAGCGGCCAGTCCTTGATGGGTCGATGACGCGCTGCAGTTGGTATTATAAGCGTACCTTTTTTTGTTAATGAAGGCAGTTTACACTAACTTTAAGTAAGTGTAAATACTTAATTTTAATTAATGTGTATGAAAATGGTTCGTGAAAAGGTTGCCAACAGGTAGATATCAGGCTACTGGGCACCTGTACTTAAATTGTTTTTTTGTTGGTGAAAGAGGGGGAATGTGTGAAATAGGTTTTAGGTTGCTAATTTAATTGGACAAAAAAACTAGACCAATAAGCTGTCTAGTTTTTAAAAGGAGATGGAAATAATTTATTACAGATGTGAGTTGAACTTAGATTTGGTCTTTTATTTTGGAAATTTATAGTCTAGATTTATTGGGCGTCGGTGCTATAGATACTATCGGTAGTGGCATAGGCTGTTTGAGTGCGACTAATTCCGGAAGTACTTTGTTCGGAAATTGAAGTAGCGTGGTCGTGAATTGTGATGGTATAGGCTGATACACCAGTCGGAAGATCAGACGAACGAATAAAGATTTTATCATCAGTGCGTGTGTAGTGAACCGTATGTGTTTCTTTAGAATTAAATAGATCAGTGATGGTGACAGTCTGCGCTGCATCGTTGAAGTCGAGCCAAGTTTGGGTAGCTTTAACAGGGTAGAAATTAAAGTTGCTGAAAAGAAGAGAAGTGAGAGAGATAAGAGATGCAAATAAAATATATAAAGATTTCACTAAAATACCTCCAAAAGTATTAACTGTAATAATTAATTTATGTAGCTGTACCTATTATTTATGATACGGCAATTTTCAGAAAATTAAAAGTAGTATATTAAGCTAATACAATACAATTAGAAACAATAAAACTCTCTGTTACTGTAATAGGAAAGAGAGAAAACGCCTACAATTAAATGAATGTTTTCATCATAAATTAAGACATAAATATCTATTCTATTAGCACAGAAGAATTGGTTTTTCAGTTATTTAAAGGGGCTTTTTTATTCTAAAAAATACTCAGTAGTATAAATAAGTAATTATAAAACGTTTCATTTGTAAACGCATACATTTCATAAGGTTAAGAATTACTCAATAATGGTACAACATTAAACACTTTAAATATCTAAAAATAAGGCTCCATTCGGTATCATTAGGAATGTGAGATAAACCAGACCGCTTTATTTATGGCCAGGGGTGTTGAGCCGCTATTATAATTCAGGATTGGCTGCTGAAGATCAACGTTGGATGACGTTACTGCAATCAGTGCCTGGTATAGGAGGATATTATGACAATTCAAATGATTATTGCAATTGCAATCACAGTCGTCATGATTGTACTGATCATGATGGATAAGTTACCTTTTGGTGCACCACCATTACTGGCGTGTTTATTGTTAGTAATTTTTGGTATTTCAGATATTGCTGGGGCATTTGCAGGGTTTGCTAATTCTACGATTATTATGTTGGCAGAATTTATGGCAATCATTGCAGCATTACAAAAGACAACACTAATTGTAAAATTTAAAGAAGCTATGTTTAATCTGGCTAATAAAGGTGGTATGCGATCATATATGTTGATCATTTTGATTGTTATGCTATTTACCAGTTTGTTTGGTACAGGTTCGACAGCCTTTTATGTTTTGACTATCGGGATTTTATCTACGTTACCCTATAATAAAAAATTGCCACCATCGAAAGTTTTAATGCCTGCCGGATTTGCCGCTAATCATCCGTTGATTCCATTTAATACAGCATTACAGTATGGGATCTTAATAGCAGTATTAAAATCTGCAGGAATTGGAGATCATGTCTCAGTTTTAAAATTCGCAATTATCAATGTCTTCTTATCCGCGGGGTTCCTTCTAAACTGTATTTTGCAATATAAATTTATGCCAGATCATCCCATAAATAACGAAGAAGACGATGACGGCAGTCAATCACCAAAAAATGCTGAAGTTACACCGGAATTACCACGATGGAAAGAAAATGTAACATATTTTGTTTTTATTGCCGCTGTAATCGGGATGCTATTACAGGGACAAATTGGTGATGCAGGGTATGCAATAGCTGGGCTTTCAGTTGCGGTTATTCTCATTACTAATGTATTAAGTTTTAACGAGATTCGTGATGCTATTAGCGCACCAATTATCTTGATGTCTGCAGGAGTTATTGGGGTGGCCAATGCTCTGGGAAGTACCGGTTTAACTGATTTAGTTGGGAAGTCTGTTGCTACTATGCTTGGTGGTAATGTCAATCCATTTGTTTTAATCTTTGTTTTATGTATTTTAACTAGTTTATTGGCAACGCTAACAGGGACAAATATTGGGACGGTTTATGTATTTGCACCATTGGCAATTGCTACTTGTGTAAAATTAGGTTTTGATCCACGTGCTGCTGCTAGTGCAATTGTAATGGCTGGTTGGTGTGGACACTTCCTACCGATTGATGGGATGCCAGCACTAATTTTAGGTACTGGTAAATATACAGCAAAAGAATTCTGGAAATTTACAATACCGCAGTATTTTATCCGTCTATTATTTTTGACAGTAGGTTCATTATTAGTATTCCCAGCATAAGGAGAGATAGTTATGAAAAATTCATTTGAGTTGGTACATATTGGTATCAATCAGGATAGTCCAGAAGACGCTCAGAAATTAGCAGATTTATTAAGTGAACTATTCAATTTAGAACCCCGTCACGGTAAAAAATCAGAATTTGCTGGTACCTTATTTGAATGCATGAGAAGCCCGTTTCTAGGGGAAAATGGACATATAGCCATGGCAACCGCAGATTTAGAGTTAGCGGTTGCTGAGTTGAAGGAGAAGGGATTCACATTTAATATGGATACAGCAGCTTATGATGACAGTAACAAACTTAAGAATATTTATCTAAATGGAGAGTTTGGTGGTTTTGCGATTCATATTATGCAACAGTAAGGTTAAAATAGAAATTTTAGACAGTAAAAAATTCTTGAGATATTTCTTGTCTCAAGAATTTTTTTGCTTTTAGTATAAGCGGTGTTATCTTGGCTATCTAGTTTATAGGAATTAAATATTGCTAGCAGCATTAATAACAGTGTGTTGCATAGAGCACTCTTCTATAATCAGTTTTAAAAGCCTATTACCAAGACTTTTAAGAACTGAGGCTTCTAAGCAATGAAACGCTTATTTAAGACTCCCTGAGTACTATTATAGGCCAATTACTTGGGGATTACAGTGCACTTCTATTTTTCATTACAGATGCTATTCAGGTCAGTAGTTACTATTATTTTGGTAGTTTTGTAGAAATTAAAATATCAAAGTACTGCATATATCGGTATGGTACACAATATGGTACACAAATAAAGACAGCAAATTATGGATGCGCTATTCATAATTCACTGTCTTTATTTAAATTGGTGATTCATAGCAGTTAGCAAAGATTCAAAACTACATCATAGAAAGTTTAATATGGATACTATTTATTGGAGTTGATAACTGGTGCTTTTTTTGTGATTACATGTTTAGCACGCCACCAATGGATGCCGAAAGTAGCCAGAAAAGCAACAAGAACAAAAATACTGAAAAAAGTATTAGAAACTTCAATATTAATGATTGGTAAACTCATCCCTAGTTTAATAGCGATGAAGGCAATTAAGATGTAAGCCATGTAGAGAATTTCAGGAATTTTTTCCAATAAGACAATCATACCTTGGGCAACGAACCGCATTGCAAGAATCCCAATCATACCGCCTAATAGAACAATAACTGGATTATTATCAAGTGCTAATGCAGTTAAAATTGAATCGATGGAAAAGACAACATCCAGTAAAACAATGGCGGCAACAGTTCCCCAGAAGGAACGCTGTTTAACTACAGGTTTGTCGTCAGCAGGGGCTTTACGAGTTTGGTGCTTCTCATAAAAAAAGTGAATAGACATATATAGTAAATATCCGGCACCTAAGGCTTTGACTAACCAAAATTTTATTAGGTAAGCACCTAACCCAATGGCTATGAAACGAAAGATATATGATCCCCACAAGCCCCACATCAGCGCGTGACGTTCAAGTTTCGGATCTTTGAGGGACGAGGTTTGTGCGGCAAGGACGACAGCATTATCAACAGATAACAGACATTCCATAATAGCAAGGGTCAGGACTGTCATCAAGCCAGCACTGGTCATAATCGCGGCATGCCAATCACTTGCTTCGAAGAATGGTGCATAGAGACTAATAATTTTTGTCATATCGAAGAATCTCCTTTTATTTACTAATTTTCATTATAAAGAATTATGTAAGCGCCATCTGGGATGAATGAAGATGGAAGTGTCTCTTGTTGAACCAGTTAGTCAATTTATTTCCTGTGATTGTTTCATTCTTGAACATAAAAATACCACCATGAATTTCATGATGGTAAATTGATCAATCATGTTTTAAATATCGCCAAAGTGTTGCCCGAGAGATACCAAGCTGTTGTGCAGTTTTTGTCCGATTATTTTGATTTGCAGCCAATGTGCGAATCATGATGTCTTGTATCATATCGGCGAGTGTTTTATTGGTATCTGTAGTAGATACATTCATATTAGGCGGTGTATGTGTTTGTAAATAATAGTGGTCTTGATCTGAAGATAAGCTACGACGTAATTCATCAATTCCAACATAAGCCCCGCCGGTTGCCGCCATGGCCATATTTAAAGTGTGATAAAATTGGGCAAAATTATTTGACCAACGTTCATTTAAAATAAAATCTAAAGCAATATCCGAGACACCAAGAAGTTCTGAGCCAACATCCCGATTATAAGTATTAACCAGCGAAGTGAGTAACTGAACAATTACATCTCCCTGAATATTACGAAAAGGCCGTAAAGTGACAATTCGCGATAAATTCATTAAGGGTTTAAGTGCTGGTAGGAGGCCATCATCAGTGGACTGTGAAAGGGTAAAAATTACTTGATTTCGGTTAGCTAAACGTGTTTGGAGTACAAAATCAATTACGGTTTGTTGTACTTGAGGATTACTCTCATTGGTTTTTTCAAATATGAAACATTGATCGGTACCATAAAGAGGTGAATCGTTTTGCTCCAACAAATTGTTAAAAGCAGTTTCTTGACTTAAGTCGATATAGATTGGATCTTGTTGGGGGTGAAGACCGTATTGATGCAATAAATTTGCAATATAGGTTTTACCAACGCCAACTTCACCAATAATCAATAATGGGTGGTTGCCATTAGCATAGGATTGAAGCGAATTGAAAAAGGTTGGTGGCTCGATCAGTTTAAAATAAGTAGAAAATGCTGCTTGTAAGCTTTCATCCATAAGAAAATTACTAGTGGTAGTTGTATGATTCTTCGGTGGTTTAAACCATTTATTGATGGTATAGACAGTGTAATCGCCATCTATATCAGATGTTAATTTGTAGCGAACAGTGCCACTAGTAAATTGACTATGATGGTGATGAATTGCGTTTATTGCGACCTGTTGCAGACGAGGATCACGAGCTAATCCTTGAGAGGTAAAAACAATTTGATTAGTTGTGTCATAAATGATTGTCATGACATTGAGTTTGTCTAGTGTGTGTCCTAGTACGTTTGTCAAAGTTGTTTGAGCTTTAAGTTGTGTTAGAAGATGAAAACCATTATTTAAAGCGGCTGCAACACTTTCCGTGCTTGCAGTAATTAACAAAGTTGAAAAGCCGGCATCTTCAGCGGCTGCTTCTGTTGTGATATCACAGATAAGTGTATCAATACCTTGAGCGCTTAATGTACGTAAAAGTTGAGATAGCTCATTTTCTGAATCAATGCCGTAGACTTTTAATTCAAGGTTAAAACGTTCAAATACCTCACGGGCTCGATCTGAAAATGCAGAAAAAGCTACAAGTGCAACGTGGTTAAGACGATTTGCTGATTGTACCGTATTTAATAGGTCATACTGAGAGACCCCGATATCGATTACGGGCGTTGCTGTTAGTGTACGCAATAATGTGGCAGTGCCACCACGGGAAATGATTAAGTCGTAGTGTGTAGCTAATATTTCATTAATAGTATCTAGTTCATCTTGACGATCAAAGCGAATATAGGTGAATTGATAATCATCCGCTTGTTCATGCTTCAATAATTGTTGACTTACTTGTTGAAATAAAACATTTAATCCTTGATAAGGGGCAACGCAGAGAATTTTTTGGGACATATTAATCACCATCCGTTTAAATTTGAAACGAAAATTGATGCAATTACTACAAAATTAGAATAATTTATGTGATTTATATCAATATTAAACACTTGCCTAGTTTCTGTCAATCGTACAAGCCTGTAAGATATAACTTGTAAAGATAAATGTTAACAAAAATATTGTAATCCAAAATGGAGGTGATTATGTTGAAGGACTACTTGATCATTGCCGATGATTTTACCGGATCGAATGATACCGGAGTACAATTGGCCAATCTGGGCGTACCAGTACGTGTTGAATTTTCAGTTAGTCAGCTGCAGCATGGTTCAACAGTTTTAGATACTGAGACGCGAAATGATTCAACGGCAGTAGCTACAACAAAAATGACGACAATATTATCACAAATTCCATGGGGACATTTCAGCGAAGTTATCAAGAAAGTAGATTCAACTTTACGTGGTAATATCTCTGCAGAAATTAGAGCTCTAACAGAGTATTATCAACCGGATATTGTGGCATTTGCACCGGCCTTACCAGATCAAGACCGAACTGTGATTAACGGTATTTTACGCGTCTCAGGGAAACGGGCAATGAAGACAGATTTTTCAAAAGATCCTGTAAAACCGATTGTCACTGATCAAGTGACAACACTTTTACAACAGGCTTTTCCTAATAAAACAATTAATCACTATACTCTAAAACAAATTAGAGCCTCTGGTTTTACGGTTGGTGCTGCTAAGTATTGTAGCTTTGATAGTGAAAATAATCAGGATTTAACACGAGTTGTTACAGCATTGCGCAGAACAGGGAAAAAGGTTCTTTGGGTTGGCTCATCAGGGTTAACAACAGCGTTATTGATGGAATCCTTTGATGTAAAACCGGCCCTAGCATTAATTGGAAGTGTCAGTGAAGTTACTCGGGTTCAATTACATGTTGCAGAAAGCAATGGTGTTCATTTAGTTAATATACCGATTTATGAAGTTTATGCGAATCAGAGTTATACCCCTTATGTTGATGAAGCCCTGGCAGCCTTTTCCGAAGGACGAGATGTCATTTTGATGTCTTCTGCATCCTATCAGCGTTCAGAACTCGATAAAACCATATCGATTTTAGCCGAACATCAATTGACTGATGATAAGATCAATGAATTGACACAAGCAGTGTTATCTGGAATTTGTCGTAAAGTACTTCAGCGAATTCAGGTCTCTGGACTTTTTGTTTCCGGCGGAGAAACGGCTAAGGGATTCCTTAGAATAGGGAAGGCCAGTGGTGCTAAGGTTCTAGATGAGATTGCACCAGGAATTCCATTATTAGAAGTTGTCCATGGTGACTTTGCAGGTATGCGTGTTATAACGAAAGCAGGGGCATTTGGCAGTAAAAATCTCATTGTTTATGCATTTAAAAAATTAAAAAGCCGTTGTGCACAAAGTGTGCAAGCGGTTACTTCACAGGAGGATTAATATGCAATTACAAGATAGCTTGACCAGCCACTTCGATACAGAGATGACCTTACCAGAGTCTGGTATTCAAAGTCATGCTTCAAATCTAGCATTATTACCTAATGGCGATGTACTGTGTACCTGGTTTTCTGGTAGTGAAGAAGGTAAAAGTGATATTAGTATTTTTTATTCAAGATTAGATAAGGGGGCAGATCAATGGACATTGCCACAAAAAGTTTCGGATAATCCACAGCGTTCTGATCAAAATCCGATGTTTTTCCAAACACCAAAGGGTGCACTATGGTTGCTTTTTACCTCACAAGATGGTGGTAATCAAGATACTGCTATTATTAAACGACGTATTTCTGAAGATCAAGGACACACTTGGGGACCAGAAACAGTGCTTTTCCCAGGGAAAACCGGTTTATTTATTCGTCAAGATGTTCAAATTACACCAGCTGGCCAGTGGGTATTACCTGTTTTCCATTGTGTTATCAAAGATGATGGAAAACCATGGGATGGTAGTTATGACTATAGCGCGGTTTTTGCGACTGATGATGAGGGACAGTCTTGGACAGAATATAAAGTACCTGATAGTTTGGGTTGTGTACATATGAATATTCAACCATTAACTGACGGAACCTATGTTGCTTTTTATCGCTCACGTTGGGCGGATAACATTTATCGTAGTACAAGTCCAGATGCACTGCATTGGAGTGTGCCTGAAAAGACGGAATTACCAAATAATAACTCTTCAATTCAGTTTACGGCATTAGCAGATGGTAATTTAGCAATTGCATACAATGCTGCTAGTAAAGCAGATGCCACAGTGCGGCGCTCCAGTTTGTATTCCGATGGACTGGAAGACAAGGACGCAGTGATAGATACAGACGTCCCCCGTGCTTTTTGGGGTGCTCCTCGGGCGCCAATGCGTGTGGCAATCTCTGGAGATGGCGGTAAAAGTTGGCCATATCAACGGGATGTTGCCATTGGCGATGGTTTTGCGCTAACGAATGATTCTAAAAATAAAAAGAATCGTGAATTTTCTTACCCATCTATTAAACAAGCAATAGATGGCGATTTATTATTAACATTTACTTATTTCAGACAAAAAATCGCTTATTTACGTTTTTCAGAAGATTGGGTTAAAACAGGAAAGAAGGAATCTTAGTGAGTACAAGTGCTTTTTTAAAAATGCCAAATAGTATTTATGCTGGAACAGATCTTACTAAACATCTAGATGAATTAATTAAGTTACAAACAAATCAAAAAGTATTGTTATTTACTGATAAGGGTATTGAAGCGAATCATCTGGTTGATCCATTAATCACCTATTTTGAACATGAGGGTATCACTTATCAAGTTGAAGATGAAATTAAACCAGAGCCGAGCTATGTTCAAGTTGATGCATTATTGCAAAAAGTTAGTCAATTTGATTTTGGATTGATTGTTGCCATTGGTGGCGGTAGTGTGATGGACGCCGCCAAATTGATTTCTCTGTTGCGTGGTGCTGATTATACAATTCAAGATTTGATTCAAAATGCTTCTATTGCCAAAAAGCAGGTGCCATCAGTCATGATTCCGACAACGACTGGTACCGGTAGTGAAGCAACGATCAACGCAATTGTTACAATTCCAGAAAAACAAGTAAAATTCGGAATTGTATCTGGTGAAATGTTACCAGATTTAGTGTTGCTAGATGTCAATAATGTTAAAAAGTTACCAAAATCTATTTTAGCTGCGAGTGCGGTAGATGCTTTAAGCCATTGTGTGGAATGTTATACATCTAAAAATGCGACGATTTTTTCTAATGACATTGCAGCAATTGGGGCACGCTATATTTTTCAAAATCTTGTTACTGCGTATCAAGATGAAGATAATGTTGCCGCTCGTGAAGCCCTGCTATTAGGTGCATTTTACGGTGGGGTGGCTATTACAGCATCTGGGACAACTGCGGTTCATGCGCTATCTTATCCGTTGGGTGGGAAATTCCATATTGCCCATGGTGTTTCAAATGCAGTTTTATTTAAACAGGTAATGACGTTTAATAAAGATGCTATTATGCCGCAATTAGCCAATTTAACAGACTTTGTTTTCCCAGATAATCAACAAGATTCAGAGGTGTCTAAGGCTGACTTTATGATTGCTAAAATTGCAGATATTGTTGAAGCAGTTGCAATTCCAACAGATCTCAAACAATTTGGTGTAACTTTAGCAGATCTTGATTTTCTAATCGATTCGGCTTTACAGCAGACTAGATTACTAGATCACAACATGAAGGTGCTCAGTCGTGAGGATGTCGAGAATATTTATCGTTCTATTCTAAGCTAGTTAGTCAATCAAGGAGGATTTTAATAATGGTCAAAGAAATCGCTACAGGTATTATTGCTGCAATGGTTACACCGTTGGATGAAAACGAGCAAGTGAATGAAACTGAGTTAAGAAACCAAGTAGATCGCCAAATTAATGCCGGTGTTAATGGGGTCTTTACATTAGGGACTAACGGGGAAGCTTACATCCTTAGTCATGAAGAAAAATTAAATGTCATGAAGATTGTTATTGATCAGGCGGCCAATCGTGTACCAGTATACGTAGGAACTGGATGTGTTTCTACAGCAGAAACAATTCAATTGTCATTAGAGGCACAAGAGGCTGGTGCAGATGCTTTGTCAATCATCACACCAAGTTTTGCAGCGGCAAGTCAAGAAGAGCTTTATCGTCACTATGCTGCAATTGATGCAGCTGTGGATGTACCAATTTTACTATATAACATTCCTGCTCGTACTGGTAATGCCTTGAAACCGCAAACAGTTAGTCGTTTAGCAGATTTAAAACATATCATTGGGGTCAAAGATTCTAGTGGTAACTTTGATAATATTTTGCAGTACATTGAATTGACAAGAGATCGTGATTTTAAAGTCATCTCTGGGAATGATGCGTTAATTTTGTGGACTTTACAAGCCGGTGGTACTGGTGGTATTACAGCGGTGGCTAACGTATTACCAACAATTATGGTGTCAATTTACCAACGTTGGTTAAAAGGTGATTTTAAGGGTGCTCAGGCTGCTCAAGATTCAATTCGACCATTACGTAACTTGTTCTCATTAGGCAATCCAAATACGATTACTAAAGTAGCAACAAACATTATTGGTTACCCTGTAGGTTCGACTAGAGCGCCATTCAATTATTTGGCACCAGAAGCTAAGACAAAGATTGAAGCAACATTACACGAAGTTTATAGTGCATATTTTGCAAAATAGAAACGAATAATTTTAGAATGTTAATAGATTCAACTTTGAGTTTTTGGAGGTATTTACGATGGTAAAACCAATTGTTGCAATCACAATGGGAGATCCTGCCAGTATTGGACCAGAGATCTCGTTAAAGGCGTTTCAGAATTCAGAACTGTTTAAAAAATGTCGTCCGCTGTTAGTCGGAGATGCAAATGTTCTTAAAAAGGTAATGACAGTTTTACCTGAACTTAAGATGCCACTGAATGTTATTCATTCAGTGAAAGAAGCAAAATTCGAGTTTGGTACGATGGATATATTTGATATGGGTTTAGTTGATGTCGATCAACTTAAATTCGGGGAAGTCAGTGCAATGGCCGGGAATGCAGCCTATCAATATGTACATCAGGTAATTGAACTAGCGATGGCTCATGAGGTTGATGCAACGGTCACTAACGCTTTGAATAAAGAAGCTATGAATCTTGCCGGGCATCATTTTGCAGGGCATACAGAGATTTACGCACATTTTACAAATACTAAGAATTATACAATGATGCTGGCTTATAAAAATGTTCGTATTGTACATGTTTCAACCCACGTAGCTCTTCGAGAAGCTTGTGATTTAGTGAAGGAACCTCGTGTTGAAGAAGTTATTCGAATTGCGGACTCAGCATGTAAACGTTTAGGAATTGAACATCCCCGTGTAGGGGTGGCTGGATTGAATCCGCATGCTAGTGAAAATGGTTTGTTCGGTCATGAAGAAGCGGCAGAGATTATACCAGCTATAGAGGCAGCTAAAGCAGATGGGATTAATGTTGAAGGCCCAGTGCCGCCAGATACTATTTTTCCTAAGGCAATTGGTGGCTGGTATGATATTGTAGTGGCAATGTATCATGATCAGGGACATATTCCATTAAAAGTTCTAGGCTTCCAATATGATGAAGTAAAGAAAAAATGGGGTGCAGTTGCCGGGGTTAATATTACTTTAGGATTACCAATTATTCGCGCTAGTGTTGATCATGGCACTGCTTTTGATCAGTCATTAAAAGGAACAGCTAACGAAATTAGTCTTGAAGATGCAATAGATTATGCTGTCAAATTGGCAAATAATCGTTAAAATTACGTTATAGTAAAAAATCTCCCTTTGAATTGTGTTGGATTCAAAGGGAGATTTTTTAGTTGGCTACATCCATTTTTTTGAGCTCTCTTTTTTCAGAACGTCTACTAAAGGTAGCTTTTAAGAATAGTGCAACTATTGCTGTAACAATTGTTCCAGCGAGCATACAGATAATTGCTAATATTGGTTTATTAACGGCACCTAGTAGGACAACAATAGGGCCACCATGTGCGACATTATCAGTTATACCAAATGAAAAGGCTAATGTACTGGCAACGGCACTACCAATCATATTAGCGGGGATGACACTTAGTGGATCGCTAGCTGCAAATGGGATAGCACCTTCAGATATACCGACAAGTCCCATGGCTAAGGCGGATTTCCCGTTTGCAACAGATTCTTTATCAAAGTATTTTCGACCGATCATAGTTGCCAGAGCCATACCAAGTGGTGCAACAGGAATGGCGCAGGCCTGTGCACCCATGAATTGAGTCTGGCCATCCGCAATTAGGCCGACACTGAAAAGAAAGACGACCTTACTGACTGGTCCACCCATATCAAATCCTTGCATCAAGCCAACTACTAGTCCAAGTATAATAATACTTCCACCAGATAAATCGGTTAAGAATCCAAAAAGCAATTTCATTAATCCTGAAATTGGTGCTCCAATAACGAAAATAAAAAGAAATGCAATAATCAAAGTTGCAGTAATTGGAATAATCATTATTGGCATCAAAGGCTGAATAGCCTTAGGTACTTTAATTTTTTTGATATATAAAACAAGATACCCAACAATTAGGCCAGCAATGATAGCGCCACAAAACTAATGAACATTATAATAGAGTCTCTTTTAACCGTACAATTAACAAACAAAGTTCGGTTAAAAGGGCCTTTTTTTGTACGATACGATTTATTCTAGGCATACAAAAAGCCCGTCATAGTTGTTAGACAAATTAGCCTATTTCAGCTGACAACCATCAAGGGATTATTGCATAAAGTCTGTAAAAAAATCTTTGAATAATTTAATCGTAGGATTCAAATTGGTGGGCGTTGTTACACAAACACAGGAATCTGTATAAAAAGGTGAAATCGAAATAGAGTGATAGTAGGGGTTATTTGTCCATGACGGATCATAAGGATCTGACAACGTTAAGCCGTTATAGGCTAATACTTTAAAATAGGCAATTTCAGAGTTGGGGACTTGAACCTGATTAACTTGAGATAACGAACAATGGCCTTGAAAAATTTCGTTGATTTGATGGCCGTTTGGTGAAGTGAGGTAAAAAGTTTCACCTTGTAAGTCCGTGTAATTAAGAGATTTTTTAGCAGCTAAGCGGTGTTTATTGGACATGATAACTTGGGTGTCTATTTTTTGAAGCTCCTGAACATCAAAACCGGCTTCTAACCAATGCTTAAAAGCCCGGCCAATACAAATATCGATGCTTTCATTTTTTAAGCCGTTCATCATTTCTATAGACATGAGTTTGTCAGACCGAATATGAATATTTGGATAAGCTTCGCGAAAGGCATCAATGACAGGAAACAGTATGTATTCAGTATAGTAACCGGATTGAAAAGCAATGGAGAGAGAATTATTATTTTCTTCTGCCGCATTTTTGGCAATATCAACAGTGGTATCGATTTTGGATAACGCGTCTTTCATCCCGTCATAAAAAATTTTACCGGCCTTAGTTAGTTCCAGCGGTTTACTATCGCGATTGAACAGAGGATAGCCTAATTCTCTTTCTAAAATTAAGAGTTGTCGACTTACCGTGGGCTGAGAAGTATAAAGAAGATCAGCGGCTTTAGTGATATTACCCACTTCAGCAATGGAAAAGAAGTATTCAATTTGTTTTAAATCCATGAAAAGTCCCCCATGATGACTTAATGTTTAAGTTCACCCGACAAAATGAAGGTGAGTGATAGGAAAAGTAAGGCAAATTTCTCTTAGAAAGCCCTATTAGATATTTAAATCACAAGTATATGGATACTACTAGTTTATTCTTTACATACTATGAAATCAATAATAGATAGTAAACAAGATTATTCACCATCTGTATAGTGTTATACAAAAACACTATTTTACATCAATTTGTGAATAATGCTACAATTTCATCGAAGTAGGAAAGCAGGTTAGTTTAAAAAAATTTGTTAATTAAATTTGGGTACTAACCGCTTTTTTGACAGCTTGATCGCTTAAGTCAGCTCGAGTAAGTTACTTTAAGTTGAATCTTGGAAAAGTTGACACATTAAAACTGAACTATCATGTGATCACTTTATTAAACAGAAGGCAACTTACCGCTTCAATTAATAATAACAGAAAAGAAGCCGCGACTAAAAAGGAGAAGGTACTATGCCAAAAGAATATATGAACCGAATACAGGCGTTAAGAGATAATTATATGTCTCACCGGGTAGAGATGGATATTTTAGATGCTTATTACGTCACTGAAGGCTTTAAGGCGACGGAAGGTCAACCATGGCAAATCCAAAAAGCGACGGCAATGAAAAATGTCTATGAGAAGAAACCAATCTTCATTCAAGACAATGAACTTTTAGTCGGTGGCGTGGCTTTTAAACCACGTGCGGGAATTTTAAACCCAGATTCTGCTTGTTCCGTTATCGAAAAAGAACTGGATACAATCGGTACACGTAAGTACGATCCCTTTTATTTATCTGAAGAAAATAAAAAACTTTTTATGGAAGAAGTTGCCCCGTATTGGCGTGGTAAATGTGTCTTAGATCGTTGGAATGCGATGATGCCAGACGATGTCAGGACGATGCGAGATGGCGGGATGCTGTATGTCGACAAAAAGTTTGTTCGGGGTTATGGCGAAAACACACCTGGCTGGCGCACACTTTTGAAAAAAGGGATTGGCGGTATCAAAAAAGAAGCGGCACAAAAATTAGCCCAATTAGATGATGCTGATGGAGAAGATGCACTTAAAAAGATTATTTTTTATAAATCACTGATCATCACAGCAGAAGGGATTATCGCACTTGCCAATCGGCAGGCAGATTTAGCTGAACAGTTGGCTGAAGAAGAAACTGATGAAAATCGCAAAGCTGAATTACTAAAGATCGCAGAAGTGAATCGTCATGTACCGGAAAACCCACCACGTAATTATTATGAAGCTTTACAAAGTATGTTAACTTATGAATTCTGTATTTTTATGGAACAAAATGCTTCTTCTTATAATCTAGGACGGATGGATCAATATCTTATCGATTTTTACAATAAAGATATTCAAGACGGTCTCATGACTAAAGAAGAAGCACAAGAACTACTGGATTGCTTCTGGATAAAAATTGCAGAAATGGGCTTATTCCAAGATGGAGAGAGTGCCGCCTTTTCAGCGGGTTATAATATGACGGTTCAAGTTACTGCAGGGGGGATCGATCAAAACGGCAGAGATGCCGTTAACGATTTGTCCTACATGACCATTCAAGCAACGATGGATACGGCGTTGAAGGAACCTAATATGACAGTTCGCTATAACATGGCCAAAAATCCAGATGCTTTCTTAAGAAAAGCAGCCGAATGTATTCGAATGGGGCGGACCATGCCGGCGGTTTATCATGATGATGCAGGGATTAAGATGCTGTTAAATAAAGGTGTGCCGCTGTCTCAAGCCTGGGATTGGACACCGTGTGGTTGTGTTGAAACAAATCTTGAGGGCCGCTTAAAGTCTTATACGGATATTGGTGAAGTTAGTATGGGCGGCGTCATTGATATGGTCATGACGAATGGCAGAAGTCGTAAAACGGGAGAATTAGTTTCCATTCAAACCGGCGATCCAAGAACGTTTGCCACCTTTGAGGATTTCATGACGGCGGTTAAAAAGCAAATTGATTACTTTGTTCATACTATGGCTACAATGAATGCCTACTTAGATTACTTAAGTGAACATTACCGCCCTGTCGCCGCATTATCATTGACTTATCCAAACTGTATGGCAAGCGGTAAAGATTACGCAAATGGCGGGGCAACGTTTAATGTCGGTAATGGGATCAATATTATTGGGCAAGCGGATATTATCAACTCTGTCGCCGCAGTTAAATCGTTAATCTTTGACGACAAGAAGCTAACAATGGCAGCGTTATGTGACGCTTTAGATCATAACTTCGAAGGCTACGATGAAGTACAAGACCTCTGCATGTCTGTTCCTAAATATGGGAATGATGAGGCTTATGTGGATACATTTGCAAGCAAGATTTATACCTACTTAGTGGATCAAATTGAAAAATATGACTCACCATTCGGGCATTTAACAGCAGGAATGTTGCCAGTATCTGGTAATGTGCCCATTGGTCAAAGCGTTGGTGCTTTACCATCAGGCCGTAAAGCGTGGTTGCCACTTGCAGATGGGATCGGCGCCACTGGTGGTACAGATGTCAAAGGGGCGACGGCTTTATTAAAATCTGTTAGTAATTTACCACATTCACGCTTTACGCAAGGCACACAAATGAATTTAAAACTAGATCCAAAGATGCTTAAAGGGGATCAAGGTCTGAATAACATGATGGTCATGTTAAAAACGCAATGTACCCTGGATATTTATCATACACAATATAATATTATTGATCGTTCTGTCTTGGAAGATGCTCAGGTTCATCCAAAAGACCATCGTGATTTATTAGTCAGAGTTGCTGGTTATACAGCCTTTTTTGTAGAACTAGGCAAAGACATTCAAGATGATATTATCCAACGGACTGAAATTGCACAATTTAGTTAAGGATAGAATTTGAAATTGATGAACACCTTAAATTTTTACAAAAAGGGATACTTCAAGATGTGAAAACGTCATGAGCTACACCACGAGCAGTATCTGGAAGGGATCGTTTAATATGTATCAAGAGTATGAAGGCAGAGATCTATCGGGCACTGTTTTACGAATTGTGAAAAGTTCAATCTATGATGGCAATGGCTTAAGAACCGTCGTCTTTATGAAAGGCTGCCCTTTGCGCTGTAAATGGTGTTCTACTCCTGAAGGTATAAATGCGAAAATTGAAACGACAAAAGACGGTAAATTGACTTATGGTAATAGGATGACCGTGGAGGAAGTGATGGCAGAGGTCCGTAAAGATAGTCCCTTTTACTTTCACTCTGGTGGTGGGATGACTGTTTCCGGTGGTGAAATGTTATTTCAAGCAGAATTTGTAGCAGCTTTAGTCAAACAAGCTTGTAAAGAAGGCATCAATACAGCAGTTGAGACGTCATTTTATAGCAGCTGGGAAAAAATTGAACCAATTCTAGCCTGCCTAAATACAGCCTTTGTAGATTTGAAGGTAATGGATGAAGCAAGGCACAGAGCCTTTACAGGCGTTGATAATGAAATTATCTTAAGCAATATCAAAAAAGCTGGTAACCTTGACTTACCTAATTTCAAATTAATCATTCGGCGGCCGTTGGTTCCTGGGGTTAATGATTCTGAAGCAGAGTTGGTAGCGCTTGGACAATTTCTTGAAGCGTTACCGGCCGTACAGCATTTACAACTGCTACCATATCATCGCTATGGGACGGATACTTATCGTAAGCTGGGGATTGATTATGGCTTAGACAACGTGGAAACGCCATCAGAACAGCACATGAAATGGTGTCAGCGTATCACAAATAATTATGTTAAAACAATAATTTAAGGATCTAGAGGAGGTGGCCTGATGCTACGTTATGGCTTTATTGCAGCAGGAAATATTATTCAAGCAATGCACAGAGGCGCAGAATTAAATCCGGACTATAATCCCGCTGAAATTGGAATTTATGATATCAACGCGGCAACAAGAGCGGCTTATGCCAAAAAAGGGTATGTCATTTATGATAAAATGAGTGACTTAGTTGATAATTCAGACGTACTTGTCTTAGGCGTGACGCCCAAAGTAGCCGGATTGGTTATTGACGAATTAGCCGCTAGTTACAGACCAGGACAGCTGTTATTAACGGTTGTAACCGGGGTTGAACAAGATTGGTATAAAGAACATCTTGGAAAAGACAGTAAGGTTATTATCTGTATGCCAAATATGAGCTCACAAGTTGGTGAAGGGGCGTTTGCCGTCTCTCGTTGCGCCAATTGTGAGGATGAAGATGTTGAAAAAGCAACAGAAATTCTAAACGCGTGTGGCCTCGTTGAAGAAATACCAGATGGCATGATGGCTGAGATTTTACCTTTTAATGGCTCAGCACCAGGATTTTTCTATCATATTGCAAATTTAATGGTTGAAGAAGCTGAAAAGCTAGGCTTAGACCCAGACACGGCAGTCAGATTATTCGCTCAAACCATGAAAGGGAGCGGAGAAATGATACTCAATGCCGATACTGATTTGAAAGCGCTTGAAACAGCTTTGCGGTTGCCTGGTGGTGCCACGGTAACGGCATTAGAAAAAATAGAGTCCATGGGATTTGACGATCTCTACCGAGAATTTGTAAAAATTTCGGTAGAACGATGCAAAGAATTAGGGCAGCAATAAATTTAGCTTCAAGTATCCGTGAGATTTAAATTGAGACAGAAAAGAATGATGTAGTAAAGTACAGCTGATCAAATTAACAGAACAATCGCAGATAAAAAGGAGAAAAAAACATGAGTAATTATAATCGACCAATTCAATTAGGAATGCACACTTATACCTTACATTTGCACGGCTTAGGAGAAAGTTGGGGCTTTTCTGAAGATCACGCTTTTGAACAAAGTATCGATTTGTTCCAATTAATGGATTACGCCGTAAAATGGGGATTAGACGGTCTACATATTACAAACGTTGATTTAGTTTCTTTGGAACCTGAACATCTGGCTAAAGTAAAAAAAGCCGCTGAAGACCATGGCTTATATCTAGAATATAACGTATCCTTTGATGCACCTTGCGACCCACGGGTTAATTCAACGGTTAAAGATGCATTGCTGAATGCAAAGGCAATGGGCGCAGACTTAGTGAAATTCAGTTTAGATATTGACCGTCCACATCCACTGTATGGGACTTGTTTCCACCCAGATGTGATGAAACAATTGAGCAAACGCTATGATGAATTTAAAGAAAATCTACCATTATTAGACGAATTGGGATTAACCATGGCTTTAGAAAATCACTGTGATTTATATGCAGATGAAGTAATTTGGTTAGTGAAACAATTAAATCACCCTAAAGTTGGAGCTTGTTTAGATACGATGAATTCTATGAACGTATTAGAAGGCCCTGAAGCCTGTGTTGAAAAATTGGCGCCTTACGCTAACTGTGTTCATTTCTGTGATATCAAATTAGTTGTAGACCCAGATGGCGTTCACTCTTACGGTTCTCCAATTGGACAAGGGGATATTGACGGCGCAAAAATACTAAAGACGTTACGAGAAAAATCTAAAGTAGACCGGATTACTTTTGAAGTAGAATATGAAATCGGTGATGATAGCATCGAAGAAGCACGTGAAAAAGAAATGAAAGCCTGCTTAGAAAGTATAGACTACCTTCGCAATACGCTAAATGTTGGCCAAAGAAATCGTTAAGCCAGGGACTATTCAACTTTAGTCAGCAGTGAAGGGGGAAATATAAGTGGGTGAAAAGAGCTATACAGAAGCGGGCTTATCTTCAGTCCATAAACGCGTCTTTTTATGTGTAGTACTCGGACAAATTTCGTGTGGGTACGCCCTAGGTATTACCGGTACGGCTTTAACTAAGGCGACTGGTCCATTAAATCTATCCAGTTTTTGGGTGGGCCTTTTAGGGGCCGGAACCTTGATTGGTTTGTTTGGTAGTTTAGTAGTAGGGAATATCGCTGATAAAATTGGTCGTCGACCACTATTTGTGAGCCATATGATTTTTTTCTCGATACTTTCGCTAGCACAATTTTTTGTGTCAAATGTGGGCATTTTATTTGCCTTGAGAGTGGGCATTGGTATTTCTATCGCCATTGATTACACCATAGGCAATGCCTTATTAATTGAATGGTTTCCGACTAAAAAAGGACCACAATTTCAAAGCTTCCTGATTATTTTTTGGATGAGCGGCTTTGTAGCCTCTTATCTAGCCGGAACGCTGATCACTGGTTTGGGCGACAATACTTGGCGTTGGATTATTATCTCATCCGCCATTCCGGGTTTAATTGCCGCAATTTCACGTTTGGTCATACGTGTTCCAGAATCGCCTAGTTGGTTAGCTTCAGTGGGTAGAAAAGAAGAAGCACGCCAGTTAATTCGTAAAGAATTAGGCGATGAATATACGATACCAAATGAAGCAGATGCAGTTGAACATGAAAAACCAGCCTCTTGGGGCGAATTGTTACGCCCAGGTGTATTTCGTAATGTAGTTGTCGGCGGTATTTTTTATGCCTGTCAAGTTTTCCCATTTTTTGGAATTGGCATTTTCTTACCTTTACTAATGAAAAATATGAATATTAGTAATCCAGCTACATCAGGTATTTTATATAATGGTTTTCAAATTGTGGGTGCTTGTATAGGTGTTATCTTATTTAAATATATTTCTAGAAGATCTTTCATCGTATCTACTTTCTATGTTGCCGCAGCGGCTTTGGCGGTCATGATTGTCTGGAAATCTGCGCCTTCGTCAATTACAATGCTTGTCTTTTCAGTATTCGCAGTTGTCTTATCTGCCGCTGTAATCTTGGAAAATCCTTATCCATCAGAATTATTTGATACACGTCTGAGAGGTTCGGGTGTTGGTGCAGTAATTGCAATCAGTCGAGTGGGTGCTGCGTTAGGCACATTCCTGCTACCAATTATTACAGATCATTTTGGTGTTTATGCCACATTAACCGTTTGCCTAATTTCCCTAGTACTTGGCGGTGTTGTTTGCCAAATTTGGGCACCAGAAACATCCCCTAAGTTTAAAGCAAAAAACGCTAAAGCTATTTTAGCCGTTGATCTAGTCGCTGATGAGAAAATCTGATTAAACGACAAAGCAGCGTATTAACAAATTCATCTGCCAATAATAAGGCTGAATCTGTTGATACGCTTTTTAGGTTGTATTTTTAGCTGACACACCCTTGATTTACCATAGGGCATTCTTTACAAGGCAATAACAATGTAAAGCTAGAAATTTAATTAAACGTTTCGTTTTAAATGTAGCTCTGTTAATTCGCCCATGGCCGTTCGATCCACGACGGTAAAACGTTGCTGGTAATTTCCTGAGGGGAATAGGGGCTTACCGCTACCCAACAAGACAGGTACAATTTGGACCCACAACGCATCAATCAAATTTTCAGCTAATAACGTCGTAACAATTTGGCCACCACCGACAATCCAAATACCTTTACCAGATTTGGCTTTGAGTGAAGTTATTAAGTCCACCACAGGCTGTGCGACAAAGTGGGTTTTTGGCGGGGTTACTTTCTTTGGCTGGTGGGTTAAAATAAATTTTTCTTTATTTGGATATAAAGGGGCGTTATCCGTTGCTTGAAGCGTCCAATCATAGGTAATGCGGCCCATAACTAATGTATCAATTTGCTGGTCAAATTCTGAAAAAGTTTCAACGCCATTTAAGTCACTTGTCAGTAACCAATCAAGTTGGTCATTGGCGTCTGCTAGGTAGCCATCAAGACTGATAGCCCCATAAAAAAATACAGGTCGATTCAAAACTATCATCTCCTTTTAATATTAGATAGACAAACCAAGCAGCTATAAGGTACAATGTAGGCTGATTTATAAAGAAAGTGGTGATAACGTGAATTTTTACAATTGGCTAAAAATCATGATACCGCCGATTCCCGATAAAGGATGTTTTTTCCCAGATAAATAAGTGAATTAGGAGTTTTATTAATGGAAAAAAGCATCGAAAAAAATCAAAAAATTAGTTTGGCTCTACTCGTCTGTCTTGTAGGGTTCCCGCAAATAAGTGAAACAATATATACACCGTCATTGACCGAAATTGCGCAAAATTACAGTATCTCTTTAAATGTTGCCCAGATGACCCTCAGTGTTTATTTTATAGCTTTTGCGATCGGCGTTTTTTGTTGGGGTATCGGCTCAGATTACTTTGGCAGAAGAAAAGCGATGAATCTAGGACTCGTCGTCTATATTGTGGGTTGTGTCCTATGTGCCTTGTCAAAAAATATTGAATGGTTATTTGTTGGTCGCTTCGTTCAAGCCTTTGGTGCCAGCACCGGATCAGTAACGACACAAACGATCTTGCGCGATAATTACCAAGGTAACGAACGGCATCAGCTGTTTGCCAAAATTTCAGCGGCATTGGCTTTTTCGCCAGCGATCGGGCCTTTGATCGGCGGCTTCCTCGGAGAATTTTATGGTTTTCGAGCCGTGTTTATCAGCCTGGTGATCATGGGTATGGGTCTATTGTTTTGGAGTCTTAAAAAATTACCGGAAACAGGTCATTTTGCGACCAAACCGGTTGCCGCCAAACAGGTAATAACCGTTGGCAAATCAATGCTATTTGATCGTTACACAATCGTATTTGGTTTATTGATTGGTATCTTTAATGGGATCTTATTTAGTTACCACTCAGAAGTACCAACGATTTTTATCGAAAAATTTGGATTTACCCAAAGCCAATACGGCTTTATGGGGCTTGTTGTTGCTACTGCGACGATGTTTGGCGCTTGGCTGTCCAATCGGGCCTTGCACGTTTTAAAACCTGAATTAATCATCCAACGCGGTATTCAGCTGGCATTGTTTGGAACACTTTGGATTAGTCTAACAACGGTGATTTATTTTAATCTTGTGGTACAAATCAGCCTGTATATCATTGGTATTTTTATTTTATTAGCCGGGATCGGCATGGCCTTGCCCAACTGTTTGAGTTTAGCTTTAGTTAAATTTGCAGCGGTGGCTGGCACAGCGGGGGCTTGGTTGAGTCTAGGTTACTATATTGTCGTCAGTCTTTGTACCCTTTTGATCAGTATGCTGCATAACGGCTCGATTTTAGTCTTGCCAATTTTTAGTATGGTGCTATTAATGATGGCGCTTGGCAGTATCAAAACAGTGATACGGCATCAATGATAAATAAATAAAATTTAATTAAACTAAGTTAGTCACAATACTAGTGGGATTGTCCCGCCGGCATTGTGGCTATTTATATTGGGCTTGAATCGTGTCAAGTAATGTTCGATAACGTGTTTGTAACGTCAGTGGACTGAGCACTAAAATATTAGGGCCATAGGACAACAAATATTGGGCCATGTAGTCTAGCTCTGCTTGGTTATAGTGGCCAGTTAAATAAGTGGTCCCTTTAAGTTCAGTCAAGTGCATATTGGGATAATGATCTCGCAAAAAATGCTCTTTCCCAGCAGCTGTAAGTTGGCAGCGAAAGGCAATATTATGGTAGGTCGTTTCGTAAGTTGCTTGCAGTTTTTTTAAATCTTGGATGGTATAAACCGGTTGAATAGTGGGCTCAAAGCTGAGTTTTGTCAAGTAATCACAACGATAAGTCCCCCAAGTATCTGTGCGTAAATCTTGGGCACTGCAAAACCAAATACCGTTTCGATAAAACAATTCGTAAACTTGTAACTGAATTTTTTCAGGCGCCTGCTGCGTATTGAAACCCGTTAAAACTTTTTCCTCTAAAATGGCCTGTAAAATAAGACTTAAATCAGTAACTTGCTGAACCGGGGCCGTGGCGTAAAAATAAATAAATTGGCCCATTTTATCCACTAGAGCCTGTTGTTGGGTGGATAAGCTGGCTAACATTTTTTCACGGATATGGCGATAAGATTTTTCAAAAGGGTTGCTGGACAAAGAAGCCATCGCGTTCAAGGCGAAAAAAATAGCACGAATTTCATCCAAATTAAAGTGAATCGGCGTCAATAGCACTTGATTGATGAGATGATAACCACCGTAACGACCGGGCTCAGTGTAATAAGGCAAGCCCATTTCCTCTAAGGCAGCGATGTCTCTTAAAGCCGTTCGCTTGGAAATTTGAAATTCAGTCATCAAATCCTGTAGCTGAAAAGTTGTTTTATTGCTTAAAAAAATGAGTTCTTGATTTAACCGTTGCGCTTTATTCATTAAAAAACCTTCTTTTTAATGGTGCCTAAAATTGGCACCTTTAATCGGTATACTGAGTATAACAAATCAAAAGGGGTTATAAAAATGAAAACACTATTAATTAACGCACATCCCGATTTTAAAAACGAAGCTCATTTCTCCAACCAATTAGAAGCACAATTCCTCAAAAAATATCAAACGCATTTTCCAATGGCGGACCTGACAATCCTCAATCTTTACGAAAAGGATATCCCTAAAATTGAAGACGGCCAGTTGTGGTCAATCTGGGACAAACAAGCAAATAAGACGGCATTGACCGCTACCGAAGCAGCCATTTATCAAAAATCAACAGCCTTATTAGACCAATTCATGGCCCATAAACGGATTGTTATTGCAACGCCACTGCACAATTTCAATATCACCGCCCGGATGAAAGATTATTTGGACAACATTCTTATTGCCCGTAAGACTTTCCGCTATATCAGCGAACCTTTAGCAAACGGCAAAGTTTCCCAACCGTTATTAACCGAAGACTATCGGGGTTTGTGCTTATTTGCCAGCGGCTCCATTTATACCCGGCATGATTTTTACGAGCATATGGACTTTGCGCCAAAATATTTAAAGGCGATGTTCCAAGACGTGATGGGCTTTGATCAATTTGACATTGTCCGGGCAGAAGGTACCGCAACGTTAAAACCAGCAGAAATTATGGCAACCGCTGAAACTGCATTGGCTCAAGCCTTTGATAAGTTTTATCAAAATGACAATGTGGCCTTAGATCCTAAATAGATCAAAAAAATAAAGCGAATCATAACTGGATTGGCTTTATTTTTTTGACTAAAAAACGATACAATCCCGACAAACTATCAGGGCTGTACCGCTAGAAAAGTAATACGATCTAGTTATATTGAATATTATAAGCTTAATAATTTTTAACCAATCGTTGGCGAATCTGTTTATCTAACTTTGCTGAAATAAAACAGCTTAACAATACGATTGGGAAAAATTGTAAGGGTAATAAAAATAATAATAAGGCGGCGGTGATCAACGGGCGTTTTAAGATGACGGTCACACCGGCAGCCGTGATGATACCAACGATTAAGCCGGGGGTATATGGAAAAATACGCACAAAGGCAAACCCCAGCGTCGCACTGGCAAAAATTGCTGGAAAGATTTTCCCGCCCCGCCAACCAAAGGCAAAACTGAGGTTGGTCAGTAGGGTTTTGCCGAGTGCCAATAAACAAAGGGATAGACTGCTGTAGAGTTTATAGTCTTTAGATAACGGTAAAATACTATGTTCGCCTGAGAATAAAAAGTAAGGCGAGACCATCCCTAATAAACCAAGTAGAATACCCGCAATAAGCGCTAGAATAATCGGTTTTCCGATTTTTTGAGCTAAAAGATCGCTCCATTTCTCAAGCCATAAAAAGAAATAGCCAAAGAGCAAACCAAGTAATAAGGCCGGTAGTAAAAACCATAAAACAGTGGTATCCCAAGCGATTTTAGGCATACGAATTTCAAAAATCGTTTCCTTGGGCACTAAATGATTTACCAAAATAAAGCCTAAAAAGCCAAAAAGTGTCGTGAGCCCATAAAGGATAATTTTAGGCCACTTTGATTTTGCAGTATCTTCAGGATCGGGCTGCTCGATAGGGGTTGTTATACCAGCGAATGGGGCGTGGAAAATTGCTGACAGCATCGCACCAATACTTAATTCTAAAAGCGCTTGTTTTTTCGCAAGGGTTAGTTTCATGCGATCTCCGACCCAACTGATCAGGCCACCCAGGAGACTGGATAGCGCCGCTTCAGGGCCAAGACTGGCACCAAAGCTCAAAACTAAAAGGGCCGCAAAAAAGTTTTTAGATAACTGATGCCGATAAGGGACGCTTTTAGTCGTTTTATAGGTCATCAGAGTTTCTTGCATCGTCCGGGGATAAGGCCCCATGAATCTTTGAAACCAGCCCACACCAAGGCCACCAATGATACCGATAATTAGAGGATAATAACTGGGGGCGTTAAGATAGGCGGGTAGTATTTCCCAAATACCGTGAATCAAAAAGTTGATGATTGCCAGGAATAAAGCGGAAAATAAACCGACAATAAAGCCCATGATCACACTGTAAGCAATAAAAACACTGTTAAATTTCATTACAAATTTAGGCGAGCGTATACCGACACCGGTCCGTGGCAATAAGCAACTAACGTTAATTTTAGTTAGTACCAGTACTGCATGGCCCCGCCTGCCCCTTTCTATGGTTTGAGTCTAATGGTTATATTTTAAGCTAATCGTTGTTTGAATTACAAATAAAGCCAAAGATTAAGGTCTTATTTTTTGATTTTTAATGGTTAAAAGCAAAAGCAGTTGTCCATGATATAATTATATTATTGTTTAAAAGAATACAATTAATGAATAGCGTTGCTGTTAAATAAATAAATAATGACTTAATTATTGATGGGGATGATTACTCTGGAAAATAAAGGGGCACCAATTATTCGAAAGATTAGCTATGATAATCAGACAATTCACGTGGGGTTAATGGGTTGTATCTTTATGCTGTAGATGAAGCTTTACAGCAAAAATTATTAGCGGCCCAAGCTTATTATTCCAAAGACAATCACTTATAAAATAAATGATTTAAGCTTAAAATAAAAACAGATCAAGAAAATTAGCATCTCACTTACTTTTTAAAAGTCGTATAATAAATACCATATTTAATCAATAGGGGGTACATTATGACAAAAATAACCCATTTTTATCAAACTTTTCAACCAGAACATTACAATCTTTATTTAGCCGTTGACCGAGCTGCCAAACAAATCAGCGGGCAGACGACGATCACCGGAACGGCCACCACCGCCGAAATTGCCATTCATCAAAAAGAGTTACAGATTAAAACGGTCACTTTGGCGGGGCAGGCGGTGCCATTTGCGGTTGATAATGAAATTGACGCCCTTAAAATAACGTTGCCTGCTGCTGGAAAAGTCACGTTGACCATTGACTATACGGCGGTTTTAACCGATACGATGATGGGTATTTACCCTTCTTATTATGAAGTTGATGGTGTGCAAAAGCAGTTGATTGGGACGCAATTTGAAACGAATTTTGCCCGGCAGGCGTTTCCTTGTGTGGATGAACCTGCGGCTAAGGCGACGTTTGATTTAGCCCTTAAGTTTGATGAACAGCCTGGGGAAACGGTATTGAGTAATATGCCGGAAGAACGTTGCGAAAACGGGATTCATTATTTTGCAACAACGGTGCGGATGTCGACTTATTTAATCGCTTTTGCTTTTGGTGATTTACAAAGTAAGCAAACGACGACTAAAAGCGGCGTTAAGGTTGGTGTTTTCAGTACGAAAGCCCATGCGGCCAAAAATCTAGAGTTTGCCTTAGATATTGCAAAACGGTCCATTGAATTTTATGAAGATTTTTATCAAACCCCTTATCCGTTACCTCATTCCTGGCAGCTGGCGTTGCCTGATTTTTCAGCCGGTGCGATGGAAAACTGGGGCTTAGTCACTTATCGGGAGGCTTATTTATTGGTCGATCCAGATAATACGGCGTTAGAGACGAAGCAATTAGTGGCGACGGTAATTGCCCATGAATTGGCTCATCAGTGGTTCGGGGATTTGGTCACGATGCAGTGGTGGGATGATTTGTGGCTTAATGAAAGCTTTGCCAACATGATGGAATATGTGGCGATTGATGCGCTAGAGCCGCAATGGCATATTTGGGAATTATTCCAGACTTCTGATGTGCCGGCAGCGTTGCAGCGGGATGCTACAGATGGCGTTCAGTCCGTGCATGTGGCTGTTGAAAATCCAGCAGAAATTGATGCTCTATTTGATGGCGCCATTGTTTATGCGAAAGGGGCTAGAATGCTGGTGATGGTGCGGGCTTTGATCGGGGATGATGCCTTACGTGCCGGCTTAAAACAGTATTTTACCGACCATAAATATGGCAATGCCACAGGGGCCGATTTGTGGGCCGCATTGGGCAACGCCGCTGGGTTAGACGTGGGCACGATTATGAATTCCTGGCTGGAACAACCGGGTTATCCAGTGGTCACCGCCGCCGTTCAAGCTGGCGATTTGATCTTAAGCCAAGCCCAATTTTTCATTGGTGCCGGAACAGATCAAAAACGGCTCTGGCAAATTCCATTACACAGTAACTATCAAGCCGTACCGCAATTATTAACCCAAAAGACGGTGAATTTGGGCAACTATGCGGCCTTGCAAAAAGCAGAAGGGCAGCCTTTCCGATTGAACGTTGGGAATAACAGCCACTTTATTGTGCACTATGACGACACGTTATTAACCGCCATTTTAGCTCAAGCAGAGACGATGGACGCCATCAGTCAGTTAAGTTTGTTACAAGATTTGAATTTATTAGCCGAAAGCGGCCGAATAACCTATGGTGCTGTCGTACCCCTATTGCCAAAATTTGCCAATAGTTCTGTAAGCATCGTCAATGCGGTACTCTACCAAATTGCCAATAATTTGAAAAAATTCGTAACGCCGGAAACAACGGGGGCCAGCAACTTAAAGGCTTTTTACGATCAATTAAGTCAAACGCAAGTCGCCCGCCTCGGTTGGACAGCCCAACCTGGTGAAACCAATGATGATCAATTGACCCGACCTTACGTTTTACAAGCCGCTTTGTACGGCGAAAATAAGGCCGCGATTCAAGCCGCCCATGAACTATATCAAACCCATGGCGCAGAGCCGGGGCGTCTTCCTGCGGCGATTCGGGGACTGATTTTAGCCAATGAAATCCAGCATTTCAATAGTGAAGCGCTATTCCATAAATTATTGACCGCCTATGGCCAAACGGCTGATGCCAGCTACAAACAAGACTTGTGCCAGGCTTTGACAAAAACAAAAGACACTCAGCAGCTGACCCAGTTAGTCGCCGCGTTTGAAAACGCAAGTATCATCAAACCTCAAGATTTACGAGCTTGGTTTAGAGGCGTCTTAGCCAATCCAAAAGGCCAGCAAGCCGCTTGGGACTGGATACGACAAGACTGGGCTTGGTTAGAAAAAACCGTTGGCGGCGACATGGAATTCACCACCTACATCACCGTCATCGCCCGAATCTTCCACACCCCACAACGCCTAACCGAATTTAAAGCCTTCTTTGAACCAAAACTACAAACCCCCGGCCTAACACGGGAAATCACCATGGACACCACCGTCATTGAAAGCCGAGTCGCCTTAATCCAAGAACAAAGAAAAGAAATAGAGCGCGAGCTAGAGCGCGACAAAAGACGGGTTGATTTTGAGCATAGCCTAGACTAACGCCGTGAGCGGTTTTCGCTTACAAGTTAGACGTAGCTAAGCGCAGAAATCAGTCTTTTGGAGCGCGTTTCAAACCCAGAGCGGGAAAGCCTCGAGCACTAACCTAGCTCACGGTCAAAACAGGGGGAAGCTTCATGATTCAGCAAATTAAATATTTCATCGCCGTCGTTGACGCCCATAGTTTTACAAAAGCTGCAGCAGCTTGCCATATTTCCCAATCCGCGATTTCCCAGCAAATCAAAGAACTAGAAAACAATCTAGGGACCCCGCTGTTAACTCGAGTGGGCCGCAGCTTTGAATTAACCCCGGCCGGCACTTATTTTTACAGTCACGGGCCAGCCGTGTTGCAAGCCGTGCAACAATTGCAGCAAGGGACAATTCAAGCGGCCAATTTAGAAGCCGCCGTTTTACACGTGGGGTATATCCAAAACTTTGGTTCAGCTCAATTTTTACAAGCCGTCGCCGAATTTTCACAGCGATATCCTCAAGTAAAGTTAAAAATTAGCAACGGCACCCATGAACAGCTCTATGATTTATTGCGTACCGATCAAATTGACGTGATTTTTAGCGATCAGCGGCGGGCACTGTCTGAAAATTATAATAACGAACCGCTGATTACCACCCATTTATCCGTGGCTGTGGCCAAGCAAGCCCTACCAGAAATCACGGAAACAGTCACGCTAAAAACACTGGCCGATTTACCGTGTATTTTAGTCGTTAGCCCGCAGCAGCAAGCTAACGAAATGACCTACTACCGAGAAATTTTGGGGGTTACCAGCGAATTTAGAATTGTGGGCTCAAATGATGAAGCAGAAATGTTAGTGGCTTCAAATCAAGGTTTTTGGTTACGAAATGATCAAAATCAAGACAAGATTGACCAGTCCGTCAGTCGAATTTTACGACTAGTCCAACAGAAACGACCTGTTGTACAGCATTATTACGCCTTTTGGAAACAAGATAATTCCGGTTATTACATTGAGAGTTTTGCGCTGATCTTAAAAGCGCAGTTTGAGAAGTTAATCCCGGCCCAATAAGTGGCCCAACGACCTGGACAAGTCGCTAAACGGTCTATTTTTTATGGGCTGATTTTGATTGATAAGTTTTACTTATGAATAGCAACACTTTTTGAAATTGGTTCCCGGCGTTTTTTGCTTTACAATGTGAAACATAGAAATGTTAAAACTTGCAAAACGGAGGATATATCTATGTCAATACATGAAGCTGCTAAAAACTATCACGAAAAAATGTTTCCCAATTATCATTCTAAATTTTTAGAAACGGATCCTGAATTTATTGAAGCGTTTGATAACTTTGCGTTTGACGAAGTGCTTCAAAAAGTGACTTTAGATGAGCCTACTCGATTCATGTCCATTTTGGCCACCTTGCTGGGGTGTCAAGGCATTGACGAATTCAAAGCGATGGTGCCCGCAGCTTTGAACTTCGGCGTGACACCGATTGAAATTAAAGAAATTGTTTATCAAGCCGTTGCTTACTTAGGTATCGGCCGGGTCTTTCCATTTTTGAAAGCAACCAATGAGATCTTTACTGACCGAGGCATTAGCTTACCGTTAGCTTCACAAAAAACGACCACTGAAAAGGATCGTTTAACAGCCGGCGAGCAGGCACAAGTTGCGATCTTTGGTGCGTCAATGCAAGGCTTTTGGCACACGGGTCCTGAAGAAAGCCAGCATATTAATTACTGGCTGACGGATAATTGTTTTGGCGATTATTATACCCGGACCGGCTTAACTAAAAAACAACGGGAAATGATCACTTTTTGTTTTTTATCTGGGCAAGGTGGTGCTGAACCCCAATTGGTCAGCCACGCTAAGGCAAATTTGAAACTGGGCAATGACAAAGCTTATTTGATTAAAATTATTTCACAAAATATTCCCTTTATTGGCTACCCCCGCAGCTTGAATGCGTTACGGTGTGTCAATGAGGCCGCAGAAGCTTAAAGGAGCATAAAAATATGACAAAAACATGGTTGATTACAGGCATTAGCAGTGGTTTTGGTTTGGCAATGACAAAGCAATTATTAGCTGCAGGCAATACGGTCATCGGAACGGTGCGTAACACGAAGAAGATCGCCGATTTACAAAAACAATACCCAAAGACTTTAGATAGCCAAGTATTAGATGTGACCGATGTGGCCGCCGTCCATGACGTAATTCAATCCGCTTTTCAACGCCATGGCAAAATTGATGTGTTGGTGAATAATGCCGGATATGGCTTGTTTGGGGCAGCGGAAGAATTAAATGATGATCAAGTGGCCCAAATCATCGCCACGAATTTGACGGGGCCAATTCAAGTGATTCGAACCGCACTACCTTTTTTACGGGCCCAAAAGAGCGGACATATCATCCAAATTTCGTCTTATGGGGGTCAAGTGGCTTATCCAGGAAATTCGATGTATCACGCTACAAAATTTGGCATTGAAGGTTTTGTAGAATCCGTGGCCCAAGAAGTCCAAGCTTTTGGGATCGGGATGACAATTGTAGAACCCGGTGGCGCCCGGACAGAATTTAGATACGGTAGTGCCCATGTGGCCAACTTGATGCCGGAATATGATGGGCCAACTCATAGTTTTTTGAAAATGTTAGATCCAGCTAATGGTTTAGCACCTGGCGATCCTGAAAAAATGGCCAGCCGAATTATCGAAAGTGTCGACCAACCAGATACCCCATTGCATTTAGTATTAGGTTCTCAGGCATTGCAGGCGACGATTCAGCGGCTGGAAGAACGGGTGGCCACGTATAAGACGGAAACCGAGATTGCTAGATCCACTGATTATCTAGATTAATGAGGTGATTTTTTGACAGATGCCCAAACGATTACCGCACTTTACCGGGCTGAAAATGAGGCGATGGTGACTAAAGATGTGGCCCGTCTCGCTCAAATCTTAGCGCCAACGATGACGCTAACGCATATGACCGGCTATGTTCAGCCAAAATTAGAGTGGATTGATCAAATTCAAAATGAAGAAATGCGCTATTTTAATTCTGAGGAAGTGGGGCTTGAGATTTTGCAGGTCTCAGCGCATCAGGCCAGTTTGATTGGTCAAAATAAAGTTAAAGCCAGTGTGTGGGGCAGTGCCGTACATGTTTGGCCGTTAGCAATGAAAATGTATTTTATAAAAGACAATGGGGTTTGGCTGATTTCTAAACAAGAAGCCAGTACCTTTTAAGGAGCGGATAACAATGACAAATGTATTAATTATTGGTGCGACAGGCACATTGGGACGAGCAGCAACGGCAGTATTAGCGGCTGAAAAAGCGGTGAAATTAACGTTATTTGCACGGCACACGGCTGCTTTAACGAAGACGGATGGGGTACAATTAATAGCTGGCAATGTGATGAATGATGCTGATTTAGATCAAGCTATGCAAGGGCAAGACGTGGTTTTTGCGGCATTAAGCGGTAATCTTAAGGCGTTTGCCAATCAGATTGTGGCGGCAATGCAGCGTAACGGGGTGTCCCGGTTACTGTTTATTACGTCAATGGGAATTTATGATGAAATCCCCGCATCAGTTGGTTCAGCTGGTAATTTGGCGCATAATCCTGTCTTGCAGACTTATCGGGCTGCGGCAGATGTCATTGAGGCGTCCGATTTAGACTATACCGTTATTCGCCCAGGTTGGTTTACAAATGGTCCAGTGAACTATGATGTCACTGAAAAAGGCCAGCCTTTTGGGGGGCATGATGTGTCGATTAGCAGTATTGCTGATTTAGTAAAACGGTTGGCATTAGATGATACGTTATATGTCAAAAATAGTGTGGGCTTAAATACACCGGAATCATAAAGTAGTTTTAATAGGAAACAACACAAAAAGGCAGATTCGCTAAGTGCGAAATCTGCCTTTTTTGTGGTGTTCAATTAAATCGTGCAAATGCTATAATTAATAATACGCTACAAACAATAGTTACAAGCTTTACAGCAGGCCTGATGTTTTTGACCCACTGGTTTATAAGGAGAAAATTTCTGAAGAAGATAATTTATATTTGCGGCGGTTATATATTTTTTGCACTAGGTGCCATTGGTAGTTTTGTCCCGCTACTACCGACAACGCCATTTTTATTACTAGCGGTATTTTGTTTTTCGAAGAGCAGTAAGAGGTTTCAAAACTGGATTGAAAATACGAAACTCTATCAGAAACATTTAAAAGATTATGTTGAGCAAAAGGGGATGCCTCTGAAACAAAAGCTGTGGATCCAGTTGCTTGCCAGCACAATGATGTTAATTAGTTTCTTTTTAATAGATTCAATTCATGCTAGAATTCTGCTGATCGTTGGTATTCTTGTACATAATTATGTCTTTATTTTTAGAATTAAGACGATTAAATAGTGTGTGGTTGGTTTTAAACGCGCTCACCAACACTGATTTCTACATATAACTACGCCTTGTTGCTAGTCGCCAGCGACTATCTGCCAAGTCTAGGTTATATTGCGAAATCAACCCGTGTTGGTTCGCGCTCTGGCTTAAACGCGCTCCAAGCTACTGACAATTTACATAACTACGCCTTACTCACAAGCCAAGACCGGGCTTATGTCGTAAGTCTAGGTTATGTGCATTGTCAACCCGTAGCTTGTCGCGCTCTGTTCTATAATATTTGGATTTGGTGTTTTTCGCATTCGTCGATCATGTCTTGGGGCCAGATGCTGGCTTGGACTTCGCCGACGTGGGCTTTGCCTAAGAGGAGCATGCATAGGCGAGATTGGCCGATGCCGCCGCCGATGGTGTATGGGAGTTCTTTGTTTTCGATCATTTTGTGATAAGGTAGGCTTAGTCGGTCCTCGGCGTTAAGTTCCTTTAATTGGCGTAACATGGCGTCTTCATCAACTCGGATGCCCATGCTGGAGACTTCTAAGACGGTTTCTAAAGGTTCATACCAGAATAAGATGTCGCCGTTTAAAGACCAGTCGTCATAGTCAGGTGCCCGGCCGTCATGGCGTTTGCCGCTCTTGAGGACGCCGCCAATTTGCATTAAAAAGACACAGCCGTATTTTTTACAGATGGCTTCTTCACGTTCATGCGGTTCTAGATCAGGATACAAATCTTCTAATTCCTGTGTCGTTAAAAAGTGGATGTCATCAGGTAATTTGTGTACAGCTTGCGGAAATTTGTACCAAACTTCATGTTCCATATGTTTAATAACTTTGAAAATAGTGCGGACGGTGCTTTGTAATGTGGCCATTGTCCGTTCTTTTTTGTCGATCACTTTTTCCCAGTCCCATTGGTCAACGTATGCGGAGTGGAAGTTATCTAAATCTTCATCTTTACGGATGGCATTCATGTTTGTGTAGAGACCTTCATGCATGTCAAAGCCGTAACGTTTCAGGGCGACACGTTTCCATTTAGCTAAAGAATGCACAATTTCAATGGTTTTGCCAGGCATGTCCTTCATTGTAAAAGAGACAGGTTGTTCAATGCCATTCAAATTATCATTGATCCCAGTTGCCTTGTCGACAAACATTGGTGCAGAAAGCCGGGATAGATTGAGTTCTTTGCCAAATTCGTCTTGAAAAGTTTCCCGAATATAGCGGATTGCTTGTTGGGTTTCTTTGACAGAAAGTTTTGGATCATATGACTTTGGAATAATTAAATGCATGATAAGTCTCCTTTAATTAATATAGTTTTAGGTGTCTGGATGCAAAATAAAAAGCCTCCCATCCCTAAATGCATAGGGACGAAAGACTTTCGCGGTACCACCCAAGTTGTTTAAATTAATAAACCACCTCAATAAGAGTACTAACATACTCTGCCGATGGTAACGTACCGGTAACGGCTGAACCTACTGTGACAAATGATGTCATTTCAATCAGCAACTAAGAAAGTGTTTTTCGGATAAATCAACGCTGGTTGGGTTTCCACTAATCCCAATTCACTGTCAGGCTGAAAGATCTTACTCCTCTTTCTTCTCGTTTTTATTCTGTGAAACTCATATTAACACCTTTTAAAAATTTGTAAAGCATAAATTAAAAATCTGATGTGAACTAACTCATTTTTAATGATTAGAAACCTATGACTCTAATGGCTTTATAAAAAAATAAATTTAATTTTAAAAGATTATAAATTTCGGCGAATAATCGTGTCATAAAGTTGTTCCAGCTGCACTCCAGTTTCAGTTTGGTCCGCAGTAGCCGTTTCCGCAAATAACGTCGTCCACCACTGAGTCAAAATTTGGCGTAAATTCTGAACCAATTGCTCACCTAGCGGGGTCAAATAAACTAAATTCACCCGGCTGTCAGTCTCGGATGGTCGGCGGACAACGTAGTCTAATTTAATCAAATGTTGGATGTCACGGCCGATCAAACTAGGATCTAGAACCATTAAAACAGCAACTTTCTTTTGTGATAAGCCAGGATTGTCATGTAAAAACAAAAGCAAATCGCCTTCAGTTGCTTTTAATCCCAGACTTTGAAATTGTTGGTTAATATCAATTTTGGATTGCCGGTAAATACCAGCAATGTATTTGCTCAAATAAGACAGCATACGTACAAACCTCCCGCTAGAATCGTTGACAAGACCATTAAACCCGTTATAATAAAAAATAGCAATATTTAATAGACAAGTCTATTATATTTTCTTAGAAAAGGGATCTTAAGATGACACTTAGTGGGTTGGCTAATCAAATTGCATTGATGTTTATTTTGATGGCTGTGGGTTTTGTGATTAATAAGCTGCATTTGATGCATGAGCAGACATCAGATGATTTAACAAATATTTTATTAATGATTATTGGCCCTTGTTTAATAATTAAGGCCTTCCGCCAGACTTTTTCAGCAAGCCGGCTGCACGAACTTTTATTTTTAGGCTTGGCCGTTTTAATGGTTTATGCGGTGGCAGCGATCTTAGCTGGCTTAATTTTTAAGCGGGTTAAAAATAAAAACCTGCAACGCATTGCGATTTATAGCAGTGTTTATCCCAACGTGGGCTTTTTAGGCATCCCGTTAGCCGGCGCATTATTTGGGACGCAAGGGGTCTTTTATGCGGTGGTATCCATGGCCGTTTTTAATATTTTTAATTGGTCCCACGGCGTTTCTTTATTTCGAACCCAACAGACAAAACAGACCCCTTGGGCCATGTTTAAACAAATTATGTTAAACCCTAATATTATTGCCATTATTATCGGCTTAATCATTTTTATAGGTTCCATACAATTACCGTCAATTCTGAGTCAGGCCATTAATTATATTAGTGATGCAAACACACCGTTATCAATGATAATCGTGGGGAATAGCTTGGCAAAACTGCGATTTAATCGAGATGCCTTAAATTTACCGATTTTAGTAGGCCTAAGCCTGCGAAATTTAATATTTCCCATAATCGCTTTTTATTTAATGACCGCTTTAGGTGTACAGGGCATGGGCCTATCCGTCAGCCTACTGTTAGCCGCCTGCCCCGCCGCCAGCCTAGGCGTATTATTCACCCTACAAGCCCACCAAGACGCCAGCCCCGCCATCAGCCTCATGAGCCTATCCACACTCATGAGCCTAATCACCATACCAATCGTATTCGCAATTACATAATTCAGAGCGCGAACCAACACGGGTGATTTCGCAATATAACCTAGACTTGGCAGACAGTCGCCAGCGACTGGCAACAAGGCGTAGTTATATGTAGAAATCAGTGTTGGTGAGCGCGTTTCAGAAAACCAACACAAAATAGAACCGACATAAGCCCGCTTTTGGCTTGTGAGTGAGACGTAGTTATGTAAATTGTCAGTAGCTAAGCGCAGAAATCAGTCTTTAGGAGCGCGTTTCAAAACCAGAGCGCGAACTAGAGCGGGAAAGCCTCGAGCACTAACCTAGGATCTTGCAGGGTGTCGTCAGACACACAAAAGATTCGTAGTTAGGTGAGAGCTTTGCTCTAGTGAGCGCGTTTCAAACAAACCAAAAAAGGGGCCAGGCCAAATAAATTGACCGAGCCTCTTTTTCAATTGTCTAATCGTTTAAGTTATAACGTAATTTCATTTTATTGGACCCTAGAATAACCATATCGCCCAATAATTTTGTTTGACGTTTGAAAGATTCATCCGCCAAAGCAGCATTTGCCGCTTCAAGATAAGCCGGAATATCTTTTTGCGCCTTTAAATTAGCATCAGTTTCGTTTTGAATTTGATGATAAGCCCCCATGGCCTCTAATTCAAAAGTATTGCGCAAATCCACATATAAATCATAATCCGTATCGCCCAAAAGCGCTGTTGTACAGCTGAGCCAATACATCTTAGTCATATCAAAAGTCCCGTCCGCATCTTTATAAACCGCCGGCGTATCTTGCACATTTGTATAAAATGGCACCACCGTATTAAACGTATTGGCCCCATAAGCTAACCAGTGAATCCCAGCGATTTCGGCCGGAACATGGTTTCTAATTTGTAAAATATGCACATCATGATTCCGATTAATACCAATTGGCCGGAATAGTGTTTTATCCGTCTCACTACCAGCCCCATAAGGATCGTATTTAGTATTTTCGAAATGAGAACTCAATACGAATTTGACATCCTCAATCGTGATCTTGCGATTGGCACGGCAAATGAATGGCAAATCTTGAGCCATCGGATCATCAGGGGTTTCAGGATTGAAATATTTTTGACCGAACCAAGTCCGGGGATTGTTGTAGACCGTATCTTTAATCGAGGCACTGCCAAAAATATGCCGGAAGTTGTAGCCATCAAAATCAGGATTCAAATGGTATTGTTCAATTAAATCTTTTAAATCTGCGGAACAGAGGGTATCTGGAGATTCGAAATCAAAATGGTCAATATTCATGCGATTAGGTGCAACAACATACGCATCATCAGGAATACGGCAAGCAGCCCAGTGATGACCGCCGATCGTTTCTAACCACCAAATTTCTTCTTGATCTGAAAAAGCAATGCCGTTAGGTTCATAAGTCCCATATTCTGCCAAAAGGGCACCTAAACGTTCAACCCCTTCTTTTGCACTATGGATATAAGGCAAGACTAAAGTCACCAAATCTTCTTCACCAATACCCGTTGCGACAAAAGGATCAATCCCTAAAACCCGTGGATTCGTGGTGATGGTTTCAGTCGCAGACATGGCCACATTAACCCCATTAATCCCAGCGGCCGGCCAAATCCCATTGTCCAAAATCGCATTGGGAATCGCTGTATAACGCAGGGGATTATCGGGCAGCTCAATTTGCACACCACTAATTTTAGCTTGGTAATGTTGGGGCTGATCTTCCGGTTTTACAACGACAAAACGCTGAGGATCTAAAGCTTCATGACCATCGTCATTTCTGGAGATCATCGTGGAGCCATCAATCGAAGCCTTTTTCCCCACTAAGATTGTGGTACAGGAACCTTTAATTGCTTTTTTCATTGTTCAAGAACACTCCTTTTACGTGATAACTCTATTATAACCTTTATTTAGCATGGACAAAGTCAAAATAAAAGTGAATTATAAATCACAAAAAGCAGTTATTTTAAGAAATGGCAATTGGCAGATAAACAATTTACAGGATAACTTTCATTATGTTTTGACGATTTTATGATTATGAAATATTACAAAACCAAAAAAAAAATATGTTATTAAAATCACAATTAGGGTTTTCCAACATTTCTAAAGAATGGAAAGTTGGGCTAATTAGCTCAAGACATTTTTATCATTTGATTTTATCAAAATCCGTCTGCACAGCAAAAATCAATACTTTTTAAGATTTCAGCTAAATTTGCGACTAGGGGCAACTTTTTTTAATGTAATAGAATTACTTATAATATAGGTTTCTTGGTCCTTAAATGAGAACCATTTTCAAGTGAAATTGCAACTTATTCTTTATTTTTACGGTGAATTGCCAAAAAAGAGATTTTCAAAATATGATCATATAATACATTATATTTATCAAATAATGACGTTAAGGGTTCAACGCCAAAATCATCACAATACTTGCGGTTCATGAAGGGTTAAGCCGCAAGTTGCCTATTTTTTTAAAATTCAGGAGGGCCTTAAAATAATCGGAAAAACGTTATTGTTTTAATTTATAACACAACAGAAATACAACTGTTTCAACGGTTTTACCCCGAAATTAGTTTGTGAAACTGGTACAGTTTTATAAATGATCCATTTAATTTTTAATTTAACGAACGTTATTTTAAGATTGAATTTTAGCAGAGTTGGCTAAAGACTGCAAAAAGAAATTAAGGCTGAGAAAAAACGGTTGTGAATGTGTAAAAAGAAATTAATTTTGAATAAAATCCTGATTTATCAGTACTTCAATAAGCAAATACATAGAAGATTATAAAACATTTCACAAATAAATTATAAAAGTGCGAAAATTTATAAATTTTTCGAAATTGCTTCATAAATATAAAAATAATATCTAAAATAATGGCATCAAATTTATTGACAAAAAAAACGAATAGAGTAATACTAAGGTTGTTAAACAGCTGTTAGCGCTTTCACATTACATAATTCTTTTCCTAAAAAAGGAGGTCCATGAGAATGAACATTCTCGTTTGTATTAAACAAGTGCCAGCAACATCTAAAGTTGAAGTGGATCCAGATACAGGTCTGCTGAAGCGGGATGGGGCTGACTCCAAGATGAATCCGTACGACCTATATGCTTTAGAAACAGCAATCCGCCTAAGAGATAAAGAAGGCGGCAAGGTGACTGTTTTAAGTATGGGGCCTTTGCAGGCGGAATCTATTATTCGTGAAGCTTTTGCCATGGGTGCGGATGCCGGTGCCTTATTATCTGATCGGCGTTTTGGTGGTGCCGACGTTTTGGCAACAGCCTATGCGATTTCTCAAGGGATCAAGCATCTCGGAGAATTTGATTTGATTCTTTGTGGGAAGCAAACGACCGACGGGGATACCGCCCAAGTTGGTCCAGAAATTTCAGAATACTTGGAAATCCCAAGTGTTGCCGATGTCACTAAAATCAATGAAGTTACTAAAGAAAACATGACCGTTGAAATGGAATTACCAGAAGCTTTAGAAGTCGTTAAAGTGGACTTCCCATGCTTATTAACCGTTGAAAAAGATATTTATCAACCAAGATTACCTTCTTATGTATTGAAAAAAGCCGCAAAGGGCCGTGAAATTCCAATTTATACTTTGGATGATATGGATGATCAAGATGAAGATCATTATGGCTTGACTGGTTCACCAACACAAGTTAAGAAGATTTTCCCACCAAAGACAAACACTGATCATTTCACTTTTGAAGGCAACGATGAAAAACAAGCCGACCAGTTATGTGATAAATTGGCTGAATTGAAATTCATTTAGGAGGGTATCAATATGGCTGCCAGATTAGAGGTACATCAAGATAAAATCACGGATCCTGAAGGATTCATTAATATTTGTCCATTTAATGCCATGAAAGTTGTTGATGGCAATGTCATTATCGAAGATAACTGCCGGATGTGTCTATCCTGTGTCAATGACGCCAAACCAAAAGGTGCCGTTGAATTAATCAATGAAAAGAAAGTAAAACCATTAGATAAAACAGAATGGCAAGGCGTTGCAGTTTATGTAGATCAAGTGGATGGCAAGATTCATCCCGTTACTTATGAACTGATTGGTAAAGCCCAAGAATTAGCTGGCAAAATCAACCAACCGGTCTACGTTCTATTAATGGGTTACAACGTTGACGAAGCGGCTAAAGAATTGCAACATTACGGCGTTGACAAAATCTTTGTTTATGATGATGAAAAATTAGCTCGTTTTTCAATCGAACCTTATACTGCCGTTTTTGAAAGATTCATTAAACAAAACAAACCTTGCAGTATCTTAGTCGGGGCAACCACCGTCGGCCGGCAATTGGCACCACGGGTTGCCGCAAGAATGCGGACTGGGTTAACAGCAGATACAACGATCTTGGATATGGATGCTGAAACAACGGACTTGAGTCAAATTCGGCCTGCTTTTGGTGGGAATATCATGGCGCATATCGTCACACCAAACAATCGGCCACAAATGGCAACCGTACGTTATAAAGTCATGGATCCAGCCCCTAGACAAGATGAAGTTTCTGGGGAAATCGTTCATAAGAAGATCAATGCCAAGAAATTAGTATCACATGCAGAAATCTTGGATATTGTGCCTAAAGAACCTGAACAATCTATTGAAAGCGCTGACGTTTTAATCGTCGCCGGTCGTGGGATCAAGAAACAATCTGAATTGGCACAACTTGAAGCTTTGGCTTACTTGTTAGGCGGTCAAGTTGCTTGTACTCGGCCAATCGTTGAACAAGGCTGGATGGATGTGAAAACACAAGTCGGCTTAAGTGGTCGGACCGTTCGGCCAAAACTCATTATCTGTGTGGGCGTCTCTGGGGCCATTCAGTTCGTTGCTGGGATGGACCATGCCGATACAATTGTGGCAATTAACAGTGATCCAAAAGCACCAATTTTCAAGAATGCACATTACTGTTTAACGGGTGACTTGTATGAAATCTTACCAAGATTAATTCAAGACATCAAAGCACAAAGGGGGCATAAAAATGAGTTACAAGGCGTTCACTAATGATGATTATCAAGCACTTTTAAATATTATTGATGATAAAGATCGAGTACTCTATGACGAAATTCAAGAAGAATATGGTCATGATGAATTAGGTAGTGTCAGTTGCCCACCAGATGTTGTTGTTCGGCCTAAGACAACAGCTGAAGTTTCAGATGTTATGAAATATGCTTATGACAATAATATTGCCGTCACTGCCCGGGGCGCAGGGACTGGGTTAGTTGGCGCTTGTGTCCCAATTGAACATGGGATTTTGATGGATGTAAGTTTGATGAATCAAATCCTTGAATTAGATGATGACAACTTAACAATGACCGTTCAACCCGGGGTTTTATTGATGGAAATCGGGGACTTCACTGAAGAACATGGTTTGTTCTTCCCACCAGATCCTGGTGAAAAATCTGCGACGATCGGCGGGAATATTAGTACAAACGCCGGTGGGATGCGGGCCGTTAAATACGGGGTTACCCGGGACTTTGTCAGAGAATTAGAAGTTGTTTTACCAAGTGGTAAAGTATTAACCCTTGGCGGTAAAGTGGTTAAAAATAGTTCTGGCTTAGACTTAAAAGATTTAATTATCGGTTCTGAAGGGACTTTAGGGATCATCACCAAAGCCGTTTTGAAACTATTGCCAGCACCAAAGAAAGTCATTAGTTTATTAGTGCCATTCCCAACTTTACGGCAAGCGATTGATACAGTACCTAAGATTGTCGCTTCAGAAAGTGTCCCAATTGCCGTTGAATTCATGGAAAAAGATGTTATTTTAGATGCCGAAGAATATCTTGGTAAGAAGTTCCCTGACCATCAATCTGATGCTTACTTGTTATTACGGTATGATGGGAATTCTACAGAAGAAATCGAAGCTGAATATGAACCAATTGCTGACCTTTGTCTCGAAAGCGGGGCACTAGATGTTTTAATTTCAGACACCCAAGAGCGTGAAGATTCTATTTGGAAAGCTCGGGGGGCCTTCTTGGAAGCGATTAAAGGGTCTACAACAGATATGGATGAAGTAGATACGGTTGTTCCAAGAAGCCAAGTCAATGAAATGGTCGCTTATTTCCCAGAAGTTAGTAAGAAAATTGGCCTACGGATGAAATGCTTCGGCCATGCTGGGGACGGCAATTTGCATACTTACATGTTAAAGGATGATCTATCCAGCGAGGAGTTCCAACTACGCTTAGGGCAGGCTATGACTTTGGTTTATCATAAAGCTGCCGAGCTGGGTGGTCTAGTATCTGGGGAACACGGTATTGGTTATGCCAAACGTGCTTATTTAGAGGAGACTATGGATGATGTGAATTTGGAATTAATGCAAGGGATTAAACAAACCTTTGATCCTAAGAACATTTTGAATCCACATAAAGTGTTCCAGAGCTAAAAGTTATCAAAAAAACAGAGCTTAGTGAAGCTGACACTAAGCTCTGTTTTTTATGCGGAAAATTAAATATGTTGATAAATATTATAACTAATATTTTGTTTGGGGAAGGTCTCAATAGCCTTAACTGGGCTGTTGAGAACCATATGGGTTGGTAAGAGCGCCCAACCTTGGCCTTTCGCAACAAGTTCCAAAATATTCGCAAAAGAATCAATTTCTAAAGCGGTATGCTTTGGGGCTAAGGTTAAAGAAGCCTTACGAAAAGGACACAGGCTGTCTGAGTTGATTAATAGCGGTTTATGGGTTAGGTCAAAAGTCTGTGGCGTTCGATAAAATTTAGCCGGTAAAATCCCTGTTTCACGGAGTTGGTAATGTGGCTCATTAAGCGTTTTATAAGTGATGACAATTTTAGGATTAGTTTGTAAATTTTTGAGTAACTCTGAAGTTTTGATTAAGGAGAAATCATACTGGTCCAGCGGATATTGCTTTTTCTCAATAACTAGAAAATTAAAAAGAAGTTCGGTGATTAAAACTCGATCTTGTTTTTTTCGAAAACTAGGCTGATGCTGCAGTTCATCGGTCATTTTTAAAACGGTGACGGCGTAGTTGTAAAAAGCGGTGCCAGCTTCTGTAGGTTTGACACCGGAATGAGTTCGTTCGAATAATTGAATATCAAAATCATTTTCTAGGCTTTGCAGTCGGGCGGTGATATTGGATTGGGCAAAACCTAAGTTTTTAGCGGTTTGATTCATAGATCCGAGTTCGTAAGTTAGTTTAAAAATCTTTAAGTCTTGCAAGAACATCTGCAGTCGCCTCGCTTATCATATTTTATGATAACCTTACCACATCTTAGTATTAGGCAAAAGTATAAATAAATAGCATAATAAAACTATCAAATTGAGATTAAAGGGGCGTTTAATATATGCCATTAATGAAGATAGATTTATTAAGCGGTAAAACTGATGCAGAATTAAAACAACTTTTGGATTTGTCATATCAAGCCATGTTGGAAACGCTAGGTATTCCTGAAGGGGACCGTTACCAAGTAATCACCCAGCACGAGCCCAGTGAAATGGTGGTTTTAGATACGGGCTTGGGGTTTGAACGTAGTGAAAATAAGATGATTTTTAGTTTGACTTCTAGACCCCGGACGACTGAACAAAAACAAGCTTTTTATCGGCGGCTGGTCACTTTATTACATCAGGAATTAAACATTAGCACAAAAGATATTCTGATCAATTTTGTGATTAATGATGATGAAGATTGGAGTTTCAAAGACGGTGAGGCACAGTTTTTGACCGGTGAATTAAGTTAATTACGGCGTTAAAATAGCCACCTTTGAGTTGTTCTCAAGGATGGCTATTTTTTTGGGGGCTCTGATTTTGAAACGCGTTCGAACTTACTGACAATTTACATAACTACGTCTTACTCACAAGCCAAGACCGGGCTTATGTCGTAAGTCTAGGTTATGTGCATTGTCACCCGTAAGCTCTCACGCTCTGATTTTGAAACGCGTTCACTAGAGCAAAGCTCTCACCTAACTACGTCCTGTTTGTAAGTAAAGCCCACTTACGGCACAGGTCTAGGTTAGTGCTCGAGGCTTTCCCGCTCTAGTTCACGCTCTAAACGCGCTCGCCAATACTGATTTCTGCGCTTAGCTACGTCTAACTTGTAAGCGAAGCCCGCTCACGGCGTTAGCCTAGGCTATGCTCAAAATCAACCCGTCTTTTGTCACGCTCTGGCTTAAACGCGTTCACTAGAGCAAAGCTCTCACCTAACTACGTCCTGTTTGTAAGTAAAGCCCACTTACGGCACAGGTCTAGGTTAGTGCTCGAGGCTTTCCCGCTCTAGTTCACGCTCTTTTTCTTAATAGTCTCAATGCGTTTAAGGTGACTAAGACGGCGGCACCGGAGTCACTTAATACGGCCATCCATAGGGTTAACCAGCCGGGGAAGATTAGGGCGAGTGCTAGGAATTTGATGATTAAGGCAAAGATGACGTTTTGTTTGATGATGCGCATGGCTCGTTGGCTTAGGTTAATGGTGAAGGGGAGTTTTTCGAGGTTGTCTGCCATTAAGACCACATCTGCGGTTTCAATGGCGGTGTCGGTTCCGGCACCACCCATGGCGATACCCACGTCTGCTAAGGCTAGGGCGGGGGCGTCATTAATGCCGTCACCAACCATGGCAACTTTAGCGCCGTCTTGTTGCAGTTCAGCAATGGCATGGACTTTTTCATCTGGGAGTAAGTTAGCTTTGACGGCGGTGACGCCGGCTTGGGCCGCAATTTTTTCGGCGGCACCTTGGTTATCACCGGTGAGCATTACGGTTTGTTGAATGCCTGTTGCCTGCAAAGCTTGGATTGCGGTTTTGGAAGTTTCACGGATGCCATCGGCCACGGCTACTAGTCCTAAAATTTCTACAGCGGTTCCAAGTAAAACAATGGTATGGCCGGAATTTTGTAAGGCTTTAATTTGCTGCTGCTGGGCGTTGGTCACCACGCCTTTGTCAAATAAGGCGACGCTGCCGGCAAAATAAGGAATGGCATCAATTTTGGCGGTAATCCCTTTACCTGGGCTATTTTTGAAATCAACGACTTCTGGTAATGTTAAATTTTGCGCATTAGCGGCAGTCACAATGGCCCGGCCAATGGGATGGGTGGTTTGACTTTCTAAGGCGGCTAAAATTTGTAGCGTATCGGTATCGGTGCCTTGATAGCTTTGAATGGCCGCTACTTTTGGCGTGCCTTCTGTAATAGTACCGGTTTTGTCAAAAGCGACTGCGGTCAAGGTACCGGCTTTTTCTAAAACACTGCCGCCTTTGATCAAGACGCCATTTTTGGCCGCATTACCAATGGCTGAAACAATGGAAACTGGCGTTGAAATAATTAAAGCGCATGGGCAGGCAATCACTAATAACTCTAGGCCGCGGTAGAACCAGGCGCCAAAGTCAGCACTAAAAAATAGCGGTGGGACAACCATCAATAATAAGGCTAACGTGAAGACGATGGGGGTATAAACTTTGGCGAAGCGGTCGATAAAGGCTTCAGAAGGCGCTTTTTTGTCTTGGGCATCTTCGACCATCGTGATGATTCGAGCAATTGTGGAGTCCTCAGTTAAGTGGGTGATTCGAATTTCTAAGGTCCCTTCTTGATTGATCGTCCCGGCAAAAACTTGATCATCTACTTGTTTAGTGACCGGGATAGATTCCCCGGTAATTGGGGCTTGGTCAATGGAAGAGGTCCCTTTAATAACCACGCCATCTAAGGGGACGCGTTCGCCGGCTTTAACTTGTAGAATATCGTCTAAGACAACTTCCGTGACATTTTTTTCGATGAAATTTGTGCCACTTTTAACTAAAGCGGTGTTGGGGGTTAAGTCCATTAAGCCTTTGATGGACTGCCGGGTTTTGGCCACGGCTTTGACTTGCAACAAATTCCCAATGGCGAATAAGAAAACAACTAAAGCGCCTTCTTTCCACTGGCCAATGGCACCCGCACCAATTGCGGCGGCCACCATTAAAACGTTCATGTCCAAAGATTTACTCTTGATCGCATACCAAGCGCTGCGGGCGGGCTTTAAGCCACTGCTGACCATCCCGATAGCAAACAAAATATTGGCAAATAAGTCGCTGCCGGCAAAACTAACCAGATACCCTAACACTAAAGCAATACCAGATAACCAAATTGTGGCATTTTCCGGTAATTTAGGTTTAGATTCGGTTTCAGAAACCACGGCTTCGCTGCTCTCCGGCACACCGCTATAACCGATTTTCTTAAGTTCCTGTTGGATCGTGGCGACGGAATTGTTATGTTGAATTTGCATAGTGCCACTGGCAAAATTGACAGCAACACTTTGGACTTCGGGAAGTTGTGCTAAGTGTTTTTCAATGGTCATGGCACAACTGCCGCAGTCCATCCCGGTGACTTTAAAGGTATCTAGCTGACTATTTTCAGGGATGCTGTCGAGAACTTGATAGCCGAGTTTTTTGACGGTTTTAGGAATTTGATCAAAATCTTGAAAATCATCCACAACAACTGAAAGCTTGCCAGTGCTGAAATTAACCTTGGCCTGTTGAATGCCCGGCAGCCGTTGGACACCTTTTTGGATGGTCATGGCACAACTGCCACAGTCCATCCCGCCTACAGCATATTCTTTGTGAATACCATCACTTAAACCGGCGGTCGTCGTTTGTTGCACCTGGTCACTGTCCTTAGTTTGACAGCAATCATCATCGCAATCGTCTTTTTCGGCTTTACAGCCGTCGTCTTGGCAGCCGTCGCCATCGCAATCGTCTTTTTCGGCTTTACAGCCGTCGTCTTGGCAGCCGTCACCATCGCAATCGTCTTTTGCTTCCGCAGTTTCTGGATTGCAGCATGCCTTTTGACAAGGCTCGGTGGTGGTTGTATGTAATGCTTTATCTGTCATAATAATGCCTCCTAGGCCATATGGTGTTCACATTTGACCACTTCGGATTGTTCGTCCCAATGGAAATCATGGCTACTTTCATTCAATAGATCTAACAGCAAAGGAATCTGGGGGGAAGTTAAACGATAGAAGTAAAATTTACCTTCTAAGCGTTTTTCAATTAAACCGCAGTCTTTTAGACAAGCCAAATGTTGTGAAACTGCCGATTGTGAGCCGCCCACAAGGGTTACTAAATCGGAAACATTTCGTTCGCCGTCTTTGAGTACCATTAAAATACGGTATCTAATCTTATTTGAAAAGCCATGTAGTAATTTCAATTGGAGGGTATAATCCTCAGTCAAAGTTGTCACCTCATATTAATATTTGTTTACACGTTCATATTATCATTTACTAATATGAATGTAAAGACATATGTCAAATAAATGTAATCGCTATCAAGTCAGCGTAAACCGATCGGCCTTTAAAAAAGAAGTGAATGGCAGATTTTTCAGCAAGACATTCATAACTAAAAAGCATTAACTACTATAAATTATAAGTATTGGATATTATAGGGATCAAGTTTTAAGCTTAGGACATCATCAAATCAAAGGAGACATTTAAATGAGTGTAAAAGATAAAGTTGTTGTTGTGACTGGGGCTTCCAGTGGTATTGGTGCAGCGACGGTGACTAAATTAGTAGAAGCTGGTGCAAAAGTTGTTTTTGGGGCTCGGCGGGAAAAGAAGTTGGCGGCTTTGGCTAAAACTTTGCCAGCGGCTCAAATTGCTTATGCAACGCTAGATGTTAGTGATATTGAAAGTGTTCAGCGGCTGGTAAAATTGGCAATGGTTAAATTTGGCAAAATTGATGCCTTTTATAATAATGCCGGAATCATGCCCACGGCAAAATTAGCAGATAATCATCGGGATGAATGGCAGCGGATGTTAGATATTAATGTAACCGGGGTCTTAAATGGGATTTCAGCTGTATTACCAATTATGCATCAGCAAGGCTATGGCCATATTTTAGCAACGGATTCGGTGGCCGGATATGTTGTTTATCCAGAATCAGCCGTTTATTGCGGTACAAAATTTGCAGTACGGGCGATTATGGAAGGTTTGCGTCAAGAAGAAGGCAAAAATCAAATTCGGACAACCATTGTGGCACCGGGGATGGTGGATACAGAACTTTACAAATCCATCAGTGATCCCAAAGTCGCCCAAGCCTTAGTCGACCAATGGCACGAAAAATCAGATACTGCCTTACAGCCGGAAGATTTGGCCGATGCAGTGGTCTATGCCATTGGCACGCCGCAACATGTCTCAATCAATGAACTAATTATTCGGCCGACAACACAACCGATGTAAAGCTTGGAGGGCACATGATGATGCAAACAGCAGAAATTTTACAGCGGGCCTTAGCAGGTGAGCGGTTAGACTTTTATGATGCAGAATTTCGAAAAATTGAACAAATTGCGGAACGGACAACAGAATTATTAACGGCATTTAATACGACTTATTCTGCAGGACCAAAACGGCGTCAACTGATGAGTCAGATTGTAGGTTATCCGATTCCAGAAGATACAGAAATTAATGCGCCTTTATATTCCGATTTTGGACAGCATCTGTTTATCGGCGCTGGCGTTTTTATAAATCGAAACTGTACGTTTGTGGATTTAGGTGGGATTTATTTAGCCGATGGTGTTTTGATTGGCCCCAATGTCAGCTTAATTTCAGTGAATCATGTGGCCGCAAAAGATGCACATCGGCGCGATATTTTACCTAAAGCCATTCATATTGAAAAAAATGCATGGATTGGGGCTAATGCCACTGTTTTACCTGGCGTAACCGTGGGCGAAAATGCCATTGTTGGTGCCGGTAGTGTGGTCACAAAAGATGTGGCGGCTAACACGGTTGTTGCAGGGAATCCTAGCCGATTCATTAAAAATATTTGAAAAAACGAGGCAGCCACCTCGTTTTTTTTATTGACTTATTATCTACTACGTATTACTATATAGCAGTACTAATTAATACTAAGTAGTCAGGGGCAAAAACATGAAAATTTCGACGGAATTATTAAAAGGTGTCCTTGAAGGGATTGTGCTGCAAAAGATCAGTGCTGGAGAGACTTATGGTTATGAGATTACGAAGTACTTGAACGATCACGGCTTTGAGGACGTGGTGGAAGGGACCGTTTATACAATTTTGATGCGGCTGGAAAAAAATCAATTAGTGGCCATTGAAAAAAAGAAATCCAGTATCGGGCCAGCTCGGAAATTTTATCGCTTAAACGCAGCTGGTGAGGCAAGATTACAGGAATTTTGGCAGCACTGGCACTATCTTAATGCACAAATGACCCAATTGGAGGCAGAAAAAAATGATGACTTGGCTTAAAAAAATGCGAGAAGAAAAAAAGGCCTATCGTGCTTATCGCAAGCGCATGGCTGCTTTGCCGGCGGATTTTCGGCAAGCACTGCAGGCCTTAGAAAAATATTTAAACTACTGGGCCAAAGATGGTCAGATTTATATTATTTTGTATTCGGTGCTGGATATGTTTGAAGCCGCTGCTGCTGATGGCTTAGGCGTTAGAGATGTGGTCGGGACGGATATTACAGCTTTTGCGGATAGTTTGATCGAAGAAAATCCGGAGGCGACTTGGATTAATAGCCAGCGGGAAAAACTGCGCCGGGATGCTTTTAAGAAGTGAGGGCTAATAATGGAAGCGATAATTACAGTGAGCCATGTGCAAAAACGATTTAAACAGCAAGTCGTTTTAGAAGATGTTTCTTTGAATGTGACAGCAGGTACGATTTATGCCTTGCTAGGTGCGAATGGTGCCGGTAAGAGTACGTTGTTAAAAATAATGACGGGGCTGTTAGCGGGCGATCAAGGGCAGGTCACGATTAACCAACTGCCAGTGACCGAAAATTTGCTGCAAGTACAGCGCTTGTTTAGTTTCAGCGCTCAGGCGGCAACGGTGGATGATGTTTTATCTGGTTACGAAAATTTAGTTTTGATTGCGCGGCTGCGGCATGTGGGGCAACCAAAGGCAGCGGCCAAAGCTTTATTAAAACAATTTGATTTGTTGCAGGCTAAAGATAAACGGGTCGCGGATTATTCTGGCGGGATGCGGCGGCGGTTGGATCTAGCGATGAGTCTAGTGGGGGATCCAGAAATTTTATTTTTAGATGAACCTACAACCGGCTTAGATCCCACGAGTCGAGAAGCCCTTTGGCGGACGATCCAAACTTTGAAGGCCCAGGGGAAGACGATCTTTTTGACAACGCAATATTTGGAAGAAGCCGATCAATTGGCGGATAACATTGGCTTTTTGCGAGATGGGCAAATTGTTGCCACCGGTACACCGGCAGCGATGAAGCGGCTGGCAGGCACCGACCAGCTAGAATTATTGTTTGCAACAGCAGCACTTTGCCAGCAGGCTAGATTGGTATTGGATGAATTTAAACCAAAAATGGTGGATACAACCGGTCTGAGCATGCCGCTGACAGAAATGGTTCAGACAACATCGGCTGTTTTGACGGCGTTAGCGGCGGCGGATTGTCCGCCAGTGACGTTTAAAGTCGTGACACCAACATTGGATGATGTGTTCCGAAAATTGACAAAGGCGGTGTCTTAATGTTAAAGGATACGTTTACGTTAGCTGGACGGTTAATCAAGCATAATTTGCGCAGTCCAGATACGATTATTACCGTAGTTTTAATGCCAATTATGATTTTATTGATGATGGTTTATTTGTTTGGCGGTTCGATGAAAATTGCCGGTGTTGCCCATGGAGATTATATTAATTATGTATTGCCTGGGATTTTGTTAATTACGATTGCTTCCGGTGCGGCTTATACTGCAATGCGGATCAATGTGGATAAGACGTCAGGGATGTTTGATCGGTTTAAGTCGCTGCCGATTTCTAAAGTTTCGGTTTTAGGTGGTCAGGCGTTGGCTTCAGTGAGCTTCATGCTAATTTCGACGGGGATTGTGCTGTTAGTTGGCGTTTTGATTGGCTTTCGCAGTTCGGCTTCAGTGGGGGCTTGGGTTTTAGTCGGCTTATTGCTGATCGGCTTTGCGATAACGATTACTTGGCTGTCGGTGCCCTTTGCGCTGGCGGCCAGCAGTGTAGACGGGGCCAGTGCCTTTTCTTATATTCTGTTGTTATTATTATTTGTCAGTTCCGCATTCGTACCGGTAACCGGGATGCCAAAGCCGCTGCATTTATTTGCCGAACATCAGCCGATGACCCATGTCATTATGACCATACGTCAATTATTGGCGGTACAAAACGTTGGCAATCACGGCTGGTTAGCGCTGCTATGGCTGGCGGGGATTACATTGGTCGCTTATATTATTGGCTTACGCTTGTATCGTCGCGTATAATCAAATTAACGATTCATATTGGAGGCGAAATTTATGGCAACCCCTAAAATTTATACGATGTCCTTTAGCCGAATTTATCCCATGTATGTTCAAAAAGCACAGCGCAAAAACCGAACACAAGCAGAGGTTGACGAGATTATTTGTTGGCTCACCGGCTATAGTGCCCAGGGTTTACAAACGCAAATAGATCAAGAAGTAGACTTCGAAACTTTTTTGGCCCAAGCACCGGCTTTTAACCCTAAGGCGAGTTTGATCACAGGGACGGTCTGTGGGGTACGGGTAGAAACCATTGAAGCCCCCATAATGCAAAAAATCCGCTATTTGGATAAGCTGATTGACGAACTGGCAAAGGGCAAGACCATGGCAAAGATTCTACGGGAATAAAACGCTTGTTCCCATTTCCGAGCTATGTTAAAATAACATTATCAAGCTAATGGAGGCGATCTAATGCAGATTCGTGTTTACCCGTATTTTGCTTTTGAAAACGCAAAAGCCGCAATTGAATATTACCAAGAGGTCTTTGGGGCAACAGATGTTTATCGGTTAACACCAAAGCCAGAACAAGCAAAGCAATTTGGATTACCAGACGATACTGATCTTGAGAGTATGACTATGCATGCCGTGTTTACGATCTTAGGCAACAAATTTGAATGTGCTGATGCTTTTGGCCATGGTGGTGCACCGTCAAATCAAATTTCAGTAATGCTGGATGTGAACAGCGAAGATCCTGAGAGTGTGGCAGCAGCTGATGCTTTTTATGCAAAAATTGAAGCTTCAGATACGGTCAATATAACGATGCCTTATGCAGAACAGTTCTGGGGCGGTAAAATGGGCCATTTCGTTGATAAATATGGCGTGAACTGGATGTTACATAGTTCGCCTTGGTCCACGTTTAAAAATTAAGTAAAAACCTATGACTTGCTGGCTTTAAAGAATTTATCAGAAGCAGTCATAGGTTTTTATTTTTGATTTTATTATTATTGTAATTTCACTAAACGATATAATTATTATTTTCTTATCTTGAGAATCTAATAATAGATAGGTATACTAAAGTTGGAAGTAAAATTTTTAATTCAGTATTAAGGGGGATAATTATGGTTAAATCAAATGACCGATTGCGGTATGCTTTAGGATTGTTAGTAGCATTAGCCAGTTTAAGTATCGGACTAATATGGCAACAAGGTCTGATTGGCGGACAGACAGCGACTGTTCAGGCGGCTACGGCTACCATAAATAGGTATGTGGGTACGCCTGAGAATCATGGTGAACCTATAAAAGATGAGAACGTAGAGCTGGAAGGCAGCGTTGATGCTGAGGGGGTGCCTATCTACCGGTTACTTGGCCTGGGTACAGTGCTGATTCTTTCGAGCTTATTGTGGGTCCAGAAATATTAGGGCGCCTGAGACTGAACTGGCTAAATAAGGGGGAAGATGTTATCTTTTGGGGTATCTTTAACGGGGAGGATATTGAAGTTAATGTGTATTATGGAGAAGTCGAGGATACCCAATTAAAAATTAATTACAAAGATGTGGGTGGAGACGATATAAAGCAAGGTACAATGCTTGTTGAGTATGACGCTTCTTCTGAGATCCCCATCCCCAGCCCAGGTCCACGCTATACGTTTGATCATGCGGATTGGGATAAGTCAAGACTAACACCTGTGGTAACACCTGTGGGCGAAAAATATGTCAATAGAAATAAAGACGGCGGCGACAAAGGGGGAGAGGTCACTGCTTATTATACGACGGCCCCTGATGCAAAAATCACCATTAACTATTTAGACAGTGAGGGTAAGCAACTCCAAACTGAGACGATTAACAATAATGATGATCCCAAATTATTTGAGGGTGCTGTTGATTATACAAAGGAATTATATAAGACCATAACGAAGGACAATAAGACCTATACCCTCAAGAGTTGGGCCAATGCTGCTGACGGGACCCCTAAAGATACAGATGGAACGTTTACTTTGGAGACGGTCCCAGCAGAAACAACGATTAATGCAACTTATGAAGTAGAAAAAGACCCAGTAGATCCGATTGTACCGCCAGTTGTTACCCCAGGAAATGATGATGATACTGATGATAATGTTGTTGTAGATCCAGGGCAACAGCCGGATACCGACAAGTTAACGATTATCCCCAAAGACGATATGATCGTGGATTCTAATTATCAAGCGCTACCAGTTTACCGAAACCCTGAATTAACATGGCGGCGTGAATGGTTAGATACAAGATACGATCAATGGCGGGTCATTCGAGTAGCTATGGATGCTTCTGGGAAGATTGTGGCTTACGATTTAGGAAGAAATCAATGGGTTGATGCAAACTTGTTACTTATTTTACAGAATCAAGTAAAACCAACGGTGACTGAAAGCAAGGCTATTGTTTATTCCAACGGCCGCCAAGTACCGTTATACACAGCTGCAGATTTGAGCCAGCAAAATGGTAACTTACAAGATCAACTTCAAAAAAATAGAACTTGGCAAGCTTATCAAGTGGCCACTAAAAATGGTCAGATAACAGCCTATAAATTAGGAAATAACCAATGGGTAGATGCTAAAAACGTTGAACTTAAGGCACCATTAAGTGGTACTTTTGTATTAAAAGACCAAGCAACACTTATGACACAAGAAGGCCATTCAATGGCTGCAGCCCCTGCAGATGCTTATAAAGTTTTTGGCGTACGCTACATTGATGGGCGCCAAGCGCTTTGCTTAGGCAATAATAACCAATGGGTTTATGCGGATTTAGGTGCGTATTACCCAGCGTAAATTGAGTGATGTTGTTAAAGGTGGAGAAATAGAATTTTAAAAAATGAACTGAGATAAATAATTGGTTTTATCTTAGAATTGTTTTAGCAGTCGTCAAAAGGCGGCTGTTTTTTTGTTTATAAAATGTTTTTGAAGCTATCGGCGCATAGTAAGGCCTCGTTATGTGTCCTTACAAACAAAAAGCTGGTGCATCTTGGATTAATGACTCTGTCCAAGATGCACCAGCGATTATTTGCTAGGGCTAGGTTATTACGCTCTGGATAAACGCGCTCACCAACACTGATTTCTACATATAACTACGCCTTGTTGCTAGTCGCCAGCGACTACCTGCCAAGTCTAGGTTATATTGCGAAATCAACCCGTGTTGGTTCACGCTCTGGTTTTGAAACGCGTTCACTAGAGCAAAGCTCTCACCTAACTACGCCTTACTCACAAGCCAAGACCAGGCTTATGTCGTAAGTCTAGGTTAGTGCTCGAGACTTTCCCGCTCTAGTTCACGCTGTTATGTAATGACCCCTGTCAAGTAAAAAATCACAATTATCGTTAGCACTAACAAACTCCAGAAACTAAAATC
>NZ_RHOY01000005.1 GCF_003946725.1 Agrilactobacillus yilanensis | reverse complement strand
TTTATGATATCAAAAAATGTAGGAAAACCGACAATTTCAAATTGCCATTTTCCTACATTTTACCGCCGCCATTAACAAGCGTGAACCAGAGCGGGAAAGCCTCGAGCGCGTTTCAAAAAACAACCTCAAATAAAAACACCGTAAGCGGTTTTTACTTACAAGCTACTTATAGCTAGGCATAAAAAAACAGGCTAAATCCTAAAATACCACTTTAGGATCTAGCCTATTTTTTTACGCAACCTCACGTTCTAGCTTCTTTTTGTGAGAAGTAAAGATAGCCAACATATAGTTGAAAAAGATCAATCAATTTACGAGGATCTAAGCCTAATTCATCTTTTAATTTATTCAGTCGATAATTTAAAGTATTGCGATGAATATGCAACATATCTGCCGTATTATTAATGTTTTGATTATTTTCGATGAATTCTAGGAGGGTGTTAATCAATTCTTTACCCATCGCCGTTTTATTAGTCGTTTCTAAACGATGTACCAAATTATCCACAGGCAACTTATTTTGTAATAGGGCATAGATAAACTCAATTTGATCGAAATAAAGATAATTTTTTTCTTTAAATAAATCTGAAATTTCTAAAGTTTTTAGCGCTTCGTTGATGGATAAACCAACGCGATTCGTTTGACGACCGATACCAATACGCCAATGTTTACGTTTACATAATTTTAAACAACGATCAATGGTGCTTCGATGTGTTGTTAAAATAATGTGTTTATCTGCGGACATGGTGATTAAGTAGTCATCTATTTCAATTGGAATAATACTTTTTTGAGGGGCGCTAATCGCAATGGCTAGCCGCTCTTTAGTAATATCAATCTTTAGTTCTTTAGCATCTAAAATTAAATCGGTATGTTGGGCAATATCATCAGTTACTTGTGCCCATTGATATAAGAAACGATTTAAATGATTTTCATTTTCCTTTTCAACTTGGTTCGCATGATTTTGCGCAATTAGCAGTTCAGTCGCTGTTCGCAATAATGCAGCAAATGGCAAAACAACTTCAGGATCACCAGTAATGCCAATGACACCAATGATAGATTTACCAAAGAACACGGGCATATTAACACCGGGCTGGCCATTTTCACCATGAGAATCGGCCATGGTTAAGGTTTTACGTTGCTTAATCGCATCTAAGGCACCAACATGCAAGGAGTCAATTCTAGTAGCATCACCGCTAGCAATGATATAACCGTGTTCATTCATCATGTTAACGTTAAACGGTAGTTGATCCATCATTTTATCAACAATGGATTGTGCGAGTTTTTTATCTAGTTCCATAGTAGCCTCCTCAAACGTGTGAAATTACAATCATAATATTAACGCAATAAATCTAGCGTTTATTTAACCAAATAAATAGTGCATATGACTTATAACTTAAATAATAGGTATTATGTAATTTATAATATCATTGCTGTATCAGGATTTAAATAGGTTATTGGTTAAATCAACAAAAAATAATCAAATTATTTTGGGCGTTTGCATATTTGTATGCGCTTTTATTTACGTTACACTAAATTGTGAAAAGGTTAACCAAATGTTTTAAATCTAGATCAATATGTTCAATAAATCACTTTATGAGGGTGGGCGTTACTATGAGCTATCAAGCTGCTGTCGGTTTTGTGATGATGATTGTCATCGTCGTCTTGCTGCTTAGAAAAAAAGTTAGTACTATGTTCTGTTTTGCCGTTATACCAATTATTGCAGCAATTTTAATTGGTTCTTCAGTAAAGCAAATTGGGAGTTATGTTACTAAAGGGTTAGGGATGACGACTTCCGTTGCCTTAATCATGTTATTCTCATTGCCATACTTCATGCTGATGGCTGATGCTGGATTATTTAATGGTATTGTTAGAAGAATTTTGAAGCATATCAAAATTAATCCACCAGTTTTAGCAGTTTTAACCGTAGTTGTCGCAATGATTACCGGTTTAGATGTTAGTATCACATCTGTATTCTTGATCACAGTCCCATTACTATTACCATTCTACAACAAGTTAAAGATGAATCCGGTTATTCTTGTATTCCTGACAACTTTAGGGATTATCAATACTTATGATGTACCATGGAGTGCCCGGATGTTGCGGAGTGCATCATTGATCCCCAACGTTCCTAATGGCCCAATGTACTTATTCTTGAAATTATTGCCAGCACAAGCTGTATTTACCGTTATTATTTTGGCATTAGCTGCTTTTCTTGGTGTTAAAGAATCCCGTCGTTTAAAGGCTGCTGGTGAATCTGTTGCCGATGCCGGTAAGATTGATGTAGATGATGTTAAAGATGATCCTGAATTGGGTCGGGGCAAATTGTTCTGGGTAAATGTTATTTTGACACTACTTGTTATTGCAGCACTTTGTTTCATGCCTGCAATACCATCATATTATGTCTTTGCCGTAGGTTTAGTCATTGCTTTAAATATCAATTACAAAGATTTGAAGCTGCAAAATAAGTTGTTGAAGAAATATGCAAGTTCTTTATTCCCTGTTATGCCTGCCATTCTCTTATCTGGGGTTGTAGTTGGGATTATGCAATATAGTGGCATGATGAAGGCAATGGTTGATACGTTATTAAATATCATTCCGAAGTCATTTGGCCCATTTGTTTATATTATCGTTGCTGCTTTCAGTGTACCTTTGATGTTCTTATTCACCAACGATACTTGGTACTATGTCATGATTCCAATCATTGGGACCTTGATGAAAGCTTACGGTATTCCAATGGACGTTGTTATTTTGACATTATTCTTAAACATGGGTGCTATGTTAACCCCAATTGCACAGCCACAGATTTATATCGGGACCGATTTAACCAATGGTGCCGTGGATCTCTCCAAGTATGTTAAGTTCTCGATGTCGAAGATATGGATATTGAGTATCATTTGGTTAGTTATTGGGTTAGCAATGGGCGTCTTCAGATAGTCAAAATTAATAATTAGTCATTTGCACAAATAATTCAAAAGATAATTGCTTTTTTGTGAATGTAATTTAGGCAAATGATCGACTAAAATAAATCTTGTAAACGTATTAATAACTAAAGTAATAACAAATAGATGTGAAGAGGAGCGGATTTATATTATGAAAATCGGTTTTGTAGGTTTAGGTATTATGGGCAAACCAATGGCCAAAAACTTAGTTAAAGCAGGTCATGATGTTACAGTATTTGATTTTAAGCAAGATTCTATTGATGAATTGGTTGCTTTAGGTGCAAAGGCTGCAAAAGACGGCAAAGAAACAGCAGCAGGTAAAGAAGTTGTCTTCACAATGGTTCCAAATTCACCAAACGTTGAAGCAGCTTTATTCAATGAAGGCGGTATTGCTGAAGGCTTAACAGCAGGCGAAACAGTAATCGATATGAGTTCTATCAATCCTTTAGCAAGTCAAGATTTTGCGAAACGCTTAGCTGAAAAACAAGTTAACTTTTTGGACGCACCTGTTTCTGGTGGTGAACCAAAAGCAATCGATGGCACAATTGCGATCATGGTTGGTGGCGACAAAGCGTTATTCGATAAGTTTAAAGATGTTTTAGGCATTATGGGCGGTTCTGTAACGTATGTCGGCAAAGTTGGTGCCGGTAATACAACTAAATTAACAAACCAAATTATCGTTGCTTTAAACATTGCGGCTGTTAGTGAAGGTTTCTCATTAGCTGAAAAAGCAGGCTTAGATCCTGAATTAGTCTTTGACGCAATTCATACAGGTTTAGCAGGCAGTACAGTAATGGATGCTAAAGTACCAATGATTATTAATCGCAACTTTGAACCTGGTTTTAGAGTTAACTTACACATCAAAGATTTGCAAAATGCGCTAGATACTTCTCATCAATTAAACTTAGCTTTACCATTAACTTCAGAAGTTATGGAAATTCTACAATCTGTTAAGTTAAACGGTGATGGGGATAGCGATCATTCAGCAATTGCGAAGTTCTATGAAAAAATTAATAATATCGAAATCAAAAAATAGTATTTTGAACTATTAAAAGAATCGCTGTTGTGAAATTGAGTTTTTGCCGCAGCTTTTTTTTTAAGTCATAAAGTGAAGGAGTGAACAGCATGTCTACACCAAAAATTACGAAAATGGATGTTTATCCAGTTGCTGGCTACGATAGTATGTTATTGAACTTGAGCGGTGCACATGGCCCGTTCTTTACAAGAAACATTGTGATCTTAACAACCGATACAGATCAAATTGGGGTTGGTGAAGTACCCGGTGGTGAAAAAATTACTAAAGTTTTAGAAGATGCTAAAGAGTTAGTAGTTGGTAAAACATTAGGCGAATATAAAGCCGTTTTATTAGCCATTAAAGAAAAATTCCAAAATTTAGATGCTGGCGGCCGTGGGAATCAAACATTTGACCAACGAATTACCATTCATGCTGTTACCGCTGTAGAAACAGCCTTCTTAGATCTTTTGGGTAAATACTTACATGTCCCTGTTGCAGCTTTGTTAGGGGATGGTCAAGTCCGTGAAAAAGTAGATGTCTTAGGTTACTTATTCTATGTTGGTGATCGGAAGAAAACAGATCTACCTTATTTACATGATGATGACACCCATGATGCTTGGGGCAAAGTACGGCGCGAACCAGCCATGACACCAGAAACGATTGTAAAACAAGCACAAGCTGCTTATGATCGTTACGGCTTTAAGACATTCAAACTTAAAGGCGGCGTATTCAAGGGTGAAGAAGAAGTAGAAGCCATCAAGGCGCTTCATAAAGCTTTCCCTGAAGCTAAATTGGACTTAGATCCAAATGGCGCTTGGTCACTTAAAGAATCTTTACAATATGCTGAAGAACTGAAAGGTATTTTGACTTATGCGGAAGATCCATGTGGCGCTGAAGAAGGCTTTTCTGGTCGTGAAATCTTAGCAGAATTCCAACAAGCAACTGGTATTCCAACAGCGACTAACATGGTTGATACAGATTGGCGTCAAATGCACCATTCCATTACGTTAAACAGTGTTTCTATTCCTTTAGCTGATCCACATTTCTGGACCATGGAAGGCTCTGTCAGAGTAGCCCAAGTTTGTCATGAATTTGGTTTAAACTGGGGTATTCATTCTAATAACCATTTTGATATTTCCTTGGCAATGGTAGCCAATGCTGCTGCCGCTGCACCTGGCAATATTTATGCAATTGATACACACTGGATTTGGCAAGATGGTCAATTCTTAACAAAGAATCCTTATCAAATTAAAGGCGGTCAACTAACTGTTCCAGCAAGCAATGAAGGCTTAGGGGTCGAAATTGATCTAGAAGCTATCAAAGCGGCCAACAAACTTTATATTGATAATAATTTAGGCGCACGAGACGATGCTAAAACGATGCAGTATTTAATTCCTAACTGGAAATTTGATCCTAAGAAACCTTCATTTGTACGTTAATTTTAAAAATATAGATTATATCTTAAATTTATTTAATGAGGAGCTTAATTATGGACTTAGAACGAATTAAAGGCATTATTGTACCAATGATTACACCCGTTGATGACGTTACAGAAGATATTGATGACGCCCGCTTAAAGAAAATTGTTGATCATGTGATTGATGGTGGCGTTGGTGGTATCTTAGCTTTTGGGAGCAACTCAGAATTTTACATGTTTGATGATGATGAATTAATTCATGGGTTAGAAGTTATTGTTGCTCAAAATGCAAACCGAGTGCCTGTCTTTTTCGGAATGGGACCAATCAGAACACGTCGAGGTGTACGATTGGCAAAACGTGCCGTTGCCGCAGGGGCGGATGTTGTTTCAATTCTGCAACCAATGTTCTTGAAACCAACTGAAGAAGAACTATACTTACATTATCAAACCATTGCAGCTAGCATCCCAGATACACCCGTATTTATTTACAATAATCCTGGCAAAGCGGGTTATGGCATGTCTGCAGAATTCATTAGCAAGATGGCCCATGAAATTCCAAACGTTGTTGGGATGAAAGATTCTAGTGGTGATATGACCTTATTAAGTGAAATTATTCGCCAAACAAGAGATATTGAATTCAGAGCCTTCACCGGGAAAGATACTTTGATTTACTTAGGCTTATGTGCCGGCAGTTACGGCAGTGTTTGCTCTACAGCCAATGCGTTAGCCCCATTAATCGTGTCAATTTATGACAAGTATCAAGCAGGTGACTACAAAGGTTCTCAAGAGGCCCAATATAAACTTAATCCAGCACGTTTAGTTCAAAATGAAGCAAGCTTCCCAGTTGCTACAAAAGATATGTGCAATATTTTAGGCCTAGATATGGGGAACCCAGTTCGGCCAAGCTTGCCTTCTAAAGGTAAAGTTTACGATGATATCAAGCGCGAACTTGATTTATTAGACTAAGGAAAATAGGAAAGTAATAACAATTAAGGAGGTTATCTTATGACTAATATCCTCATTGCCTCCGATTCGTTTAAAGGTAGTGCAACTTCAGCTGAGATTGCGGACTATTTGTCAGAAGGCATCCTAGAAGCTGATGCAGCTGCTGTCGTACAAAAAGTACCCATTGCTGATGGCGGTGAGGGGACCGTTAGATGTGTCATTCAGGCAACAAACGGCCAACTCATGACCCAACAAGTCTGTGGTCCTTCAGGAAATCAACTAACAGCGACTTGGGGGTTAATTGATCCAGACACAGCGATTTTGGAAACTGCTGAAGCTGCAGGATTGACTTTAGTAGCTAACGGATTGGATGTGGCTAAAGCGACAACTTATGGTGTCGGACAGTTAATATCAGCAGCTTTGGATCAGCATGTCAAAACGATTTATTTAGGCCTAGGTGGCAGCGCTACAAATGACGGTGGCGTTGGTATGGCTCAAGCATTAGGGGCACATTTTTACGATCAAGCTGGACAAGAGTTAAAACCAGGTGCACAATATTTAGAAGATCTAGTTGATGTGGATTTGACCACTTTAGATCCACGGCTCGCCCAGATTAAGGTAATCGGTTTATCAGATGTAAATAACCCATTAATTGGAGAACGTGGTGCCAGTTATATTTTTGGACCACAAAAAGGCGCTAGTATCGACCAGATCAAAACTTTGGACCAATCTTTGAAGAATTTAGCAACTTTAGTGAAACAAAAAAGTGGGTTAGATTTTGAGAATGACTTTGGTGCCGGTGCCGCTGGTGGCCTCGGATATGGTTTGATGGCCTTTTGTCATGGTGAAATTAAATCAGGAATTAAGGAAGTTATTAGATTAGTCCAATTAGAAGAAAAGATGTTGGATGCGACATTAGTCGTAACTGGTGAAGGGCAAATTGATGGCCAGTCTTTAGGTGGAAAAGTGCCAATCGGTATTGCCAAGTTGGCAAAACAACATAATATTCCAGTTGCTGCCGTTGTCGGCAGTGTTGGTTCAGGTATTGAAGCTGTTTATGATCAAGGGATTGATTTTATTTTGGCAACGACTAATCGACCAATGAGTGTTGAACAAGCAATTGAACAAACGCCAGCACTAGTGAAACAAGCGGGCTTTACAATGATGAAGGCCGTGAGACTTGGACAAACCGTCCAAAAGGAGTGTGAATATAATGGAGAAACACGTAGTCAAAATGCGGGATGAGGACAATGTAGCCATCGCTTTGCATGATATTGCAAAGGGGACGCGCATTGAAGGTGGCATCACTGTTAACGATAACATACCGCAAGCACACAAAGTTGCTTTAGTCGATGTGCCTAAGGGTGGCTCTATTTTTAGATATGGTGTGGTTTTAGGTTATGCGAAAGAGGACATTCATCCCGGTGATTGGATCAATGAAGATTCATTGATTTTACCGAAATCACCAGAATTGCATGAACTAGAATATGGTACAAATGTGGATGCCAAGTTACCTGAACCAACTAGAACAACATTTATGGGTTACGATGTACCGGGCTCTGAATATGCCGGGACTCGGAATATTTTGGGCATTCATACAACGGTTCAATGTGTTGTTGGTATTTTGAATGTTGCTGTGGAACAAATGAAAAAAGAATTGTTGCCTAAATATCCCCATGTGGATGACATTGTCGTAATTAGTCACGGTTATGGCTGTGGGGTGGCAATTGACGCACGAGAAGCTTATATTCCAATTCGTGAAATTCGTAATATTACTAAAAATCCCAATTTTGGTGGGCAATTGATGGTTGTTGGTCTAGGCTGTGAGAAACTAACACCAGACCGAATTATGGATCCAGAAGATATTAACGATGATAATTTCTTGTCTTTCCAAGATCATCATGGTTTCAAAGCAATTATGGCAGCGCTTTTCGAAATGGCTGAAAAGAAGTTAAAAGTCTTGGATCAACGGCGGCGGACAGAATTACCATTATCCAAATTATCCGTTGGCTTCCAATGCGGTGGTAGTGACGCCTTTTCTGGGGTAACGGCTAATCCAGCAGCAGGCTATGCTTCAGATATGTTAGTCAGTGCTGGCGGAACCACAATGTTCTCAGAAGTAACAGAAGTTAGAGATGGCGTGCCATTTATCGCCAATCGAGTTTTGGACAAACCAAATTGTGATAAATTAGCTAAGGAAATGTCTTGGTATGACGATTATTTGAAAGACGGCGGTGTAGATCGTTCTGCTAACCCAACACCAGGGAATCGGGCTGGTGGGTTATCCACAATTGTTGAAAAGTCTATGGGCTCAATCGCTAAGTCTGGGACAGCACCAATTTCTCAAGTCGTTAGTGCAGGGGAAATTCCAACAAAACACGGTTTGATTTTTGATGCGACACCGGCTGGTGACTTTACTTGCGGCCCAATGCAGTTAGCTTCAGGTATGGGCTTAGAAGTATTCGTAACAGGTCGCGGAACACCTTATAACTTAGAAGCAGCACCGGTTATTAAAGTTTGCTCTCGGACAGATCTAAAAGAAATGTGGCAAGATTTGATTGATATTAACGCTGGGACAATTGCAACTGGTGAAAAAACAATTGCAGAAGTCGGTCGTGAAATTTTTGAAAAAATCGTTGCTGTAGCCAGTGGTGAAAAACCAGTCGCTGAAGATCTAGGTTTATTTAATGATATTGTGATCTTCAACCCGGCACCAATGACGTAAAATTAAAAATTAATCAAGAAAACGTTCAGTTCCCAAAATAATGGAATACGTTTTTCAAAGACGTTGGCGGGGATGACTACCAACGTCTTTTGCTTTTTTATAAAGCTTAAATGAGTGAAAGGATGATTGATCCGATGAATGCAATTCCTAAAATTACAAGTTTAAAAGTTGTTCCAGTAGCCGGATATGATAGCATGTTGTTGACACTAAGCGGTGCCCATGCCCCATTATTTACCCGAAATATCATTATTGTAACTGATGATGCAGGTAATGAAGGGATCGGTGAAATTCACGGTGGAGACGATATTAGTAAAATGTTGGCCAGCTATGAAAGTATCATTGTTGGTCGACCACTTTCAGAATATCGAGGCATTTTGAATGATGTTCGTAAAAACGGCTGGCGGGCAGCTAATGACAGTGGTCAAGGCCTACAAGAATTAGATTTGAGTAATCTAAAGTTTGTAGTGCATGCCGAGGCCGCTCTTGAATGCGCTTTACTTGATCTATACGGGAAGTTTGTTAACTTACCAATGTGTGACATTATCGGTGAAGGTCGCCAACGAGATTCAGTAGAAATGTTAGGCTACTTATTTTACATTGCTGATGCCAATAAGACGGATCTAAATTACATTCATGACGATGACGATTCCGATGCTTGGGGCAAAGTGAGACGGCAAGAAACTTTGACGCCAGAAGGTATCGTTGCCCAAGCAAAAGCTGCTCAAGAACGCTACGGTTTTAAATGTTTTAAGCTTAAAGGCGGCGTTTTAGAGGGTAAAGAAGAAATGAAGGCGGTTAAGGCCTTGCACGAAGCTTTCCCAGAAGCACGGATCAATCTTGATCCTAATGGGGCTTGGTCCTTAAATGAAGCCATTGCATTAACGAAAGAATACGGGGATGCTTTGACTTATGCTGAAGATCCTTGTGGTCCAGAAAATGGTTTTTCTGGTCGAGAAATTATGAGCTTTTATAAGAATGCAACCAATAAACCAGTTGCCACTAATATGATTGCCACAGATTGGCAGCAAATTTATCCTTCATTAATGATGAAATCAGTTGATATTATTCTAGCTGATCCGCATTTCTGGGGTATTGAAGGCAGCTTACGTGTTGCTAGTATTTTAAATGATTGGGGCTTAACTTGGGGCTCACACTCCAATAATCATTTTGATATTACTTTGGCTTTGTATGCACAAGTTAGTGCGGCAGCACCTGGCAATATCACACCAATAGATACGCATTTTATTTGGCAGGATGGACAACAATTATGTGATGATGCTTTACAAATTCGAGATGGTCATATTGCCATTCCGAATCGACCAGGGTTAGGAATTAATATCAACCACGAGAAGCTTGAAAAAGCCCATCAACAATATTTAACTTTGAAGCATCATGATCGTGATGACGCAATGGCAATGCAATATTTAATTCCAGGCTGGCAGTTTGACAGTAAGAAGCCAACCTTAGTACGGTAGTAAAAAAACAGAAATTGTATAAAATTTAAATCAATAAAAATAGCATCATGCACTTAAACATAAAGTTTGAGGACATGATGCTATTTTTTTATAACAAGAAGCAAAGCTTTTATTACTATAAAAATAGTAACAGCTCTAGAAATCTGTTATGATTGTTAGCTTAATTTTTCTAATAATTCAGGTAAATCTTGATTTGCTTGATCCATTTCTTTGAAATCAGATACATCTAAAATACCTAAAGGATTGCCGGCACTATGTTGTAACTTATATTCAGATAAAATGAATTTTAAAGTTGAAACTTCTTGTTCAGATAATTCGATAGATTTTTTCATAATTGTTCGCCTCTGAGTGGATTCAGTATTTGTCTACGGCTATATTATCGTACGTTTATACGATGATGTCAATGTTTTCATGAAAAATAAAGCAGTTAATTTTCACGTGTGCATAGATTGATCCTTGATGAGCAAAATATAAAAATACGACTTGTCTACTATTAAAATACGAAATAAACTACGGCGATAGGGTGGAAGACATAGCTATCTGAATTAGATAGCTATTTTCAAAGCCACTATTAAGCGCTATCAACCATATATCGTGAACAAACGAACTATTTGAAACAGTACTAAGAACTGTTTCGAATAGCGTACGAATTGATCAAAAAAAATATAAGATATGTAAAAAAATAATTAGAAACTTATTGTATCCGTTTTCCATTAACGTTATAATTTTCATGTATATAAATTTAGGGAGGCAGATTTTCGCATGAAAATGATAAAACGTTTTGGGGCGCTTTTATTATTGCTTGGCGGCCTATTTTTAATTACGGCTTGCAGTTCCAATAGTTCAAGCAGTAAAAGCAGTTCAAGCAGCAGTTCCAGCAAGCAAGTAACAAAGCAGTTTAAAGGTGAAACAATGAATGTGGTTACCACATCTGATGCCTATAAACCGTTGTTTGATAAATTCAGCAAGGAGACCGGTGCTAAAGTTAACTTCTTATCCATGTCCAGTGGTGAAGTACTTGCTCGGATGAAAGCTGATAAAAGTAGTGAACCAATGGCAGATCTTTGGTTCGGCGGTGGTTTAGATGCTTTTATGCAAGCTAAATCTGACGGCTTACTGGAGAAATACCAATCTAGTTCTGTTAAGAAGATTGATGCCAAATATCGTGATTCACAAGGTTATTGGTTATCTAAAGGTTTAACAGTAGGTGGCCTTTTAGTTAACAAAAAGGTCTTGAAAGAAAAAGGCTTACCGGTACCAAAAACTTGGGCTGATTTAGCAGATAGTAAGTATAAAGGCGAAATCATCATGAGTGACCCAGCAGTTTCCGGAACGATGTATGCCATTGTTAAAGGTATCATCGATAAAGATGGTGAAAAAGCCGGCTGGGATTATTGGCAAAAGGTAAATGATAATATTACTTTTTACGGTAAACGTGGTAAAGACCCACAAGAAAAAACAGCTTCTGGTGAATTTGGTATTGGTTTAATTCCAGTTGACCAATCAGCTTTTGACAGTGCTAAGGAAAACGATCTAAAAGTTATCTATCCATCTGATGGTATCCCTTGGGTACCAGAAGGCATTGCCGTTTTCAAAAATGCACCTGGTCAAAAAATGGCTAAAGCATTTATCGACTTTATGCTAGAACCAGCAAACATGAAACAATTGGCTAAGCTAGATGGTAAGGATACCGACCAAATTATTATGCCTGGTGTTAAAGGCTTAGACCTTGGTTTAGACAAAAAAGATTTAATCAAAGAAGATTTGTCAACATTCGGCTCAGATCGACAAGCAATTTTAGATAAATGGGCTGCCATGGTTGGCGATAAATAGAACAGTAATTTAAAAGGCGGGGTTGAGTCTCAAAACGATTGTTTTGACCTCAGCGCCGTTTCTTATTATAAGAAAAAGGGGGGTATTTATTGAAAAGAAAACATTTCGGCAGTATTTTAGCGGACAAAACGGTGTATATCCTTTTATCCGTCAGTATTTTAGGTTTTATTTTATACCCCTACTTAAGTATTTTTATCCAGTCTTTTCAAGAACAGGGTATCGCCTTTAGTGCCTTTATTAGGCAAGATGCAGTGTTGCTGCAACATTCCTTATTTATTGCCATTTTGACAATGGTGCTGACGGTCTTTATGTCTTTAACGCTAGCGATATTTTTTGTCTTTCTTAAATCAAAATGGCAAAAACCATTACGGCTTTTTTTACTGGTAACGATGGTTTCACCGCCATTTGTAACGTCGTTAGCTTATATTACACTGTTTGGCCGCCGGGGAATGATTACCCACGACTTATTGAATTTAACCTTTAATCCATATGGTGCCCATGGGATTATCTTAATGGAAACATTAAGTTTTACTTCTTTGAACGCTTTAGTTTTGATCGGGATGTTGCATCAATTAGAACCGGCTGTCATTAATAGTGCCCGATCTTTGGGGGCAAAATCGGATGCGGTTATTCGCGATATGATTTTACCTTTGTTGCGGCCCGGGGTGATCGTTGTTGCATTAATTAGTTTTATTCGCAGTTTAGCTGATTTTCAAACGCCGACAATTATTGGCGGTAGTTACAGGGTGCTGGCCAGTGAGGGTTATTTTGCGGTTATTAGTGCGGGGGATCTTCATCGAGCGGCGCTGATTAATTTCACATTGTGTATTCCGGCGTTATTGGGTTTTTTCCTTTATATTCATTATGAACATACTATGACGACCCAACATCATGGGCTATCTTCAGATACTAATGCGCTGCCGTTACCGAAAAAAGGTTGGTTTTTCCCAGTAACTTGTTGTTTAGCGGTTATTTTCTATGGGGCTTTATTATTACAATATGGCTCGATTTTAATCAATGCGGTGACTGTTAAAAATATGGGGCAGTTGACATTCTCGTGGCAGCCGCTGCTTGATAGTAGGATGTATTTAGATGGGACGATTTTGCGAACGGTTAGTTATGCGTTGGTTGCTGGTTTTGTAGGCAGTTTGATTAGTTTTTTAATCATTTATTATAGTCAGATTCGGCAATCAAGGTGGATGAATTTAATTGAACTTATTGGGACTTTTCCGTATATATTACCCGGTACATTTTTTGGGTTAGGCTATCTTTATGCTTTTTCGGGGCAATATTTCCATCTAACCAATTTGTCGATTATTGTCATTATTAATGTGACTTTTAAGCAAGTTGCCTTTGCGACTAAAGCGGCTAAAGCAGCGGTGGCTCAAGTTGAACCGACTTATTTCAAAACAGTTCATGATTTAGGTGGGACGGTTTTAAATGAGTGGCATGATGTGTTCTTTCCAATGACTAGACAGGGGTTTGCCTTAACTTTTTTGAATGGTTTTATTAGTACGATGACGACCATCGGTTCTATTATTTTCTTAATTCGACCGGGACAAAAAGTAATGACGATTGTAATGTTTGATGTTGTTCAGCGCGGAGAATATCAAATAGCTTCAGTGATCGCCTGTTTGATTATTTTGATTTGTCTAATCATGGCAGGTCTTGTGTTTGGTATTTTAGGACTTAAGCAAAGGCGGTGGTTACATGTTTCTAGAAGTTAAGGATTTAACGAAGGTTTACCAGCAAAAAAACGTATTGCATCAGCTTTCCTTTGGGGTTGAAACTGGTGAAATGCTGGTTGTCTTGGGTCCTAGTGGCTGTGGGAAAAGCACGTTATTAAGCTGTCTAAATGGTTTTACTCAAGTTACATCAGGCACCGTGAGGTTATTAGGTCAAGAGATTACAAAGGCGATGCCAGAAGATCGTGATATCACCACGGTCTTCCAATCCTACAGTTTATTTCCCCATATGAATGTCTTACAAAATTTGATGTATGGCTTAAAATTCCAAAAAATTGGGAAAAAGGCGGCAAAGGCTAAAGCTATAAAAATGCTGCAGCTGTTACAAATGACGGAATATCAAACGGCCCGGATTCAAGATTTAAGTGGCGGTCAACAGCAGCGAATAGCGTTAGGCCGTAGCTTAATCGTAGCCCCTAAGTTATTATTATTGGATGAGCCGTTTTCGAATTTGGATGAAAAACTGCGCTTGTCTATGCGTTTAGAATTACGACGACTGCAAAAAGAACTAGGTATCACAATGGTTTTTGTGACCCATGATCAGCAAGAGGCCTTTGCCATTGCCGATCGTATTTTGGTGATGGATGCAGGTAAAATTCAACAAATTGCGACTGGGGCTGAACTATATAATCAGCCTAAAAATAAATTTGTTCTGACATTTATCGGGGAAGCCAATCAATTGGCAAATACGGCATATGTCCGACCAGAATGTATTGATCTGAGGTTAGATACCAATGGGCAAGGCCAAATTATTCAAAAAATTTTTCAAGGGGCAACGATTAATTATCAAGTTAAACTACCGACGCAAACATTTTGGATTACGCGTCTAAATCGAGGTGCGGCTTTTGAAGTGGGGGATTTAGTAACCTTAACTTATCAAGTGCAGCAGATGGAGGGAAAATGATGAGGATTTTACATGTTCAAGCACAACTACCCGCTAAAACTGGCAGTGGGGTTTATTTTGCCAATGTTATCAAAGGGCTAAAGACTTATGATCAAGCCTGTTTATATGGTAGCTTTGGGGATTTTGAATTTGACCTTTTACCTAAAGACCGGCAGTATGCTGTAAAATTTCCAAATGAAACTTGTGAGTTTCCGTTACCTGGGATGAGCGATGTTATGCCTTATGAGAGTACGGTTTATGGTGAGATGACCCCGGCTATGATTGCAGATTGGCAATTTGTTTTTCGACAAAAGTTGCGACAAGCGGTGAATCAGTTCAAACCGGATATTATTTTTTGTCATCATTTATGGCTTTTAACAGCGTTAGTTCGACAGGAATATCCTAATTTGCCCATTTATGCATTTTGTCATGGGACAGATTTACGCCAAGCCCATCAGCATCCGGATTTACTGGCGCGTTATGTGTTAGATTTGAATGGTTTAACCCGTGTTTTTGCCTTGAGTCATGATCAAGTTCCAGCGATTCAAGAGACCTATCATATTTCTAAGGCGCGTATTACGGTGTTAGGCGGGGGTTTTGATCCGGAGATTTTTTATCCGAAAGAAAAATTCAAAAAAGAATCGATAGATATTATTTATGCTGGCAAAATTGCTGAGGCAAAGGGGATTTATGCGTTGGCTGAAGCTTTTGGTCAGATTAGTGATCAATTTCCAGAAGCGCAGTTGCATTTGATTGGTAATCCAGCTCCTGAAGCGCATCAACGTTTGACGCCTTATTTTAAAAATTCGCAGATTAAGCTTTATAATGTGGTAGATCAGCCTTCTTTAGCGACTATTTTTAGACAGGCGGATATTTTTACGTTACCGTCTTATTATGAGGGCTTAGGGTTAGTAAATATTGAGGCATTGGCCTGCGGGTTACGGGTGGTAACCACTGAGATACCTGCATTAAAAGAGCAGTTAGGTTCAGTGGTTAATGATAGCGGGGTCATTTCTTATGTGTCATTGCCGGGATTGGTAGATCAAGATAAACCGGTTAAGGCAGATTTGCCAGCGTTTTATCAACGTTTGGCGCAAGCATTGGCGGCACAAATTGAAGCGTGCCGGCAACAGGTACCGTTTTCAGACACTGTGCAGCAAGCGGTTTTGGAAAGCAGCTGGCCTCAGCTGATTCAACGTATCGAACAAAAGATTATTCAATAAAAATAAAAACAGCGATTGAGTGAATCGAAAGTTAGCTTTTGATTCAGTCGTTCGCTGTTTTTATGTGTTTTATGGTTTGTGACATATTTTGGTTTTCTGAAACGCGTTCACCAACACTGATTTCTACATATAACTACGCCTTGTTGCCAGTCGCAGGCGACTGCCTGCCAAGTCTAGGTTATATTGCGAAATCACCCATGTTGGCTTACGCTCTGGATTTGAAACGCGTTCACTAGAGCAAAGCTCTCACCTAACTACGAATTATTCATAAGCGAAGTGCACTTATTTCATAATTCTAGGTTAGTGCTCGAGGCTTTCCCGCTCTAGTTCACGCTCTGGATTTGAAACGCGTTCCCAAAGACTGATTTCTACATATAACTACGCCTTGTTGCTAGTCGCAAGCGACTGCCTGCCAAGTCTAGGTTATACGCAAAGCCAATTCATGAGGCTTCACGCTCTGATTTTGAAACGCGTTCCCAAAGACTGATTTCTGCGCTTAGCTACGTCTAACTTGTAAGCGAAGCCCGCTCACGGCGTTAGTCTAGGCTATGCTCAAAATCAACCCGTCTTTGGTCACGCTCTGGATTTAAAACGCGTTCAAAGTTACTGACAATTTACATAACTACGTCTTACTCACAAGCCAAGTTCGGGCTTATGTCGTAAGTCTAGGTTATGTGCATTGTCACCCGTAACTTTTCACGCTCTGATTTTAAAACACGTTCAGCCTCATTGCCTTCTTGTATAACTACGAATCTCTTGTGTGTCTAGCGACACCCTGCAAGATTCTAGGTTATACGCAAAGCCAATTCATGAGGCTTCACGCTCTGATTTTAATAACTTACTTTATAGCTAATGTGGTGTTGTACGGTTTCGTTGGCGGGTAGGATGTCGCTGCCGAAGTTGTTGTGTTTTGTGGTGTCTGGTAGGTTTTGGGCTTCCATGGCTACGCCCATATAAGGTTTGCCGACGCCGTTAGTGCGGACGAAGTTCATGTCTTCTTTTTCTGAAAATTCGTTAGCGGTGAAGATAACTAGGGCGTTACGATCTGAGGTGATGGTTACGGAACGTTGGGTTGCGGGGTCGGTTAATTTGGCAATTTTTGTATTTGGTGTCACTTTGAAGATATCATCAAAGCCGTGATGGGGTGTGTCTTTAACGGCATCAATGGCAGTGCCTAATCTTTGGCCGTTTTGAAAATTAAATGGTGTTTCGTCCACTTCAAGGAATTGGCCAGTAGGGACATTTTTGGCATCTAATTCTAAATGTTCAGCGGCTCTAATTAAAAGTTGATGTTCTAAAATATCTTCAGTATCTCCGAGGTTAAAGTACGTATGGATTGTTGGATTGAAGACGGTTTTAGCGGTTGAACGACCGGTAAAGGTAACTTTAACTTCATCATTTTCAGTAAGTTGATACATAATTGTTGTATCAAGGTCTCCGGGGAAACCGTCATCTTCGGATTTTTGCAGATGATGGAATAAAATGGCCGGTTGTCCGTCTTTGATAACGATACTGCCATTCCAAACTTCAGAAGAAAACCCATTAGGGCCACCATGTAAGGTGGTAGTGCCTTCATTTTGTGGTAGTTGGTAAGTTTGTTGATCTAAGATAATCTGGCCATCCCCAATGCGGCCGGCTGTCCGCCCCACTGCCATACCAGCAAAGGAGCCATTTTTAGGATAATCTGCGCTATTAAAGAAATTTAAAATGAGGTTTGTCCGTTGCTGAGTTTTTGTAGGTACGAGCAGTTTATAAAAAGTAGCGCCTAAGCTAATTGCGGAAATACTAACGTTATTTTGATTTGTTAATGTAAATTCATAAATAGGTTTGTCTTGGTAAGTATCCAATTGAGTTGTTGTTGCGGTAATTTTAGATTCTGTCATAAATAAAGCCTCCAATAAAATGATGGTCAAAGTTAATAAAAATTGATACCATATAAATAAGTACTACTTGAAAGAATTGGGATGATATATTAGTATAAATTGGTATTTACAAATTTACATTAGAATTGAGTTATCGAGGAAAATTATGGAAAAGAAATGGGAAACCGTAAAAAATCAGCTTAAAACAGCAATTTTATCTGGGGAATATAAAATTGATGATAAATTACCCACAGAAACGGAACTTATTGACCAATTTGATGTTTCCCGCTATACAATCCGGCGTGCGGTGGGCGAATTAGAAGATGAACATTTTGTTTATCGTATCCAAGGCGGGGGGATGTTTGTACAGGATTGGCATAAAGATTGGACACCGGAAAAAGATCGAAAAATTATTGGAATTATCACCACCCATATTGCAGATTATATCTTTCCGGATATTATTTCCGGGATTGATCGAGTCATTTCAGATGAAGGTTATTCACTGTTGATCAGTAATACCCACAATACCCATGCCAAAGAACGAAAAAGCTTACTAAGCATGCTAGACCTACATGTGGCGGCCTTAATTATTGAACCGACACAAAGCGCAATGGCTAATACAAATATGGATTTGTATCATGAAATCTTGGCTAACAAAATTCCAGTGCTGTTCATCAATGCAATCTATCCTGAATTGAAATGTCCTTCAGTTACGGTGGACGATAAGCACGCTGAGAAAAAAATGATGGAATTTTTATTTAGTTTAGGCCACGAAAGTACGTTAGGCATCTTTCAAGTGGATGATCTTCAAGGTATTTGTCGGATGAATGGGTTTGTAGAAGCTTATCAAAATCATCCGAATATTGCTTATAAAAGCAATTTGATCATGTACCAATCTCAAGACAGCATGGCAACAGTGATGAAAAAAATTGATGGTTACTTGCAGCTAGCCGACCATCCTACAGCGATTGCCTGCTACAATGATCAATTAGCCATTAATGTCATTGATTATTTAAAGAAACGGCAGATCAATGTGCCTGAAGAAGTATCGGTGGTGGGGTTTGATAATTACCAAATGTCGCGGTACATCAATCCCAGCATTACCACCATGGATCATGGTCGAGATAAGATGGGTGAAGATGCTGGAAAACTAATTTTGGAGATGCTGCGTCATCAAGAAGTAACTTCAATTGCCTATGATGCACCGTTAATTCAAAGAGAATCTGCCATTGCACCTAAATAAATGGGACTTAAAACGAGGTTGAATTTTTAATTCAAGCTCGTTTTTTTAGGCCTTAAAATAAGCAAGCAGCGCTTTTAAGCCGCTGACGAAAGGCTGCTAACGTACTTAAGTACTTAAAAGCGCTTTCGATAGTACAGATTATAGTGGATTAATGGGCCCATTTCAACTTTATTAGAAGTTATTAGGATATATTAGTTTTTATGAAATGGCTTACTGACAACTGATTATTTATAAAATAAAAGGAAATAAGTTTGTTAAAAAGGTGGACCTAAATAAAAATTTGTCCTAATAACTATTTTTATACTTGATTTATTCGTATTAATATATTACACTAATTTTGTTAAATAATTGAAAACGTTTTAAGTAAGAACGTCTGGTTCTAAAATTAATTTGCTTAAAACTAGGAGGATAAATCATGGACAAGGAGAAAAAAATTCCAAGTGGCTTTATTTACTTCTTTGGATCATTTGGCGGTATTCTATTCGGTTATGATATTGGTGTTATGACCGGTGCTTTACCATTCTTACAGGTCGACTGGAATTTACAAAATAATGCAACAATTACAGGTTGGATTACATCAGCCGTTATGTTTGGGGCCATTTTTGGTGGCGCTTTAGCGGGGCAACTTTCAGATAAGTTAGGCCGACGTAAGATGATTTTGATTTCTGCATTAGTCTTTGTTGCTGGTTCAATACTTTCAGCAGCATCCCCTCACGATGGTCAAATCTACTTGATTATTGTTCGGATGTTCTTAGGACTTGCCGTTGGGGCTGCTTCTGCGTTAGTACCAGCTTACATGTCTGAAATGGCACCGGCACGTTTAAGAGGCTCATTATCCGGGATTAACCAGACAATGATCGTTTCTGGGATGTTGCTTTCATATATTGTCGACTTCTTATTAAAGGAATTACCAGAACAAACAGCTTGGCGGTTAATGTTAGGCCTTGCTGCAGTACCTGCTATTATTTTATTCTTTGGGGTATTACGTTTACCCGAATCACCACGTTTCTTAGTTAGAACGGGACATGCTGATGAAGCTCGAAAAGTTTTGACTTACATTCGTAAAGATGACAGTCAAATTGATTCAGAATTAGCAGACATTCAAGAAACTTCTAAAGAAGAAACACAAGCTGCTAATACATCCTCTTGGCACACATTATTTACGGGTAAATACCGTTACCTAGTAATTGCCGGGGTTGGGGTTGCTGCTTTCCAACAATTCCAAGGGGCTAACGCAATTTTCTACTACATTCCATTGATCGTTGAAAAAGCAACAGGGAATGCCGCAAGCTCTGCATTATTATGGCCAATTATTCAAGGGATTATCTTAGTAATTGGATCCTTAGTTTATATCGGGATTGCTGAAAAATTCAATCGGCGTTCTTTATTAATGTTTGGTGGTACAATCATGGGCTTGTCCTTTATCTTACCAGCAATCATTAATATGATTTTGCCAAATGCTAATCCAATGATGATTGTTGTCTTCTTATCTCTTTACGTTGCAATGTATTCCTTCACTTGGGCACCTTTGACTTGGGTCCTTGTTGGTGAAATTTTCCCATTAGCAATTCGGGGCCGGGCATCTGGCTTAGCATCATCCTTTAACTGGATTGGGTCTTTCTTAGTTGGTTTATTATTCCCAATTATGACAGCCTCTATGCCACAAGAAGCCGTATTTGCCATCTTTGGGATCATTTGTTTACTGGGTGTTGTCTTCATTCGGACAAGAGTACCAGAAACTCGGGGCAAAACATTGGAAGAAATCGAAGAACAAGGTACAAAACATCATCTTTCTATGGCAGAAGACGCAAAGAAAAATTAATTAACGACTTCTAAAATTCAAATAGTAGGAGGCTACTGGCAATGAATGTACTAGAAATTTCAGAAGCGATTAAAGCCGGACATATTTCTTTAGGGCTGGAATTAGGATCAACACGAATCAAAGCAGTACTTGTAACGGATGATTTTAATACGATTGCTTCCGGCAGCTATTTATGGGAAAACAAATTTGAAAACGGTGTTTGGACTTATCCATTGGATGCAGTTTGGACAGGGATTCAAACGAGTTATACCCAATTAGCAGCAGAAGTTCAAAATAAATATCATCAAACGATTACTAAAATAGATGCCATTGGGATTAGTGCCATGATGCATGGTTACTTAGCCTTTGATAAATCAAATCAATTATTGGTACCTTTCAGAACTTGGCGGAATAACATTACAGAACAAGCCGCCGATGAATTAACGGATGTTTTTGATTTTAATATTCCACAACGTTGGACGGTTGCCCATTTATATCAATCTATTTTAAATGATGAAGCACACGTCAAAGATCTTGATTTTGTAACAACGTTAGCTGGTTATGTACATTGGCAGTTATCTGGCAAAAAAGTTTTAGGCGTCGGTGACGCTTCTGGGGTTTTCCCAATTGATGAGCAGACGAAAACTTACCGTGCGGACTTGTTAGCAAAATTCAGTGATTTACCAAAAGTTAAGGCTTATGACTGGCAAGTTAAAGATATTTTGCCAGAGGTACAAGTGGCTGGTACAGAAGCTGGGACGTTAACGGAACAAGGCGTTAAGTTATTAGATGTCAGCGGCAATTTGCAAGCGGGCAGTTTGATGGCACCGCCAGAAGGTGATGCGGGCACTGGTATGGTTGGTACCAACAGTGTTCGGGAACGGACTGGGAATATCTCAGTTGGGACTTCTGCTTTTTCAATGGTTGTTTTAGATAAGCCTTTGCAACGGGTTCACCGAGATATTGATATTGTCACAACACCAACGGGTGAACCAGTGGCAATGGTCCATATTAATAATTGTTCTTCAGATATTAATGCTTGGGTTTCGCTGTTCGGTGAATTTGCGGCTCGGTTAGGGTTGAATTTAAAACCTGATGAACTTTATGAACGTATTTTCCTAGAAGCAACTCGGGCTGATCCAGATGCTGGTGGTTTAGTGAACTACAGTTATCTATCTGGTGAAAATATTACAAAGATCAAAGCTGGTCGACCATTATTTGCTAGAACACCAAATAGTCACTTTAATTTACCGAACTTTATTCAAACGCAGTTGTACGCAGCTTTTGCCCCATTAAAAATCGGGATGGATATTTTAGTTGAAGATGAACATATCCAAACAGATGCGATGATTGCGCAAGGTGGCCTTTTCAAGACACCGGTTATTGGTCAACAAGTGTTAGCCAATGCATTGAACATTCCTATTACAGTCATGAATACCGCTAGTGAAGGTGGACCATGGGGGATGGCTGTATTGGCAGTCTATGCCAAACAACATGCGGCTGATCAGAGTTTGAGTGACTTCTTAGATACAAAAGTATTTAAGGATCCAGAAAGTATGACCTTAAGCCCAGAGCCTAAAGGGGTTCAAGGTTATCAAGAATTTATCAAAACTTATCAAGACGGCTTAGCAGTTGAAGCACAAGCCGGCGATTCAATCAGTGAGAAAGGATGAATCTGATAAATGTTAGAAGATTTGAAACAAGAAGTTTATGAAGCAAATATGCGTTTACCTAAGCTAAACTTAGTCACGTTTACTTGGGGCAATGTTTCAGGGATTGATCGCGAAAAAGGTTTGTTTGTAATTAAACCTTCTGGTGTGGATTACGAAGATTTAAAGCCTAGCGATATGGTCGTTGTCAACTTAAAAGGTGAAGTTGTGGAAGGGACCATGAATCCATCTAGTGATACGCCAACGCATACGGTTTTGTATAATAAGTTCCCTAAAATTGGCGGTATTGTACACACGCACTCACCTTGGGCCGTTTCATTTGCACAAGCTGGGGTGGCTGTACCAGCATTAGGGACAACGCATGCGGATACTTTCTATGGTGATGTACCTGTTTCAGATGCTTTAACAAAAGAAGAGATCGAATCTGCTTATGAAGCCAACACTGGTGAAGTTATCGTGCGGACTTTTGAAGAAAAACATCTTGATCCAGAAGCTATTCCTGCCATTTTAATTCGTCAGCATGGTCCATTTACTTGGGGCGCAACGGCAGATAAAGCCGTTTACAATGCCAAGGTTTTAGAGGCCGTTGCAGAGATGGATTATCATACTTTGCAATTGACACGCGACGATTGTAAAGTACCGCAATATTTGTTAGATAAGCATTATTATCGCAAACATGGTGAGGGTGCTTACTATGGTCAAGATAATGCCAAATCTCAAGGTCATGCAAAACGTTCTTAATTAATTAGGTAATTACTTTTAAAAATTATAAAAACTAAAGGAGATCATTGTTATGTTAAATATTCCTGATTACAAATTTTTATTCATCACTGGTAGCCAACATCTTTACGGGGAAGAACAATTAAAGTCCGTTGAAAAAGATGCTAAAGATATGGTTGATAAATTAAATGCTTCTGGCAATTTACCTTATCCTGTTGAATTTAAATTAGTTGCAACAACAGCTGAAAGTATTACAGAAACAATGAAGGCTGCTAATAATGATGATACGGTTGCTGGGGTAATTACATGGATGCATACTTTCTCACCAGCTAAAAACTGGATCCGTGGGACACAATTATTACAAAAACCTTTGCTTCATTTAGCAACACAATATTTAAACAATATTCCTTATGATACGATTGATTTTGATTACATGAACTTAAACCAAAGTGCCCATGGTGATCGTGAATATGGCTTTATCAATGCACGTTTACGTTTGAACAACAAAGTCATTTATGGCTTCTGGGGCGATAAAGAAGTTCAAGAAGAAATTGCACGTTGGGAAGATGCCGCCGTTGCTTACAACGAAAGCTTTAAGATCAAAGTTGCTTCTTTTGGTGACAAGATGCGTAATGTTGCAGTTACTGATGGCGACAAGGTTGAAGCACAAATTCAATTTGGTTGGACGGTTGATTACTTTGCAGTTGGTGATTTAGTTGCTGAAATCGACAAAGTTTCTGATGCTGATATTGATGCAAAATATGCAGAAATTGCTAAGACTTACAAGTTGGTTGAAGGCGATAATGATCCTGCAACTTACAAAGAACATGTTAGAGAACAATTACGTCAATACTTTGGTATCAAACGTTTCTTAGACAACAATGGTTATAATGCTTATACTGATAATTTTGAAGATCTTTATGGTTTGAAACAATTACCTGGTTTGGCAACACAATTGTTGATGGCTGAAGGTTATGGCTTTGGTGCTGAAGGTGACTGGAAGTCTGCTGCTTTGGGCCGTTTATTAAAGATTATGGCACATAACGACCGGACAGCATTCATGGAAGATTATACTTTGGACTTACGTAAGGGCCACGAAGCTATTTTGGGTTCTCATATGCTTGAAGTTGATCCAACAATTGCCAGTGACACACCTAGAGTTGAAGTACATCCTTTAGATATTGGTGACAAGGAAGATCCTGCACGTCTTGTATTTACAGGTTCTGAAGGCGATGCTGTTGATGTTACAATTTCTGATTTCGGGGATGAATTCCGGATGATCGCCTATGAAGTATCTGGGAACAAGCCTGAAGCTGAAACACCACATTTGCCAGTTGCTAAACAACTTTGGACACCTAAAGCTGGTTTGAAGAAGGGCGCTACTGAATGGATTCAAAATGGTGGCGGCCATCATACAATCTTCTCATTCACATTAACAATTGAACAATTAGAAGATTTGGCTAAGATGTTTGGTTTGAAGTTTGTTAATATTATTTAATTAAAAAATAAGTTGTAGTATATTTTAAAATTTGATTGTTGTTAGTATTTAAATAGCCCTTAGTTATTGTGTGGACAATGACTGAGGGTTATTTTTTTGTGTTTTTAATAAAAGAGTTCAACGTTATTTTGATTAAATGATTTTATAAAATCATCACTTGGTTTTTTGTCCGTTACAATAAATTCACAAATTTCGGCCCCTATGTCAAGAATCCGAACATAAAAATAAGAAAGAATTGAAGTGTGAGCGTTAAATACAGTTAAACAAATCAAATAACAGTCTATTCAATAGAAATAAACCCTCATATTTTAAAATTGAACGCCAGAAGGCGTACTTAAATAACCCTTTCAAAAATTGCTTTTTTTTGAAAGAGGCACATTTTTTGCACTATGCAACGAGAGAAATTCGATCACTATTGTACCAACGAATATAACTGGTAATAGTTCGATTAGGTTGGAAATTATCTATAAGTTATTTCATTAAAATAACTAAAAAAGTTGTAGTTTTAATGAACAAATCTACAACTTTTTTGATGGTAGGATGGCTAAAATAAATAAATTTTGGCCAGATTTTGAACGTCTGGGTTATCCAGAAGTAATTGTGATCTAAACCTAAATAGATTTATCTTTGGTAGCAAAATCAACTGTTCGATACTGATTTCGATAATCAGATGGGGTCAGTTTGACCCACTTTTTAAAAACAGTAGTGAAATTACTTTGTGATTGAAAACTGAGGTAAAGGGAAATATCAACTATTGAACGGTCGGAATGCTTTAATAGGTGACAAGCTGTTTCAATTTTTTGCTTTTGAATATAGTTATGAATGGTCATTCCAGTCTTCTCAGAAAAAATACGTGAAAGATAAGATGCGTTTACTCCAACAAATTCCGAAATTTCTGTTAGTTTGATACGTTGAAAAATATTTCTCTGGATGTATACCTTGCACTGCTCAATGATGTAGCTACTTTTACCTTGACGAGAAAGGTAAACTTTCTTAGCAAGAAACTGGCAGGTATCAACTAAGAGTGTGTGCATCTCATCCAAACTTTTAATCTGACAAAGCTTTTGAAGAGCAGTGTCACTAATATCATAGGCCAAATCAGGTGCTAAACCACCATCAATTGCAGCCCTACAGGCAAGTGATATGGCAGTAACGGTTGTGTATTCAAAATGTTTGAATCTATCTTTTGAGAGTGGCCCCATTTTTTCTTCTAAAGCATCAAATTGACTAAAACTAACATTTCGATAGTCACCTTGGCGAATTTTCATTAAAAAAAGCTTTTCATTCTCCATGGGTAATCGTAGGAGCCTCGCTTCGCTGTTGTTTAGTTGATACTCTGTCACCAGTTTATCTAAATCGTTTGAATAAACCATTGCTTCACCTCATATATAAGATTGTACCATATTTGTTTTCCTCAATTACTATTTGAAGAGATTTGTTTTTTTGCCAATAAGTATTTATAAGTCTATTTTTTGAAAGAATTTTTTACGTTATTGTTATTAGTAATTTTTTAAATAAATTTGTAAAAAATAGAAAAGAAAAAAGTGAAAAAACGCTTACAATTTAAAGTGTCAATAAATCAATATTACTTTTTTGGGGGAAGAAATGAAAAAATTGGAATAGAAAAAGAGAACTAAAAAATAAAGTATCAGAAAGGATTGGATTTATTCATATTGAGACTAATAATCTGAATGATAAGTTGATTTTAAAATAATTTAAAATGTATTAGGAATGTCTTTTCCTAGTGGAGGTTTAACTTATGAAACTATGCTAAATCGTTGATTATCTGAATTACTGGAGCAATTGCAATAGATAAAGAAAGATATTGTAAAAATTGATTGTAAACTAAACAAAAATAAAAATATTAAAGGAGAAAAACATGAAGACTAAAGAGAAAAAGGTATATCCTAATGATTTTAAATCCCTAATGGGTTTTACCCTTCCTAATTTATCTTATGCATTTACTGGTGTTGTTTTTGGCTTATTTTTTCAATATATAACAGACTACTCTGGAATTGATGAAGCTATGGGTGTTAGTGGATTTGCAGTGGCATTTGGGACTGCATTCTTAGTCGTAAGTCGTATTGTAGATGCAGTAGATGATCCATTACAAGCCTGGATTATGGATAGGGGAAAAGAAAAGAAATTTGGAAAATATAGATTTTTTACTCTCTTCAGTCAAGCATTTATGTTAGTCGGAATAACTGGTTTATTTTTCATTCCTCATTTTGTAAAAGCTAATGTAATCTTATTATGGGGTTGGGTATTGTTATCATACATTATCATGGAAGTAGGCTCAGCCTTTAATGGATTGATGCCAATCCTTCAAAAAGCAACTACAGATTTCCCAACGCGTTCAAAAATCATGACATGGATGCGTATGTGTATGATAATTGGTGCTGTACCCGCCAGCCTTGCAGTACCAATTGCAACAATGCTAAATGCCCATATCAATAATATGGGTCGTTCAGTACAAATAACAGTTTTGTTTTTCATGATTATCGCTGTTAGTATTTCCTTACTTGGTATCAAATTGTTACATGAACCGTTTTTCCAAAAAAAAGACACAAAGGAAGAAGAGACAGCTTTAAACTTTAAAGATCTAAAATTGATGGTAAAAACGAATAAAGCTCTATGGGTACATAATTTTGCATATGTAATCGGGACTGCTTCATTTGGGCTTATGAGTGGGATGATGATTTATTATTTAAAATGGCAATATACAGCAGATTTATCTACTGGTGTAGTAGATAATACAAAATACGCTGCAATATATGGGGTTTCTAGTGTTATTTCATTAGGATTAGGCTTTGTAGCACCGATTTTAGCTAATCTCTTCGTCAAAAAAATTGGTAAAGTTGATAGAGCTGCTAGGTTGTTAATGTTAACAGCAAGTATCTTCTATTTCCTAATGTTTGTATTAATTAGGTTAGGTGTGCTTGCTAATTTGCCAATTGTATACGTTGTCCTTAACGCCTTGGCAGGGATTCCGATTAGCATGGCCACCATTCCATTTCTACTATTAAATGTCGAGGTGGCGGACTTTACTGAGTATAAAACTGGAAAAAATATGACCGCGACGACCACATCAGTGAATAAATTTCTTGAGAAGACTGTTGGTGCCTTGACGGGTGCAGCTACAGGTTTCGTTCTAATATTAGCCGGTTATAGCGTTAATGCACAAACAGGGGCATATGCAGGGGATTTAAGTAAAATTCCTGGGATGATCTCAAATTTTGAACTATTTGTTACGGTTATACCAGCAATTTTGTGCTTGTGCTGCTGGGCTATTTATAGATTTATGTATCCAATTACTCCAGAAATAAGAGCTGAAATGAAAAAAACTTTGGAAGAAAAACATGATGTTACTACAGAAAATGAGTAATATCTAGATTAAAATGATACTCTACGATTGTGTTACATTGGAAATTCTACGACAAAAGGCTTGTGGAAAGCAATATCACATCAAACACGGTATAGTATTTTTAATATTAGAGATAGTTCCTTTCCGAAATTGTAAAGAGCCTAACCTTTGACAATCACTCCCGTTCAAAAACGAGTAGCTTATCCAAGTATATACGTGATCGTGGGCACAATTTGTTGAAATTGATGAGAGAAATATACTTACAAATTTTCAAAGTTGTGGCTAGACTACAGTATAATCACTTCTGCTGAGCTATATTTGTTCTAAGTCAACTCAATTTTATTTGTAATATAGTACAAAAAAGCACAACACATTTTCCTTTAGTGTTGCGCTTTAGTTGGATGAAAGGAAAGGATTAAAAATATGAAGAAAATTAATGTGGAAAAACTAGAGTCAAATCTGAGAGCAGTTATGACGCGTACGGTAGAGGCAGGACAGATGTTAGGTGGGATTTGTCAGATAAACCAAGATGGGAAGATGATATCTAGAGTTAGCGTGGGTACAGCTAGATTAGGTGAGGAAAGTCCAGTCCAGGATAATGATATATTCCGTTTAGCATCCATGACCAAAAATATCTGCAGTGTGACCACGATGCAAATGATTGATCAAAATAAAATCACTTTGGATACGGAGATTTCTAAATTTTTCCCTGGATTTAAAAATAAATGGATTGCAAAAGTGGATGATAAGGGAAATATTATCCCCGATCGTAAGTCAAATGTTCCAATAACAGTGAGACATTTGGTAACGCATACGAATGGAATTATGGCGTCCGATCCAGTGGGCGCTAGAATGATATTACAAACAGGTGGCTTTATTAAGGATAGTTTTAAAGACTTAAAAGACGGTGTAGATTTCTACGAGAATGAGGCGATGCTTTCATTTGAACCAGGCAGTATGTGGGCATATAGTGGTATGGCTGGATGTGATTTGCTCAGCCGTATGACAGAAATGATAATGGATATGCCGTATGATGAGTATGTTAAAAAATTTATAACTGAGCCGCTGGAAATGCCGGATACTGTGTTTGAACCCACACCTGAACAATGGAGCCGCTTAGTAACAGTACTGAATAAAGACGAGAATGGAAAATTTAACGACGATCCGGAATCTCTTGGAAAAACAATCTTTTCAGCGCCATTAAGCTACCATTCAGGAGGAGCTTCATTGGTCAGTACCTTGAATGATTATATGAAATTTTCTGAGGCAATTCGCCGCGGAGGTATTGGAAGTAATGGTTACAGAATACTTTCGAACGAACGAGCAAATATGATTGGAAAGCCGTTAACAGCAAGAGGAATGCAAGGGATGTTTTTCCCAAGTATGCAGTTTGGCGTATTAGTGAATATCCGCTCAGGTAGTGATTCTCTACCGGATGGCTGTTACGGATGGGGTGGTGCCTACGGTTCATTAACGTGGATTGATCCTGTAAACCGCATTAATGTTGTATATATGAGAAATTCCAGACTTCTGGCCAATATTCTTGATACATCAACCGGAGACAAAGTATTTGAGAAGTCAGTACTAGATTCACTCTATGATTAGAGTGAAAATATTATCCAATAAAGAGGAATAGTTATGTTAACAGAATTGGAGAAAATTAATTTACTCCCAGAAGAGCAAAGAAATACTCTTCTTGTCATGATGGCATTACGACCTGATGATCTAGTCGAACAACCAGAGGTAAATAAATGGTATACCTATTATCCGGAAAATTGTATTTGTTCAAATAAAGTACCGTATAAAGGTACGATGAAAATAGGGACAGAGAACAAACTGTTAATTCTCTTTTGTGGTGGAGGAGTGGCTGCTGATGCATATTCAGCAGCCAGACCTGACAAAATTAATCAAAGGGATGTAAAAGAGACGTTTTATTTGCCTGATACAGATGTTATCGGTTACTTTTTCGGTAGATCGGGTCTTGCGAATCAAAAAATTGAAGAAAACCCTTATAAAAACTGGTCCGTCGTGGTGATTCCATATGCAAGTGGAGACTTCCATTGTGGGACAAATGATTTCTATTATAACGACGAAGAAGTTGGCGAAGGCGTTTGTCATCATCTAGGCTATCTGAACTTTTGCGCAATGATCGAAAAAATTCAAGAATTTGTTCCCAATCCTGAAGAGGTGATTATTTCCGGATTCTCTGCAGGCGGATTTGGTGCTGCGTTACTAACCAACGATATTATTTCTAAATTTCCGAAGTGTGAGGATTTCTATTGTTTAATTGATAGTTCTTCGTTGGAATACGATGGATGGACAAAGACAGCGGTCAATCAATGGAAAGCACCGGAGTCAATTTCAGAAGTAATGATGAGTAATAATCTTATGGTTGATGCCATATTGGATGCTAATAGTAAACAGGGTAAGAAATTGAAATTAGCATTTACTTGTACGTATCGTGATGCACTTCTCGTAGAAGCACAAAGTTATTTGGATTTTAGAGTAAAGAAATCTGATAAAGTTACAGGTGATCGCTTGCAGCAAGTGTTAAGAAACACCTACGAAGTGTTACATAAAGCAATTCCAAATATGTCATTTTATTTTTATGATATGGCAAGTAATGAATTAGAAGGAACAGGGCTAACAGATCATACGATTATTGGTGTAGAAACAGTATTTAATATGTCGTATGAAGGAATTAGGATGATTGACTGGATAGCTAATACTCAAAAAGGTACGAATCAGAATGTCGGTGTTGAGCTACTATACAAAGAGAATTAAAGTAAGATAATCAATGGGATATTGAATTCTGTAGTTGTCATAGAGATGAAGACAAGAAAGCAAAAAAAGATTAACGTGCTTTAACATGCCGCAACAATGGATAGATTAATTATCCTAATATTTAAGGCATGTCCTCGTTTCTCAAGCAAGAGTTGGAAAGAGCATGGCTTAGAGGGTAGAATCACGTTTCACCCGATACCGGTTTACTCTTAGAAGATAGATTATAAGTGAAGCGATATCTATATCAGAATGTAGAAGACAAAAGTGGAACACGGTTATTTGACGATTATTGGCCTGCAATAGAAGAGGAGAAAGTATAAATGAACGACAAAATATATACAAATGGGTTATTTTTCAACTTTTTCATGGAGGAACAAGAGGAAGATCTCGGAAAAAGGCTTGATCTAGTAAAGAGCGTAGGTTTTAATGAAATTATTGCCAGCTATCAAACTAAGGGAATGGAACCTGCTAAATTTGATGAGACATATTTTAAAGCGCTTGACCGATTGGTTCTGGCGCTGAAGAAAAGAAACATGCGCTTCTGGCTAGAAGATTATGCGCCCTTTCCTACTGGAAATGCTAACGGGGCATATCAGATGGAGGAATACAGAGATTTAAATAAACGCTTTGTTGACGAACGCCATATCGATATAGAGGGACCAGCAAGGGAAGTTGTTCTTCGCACAGATCATTATTACATGCCATGTACGGTAAAGCTATCCATAAATTCGATGTTAAGTCACCTAACTATCGAAATAAGTTGGCAATTGTTGCATGTAAGCTACTGGATGCCGATGCATCACCGTTTCAGGTCGTTCTTGACATGAATACCGTTATCAGATTGGATGAATTTGAACATGGTGGCTTTCTCAAGTGGAATGTGCCCGAAGGTAAATGGAGAATCTTTGTGTTATTTGAGACGCCGGAATCAGCAGGTCGCCCTTACTTTATGAATTTACTAAGCAAAGAGTCAGTTGCTCTGGAATTAGAGAAAGTACATCAACCACTGTACGAGCACTTAAAAGATGAAAGTTCGAAATCGTGGTTGGGCTTCTTCTATGATGAACCGGAGATTGGAAATAACGGAGGCGATGCGGTCTTCGATTACTTTATGTTACCTGGTAAACGAGGCAAAGAAACATCAGACTGTGATACTTTTCCTTGGAGTTCTGAAATGGCAGAGAAACTAGCTGAATTTGATGAGGAATGGCTCCTTCACTTACCAAGCTTGTGGTACGATGCTGGCGATGTCGGAAAGGATTTTCGCAGAGATTATATGAACGCTGTGTCGCTCCTTGTAAGAGATAATTATAATGGACAGGTGTACGCATTTTGCCAAGAAAAGGGCATCGGCTATATTGGCCATGTGTTGGAAGATGAAGGCTGTCATGACAAATTGGGTTGTGGCCCTTCACACTATTTCAGACAGCAGTACTATCAAGATGAAGCGGGAATAGATGTGATTGCTGGGCAAATCATGCCAGGTAAAGACGGCGTATTATCGTGGTATGGAGCAGGAAATGCAGATGGTAGCTTTTATCATTATGGATTGGCAAAACTTGCTGCTTCAGAAGCGCATATCAATCCGATAAAGAATAACCGGTCCTTTTCAGAAGTATTTGCTATGTATGGTCAGCAAGGGATGGCAGAACGGAAGTTTCTAATCGATCATCTTCTTGTAAATGGTGTAAACCGTATGCTTTTTATGGAAGAGTTTATGACAACTGCGAGAGAAGAATATACAGACATCTTGCTTGATTATACAGATCGCATGTGCCAATTGTTACGCACGGCAACACCAATTCGTGAAGTGGCAATTCTTTACCATGCCGAGGCAGAATGGCGGGAAGGGGATAAAGCAGGGAAGTTTCACCGTATTGGATCAGAGTTGGCGCGACACCAAATCGGTTATGATGTGATTCCAGCAGATGTCTTCGCATTTCCTGAGAAATACCTTACAAATACTGATAATGGGTTGGAAATAAATGGTCACGCATATCGATGTCTAATTATACCGGCATGTGAGGCTTTGCCAGAAGAAGTGAAACGATTTACTGAAAAAGCTAGGTTACAAGGATTCCCAATAATATTTGTTGACCGCGTTCCTGATTCAGTGAATATCGAGGCGATTCAGATTTCCGATTTATTTGAAGATGTAAATCAACGATTGTCTCAAAATTTAGAATTCACAGGTACTAATGTCCGTTGGCTTAGAACGTCACACATCCGAATGCAAGATCAAGATATCTACTTGTTGCATAACGAAGCGCCTCAAGGAGCGATGACTGTTCACTGTAAGGTCAAAGATGGCGCGATAGTAAGATGTGAAGATCCAGTTACGAGAGAAAAAGTGACACCGAGCCAAAAGCTATTGTCTGATGGGACGAGAGAAGTAACCTTAACTTTGGGGCAATATGAAATGACGCTTTTAATGACTGAGCAGACAGAAGAAGATACGGCAGTCCAAAGCAATATTGTAATAAGTGAACGACCAATGAAGTGGACCCTGCGGTTCCCTGATGGACAAGTGAGTGACACAGAAGCAAACATTCCAACACCGGAAGATTATATAGGGTATTCATTTGATGGGGCATTAAGTTATCAAACCATGATGGAAATAGAAGACGTACCGAAATGGATCGATTTAGGCTATGTATCAGATTGTTGTGAAATGTTTATCAATGGTGAGAGCGCTGGAAAGAGAATGAGTGCACCGTATCGATTCCGTGTTGATTCCCTTCTGAAACCAGGGACAAATAAAATTGTGGTAAACATTCTGGCATCTGCAGGAAATGGAAATGATAGCAGAAACTTCTTTGGAGTACCCGCTCAGTTTCTGACGGCTTTACCTTACAGTGAAGTTTTACCAATGGGACTTCGAGGACCAGTATGTGAGATAAGTGAGATGTAAGGGGTACAGTTATATGAAGGGCAAATAATACTTTGTAAACTGATGTGTTTGACCAATAAACGATAAAGTAGGAAGAAATAGTCAATGAGTAAATTAGTGAACGAAGCATCAATACCTGCTCTGCTTGAAGAAATGACTCCAGAAGAGAAGGTAGACTTTTTGGTAGGGAAAACAGCTTTTACTACTCAGGAAATGCCAAAGTATGGCATACCGTCAATATTATATCTGGATGGAGCAACTGGTGTAAACCTACTCCAGTATGTTATGGAAATGATTGGAGAAATTATACCATCAGAAAATAATGATGAGTATGAAGAGACGGAGCAGTCCAGTAACGAAAGCGGTGCTGGAGCGATGGCATATATGAAGTATGTTACAACGGATATTCCTGTACCAGACACATTTAATTTGAAGGAACAGCAATTAATAGAAGCCTTACGACAAAGGGTGAAAGAATTGCGCCCGAATGGCGTAGAGCCCGGATGCTTCCCGCCGGGGACACTTCTAGGAGCGACGTGGAATCCAAGCGTTGTCTATAAAGTGGGTGAGGCAGTTTCGAGAGAGGCAATGGCATACAATGTGGATGTATTGCTCGGGACACCAAATACCAATATTCATCGAGATCCAAAGAATGGCCGATTGTTTGAATCTTTCTCTGAGGATCCTTATCTCAGTGCTAAGCTTGCACCAGTTTTCAGTAAAGCTGTGCAGGATCAAGGAATGGTTGCGGATGTTAAGCACTTTGCGGCAAACAATCAGGAGACGTTACGTCAAGGAGTTGATGAGTTAATCTCGGAGAGGGCGCTCAGAGAGATTTATTTGCCAGGCTTTGAAGCAACAGTAAAAGAGGGAAATGTTCTGTCGGTCATGAGTGCTTATAACTCAATTAATGGTGTGCCGTGCTCACAAAATCATTGGCTTCTCACCGAAGTCCTAAAGGAAGAGTGGGGATTTGAGGGTCAGGTGGTTTCCGATTGGGGTGGTGTATATGATCAGGTAGCAGCACTTCAAGCGGGGAATGACTTGGATATGCCTGGGCCGAGAGGAAAGGAGAAACTGTACCGTGCAGTAGAAAGTGGGACAATCTCCCTGGAACGACTGGATGATGCTGTAACCCGTACGTTAAAAGTGATATTAAAAACTCCTAAGTTTAATGGGAAGAAATATCCTGAAATAGATACTAAACTTTCAGAAACGGCAGCATATAATGCAGCTGCTGAAGGAATTACGTTACTAAAAAATGAGAATGTTTTGCCATTAAATAGCGGAGCTAGTATCTCACTGTTCGGGAAATTATCTAATCGTTTTATTGAATCGGGTTCAGGAAGTGCTCAGGTCGATACGTCAAGATTTACAAGCTTAACAACAGAACTAGCTAGATATACGGAAAATATCTGTACAGAAGAAATTTCAAAAGACACAGAATTTGTTATTATCACAGCTGGTGCTTCTGGTCAAGAAGGAAAAGATAGACCAGATATGGATTTTGATGTGGAAGATCAGAAGATGTTGGAAGAGTCGATTCGATACGCAAAATCCGAGAATAAGAAAGTGATTCTATTGCTCAATGTGGCTGGGCCAGTAGAACTGATGCCGTATATAGATTCGATTGATGCTTTGGTATGCATGTATTTTCCAGGAATGGAAGGTGCGAGGGCTATGGCAGATATTCTGTTTGGTAAAATCAGTCCAAGTGGTAAACTTCCGATCACGTTCCCAAAAACATACCGTCAGACTCCGACGGCAATTAATTTCCCAGGAGAATACGGCAAGGTTAATTACGGGGAAGGAATCTTTGTAGGATACCGATATTATGATTATAAAGGATTTGAACCACTTTATCCTTTTGGGTTTGGATTGAGCTTTAGTAAATTCTCAATACCGAAAATAGAACTAACAGAGAAAAGCTATGATAGTCGTTCAGAGAATCCGCTTAGAGTGAAAGTAGAAATCAAGAACGAAGGACTAATAGAAGCGAAAGAAGTAGTACAGCTATATATTCACAGTGATAATTCAACGCTTCTAAAACCAGAAAAAGAATTGAAAGGCTTCAAGAAGGTAAGCCTTCTTCCAGGAGAATCAATAATTGTAACGATAGAACTATTTCCAAAGGATTTTGCGTCTTATGATACGCAGCATAAAGATTGGACTGTAGAACCTGGAAATTATGAAATTCTGGTAGGAAGATCGTCTCGACAGATTGATAAAACCATATCAGTTGAAATTACAGGACCGAACCCTTATGGCTGTTCTTTAAATAGCACAATTGAATTCATTGAAAAACATGAGTGTGCTGTAGAAGTATGTAAGGAAGTTCTTGGAAACTACTTTGATGAAGAACGATTAAAGAATAATGTCATTTATTTTGGCAGTACACCTCTAAAGGTTTATCTGGAAAAAACAATTCCAAAAGTAAACGAAGAGGAATGGGAAAGACTTCTTCATTTATTGGAGCAAAAACTAGTACAGTGCGATGTGAAGAAATAATTTAGTTATGTTGTAGAATTTTCTATCCTAATCAGATTTGACATGAGGAATGAGTTATTAAAATGAAAGAAAAAATTAAACTTTTGAAAAACTTTCAGTACGAAAACACTGAAGTAGATAGTGTTCAATTTATTGAAAATAATACAGATCCGATAACAGAGGCAGTTGGTAATACAATTCCATTTTATCGAGTAGAATTGACAGTTCACACACCAGAAAATACATCGTTTAAAGTTGCAGTTGGATTACCAATAGAAAAATGGTGGAACGGTAAATTTCTTGGTACCGGGAATGGTGGAGCAGCTGGAGGAATCGTTGAAATCTCTATTATTAATGGCGTCAGTAGAGGATATGTAACTGCCAACACTGATATGGGGGTTAGTCAAGATACGAATAATGATATAGGAAAGATTGAGGTTTGGAAAAATTACGGTTATCGGTCAACGCACATCATGACTCAAATCGGGAAACAATTATGTGAGTATTTCTACCATCAAAGTCCTGAACACTCATATTTCATGGGAGGCTCAACAGGAGGCCAACAAGCATTGAGCTTAGCTCAACGGTTTCCGACAGATTATGATGGTATCGTTTGTTTATCTCCAGCGTTTAATCGAGTTGATCTCCATACTTTCTTCCTATGGAATTGGCAACACATCCATCGTCGATTACCTAATGGTTTCAATAAAGATACTCTTGAGAAATGGCATAAAATAATTATCGATAAATATGTACTTGAAGCGGAAGGAAAGATTGGTGATAACTACTTAACACATCCACATCTGATTTCCAATCCTCTAAAGAATACAGAGATGTATACTTTAGCACAAGAAATATTTACAAATGAGGAAATTGATGCTCTTTTTGAAATATATGAGGGACCGAAAGACCTTCTTCCACATTTGGCCTACTTCCCGGGAGCAGAATTGGAGAATTTAGGGCTGATGGATCTGAGCAATAAAGAACAGTTTGCCAAAGACTACTTCTATGTATTTAGATGGGCTTTAGGAGAAAATGTAGATTTATTGAATACGGATATTGACGAGTTGTATGTAAAGACCAAAGCTATTTTAGCAGAACACTTGGATGCAACGAGCACCAATCTTGACGAGTTTAAAGCAAATGGAGGAAAATTGCTTAACTTTGTTGGAAGCAGCGATGCAATTATTCCTTACCAGACCATTATGAACTATTACGAAGAAATTAAACGTGTTTATTCACCCCAAGAAACACAAGACTTTTACAGATTCTCAATTATTCCCGGATGGGGTCATATTTATGGAGGCCCAGCTATTTTAGATATCGGAATGATTGGACTAAAGGCCATTCCAAGAGTAGCAGAGCATGATGTATTGTCTTGTCTTGAAGCTTGGGTAGAAAAAGGCATCACACCAACAAAATTTAGTGGAGTTCATCTAAAGCGAGAGGAAAATGATTTAGTGTTTGACTATTCAATTGATAGTATTGTGACTTAAAATAGGAGTTTGTAGACGTTTAGTGTTTGCTCGAAATTGCAATAATTTAATGTAAAAATACAATGAATACGTATTACGTGGAGAAATTATTAACAAGGCTTAGGCTCCTATACTAGAAATACGGACAAGTTGTTCGCTATAATCTATTAAAGAAGTTTTTATTATGCAAACAAAAACATCAGCTACAAGATATTCAAAAGAATTTAGAGAGTCAATGGTATCACTAAGTCAGACCGGTCGGTCTGCTAACTCACTTTCGAAAGAATACAATGTAAGTGTTTCTACACTTACAAAATGGATACGGCAGGCAGATCCATTGGATCGAAATGTTCTTTCAATAAAAGAACGTGAATTGCTAAAAGAAAATAAACGTTTGAAAGAAGAAATTGACATTTTAAAGCGAGCGGCGGTGTTTTTGGCAAAGAATTAATCAATAAGGGACGGGCTACTGTACTACGAGTAGTTCGTGTCAATTTAGAAGCAAAGCACCGTGTTACTCGCATTTTAAGCGTTCTTAAGATTCCTAGAACAACGTATTATGATTATTTAAATTGGCAACCAAGTAAGCGAATGATTAGACGACAACAGATAAAAGAAAAGGTATTAGCGTCCTGGTTAGCTTATCCGATGTATGGGTATCCGAGGATGACCAAGTATTTTAATGAAGCGCTCAACTGGTCAGTTAGCCGCTACCTTATCTATCGCCTTATGCGTGAGCTCGGCATACACTCACGGATGATTAAAAAAATGAAAAAACCTAAAACGTATACTGAAGTTCCCCAATTACCAAACCTAATAAGAAAAATGACTGACTGGTCTAAAGTACTTTTAACAGATATCACATATATCCGAGTCAAAGGGAAATGGAGGTATTTAGCTAGTCTATATAATCCAGAAACCCGAAGGGTTATCGCCCATAAGATCGGAGCCCATATGACAAAAGAGCTGGCCACGAGTGTGTTGGAAAAAGTAGATTTGCGCAAACTCGGCGTAGAGATTGTACACAGTGATATGGGGAGCCAATACACAAGCGATTTATTCAATCAGGCATTACAAAATAAACAAATAAAGCACTCCTACTCTCGAAAAGGGTGCCCAGGAGATAATGCTAGAATAGAAAGTTTTCACTCGATTTTGAAGCGAGAATATGTCAATTTTCAGTCCTTTCAAACACTGGATGAAGCCATTGTTGGTATTGATAGTTATATTCGTTGGTACAATAGTGATCGAATTTCTCTCGTTGCATAGTGCAAAAAATGTGCCTCTTTCAAAAAAAAGCAATTTTTGAAAGGGTTATTTAAGTACGCCTTCTGGCGTTCAATTTTAAAATTTGATTGTTGTTAGTATTTAAATAGCCCTTAGTTATTGTGTGGACAATGACTGAGGGCTATTTTTTTGGTGTGGTATTGTAGAAAATATATGATGCAGTAACCATTATAAAAGCTTCAGTGATTCGTTTTAGTGAGGACACGTTAAAATTACAAGATAGCTGTTGTAGAAAGTTCAAAACGCAGTAGTATGCGTCATTAAGTGTGATTATCCGGAACCTTTCGCCTGAACCAAGCGTAGCTGGCTTTTGTTGGTAGGGGAGTGGTATTGCACTGTTGTTTTTAGTATTGCTGAAGCGCAGTAACAGTATTTGGATATATTTTAATCGGATAAGAGTCGACAAGGAAGCGTCGTTGTATACAAATATTAGAAGAATAGATTGATAAACAAATAAAGCGGCTAGGTCAAAAATTAATTCTTGACCTAGCTGCTTTCATGATAATAGTAGAACTAAGGAATACTATTTACTTTACGAAAAATTTGTATTTACGATTTCGTAATTGTACAAATGAAGCAAGTAATACACCAATAACTGTAAAGATAATATCAATCCAAAAGACTTTAAGCACGCTTGTTGCAGTGGAATCAATGATGAAACTTGAAACGAATGGACCGACGAAGTAAGTTAGAGCCGCTGCAAAACTATAGTAACCAGTGACACGTCCTTTTTCATATGGGAAGTAGGTTGTTAAAACAGATAAGCCTAATTGCCATACACCACCAGCGGCGAAGAAACCAATTACAGCACTGGTAATTCTGGCTAATGCAACGCTTGGAGCAATGGCTAAGATGATTAAGAAAATAACCGAAATGAGTGGATAGAAGATAACCAGATAGATTGGTTTGATTTTTGTAACTAGGAAAGTTGTTGCAAAAACAGAGATTAATGAAGAAATGGCATACCATGAAATTAAAGTTTTTGCAGCACCTTCGGCTAAACCTAAAACGGAAATATCAAAGTTAGGAATATATTGAGTATAAACATAGAATGTAAATGAAATTGTGAAACCTAAGGCAATAAGCGCAATACCGTCAATTTTCATACTTGGTTTTGGCCGATTATCATCAATTTTTTCAGCCTTAACAGGGGTATCTTCGTTAGCAACGGTCTCATCTTTTTTTGTAGTTCCTTGTGGTGCGAATTTACTAAAAACGATAAATACTATATCGAGAATAATGATTGCAACAAGGATCCATAATGTAATTTTGGCATTTGGAATTGTAGCAACAACAAATGGTATTACGAATTGTGCCAAAGACATTGCAGCTTTTACTAATGAGTTCATACTTGCTGATTTAGCTGGAAATGCTTCAGAGAGTGCCGGATAGGCTGCAGCATCACCAAAAGAATTTGTGAAGCCTAGGAATAAGGAAAAGATAGAAGCCATAATTATATTAGTACTAAAAATTAAGCCAACGAAGAACACAACGGTACAAGACATACCTACGAGAAGGATAGGTTTTCTACCAAATTTATCTGAGAAAACACCTGCAAAAAGAATCGTTAAAAGTCTACCAATCCCCATCATTGAGATAACGGTTGAAATACCTGCTAAATTAGTGTTCCAGGATGATTGAAAATATGAACTATATTGAGAAATGATAATTTGGGCAATACTTAAAACGGCATAACAAATATAAATACCTATAGCTGTTGGTATAAAATTAGATTTCGATGTTGTAACTTTATTATCAGACATCAAAAAACCTCCTAAGTTTAGTGTGACACTAACAGACCTAAACTAGAAAAATTATCATATCAAAAAGAACTCTTTTCTAATTTAGGGGAAAACTTAAGAGGATGGAATTATATTAAATTACGTCAAGTTAAAAGGTTCACTAATTATTTTTAATAATAACAGATTTCTATAAAAAAACAATAAGAACTAGTTTTTATTTTTAATGAGATATTCAAATTGACTAATATCATAATCTAAAATAAATCGAATAAAGGATTCGACTTCTTTACTTCTAGGGGATGAATTATTGTAGGCTACATAAACAATTCTGGTATTAGCTGGGATTTTCAGTGGGATCTTAGCTAAATCGAATGGTGCTAAAAATGAAGTATCCGCACAAATGCCAACGCCTTGGCCAGAAGCTACTAATCCAGCAATACCAACCTCATCTATCTGTTTATTGTTATTGTTTATGTTTGATAGCTTGGACAGTACATCTTTTTCAATTGTTTCCCCAATAGGAATTTCGGGTGTATAAGTAATAATATTTTGATGATTAAGTTGACTAAGTGTTACTTTTTTGACTTTTGCAAGCTTGTGCTCCTTAGGAACGAGAACAATAATTTCTTCAGCATAAAAGGGAATAAATTTTAAATCGTCGTATCCAGATTTATACGAGCAGATACCTACATCGAAAGCTTCTTTTGTTAATCCGTTCATTACTGGAATAGAAGCCTTGCTGGACAATATAAAATGCGTAGACTTATTAATAGATTCCTTGAAGTCTCTTATGATCTTAGGTAAGACAGTCCCAAAAGTAGTAGGTAAACAAGCAATTTTTATAGTATTGGGCTGTTGATTCAACAGTTTTTGTGCTTCGCTAATACCATGATCTAATTCATCTAAAGATGTACAAATAGTTTCATAAATGGATTTACCAAATTGAGTAAGCTGCATTTGGTGTCCATTTTTTTTTAAGAGTTTTCCACCAAGCTCTTCTTCAAAAGATTTCATAGAGTTACTTAAACTAGGTTGACTTATAAATAGTTTACTAGCTGCCTTTGTATATTGTTTTTCTTCTACAAGGACTCGAAAATAACATAATTGATTTAAGTTCATAAACTCCTCACTCCATTCAACTAAACCAGATTTATAACAGTTCTGAGCAAATATCTTATTGAATGCAAACTATGAAAATTCATAAATCCACAACAATAGAATTATTCTATGGTTCGTTAACATTCTATCATAAAAAAGTCTACATATATTAAGTTAGCAAAATTAATAACAAAATATTGCTGATGTATTTATTTTACAAATAATTCCATAGTTAAAAAGAATTTGAATATAACATACTGCGGGGTTATTGTGTATGCAAGGGGATGGAAAGCGTTTTCTTTTTTATGAAAGGGAACTAATCTAAATTGTAATACTCGTGAGGTGAATTTCAAAAATATAGAGATTTAATTGGTTTTTATTGCAACTATGTGAATGTATTATCAGAATTAACCTAATAATTGATAGAAAAAATCTATTAAAATCATGGAGGAATTTTCAATGGCTAAAAAAGTTAATCTTACACCAGGACAAAAAGTTTCAGAAAAGGATTTTGAAGATTATTTGATTCAAATTAAAGAGTTAGCAGAAGGTCCATTTGATGAAATGCAAAAGGAAGTAGAAGTTACTAATACTTTCCCAGAAGAGTTCTATAAATTATCAATTGAAAATGATCTATATCGATTCGCTTTACCACTAAAATATGGTGGCTTTGGTTTATCCCAAAAACAAATTTTCCAAGTTCAAGAAATGTTTTCTAGAGGCCCTGGTGGTATGCGGATGCACTTACATCATGCTGCCGACTTAAACTGGCGTATCATGGACGAATTTGGACAAGAAGATTTAAAAGCAGAAGTATTGCCAAAAGTTCAAGATAAAACAATCTATACCAACTTTGCTTTGACGGAAGAAACTGGTGGTACTGGTGCTGACGTACATACCACAGCCATTGAAGATGGTGATTTCTACATCTTGAATGGTGAAAAATTCTTAATCTCCCATACAGACTGCAGCGATGCAACTTATGTTGTAGCTGTAACAGATCCAGAAAAAACTGGTGACGATCGCTTAAGTGCTTTCTGGGTACCCGTTGATTTACCAGGTTACGAAATTGTTCCAATGCCACATATGATGGGCTGCCGTGGTGCAGGACATGCCGGCTTACGTTTCACAAATGTCAAAGTACCTAAACGCTATTTGTTAGGCAAACGTGGTGAAGGTTTGCACGTTGCAATTTCTGCATTATCTATTTCTAGAGCACATATTGCTGATAGTAATTTAGGGATGGCACAACGGATGTTAGAAATGTCCATTGCTCGTGCTAAGGATCGTGTTACTTTTGGTAAACCATTAGTTAAACGTCAAATGATTCAACAAGAAATCGCTGATATGGGTACTGAAATTTTCGCATTACGTTCTATGTTATATGACTTAGCAGAACAATACGATAAAGGCGAAGATATTGAAGAAAAAGCAGCAATGTGCAAACTTCAAAGTATTAATACAGTAAGAATTGTTTCTGATTATACTTTGGAAATCTTTGGTGGCATTGGCTACTTTGAAGATAATGAATATGGTCCAGTAGAACGTATGTATAGAGATTGCCGTGCTATGTGGCTCGAAGAAGGTCCGCGTTCTGTACAGCGGGTTACAGCAGCTCGTAAATTAATTCAAGATAACGGTGTAATTAAGTAAAGATTTCGATCTTTATGCCGATAGCGGCAATTCAATTTTAGAATTTAGCTGTTATCGGCATTTTTTGGAGGGACATTAAATGGACGGTATTCTTAAAGGCGTTAAAGTTATTGATATGACTACTTTTCTTGCTGCACCAACTGTTGCCAGAATTCTTGGTGAATGGGGTGCTGATGTTATCAAAGTGGAGTCACCAAAAGGAGACCCCGGTAGAACACAAGGTTCTGTCTTCAATATGCATTATTCAGACGATGAAAATTTAGGCTTTGATATTTCTAATATGAATAAACGCTTTGTCACATTAAATACTAAGAGTGATGAAGGGTTAGATATCATGTATCAATTATTAAATGATGCAGATATTTTCTTAACTAATATCAGAGCAAAATCATTGGCTAAGATGGGATTAGACTATGAAGCCTTACACAAGAAATTTCCAAAATTGATTTTTGGACAAGTGCTAGGTTACGGAGAACATGGTGACAAAAAAGACGCTGCAGGTTTTGATGCTACTTGTTATATGGCTCGTGGCGGTATCTTAGGTACTACCATGGAATTAAATGAAACACCTATGAATCCTTCCAATGGATATGGTGATTTTCAAGTGTCTATGTGTTTAGCCGCAGGACTTTGTGGTGCATTAGTAAAACAAAGAGCAGATGGAATTGGTGAAAAAGTAACGGTTAGTTTACATCATGCGGCTATCTTCATGCAAAATGTAGCCATGGTGTCTGCGCAATACGGCAACACTTATCCTAAGACAAGAAAAGAAATTGCTAACCCATTTAATAATACTTATAAAACAAAAGATAATCGGTGGTTAGTAATGTGCGTTCCGGTTTATGGTCGAGACTACAACAAAGTAATGACTGTATTAAATCGTAAGGATTTAGTAGATAATCCGCGCTATAACGATGTAGATGAAATTAATAAAAATCACTTAAATAACGAGTTTGTTGCCATTATGGGAGAAGCTTTCCAAAAAGAAACTTTAGATCATTGGGTCAAAGTTTTCTCAGAAAATGACTTGCCGTTAGAGCCTTGCTACGTACCAACTGAAATTTATAAAGATGAAGAAGCATTAAAGAATGATGAATTAAGAGAAATGACTTTCCCTTCAGGTGCAGACCGGATGATTCCAACGAATCCTGTGCGATTTGAATCTCAAGGGAATCCAGAACTTAAAGTTTCTCGTGCTCAAGGATCAGACACAGCTGAAGTTCTGAAAGAATTGGGTTATTCAGAAGATACCATTCAAAAAATGCAAGCAGATGGCATTATTGGTTTAACAAAAAATATCTAGAATTGAAAAACTTTTAAAGAAGGTCGAGGGGTAAAGATGGCTTTACAATATACAGAAGATCAACAAGACTTTATTAATATGGTGCATGAGTTTGCTGAAGCTGAATTAAAACCACATGTTAGAGAATGGGATGAGATGGGACTTTGCCCCCCTGAGGCTTTTGATAAAGCTTTCGAAATGGGTCTGCATATGTTAGAAGTACCAGAAGAACCAGGTGGTATTGGGTTACCTTTTGAAACAACAGCGATGATTTTTGAAGAATTAGCTAAGTATGATGCCGGTTATGCAATTACTTTGGTTTCTACCTTCGTAGCATTAAGATCTGTTATTTTAACAGGGGATGAAAAGCTATCTAAATATTTCGCCGACATCATTGCGCCAGGTAAATTTGCGGCTTTCTCTTTAAGCGAAAATAATGCGGGTACTGACGCTGGCGCTGTTGCAGCAACTGCAAAAAAAGTTGGTAATGAATATGTTTTGAACGGTGAAAAAACATTCGTGACTAACGGTAATTTGGCAAGTTTATATGTTGCCATTTTTAGAACTTCAGATGATGGTAATCGTGGCTTAAGTGCATTTCTTGTTGAACGTGATAGAGAAGGTATTACAGTTGGCAAGCATGAAGATAAAATGGGGTTACGGTTGTCAGATACAAGTACAGTAAATTTTGACAATGTTCACATTCCAGAAGATAACTTAATTGGAGAAGAAGGACAAGGCTTCAAAATTGCCTTAAATTCTTTAAATCTTTCCAGAGCATATGTAGCGACACTTGCTGTTGGAATTATGCAACGTGCATTGGATGAATCCGTAAAATATGCCCAAATGCGAGAACAATTTGGTAAACCAATTTTGAAATTCCAAGCAGTTCAAGAGATGTTAGCAAACATGGCTATTCAAACAGAAGCTTCAAGATTGATGGTTAATAATACCATGAAGATGATGGATCAAGGTTTATCTGTTCGTAAAGAAGGTGCTATGACAAAGACCTTTGTTTCAGATTTAGCGCAGGAAGTAACTTCTAATGCGGTTCAAGTTTTTGGCGGTTACGGCGTCTCTAAAGAATACCCTGTTGAAAAATTGATGCGTGATGTTAAAGTATTCCAAATTTTCGAAGGCACAAATGAAATTCAGAGAATGACTATTGCCAACGAATTGAATAAAGAATACGCAAAGAAATAAAGTAAATTTGGAGGCAAGCCATGAATATTGTTGTTTATGTAAAAGCGATGGTTGATCCTGATAAAGCAAGTGATGATTTAACTTTGGTATCAGAACCGGCTAAAAATGGCACTGCAGTTATTTTAAATCCCTATGATAAGAATGCTATCGAAGTAGCTTTGCAATTGAAGGAAAAATATACTGGTGAAGTTACTGCCGTTTCATTCGGTGGAGATATTGAAACGGAAAAGGTCTTACGTGAGGCACTTTCGTTAGGCTGTGACCATGCGTTCAAGGTTAACGATGAAGGTTACGAATCTCTAGATGCTTTTTCTCCAATGCTTGGTAGCGTTTTAGGAAAAGTTCCTGTTGCCGATGTATCATACTTTATTACTGGTCGAGAAGCGGCTGATGATAATCAATCGATTATTGGTGCTAGTATTGCAGCTGCAGTAGATGCAGATTTTGTAGATAATGTGGACGAAATTGAGTTTTTAGAAAATCACAGTTTAAAATTAGTTTCTAGATGGGATCAAAGTGAGTTATCTGGAATTTATGAAAAAACACCATTAGTTATTTCTGTTACAGATACAATTAATACGCCTAGATTACCTAGTTTCAAAGCCAAAATGCAGGCTAAAAAAGCCAAGTTAGATGAAGTTAAAGTTTCAGACTTAACGGACCTTGACTTGACTCAATTGAATAATCTACGTGAAAAAGTAGATAGCACTGGCGTTTTTGAACCAGAAGTTATTAATAAAGAGAATATTATTTATGACTTAGAACAAGATGAACAGGCTGTGGATAAGCTTATGGATAACTTAAAAGAAAAAGGTATTTTATAAAGAGGGGCTACTTATGAATAATCAAACAGTATACTTGTGTGCTACAACGGATGATCAATCAGAAGTAGAAGCACTTCAAAAAGTTGTTCAAGAAAGCTTTTCTACAGCATCTATCACAGTTGTTGCTTTTCAAAGTGAGGCTTTAGATCAAACAAAATTTCAAGCTAGTTTTGATCAAAATGTAGACGCAATTACTTTTTTAAATGTAGAGAAGCTGTCAGTTTTAGATCCTAATGCAGTGGCCAAAGCGTATAATCAGTATTTCCAAAAAAATGATGCTGGTAGAATAATTTTTTATGCTAATAGGTTTAATAATGGTATTGCTGCACGGGTAGCTGCTTCTAACTTAAGCGCTATTGTTACAGATGTAGAAAAAATTGAAGCAACTGATGATCATTTGAATTTAGTAAAGAAATCATATTCTGGCGCATTAAAACGTCAGATTACGGTGACTGATGCAGCACCATTAATCATTACAGTAAATAACTCAAATATAACCTTAGAGAAAGTTGCTGCAAAAGAAACTGCAGTAACTGAAGAAACTCTAAGTATTGACTATCAAGTACCGAAAACTGCAGTATATAAGTCTTTAGTGGATAATGATAATTTAAATTTGGACAATGCTGAAGTCGTTGTTGCTGGTGGTCGGGGGCTTAAAGGTGCTGAAGAATTTAAGAACTTAGAAAAATTAGCAGAGAATCTCAGCGCTGCTGTGGGTGCTTCTAGACCAGTAGTGGATAATGGCTGGGTACCTAATACATTAATGGTAGGGCAATCCGGTAAATCTATAGAACCAGATATTTATTTTGCTTTCGGAATTTCAGGTGCTGTGCAACATACAGTAGGTATCGAAAATGTCAAAACTATTGTGGCTATTAATAGCGATGAAAAAGCACCAATTTTTAAAATAGCAGATTATGGTATTGTCGGAGATGCGAAAGAAGTTATTGAGAAAATGACAGAAATTACAGCTCAAAAATAGTAGAGATACATGGAGGGCGTTGCCCATGTCTAATGAAAAGCAAACAAATTATTCAAAATTTAAATTTAAAACATTAGCTGAAGCCTGGGCAAGGCGTTGTGAGATGTCACCACAACATATCTTTTTAATTGAAGAAGGCCAACAAATTACTTATGAACAGATGGATAGACTAAGTAACAAGGTAATTGAATTCTTCAAACAACAAGGTATCCAAGCAATGGATTTAATCGCTATGCAATTGCCAACAAGTATTGCGTCTATTGCAGTCGTGATTGCGAGTTTTAAAGCGCATGTAGTGATGATGCCATTGAGTATGCATCTCGATGCCAAGGAATTTGAACGTATTTTTAAAAAAATGGCGCCAAAGATGTTTATTCTTGCTAGTTCAGATTTATGTACTGAATTAAAAAATGGAGAAGTACAGTATCATTCAGTGGATTCAAAGCTGTTTGATGGTGCATGTTTGATAAATACTGATAAGATTGGGTCTAAACTGTCTCCGAATATTGCGGCAATGTTAACTACTTCAGGAACAACCGGACTGCCTAAAGGCGTATTACTCTCTCAAGAAAATATTTTGTACAGTGAATCGCACTTTACAGATATTTATGAGATAGATCAGACCGATCGATTATTACTAGCATTACCTATTAACCATGCGATCGGGTTTCACCACGGGATTGTTTCAACCTTTCTAACGGGTAGCACCTGTGTCTTACTAGAAAGATATGATTCTGAGAAAAGTATAGAGTTAATTCAAAAATATCATTGTACCTATGCATTAGCTGTGCCTACAACGGCTTATGATCTATTTAGAAAGGCACCGTATAAAGGATTTCTAAAAAAGATTATATGTGGTGGCTCCCCAATTTCTGATCAATTATTAGAGGCATCTATAGACAAAGATGTACCTATATATAATGTCTTTGGAACAACGGAAAGTGTCCCATTTGTTTGTACAACGCCAGAATACTATAGACGAAAAAATGGCCATACGACAGCAGGCTTTCCTATTCCGGGCGTTGAAGTACGATTGATTGATTCTAAGAATAAGGACATTACTGAAAGTCATCGGTCTGGTGAAATCTATGTTCGAGGACCAATTGTATTTGAAGGATACTTTCAAAACGACATTGCAACACAAAAAGTCTTAGATGAAGCTGGTTGGTTCCATACTGGAGATTTAGGTTATTACAATCAGGATCTAGCACTGGAGGTTACCGGACGAATTAATGATATTATTGTTCGCGGTGGAGAAAACATTTCTTCAGTTACAGTGGAAAGTGTTGTTTCTGAGTATTATAAGATACGTCAAGTAGCAGCAATTGGCTTTAAAGATTGTCGACTTGGTGAGCGTATTGCTGTCTGTGTAGTTTTAAAGCCAGCATATGCACATATTACTTTAAATGAAATCACTCATTTTTTAGAATTAAAAAATGTACAAAAAAAATTCTGGCCAGAGAAGATTATTGTCTATAAAACAATGCCTATGACTGACTCAGGAAAGATTATAAAAAAAGCTTTAATTCAGCAGCTTAACGATTATAAAGATTGAAAACTGATTAAAGAGGTGAAGGCTAGTGTCAGCGTTAAATCGAAAATTTAGCATTACAAGGTCTACTGCAATAAGACGACCTTCTCTAATTAGACATACACCTAAGTTTTATCGATTGAAGGGTCAAGATCAAATTTTTGCAACGATCTCCAAGGATGATAATTTTAAAGATGCTCCAGATATTTTTGAAACCATCATCCCGGTTATGAATGCAGATAGTAGTTTTACACCTCAATATCAGATTATCGGTGGATTCAATAATAATGCGATTCAAATTACGCTACCGGACGACAGCCAAGAAGAATCATCAAGTGATGTTATCCAATGGATTTGTTTGTTAACTTTCACAGGATTTCAATTCAAATATATTGGGCCAAACACCAAAAGAAAAGTTTTGTTTGCTCTAGCTGATGAAGATGCCTATTGTTACTGTGACAAAGATCCTTGTATTGAGTGTCGATTTAAATGTAAGAATGGTTTTGCTGTATACACTTATTGGCGTGATAAGGGATTGTACGGGCAGGACATATCAGCTTTTAGTAATAAATAATACAATTTATAAATTTTAGAAAGCGAGGAACTTTCGATGGAATTAAAAGATAAAACGGATATTTTCAAGATTGTTAGCCAAGTAGTGCCCGAAAAACAATTAATTCAAAAAAGTGAGATCTCTGAAGATTACGGTCATGATGAGATGGGGACGATCTTCCATTTACCAGACCTTGTTGTAAAAGCTCAATCTACAGAAGATGTTTCAGCAGTCATGAAGATTGCTAATGAATATAAGATTCCGGCAGTTGTTCGTGGTGCAGGGACAGGTTTAGTTGGTGGCTCTATTGCTATAAAGGGTGGTATCTTAATTGATTTGTCCGGGATGAATCAAATTAAAGAATTAGATGCTGACAACTTAACGTTAACTGTTGAACCTGGTGTACTGTTGATGGATATTAAAGAATATGCTGAGAAAAAAGGTTTCTTTTACCCACCAGATCCAGGTGAGAAATCTGCAACTATCGGTGGAAATATCTCTACTAACGCAGGTGGTATGAGAGCTATTAAGTACGGTGTAACCCGGGATTATGTCCGAGCATTAACAGTGGTAGCACCTAGTGGAGACATAATGCATTTAGGCGGTAAAGTAGTTAAAAATAGTTCAGGTTTTGACCTGAAAGATTTAGTAATTGGCTCTGAAGGGACATTAGGTATCGTTACTGAAGCGACTCTAAAACTTATTATGAAACCAGAGTATACAGTGAGTCTATTAGTACCTTTTGAAAATTTTGAAAGTGCTATTAGTACTGTGCCAGTTATCTTAAGATCTGGTATTACGCCAACAGCCGTTGAATTCTTCGAAAATGATTCAGTTAATTTTTGGGAAGAATTCTCTGGAAAGGTTTTCCCAGAAGCTAACCATCAAACATACTTACTATTGTCTTTTGATGGTCAAAGTACAGAGCGCGTCGAAGAAGATTATGAAAAAATTGCAGAGTTATGTTTTGAAAACGGCGCTGAAGATGTTTATGTATTAGATGACGAAATCCAACGTAATCAAGTTTGGACAGCCAGAGGGGCATTTTTAGAAGCTATTAAGAGCTCTACAACAGAGATGGACGAAGTAGACGTTGTTGTACCAAGAAGTAAGATTGTTGAGTTTATTACATTTACGCACAAAACGGCGCAAGAACAGAATATTCGCATTCCTGGGTTTGGACATGTCGGGGATGGTAACTTACATTTTTATATTTGCCGAGATGACTATGATGATGCAACTTGGAAAGAAAAGTTAAATAACGTATTTGAGCTTTTGTATACAGAAGGTAAAAAAGTTGGTGGACAAGTATCCGGTGAGCACGGGATCGGTTTAGCCAAAAGAGAATATTTGGGTCAATCGTTAGATGATTCTGTAATTAGCATGATGCGTTCTGTAAAGAGTGCTGTTGATCCTCATAATATTTTAAACCCTGATAAAGTTATTTAGGTCGTTAATCCCGCTTCGTGTTTATTGTAAAAGGTAGTAAACATGGAACGGGATAATTTTATATGTGGATGAAAATATGAAACGAGGGAGTAACATGGAGCGTTCAGAAAGATTAAGGACGAGTATTAATTTATATATTAACTATTTAGTTCATGGGATGGCTATTGTAATTTTAGCTCAAAATATGACAGCCTTGGCACAACAATGGAATGCTACAGATGCTGGTGTTTCTTTTGTAATTTCTTCTCTAGGTATTGGTAGACTGCTAGTTTTATATATTTCAGGTGTATTATCGGATAAATATGGTCGAAAAATATTTGTAGAATTAGGTATTTTAACTTATATTCCGTTTTTCATTGGTATAACACTAAGCCCTAATATGTATGTGGCCTATTTCTTTGGAATACTTGCAGGGATGGCGAATTCATTTTTAGATTCAGGAACATATCCTGCACTTATGGAGCTTTATCCTAATAATCCAACAACAGCGAATATTTTAATTAAGGCTTTTGCATCTACTGGGGAATTAATTCTTCCTATATTAGTTACCGTAATTGAACACTTCAACCTATGGTATGGCTGGTCATTTATTGCTTGTACCGTAATTTTCATAGTTAACTTTATGTTTATTAGTAGAGATAAATTTCCTAAATTATCGACTGTACCAAAAAATAAATCAGAGCAGAAAGTTAAAAGACAATGGACATTCAGTGAAAAGACTAATGCAGTTGCGTTAACTATTTATGGTTATGTATCCATGTCCACATTTTATTTAGTGAGCCAATGGCTAACAAAATATGGACAGTCTGTTTTAAATATGAATACGGCACATGCAAGATATTTAGTGAGTATATACAGTGTAGGTTCAATAGTTGGTGTAATTGTTTCAGCTATTTTGACAGGATTACATATTCGTTCTACACGATTAATGGTAATTTACACACTGATCTCTTTCATCACATTAATGGGTATATCGTTTATTTTGACACCTACAATCTTGTTCGTAGGCTCGTTTGTTATAGGCTTTTCAGCAGCTGGTGGTGTTATGCAAATTGGGTTAACTATTATGAGTGAGTTATTCCCAGATCGTAAGGGATTAATTACCGGCGTATATTATACCGCTGGAAGTATTTCATCATTTACGATTCCAATAATTACAGGATATCTTTATAAGACAAGCGTGAGAAGCATAATGTTATTTGATTGTTTCATTGCAGCGCTTGGTTTATTAATAAGCATCATTATTGCAATAAATACGAGAAAAATAAAATTAGCTTAATTATTAAAAATCAAAGCATCTTTCCGGTATCAGAGAAATTTTCTTTGCAATAGGATTCCATAAAGCTTCTGAATCTAGTGACAGCAGGTACCATAAAACGGTTATTTTGATAGACCAAATATATCTGATGGTAGGTAGGGTTTCCTTGTAAATGGATTAAATGGACTAGTTTCTTATCAAGTTGCGGTAAATTTGGAATTAGTGCAATACCATAATTATATTGTACAAATCCTACTATTGTATGGTCTTCTTCTATTTCACAGATGATATTTGGTTTGACATGGGCATGTTTAAAGATGCCATCAATTAGTGGCCGTAAACCACTGCTTTTAGAAAAATAAACTAACGGATACTTTGCCAATTCTTGAATAGACACAGTATTTCTATCAGCTAAAGGATGATTTGGTGGCACTGCTAATACGATCTCTTGTTTGACAAGTGGAATAAATTCTAAAGAAGATGTGGTTTCTTGATCGTTGATCTGAGATAGGTAGGAAGATACAACTAGATCATGTTCATTATTAAGAAGCTGCTTTAATAAAGTGCGCGTATTATTTTGAACAAATTCAAAGTTGATCTTCTGATCAGCTTGCCTTTGTTTAAATTGCGTGATTAGTTCAGGAATTAACCGCTGCCCCATTGTGTATGTGAAGCCAAGTTTTACACGGCCAGTTCCGGAGTCTAAGGACTGTTCCAGTGTTTCTTTACCTCGATCAATTTCAGCTAAACCTCTAGTAATAAATTGTAAGTAAATTTTTCCAAGATTTGTGAGTCGGATATTTCGACCATCTTTTTCAAAAAGTGGTACACCAAGCTCTTCTTCAAGTTTATCAATAGCATAACTCAGCGTTGGTTGAGATATACCTAAATTTTCAGCGGCTTTGGACATGTGTTGGGTTCTAGCTAACTCTTTAAAAAATAATAAATGTCGCATATTCATAAGTAAAATCACCTCAAACAAATTATAGAATAATTGAATTAATATATCCATTAACTTTTATTTATTCTATAGAATGTGCATGTTAATCTTATTGTGAATTAATTATAAAAGTAATTATATACAACTCTAGGAGGACTATAAAATGACAACAAGAATTGATGGACACACGATTTTAATTGGTTTAATGGCTTATCCAATCAGACATTCTATGTCGCCAACAATGCATAATAGTGCATTTGAAAAACTAGATTTGAATTATGCTTACCTTGCTTTTGAAATCACAAATGATGAGTTACCAAATGCGATCGAAGCTATTCGGACTTTGGATATGCGTGGATCCAACGTATCTATGCCAAATAAACAAAAGGTCATTCCTTTGTTGGATAAGTTAGATCCTGCTGCTGAATTAGTGGGGGCTGTAAATACTATTGTTAATGATAATGGTGTTTTAACTGGATATACAACTGACGGTACTGGGTTTATGAAATCTTTAGAAGATGAAAACTTAGATATTCGTGGCGAAAAAATGGTGTTAACAGGTGCTGGTGGTGCAGGAACAGCGATTGCAATTCAAGCAGCCCTAGATGGTGTTAAGGAAATTTCAATTTTCAATCAAAAAGATAGTTTATGGGAAAATGCTCAGCGTAACGTTGCAATTATTAACGAAAAAACAAATTGCAAAGCAACTTTATTTGATCTTTCAGATCAAGATACCTTTAAAAATGAAATTGCTGATGGCTTAATATACTGTGATTCTACAGGTGTTGGTATGAAACCTTTGGAAGATTTATCTTTAGTAAATGATCCAAGTTGGTTTAGAAAAGATATGATTGTTTATGACACTGTTTATGCACCTAGAACGACAAAATTAATGAAGGTAGCTGAAACGGCTGGTGTTAAACATGTATTCAATGGTTTAGGGATGATGTTAGAACAAGGTGCAGAAGCATTCAAGCTTTGGACTGGTGAAGACATGCCGACAGATTACATTAGAGACTTATTATTCTCTGAGTAATGAAAAGCGTAGTTGAATAGGGGGTAGCTATCTTGATTGAAAAAACAGGTATAGAAGTTAGAGATATTACAATCGGTTCAGGACAGCCTAAAATTGCTGTACCGATAACTGGCAAAACACAAACTGAAATATTAAGTCAAGCTCAAGACATCATTGCAGCAGATCCGGATATTGTAGAATGGCGAATTGATTTTTTTGAAGACGTCACCAATCCTGATAGTTTGAAGACAGCAGCACAGGCGTTACGTAAAATTCTGAAAGAAACAGCTTTATTAACAACTTTTAGAACCAAAGGAGAGGGCGGTGTATTAGCCCTAGCTGATGATGCTTACTTTAATATTTGTAAAAATGTAATTGAAAATAAATTTACGGATTTGATCGATGTAGAATTGATGCACGATGAAACAGCCATAAAAGAATTAATTACATTATCCCATGAAGCAAATGTTTATGTTGTTATGAGTAATCATGATTTTGAAAAAACAGCCTCTCAAGAAATACTTTACGGAAAATTAGAGCAGATGGCAGATTTAAATGCGGATATCGTTAAAATTGCTGTGATGCCTCAAAGTGTTGATGATGTTTTAACGCTATTATTTGTTACTAATGAAGCTAGAAAACAATTGGGTATGCCTGTTATCACGATGTCTATGGGGGATATCGGGAAAATTTCACGTATTTCTGGGGAAGTGTTTGGATCTGCCGTCACATTTGCCACGGTTGGTGCGGCTTCAGCACCAGGACAGATACCTATTAAAAATTTACGACAAGATTTAAGCGATTTAAATTTGAGTTAGGAGCAAATTAGATGAAAACATATTCACATATTTTTAAACCATTAACTGTGAATGGCATGACCTTGCGGAACCGTATTATTATGCCACCTATGGGCTCAAATTTCGCTAATTTTGATGGTAGTATAAATAATGATCACATTAAATATTACGAACAAAGGGCAAAGGGCGGTACAGCATTAATTACTTTAGAAAATGTTTGTATTGATTATCCAATGGGCACAAATGGGACCACGCAGTTGCGAATGGATAATGATCAATTTTTACCAGGCCTTTGGAAATTTAATGAACGCATGCATGCTTATGGTGCTTGTACATCTGTTCAGATTAATCATGCAGGTGCTTCAGCAACTGGCCTGAGACTCAATGGACAACAGCCACTCTCTGCATCGGATGTTCCTTCAAAAATAGGCATGACGCACCCTAGAGCTTTGACGGTTGAAGAAATCCATCACATTATTAACTGTTATGCTGATGCTGCTGATCGTGCTAAAAGAGCGGGTTTTGATTGTGTTGAGGTACATGCCGGTCATAGTTACTTATTGGATCAATTTTTATCTCCTCATTATAATCATCGTACAGATGAATATGGGGGCACACCTGAAAATAGAGCGCGCCTTGCAAAAGAAGTGTTACTAGCTGTTCGTAAAGCAGTTGGACCAAGATTTCCAATAGCTGTTCGCTTTAGTGCAGATGAATTTATTGATGATGGGAATTCTTTAGAGGATACATTACAATTATTATCATATTTTTCTGAACCTGCTGATATTCTAAACGTTTCTGCAGCTGTAAACCAGAACTTGCAATATCAAATTGATAAAATGAATTTACCAGACGGTTGGCGTTCATATATGGCCAAAGCTGTGAAAGAAAAATTTCATAAAATAGTTGTTACTTCAGGTAACTTTAGATCTCCAGAAATAACGGAACAAGTTTTAGCGGATGGAGATGCTGATTTGGTTGCTATGGGGCGGGGGCTGCTAGCTGAACCTAATTGGGTTAACAAAGTTAAAACAGGTCAAGAAGACTTATTGCGCAAATGTATTTCTTGTAATATTGGTTGTGCTGATCACAGAATTGCTAAGGGATTACCAATCAGATGTACCGTTAACCCGGATGTAATTAATGAAGATGATTATAAACAAGATGCAATTAAGCAATCTGTCAAACTTGTTGTAATAGGTGGTGGAACAACCGCATTGGAAGCTGCTTGTTCTGCTGCTGAAATTGGTGCGGAGGTTATTTTATTTGAACAAAAATCTTATTTGGGTGGACTAGCACATCAAATTGCGCAATTACCGGATAAGTGGCGTATTGATGACTATGTTATCTACTTAAAACATCGAGCTGAACGATTGAATAATCTAGAAATTCATCTCAATGAATCAGCCACTATGGATAAAATTAAGGCGTTAGATCCAGATATCGTATTAAACGCTACAGGTGCACACTCTTTTCTACCACCAATTACGGGCTTAAAAGACGCACTTCAAGCTAAGAAACCTAATGTATTTACGATTACGGACCTATTAGAGAACATGTCTAACTTCACAGACAAAGATGAAGATATTTTAGTAATTGGCGGTGGAGCGGTTGGTTTGGATGTAATGGAGTATTACACTGAGCACTATAATGGTCATGTAACTATGATTGATATGCTACCAGAAATAGGTAAGGAATTGGATCTAATTACCAAGATTGCTATGAAAGAATTACTGAATAAATATGATGTGAAACAATATGTTAATACAAAATTAGAAGAAATAGACTCAGATAAAGCAATTGTTTCAGATCATGAAAAAACATTTACGATTAATTTTGATAAAGCGTTTGTTTGTTTAGGTATGAGAAGTTATGTACCAATGATGGCAGAATTAGATCAATATGTGTATGAAAATGATAAGTTATTAGTTAACCTGGGAGACAGTAAAAAAGCACGTAGAATTTATGAAGGCTCTCAAGAGGCTCGTCAAATCATTAATGCGGTACACATGATTGATCAGCAAAAAACTACTCAAATTATTAATCGTCAAAAAAATCTATCCTATTGATAGTTTGAGTTAGGGGTAATGTTATTTGACTAATAATCGATTTTATGAAGTTACTTCTGGAAATTTTTTAGTCACACCGAATATGCTGAATCATATGGAAATTTTACATGGCGGAGAGTTATTTAAGCACTGTGATTCAACAATAGGGTTGTTAGCTTCCGAGTATGCGCAATCTAGGGTAATGACTGTTGGTGCAAAATCATTTAATTTTAAAAAGAAGGCCTATGTTGGGCAGCAGGTATGTTTTTGTACCACATTGATAGCAACTAGTCAGCATACAATGACTTTTTACACAAGAATTACGGCCAAAGATTTTGATGAATCAGAATCGATAGTGATTGGTGATGGTGTATTGATATTTATTGCTGTAGATCGGAATCTGCAACCTAAAATTGTTCCAAAACTAACTGTATTAAATTTAGAAGAAAGAGATTTTATTGAACAAAGAAAACAAGATTTTCAAATTGAATAATTTATAGAGTCAACCTGGGTACCCGTCGTATGGCTTAACTTGATCATTTTTTAAATGAGTTAAGTCATATGACGGGTATCAACTTTATGACTTCAAACCAATGCGAAGAACAGAGAAATGTAAGCGATTTACTAATGAAGGGAAGTTATCGGAGCATGTGGCTTAATTTTATTTTTGCACTCATCCCAATTATCTGGCTAGTAGTTGCCTTAGGCGTTCTCAGAATGGCCGCAGATAAAGCGTGTACGATAGGCTTAATTATCACAATATTCTTAGCAATTGTAGCCTTTAAATTACCGGCAGTAGACACCTTTACCGGTGCGTTGGAAGGCATTGTTATGGGGATCTGGCCCATAGTATATGTGATTTTAGCAGCTTTATTTACTTATAATGTCACCACAAAATCAGGTAGTATGCGAACCATTCAAGACATGTTGTCCGGCATTACAACAGACAAGCGAATTTTAGTATTAATCATTGCCTGGGGCTTTGGTGGCTTTTTAGAAGCTGTGGCCGGGTTTGGGACCGCTGTCGCCATCCCAGCAGGTATATTGATAGCCTTTGGGATAGACCCGATTAAGGCCTCAGTCGTCTGTTTAATTGCTAATACAACACCTAATGCCTTTGGTGCAGTGGGCCTGCCAGTAATTACATTAGCAAATCTAACACATCTGAAATTAATGCCCCTTTCTTTAATCGTCACCTTACAATTACTACCGCTAGTAATCTTAATCCCATTCATTATGGTAACGATGATCGGCGGTAGCGTAAAAGCAATTAAAGGCGTAGGATTAACAACGCTTATGTCAGGATTATCCTTTGGTCTAGCTCAGATCGTTGCAGCTAAGTTCATTGGGGCAGAATTACCCGCAATTGTCGGCTCAATTGCCAGTATTTTAGTGACCATCCTTATGGCACGTTTTCAAGGCGAAAAAGACACAGAAGTACTCAAAACAATTCCTAAACATAGTCCGGCAGCCTTGTTTAAGGCCTGGTCACCGTTTATTTTAATTTTTGTAATCGTTTTACTGGCGTCACCTTTAGTAAAACCAATTAATACGGCTTTAGCAAAAGTGGCCACAAACTTTAACATTTACACAGGGGCCAATGCAGCCCCCTATACAATCAATTGGCTTTCGGCACCGGGGACCTTAATCATTATTGCTGCTATTATTGGCGGTACAATCCAAGGTCTATCCATAAGTACAATTTTTAAAACATTGATTGAAACAGCCAAGACAATTTGGCATACATTAATTACCGTATGTGCCATTGTTGCTTTAGCCAAGGTCATGGGCTATTCGGGGATGACTCAGAGTTTAGCCGTGACATTAGTCGCAATTATGGGACCGTTCTACCCATTAATTGCACCAATTATTGGGGCATTAGGGACATTTATTACCGGCTCAGGCACATCAGCTAATATTTTATTTGGAAATTTACAACTTCAAGCAGCTAACACACTGCAAGTTAGCAGTTATTGGGTTGTTAGTTCCAATGTAGTTGGCGCAACCGCCGGAAAGATGATGTCACCGCAAAGTATTGCGATTGCGGCGGCAGCCACAAAACAAGAAGGTCAAGAAGGGCAGATTTTGAAAGCGGCCACAAAATGGTGCGGTCTTTATCTAGGTATTATTTGTCTATATTTATATGGCACTGGGTTATTATTAAATTATTTATAGAAATAAAAAAAGAGGCTGGCTCAAAAGTAAAGTTAACTTTTGGGTCAGCCTTTTGCTAGTTAGTGATCAAAATCTTCTAATTCAGTACTTTTATCAGCCCATTGTTCTTCTAATGGGGCCATTTCAGCGTCAATATCATCCAATTGTGCTTGTAATGTCTGCATTTTGGAATAGCTGGTTGCAATTTCAGGTGCGGCCATTTGTTCTTGGATTTCTTGACTTTGATTGGTTAAATCATCAATCTTTGTTTCTAAAGCCTCAACTTCTCGCTGTAGCTTTCGTAAGGCCCGTTGCTGGGTTTTACTATCTTTATAACTAATTTGAGCTTGGCTAATATTAGAAGCTGCTGCATCGGGTTCATTTTCTGCTGCTTGCTCTGCTAACAAGGCTTCCTGTTCTCTTTTTTTCTCCAAGTAATATTCGTAATTACCTAAATAAAGGGTGCTGCCATTAGGGGTAATTTCAGTAATTTCAGTGGCTAAATAATTAATGAAATAACGATCGTGAGAAACGAATAAAACGGTACCGTCAAAATTCTTTAGCGCTTGCTGTAAAACTTCTTTACTATCAATATCTAAATGGTTCGTCGGTTCATCCATGATCAAGAAGTTATCATGTTCTAAGGCTAATTTTGTTAGCAATAGACGTGCCTTTTCGCCCCCTGAGAGTTGTGAGACGACTTTTGCCACATCGTCTCCGGAAAATAAGAAACTACCTAACATAGAACGAACGTCTTTTTCGGGCATTGTAGGATGCTCATCCCAAATTTCATCTAAAACGGTCTTAGAGGGGTGTAAATTCTTCTGTTCCTGGTCATAGTAACCAATGGAAACATTTGTCCCTAAATCAATTTCACCTTTTAATAGAGGAATTTGACCAATAATGCTCTTTAATAAGGTAGATTTACCAACCCCATTCGTGCCGATAACGCCATGAATGTGCTGCCGTTTAACATCTAGTTCAACCGGCTGTGCCATAACAGCTTCAGGGCTGTAGCCGATCGCCGCATCTTTGACTTTTAAAACATCATTGCCGCTTTTTTTAGATTCTGAAAAGCGAAAATGAATCGTTTTATCTGAGCCATCTGGACGTTTTAAACGGTCCATTTTTTCTAACTGTTTTCGGCGACTTTGGGCCATTTTAGTTGTAGAAGCACGAACAATATTTTTATCAACATAGTCTTCCATTTTCTTAATGTCGGCTTGTTGTTTTTCATAAGCCTTCCATTCGAGGTCCACTCGTTTTTGTTTTTCATCCAGAAAATAGCTATAATTACCAGTATAGTGGTCTAAGCGATTCTCATGAATCTCGTAAACTTCTTTAGCAGTGTGGTCTAAGAAATAGCGATCATGTGAAACGAGTAACAATGCGCCGGGATAGCCTTGCAGATAGCCTTCAAGCCAAGTTAAGGTATCAATATCCAGATGGTTTGTTGGTTCGTCCAAGATCAGTAAATCACGTTTTTCTAATAGAAGCTTAGCTAATGCTAATCGTGATTTTTCACCACCAGAAAGTGTATGAATTGGCTTGTCTAAAACGGTTTCGGGGAATTGAAAGCCATGAAGGACACTGCGAATTTCAGCCTCATAACCATAACCATTTTTGTCTGAAAATTCAGTTTGCAATTGATCATATTGTTTTAAAATATCTTCATTATGATGATCTGTACCCATTTTAGCTTCTAAAGCACGCATACGCTGTTCCATTTTTTGCAGTGGTGCAAAAACCGTTAGCATTTCTTCATATATTGTACGTTTAGAGTCTAGACCAGTATCCTGGGCTAAATAACCCATGGTCATATCTTTAGGGGTGGTGACTTGACCTTCATCTGGCGGATTGAGGCCAGCTAAAATTTTAAGAAGTGTGGATTTACCAGCGCCATTCGGGCCAACGAGGGCGGCTCGATCACCGGTTTGAATTTCTAAGTTGATGTTTTTGAAGATATAGTCTCCGGAAAATTGACGGGCGACTTTTTGAGCTTGTAATAAAATCAAAATAATTAACCTTTCTTTAAAAAAATGCTAAACTCTTATTAATGGTAAGTGTATAGGCATTTCTAGGATTTTTTCACAAACAAATTACATGTTCAGAAGATAATTTGTTTGATTTTTACTGTTCAGTCAAGTAATATACTTTTGAGTTCATTTCTTGAATAGACTATTATTTCACAAATGAAACTTTATAGGAGAGGAGCTACACAGATGGCAGATATTAAAATACCAAAGGCAACTGCTAAAAGATTGCCGCTTTATTACCGTTATTTGAACTTTTTACATGATGCAGACAAGAAAAAAGTCTCGTCCACAGAATTATCAGAGGCAGTCAAAGTTGACAGTGCTACGATCAGACGAGATTTTTCATACTTCGGTGCACTGGGTAAGCGGGGCTATGGTTACGATGTAGAAGATTTATTGAACTTCTTTAAGAAGACTTTGAATCAAGATCGTTTGACCAATGTTGCCTTAGTCGGTGTTGGTAATTTTGGACATGCCTTATTAAATTATAATTTCCGTCAAACTAATAGTATTCGGATTAGTGCGGCGTTTGATGCAAATGAAGATATTACAGGTACGATTCAGGCAGGTGTGCCAATTTATCCAATGACTGAAATGCACCAACAGTTACAGGATCAGCAGATTGACATTGCAATTTTAACGGTACCAAATCCGGCAGCCCAAGAAGTTGCTAATCGCTTAGTACAAGCCGGTGTTCGCGGTATCTTAAATTTTACATCTTTGCGTTTATCTGTACCAGAAAATGTTCGCGTACAAAACGTGGACTTGGCTAATGAACTTCAAACTTTAATCTATTTTTTAGATCATTATGATGATCGTTTGAATACTAACAGTAGCCTTATTGATGAGGCAGATAAGACAGAGTAGAATTTATTTTATAACCTTAAGGCCAAAACAGATAGTTGTTTTGGCCTTTTTGTCTGCCTTTAAACGGTGATTAAGGGCCCGTGAGCTTTACGGGCATTGTCACCCGTAACTTTTCCCGCTCTGGATTTGAAACGCGTTCCCAAAGACTGATTTCTGCACTTAGCTACGTCTAACTTGTAAGCGAAGCCCGCTCACGGCGTTAGCCTAGGCTATGCTCAAAATCAACCCGTCTTTGGTCACGCTCTGGTTCCAAAACGCGCTCAAGGTCACTGACTTTTCACATAACTACAAATTACTTGTAAGCCAAAAACGGGCTTCCGGCGTAATTTTAGGTTATGCTCAAAGTCAAACCGTGCCCTTTCGCGCTCTGGTTCTACTATATCAAATTTTAATGGTAAAAGCTTTGAATAAAAACGAAGCTATTCATTAAGATGTGGGCGATCATGGTGGTCCAGATGCGGCCGGTGCGGTTATACAGGTAACAAAATAGAAGGCCGATGAGGCTATACATTAAGATGTGGCCGTCTTGGTGGGCGAAGGCAAAGATTAAGGCGGAGATTATGGCGGCGCCGATTTTGCCGGTGAATGGGCTGAGTTCACCAAAAATTGTTTTTCGATACACAATTTCTTCAATAATTGGTAAGAAAATAAGAATACCGATAACGTAATAAGGATAAGATTTCATTGTCGCCAATAAGGTGGCGGTGTTTTGCGAGGTTGTTTGCAAGTTAAATAGTAATTGCTCTAGATAAACGGCTAAATATTGGACTAAGACGGCGGCGACGGCACCTCCTATGCCCCAGACAACTACTTTTGGTTTAGTAGTGTAAGGGTTGGCAACTTCGATTGAATTTTGCGGTGTATATCGCTGCGTCAGCCATAAAAAACCCACCATGCCGATAAAATACCAAAGTGTAACGACTAAAAAGTAGCCGTTCTTAACGGGGATAAAGTGTGCAAATAAATTGGGCATGAGTAATAAAATTAAATAGAGCAGTAGTGTGATAGCGGTGCTGTTTCGTGCTTTCAATGGATCAACTCCCTGTGAAAATTTTTGGAAAATTCATATAAAAAACTTGCAATAATACCTAAACATGTATATTATATTTCTTGTAGTTAGCACTTGTCTATCAAGAGTGCTAAAATTTAATTGGAATATATCATTTGGAGGGATTTCTTGTGTTAAAACCATTAGGTGACCGCGTAATTGTCAAAGTTGAAGAACAAGAAGAAGAAACTGTTGGCGGTATTGTTTTAGCCAGCAATGCTAAGGAAAAGCCACAAACTGGTAAGGTTATTGCCTTAGGTGAAGGTGCTTTAGCTGATGACGGCAAACGTATCCCTTTGTCTGTTAAAGAAGGGCAAGTTGTCATGTTTGACAAATATGCCGGCTCTGAAGTGAAATACGAAGGCGAAAATTACTTGATCATGCACGAAAAAGATATTATGGCAATTGTCGAATAATCTTTTGTGCGTGATAGCTCAAAATAATAAGAAATAAAAAAATAGTAAAACAAAAATATTATTGAGGTGGATGTATAAAGATGGCTAAAGATATTAAGTTTTCTGAAGAAGCACGTTCCGCAATGTTACGCGGTGTTGATAAATTAGCAGATACTGTCAAAACAACATTAGGTCCTAAAGGCCGTAATGTCGTTTTGGAAAAATCTTACGGTGCACCAGAAATTACAAATGATGGTGTAACAATTGCTAAAGATATTGAATTAGAAGATCACTACGAAAATATGGGTGCCAAATTAGTATCCGAAGTAGCTTCTAAAACAAACGATATCGCTGGTGATGGGACAACAACAGCAACTGTTTTGACACAAGCTATCGTTCGCGAAGGTTTGAAGAACGTTACTGCTGGTGCTAATCCAGTTGGGATCCGGACTGGGATCGAAAAAGCAACTGCTGCCGCTGTTGATGCGTTACATGCCAATTCACATAACGTTGAAACAAAAGATCAAATCGCCCAAGTTGCTTCTGTATCTTCTAGCAGTGAAGAAGTTGGTGCTTTAATTGCCGATGCTATGGAAAAAGTTGGTAATGACGGGGTTATTACCATCGAAGAATCCAAAGGGATCGAAACTGAATTAAACGTTGTTGAAGGGATGCAATTTGATCGTGGCTACCTATCTCAATATATGGTAACAGATAATGACAAGATGGAAGCAGATTTAGACAATCCTTACATCTTAATTACTGACAAAAAGATTTCTAACATCCAAGAAATTTTACCATTATTACAAGAAATCGTACAACAAGGCAAATCTTTATTAATCATCGCTGATGATGTTGAAGGTGAAGCTTTACCTACTTTAGTTTTAAATAAAATTCGTGGGACATTTAATGTCGTTGCTGTTAAAGCACCTGGCTTTGGTGATCGTCGTAAGGCACAATTGGAAGATATTGCGATCTTAACAGGCGGTACTTTGATCACATCTGATTTAGGCTTAGAATTAAAAGATACTAAGTTAGAACAATTAGGTCAAGCTGGTAAAGTCACAGTTACTAAAGATGATACAACAATCGTTGAAGGTGCTGGTGCCGCAGCTGACATTAATGAACGTGTAGAAACGATCAAGAAACAAGTAGACGATACAACATCTGACTTTGATCGTGAAAAATTACAAGAACGTTTGGCTAAATTAGCCGGCGGTGTGGCTGTTGTTAACGTTGGTGCAGCTACTGAAACTGAATTAAAAGAACGTAAATATCGGATTGAAGATGCCTTGAATGCAACACGTGCCGCTGTTGAAGAAGGCTATGTAGCTGGTGGTGGTACAGCATTAATGAATGCTATTCCTGCAGTTGCTGCTTTGAAAGAAGACGGCGACGTACAAACTGGGATTAACATCGTCTTACGTGCTTTAGAAGAACCTGTTCGTCAAATTGCCTACAATGCAGGTAAAGAAGGTTCTGTCATCGTTGAACATTTGAGAAATGAAAAAGTTGAAGTTGGTTATAATGCTGCAACTGACAAATGGGAAAACATGGTTGAAGCCGGCATCATTGATCCTACTAAAGTAACACGTTCTGCCTTGCAAAACGCAGCTTCTGTAGCTTCATTGATTTTAACAACTGAAGCCGTTGTTAGTGATATTCCAGAAGAAAACCCAGCGCCAGCTGCACCCGCAGCACCAGGCATGGGCGGTATGATGTAGTCAAAAAGCGTGTGAACTAGAACTTTGCTCTAGTGAACGTATTTAAAAAACCAAGTCAAAGTAATTTTTTGGCTTGGTTTTTTTATTTCAAAAAAATAAATTTTTAAGTGCATAATTGACAAGTAGTGTTAATATATATTTATAAAACGTTAACACAAGTTCATCTTTTGCACATAAAAAAGACAAAGTTTAGACCTTGTGTCATTTGAAGATATTTCTTATAATTATAATAAGAAAACATAGATAGGAGCTGATTTCATGCACTTGATTGAATTACCAATTAAATTAAATGCCAGTCTACACAAAATGATTCCAAGAACAATTAGTTATCTTTATGGTAAATCCGGGATTAAATATTTTAGAACTTACACTTTAGGCAACTTACATGTTTATTACGTAGATGCATTCAATCGAATTGACATCATCATCATGGCGGATAGTCGTCAAGTTAAGTCAGAAGAGATTGATTTTGCAATTGAAAACTTAATGCCAGGCGTTGATAAAGCAAGTCTTGAAATCAACGAAGAGGCAAAAGCGGCAGTTGAAGCAGTTGCTAAGAAAAAATTGCAGTATGCGGATATCGTTATCATCGAACAAAAAGTTAAAGCATAACCTTGCAGATAATACTATGAAAACAGGGCGTTGTGACCTCGAAAAACAAGGGGCACATTGCTCTTTTTTTCGTAGACAATTGTTATGACTTCAATGGTTAAACTTAGAAAAATAAAGCTGTGAAAATGATTATAAATTATTTGAATTTATAATAAAATAAACCATGGTAATTCTCTTTTGAATGTTGTAGACTACAATAGATTGCGATTGCAATATCAGATTATAGAATTTTCGAGGAGAAACAAAGATGCAACAGTTTAAGCGGGTTTTCATTGGCCGCCCATTAAAGTCTTCTGAAGAAGGCGGTCAAAAGTTAGGTAAGCTAAAAGCTTTGGCAATGCTAAGCTCTGATGCGTTATCTTCTGTCGCTTATGGGACGGAACAAATTGTTTTGGTTTTAACACAATTATCCGTTGCAGCGATTTGGTATTCGTTACCAATTGCGGCCTTCGTTTTAGTTTTGTTATTGTCCTTAACCTTATCTTATCGGCAAATTATTCATGCCTATCCTGGGGGTGGCGGTGCCTATAAGGTATCTAGTGATAATTTAGGGCAAAGAGCAGGCTTAGCGGCTGGCGGCTCATTGTTAATTGATTATATGTTGACGGTATCAGTTAGTGTTTCTGCCGGTGCGGAGGCGATTACCTCGGCAATACCTGCACTGTATGGGCATCAAGTAGCCATTTCACTAGTTATTATTTTAGCTTTAATGTTGATGAATTTGCGGGGAATGAGCGAATCAGCATCATTCTTGATGATTCCGGTTTATTTATTTGTGGCAATGATGACTTTAATGATTGTTGTCGGCTTATATAAAATTTTGAGTGGGGCTATTCCATTTAAAGCAGCTGCCACGGTTGGCAGTGTTGTGCCAGGTATCAGTATGGCTTTGATCTTCAGAGCGTTCTCATCTGGGTCATCTTCTTTGACTGGGGTAGAAGCGATCAGTAATGCGGTGCCATTCTTTAAAAAACCTCGGGCCAAACATGCTGCGGAAACATTGGCGATCATGGCTGCAATTTTAGGGTTCTTCTTTGCGGGCATTACCTTTTTGAACTATTGGTACGGCATTGTACCCGAAGCTAAGGTAACGGTCTTGTCACAAGTCGCTAGCACAACTTTTGGACATGGCTTTTTATTTTATATGGTGCAATTTGCCACGGCCTTTATTTTGGCAGTTGCTGCCAATACCGGATTTTCTGCTTTTCCGGTTTTGGCTTATAACTTAGCCCGAGATAAATATTTACCGCATAATTACATGGATCGGGGCGACCGGTTAGGGTACTCAAATGGGATTATGACTTTGGCGCTTGGCTCTGCCTTTTTAATCGTTTTATTTAAAGGGGTTACTGCCAATTTAATTCCGCTTTATGCCGTAGGGGTATTTATTCCGTTCACATTGTCTCAATCAGGGATGATTGTAAAATGGTGGCGGGAGCGGCCTAAAGGTTGGATTGGGAAATCTATCGCCAATTTCACAGGGGCTTTGATTTCTTTTGCCATCTTAATTATTTTATTTGTCTATCGACTAACGGATATTTGGCCATTCTTCATTATCATGCCCGTCTTAGTCTATATCTTTTACAAGATTCATGACCATTACAAAAAAATTGCGGAACAGCTGCGTTTGGAAGCAACGGATGCCGTCTTACATCACTATGATGGGGCAACGGTCATCGTCTTGATTAGTAACATCACGCAAGTTACAAAGGCCGCATTGAGTTATGCGGAATCTATCGGTGATTACGTTATTGCCGTCCATGTTTCCATGGATGAAAATCCGGATAAGGAAAAAGAAATTCAATCTCAATTTAAAAAAGATTTTCCAGAGGTTCGTTTTGTGGATGTGCATTCCAATTATCGGTCCATTGCCAAGCCAGTAGTCCGGTTTACCCATGTGATTAGCAAAAATGCCTTACGCCGGAATTATTCAACGACTGTGTTAATTCCGCAGTTTGTGCCGCGTAAACCTTGGCAGCAAGCTTTGCATAATCAAACGGCCTTACGATTACGCCAAGCCTTTGCCAATCAAAAAAATATTTATGTGACCACTTATTCTTATCATTTAAAAAAATAATTAAAGTCAGTAAGCGATTAAAACAACTTGTAAAATTTTGTTTTGATTGCTTCTTTTTGTTAAAATGGCATATAGACTTTAACGAGGGAGCTACTATTTTGCGGATATTATTTATAGGAGATGTCGTTGGCCAATTGGGCTTAAAATTAGTGCAACGCTATCTACCAGAACTTAAGCGACAATTAAAACCACAAGTGACCATTGTGAACGGCGAAAACATTGCAGATGGCAAGGGCATCACTGAAAAATTATATAAAGCTTTATTGCAAGCTGGGACAGATGTCGTCACTTTAGGAAACCATGCTTTTCGCAAGCGGGATATTTTAGATTTTATTGATGATGCCGCAAAATTGGTACGACCAGCTAATTTTCCAGCCGGTGTACCTGGGACCGGTTACACGATCGTCAATGTCAATCAGACGAAATTAGCAGTTATCAATCTACAAGGGCGTATTTTCTTAGATGCGATTGATGATCCTTTTACGGTGGCTGATCAGCTTTTAACCGAAATTTTAAAAGTAACCCCACTTGTATTTGTGGATTTTCACGGCGAGGTTACTAGTGAAAAATTGGCATTGGCTTATTATTTAGATGGCCGCGTATCGGCAGTTATTGGGACGCATACCCATGTTCAAACCAATGATGCCCGTATTTTACCAGAGGGGACTGCCTTTTTAAGCGATGTGGGCATGACAGGCTCTTATGAAGGTATCCTTGGGGTGAAAAAAGAACCCGTCATTCACAATTTTTTAACAAGATTACCGGCCCGCTTTGAACCGATCGAAGAAGGCACCGGGCAATTAGGGGCTTGTTATATAGATATTGATGAAAAAACAGGCCAGGCCAAAAAAATTAAAACAATTCGAATTGATCGAGATTTTCCATTATTTGAGGTATAACGATGGCGACTGACTTACAAAAACAACTACAAGCATTAGAACCAAATATCGCTGAAGCTTTAGCCGTATTAGATGCGGCTTTGGTGGCTGAACCAATCATTGAAGATTATCAAAAAATTGAGGCGCAAGTTTTAAATAGTCCGCATTTAAAAGAATTACAGGCGGATTTAAAAAAAGCACAGCGGGATATTGTAATTTATCAAAAATTAGAAAAGCCAAAGGCGGCTAAGCAAGCTGCGATGAAGGCCGATACGTTAAAACAAAGTATCGAGCGGGATCCACTAACGATTGCCTATCGCCAAAGTTTATATGAAGCCGATGAAATTTTAGAACACATTACCGGCTTATTTGAAGCTGAATTACAACAGATGATGGCGCCTAAAGCTCAGTAGAAAGGGAGATTTTTGATGCCACAAAAGACGAAAGACACACCAATGATGCAACAATATCAAGTCATCAAGGATCAATATCCTGATGCTTTTTTGTTTTACCGACTAGGTGATTTTTATGAATTATTTTTTGAAGATGCTATTAAAGGGGCACAAATTTTAGAGTTGACCTTAACTTCACGGAATAAAAGTGCCACTGATCCCATTCCAATGTGCGGCGTTCCCCATCGTGCGGCCCAAAACTATGTGGATATTTTAGTCGACAAAGGCTATAAAGTGGCGATCTGTGAGCAAATGGAAGACCCACGGACGGCAGTGGGCATGGTTAAACGGTCGGTGGTGCAGCTAGTTACACCAGGAACGATGATGGCCGAAAAACCGGGGCAAACGAAAGAAAGTAATTTTTTAACCGCAGTCTATCAACAAGATCAGCTGTATGGTTTTGCCTACACAGATCTGGCCACGGGTGAAATTTACGTTTCAGAATTAACTGATTTTGAGGATGTCTTAAATGAATTATTGAGTCTACGTACAAAAGAAGTGGTTGTGCCCGAAACGCTTGATCCTGAAACACGTACTAAGTTGGCACAATTAAATATTTTAATTTCCACACAAGCAGATGCTAAGGCCAGTGCCGAAGTTAATTTTGTCAGTCAAGGTTTAGAAAAAACCACTGAACGGGCAGTTTTGAAGACGTTAGTTTTGTACTTGGTGGCGACGCAAAAACGGTCGTTGGCCCACCTACAAGTTGCTGTAGAATATGAACCAAGTCAGTTCCTACAAATGGCGCATCAAGTAAAAGATACTTTAGAAATCATGCGCTCGATGCGCAGTGGCAGCCGGCATGGCACGTTATTATGGCTGTTGGATCGGACAAAAACAGCGATGGGCGGTCGCCGGTTAAAGCAATGGCTAGATCGGCCGTTATTATCTAAGCAGGCAATTACGTTACGTCAAGATCGTGTTGCCGCTTTTAGTGCACATTTTTTTGAACGCAGCACGTTACAAGAAGCGTTAACTAAAGTTTATGATTTGGAACGTTTGGCTGGTCGAGTAGCTTTTGGCAGTGTTAATGGCCGTGACTTATTACAATTAAAAGATTCACTACAGCAAGTGCCGATTATCAAAGATATTTTAGGCCAAATGCAAACGCCGGTCTTTGATACGTTAATACCGCAAATTGACGGTGTCCCCGAGGTTTATGATTTAATTGATCGGGCTATTTTAGAAGATGCGCCGATTTCAGTAACTGAAGGTGATATTATTAAAAATGGCTATAATACCCAATTAGATGCCTATCGAGATGCCATGAACAACGGGAAGCAATGGATTGCCGCCCTGGAAGCTCAAGAACGAGAAGCAACTGGCATTCATAATTTAAAAATTGGCTTTAATAAAGTCTTTGGCTACTTTATTGAAGTGACCAAAACCAATCTTAATCAAGTGCCTAAAGGCCGTTATGAACGGAAACAAACATTGACTAATGCGGAGCGATACATTACGCCGGAACTAAAAGAAAAAGAACATTTGATTTTGGAAGCACAGGAAAAATCGACGGCTTTGGAATACCAGTTATTTACGACAGTTCGCGAACAGATTAAAAAACAAATTCAGCGACTACAGCAGTTAGCGAGTGTTTTATCAGAAATTGATGTTTTACAAGGCTTTTCAGTAGTAGCTGAAGCTCAACATTATATTAAACCAACCTTTGTCAGCCATCAGCAAGGTATCCATATTACCAATGGCCGGCATCCCGTTGTGGAAAAGGTTTTAGGACCTGAACAATATATTGCCAATGACGTGACAATGACACAGCAGACGGATATTTTATTGATTACCGGACCAAATATGTCAGGGAAAAGCACGTACATGCGGCAGCTGGCTTTAACGGTAATCATGGCTCAAATTGGTTCTTTTGTACCAGCAGACACTTGTGAACTGCCAATATTTGATCAAATTTTTACACGTATCGGTGCTGGGGATGATTTAATCTCTGGTAAAAGTACGTTCATGGTAGAAATGATTGAAGCCAATAACGCATTAAGTCATGCCAGTCAACGCAGCCTGATTTTATTTGATGAATTAGGCCGGGGGACAGCAACATATGATGGTATGGCTTTAGCACAAGCCATTATTGAATACATTCACGATAACATTCATGCCAAAACGTTATTTTCGACCCATTATCATGAATTAACAAGCCTCAGCGAAACTTTGACACAGTTAAAAAATGTTCATGTTGGGGCAACGGAAGAAAATGGGAAATTAATTTTTATGCACAAAGTATTGGCCGGCCCAGCAGATAAATCTTATGGGATCCATGTGGCTAAACTCGCCGGTTTACCAGACAATTTACTGCAGCGGGCAGACCATATTTTGAACCATCTTGAAAAAGACAGTTCGGCGGCAACACCGGCTGCCAGCACAACGTCAGCTTTTAAAGTCGCTGAACCAGCACCAGCACCATTGACCGTCAAAACCAAAACGGAAGCACAACTTTCTTTGTTCCCGGAACCAGTGCCTGAAACAAAACCAATACCAAGTAAGGCTAAAAAAGTGCTAGCAGACTTAAAAACAATGGATCTGATGGATACAACGCCAATGGATGCCATGAATTTGATTTATCAATGGCAAAAATTATTAAAAAAATAAGTTTGATTTGTGGAAAGCGGGGGCAAAAATATGGCTGAAATTCACGAATTATCGGAACAATTAAGTAATCAAATCGCTGCCGGCGAAGTCATTGAGCGACCGGCTTCAGTAGTTAAAGAATTAGCAGAAAATGCCTTAGATGCTCAGGCCACCCAGATTGACATTAATGTCGTTGATGCTGGCTTAAGTAAAATTACGATTAGTGATAATGGACAAGGTATTCCTAAAACACAAGTTGCCTTAGCTTTTTTGCCCCATACAACGAGCAAAATTACGAGCCGGGATGATTTATTCCGGGTGCACTCTCTAGGTTTTAGAGGTGAAGCTTTGGCTAGTATTGCGGCAGTGGCTAAAGTAACAATGCTGACCGCCACAGAATCAGGGCTAGGAACGCAAATCGACCTTGCAGGCGGCCAAGTTTTGGCGCAAAAATCGCAAACATCCCGACAAGGGACTTTTATTTCAGTGAATGATTTATTTTATAATACCCCGGCCCGTCTTAAATATGTTAAATCGGTGAGCACAGAACTGGCGCACATTGCAGATATTGTGAATCGTTTAGCCTTAGCGCATCCCCAAACAGCTTGGACGTTTGCCAATAACGGCAATATATTGCTAAAAACCAGCGGCTCCGGAGACCTTTTGCGGACGATCACAGAAATTTATAGTATTAGTATTGGCCGGCAAATGCTGCCATTAAAAGGGCACGATTTAGATTTTCAAATCAACGGTTTTGTCTCACTTCCTAAATTAACTCGAGCCAGCCGTAATTACGTCTCTTTATTTATCAATGGGCGCTACGTCAAAAATGCCGCTTTAACGAAGGCATTGATTGCCGGTTATGGTTCTAAGTTAATGGTAGGGCGTTATCCGCTAGCGATTATTAATTTGCAGATGGATCCATTTTTAGTGGACGTCAACGTACATCCCACCAAACAAGAAGTCCGTTTAAGTAAAGAAGACGCCTTAGGACAGTTGTTGACAACAAGTGTTTTGAACACCTTGCAGCCGCAAAATTTGATTCCCGATGCCGTGGCTAATCTGTCAGGGACGACTGCGCCAAAAATTAAAAAAGAGCAGTTAGCAATGATGCTAGATGCCACCTCTAAGGATTTTTTGAGTCAAAGCAGCCCTGATGCGCAAACAGTACAAGAACCAGTGGCTCAGAATTATCAGGCGGTTAATTCGCCAGCACCGATAACGAAGCCGGCTGAGCCAACCGTAGAGCCAGAATTGCCGACAACTTCTATTTTTGATGAGCCTAAACGTTTGGCTGCTTGGGATAGTCGTTATCAAACTGAAAAAAATGTCTGGCCATTTGGGCAAGCGGCAACCGAAGAAGTAGCCGCGAAAGCACCCCCGGTTTCTGCCTTGGCCGATCAAACGGCAACCCGGTTTCCAAAGCTGCGCTATATCGGCCAAATCCATGGCACGTATTTAATCGCTGAAAGTACCGATGGCTTTTACTTAATTGATCAGCATGCCGCCCAAGAACGGGTGAATTATGAGAAATATCGGCAAGCGATCGGTGAAGTCAGCCAAGATCAGCAGAATTTATTGGTACCGATTGTTTTGAATTACAGCAGTGCCGAACAGCTAGCCATTCAAGATCGACTGCCACTTTTACAACAAGTTGGCGTACAGTTAGAAAATTTTGGTCAAAATAGTTTTATTGTGCACACCCATCCCACTTGGTTCAAAGCAGGGCAAGAAGAAGCAACCATTCGAGAAATGATTGACGGTATTTTGGCGGATAAGCAAATGACCGTGGCCAAATTCCGTGAAAAAACGGCGATTATGATGAGCTGTAAGCGGGCGATTAAGGCGAACCATCATCTGGATGATCAGCAGGCAAAGGCGTTATTAGTGAAGCTAAGTACCGCAGAAAATCCCTTTAATTGTCCCCACGGCCGGCCGGTATTAGTCCAGTTTACGGAAAAAGATTTGGGGCACATGTTTAAACGAATTCAAGATGCCCATGAAAGCTATGGGCTATAAAAAAAGTTTTCAATTAATTTAAAATGTGCTAAGATAAACTCAAGTTAATTAATTAAACGGAGAATTTCGGCTCTTAGAATGTGGCCATGCATTCTAAGGGCTTTTTTTATTTTATAGGAGTGAAATAAATGAGTTATTTAAAGTTAATTTCAGCAGGCTTACTTGAAATTATCTGGGCCTATACGATGACGTTGTCCCATGGATTTACACGACTATGGCCGACGTTGATAACTTTAGTTGTTTTATGGATTAGTTTTAAATTGTTAGAGTCTGTCATTAATGAATTTGGCGTTGGCGTATCTTATGCAGTTTTCACCGGGATAGGGACTGCCGGAACCGCGTTGTTAGGGATGCTTGTTTTCCATGAATCCCATAATTTATTAAAATTAATTTCACTAACTGTTTTACTGATTGGCATTATCGGTTTAAAATTAGCTGATGGAAAGGCGCGTGCATCGTAATGGCTTGGTTATTATTAATTATTGCGGGTCTTTGTGAATTGGGCTTTATCGCTTTTGTCAGCCGCGCCCAGGCTACTGGGAAACGTTATTATAGTTTGCTGTCGATGCTCTTTGTTTTTGTGAGTATTGGTATTTTGAGTGTGGTTACCAAAACAATCCCATTGAGTATTGCCTATGCTGTTTGGACAAGTATTGGTGCTGTGAGTTCCGTAGGCTATGGGGTCATCGTCCTTAAAGAAAATTTTAATTGGCAAAAGGGCTTTTTTACCTTGTTAATTGTTTTTGGGGTGGTTGGCTTACGATTATTTGGTGCTTAATAAATTATATGCTACAATTAAATAACGCAAACATTTGTACCCCAACTTATTGGTTAAGGAGTTTTCTTCATGTATGAATATTTTATTGGACAGGTGACCGATATTCAGACCGGCTATATTGTTTTAGAGGTCAACCAAATCGGCTATAAACTGTTAGTTGCTAATCCGTATGCTTTTGAAACAGAGCAAACGACTAAAATTTATATTCATCAAACAATTTCTGATTCAGCCCATATTTTATATGGTTTTGTAGATGCGGCAGAAAAACAATTGTTTGAATTATTAATCGGCGTTACGGGAATTGGCCCTAAAAGTGCGTTAGCTATTTTAGCTGCCAGCAACCATAATGGCTTAGTCATGGCTATCCGCCAAGAGGATTCACGTTATTTGACGAAATTCCCCGGCGTGGGTAAAAAAACAGCACAGCAAATTATTATTGATTTGAAAGAAAAAATCACTAAAATTGATGATAGTACCTTACCGCCAGCAGAGACGCCGGTCATGACAGAGACCGAACTATTACCGTTAGGGGTCAAAGATGATGCCTTATTGCAAGATGCTGTTGCGGCTTTAGGGGCTTTAGGCTTTAGTCGACGGGATATTGACAAAGTTATTCCAGAATTGACAGACTTTAATGCCGATACAACGGATGCTTATTTGCGAGAAGGGTTACGATTATTAACCAGAGCTTAGATTACGTGACAAAGGAGCAATTTTTAAATGGCAGAAGAATTTGATCAAGACCGGCTTGTTGCTCAAACTTCAGATGATCATCAAGAAGCGATGATTGAGAAATCTTTGCGGCCACAAACGTTAAAAACTTATATTGGTCAAGAAAAGATTCGACGGGAGCTATCTGTTTATATTCAGGCGGCCAGCAATCGCCAAGAATCTTTAGATCATGTCTTATTGTATGGTCCACCAGGTTTGGGGAAAACAACATTAGCGTTAGTCATTGCCAATGAAATGCAAGTCAACGTACGGACGACAAGTGGCCCAGCCATTGAAAAGTCTGGTGATTTGGTAGCTTTATTGGCAGAACTCAAACCTGGGGATGTTTTGTTTATTGATGAAATCCATCGGCTGCCTAAAGCCGTTGAAGAAGTACTTTATTCCGCAATGGAAGATTTTTATATTGATATTGTAGTGGGCGAAGGGCCTGCTGCCCATCCTGTGCATTTTCCATTACCGCCGTTCACCTTGATCGGGGCGACGACTAGAGCGGGGTTGCTATCTGCACCATTGCGAGATCGTTTTGGTATTGTGGCGCATATGAGCTATTATAGTGTGGCAGAATTGATGCGGATTATTAAACGGACAGCTTCTATTTTTAATTTGACGATTACAGAAGACGGTGCTAGAGAAATTGGGCGGCGTTCTCGAGGGACACCACGAGTGGCCAATCGGCTGCTAAAGCGAATTCGTGATTTTGCGGAGGTCAGCGGGGTGGATGGCGTAGATGCGACGATTGCCGCGCAAGCCTTAACCCAATTAGAAGTTGACGATGATGGCTTAGATCAAGTAGATCGCAAAATTTTACAAATTATCATTGAATTTTATAACGGTGGCCCGGTTGGTTTAAAAACGATTGCGGCTAATGTTGGTGAAGAAGTTCAGACCATTGAAGAAATGTATGAACCTTATTTATTACAAAAAGGGTTCTTAAAACGGACGCCTCGTGGTAGAATGGTCACCGATAAAAGTTACACACATTTGGGTTTCACACGACGAAAACCGGATTAATTAAGAAGTAGAAAGTGGCGGAATATGTTAACAACTGAAGATTTTGATTATAATTTACCAGAAGCGCTAATTGCGCAAACACCTTTAAAAGACCGGGATGCTTCTCGCATGTTGATTTTAGACCATCAAACTGGGACAATGACGGATGCGCATTTTTATGATATTTTGGATGAATTACACCCAGGGGATGCGGTCGTGATGAACGATACCCGGGTCATGCCGGCCAGATTATATGGTGTCAAACCTGAAACCGGCGGTCATGAAGAGGTCTTGTTATTGCGCAATGCCGAAGGGGATACTTGGGAAACCTTGATGAAACCGGCGCGCCGTGCAAAAGTAGGGACTGAGGTCGTTTTTGGTGATGGTGCTTTAAAATGTACCGTTACTGAAGAGTTAGATCATGGTGGTCGGATGGTTAAATTTGACTATGATGGTATCTTTATGGAAATTTTGGAAAGGCTTGGGGAAACACCATTACCGCCTTATATCAAAGCAAAATTAGATAATCCAGAAATGTATCAGACCGTTTATGCTAAAGAAAATGGTTCTGCTGCTGCACCGACCGCTGGTTTGCATTGGACGAAAGAATTATTGCAAAAAGCGGAAGCAAAAGGGGTTAAGCTCGTTTATTTGACGCTACATGTTGGCTTAGGGACATTTAGACCAGTTTCTGAAGATAATATTGAAGACCATAAAATGCACTCAGAATTTTATCGGCTAACGGAAGCTGCTGCTAAAACGTTAAATGAAGTACGGGCGAATGGCGGCCGGATTATTGCAACAGGGACTACTTCCATTCGAACATTAGAAACAATTGGAACTAAATTCCATGGTGAAATAAAAGCAGATAGCGGCTGGACCGATATTTTTATTAAACCTGGTTATCAGTGGCAAGTAGTGAATGCCTTTATTACTAATTTCCATTTACCAAAATCTACGCTGGTGATGTTAGTTGCAGCCTTTACAGGTCGGGATACTATTTTAAAAGCTTACCAGCACGCAATTGATGAAAAATATCGTTTCTTTAGTTTTGGGGACGCAATGTTCATTAAATAAATTTTAAAGAAGCCGGTTTAAAATAACTTTTGACCGTGCTTTTTTTATTGGCGCCTTAAAACCCAGACTTTAGTTTGATTTATTAAAGGATAGGTTGACGACAAGCTGATATATTGCTATATTGTGGAGTGGACTTATTAAGAGGAGTTGTTTACATGGCACCAGCGATTACTTATCGCTTAATTAAAGAAGAAAAGCATACCGGCGCACGTCTAGGAGAGGTAACAACCCCTCATGGCAGTTTTTTAACACCAATGTTTATGCCTGTTGGGACATTGGCATCTGTTAAATCAATGGCGCCGGAAGAATTAAAAGATATGGGTGCGGGGATTATTTTATCCAATACCTACCACCTTTGGTTACGACCCGGCGAGAATATTGTAAAAAAAGCCGGTGGTCTGCATAAATTTATGAATTGGGATCAAGGTATTTTAACAGATTCCGGTGGTTTTCAAGTTTTCTCTTTGGCAGATACGCGTAATATCACCGAAGAAGGGGTCACTTTTAAGAATCATTTGAATGGCGCTAAGATGTTTTTGTCTCCTGAAAAGGCGATGCAAATTGAAAACGATTTAGGTGCTGACATTATGATGAGTTTAGATGAATGTCCGCCATTTTTCGAAAGTTATGATTACGTTAAAAAATCAGTTGCTCGGACGAGCCGCTGGGCAGAACGGGGCTTAAAGGCGCACAGCCGTCCTGAGGATCAAGGCTTGTTTGGTATCGTTCAAGGTGCTGGATTCCAAGATTTGCGGACTCAAAGCGCAAAAGATTTAGTCAGCTTGGATTTCCCGGGTTATGCCATTGGTGGTTTATCGGTTGGGGAATCCAAGGCAGAAATGAATCGAGTTTTGGACTTTACGACCCCATTGTTACCTGGCAATAAACCAAGATATTTAATGGGTGTTGGTTCACCGGATGCTTTAATTGATGGGGTTATTCGGGGTATTGATATGTTTGATTGTGTCCTACCGACACGAATTGGCCGTAATGGTACGGTGATGACATCTCATGGCCGCTTAGTCGTGAAAAATGCCAAATATGCCGAAGATTTTACACCGTTAGACGATAATTGTAATTGCTATGTCTGCCGAAACTATACACGGGCTTATATCCGACATCTGATTAAAGCAGATGAAATGTTTGGCTTACATTTAGCAAGCTATCACAACTTGTACTTTTTAATTCATTTAATGAATCAAGTTCGTCAAGCCATTATGGATGACAATTTGTTGGAATTTCGTGAAAGCTTTTTTGAAGCCTATGGTTTTAATAAAGAAAAGGCAAAGAATTTTTAGAATTCTAGCTAATAATATGAATTTTTGCTAAAATTGAACTAATTAAATAAAATGGGGTGTTTTGAAAGTGAATTTTCTTGCAGCAAGCAGTAATATGTCTTTCATTCTGATCTTAGTGGTCATGGGTGTTGTGATGTACTTTAGTATGATTCGACCACAAAAGAAACAACAAAAGAAACGTCAAGATATGTTTAGTCAAATGAAAAAAGGCGATAATATTGTGACGATTGGCGGTTTACACGGCACAATTGATTCTATTGATAATGAAGCTCAAACAGTTGTTATTGACAGTGATGGCATTTATTTAACCTTTAATTTAGGCGCTATCCGTGATGTTAAACCAGTTGGTACAGCTGCTGTCCCTGGCATTACTGAAAAAGCAGAAGCTAAAGAAGTAGAAGCTGAAACTGAAGATGCAAAAACAGATTCAACTGAAAAAGCAGAAGACACTGAAGATAAAACTGATAAATAAGCCAATTTCTTAAAAATTGGCTGATGTGCATAAAAGAGCGATATTCGATTATTTCAAATTGAATATCGCTCTTTTTGTGAATTTTGTGCATTTGTAAAGGGCTTTCATTTTCGTTTGATAATGATCAAACTACGGTATTATAAGGATTTAAAGGTACGGGCCTTTTATTGAAAATAAGAAAAACAACTAAGTTAAATGCTTGCTATAACTGGAATATAGAGCTATCAATGGATTTAATTGTCTATTTATTTTTTACAATTAAAAAGTGTGAAAAAAATCACTAAATCACTTTACAAAGAAATTTGAATCAGGTATGATACTAATTGTGAAATGAATAACAAAGAAATTAACGATATTAAACCCAAACGGAGGTATCATTATATGCTAAATGTTGGCGATAAGAAAAATACACCTAAGAAGGAAACAATGACCACTGAAACAATGGTGGACAACTTAGTTAAAGATGCGCAAACTGCATTAGATATTATGCGGGGCTTTGATCAAGAGAAAGTGGACCGAATTGTTCATGAAATGGCAATTGCCGGATTAAACAAGCACATGCATTTGGCCAAATTAGCAGTTGATGAAACTGGTCGTGGGGTTTATGAAGATAAAGCAGTCAAAAATATGTTTGCCACTGAAGAAATCTGGCATGCGATCAAGCGAGACAAGACTGTCGGTGTTATCGAAGACGACAAGGAAAAAGATATCATCAAAATTGCAGAACCTGTTGGGATTATTGCCGGGGTGACACCGGTTACCAATCCAACTTCAACGGCGATGTTTAAAGCGATGATTGCTATTAAAACAAGAAATCCAATCATCTTTGCTTTCCATCCCGGGGCACAAAATTGTTCCGCTGCGGCGTTAGATGTTGTGAAAAAAGCGGCCGTTGCTGCTGGGTTACCAGAGGGGGCTTTAAGTTATATTCCAAAGCCAAGTATCGAAGCAACTAAAGATTTGATGAATCATCCCGATGTTGCGACAGTTTTAGCAACTGGGGGTCCAGGCATGGTTAAATCTGCTTACTCTACTGGGAAGCCCGCATTAGGCGTTGGGGCCGGTAATGTACCTGCCTTTGTGGAACAAACAGCAAACATCAAACAAGCTGTTAATGATATGATGCTTTCTAAATCTTTTGATAATGGGATGATCTGTGCTTCTGAACAAGCAGCAATCGTTGAAGCACCAATTTATCAAAAAGTAAGAGATGAATTTATTGCACAAGGGGCTTACTTAGTTAAACCTGAAGAAATTAAACAATTATCTGATGTTGTAATCGATCCTGAAAAACATTCAGTTAACGGGGCAATTGTTGGTCATTCTGCCTTAGAAATTGCTAAATTAGCTAAATTAGATGTTCCAAAAACAACGCAAGTTTTAGTTGCTGAAATTGACGGTGTTGGGGATGCTTATCCATTATCCCGTGAAAAATTATCACCAGTTCTAGCTTTATTAAAAGCAAAAGATAAAGAAGATGGTTTCCGTCTATGTGAAGAAATGTTGGATCTAGGCGGCTTAGGCCATTCTGCTGTATTGCATACAAATGATGATGATTTGATGATTGAGTTTGGGATTCGCATGAAAGCTTGCCGGATTTTAGTGAATTCACCATCTTCAGTCGGTGGGATCGGGGATCTTTATAACAATATGATTCCTTCATTAACGTTAGGCTGTGGCTCATACGGGCATAATTCTATTTCACATAATGTTGGGACGGTTGATCTATTGAATATTAAGACAGTGGCAAAACGCCGGAATAACTTACAATGGGTGAAATTACCGCCAAAAATTTATTTTGAAAAAAATGCCATCAATTATCTTGAAAAGATGCAAGATATCAATCGTGTATTCATCGTCGGCGATCACGACATGGAAAAATTAGGCTATGTGAAAATTGTAGAAGATGCCTTGAAGAATCGGGCACAACCTGTAGAATTTGAATCTTTCTTAGATGTTGAACCTGATCCATCTTCAAACACCGTGTTCAAAGGACAAAAGATGATGAATGCCTTTAAACCAGACACCGTTATTGCGATTGGTGGGGGCTCTGTAATGGATGCGGCTAAGGGCATGTGGATGTTCTATCAAGCACCAGATTCTTCATTCTTTAAAGCAAAGCAAAAATTCTTGGATATCCGTAAACGGACTTATAAGTTCCCTAAACTGGATGATGTTAAATTGATCTGTGTGCCAACAACTTCTGGGACTGGCTCGGAAGTAACACCGTTTGCAGTAATTACAGATAGCGATACAGGCGTTAAATATCCGTTAGCAGATTATGCTTTGACACCAGACGTTGCGATTGTGGATAGTAAGTTTATCCAAACCGTACCAAAGGCTGTAGTGGCAGATAGTGGTTTAGATGTTTTGTGTCATGCAATTGAAAGTTATGTTTCTGTAATGTCTAGCAACTATACGCGTGGTTTGAGTTTACAAGCTATCAAGATTGTTTTTGAAGACTTGAAGAAGAGTTACGATGGGGATACAGAAGCTAGAAGTAATATGCATGATGCTTCCACAATGGCCGGGATGGCTTTTGCCAATGCCCTATTAGGGATTAATCACTCTATTGCCCACAAACTAGGCGGGGAATTCCACTTGCCTCACGGTCGGGTCATTGCCATTACAATGCCGCATGTTATCAAATATAATTCCATCATACCTGAAAAACGGGCACTTTGGGCTAAATACACGTACTTCAAAGCCGATAAAGATTATGCAGATATTGCACGTTACGTTGGTTTGAAGGGCAATACAGATGCGGAACTTGTAGATGCTTTATGCACGGCGATTGCTGATTTAGCAGAAAGCTTGAATGTGAAGATGTCCTTGAAGGATCAAGGCGTTACAAAAGCGCAAGTCGAAGCAGCTGCAGATAAATTGGCAGAATTAGCTTATGAAGATAACTGCACCATCACCAATCCTAAGGAACCATTGATTGCAGATATGGCCCAAATTATTCGAGATGAATGGGCTGGTCCAAAATCAACATTTTAGGAATTGACATTAGTTTCAAAAAGAATATACTTTATGTAAGTAAATATAAAGAAGCTAGGACACTGTGTCCTAGCTTCTTTGTTAAGTTACTACGATTATTGAATGGACACTCATTTTCATGATGTTCAAATATGACAGCTCTATTTTCAGACGATTTATGATTTTGAATGGTACGTATCAATAGCGTTAATTGTAAATAAACTATCGAGATAAGGTCCTTTTGTATTGCATATTTTTCATTTTGCTTTAGAATATAATAGGCACATACTGGGTTTTATTTATCGATTATCAAGGAGGTTTCTTCGTGCAAGATTTATCAGAAAACCGTGTATTGATTTACATTTTTGGTGCTTCAGGCGATTTAGCGCACCGTAAATTATATCCAGCATTATTTAATTTATACCGTAAAGGCTATATTAAAGATCATTTTACGGTAATTGGCACCGCCAGAAGAGAGTGGACCAATGAATACTATCGTAACAATGTCTTAAAATCTTTAGAGGAACTTCCCGGTTCTTTTAATCAGAAATTCTCTTTTATCCAACATTTTCATTACCAATCCCATGATGTTACGGATTCAAAACATTATGATACATTACGTGAACTTGGTGAAAGTTTAGACCGAGTTTATGAAACACAAGGGAACCGCATTTTTTACATGGCCATGGCGCCTGAGTTCTTTTCAACGATTGCAGAACATATCAAATCACAAAATCTGTTGTCGGATACGGGTTATAACCGGATCATTATTGAAAAACCATTTGGCCGGGATTACGAAACAGCAAAGGCTTTAAATGATTCTATCAGCAAGGCTTTTGACGAAAAACAAATTTACCGAATTGACCATTATCTTGGTAAAGAAATGGTTTTAGGCTTATTGCCAATTCGTTTTAGTAACCCAATGTTTGAACAAGTTTGGAACCGTAAATTCATTGATAATATTCAGATTACTTTGTTTGAAGCCTTAGGTGTTGAAGATCGTGCTGAATATTACGATCATACCGGTGCTTTACGGGATATGGTTCAAAATCATATCATCCAAATTTTGGCGTTATTAACTTTGGATAAACCTGAAAAGTTGACCGCCGAAGCTTTGCGGGCACAAAAAGAGAAACTTTATGAAGCATTGCGAATTTATCCAATCAAAGAAGTTGCTAAGAAATTCGTTCGTGGGCAATATGGTTCTAGTGACATACCAGAGCATGAACCGGCTTATCGTTCAGAAACAAAAGTAGACCCTAATTCTAAAATGGAAACTTTTGTGGCTGGTGAAATTAATATTGATAATGATCAATGGCGCGGTGTACCGATTTATATCCGAACCGGCAAACGCATGCCTGAAAAACAGACCCGCGTGGATATTGTGTTTAAAGCGTCTGATCAAATCTTTGATAAACCAGCGGATAAGACGATCATTACGATTGATATTGAACCAACAGAAGGTATTTCATTACTGATCAACGGTAAGAAGATTGGTTTAACTACGGATCCTGTTGGTTATCAGTTAAGCTATCACCATTCTGCAGAACAATTAGCAGAAGTGTTAGATGCTTATGAACGTTTGATTTTGGACGTTATCAAAGGTGAGGCAACGAACTTCTCTCACTGGCATGAACTTGAAGCAACTTGGCATTTTATTGATGTCATCCGTGAGTATTGGGATAATAATGCACCAACAGATTTTCCAAACTACAAGAGTGGTACGAATGGTCCGGAAGCTGCGGATCAATTGTTGAAACAATCTGGTCGTAGTTGGGTCTATAATCCAGAGCCACGGACAAAACGTTAAGCCGTATTTTAAAAGTCTGACCTGATATTTTTATACGAATAAACTGTATTACTACAATTTTAAAAAAAGCTGATATATCCTATTATATCGGCTTTTTATTTGTTATAATGTAAATATCTTCTGTTACTGTTCTTAAGACAAAGGATGGACGGTGTTTGAATGTCTCAAAAAATGTTATTTGAAATGCCAATTTTAAACAATATCGACCGCAAAATTATTCATGTGGATATGGACGCTTTTTATGCGTCCATTGAGATGAAGCGCCATCCGGACGTGCGGCACAAACCGCTGATTATCTCCCATGATCCACGTAAAACCCATGGTAAAGGGGTGGTAACGACTGCAAATTATGTGGCTCGACAATATGGCGTCCATTCAGCGATGGCGGCTCAAAAGGCTTATGAGTTAGTTCGGGGCCACGATCCAGTTTTTATAACACCAGATTTTGCCACATATCACCGAATTTCAGATGAAGTGCACGAGATTTTTCATGAAGTGACCGATGTTGTGGAGCCACTAGCCTTAGATGAAGCTTACTTAGAGGTGACGTCTAATAAGTTGGGGTTTAAGCAGGCGATTGACAGTGCTTTATATATCCAAAGTAAAATTTACAAAAATCTGAATTTAACTTGTTCCACGGGGATTTCCTATAACAAATATTTGGCAAAACTTGCTTCAGATTATCGTAAACCATTTGGCAGAACCGTCATTTTACCACAGCAAGCAGAACTTTTTTTGAAACGATTACCCATCGAAAAATTTCAAGGTGTCGGTAAAAAGACGATTCCTAAGATGCATGAATTAAACATTTTTACAGGGGCGGATCTGTATGAATACTCGGAATATGATTTGATCCAATTATTCGGTAAGATGGGCTATATGCTTTATCGCCGCGTTCGAGGGGTTGATGATCGTCCAGTAGAATCGGATCGGCGGCGTAAATCTGTTGGTAAAGAACGCACGTATAATCCGGTGGTCTATGACGAAGCTTTTATTCAAACACAGTTACAAAAATTTTCTGAAGAAGTTGCACAGATTTTACAGCAGAAACGACTGCAGGCAAAAACGGTTGTTTTGAAGATGCGTAACAAAGATTTTGTCACAACGACAAAACGAGTGACGCTGGAAGAATATATTTCTACAGCCTCGGCGATTTTGAAAGTGGCAAAAGAATTATGGACAGAATATGGCACGTTAACAGATGGTATCCGATTACTGGGGGTTACTGTCACCACATTGTTATCTAAGAATTATGAAAATATAATTTTGCCCTTATCATTCAATTAAAATATCGAGGTTAGAAAAGTGACGACAAAACATGAACAAATTTTAGACTATATTGAATCCGTACCAATTGGCAGTAAAATTTCGGTTCGTTCGATTGCCAAGGCCTTAAACGTCAGTGAAGGCACTGCTTATCGGGCAATTAAAGCCGCTGAAACAAAAGGCTTAGTGACAACCATTGAACGGGTAGGCACGATGCGCATAGAGCAGCGGTTAAAAGGTAAAATTGAGAATTTGACCTTTAGAGAGATCGTAAAAGCGATTGATGGCGAAGTCTATGGCGGGATGAACGGTTTAGATAAGCTATTAGATAAGTTTGTCATTGGGGCCATGACCTTAGAGGCTATGGAACGCTATATTACGCCTAAATCTTTAATGATTATTGGGAATCGAGAAGATGCTCAGCGCTTAGCCTTACAAAATGGGGCTGCGGTTTTAATTACCGGCGGCTTTTCAACATCACAGGCAATTATGGATCTTTCAGAAGAATTGGCTTTACCAGTGTTAGGGACAACTTACGACACGTTTACGGTGGCCGCGATTATTAACCGCGTGTTGACCAATCAGTTGATTAAAAAAGAAATTGTCACTGTAGGGGATATTTATCAACCAGTGACACAAACGGAATACTTATTAAATACGGAAACGGTCCGTGATTATATTAAATTGACCCAAAAAAGCGGCCATTCCCGGTTCCCAGTAACGAATAAACAGCAACGGCTATTAGGGGTTGTTACGGGCAAAGATATTTTGGAACGATCGGATAAAACACCGATCGAAAAAATTATGACAAAAGAACCGTTAGTCGTCCGTAAAAGCAGCAGTGCAGCTAGTGCGGGGCATTTAATGACTTGGAATAGTTTGGAAATGATTCCAGTCGTTGATGATAAATTACAACTTCAAGGGATTGTTTCTAGAAAAGATATCATGGAAACAATGCAGCTGGCGCCTAGACAGCCGCAAGTGACCGATACATTCTATGATCAAATGATTGGCGGTCTGCAAGATAACGATAAGGATATTACCGAACAAGGGCTGGCCCAAGTTAAGGAATCTTATCAATTTGAAGTTCAGCCGCAGCTGGTGAATAATTTAGGGACAATTGCCTTTGGGGTCTTATCCGAAATTGTTGTGGATAGCTGTCAACGGTTATTAAATACCCATTACAAAAAGAATGCGGTTTTTGAACAAATGGACTTGCATTATATGAAATTGATTCAATTAGAAAGTAAATTAACAGTGGAACCATTAATTTTAGATATCGGTCGTCGCTTTGCCAAAATGGATGTCAGTGTGTATGTGAACCATACTTTGGTGGCCAAGGCTATTGTTATGTGCCAATTATTGGAACGCCGTTAATCAAAATATAATTACAATAATGACTTATAAAGTTGTATAATACGATCTTATTGATTTCTTTATACAATCTGATTAAAGCGCCTATTGAAAGGAATGACATTATGACAATCTTCAAAGATATACTTACTAAGATCGAAGCCTACGAGACGATCATTATTCATCGCCACCAAAGTCCGGATCCAGATGCACTTGGTTCCCAGACTGGTTTAGCCAGTGTTTTAAGATCAGCTTTTCCACAAAAAAAGATCTATCAAGTTGGCGGCGATGTTGGGGATTTGGATTGGATTGATACGATGGATGACATTGAGGATACAGTCTACCAAGGCGCCTTAGTCATTGTTTGTGATACAGCAAATACACCACGAATCAGTGATCAACGCTATGATCAAGGCGATTTCTTGATCAAAATAGATCATCATCCAGATGAAGATCATTATGGCGATCTTGTTTATGTGGCTGCTGAAGCTTCAAGCTGTTCTGAAATTATGGTCACATTTGTCAATGCTTGTTCAGATAAATTACATTTGACAGATGACGCAGCACGCAAGTTTTATGCGGGGATCGTTGGCGATACAGGCCGCTTTTTGTACCCAGCTACATCTTCAGAAACGTTCAAGATTGCAGCGGAATTAGTAACTTATGATTTCGCCCACAGTCAAGTAAGTCAGCATATGAATGAAGTTACGTTGCCTCAAGCTAAACTACAATCTTTTGTTTATGAAAATATTCAGTTGAGCGACAACGGCAGCGGCTGCGTACTTATCTCGCAGGCGGTATTACAAGAAATGGGTATCACTGAAGAACAAGCTAAAGCAGTTGTTTCCACACCTGGCCATTTAAAAGGCTGTTTAGCTTGGATTTTAGCAGTTCAACAACCAGACGGACATTATCGGCTGCATTTACGTTCTAAAGGACCAGTGATCAATGGTTTGGCCAAAGCCCATCATGGCGGCGGACATGACTTGGCCAGCGGTGCTAAAGCAGTAGATCAAGCTGAGATTCAGCAAGCTTTTGAAAGTTTACAAAGTCTTGTTGCAGATTACAAGAAAATTGAGGGAAAACATTAATGGCAGCAACTTTTAAACAATTTAATTTATCAGAACAGATGATTCAGGCACTAGAAAAAATTGGTTTTCAAACACCAACCTCTGTTCAAGAAAAACTCTTACCACCCGTTTTGAGCGGTAAAGATGTGATTGGCCAATCGCAAACCGGCAGTGGCAAAACACATACTTTTTTGATTCCTATTTTAGAAAAAATTAATGCAAAATCTGCAACGGTTCAAGCGGTAATCACCGCACCTAGTCGGGAACTAGCCGTACAGTTACAGCAAACTTTTGAGGATTTGATTGCGACTTATAATCCGGATATCCATGTGGCCAACTACGTGGGGGGCACAGATAAAAAACGGCAAATCGAAAAGTTACAGCATCGGCAGCCGCAAATTGTTATCGGCACGCCAGGTCGTATTTTAGACTTAGTAAATAGTGCGGATTTACAAATTCAGACAACACAAATTTTTGTAGTGGATGAAGCAGATATGACATTAGATTTAGGCTTTTTAAATGATGTAGATAAAATTGCCGGTAAAATGCCAGATGATTTACAAATGCTTGTATTTTCTGCAACGATCCCACCAAAATTGCAACCTTTCTTGCGTAAATATTTACACAACCCATTGTTTGAACAAATTAAGGCCAAGACGCTGATTCCAGCGACAATCGAAAATGATTTATATTTCACTAAAGGTAAAGACAAAAAACAAGTATTGCAGCGATTAATCACTTTAGGGGAACCTTATTTAGTTTTAATTTTTGCGAATACTAAAGAAAAAGTTGATGAAATCTTCTATTATTTAGAAGCACAAGGCTTAAATATTGCTCGGATCCACGGGGGTATTCAAGCTAGAGAACGTAAACGTATTATGAGAGAAGTTCAGAATTTAAAATATCAATATGTTGTGGCCACAGATTTAGCGGCTCGCGGGATCGATATTGAAGGTGTTTCAGAAGTTGTCAACTTTGAATTACCAACGGATTCAGAATTTTTCATTCATCGTGTTGGTCGGACTGGCCGCAATGGCCTTGCAGGCACGGCATTAACCTTATACGGTCCGGACGACGAAGCAATGATAGACGAATTAGAAAAAATGGGTGTGCAATTTAAACCAGTCCGGTTGGAAGATGGTGAATTGGTACAAGCGCCTAAACGGGATCGGCGACAAACCCGGAAAAAGAAACAAACTGCTTTAGATCCAACGATTCGAGGCTATGTTAAAAAGGCAAAACGGAAGAAAAAACCAGGTTACAAGCGTAAAATCAAAGAGACCATTGCCCAAGATGAATTCCAAAAACGGAAATTAGAACGGCGACGGGTAAAACGTCAAAAGAAACGGGGTTAAAGTCATGGCCTTGGGTGAAACTTTAATGTTGCCCCAATGGCTGACATTAACGGATCAGCAGCGTCGGCACCAATTTGAACAATTGGTCCGTTATTTTGTGAGCCCATTGGCGAGTGTTGATCAAATCCGACCTTATCAATATCTATTTAAAAATTATCAATTTGAGAGTTATCAAGCATTTGTGAATGGCATTGATTTTGTGTTTATTCCGGGAATTTCAGATTTTATCACGGGACTTGATTTGCCGGCTAAACGGCGGTTAATACAGCAGTTACCAAGTGCAGCGAAAGTAGCAGATCAACGTTTTGTTACCCGTGAAACGGTCATTATCCCGCCAATGCTAGTCGCTAAAAATCCGATCAATTTAACGCAACAGGTTAAAGGTGTTTTGAATGTGTTAACCGGATTTTTTCAAGGTGATTTATTTTTTAAAAAGCGGCGACAACAAGATATTCAAAAAGTTTTGTCGGCATTGCAGCGGCCTAAAACTGCCGATCCATTGACCTTTGAGTTGCCAAAATTTTTTGAAACAGCGATGGGGCAAGTGCGCTTATTGCCAAATTTAGCGGATTATCAATTTTCGGTGAACCGTTTAGATTTAACGGGTGATACACTTTTGTCAGAGCTAGCGCGCCAAGGCTTCGGTCTTGCGGATCGTTATAGTTATTTATATTTGCGGACGTTTAAGCAGCAAACTTACTTTCCTTGGGGCGATACCAGTCAAGCAGCGACGTCAGCACAATTAGACGGGGCGACTTATTTCGGGCTGAATTATGTGAAGGCGCCGACACAAGCTGAATTTTTGCTGGATCAAAGCTTAGTTGGTGCCAGTGCAGATCCGATAGAAACACAAACTGGTTTATCGGCTAGCCCTTATTATCTTGGGCAGACAACGTTAGATCAATTTGTACCAGATCAAGTGTTTTATCGACCAATTATCAATATTGTTTTTCCAGATTGACTTTAAGCTCCAGTCTGCTTATAATAAAAAGGCAAATCAATAGGCCATGATTAATTAGCGCTCATTTACAGGAACGAATGGTTACTGAGAAAATTCGACTGATCTAATTAATCGCTACCTAGCTGTAATTCAGTAAATAAAACTTATAAGATAGATAATTGAGTGGCTAACGAAGACATCGTTGCAATCAAGGTGGTACCGCGTTTAGGCGTCCTTGAACAGCAAAGGTGTCTTTTTATGTTGAAGATTAGGGTAAATTAACCCTGAAACAAATTAAAACGGAGGTAATTTTTTTTATGAAACAACTGACTAGCGGTGAAACCCGTCAAATGTTTTTAGATTTCTTCAAAAGTAAGGGGCATGATGTTGAACCAAGTGCATCGCTAATTCCTAAAGATGATCCAACTTTATTATGGATTAACTCTGGTGTAGCAACGTTGAAGAAGTATTTTGATGGTAGTGTCATCCCTAAGAATCCAAGAATTACCAACGCTCAAAAGAGTATTCGGACTAATGATATTGAAAATGTTGGTAAAACAGCCAGACATCATACTTTCTTTGAAATGTTAGGTAACTTTTCAGTAGGTGATTACTTTAAGGAAAGTGCAATTCCATGGGCTTGGGAATTATTAACGAGTCCAAAATGGTTTGATTTTGAACCAGAAAAACTTTACATTACAATTTACCCTAAAGATACAGAAGCACACCGTATTTGGCATGAAGTGGTGGGTGTACCTGAAGATCATATTTTAAAGGCCGAAGATAACTTTTGGGATATCGGCGAAGGTCCAAGTGGCCCGGATTCTGAAATTTTTTACGATCGTGGTGAAAAATACGACAACTTAGCTGCCGATGATCCTGAAAACTATCCTGGTGGTGAAAATGAACGTTATTTAGAAATTTGGAATATTGTTTTTTCTGAATTTAATCATCTGCCTGATGGGACTTATGTGGAACAACCTCATAAGAACATTGATACGGGGATGGGGCTAGAACGGATGGTTTCAATTATTCAAGATGCACCAACTAACTTTGAAACCGACTTATTCTTACCAATGATTCACCAAACAGAAGCTTTGAGTACGGGTAAAAAATATGGTCAAAATACAGCTGATGATACTTCATTTAAGATTATCGCTGATCACGCTCGGGCAGTGACTTTTGCCATCGGTGACGGGGCAATGCCTTCCAATGAAGGTCGGGGTTATGTATTAAGAAGACTAATTCGTCGGGCATCATTAAACGGTCAAAAGTTAGGAATTAATCATGCCTTTTTATACGATCTAGTACCGACTGTTGGCAAGATCATGGAGAGCTATTATCCAGATGTTTTAGAACAAAAAGACTACATTGCTAAAGTGATCAAAGCTGAAGAAGAACGCTTCCACGAAACATTAAAAGATGGTTTAGACTTATTGAATAATTTGATCGATAGTGTCAAAGCCAGCGGTGAAAAGCAATTAAATGGGGCAGATACGTTCAAACTATTTGATACGTATGGTTTTCCATTGGATTTGACTGTGGAATATGCCAACGATGAAGGCTTGAAAGTGGACGTAGATGGCTTTAAGGCTGAAATGCAAAAACAAAAGGAACGTGCACGTAATGCTCGGGGTGATGTGCAATCCATGGGCTCACAAAATGAATTGTTAATGGCTATCAAAGAACCGAGTGAATTTACGGGTTATGTAGAACTTGTTGATGATCAGAGTACTTTACGAGATATTATTGTCGAAGACCATTTAGCTGATGAAGTGGCCACTGGTAAGGCAACATTGATCTTTGATGAAACGCCATTTTATGCTGAAATGGGTGGTCAAGTTGCGGATCAAGGGGTTATCAAAACTAAAGATGGCCAATTAGTTGCTAAAGTTACGAATGTAAAACATGCACCTAATGGGCAACCGTTGCATTTTGTAGATGTTTTGGCACCAATGCATAAAGATACACAATATAGTTTGCAAGTGGACGCTGAATTCAGACGTAATGTCCGGCGCAATCACACAGCAACGCATTTGCTGGATCAAGCTTTACGTGAAGTTTTGGGTGCTCATACTCACCAAGCCGGTTCTTTAGTAGAACCAGATTATTTACGGTTTGACTTTACAAATCTCGGACAAGTGACGGCAGAACAGTTACAACAAGTTGAAGCAATAGTTAATGAAAAAATCTGGGCAGAAATTCCAGTAAAATCTGTTGAAACGACGATTGATGAAGCTAAAAAGATGGGCGCAATTGCTTTATTTACTGAAAAATATGGTGATATCGTGCGTGTCGTTAATGTAGGTGATTGGTCCATTGAGTTATGTGGTGGGACCCACGTTAGCAATACTTCTGAAATTGGGCTATTCAAGATTAAGTCTGAATCTGCTGTAGGGGCAGGTGTCCGTCGGATTGAAGCGGTCACAGCTAACGATGCCTTCGATTACTTGAATCATCAACAAACACTTTTGAAACAAGCTGCTCAAAGTCTTAAAGTTGTTAAAACAGAAGATGTTTTGGCTAAGATTGAGCAACTTCAAGAACAATTACGGACGGTTAATAAAGATAATGAAAGTTTGAAAGCCAAATTTGCACAACAGCAAGTCAGCAGTATTTTTGAAGAAAGTCAACAAGCTGGCGCGCATACAATCATTACCGGTGAAGTACAAGTTGACGGCATGAATGCTTTACGGCAATTAGCCGATCAATGGAAACAAAAACAAGCTTCAGACGTTTTAGTTTTAGGTACAGCCAATGATGGTAAAGTAAGTTTGATTGTGGCCGTTGCAGATGGAGCTGTTAAAAAAGGCATTAAAGCCGGGGACCTAATTAAGACGATTGCACCGTTTGTAAATGGCGGCGGCGGCGGTCGACCAGATATGGCACAAGCCGGTGGTAAGAAGCCAGAAGGACTGCCTGAAGCAATGAAAGCAGCCTCAGAATGGTTGGCCCAGAAGTAGGGCTACAGATTAAAATTGTGATTTAAACGCAAATCAGTTACAATTAGCTGTAATGAGCATACGAAGTGGGGGTAAGTTGTTATGAGTTCTTTAGATGAGACAATGCATTTTAATTTTGGTGATAATAACAACAAGAATGTCAAGGAAACATTGGAAGCTGTTTATCAAGCACTAGAAGAAAAGGGATATAATCCGATTAATCAGATTGTAGGGTATTTGCTATCTGGAGATCCGGCTTATATTCCACGGCATAACGATGCCCGTAATTTGATCCGCAAACATGAACGGGATGAAATTATTGAAGAATTAGTACGTAATTATTTAGAGAAAAATAAATGAGTCGATTAATGGGCTTAGATGTTGGTTCACGGACTGTAGGGGTCGCTGTTTCAGATTTATTAGGCTGGACTGCTCAGGGCGTGGAAATTATCTCAATTAATGAAGATGAGGCCGAATTTGGCTTAGACCGCGTGGCAGAATTAGTTAAAGCACACGATGTCAGTGGTTTTGTAGTTGGACTGCCAAAAAATATGAATAACACCATTGGACCTAGAGCTGAAAAAGCGCAGGAATATGGGGCACTACTGACGGAAGCATTTGGGCTGCCCATCGATTACATTGATGAGCGTCTGACAACCGTACAAGCAACGCGCATGTTGGTTGAAGAAGCAGATACTTCTCGAAAAAAACGCAAACAGGTTATTGATAAACTAGCTGCAGTAATGATTTTACAAAACTATTTAGATGCAAAAGGTAAATTAATCGACTTATTACATTAATCTATTTTCAATTTGGCCAACTGGCTATGATGGAGGCAAACACATGAGCGATCATAAAGATAATGAGAACTATGCGGCAAATATGGACGACCAATTTATTACGCTTGTAGACGATAAAGGCAATGAAGAACTTTATCAAATTTTATTCACTTTTGACTCAGAAGACTATGGTAAGTCCTATGTCTTATTATATCCAGCAAGTACGGATGAGGATGAAGAAGTAGAAGTCCAAGCATTTTCATTCAAACCAGATCCTAAAGGGGATGTGGGCCAAGGGGATCTTTACCCAATTGAAGATGATGCTGAATGGGCAATGGTTGAAGAAGTGTTAAATACATTCATCGATGATGATGGAGCTGACTATTAATCAAGAATTTAATAAACGAACTGGTTTCTTTTTCTAATTTTGGAATTTATGTTAAAATTATTTCTAATCTGTTCGTGTTTAAAGGAGAGTCCTCATGAACGAGGAAAAACGTCGCTATAAAGCTGAGATTGACGGCAAGACCTATGTCATCATAGGCCCAGGCAGCGAGGGACACATGGCTGCTGTGACGCAAATGCTAAATACACAGCTGGCTGAGATTCAAAAGCTGTCTCCTAGCATTTCTAAGCAAGATGCTGCAATTTTATTAGCTTTTAATGCTATATCAGATCAAATTAAATATGAGAAAGAACTATTCGACTTAAAAAACCAAAAGAATCAAAAATCTGACGAATAGTCTATAGTTGGTGAAGGAAAGAGTATGTTAAGCTTTTTAATTATTTTGATTTTAGCTTATGGTATGTATATAGGCGCTAGAAGAGGGTTAGTTTTACAGTTGTTCTTTACACTTGGTTATCTCGTGTTTTTTGGGATTGCTTATTTAGTGTATAAAAATCTCGGGAAAAATTTAACACTATTAGTACCTTATCCTTCGGCAACAACAAATAGTCAATTTGCGTTTTTTGATTCTAATTTAGGCTTAAAATTGGATACAGCATTTTATGCTGGTTTTGCCTTTGTGTTCATTTTATTTATCGGCTGGCTGATTATGAAATTTGCTGGTATTTTTGTGGCCCACTGGGCATTTTATCCAATGAACTATTCCGTAAGTGTTATCGGCGGAATTGTGCTAGCCTTTTTGACCAATTATGTCGCCGTCTTTTTACTCTTATATTTAGTTGCTTTGATTCCAATCGATAGCTTACAAAGCGTTTTAGGCCAATCGTGGGCTGCGGTGTCAATGGTACGTTATTCTCCAGTTTTAACACATTTGATCACCCATTGGTGGATTGTAGCAGCTTAGATGCTGATAAATAAATTTAGTTTGAGGGGTCGGGGCAAAACCGCGGTTTTGTTTGTGGCCTCTTTTTTAAGTTGAATTATCCGGTTTTGAAAAGGAGTTTTTATGAACCAGAAAATTTTAGAAACCTTAGAATTTAGAGCAATTACAGAACAATTAAAAAATTATGCAGAGACTGCTTTAGGGCAACAGCAGATTATTAATTTACAACCCAGTACAGATTTCCAAACAGTACAGCAGCAGATTGCTGAAACTGATGATGGGGCGCAAATCTATCGGTTAAAGGGGGGTATTCCCCTAGGTAGTTTAGAAAATATTGGACCGCATTTAAAAAGATTACAGATTGGTGCCAGTTTAAATGGCCGGGAATTAGCGGATATTAGCCGGCTTTTACGGACAACCACAGCCATCCATCGTTTTTTTGAAGATTTACAAGATGATGAAGTGGCGTTGCAATATGCCTATGAAATTGTGGCAGAATTAACATTATTACCGCAATTATCGCAAACGTTAAGACGCTCCATTGATGAAGGCGGGGCAGTTTTAGATGAAGCTTCAACGACTTTAAAGTCAATTCGAGGGGGTATTCATCAGCTGTCCGATCAAATTCGTAGCAAAATGGATAATTACACACGAGGCAGCCAAAGTAAGTATTTGAGTGAACCCGTGGTAACGATCCGTGATGATCGCTACGTCATTCCAGTCCGTTCTGAATACCGTGGCCAGTTTGGTGGGGTAATCCACGACCAAAGTGCCAGTGGCCAAACGGTTTACGTGGAACCACAAAGTGTAATGGACTTAAATAACCGTCTGCGGCAGCAGCAAATGGCAGAGGCTCAAGAAGTCCAACGGGTTCTAGCAGAATTATCAGAAGCATTAATGCCTTATTTAAGAGAATTAGGAGCTAATGGCGAAATTTTGGCGCATTTAGACTTTATGAATGCCAAAGCCCGGTTTGCTAATGATATGAAAGCAACGCGTCCGGTGCTGAATGCGGAAAACGAAGTTGATTTAAAAAAAGCACGGCATCCGTTAATTGCACCGGAAAAAGTTGTCCCCAATGATATTTACATTGGTAAAGACTTCCAGTGTATCGTCGTAACCGGGCCCAATACCGGTGGGAAGACGATCACCTTAAAAACATTAGGCCTTATTCAATTAATGGCGCAATCAGGGTTGTTTATCCCAGCTGAAGAAGAAAGCCAAGTTGGTGTTTTCTCAAATATCTTCGCGGATATCGGGGATGAACAGTCTATCGAACAAAATTTAAGTACTTTTTCAGCACATATGGAAAATATTATTTCTATTTTGCGGCAAGTTGATGATAAAGGATTAGTTTTGTTAGATGAATTAGGTGCTGGTACAGATCCTCAAGAAGGGGCATCGCTGGCCATTGCTATTTTGGATCATTTAGGGACTGTAGGCTGTTATGTGGTGGCTTCTACCCATTATCCAGAATTAAAGGTTTATGGTTATGAACGGCCCAAAACGGTTAATGCCAGTATGGAATTTGATGTCGCTACGTTGCAGCCGACTTATCGCTTGATGATTGGGGTACCTGGCCGGAGTAATGCCTTTGATATTTCTAGTCGTCTAGGGATGCCGGAAAGCATTGTGACCAGCGCTAAAACATTGCTGAATGCTGAAAGCCAAGATTTGAATAACATGATTTCAGATTTAGAAAGTCAGCGTAAGGCTGCGGAAACAGAATATCTAGATTTGAGTCAGCAGCTCAAAGAAGCCCAGCAGTTACATGATGATTTGGAATCGGCTTATCATGATTTCTTTGTCGCTAGAGAGAACCAAGAAAATGCGGCGAAAGAAAAAGCCAATGCGATTGTGGCAAAGGCGCAAGAAAAAGCGGATAAAATCATTAATGATCTGCGGCAGATGCAGCTTAATGGTGCGAACACGGTTAAAGAAGATCAATTAATTGCCGCAAATACGAAGTTGAAGAACTTACATCAAGAACCGACTTTAAAACAGAATAAAGTTTTACGTCGAGAAAAACGGAAACAAGTTTTAAAACCTGGGGATGATGTTAAAGTACTATCTTATGGGACACAAGGGACGCTATTGGAAAAAGTTAATGAGCATGAATGGCAAGTTCAAATGGGTATTTTGAAAATGAAAATTGCCACGGATCAATTGCAAAAAGTAGCTGCTTCTGAAAAACAAGCGCCAACTCGGCAATTTGCGACATTGTCTAGTAGTGGCAGTCATGTGTCAACGCAATTAGATTTGCGAGGCAAACGTTATGATGAGGCGATGGCGGACTTGGATCAATATATTGATGCTGCTTTATTAGCAGGTTATCAACAAGTTACGATTGTTCATGGGAAAGGCACCGGTGCGATCCGGACGGGTGTTCAAGAATATTTGAAGAATAATCGGCGAATTAAGAAATTTAGTTATGCGCCGGCATCTGCTGGTGGTAACGGGGCAACCATTGTCACTTTTTAATTCACTAATTTTTTGTAAGAAAAAATTGTTGCAATCAAGCTTGTTTTTGGTAAAATGTGACTATAGATATATGGAGGTGTCAATTAATGGTTCAAGAAATAACAGATCAGAATTTTGAAACCGAAACAGGAAGTGGTGTTGTTTTAACAGACTTCTGGGCAACTTGGTGTGGCCCTTGTCGGATGCAATCTCCAGTGATTGAAAAATTGGCTGAAGAAAATGATGATGTTAAATTTACAAAAATGGATGTTGATGCAAATCCAGCGACACCACAACAATTTGGCATTATGGCAATTCCAACACTAATCGTAAAAAAAGACGGCGCAGTCGTTGAAAAATTAGTAGGTTACCAATCTAAAGAACAGCTTGAAGCAACTTTAGGTAAATATACGGATTAAGATAGAGCGCATCAAAATATGAGCCCTTAGTAAATTTTAAGTTTACTAAGGGCTTATTTTTTTGCCTAAAAATGATTAGATACCGGTCGTAGCAAAGCATTGATCGGCTTACCATTTTGTAAGATTGATGTGAAGATTTTGTACATGGTATTTAAGATGGTGCTGACTATAATAAATTGTAAATCAAAGCAATCAATCAACTGGAGGTGAGTACCGTGCACGAGAAGTGGCAGAATTTTAAACATAAAGATGGCGCACGTTTTTGGCTAAGAACATTACTTTATTTTGGCATCTTAGTTGTATTGATGTACTTATACAGTTATAGCGGTATCAATAATAGCGGCTTTATCTACAATGAATTTTAAAGGAGCGCAAAACGATGACTATTTCTAATATCATGACACAAATTGATCGTGTGGCCGAACGTTATCCACAACGTATCTGTTATCAAGATGGTCTTCAAACTTATACTTATGCACAGTTAAAAATCGAATCTGATCGTGTAGCGGCTTTCTTACAGGCACAGAATTTAAGACAGCGGGCACCGGTTGTTGTTTATGGTAATCAGACGTTTGAAACTGTCGTTACATTTTTAGGTGCGGTTAAAGCTGGGCATGCCTATATTCCAGTGGACAGTCACTCACCTAAAGAACGCCTTGTACAAATTAACGAGGTGGCGCATCCCGCAGCTGTTTTGGAAGTTGTGGATTTACCATTGGAATTAGATGGGCCGCAAATTATTAAGCAACAAGCGTTAAAACAAGTTAGAAATCAAGGCAGTTTGACTTATGATCGGCAGCAAAGTGTAACCGGTGATGCTAATTTTTATATTATCTTCACCTCTGGAACGACCGGTGTCCCAAAAGGGGTTCAAATTAGCCACAATAATTTATTGAGCTTTGTGAATTGGATGTTAGCTGATTTTAATCTCTATGAAGGCATTCGGGCATTATCCCAGGCGTCATATGCCTTTGACTTATCGGTGATGGATTTATACCCAACCTTAGCGCTAGGGGGCACTTTAGTCGCATTGGACAAAGCAGTGACTGATAATTTTAAACAATTATTCGCTACTTTGCCGCAATTAAAATTAAACGAATGGGTTTCCACACCGTCATTTATTGAAATTTGTTTATTAGATCCAAACTTTAATCAAAAGAACTATCCCACATTAAATCGCTTTTTGTTCTGTGGTGAAGAATTGACGGTTAAAACAGCTTCAAAGTTACAAGCACAATTTCCGGACGCTGAAATTTACAACACTTATGGGCCAACTGAAGCTACGGTTGCAGTGACTAGTGTGCAAATCACAGCGGCGTTGTTAAAAAAATATGACCGTCTACCAATTGGAAAGGCTAAAGCAGATACGCAGATGTATGTGGTCGATGAAACTGGCCAACCATTGTCTACTGGTGAAAACGGTGAGCTGATTATCACTGGTCCTAGCGTTTCCAAAGGTTATCTAAATAATCCTGAAAAAACAAAAAAAGCTTTCTTCCAAGTTGATACGCAACAAGCTTATCATTCCGGGGACTTAGGTTTTATTGATGATCAGGGCTTGATTTTCTATCGAGGTCGGACGGATTTTCAAGTGAAGATGCACGGCTATCGGATTGAATTAGAAGATGTTGATCAGAATTTGTTGCAATTAGATTTAGTAAAGCAGGCTAGTACGGTACCTTGTTATAACGATATGCATAAAGTAACCCAGCTTGTCGCTTATATTGTACCGAATGCCAATGATTATACTGATAAATTAACGTTGACCAAAGCAATCAAAATGGCGCTGGGACAGGCAGTTATGCCGTATATGATTCCACAACGGCTGGTTTATCAAGATAAATTACCTTTAACCATAAATGGTAAGGTGGATCGCAAATCTCTGATGGCTGAGGTTAATCAGTCATGATCAATTTACAGCCTTATGAAAATCCCATGTATTTCGGGTATTTATTGATTGGGTTACTCCCGATTATTATTGGGATGTTGTACGAAAAAAGGTTTCGTTGGTATGAAACTTTATTTTCCTTTTGTTTCTTAGTTTTAATTTTTGACGGACCTAAGTTAGGCCAAGGGATTGCTTTAATTGGTTATACAATTTTTGAAGTTTTACTGACTTGGGGTTATGTCCGTTATCGAACAAGACCCAAGGGTGCAAACAAAACGAGCATTTTTGTTTTAGCTGTTATCTTAAGTATTGCGCCCCTCGTAGTCGTCAAATTTACACCGTTGTTTGATCCACAGCATCCTTCAATTTTTGGATTTCTAGGTATTAGTTATTTAACGTTTAAAGTTGTCGGGATGATTATGGAAACTCGAGATGGCATGATCAAAGAATTTAATATCTTGAAGTTTTTACAATTTTTACTATTCTTCCCAACCATTTCATCCGGGCCAATTGATCGTTATCGCCGATTTATTAAGGATTATGATCGAGTACCTACAAAAGAGAAATATTTAGAGCTGTTAGAAAAAGGCGTTCATTATGTGATGATTGGCTTTTTATATAAATTCATTCTAGGTTATTTCTTTGGCACGTTGCTGCTACCAAATATTGAAAAAATTGCTTTAATTAACGGCCATAGCAATGTTTTGGGCTTATCCTGGTCCTTAGTTGGGGTTATGTACGCTTATAGTATGTATTTGTTCTTTGACTTTGCCGGCTATTCTTTATTCGCTGTTGGCATCAGTTACATCATGGGTATCCAAACGCCGATCAACTTTAACAAACCCTTTGCATCTTGGAATATTAAAGAGTTCTGGAATCGTTGGCACATGACGTTATCATTTTGGTTCAGAGATTATATCTATATGCGTTTTGTTTTTTTCATGATTAAGCATAAGGTTTTGAAAAGTCGAATTGCCATCGCAAATTTAGGTTATGTTGTCTTATTTCTAATCATGGGGATCTGGCATGGTGAGACTTGGTATTACATTGTTTATGGCTTATTCCATGCTACGGTGATGATTTTAACAGATGCTTGGCTTCGATTTAAAAAGAAACATCCAGATTTACTGCCATCCAATCGGTTTACAAAAGTGATGTCCGTTGTTTTAACGTTCCATGTTGTTTGTTTTAGCTTTTTGATTTTTTCAGGGTTTTTAGACAAACTCTGGTTTGGTTTTAGATAATAAAATATAAAAGAGGTAATTATAATGGATAACGTACGCGAAACTGTATTAGAAATTTTAAGTGATTTAACGGGTTCTGATGAAATTAAGGCAAATCCAGATATTAATTTGTTCGAGACTGGCTTATTAGATTCTATGGGTACTGTTCAGCTGTTATTAGAATTGCAAGCGCAACTAGACGTGGATGCTCCGGTTTCTGAATTTGACCGTACAGAATGGGCAACACCGAATAAAGTGGTTGCAAAAGTGGAAAGCATGCAATGAAACGCCGCAGAAGACTCTGGCAGATTTTTGGGCCTTTGATTGTTGCAGCGGTCGCAATAACTATGATCATGGTATTACCGATCAGTTTTAAACAGGCGAATTCAAAGACGGTAGAAAAAGCGGCAACATCCTTATCAGCCAATGTTTTAAAGGGGGAATCTCTTAAGGATCAGGCGATGAGTTCTTCAGGTAATTATGTGCCGTTTATTGGTTCTTCTGAATTATCCCGGATGGATCCGTTTCATCCGTCGATTCTGGCTAAAAAATATCATCGAGATTATCAGCCCTTGTTGCTAGGGGCGCCTGGAACCCAGTCATTAACGCATTTTTTCTCAGTGAACGGGATGAGTGCATCGCTGAGAAATAAAAAAGCAGTGGTCATTATTTCGCCACAATGGTTTGTGCGCAAAGGGGTACAGCCGAATATGTTTAGCTTTTATTATTCGCCATTGCAAACGACAACTTTTTTAGAACATGCTAAAAATAATGCAATGGATCGTTATGCGGCGAAACGGCTATTACAAATGCCTTCGGGTACTTCAGATTCAATAATCCATCAGGCGTTATTGCAAGTTGCTGTTGGCTTACCATTGACTAATTTCCAGAAATTCTATATTCAAGATATTAAGGGGAATGCTTTAAAAACCCAAGATGATGTCTTTAGTCGATTGTTCTTAAAAGATCGGGAACGCTATATTCAAAAAGGGCTCAAACATTTACCTTCAAAATATAATTTTACAGAATTAGATGACCTTGCTGGACAATTAGGGGCGGGTGAAACAGGTTCCAATCCTTTTGAAGTAAAAGATAGTTTTTATAGTCGGCGGATTGAACCTTTAGAGCCAAAACTAAAGGGTTCTCAAAGGCACTTCAACTATCAATATGGTCCAGAGTATTCAGATTTTCAATTATTATTAAATAAGTTCAGTCAATTGCATATGGATGTTTTGTTCGTAATTCCACCGGTCAATTATCGCTGGGCTGAATATACTGGTTTGCCGCAAAAGACGTTACGCAATTTTGATCGGAAAATTACGTATCAGTTGCGATCCCAAGGGTTTAATAATATTGATGATATGACGAATGATGATAAAGAAGATTATTTTATGCAAGATACGATCCATCTTGGCTGGCGGGGCTGGTTGGATTTAGATCAGGAAGTTAAACCGTTTTTAGAGACAACTAAAGCGGCACCGCAGAACTATCAAATTAAGCAGCATTTCTATACTAAGGCTTGGCAGAAGACGCCAGCAAAAGCTGTGCCAAATATGGTAAAGACAGCTGATTAAATACAAATAAAAGCAGTTAGATCAAAGTTGATTTTTGATCTAGCTGCTTTTATTGTGCGTTTAACGCCGTCTTTGGTCACGCTCTGGATTCGAAACGCGTTCCAAGCTACTGACAATTTACATAACTACACCTTACTCACAAGCCAAGTTCGGGCTTATGTCGTAAGTTTAGGTTATGTGCATTGTCACCCGTAGCTTGTCACGCTCTGATTCTGAAACGCGTTCCCAAAGACTGATTTCTGCGCTTAGCTACGTCTAACTTGTAAGCAAAGTACGCTCACGGCGTTAGCCTAGGCTATGCTCAAAATCAACCCGTCTTTGGTCACGCTCTGGATTCGAAACGCGCTTACTAGAGCAAAGCTCTCGCCTAACTACGAATTATTCATAAGCAAGATACGCTTATGAATAATTCGTAGTTAGTTCTCGAGGCTTTCCCGCTCTAGTTCACGCTCTGGCTTAAACGCGTTCACCAACACTGATTTCTACATATAACTACGCCTTGTTGTCAGTCGCAAGCGACTACCTGCCAAGCCTAGGCTATGCTCAAAATCAACCCGTATTGGCTCACGCTCTTAAATTTTCTATAATTTCCTTTGGGTCGGTTTGCAAGGTGATTTTTGCGCCATTTTGTTTTTTCGTGAGTTCACTCATGCCTTCTACGACGATGCCTAATTGATATTCCAATGATTGTGCTAAAAAGCCGGTTTCAAATTGGAAGTCTGGGGTGTCTGTTAGTTTCAATCGTTCTTCAACGGTGGTTCCGGTTAATGTAAAGATATATTGGTTGTGTTTTTGTTTGCTTAAGCTCAAATCTCCTAGACTTGTCAAAACAAAGAAGTCTTGGACGGCTTCCAATGTTTCGAGCGGAATTTTTCGAGCGACGGCTTTACCGGCCCAATACAAAATGGGTCCTGTATCTTTGGATAGTAATTCGGGTATTAAGATATCTCTAAGTAAAGCGGTGCCTGCAAAACTCCCGCCAGCTTCTATGTTATTCAGTTTTGAATTTAATTCATCGGACAAATTTGGCCCCTCCTGTGTCACTAATAATACTATTATACTTTTGCTGGCGCATTCGTGCTACTTATTCCTGAGGAAAACTTGAATTTTTAATCAAAAAAGGCCAAAATGATTAAAGCACGGAAATTGTATTTTGAGCTAAAGGGAGAATGGTAATGAATAAGCAACCCATTGGTTATTTAGATTCTGGTGTCGGTGGATTAACCGTTGTTAAAGAGGCTTTACGGCAGTTACCCCATGAAAAAGTTATTTTTATCGGAGATCAGGCACGTTTACCTTACGGCCCTAGACCTGCGGAACAAGTTATTGAGTTTACATGGGAATTAACGCATTTTTTGTTGAAAAAAAACATTAAAATGTTAGTGATTGCTTGTAACACGGCAACGGCTGCGGCTTTGAGCGTCATTCGTCCTAAATTAAACATTCCAGTTGTCGGTGTGATTTTACCGGGCAGCCGTGCTGCAATTAAAGCTACTAAAACTGGTAATGTGGGCATTATTGGTACAAACGGGACGATTAAATCAGATGCCTATGCTCGAACGATTCATCGTAAGAATCAAAATATTCAAGTCACAAGTGTGGCTGCACCAAAACTTGTATCGCTTGTAGAAAGCAATGAATATCAATCTGTTATCGCCAAAAAAGTTGTGGCGGAAACTTTAGCACCTTATAAAAAGCATCCTGTGGACACGTTGATCATGGGCTGTACCCACTATCCACTGTTGCGGCCAATTATTCAAAACGTAATGGGGGATGGGGTTACTTTGATCGATTCTGGTGCAGAAACGGTTAGTGAAGTTTCTACACTATTGGATTATTTTGATATTGCTAATGATGATCAAAATTATCATCCCGAACATGAATTTTATACAACCGGTTCTGCGCAGATGTTTGATACAATTGCAGGGGATTGGTTAGGGATGTCTCAGATGCATGCTGAAAAAATAGATTTAAAACGACTAATCCCACAAATTTCAATGGAAATGGAGCAATGATTAATGACTGAATTACCTAAAACTGTTGTAATTGCTACAAAAAACCCAGGTAAAGCTAGTGAATTTAAAGCTATGTTTGCTAAAGATGCCATCAAAGTTAAAACGTTATTGGATTATCCTGAAATTAATGAAATTTCCGAAACTGGACATACATTTGAAGCAAATGCTCGTCAAAAGGCAGATACCGTCAGTGCTTTATTAAATTTACCCGTGTTGGCAGATGATTCTGGATTAATGATTGATTATTTACACGGTCAGCCAGGCGTCTATTCTGCCCGCTATGCTGGTGATCATAATGATGCGGCCAATAATGCCAAAGTTTTGGCTGAGTTGGCAGGCGTATCTCCTGAAAAAAGAACAGCGACTTTTCATTCTGTTTTGGTATTTGCCAAACCCCATGCCATGGCGCATGATTTGGTAGTGAGTGGTCAGCTCGCTGGTCAAATTGCATTAATTCCTCGAGGGGATAATGGCTTTGGCTATGATCCGTTATTTTTACTGCCAGAATTACAAAAAACAATGGCTGAATTAACATCAGCACAAAAAAATGAAATCAGCCACCGCGCCCAAGCAATGAAAGCTTTAGAAACACAATGGCGGCAGTGGTATTTAACAAAATAATTTTAAGGTGGGCTTAATATGAAATACTTAATTGTGAGCGATAATCATGGCGATCAAGCTATTTTACAAACCCTTTTAAAAACTTATAAGACACAAGTGGATGCTTTTATCCATTGCGGGGATTCTGAGTTGAATTTTAAAGATCCGATGGTTCAAGAAATGACGATCGTTTGCGGGAATATGGATTTTGATGCGCAATTTCCAGAGTCAGCCACTTTAGAAGTTGGCACAGATCGTATATTCGTGGCTCACGGGCACTTGTGGGGCGTCAATTATGGATTGGATAAGTTATATCAGGCCGGTCTCAAAAATCAAGCTAATCTTATTTTTTACGGCCATACGCATCAATTAGCCTGCACGATGGATCAAGGCCGCTTATTACTGAATCCAGGTTCTATTAGTCAGCCACGGGGACAGTATGCTTATTTACGGGGTACTTTTGCAATAGTGACCACTGAGGCAAAAAAAATAGTTGTCGATTATTATAATCGACAACTTAAACCAGTTCCAAATTTACATTTTGAATTTAAAAAATAAGGGCTATAAGAATACTGTTTTATAAAGGGCAATACCTGCAATACCAGCTAAGATAGGGGCCAAAACGGGCACCCAACCATAGTCCCATTGAGAAGAACCTTTATGTTTCAGTGGTAAAATGGCATGCAGCAATCTAGGGCCTAAATCTCTCGCAGGGTTTAAGGCTGGTCCAGTAGGGCCCCCAAGTGAGGCTACTAAAGTCATAACCAAAAAGCCCAATGCTAAATGTGCAGTGCCTAAATTGTCTTGGAAAAAAGGTGCTTTCGTAATGCCTAGTGCTGAGAAGAATAAGATAAATGAACCGACAAATTCTGAAATAAAGCCGTTGAGTTTACTAGTTGTTGCGTCAATTGTAGAAAATGTGCCAAGAATATGTTCAGGATCTTCGGTAATGTCGTAATGGGGTTTGTACATGGCAACAACGACGGCTTGCCCTGCGATTGCCCCAATCATTTGAACAATGATGTAGGGTAACACTTCAGCCCATGGAAACAGGCCGCTGACAGCCAAACCGATTGTAAAGGCCGGATTAATATGGTTCCCAGAAATACTACCAAAGAGTAGCGCTGGAATCATAACCCCACAGCCATAACCTACAGCGATAACCATCCAACCTGCACTATTACCCTTTGTGCCTTTTAATTCGACGTTGGCTACAGACCCGTTACCTAAAATAACCATAATTGCCGTACCCAAGCCTTCAGCGACTAGGCGTGCACCTAATGAAAACATGTATTGCGCCTCCTAAATTGTGTATTAACTTTCCTATTCTATCAAAAGCTTATAGTCAAGTAAATGGCTGATTATAGTTATTTACTGAAAATAACTCAGTTTAAGAGATATTTAAGGTAATTTTCGGCAGTTGTTCATAAATCTATAGGTGAATCTACAAATTTCTAAGGTACAATGTACAGTATAATCAAATAAGGAGAATTTCAATTAATGATATCAACTGAAATTAGCGATATGCTCATGAAGAATAAACGACATTTTTTAATACCAGCCAGTCAAGTTGCTTCATTAAATGCGGATAATTCGTTAGCCCATGCTTTCTTAGTGCTGACAAAAGTGCGTTACAGCCGGATTCCGGTATTAGACCATGAGTCTAAATTTATGGGTGAATTATCCATGCCGTTAATTACAGAACAAATGTTAGGTTTAGATGATATTGACTTACAGCGTTTGGACGGTATGACGGTTGGTGAAGTGATGGATCGGGAAATCGATACTGTTCAAGATCCTTATGATTTAGAAGAAATTTTACATTTATTGGTGGATAATCCATTTTTACCAGTTGTTTCCCAAGATCAAGATTTTGTAGGGATCATTACAAGACGTGAAATGATGAAAAGTTTAAATTATTTAGCCCATAACTTTGATAAAAATCTGAATTTAATGGATAATAGAGATTAGTAGAAAATTAAATAAAGATTAAAGGAGATTTTGTATGGCTTTAAGTGCACAAGAAATCATTAATTATATTGGAAATGCTGAGAAAAAGACGCCGGTAAAGGTTTATCTTAAAGGGGATTTGGCAAAATTAACAATTCCTGAAGGTATTGAAGATTACTTGGAATCCAAGACGGGTACGATCTTTGGCGATTGGTCAGTTATTGCACCTTTCTTAAAGGAAAATGAGGCTAATATTAGCCAATATCATCTTGAAAATGATGCTCGAAATTCAGCGGTACCATTAGCAGATTTGAAACAATACAATGCTCGAATTGAACCGGGGGCCATCATTCGTAATCAAGTCACTATTGCAGATAACGCTGTAATCATGATGGGGGCTATTATTAATATTGGTTCTGTCATTGGTGAAGGCACAATGATTGATATGGGCGCTGTTTTAGGCGGCCGCGCAACTGTTGGTAAGCATGCACATATTGGTGCCGGTGCGGTTTTAGCAGGGGTCGTTGAACCGGCTTCAGCAACACCTGTCATTGTGGAAGATGATGTTTTGGTCGGTGCAAATGCGGTCATTATTGAAGGCGTTCATGTGGGCAAAGGTGCAGTTGTTGCTGCTGGCGCAATCGTAACAGAAGATGTTCCAGAAAATACCGTTGTGGCAGGTGTCCCTGCTAAAGTTATCAAGCATATTGATACTAAGACGCGAAGCAAAACAGAATTACAAGATGCTTTGAGAAATATTTAAGAATAAAAAGGGTCAAGACAAAACTTAAATTTTGGCTGACCCTTTTATTTCGAGCAGTTATTTTATTAAAAGTGAGGTCAACTTATGTTATCAGCAGCGCAATTGATTGAAATTCGGCGTCAGCTTCATCAAATTCCAGAAATTGGATTGGAAGAAGTTGAGACTCAGGCTTTCTTACTTAAAACAATCCAAGCATTACCTCAAGATTATTTGACAATTAAGACTTATCAAACCGCTATTTTAGTTCATGTCACCGGTAAAAAAGATGATTATACAATTGGTTATCGGACAGATATTGATGGTTTACCTGTTGAAGAAGCCACAGGATTGCCGTATGCTTCTAAACATCCCGGTCGCATGCATGCTTGTGGTCATGATATCCACATGACGGTGGCACTTGGCTTATTATCGCGTTTTGCCGATGAACAGCCAGCACATAACTTATTATTTATTTTCCAACCCGCTGAAGAAAATGCTAGTGGTGGTAAACGTTTGTATGAAGCGGGGGCATTGAATGAATGGCTGCCAGATGAAATTTATGGCCTGCATGACAATCCACAGCTGCCCACCGGTGCTATTGGCTGTTGTTTAGGCACTTTATTTGCTGGTACTTGCGAGATCCATATTACCTTACATGGGAAATCTGGACATGCCGCTTATCCGCACATGGCAAATGATATGGTCGTTGCTGGGGCGGCCCTGGTGAATCAATTGCAAACTGTTGTGAGCCGGAGTGTCGATCCAATTGAAGGGGCGGTTGTGACATTAGGTCATTTTTCAGCAGGCACGACGATGAATGTGATTGCTGGACAGGCACAAATTGATGGCACGATTCGAGCACTGACGCAAAAAATGAATTTACATGTGCAGCAACGGGTTCGTGAAATTGTTCAAGGTATTGAGGTCATGTACCAATGCAAAGCGGATTTAACTTTAGAACAGGGCGGGTATTTACCTGTTGAAAATGACGAAACACTGACACAAAACTTTATGGATTTCATGAAGGCACAAGCGGATGTGAACTTTATTGAAACAAAACCAGCAATGACTGGTGAAGATTTTGGCTTTTTGCTTTCTAAAATTAAGGGCACCATGTTTTGGTTAGGGGTGGACAGTCCTTATGCCTTACATTCTGAGCATTTAGCACCAGATGAAGCAGCTATTGAAAAAGGGATCAATGCGATTGAACCGTTCTTAAGATATCGAGATAAGCAGGTGTAAAAATTGACAGAATATGAAGTCGCCACTGGTGCAGTTATTTATAGCCGAATTGCCGGTAAGTTGCAGTACTTATTGGTTGAAAGTAAGGATCGGCATTTCTGGGGTTTTGCTAAAGGACATGTGGAAGCTGGCGAAACAAAAGAACAAGCCGCTATTCGAGAAATTAAAGAAGAAACAAATTTGGATGTTACGGTAGATATGAATTTTACTGAAGAAATTCGCTATCCGCTGCCTAATGGCAAAACAAAAGTTTCGATTTTTTATGTGAGCGAAGTGGCACCTACTGTAGAAACGACAAAACAGTTAGCTGAAATTAGTGCGATCCGATGGTTTGACTATGAGGACGCTTTGGCTAAATTAACCTATGATAATTTAAAAAACGTCTTAATAAAAGCTAACCAGTATTTGACAAGAACGTGAAAAATTATGGTTAAACGGTGTGCATAACTTAAATTTATAAAATAAATAGGCTTCTAAATCAAAAGTAAAATTCTGATTTAGAAGCCTATTTGATTAGATGACAGAAAACTTACAATTTTGCAAGGTCAGGTTGTTTCTGGTTTATCTAAGAAGATAGTTGCTAAAATACCAATGATAATCATAAATGGGATCCAGAGCAGATCGAGCCAAGTTGTTGCCGGCGTCATTGCCGGTTGGATACCACTTTGCCATAAAATAATACTTGCGGCTAAGACAACACCTAAGACACCATAGTACACTTGACTTTCAAAATGTTTTAATAAGTAATGCATTAATTTTGCAACTAAAATAGTTCCGATCAGTGCACCTATAATAAAGGGGCCAATTAAAAGCACAGTCTGAAAACTTGCTTTAGCAGCGGTAAAATCACCTTGTAGTAGATATTTAAGCAGATCTACAATTTGCCCCACTGCGTTGTAAACCGTACCATATTGGGCAATCACCATCAGCATGATCGAGCCGGAAATTCCCGGAATAATCATTAAAGCAACTGAAAAAGCACCGGCAAAAACCATTTGGCCAGCATCTGACCAACTGGAAAGGGCGGTTAAGCGAATGTAACTTTCAGAATGACCGCTACCAAGATAAGTCAGACCTAAAATTAACAAAAAGCCACCTAGTGTTAATAGTAGATAAGGCCATTTGAAATGGATCTGCTTAAGTTTACGCCAGATAAATGGCAGAATGCCTAATACGAGACCTAGGAAAAAAGCATACGCAGGGATGGGAAAACGCTGAGACAGCCACAAAACAACTTTTGTGGAAAATAAAACACCGATAACAGCGCCGATACCAATTGGTGTTAAGAACCTTAATTGCTGTTTAGGGGCTTTTTTAAAGTCATTGATCGCTGCAATTAAAGGTTCATACAGACCGACAATGACGGCAAAAATACTGCCAGAAAGACCAGGAATAACTAAAGCAATCCCGATTAAAAAGCCTTTAATAGAGTTAAGAAATTGCATCATGAGCTCCTTAAGTTATGACTTGGGGGGCGTATAATTTAGATTTAGACCAGTTTCTGGCAAATGAATATTTTCTGCTTTTAAGGCATCTAAGTAAGCTTTTAAAAAGATACGTTGAATGCGAATTTCATCACCATGTAATGTAAACATTTGAATTTGGTAGGCTAACTGGCCTTGACCTAGATCGGTGAGACCTAATAATTCTGGACCTTGTTTAATTTCTGGAAAATCTGGAGTAAGTGTTTGGTTAGTTGCTTTTATAATTTGTTCCAATTGGTCAATGTTTGTATCGGTATGCACCCGAAGATTGATCAAAACTTGGCGGTCACCGCGAGATTTATTGCTGACGATTGAAATGTTTCGGTTAGGGACAAAGTTCAAAGTCCCATCTGCACTACGGACTTGGGTTGTCCGCAAACCAATAGCACTAATCGTTCCGGTGATGGCACCGATTGTAACCACATCGCCAACATCAAACTGCTGTTCAATGAGGATAAAAATACCAGTGACTAGGTCGTTGACGAACCCTTGGGCACCAAGACCTAATGCTAAACTTAAAACGCCAGCACCGGCGAGTAAGGTACCTACAGGGACACCTAAGGTAGAGAGCATGGCGTATAAATAAAAAAATAGTAAAACATAACTAAATAAATTCATCATCAAAGAGTGGATTGTACTGACTCGATTTAAAGAAAAATTTTTATTGCGGCCGTAGCGTCTAAACAAATGGTTGATAATTCGACGGCCAATTTTATTTAAAATCCAAAACAAGAGGCTAAAGGCGAGTAAGGTTAAGAAGGTGGAAATAATTTTAGAGACAACTTGATCCCAGTTAATGCTAGACCATAGTCTTTGAAAAACATTTGTATTCTTTTGAATTGCTTTAACAGAACTCTCAGCAATTGATTCACTTGCTAATAAAAACAGGCCATTCACGGCAGTCACTCCATCATAATTTTGTAAATTTAAGTTTATCACGGAATGAAGCCGGAATAAAATTTTTCCAATAAATTGAAGCGAAAGTTAATTAATGATATGCTAAAAACAATAATCAAATAGCGGAGGTATATGAAATATGTCAGGTGGAGAAATTGCGGGATTAATTGCGGCCGGTGCCTTTTTAATCTTAGTGTTATTCATTGCTGTATTATTGACAAAATTAACAAAAGTGACGTCAGAATTGAAGAACAGTGTCAAACTTGTCAATCAAACGGTTGAAATCGTCAATGATAAGGCTGAAATTTTAGCAACACAGGTGGAAGGCTTGTTAGACAAAAGCAACAAACTATTAGATGATGTGAACGGCAAAGTTCAGACCATCGATCCAGTATTTCAAGCAGCTGGTGATTTAGGTGAAAGCTTGCAAGATCTAAATGCCAGTTCTAGAAATTTAGCATCTAAAGTGAGTGCCACTGCAGAATCTACATCTAAGCTGGGAGCATTTGCCAAGGGCGTTGGTGCCTTTAATCGTTTTAGAAAGAAGCGTCAAGGCTAGATAATAATTGTAATTCTTAAAAATGGAGGACGATGTTATGAGTAAAAAAAATGATCATTTCTTTTTAGGCTTCACTTTAGGTAGTACAGTTGCCTTTGCAGCGGCTTTATTGTTAGCACCTAAGACAGGGGCACAAACTCAAGAGAAATTACAAGATTTGAAAGAAAAATTGACATCTACAGGTAAGCGTTATTATGATTATGCGGCTGATGCTGCCGAGGATTTGAAGGCGGGTACTGGTGAGAAACTCAGTGATTTTTTAGATAGAGCACCAGATATTGACTTAGGCGATAAAGTAAGTGCTGCTAAACAACCGTTTGATCATGTAACTTCTAACTTACGTGCTCATTTTGATGCTGCTAGAGAACAATTAGAGGAAAAAACAGATCGGGACGATTATGATGATATTGTCATTGATGCGACTGATCCACTAGATGCACAAGCTGAAGATGCTGCTCAAGTTCAATCTGCTTTTCAAGAAGCAAAAGCTGAAGATGGTGTTGATCTTAAAGTGGCGGATGCACTAGATCCTGAGCCAGAAGTAGATATGGACGATACGGATGCAGAAGATACGCAGACGCATCCTGAAGCTTAATAGATTATTTAAGTAAATAGATAGCGCTGAATTAAAAGCTAGTTAACTTTTGATTCAGCGCTTTTTTTGTAGCGATTTTGAATGTTGGTTCGTGCTTGTATGATCAAAATTTAATTTCAGAGACGTATTCTAGTTGTCGGTGATAATCTAATTCAATAAAGTCTGTTGGTTGGACGTGTCCCGGTTGTTTTTCAAAGTAAGTGATGTCGGCAATTTGGAGCATTTTATAAACAAACTGTGAGCAAAACATAATGTTACGCCGTAAGGAGTGTTTTGTGACAAGACCCAAAATATTATAGGCACTGCCGGTTTCATTGATTTTGGAGATTGTATCTAGCACAGTTTGTTTTTGGGCTCGGGTAACTGGTAGGCGGTAGATGAGAATGGAGGCGTCAGGTTTCTTGTGAAACGAGGCAACCATTTCGGGATTTAAACCGGGTGGGTAAACCCGTTCGCCACCGTTGTAACTGATGATCGTATCTAAGTCTGGATCAAAACTCAAAGAGGTGTGGTTAAATTGCTTTTGTGTGAATAAAGCGATGAGTTCACTGGCAGCGCTACCGGTATTTGATACCGCAATATACAAATAAGGATCATCTAAAGTTGCAGCGGCTCTTTTGAAATAATCGGAATTTAAGGTGCCATTGTTAATGTAGTGGGTGGCACTGTGTCGATGCAGATCGCTAAAAATAGGTTGTAGGTTTGTTGGCCTTAAAACTTTTTTAAAGTGATTAGCATTATGTAGCAGCTGCTGGATTTTAGCTTGATTTTTTTGAAAGGCTGCAAAGCTGATGGTTTCTAATTCATCAACAGATGGTAAATAAAAAGATTTTAAATTGACACGGGTTAAAATAGGTGCAAGTAAGAACGGTAGTGGTAACAATAAAGCAGCGATCAAATGTAACGTAAATGGTGTGTGACTGGTAGTGGAAAATGTGATGGTTGTGTTAAAGACGATTTGCAAAATCATCATAATTAGATAGCTACTGCTCAAAATAAACTTTAACTGCCGATTAGCATCTAGCGTTGTAAAAGTTTTTAACAGCAAAAAAGTGGTAATAAAAACGATAGTTAGAATAAAAATTGGTAAATTTCCCCAAAAAGCGAGTATCAAAAGTAAGCCAAAAGTAATTTGATATAGTCGCCGATGATAAATCGCAATATTTTGCATAACAGAGCCCCATTTGTTTTTAAAATTAACGTAAATTTAGCTTATCATAATTATTATCAACTCAAAATGGGCTTAAGACTGAATCTTACTCAGACCATAAAAAAATGGATTTAGGAACAAAATACAAATTTTGTTCCAAATCCATGTTTGTTTTTTTAGTATAATTAAACGATCGGTAACTCTAATAAGTCTTTACTTGTTTTTGTAAAAGGCACATTGCCTGTCTCTGTGACATGAATGCAGTCTTCAATTCGAACGCCAGCAACACCAGGAATATAAATCCCTGGTTCAATAGAAAAGCACATGCCCGGTTCAATGACAAGATCGTTACCAGCCATAATTGAAGGATATTCATGATCGGTCATACCGATGCCGTGGCCAAGACGATGATTGAAGTATTCACCATAGCCAGCTTTTGTAATGATTGAGCGCGCAACATTATCTAGTTCTGCAGCGGTAATGCCAGGTTTAGCGGCATCCATAGCGGTTAACTGAGCTTCTAGACAAACATCATAAATTTCTTTTGACTTAGCATCAATTTTACCAAAAGCAACTGTTCTAGAGGCATCACTATTATAACCTTGATGAACCGTTCCTAAATCAAACAAAACTAAAGCATTAGGCGTCATTTTATCTGGTAGGGCAGCGCCATGAGGATTAGCGGCATTAGCACCACTTTGAACAATTGTATCAAAGCTCATGTGCATAACGCCTTGTTTCATCATGTGATATTCGATTTCAGCAACAATTTGTTGTTCTGTCCGATCTTTAGAAATAGCTTTAAAAGCCGTTCTAAAGGCTTCGTCAGCTTCAGCGCCAGCAGCCATCATCAAGTCGATTTCGGCGGCTGATTTGTATAGACGCTGATGTTCAATGAAGTCTGTGGCATTCACATCAAAACTAGCTTCTGGGAAGTTTTGAATTAAAGCTTCATAACGGTGAACTTGTAACTGTGGTTTTTCAATAGCCCATTTTAAAGGGTTTTTAACACGTTGTTTAATATAGTCACTAATTAATGCATAAGGTTCTTGGTGATCTAAGTAACCGTAGACATCATAAGGCCAATTTAAGCCTTTGATAGATTCTACTTCTAAAGCGGGTGCAAAGATGAAAGGATCTGCATCGGCAAATACAAACAGACCTAATGTCCGTTCTAGAGGATCGCTACCAAAGCCAGTGTAATATTCGATATTTTTAGGGTCGCTGACGTAAGTAACATCCAAGTGTTGTTTTTGGGTCCATTGTCTTAGCTGGTCTAATTTATCCATATCTAACCTTCCTTTTTCATAGTCTATGGAATAGTATATCACAGCTTTTATTTTCATTTTCAAAAAACGCTAAGGTTAAAATGACACATATTTTCATGAAATTTTCATAAAAACGCTTGCATTTTTGTTCTAACAGTGTTAAATTTATTTTTGAGAAATGAAAGGGAATTAATATGGAGGTAAAAATATCATGGATAAACAAACAATTACAATCTACGATGTAGCAAGAGAGGCTAACGTTTCGATGGCTACTGTCTCACGGGTTGTAAACGGTAATCCCAATGTCAAGCCAGCTACACGGCAACGCGTTTTAAAGGTTATTGAAGAACTAGATTATCGACCAAATGCGGTGGCTCGGGGATTAGCAAGTAAGAAAACAACAACAGTTGGGGTTATTATTCCTGACGTATCAAACATCTTTTTTGCATCTTTAGCTCGGGGTATTGATGACGTTGCCACAATGTATAAGTACAACATTATTTTGGCAAACTCTGACGAAAGCGGTCAAAAAGAAGTTCAAGTTTTAAACAACTTATTGGCAAAGCAAGTCGATGGCTTAATTTATATGGGTCATACATTGTCTGATGATGTTCGGGCTAAGTTTTCACGTTCAAAAACACCAGTTGTCTTAGCTGGGACAATTGATCCAGACGAACAAGTGGGCAGTGTTAACATTGACTACAAAGAAGCATCTCGCTTTGTAGTGGATAAACTTGTCAAAGACGGCAATGAAAAAGTAGCCTTTATTTCTGGTAGTATGGATTATTCTATTAATCGAGATTATCGCTTAGAAGGTTATAAAGCAGCCTTAAAAGAAAATCATTTACCATACGATGAAAGTTTAATTTTTGCCACAGATTACAGTTACAAAGCTGGCGAATCACTATGGGCTAAGCTAACGGCAATTGGTGCTACAGCAGCTTATGTTGTGGATGACGAATTAGCAGTTGGCGTATTAAATGGGATGTTGGATCACGGGATGTCTGTACCTGAAGATTTCCAAATTATCACAAGTAATAATACAATTTTGACGGAAATGGTCCGGCCAAAACTTACTTCTATTAGTCAGCCATTATATGATATGGGCGCGGTTGCAATGCGGCTATTGACTAAGATGATGAACAAAGAAGAAATTGAAGAAAAAACAATCTTATTACCTTATGATATGATTGAACGTAATTCTACAAATTAAATTTGCATATAAAAAGAGGTGGAGTCAAAATAAATTTTGACTCTACCTCTTTTTTATCACCGTACTTATGTCATAAGTCTAGGTTACGCTCTGTATAAATGCGCTCACCAACACTGATTTCTGCGCTTAGCTACGGCTAACTTGTAAGCAAAGTACGCTCACGGCGTTAGCCTAGGCTATGCTCAAAATCAACCCGTCTTTGGTCACGCTCTGATTCATGCTCTAATCTTTATCTAGTTCTTCAACTTTTTCCATGGCTGTCAAAACGTTACTGGCAGTGATATTGGCGTCAATTAGTCGGAAGCTTTCATGATCACTGGCAGCAATTTCGGCAACTTTTTGCAATGCATCTTGATTGTCGTCAGTAACATTAAGTTGTGCTAGATTAGTTGGTAAGCCTACTTTTTTATAGAATGGTTTCAAACGCTTAATTTCATCAAAATCTTTAGTAAAAGCAAGTTGTACTAGTATGCCATAAGCGACTTTATTGCCATGTAACACACTGTGCGTTGCTGGGATAAAGGATAGACCATTATGTGTAGCATGGGCACCGGCCATTCGACCATATTCAGCGGCAAAGCCACCGACAGTACCGGCTAAAGCGATCACGGTATCCGCAATTCGACCAAAGGCTGGGACGACTTTTTGAGTGTTAATCGCTGCTAAAGCTGGATCGGAATCTTCTAATAGAATATCTAAAATTTGTTTGGCACTGGCAATACCTAAACGGATACCAGCTGTTTTTTCTTCACTTTGTAAGTGGCGTGTTAAACCTTCAATTTCATACCATTTTGCTAAAGTATCACCAATACCGGCGACTAAATAAGCAGGTGGCGTTGTTAACAATAATTCCCAATCAACCAAAGTTAAATCCGGAGCTTTTTTGAAATAAGCAACCCGTTTAAAGGTATGATCGGGATGGTAAATGGCGCCGATTGGTGTGAATGGCGCACAGTTGGAAATTAAAGTTGGGATGGACACCATTTTGGCATCTAAAAATTCAGCGGCATCTTTAGCCGTGTCTAAAACGCGACCGCCGCCGATTCCAATAATAGTATCAATTTGTTTGATTTCATCGGCTAACGCCTGTGCGTTTTCATCACTAGAACTACCATCATAACGATAAATTGGTAAATCTAAAGCTTTACCATAAAACTTAGTAAAAGCCTCAAAAGATTTTGTACCCGTAATAATGGCGCACTTGCCAAAATCTTCTAAATAAGCTTCTAAATTTTCTAGGACATGCGTCCCACCGACATAACGGTTTGCGCCGGGCCGGATTTCACTAGCTGCATTAACACCTGACATATAAAAAGCCCCCTAATATAATAAAAAACTAATACTATTCTATTGTTTAGCTCATTAAAAGTCAATTTTTATTAGAAAAGAGTGTGTATAAGATGAGAATATTTGAAATAAACCAGAATTCAGTGAATCGAGTTTGCCTCATACCTAATCTGACTTATCAAAATACAGCTTTTTGGTTTGACCAAACTCGCCGTGACTGGCAATTAGATCTATTGCTGCCTTTTGACTATGCGCAGCAGCCAGCACATCCGGTAATTATTTGGCTAAGTGGTGGGAGCTGGCAGATGATGGATCGTCAATCCTATTTACCGGAACTTACTTTTTTAGCGCGAGCAGGCTATGTTGTGGCTAGCATGGATTACCATTTGGGTGCGCAAGGTGCTTTTCCCATGCAAATTAAAGATGTGCGGCAAGCATTAGCTTACTTAAAAACGCAACAGGCCATCTATCATTTAGATCTAAATCAAGTTACGTTAATGGGCGATTCTGCTGGGGGGCATTTAGCCTTATTGCGGCAGCAAACAGCAACCAAAGCACAGCTGCAAGCCGCTAGTCCCATTCATTATGTTCAGGCAAATTTACCTAGGACTTTGTTATTGCAAGGTGATGCAGATCAATGGGTGCCTTTTGAGCAAGCGCTTTATTTAACGCAAGCGTTGCAGGCTGCCGGAAATCAGGCAGAATTGTTCAAGCTAAATCAGGGGCAGCATGTGGATCCACGTTTTTTTGCACCAGTAATTAATCAAAATGTTTTGGCCTTTCTGCAAAATAAGTAAATTCTGTTTATAAGAAAAAACTCATTTAAAAATATTAATTTAGCACGATAAAATAAGCATATTTAGCGTATAATGTAAAAATATGACAAAATAATATTAAAATGAGGGGATTCTAATTTATATAGTGGGGATAGGGACGCTAGTTAATACTGGTGCTGTCATTTTAGGTGGTTTTATCGGTTATCTTGGGCAGCGCTTTTTAACGGACCGTTTACAAACAACGATTATGCAGGCGATTGGTGTTGCTGTAATTTTTATTGGTATTTCTGGGAGCTTGAGCCATATGCTAGTGCTTAAAGGGCAGCAGTTAAGTACACAGGGGGTAATGATGGCGACAATATCCTTAGCTTTGGGCGCTTTAATTGGTGAGGCGATTAATATTGAAGGTCGTTTTGTAAAAATTGGTGCCTGGTTGCGGCAACGAGCCGGTCGGGGGAACGATTCAAAATTTATTGATGGTTTTGTGATCGCTTCTTTAACAACGTGTATCGGGGCAATGGCGATTATCGGCCCATTACAAGATGCTTTGGGACATGATCCAACAATGTTGTTTACGAAAGCGATTTTAGATGCGGTGATTGTGGCTTTGTATACGTCATCGTTTGGTATTGGGCCGATTTTTAGCGCACTTCCAATTTTTATACTTCAAGGCCTGGTGACCTTGTTAGCTGTATTTATTGACGATTATTTAACAACAGCGATGACAAATGGTATTTCTTTAGTGGGCTCAATGATGATTTTTTGTATTGGTATTAATTTGTTATTAGATCGAAAAATAAAAGTGGCTAATATGTTACCGGCACTAGTGATTGTTATATTTTATGCTGCTTTATGGCCGATGTCGTAAGCTTAAGCCCATCGTAAAAACAAAAATAGGTTTCTGAAAGTTGGCGATATGCCGGATACTTTCGGAAACCTATTTTAATTAGTAGCCGTTACCACTTAGGCCGGTTGAACCGGTGGTATTGTAAGTACCATAAGTGGAATTGCCGCTGCTATTGGAATAACTGTAATTACCGGTACCATATTGATTAGACAGGCCACTAGAAGTGGTGGTGCCGTCGTCACTAGTACTTGTGCTGCCGCTATAATTACCTTGACTGTAGCCGCTATAGTTGCCACTACCGAAACTGCCAAAGGTGCCATAGGAACCGTTACTATAATAATATTGGGATTCATTATCATCAACACTAGCACTCTTGCTACGGACGGTTTTACCTGTGTAGGTAGAGGTGATACCGTAGTCGTTGCTTCTGCCGAAGAAGTAATTCCAGAACAGTTTGTAATTCTTTTCGCTACCACCAATGGCGAATTTATAAGTTAAATCTTTAGCGCTGCTATCATTAAAGAGCGCTTTTGTTTTTTGCCCGCTGACTTTAGTAGTGACATTATTATATTCAATACTGCCGGCTAAAGTGCCGGTGTCTTCCAGCACAGAAGTGGTCTTAACCGAACTTGGTTTAGACATCTGCTGGTTAAGTTTAAAGATATTCGAATTATTTTCATAAACCGCTGATAAAATATGTGCCCAGTAGGTCAAGTTGTTAGTGCTGGCGTTACTATCTAAGTTGTAATTGTGACCGTAGAAATTATCGTAGCCGATCCAAGACGCCATTGTTACCCCTGGTGTAGAACCGATAAACCAAATATCTCGATAATCATTGGATGTCCCGGTCTTACCAATTAACTTAGATGTGGAAAATGGTAACTGACCACTCAATGATTCGGCAGTACCTTCGGAGACAACGCCGGACAGCATATTTTGCATAATATAAGCGGTACTCTTAGAGAAGACACGTTGTTTGGCTTCAGGTGCTTGATAGATCACTTTACCAGATGGATCTGTAATTTTAGAAATCACGTGTGGTGTGACGTGCACCCCTTGATTGGCAAAGGTTGAAAAGGCACTGGCTTGTTGTAAGACGGTGACCCCATTTGTTGTCCCGCCCAAAGCGATCCCTAATTCACTATATTCTTTGTCACTTAGGTGAATGCCCATTTTTTCCATGTATTCTTTGGAAGTTTTACCCTTTTGTAAGGCGTGGTAAATATTAACGGCAGGGATATTGTAAGATTCAGCTAAAGCTTCACTGACAGACATGAAACGGTTTTGAATTTGTTGTCCATAATCTGTTGGGAAATAACCGCTATAGCTGACTGGGAAGTCGGCAACCATCGTTTGATTGCTAATCAGTTTTGTTTGGACTGCAGGGCCATAAACCAACATTGGTTTGATGGAAGAACCTGGAGAACGTTTTGTGTCAAAGGCGTGGTTCAATTGGAACTTACTAAAGTTACGACCACCGACAAAGCCTAAAACAGCACCGGTTTGATTATCTAATAAAACTGTCCCATTTTGTACATATTCGGTGAATTGTGTTGGCTGCTGCGTTGTGGGGTCAGTAATCGTTGATGTCTTAGATTGGCCTAAATAGCTGGCATATTCTTTGGAAGCCGTCTGCATTTCATCATAGATCTCACGATTGATCGTACTGTGTACACGATAGCCCTTTTGCCGCAGCAATTGATCAGCTTGCTTCCAGTAAGTGTTGTAAAGCTCTGTATCTTTTTTGACAGTTTTTAGCTTTTTGCCATCTTGCTTAACTAAATTATCAATTAAAATATCCCGTGCTTCTACGGTAATGAGATTGTAGACATAACCATAACCACGTTTTTCAGCTTTAGGCGTTTCTTTAGCTTGAAATTCACTCGTAAGATCGACTTTTCTAGCAGCCTCATATTCTGCTTTTGTAATGTCATTATGACGATACATTCGGAATAAAACCGTATTTTTCCGGTCTAAACCAGCAGAAAGATCACTTTTTAAGCTCCCATTTTGTTTGTATGGGGTGTAAACTGAAGGACTTTGCGGTAAACCTGCAATATAAGCCGCCTCAGCTAAGGTTAAATCGCTGGCGTGCTTGTTAAACAATCCCAAGGCTGCTTGTTCCACACCGCCGACGTTTTGCCCCTTATTATTGCGACCAAAAGTTGCCGCATTGAGGTAGTCTGTTAAAATTTCAGATTTAGAGAAATAACGATCTAAGCGAATTGCCAATAGAATTTCAATGGCTTTACGTTTAAACGTTGTTTCAGAAGATAGAATTTTCATTTTAACAAGCTGCTGCGTCAAGGTAGAACCACCAGTTTGTGTCCCAACACCGGCTAGATCGGACAGTAGGGCTCGGGAAATGGCTTTGGGCACAATTCCGTTGTGTTGGTAGAAATATTCATCTTCTGTAGCCACAATCGCTTTTTTCAGATATGGTGAAATTTCATTGCTCTTAACCGGTGTTCGTAACAGATCGGTTGTAATATTGCCCAATTTATCGTTTTTGGCAAAGTAAAAAGCGGCTGATTCATTGGAATCTTCAATTTGGTTTTTCATATTTTGGTAAGTAGGGACGTCTTCTTGACTTGCCAAAGAGGCAAAATAACCCATACCAACCCCAAAAACCAAACTAAAAAGAATGAATGCAGCACTGACTAAAATTAGCAGTAGTGTTTTAACTGAGCTAATTGCCACATTAAAATAAAAGATGATTCGTTGCCAAACACTAGCATTCGCTGGCATTTCGGACGAATCTTTACTATCTACGACTTCTGGGCTTTCATGACCATCATCATATGTAAAAAAATTACCGATCCTTTTGAAAAGGTTTCGTAATTTCTGCCACCATAACTGTGGTTTTTTCAAAATGCTTCCCACCTTTTTTTATACAGGCTATATTATATAACATATTGAAATGGGAAGGTACTGTTTGTCACGAACTTTAAAATTCTTTAGCAAGTGGTTTTGAATAAATCTTGGCGATTAAAGCGAAGAATAAGTGGTAAAATAGGGCTAAACATATTTTGAGGTGACGGTGTGTCTTATAAATTTTTATTATTTGATTTGGATGATACAATTTTTAATTTTAGTGCCGCTGAGTATACGGCATTGGCGGCGATGTTTACTGAAATTGGTATTGAGTTAACACCAGAACTCCGGCATCAATACCATCTTTTTAATCAACGACTTTGGCAGATGTATGAAAAGGACCAGATCACGCGCGCCGAGTTGTTAAAGACCCGATTCATTTTATTTTTCAAAAAAATGAAGTTGGATAATCGGGGGATGAATATAGACCATTTATACCGGGACTGTTTGGCAGCGCAACACCAGTTACTGCCAGATGCAGAATTGTTACTCCAGACGCTACATAAAACTTACCGGCTGTTTGCGGTTACCAATGGGATTGCCCAGACGCAAAATCGACGGTTAACAGAATCAGGTATTGACCGATATTTTGATGATATTTTTATTTCAGAAGCGATTGGTCATCAAAAGCCGCAAAAACCGTTTTTTGATTATACATTTGCGCATATTCCAAATTTCGAGTCTACCCAAGCTTTACTGATTGGTGATTCTTTATCAGCTGATATTTTAGGGGGACAGAATGCAAAGGTTGATACTGTTTGGTTTAATCCAGACTTTCAACCTAACCGTACAAAAATCTTACCTATTTACCAAATTTCACGGCTGCTAGATTTGAATCAATTACTAATCGAGCAAGATTAAAGGTATGCTATAATATAGCTAAATTTATGTTGACGGAGAAGAATATATGAAACAAAATATGATCGAGCAATTTTGGGATAAATATCGAAAAATAAATACACAAGCACCTGAGCATTTCCAAGCTTGGTCGTTTGGCTCTAATGCCCAGACGGCTGATGAATTGGCTAACTTGGTGTTAGCTGGTCGTAAAACGGCAACGGCTTCAAATGCTTTATTATATGAACTGACGAATGAACCCATTCCCAAAGTAGGCGATTTGAGTATTGTCTTAAATGGGTCACAATTGCCAGTTTGCATCATTCAAACGACAGCTGTGCAAGTGGTTGCTTTTAATCAAGTGACCGAGGCCCACGCCCAAAAAGAAGGCGAAGGGGATCTGTCATTAGCTTACTGGCAGCAAAGCCATCGAAAATTCTTTGAAGCAGAATTTAAAACATTAGACCGAGAATTTTCTGAAGATATGCCTGTTGTTTGCGAAGAATTTAAAGTCGTATATAGTTAATAAAAATAAGCACATAATTAAAGACGAGATCGGATCAAACTTAATTGATCGGATCTCGTCTTTAATTTTGAAATGAGTTCTTATTTTGTAAGCCGGTAAATAGCATCTGCATAAATTGCAGTGGATTTAAGAATTTCGTCAATTGGCATGGCTTCATTAGCTTGATGCATCAAATCTTTAGTATCTGGGAATTGTGCGCCAAACGCAACGCCTCGTTTTAGAGCCCGACCATAAGTACCGCCGCCGACAATAACTTCTTGTTTTGGCAGGCCTGTGTGATCGCCATAAACGTCTAACAATGTTTTGACTAATGGGTCTTGACCAGAAACATAATGCGGTACTTCTTGGTGAGGTTTATCGTTAACGGCAAAATCTGTGCCTAAGACGTCGGTCATTTGGGCACCGATTGTCTTTGTATCTGTACCTTGAGGATAACGAATATTAACCGTAATCGTTGCTGTCTGTGTCGCAGTATTATAGTCAAATACTGTTGGGCAAGCAGTTAATGGACCCATTAGGTCGTCTGTGAAGACAATACCGATTTTTTTGCCAGGAACATCTTCGTGGAGTGTCGTACCAATGGTTGTTAGATAAGTCGCGCCATTGGCATCAAAGGCGAAGTCTTTAAGGAATTGGCCTAAGAAAGTCGCCCCATTACGGCCTTCTTGCGGATGTGCTGCATGCGCCCCTTTACCATGTAATTCTAAAGTGTAGGCTTCATCTGCAAAAGTGATCGTACCGGTTAGTTTATTTTTAGTTAAGTAAGTTTGAAATGCCTTTTCAAAAGCAACATCTTGGGCGTGTTTGACGACGGCAGTTGCTGCATGGGGTACCATATTATCGCGGATACCACTTTGGAAACGAATTAAGGTATAGTCTGCTGGGGCTGCCGCTGTTAATTTTTCAGTTAAAACAAAGGAAACAATGCCTTTTTCGCCATTAATAATTGGGAAAGCAGCATCTGGTGAAAAACCATAATCCGGTGTCGGTTCATCTTTTAAGTATTCATTTAAGCCAACCCATTCACTTTCTTCATCTGTACCAATGATAAAATGAATTTTTTGTTTTGGCGCAATGTTTAATTTTTTCAAAATCTTTAAAGCATAATAAGCGGCGATTAACGGGCCCTTATCATCAGAAGTTCCACGGGCAATAATATTACCGTCTTTAATTACGGGCTCAAATGGAGCTGTTTCCCAGCCGTCACCAGCAGGAACAACGTCAACATGGGCTAAAACGCCTAAAATTTCGTCACCTTGTCCGAATTCAATTCGACCGGCAACATTTTTAATGTTTTTAGTGTTAAAACCATCTCGTTGACCAAATTCTAAAACTTTGTGCAGTGCCTTTGCTGGACCAGGGCCCAATGGAAAATCGGCAGTTTTATGTTCGATGTCTCGAACACTTTCGATTTTTAATAGCTCAATTAAATCACGCATTAAATCATCTTTGTAAGCATTTGCTTCTTGTTCCCAGTTGATAGACATGTGGATAAACCTCACTTTAGTTAGAATTTTTTTCATTCACGTGCTCTAAGACAAGCCGGAATATATTAATCACGTGGTCATCGGCTAGAGCGTAAATTACTTCCTTACCGACTTTACGATTCTTAACAAGTTTTGCTTCTTTTAAAGCTCTTAGCTGATGTGAAACAGAACTTTGGGACATATTTAGAATACTCGCAATATCTAAAACACGCAATTCGGATTCGAATAAAGCGTATAAAATCTTAGCGCGGGTTTTGTCACCAAAAGTTTTGAGCATTTGCGTCATTGAATCAATTGTCTTTTCTGAAGGTAAAGACTGTTGAACATTGGCGATAAGTGCTTCGTGGTTGATTTCGTCATTTTTTAACATTAGTTGATCATCCTTTGGTGTTGTTATTAGTATAACTTAAAATCAGAGGGTATAAAGCTTGTTCTTGCTTTAAGGCTAATAGATTTTCAGTTGTTTGCGATGTGAAACGATCATAATTACGTTGTTGGACATAAGTTAACATAGACGGCAGACTAGCTAAAATATTAATGTTGTTCGTCCGCTGGCTCGCATCTTGAGACAAATAGAGTTTCAAGGCTGTTTGGCTGTCATTGGCCATAGACTTAAATTGTACCAGAAATTGACTGCTTTGAACCCAACCAGCTTTAATTTTAAACCAAATTGAACCGGAAACGGAGCGGACAGCCCTAATTTTGTAGTTCTTATTAGGTAAGACAATGCCAGTTGTCCGTTGAGGATAAAGGGGGGAGGCGTAAGCTGTTTGCGTGGTTCTTTTAGGTTTTAATTGAATTTTTTGATTTAAATATAAAGCGGCACTGGTTAAGTCATCCGCAAGATTCACGGCGTTAGCTAAGACAAAGCGATTTTCATCTATTTGATAGTAGGTTTGATCGCCGATGCTAATTCGTTGGCTGACATGAACTGGTGTAAAGGGCTGCAACGCTTTTTTAGTTAGATCATAGCGGTAAGGATTAACAAAAGTTTTAACGGCAGTGTCGCTGACTAAAGCGGCGGTGCTATCCATGTCTGAAATTCGGGCGTTATCTTTGAGCTGCTGATAACTGGCACCGATGCTAGGATAATTGGTCACCACACCATCAATCGGCAAGTTTACAATATAATTCCAGCTCTTTTGTTTTTCAGTCATTTCATCCCAAACGTAAACCTGTTTGCCTAAGTAATGCAGCTCATCAATTAATTGAGCCGTCACCAGTTCGGAGGAAATGTTGATGGCATTAACGTACTGCAGATTTTCAAAGTTAATCCGCTTTAAGCTGCCAACAATAAAAATTCTAGGAATTTCTGGCATTAACGTTTGCATTTGTTCCATACTTTTTTGTGAAAAAGAGTGGACCATGACACGATCAGCCATATTATATTTTTTAATCGTTTCTACAAGCAATGCTTCCATATCTTTAGGATTGCCGGCTTTAGTTTTTTTAGTCTCTACTAAGAACTTTGCATTGGGATTATTTTGATAATGGGCAAAGACTTCATCTAAACTATGGATCGGTTCACCGTTGGCTGTTTGCAGCTTGTGCAATTCTGAGAACGGCTGAGATGAGACGATGACACTTTGACCAGTGACGCGTTCTAAGTTACGATCATGAGAGACCACTAAAACACCATCCTGAGAACGATGCACATCTAATTCCACATATTCTGCACCTTCATTAAAGGCAATGTCAAAGCTTTGAAAAGTTTCTTCAGGAGCATTAATCGGATCCCCCCGATGCCCCACAACTGTAAATCCTGTGGTAAAATAGAAAACGCAAATTAAAAAAATATAAAATAGCCATTTAGGGTATGTTCGTTTGGAATTTGAAAACATAAATCAATCACTTTTCCTTTATTCTGGTGCTTATAATTATTAAACATACCATGAATTTTTAGTTCAAGCTACTTTTTATGGTAGGAGGTTATTTGTCAAAATGATTACAAAATATCAGCAATTAGACTTAATTGAAGAGATTACACGCGTGGATGGGTCAACTTATTATGAAGTTGCCAATATTTTTATGAATGGCCGTGCAGAGTTGGCGGTTATTAGAGGCTTATTAAAAAAAGTTCGGATTTTACAGTTAAATATCGCCCATTCCACAGCGGTAGATATTTATGAGAAATATATTAATGAAACTTATGATTTTCCTGAGGAAGATTTTGATACTTGGGTAGAATGGGCTAAACCAGAAGGGAAAATTCGGGATGCTGTTGATGAAATATTAAAGGCAAACCATATCGGATAACCCTTATAATACGGTTTAGACAGGCTTGTTTTTAGAATAATTAATCTAAATACCATTAAGTTTTAATTTTATGTGAATTAATCCATCTTTTTACTTTACATCTTAAGTGAAGCTTGTTATTATACTAATATTCATTGGCCAGTAGTTCAGTGGTAGAATGCCAGACTGTTAATCTGTGGGTCGTAGGTTCGAATCCTACCTGGCCAGTCCTATTGGTAATCATAAGAAGCGGTTGAGTCAAAAGTTAGCTTTTGGCTTGGCCCTTTTTTTGTGTTTTCAGCAAAATTAAGCTCAAAGTTAATTTGTCACAAGATTGTCACAATCCGCACTTATAGTATGCCTTTGTAAAGGAGTGACAATCATGAAATGGTTTTATCGAGTAACATTAATTATTGGGAGTTTTATCTTAATCCTATCGGGGATTTTAATTTATGCATTTAAGATTGAGCCTTATCGGTTAAAAGTGACAGACTATGTTTTAAGTCAAAGGCAATCCGATACGTTAGAATTAAAAATTGTGCAAATTTCAGATTTACATCTTAAAGCAACTTTTAATACGCATAACTTGGAAAAAGTGGTACAAAAGGTCAACCAGCAAAAACCAGATGTTGTTGTATTTACAGGTGATTTATATGATAATTACGCACAATACCATGATGATCAGCGGGTGAGCCAGACATTACGTCAAATAAAGACAAAATTTGGTAAATTTGCTGTATATGGCAATCATGACTATGGCGGTGGTGCCGGGCAGCATTATGCTAAAATTATGGCGCGATCCGGATTTTTAGTTTTACGGAATACGAGCAAAACAATAACTTTGTTAAATCATAAAAAAGTGCTATTCACAGGGCTAGACGAAGCAATGCTGGGGCATCCGGCAATTTCGGCAATGACTGCAAACAAAAGGGTGGACTATCGCGTTTTATTAATGCATGAACCTGGAATGGTCACTCAGTTTTTAAATTATAGTTATGATATTGCTTTAAGTGGCCATAGTCACGGTGGACAAATTAAAGTACCGGGTTTGCCAATTGTTAATCAAAAGATTTTAGCACAAACAGCTTTAGCGGAAACTTATAGTCAAGGTTGGTATACACTGGCCAATAATTTACAATTATTTGTAAATACAGGTATCGGCACGAGTCATGTTGCGGCACGGTTTGGTGTGGTACCAGAAATTTCAGCGTATCACATTTATATTTAGATAAGGAGTGCGTAGGGATGTTTATTTTAGTTGCTGAAGATGATCCGAATATGGCCAAAATTTTAAAAATGTATTTGCAAAAGGCCGGCTATCAGGTGATGACTGTTGCTGATGGCAGTGCCGTCTTACCGATTTTAGAAAATCAGCCGGTTGATTTATTGGTTCTAGATTGGATGTTACCCAAAGTTAGTGGCCTTGAGCTGTGCCAAGATATACGGCTGCTCAATTTACCAGTCAAAATTATGATGTTGACCGCTAAGACGACTGCAGCAGATGAGTTAAACGGTTTGACCAATGGTGCGGATGAATATGTTAAAAAGCCCTTTGATATGGCTGTCTTTTTAATGCGGGTCAAGAAACTCTTAGGCGCAAAAACAGTCTTATCTTTTGACAAAATTGAATTAAATCCCACTACATTTAGGGTTTCTAAAGCAGGCGTACCGCTGAAACTCACGAAAAAGGAATACGCATTATTAAAGTATTTTTTGGAAAATCAAAATATTGTGCTCACTAGAACCCAGTTGTTAGATCATGTTTGGGGTCTAAATTATGATGGAGATATTCGAACGGTGGATACGCACATTAAACGATTACGGCAAAAAATTGGGGCAGACTATATCCAAACTTGTTTTGGGACAGGCTACAGTCTGCAGGTAAGTCATGCATAAAATAGCCCATAAATTTATCGTCAGCATTGTCTTAGTTTTGAGTCTGGCGAGTTTGACCACAATCTTATTTAATACCCAATATTTAGAACGTTATTATTTAGCGCAAAAGAAACAAACATTACTTACGGTCAGTCAGCAATTAACGAAGCAACTGAAGAAAACGCCTAATTCGGGCCAGGCAATTTCAAAGATTGAAAAAAATCAGCAAGTGGTTATTGCCCAAGTTTCAGATACAACATCATTAGATAATGACACGCTAAATGAGGCAATTCGCAGTGCTTTACAGGCTAAAAATATTGGTTTTCAAAAGTATTGGCTCTGGCAGCAAGATTACCAAGATATCTTAAAAGGCCAACAGCGCGTACGGCTTTATCAGCAACAAGATTTAAGCTATAGCCTGCTGGTGAATTATGTCCAAATTAAGCGGCAATTATTTGCGGTTACGATGATTATCCCGGATATTTCAGATGCGTTTAAGATCATCAATCATTTTTTGATTGCCGTGAATCTGGTGACCATCGCCATTGCGATTATCTTGATTATTTTGTTAGTTCGCAATATTACAAAACCATTGGGGGCTTTTGAACGCTTTGCGGCAAATATGCAAAAAAATAAATTTGTGCCCTTAGTTATTCAAACTCAAGATGAATTAGCCACCGTGGCTACTAGTTTGAATACCATGGGACAACAGCTGGATCATTATCAAACAGCATTAAAAACAAAAAATGCTGAGATGACCCAATTGATGAACAACGTTGCCCATGATTTAAAGACGCCGATTGCCTTAATTCAGCTTTATGCCACTGGTTTAAAAGATGGTTTAGATGACGGCACGTTTTTAGAAACGATTACAAATGAAAGCCAGCAAATGGCTACGGCTTTAGATCGTCTGTTATATCTTTCCAGAATTGAACAAGAAGAAGTGGCCCGAACAACCGTGGATTTAACGGCTTTAGTTCAAAAACTCATCCAAGACTATCAGCCTTTAGCGACTAGCAGTCAGCGGGTATTTGCGGTGGCACTTGAAGCGGGGCTCAAAATAAAAAGTTCAGAGGCGTTGTTGACCTCATTATTGATGAATTTAATTACAAACAGTGTCAAATATGCAGCCAGTTCTGAAATCAAGATTAGATTATTCCAAACTAAGACGGAGATTAATTTCTTAATTACAAATACATTGGCAAATAACGATTTAAACTTTGATCAAATGTGGGCACCTTATTATGTCGGGGAAACTTCCCGAAATAAAAATTTGTCAGGTACCGGCTTAGGGTTATCAATTGTGGCCAAAATTTGTCATAAGCTGCATTATTCGATAACCTATAAAGTAAAAGACCAACAGCTCACCTTTTGGGTAACGTTGCCCAAATCATAGCTTAAGCCAATGATTAATTAAGAAAAGAGCTTAGAATATGGATTATTTTATTGCGGATACGCATTTTTTTCATCAGACTTTATTAGAACCTAATGACTTTGCGCCACGGCACTTTGAATCTGTTGCGGCGATGGATGCCCAATTGGTCACAGCTTGGAATGATCGGGTGACCGCCCATGACACTGTATATCATCTGGGGGATATTGCTTTGCGTCCCGGAAATTTCCCGAAACCGCCAGAAGTTTATACGCAAATAGAAAAATTAAACGGGCATATTATTTTTATTAAAGGGAATCATGATGCCCGTGAATTATTTAAATATATTTCAGCTCGTAATTATGACTTATTGGGTCAGCCTAAATATCAATTTCACGATGTGGGGGCCCTGATTAAATTTAATCATGCGCAGTATTATTTGACCCATTATCCAATGTTTTTAGGGATTGCCACACAGATTTATAATTTGCACGGGCATATTCATCATACGATGATGCCCAGCGCACTAAATATTAATGTGGGTGTAGATGCGCCGGAACGGGACTTATTAACAGTGCCGCTACCGTTTGGGACACCGCTAAAAGCGATTGAAATTGAAGAGATGATTCAGAAGAAACAGGCCTTAATTCAAAATAATAAGAAAATAAAATGATTTTCACATTTATTTTTAATCTTTCTTAGGTTATACTAATTTAAAATACATTTTAGGAGGGGATAGTTTGTTACAGGCCCAAAGCTTGATGCAAATTCGTAGTAAGTTGTTAATGATGACAAGATTAGATAAACATGAGGACGTGGCAGCAATTTTGATTTTAGCTTTTCGCAAATATCAAGCACACAAACTATCTCAAGGTTATTTTGATTACAGTCTGATGCCGCAGTTGATTCCTTTAGTTAAAGCAGCAGAGTTACAAAATGTGGAGAACTTACTAAAACCTTTAATTCAAACAGATTAAATTAAACAAGCGTCTACTTTAGAACAATAAGTTTTGAGGTGGGGGCTTTATTTGTTGTTCAAAAGTTGACAGATTCGGACTAGATCCTTAAGGTAAAATTATTAGTAATATGGCAAAAACTGTCATCATATAGAAAACGAGGCGGCAGGTAATGGTATTTGAGAGAATTCAGATTTTACATACGAATGATTTACATTCACACTTTGAAAATTGGCCTAGAATTCGGCGGTTTATTCAACAACGGCAAGTTCAAGCTGAAACCCAAGGTATTGAAGTTTTTAAATTTGATATTGGGGATGCCGAAGATCGGGTACATCCCTTAACCGAAGCCACTATGGGGCAGGCCAATATCCAGCTATTAAATGAAATTGGTTACGACGGGGCAACGATTGGGAATAATGAAGGTATTGGCAATAGTCATGAACAACTGTGTCATTTGTATGACCACGCTAATTTTGATGTTTTGTTAGCCAATCTCAAAGATGAGACGGGACAAATACCTAAATTCGCGAAACCTTATAAAATTATAACGACTAAAAAAGGTACCCGACTAGGTGTCATCGGCTTAACGGCGCCATTTCTTTTAACGTACCAACCGAATCACTGGTATCCAGAATTAGTTCAAGATGCGTTACCACCGTTATTAGCAGAGTTAAAACCCCAATGTGATTGTTTGATTTTACTGTCGCATTTAGGGATTACTATGGATCGATTTATTGCTCAACATTTCCCTGAAATACAAATCGTATTAGGTGGACATTCCCATCATTTATTGCCTACTGGCGAGCCACACGGGCAGACAATGCTGACGGCGGCCGGTAAATGGGGAGAATATATTGGTCAAGTGGATTTGGATTTAAATACCCAGCATCAGCTTACAAAAGTAACCGCGACTGTTCAAAAAACGGCTGAATTACCGGAAATGACAGGGGATAATGCTGAAATTGACGGTTATGCAGCTAAAGGCCATCAACTGCTGCAGAAAATTAAAGTTGCCACCTTACCGGAAACGCTTAAAGCAAATTACAAAAAGCCAACAAACATGATTAGACTGGCACTAAAAGCGCTAGAGGATCGGGGACAAACACAAGCGGCTGTTTTAAATCAAGGACTCTTTTTAAAAGATTTACCGGCGGGCTTAATTACAATGGATGACTTACATGAACAAATGCCACATCCGATGCACCTGTTAAATGTACGGTTAAAAGGCTATGATTTGTGGCGGTTGGTGATGGAAATGGAAAAAAATCGCGCTTTTTTGCAAGGCTTTCCAATTCGAGGGATGAGTTTTCGAGGCCGTGTTTTTGGTGAGCTGGTTTATGATGGCATCAAAGTTGTGCCAGGGACACGTCAAGTTTTATTTCAAGATCAAGAAATTGATCCAGAAGCGATGTACACGCTAACCACTTTGGATCATTACATGCTGATTCCCTTTTTTCCAACCATTGAAATCGTGGGTGAGAATCAGCTGCTCTATCCAGAATTTTTGCGTCATGTGGTGGCAGCTTATTTAAAAGCGCATTATCCAGTAACGACGACCAATCAAGATTAGGGGAAATATGGTATAATTTTATTGTTTTGTTAGAAAAGAGGTTAAACATGTCGAAGAATCCGCAAATTAAAGATGAAACAACTGAAAAAATTAATGAACTTTTGGATGAAGCCATTAGTACACCAGAACCAGTGCGCTATGTTCGGATTGTAGATGGTCAATTAATGATCAATGGTGTAGATTACGAAGTCGTCAAAGACCATAAAGAGGCATTTGACGTGGATAAGCTAAATGATTGTTATAGTGATATTTTAAATAAATACGATTATATTGTCGGCGACTGGGGCTATGATCAGCTGCGGCTGCGGGGATTTTACCGAGATAATAACCATCAAGCAAATCGAGATCAATTAATTAGTACTTTTGAAGATTATCTTTATGAATATTGTAATTTTGGGTGCGCCTATTTTATTTTGAAACGGACGGGTGCACCTTATAAACCAAAAGAAACTGGTCATAAGAATACTAAGCGAAAGAATCGTTCTCGGCGACGGTCTGCTCCTCGGCGTAATAGTAATCAAGGGACAAATAATACCAAAAAAACAAATAGCAATTCAAACAACAAAAATAATCATAAAACAAATAACCAAGAACAACGGAAACAACAAAAATTTACTGTTCGGCGGTTAGATGAAACTAAATAACGATTTAGAAAGGTTTTTAATTCATGCAAAAGAATTACCAAGGCTACTTTATTGATTTAGACGGTACGGTTTATAAGGGCAGCACAAAAATCCCCGCAGCCAAGCGATTTGTGGAAAGATTGCAAGCGCAGAATAAAGATTTTTTATTTTTGACTAATAACACAACAAAAACACCGGAAGCAGTTGTCGAAAATCTAGCCCAAAATCATGATATTCACGTTGCGCCCAGTACAATTTATACACCTTCTTTGGCAACTGCCAGTTATTTAACGCAGCAAGTTGATGGTCATTGTAGCGACTACAGTGTTTATATTATTGGTGAGTTAGGCTTAAAAAAAGCCATTTTAAATTGCGGTTTTAAATTAAACGAAGTAGATCCTGACTTTGTGATCGTAGGATTGGACTATGACGTGACTTATCATAAATTTGAATTGGCCACGCTAGCTATTAAACGCGGTGCTAAATTCATTGGAACCAATGAAGATACGAATTTGCCTAATGAACGGGGCTTAGTACCTGGTGCAGGGTCGGTGATTGCCTTAGTAGAACGGGCAACGCAGCAAAAAGCATTTTACATTGGTAAACCTCAAGCACCGATTATGACGGCGGCTTTAGATAAAATTGGCTTAGCAAAAGATCAAGTTGTCATGGTAGGCGATAATTTGAATACAGATATTCAAGCTGGTTTTAACGTGGGCATGGATACGTTACTTGTCTTGACCGGCTACAGTCATCGTTCAGATTTGGCAGCATTAACGCAGCAACCGACCTATGTCATAGATTCCTTGGATGAGTGGCAATAAGATGTGGCGGTTAAAACGGACAGGACAGATTTTCGCCATCCTCTTATTTCTATTAACGGCAGCGATTTTTATAACGATTATCGGGACTTTTATTTATTATCCAATAGATGCGAAACAAGCCAATTTACCGCAGATGGTTAATATGACCTTGCAAGAATTGATGAAAAACTATAGCGCTTTAATGGCCTATCTCCATTTTCCGTGGCTAACCCAACTGCAAATGCCTGATTTTCCAAGTTCAGCGAATGGACTGGCGCATTTCGCGGATGTTAAAAAATTATTCATTTTAAATGAGATTTTATTAGTGCTTTCAGCCATAGTTGCGCTACCTACATTAAAACATTGGTACCAACGTAAACAGTTATGGTATCTCTATCGACCTTTTCAGATTGGGGCAGTTCTGCCGATTTTAATCGGTGGTATTGCGGCAACAAATTTTGATCAATTTTTTATAACGTTCCATCATCTATTTTTCAGTCAAAATTCTAATTGGCTGTTTGATCCAGCAGTGGATCCAATTATCAATGTACTGCCAGAGAGCTTTTTCAGTCATTGCTTTATTGTCTTTTTTGTTCTATTTGAATTATTGATGGGCATAGGTATTTATTGGACGCGCCCTAAACGTTGGCTTAACACCTAAAAAACCTGCTAAAATCATTGAATGATTTTGGCAGGTTTTTTGTTTGACCTATTCTTCAATTTTGGCAGGTTTCGTTGAAAATTTATTTTTAAGGTAGACGACTAGCATCGGCAATAGTGAAATTGCGACAATACCCAGGGCAACTAGTGAAAAATGATTTTTAACAAAACTGATGTTGCCGAAGAAATGGCCACCACCGACACATAAAGTCACCCAAGATAACGCGCCGATGAAATTAAACATTAAGAAATGACGATAATTCATATGACTACCCCCGGAAACAAAAGGGGCAAAAGTTCTAACAATAGGGACAAATCGGGCCAAAGCAATTGTTTTACCACCGTGGCGGTCAAAGAAGTTCTCAGCAACTTTGAGTTTGTCGCGATTGATAAGTCGACCGAAGTGGCTACTATCTAAAGCACGATCGCTAAGATGTCGACCAATTTCGTAGTTGACGGTATCGCCAACAACGGCTGCAGTGAGAAATAAAATAAACAAAACACCGTTATTTAAATGATATAACGGGTTAGCAGCCAATGCTGCAGCTGCAAAAATTAACGAGTCACCTGGCAAGAATGGAAAAATGACAATCCCGGTTTCAATAAAAATCATTAGGAATAAAATGACGTAGGACCAATTGCCAAAGGTATTCACTAAAGTTACTAGGTGTTGATCAATATGCAAAATAAAATCGATCAGTTGGGTCATTTAAAGCCTCCTAGAGTTTTGTGGTTAGTATAGAAAAAAATATTTAAGAAATCATGAACACATTGTGATTTAAATCAAAATTTAATAAATATCATCCTGTTTATCTAGGCTGCGATGTGCCATGCGACTGGCAGCTGCGGCGGCAATTGCCCCAACAATGTCATCTAAAAAGGTATGAACCGAGTGATTTCGATGAGCATTTAACTCAGCTAAAATACCCGGTTTAACTTTATCAATGTAGCCATAGTTGGTAAGGCCAATGGAACCATAGACGTTGACGATGGATAACGCCATAATTTCATCAACACCATAAAGACCTTCGTCGGTTTCGATAATGGTCTGTAAAGGCTGTGGCAGCTGTTGCGCTTGTGCAAGTTCATCTAATGTGATACCCGTCATAATCGCGTTTTGTACCTCACGCTTTTTTAAAACAATTAAAACGTTATCGATACACTCTTCAATTGTTAAATCAGTGATGTAATCTTTTTGTAAGAAAAACACCAATTCTGCAATATCTTTAATCGTTACAGCTTCTTGTTTTAAAAGGGCAATGACATGATTATATAGATCGATTTTTGAATTTTCCATAAATTAGGACACCTTAAGGTTTTATTTTTGCATCAGGGATGTGGAGTGTAATGGTTGCTTACGGTCAGGATAAATTGTTTCTAAGGCGTGATTGACAGCAGTTGGAACTTCACCAAAGCCAGCGGCAATAAGTTTTACTTTACCTTTGTATGTGGTAATATCACCAACACTAAAAATCAAAGGTCGACTGCTTTCCATATTATTATCAACTTCAATATCAGAACCGGCCAGCGTAAGATCCCATTTTCTTAGGATACGGCTGTCAGAAGTGAAACCGTAATTTACTAATAGTTTATCAACGGTTAAAGTTTCATGATGATCTGCTTTGAGCTGTTTTAGTCCAATGGCCAATTTATCAGATACTAAGTCTAAGCTATCTAATAAGAAAGGCGTTTTGACAATGACTGAGGAATTCTCCATTTTTTCAATGTTTGATTCCATCCCTCTGAATTTGTCTCGACGATGAATGATTGTCACTGATTTTGCGATATCCTTTAAGGCCAAAGCCCAATCTACTGCGGAATCACCGCCACCAGCAATCGCGACATCATGGCCTTTGAATTTGGACAAGTCTTTGACAAAGTAGCTAACGTAATCACCATCTAACTGGTGGTCGTATTCAAAGGCAAGTTTTCTAGGGGCAAAGGCGCCGTTACCAATTGCAATAATCACGGACTTTGAGTAGTAAGTCTCATGATTTGTTTCGATCTCAAAAACTTTATCTGTTGCTTGGTAGTTGATACTTTGAACAGAAGTATTTAAGGAAATATCTGGATCAAAGTTGTCAATCTGTGATTGCAGCTGACTGATAAGATCTTTACCTTTAACTTGTGGAAACCCTGCGATGTCGTAGATTTCCTTTTCAGGATAAAGTGCTTCAACTTGACCACCTAATTGGGGCAAGCATTCTATTAAATGAACATCGGCGCTTTTTAAGCCGGCATAAAAGGTTGCAAACATGCCAACTGGACCACCGCCGATGACTGTGATGTCATAAATGTGTGTCATATTTTGACGCTCCTTACTATATAGAGTGAAAACACTTAAAGATTATCACAAATTAGCCATAATTTATAGAGGGCGGACCGAAGTAGTTTTGCTTTTAAAGGTTAGGCATTATATTATAGAACTGGTAAAAAAAATATAACATATATAAAGGAGCTAATTTATGAGCTTTCCACAATTAGATTTAGAAAACTATACTGGCCCTAAAGCAGTCATTAAGACAACAATGGGCGATATCGAAGTTGCCTTGTTTCCAGAACAAGCCCCTAAAACAGTTGAGAATTTTACAACTTTAGCAAAACAAGGCTACTATAATGGCATCATCTTTCATCGTGTAATTCCTGATTTCATGATTCAAGGTGGCGATCCTACAGGTACTGGTATGGGTGGCGAAAGTATATGGGGCGAATCTTTTGCAGATGAATTCAGCCAAGAATTATTTAATTTCCGGGGTGCCCTATCAATGGCAAATTCTGGTCCTAACACTAACGGCAGTCAATTTTTTATTGTAAACAATGCCAACATTAATCCACAAATGTTTGGGCAGTTGAAAGATGCCGGTTATCCAGAAGATGTAGTTGAAGCCTACAAAAACGGAGGCACACCATGGTTAGACTTCAGACATACTGTATTTGGTCAAGTGTTAACAGATATGAGTATTGTAGATAATATTGCCGGCGTGCAACGGGATGCTTCTGACAAACCATTGGAAGATATTACAATTACTTCTATTGAAGTCAACTAGAGGTGTTTTAATTGGGTTTCAAAATTGGTGATATTGTTGAGGGTACCGTTACAGGCATCCAAAATTATGGTGTGTTTGTTCTATTAAGTGATGCACAACAAGGGTTAATTCATATTTCAGAATGTGAACATGGCTTTGTTAAAAATGTAAATGAACTATTTAAAGTAGGGCAAAAAGTTAAAGTAATGGTTTTGGATATTGATGAATACTCTAAAAAAATCAGCTTATCCGTCCGTATTTTAAATAGTGATCCGAACGTCACAGATAAATGGCATCGTAAGCATTATTGGACTAATCGCCATTTAGATTATGGCTATAAACCTATTGGTGAAAATATGGTAGGTTGGTTAGCGCAAGCTGAAAAAGACTTCGGTGTTCCAGATATAAGTTAATAAATATTCATATATTAATAAGCCGAATGTTGACTAACGTTCGGCTTTTAATTTTTTTTAATTTTTTTCTTGACGGCGGGCGTTTGAATTGATATTATAGTTAATGTTGTTACGGCGACAAGGGTTACAGCAAAACAAAGTAAAATTTGTTGTTGACAACATAAAAAATAATTGATATAATTATTGAGTTGCTGTTACTTAGCATCGAGCGAATAAATATTCAATTAAATGAATTTTTTATCTTGACAGTTAAGAATCAGCATGATATAATATAAAAGTTGTTTTATGACGTAGGTCTTTGAAAACTGAACAAAGTTTCGATTTTATCAAATGTGCAGGCTAGGTTCTTAGGAACCTAACAAAAGTAACATTTGCGAAGTCAATTCGCTAGCAAACAAAAAAATGAGTCACAAACTTTATTTGAGAGTTTGATCCTG
>NZ_RHOY01000041.1 GCF_003946725.1 Agrilactobacillus yilanensis | reverse complement strand
AACGTTTTTTAGCTCATGACCAGGAACGGGTAAATCGTTTGGAGTTACGCCTGAGCTTAAGATTAATTTATCGTAATCATAGCTCTGTATCTTACCGGATCTTAAATCTTTCACGGTAACTTGCTTATTTTCTGGATTTATTTTGGTCACTTCATGATTGGCATATACTTCTGTCCCAAATTTTTCGAGATCTGCAGGTTTAAAATTACGGACATCATTAATACTCGTTACACTGTTTTCTAAATATAATTCCATACCACAGGACATAAAAGAAATAAAATCTCCCGCTTCGAAGAGTTTAATATCTAGGTTTGAGTATTTGTGAGTAAGTTCCAAAACCGACTGATGGCCGCCGTGCGAGGCACCAACAACAATAACTTTTGTCTTCGACATAAAAAATATAGCCTCCTAATAGATGGGTGACAAATAATAAGATGAATCTACTTACAAAAAAGGTCCAAATATAGTTTAGAATCATTCTAAAAATAAGTCAATCAAATTCAACTAAAAATACTCCTTTTAGGAACTAATGAAATTTGTTGAGAAATAAATTTACTATTTTAACAATCTAGATCGTCCACCAACAAGAAACGGTTCTGGTGCAAAGCTTTAGTAGCACCCATAATTTGGTAGAATGAAAGAAATTTCTTGAGAGTTGATGACATGAATTGGGTTTAAAGGTCGTCATTTTAATCGAGATATCATCACATTAGCCGTTGGCTATTATTTTAGATTTAATTTAAGCTATCGTGATATCGTTGAAATTATGGCTGATCGGGGTGTTTCGGTAAACCATACAACGATCATGCGCTTAGTTCACCACTATGGCGCAACGCTCAGAGCAATTAAACCTGTGGCTAAAGACGGTTTGATGGACCTAAAGGCCCATCAATGTTCCAAATAGCGCAACAATTTAATTGAACAAGATCATCGATTTATCAAAAGACATCGTCAGTCAGCAGGATTTCAAAACATACGCACGGCAGCAAGTACCCTGGCTGGAGTTGAAGT
>NZ_RHOY01000040.1 GCF_003946725.1 Agrilactobacillus yilanensis | reverse complement strand
GATTACCTTAAAAATTGAGGTTTTTTAATTAGGCAGATTGCAAGAAATAACTTGAACAAATTTAGTAACGCAGATCACGCAAAAAGATCTCAATCGGTGTTCGCCAATTTAAACATTTGAGTGGTCGGGAATTCAAATACCAGTTAATTTGAATCAATTCATCATCGGTAATCTCATCAATCGGTTGACCTTTGGGAATGAAGCGGCGTAGTACTCGGTTGCGATTTTCATTACTGCCTCGTTCATGTGGCGAATAAGCGTGCGCAAAGTACAGCGGAACACCGGTCTGTTCTTCAATCAAATTGTAGTTGGCGAATTCTTTCCCATGGTCAACAGTAAGGGTCTTGAGATTATCTCCTAACTGGTTAGCCATTTCTAAAATAGCCTTGGTCATTGAAGTACTATCTCGTCCATTAAGCCGTTTAACGATGGTAAGCCGACTCTTACGCTCGACAAACGTAGCTACTGCTTGACCTTTACGTTTTCCAGATAAAACTGTATCAGCTTCGAAGTGACCTGAAGTATTACGATCAGAAATTTCAGCTGGACGATCTTCGATGGAACGTCCATGACTAAAAGTACCACGGGTTTCTTTAGCTCGTTTGCGACGAATACCATGGTCAGGTAAATCGGTCACATTAATATCCAGTAGTCCCTGATCAATCCAGTTATAGATGGTTTTGTAGGCAATTCTAACTACATGAGCCACTTGTTCAATTGACCATTTTTGGATCTTGATTTTTTCTTCAATCAATCGCTTTAGGTTAGTCGTTAAGATGGTTTTACGACCACGATGACTAAGTTTAACTTCATGGTCAGTTTGAGCCTTAACTGCGTGATACTCACCAGCTAAGCGATGAACCTCATTAAAGATAGTGGTTTTACTAAAGCCTAAATAATCGGCAATATATTGAAGTGAGTGCTTTTCATGATGAAGTGTTTCGATGACAACGCAGTCTTCAAATGATAAAATAGTGGTGCTCATAAAGGTCCTTCTTTCTAGTGGAATGTTGTGGTGACACCATTAAAGACCTTTATGGGTTTTTCTGTCCACTAATATGTTCAACTTAAATTTTACAATCTACCGCTTAATAAAAACGACTGTGGGAGAAGCCTAAATAAAACCAGCAAATAGCGGTGTTAGCGACACACTATGTCAGGACGGTTTTGTATAATGAGGCCAGAAATGAACCGGTTACGGCCGACTTGTTTCATACATATCCAGGAAAGCAGGGGTTTCATGTTTAAGAAAGCTATCTTACTGGGG
>NZ_RHOY01000004.1 GCF_003946725.1 Agrilactobacillus yilanensis | reverse complement strand
CGAACACAGTAGTTAAGCTTCTTAACGCCGAATGTAGTTGGTGGGAAACTACCTGCGAGACTAGGAAGTCGCCGCGCTCTTTTTTTTGCCTAAATGTATTTTAGGCGATATATATGGAGAGTTGTCCGAGTTGGCCGAAGGAGCATGATTGGAAATCATGTATATGGGCATAAACCTGTATCAAGGGTTCGAATCCCTTACTCTCCGCTTATATTCGGCCCCTTGGTCAAGTGGTTAAGACACCGCCCTTTCACGGCGGTAACATGGGTTCAAATCCCGTAGGGGTCAGTTATTATGGAGGTTTAGCTCAGCTGGGAGAGCATCTGCCTTACAAGCAGAGGGTCACAGGTTCGAGCCCTGTAACCTCCATTTTGGTCCCATGGTGTAGGGGTTATCACGCCTGCCTGTCACGCAGGAGATCACCGGTTCAAATCCGGTTGGGACCGTTATAAGTTTGCAGTTAAAAAATAGATTATACCAAAATCAGATTTTGGTATAATCTATTTTTTTAAATACGGTCAAACAAATTATTCTTATATAACGGCAATAATCAATAGTAGCACTAAAAAAATTGATTGTGGTAGTTTGACTTGTGATTTATAACTCAAAACGAGTAATGTAGTGACAACAATATAAAGGACGATTTGAAACCAGTTTAAGTAATTAATAAATAAATATAAATTCAGTAGAATCAGTAAAGCGATAATTAACCAACGATTATTAAGTTCCGATAACATTGTAAAGAAAAATAATGTGAAAAATGGAAAAATTAGTGGGATAAGAATAGCTTTAGAGACAAGATGAATTTGAAGAATAACTAGCGCTAAACTATATAAGAAATACATTAAAAGTTGTGTGCTTTTAAAGATTTGAGAAGTGGGCAGAGATCGTTGCAGACTAAACATCAGAATTAAAATACTCAAAAAAATTAAAGCCAGTGGTTTAGACAAAGTGAAGAAAATATAACAGATTATACCTAAACTCAAGATGGCGGCTAGCCAAGTAAGACGTTGTTTGAGGTAAGGAAAGCTGAGCATAATTAGGCCTAAAATTAAACCTAATATCGTATTTAAACTGATGCTTTGGTGAAAGCGAATGGTCAAGATGATGGGTAATAAGTAAATACTAATTAGTGATAAAATGATATCGATGAAGTGATAGGTATTTGATTTTCTTAGCAATAAAGGGACTCCTTTAACTTTTTCAGGATTAGATATAACCCATTATCCATAAGTTTTAGAAGCATTGTCAAGTAAATCATTGTGAAATTACTTTGCTTTTTCTGAACTATTCTGCTAAACTCAATTAGTTGACTATCATTCCCGATAGGATTCGCAATTTGCGAAGTACCTTGTAACCTAGAAAAAGAGGGGGAAATTTTAATGCAAGAAAGACATTTATTTACTTCAGAATCAGTTTCAGAGGGCCATCCAGATAAAATTGCTGACCAAATTAGTGATGCCATATTAGATGCGATGTTAACTCAAGATCCTGATGCCCGTGTGGCTTGTGAAACTTCAGTAACCACTGGTTTAGTACTTGTTACCGGGGAAATCTCTACCACTGCGTACGTTGATATTCAAAGTGTTGTTAGACAAACAATTCGTGATATTGGCTACGTTGATAATAAATACGGTTTTGACGGCGATAACTGTGCTGTATTGGTTGCTTTGGATGAGCAATCACCGGATATTGCTTTAGGTGTTGATGAATCTGTGGAGAACCGTCAAGATGACTCTGATCCATTGGAAAAAATTGGTGCTGGTGATCAAGGCTTGATGTTTGGCTTTGCCATTGATGAGACACCTGAATTAATGCCACTACCGATTTCATTAGCGCATAAGATTATGCGTAAAACAGCAGCATTGCGTAAAACTAAGGCGATTCCTTATTTACGGCCAGATGCTAAATCACAAGTTACCGTTGAATATAACGATGAAGGCAAACCAGAACGTGTGGATACCGTTGTTGTTAGTACACAACACGATCCCGATGTAAGTCAAATTCAAATTGAAAATGATGTTATCGAGAAAATTATTAAACCGGTTATTCCGGCTGAGTTATTAGATGATCGCACAAAGTACTATATTAACCCAACTGGTCGTTTTGTTATCGGTGGACCGCAAAGTGATGCTGGTTTAACTGGTCGCAAAATTATCGTTGATACTTACGGCGGCTATGCGCGTCATGGCGGCGGTGCTTTTTCTGGTAAGGATGCTACAAAAGTTGATCGTTCAGCCAGCTATGCCGCTAGATATATTGCTAAAAACATTGTAGCAGCTGGTTTAGCAAGTACTTGTGAAATCCAACTGGCTTATGCCATTGGTGTCGCAACGCCGGTTTCTGTTTCAGTAAATACGTTTGGGACAAATAAAGTTTCTGAAAGTATAATCGCTGAAGCAGCACGCCAATACTTTGATCTACGACCAGCAGGCATTATCAAAATGTTAGATTTGAAAAAACCGATCTATAAACAGACAGCTGCTTATGGACATTTTGGCCGGACGGATGTGGATTTACCATGGGAACGGCTAGATAAAGTAGATGTTCTCAAGAAGTTATTAAAATAAGAAGTATTGTTTTTAAAATAGAATAATTAGAACATGGTGGCTGGTGGCAAAATTTATTTTTGCTACCAGTCTATTTTTATGCACAAAATTGGAGGAATTATGACTACAAAAACTAAACAAACAAATGTCCCATTAACAACGACCGCAATCTTTATTGCAACATTTATGACCGCTATTGAAGGAACAATTGTTTCCACTGCCATGCCGACCATTATTGGTAGTTTGCATGGTGTAGAATTAATGAACTGGGTTTTTTCGATCTTCTTATTAACCACGGCCATGGCAACACCGATTTATGGCAAATTTGCGGATCGAAATGGCCGTAAGCCAGTATTTGTATTGGGTTTGATTTTATTTATTATCGGTTCATGTTTATGCGGATTGTCTCAAAACATGATCCAATTAATTATTTTTAGAGCGATTCAAGGGATTGGTGCTGGTGCAATTCAGCCAGTTACCTTCACGATTATTGCGGATATTTATCCTTTCGAAAAAAGAGCTAAAGTTTTAGGCCTTAATGGTTCTGCTTGGGGTGTCGCAGCAGTTATTGCACCTTTATTGGGCGGATTTATTGTAGAAAAAATTAGCTGGCATTGGATTTTCTTTATTAATTTACCAGTAGGTCTCATTACATTATTTTTAGTCCTTGTTTTTTATAAAGAAAAAGTAAGACATAGTAAAACTAGCATTGATTGGGCCGGAAGCTTTTGGCTGTTAGGCATTTTGCTGAGTTTAATGTTGATTTTTCAGTTTTTAGGCGAGACGATAAATTGGGGCCTTATTATTGGTTTAGTAGTAATTGGGGTCATTAGTGGTTTCTTCTTTTTCAGACAAGAAAAAAAGGCTGCAGATCCTATTTTGACCTTGAGCCTTTTTAAAAATCGAACATTTGTGATTCAAAATTTAGTTGCTTTACTGATTAGTGGCTTTTTAATTGGTTTTGAGGCTTACATGCCAATGTGGGTTCAAGCAATTTTGGGCATGCGGCCTTCAGAAGCGGGATTTGTGATTACCCCAAGTTCATTAATGTGGATCGTAGGGTCCTTTATAGCTGGCCGATTAATCGTTAAATACCGACCACAACAAATTTTGACGGGGACTTTACTCTGGTTATTAGTAGGCGCAGTGGTAATGGCCATGAATCCAATTGATGCTAGTTTTGGCTGGTTCTTGTTCTGGGCAGCGTTTATGGGCGTTTCTTTTGGTATTATTATTACAACCACAACGGTAACGGTTCAAAATATTGTACCCCATGAACAGATTGGGGTAGCGACTTCATTGAATACTTTGTCGCGGACTTTAGGGCAAACTTTACTTGTTTCAATTTATGGTATTGTCATGAATCGTGCGTTGTATCAAGGAACGGTGGCGCATCCTAATGTGACAATGGATCAATTGAATCAGTTAATTGATCCAATGACTGCCAAAAACTTACCAGAAAATATGTTACCGACTTTGCGTAATATTTTATATCAAGGACTGCATCATATTTATATTGTCGCCGCAATTGTAATTGCCGCAGCAGTTATTTTTAATGTGATTGATCATGTGAAAAATCATTCTGAGGTACGTCAGGCAGCCTTGGCAGATAGAAATGGCGACTCAGTAAGTAGAATAGACTAAGGTTACCTAACGCGCTTGTCCAGCCAGCCAGCACGTCGCTAGGATAATGGACTTGTAAATAAACGCGGCTGCAACCCACAAGAATTGGAATTAAAATGGCAATAACTGTTAAAATCGTACGTTTAGTTCTACTTTTTATAAAGTAGTATAAAATAATTAATATCGAACTATACAGTAAAACACTATTTGCAGAATGACCGCTGGGAAAACTATAACCGTTTTGCGGTAAAATTTGATTTAAACTAGGCCGGGGCCGTTGAATAATAGATTTGACAATATGATTTAATAGATTGCCTAAAATAATATTTTGGGCTAAAAAAATAGCCCAGCGATAATGCTTCTTCCAGATTAAGTAAGCGCCAACTAAGAGGGTTAGGCCGATTGTTGCTTCATGTTGACCTAGGTAAGTAATGATAATGGCAATTTGATTAAATTGTGCATGGGGAAAAACTTGTAACTGATTATGTCCCCACTGATCTAGTTGGTGAATCCAAGACTGATTTGTTAAAAGACTGATGAGCACAATACTAAAAATTAAATAGCTAAGGCTCAAAATAATATAGGGTATTTTAGATTTTTGATGTGAAATAACTGTGACCTCCTGGGAAATTCTAAAAATGGTAACATTTCCTTTTCATATATGAAATAATTTTGGGATTTTATCCGCTATAATAGAACTAGTAAGAAAAATGGTGAGGGATGACTTATGCAGACAAGGCAGCAGCGTATTTTAGAAACACGATTAAAACAGCGTCAAGATCGGCGACAAAAAACGACGGTGGCTGCCTCTTTGCTAGGTATTAGCTCATCATTAGGTATTGGTAGTTTTGTGACGACACAGCAAGTTACATTGGCCAATGCTGATGTAAGTCAATCGGGTGATATGAATGGGGTGACGGACATGTCTGGAATAGTTTCAGAACAAACCACCACCACAATAAGTGCAGAGAATATTCAGGCTTCCAACGGCTACGGTGATACGGCCTTTTTACAAGCTTTAGGGCAAGAAGCCCGGCAGTTGGCGGCAGATAATGATCTCTACGCATCGGTGATGGTTGCACAGGCGTTATTAGAAAGTAATTGGGGTACAAGCGATTTGGCAAGTAGTCCAAATTATAATTTATTTGGTGTTAAGGGCAGTTATCAAGGCGATAGTGTTAATTATAACACGTTGGAAGATGATGGCAGTGGCCGGTTATATTCAATTAAATCTAATTTTAAGAAATATCCGTCTTATAAAGCTTCCTTGGAAGATTATGTTTATTTGTTGAAACATGGCATTACTTCAAATGTAACATTTTATTCAGGCACATTTAAAAGTAATACCAATTCTTACTTGGATGCGACACAATGGCTAACAGGGCGCTATGCCACGGATACGCAGTACGCGGATAAGTTAAATCAAATTATCCAATCTTATCATTTAACCCAATTTGATGGTCCAGAAATGGTGAACTATACGGTTAAATCTGGAGATTCGCTCTGGGCGATCGCGCAAAATACGGATACAGATTATTACCAGTTACTTAGTGTAAATAATTTAGTCGCAACAACTAATATTATGCCGGGACAGATTTTGAAAGTAAAAGCACCGCTTCAACAACTGGCAGCACCGCAACAAGCAACGATAACTTCTATTAATCAACCTAATCAGCATCGCGTCGTGGTTACCGCTAAAGATTCTTTAGCCAAAATAGCCAAAGCAAATGATGTTTCGGTAGCTGAATTGAAGGCCAAAAATCATTTAAAATCTGATTTAATTTTGGTCGGTCAGAAATTAGTTATCCGTTAAGTATTGAATGCAAATTTGAATTTTGGTATTATCGAAGTATGTTTCTAAAGTTAATTTAAATTAAGAATTTTATATCAACTTAATGAGAAACGGATCGGTAGAACCTAAATTAGTCCTATAGAACTAACTTTAGTTCTGTAGGACTTTTTTGATGAATTTAAATATGATGTTGATCTGGAGGGGAACTCAATGAGCTACAATCACCACGTAGTCGAAAAAAAGTGGCAGAAATACTGGCACGAACATAACGTTTTTAATACAACCAATGATCCCGATAAGAAGAACTTTTATGCACTGGATATGTTTCCGTATCCTTCTGGCCAAGGGTTACATGTTGGACATCCAGAAGGTTATACGGCAACAGATATTCAAGCACGTATGAAGCGGATGCAAGGCTATAATGTTTTACATCCAATGGGTTGGGATGCATTCGGTTTACCTGCAGAACAATATGCTTTAAAAACGGGTCATGATCCAAAGAGTTTCACGAAGAAAAATATTGAAAATTTCAGACGTCAGATCAATTCTTTAGGCTTTTCTTACGACTGGAATCGAGAAGTGAATACGACAGATCCTAATTATTATAAATGGACCCAATGGATCTTTGAGCAGATGTATAAGCGCGGTCTTGCTTATGAAGCAGAAGTGCCTGTTAATTGGAGTCCAGATTTAGGGACCGTTGTTGCTAATGAAGAAGTTATTGATGGTAAGACAGAACGGGGCGGTTTCCCAGTTGTTCGCAAACCAATGCGGCAATGGATGCTAAAAATTACAGCTTATGCAGATCGGTTAATTGATGATTTAGATTTAATTGACTGGCCAGAAAACGTTAAAGAAATGCAACGTAACTGGATTGGCCGTTCTGAAGGGGCTTCGGTTGATTTTGAAATTCAAGGTATTCAAGATCAAAAGATTGAAGTCTTTACAACGCGTCCTGATACGTTATTTGGGGCAACTTATATGGTTTTAGCACCAGAATCTAAGTTAGTTTCAGAAATCGTTACACCAGAACAGGCAGCAGCCGTTGAAGCCTATCAAGCCGCTACAGAACATAAGAGTGACTTAGACCGGACGGATTTGAATAAAGATAAAACCGGGGTATTTACAGGTGCTTATGCCATCAATCCCGTAAATCAACGCAAGATGCCAATTTGGATTTCTGATTATGTTTTGGCTAGTTATGGGACTGGGGCAATTATGGCCGTGCCTGCTCACGATACTCGAGACTATGAATTTGCTAAAAAATTTGACTTGCCAATTATTCCAGTAATTGAAGGCGGCAACGTTGATGAAGCAGCTTATACTGGTGACGGCGCATTAATCAATTCCGGCTTTTTAGACGGCAACAATGTGGAAAATGCTAAAAAAGCAATGCTAGCTTGGCTAGAAGAACATCATGTTGGTCATACAAAAGTTAATTATCGGTTACGTGATTGGCTCTTTTCAAGACAACGCTATTGGGGTGAACCAATTCCAATTATCCATTGGGAAGATGGCGAAACAACTTTAGTTCCTGAAGAAGAATTGCCATTGATTTTACCAGAAACAGCGGATGTTAAACCTTCAGGTTCTGTTGAAAGTCCTTTGGCAAACTTGGACGATTGGGTTAATGTTGTGGATAAAAATGGACGTAAAGGCCGTCGGGAAACTAATACAATGCCGCAGTGGGCCGGTAGTTCTTGGTATTACTTGAGATTTATCGATCCTCATAATAAGGAAGCTTTAGCTGATTATGATAAGTTAAAGGCTTGGATGCCAGTGGATCTTTACATTGGCGGGGCAGAACATGCGGTATTACATTTATTGTATGCCCGTTTCTGGCATAAATTCTTATATGATATTGGCGTTGTGCCTACGCCAGAGCCATTCCAAAAGTTATATAATCAAGGGATGATCTTAGGTGGTAATCACGAGAAGATGTCTAAATCTAAAGGTAACGTTGTCAATCCAGACGATGTTGTAGAACAATACGGAGCTGACACATTACGGCTATATGAAATGTTTATGGGCCCATTGGATGCTGCAATTCCATGGAGTGAAGATGGTTTATTTGGTGCTCGCAAGTTCTTAGATCGAGTTTGGCGTTTAATCGTTGACGATGAAGGCAAGTTAAGAGATCATGTCACCACTGAAAATGATGGTACATTAACGACAATTTATCATCAGACAGTTAAAAAAGTCACTACGGATTATGATAATCTGCATTTTAATACAGCCATTTCACAAATGATGGTCTTTGTTAATGATGCCAGCAAGGCAGATGCTTTACCAGTGGATTATATGGAAGGCCTTGTTAAATTATTAGCACCAATTGCACCACATATGATGGAAGAAATTTGGCAGATTTTAGGTCATGATCAAACATTGAGTTATGAACCATGGCCAACTTATGACGAAAAATATTTGATCGCTGATACGGTTGAAGTTGTGGTTCAAGTAAACGGTAAGGTCAGAGCAAAATTAAAAGTTGCCAGAGATATGGCCGAAGCCGAATTACAAAAGTTAGCTTTAGCAGATGAACATATTCAAAGTTTCATTGGCGCTAAAACGGTTAAAAAAGTGATTACAATTCCAAATAAGATTGTAAATATTGTTGTAAAATAATAATTAACGGACGTTAATTTTCAGAAAACCGACTTGTGAATTAGACGGTTAACTGAAGATTGACGTCTTTTTTATAATCTTTTTGAAATTAATGATTTAAAGATGGTATAGAGTTTGCTATACTAACAATGTTTGACCAACATAGGTGGTTCGCAAAATCCCACCTAAAAAAACTAAGGAGGCATTTTTTTATGACAGAAAATACATCTCATAAAACTGTAGCAATTACAAAAATTGGTCTAGTTGCTGCACTTTATGTGGCAGTGACTTTGGTGGTGGCACCATTTAGTTATGGGGCGGTACAGTTACGTTTAGCAGAGGCATTCAATCATTTGGCCGTATTTAACAAGCGAAATGTAGTTGCTTTAACCATTGGGTGTGCTATTGCGAATTTAGCGTCACCTTTAGGTATTGTAGATGTTGTGTTCGGTTCTTTAGGCACTTTGGTGATGACTTTAATTAGTTATTACGCGACTAGACGCATTAAATCCGTACCTTTAAAATTGACGGTGAGCACCATTATTTGCACAGTAATGATGTTTAATGTGGCACTTGAGCTGCATATTTTTAATAAACTGCCATTTTGGCCAACCTATGCAACAGTTGCCATCGGTGAACTATTATCAATGGCGTTAGGTGCAATTATTATTTACCTTGTACAGAAGAGAATTAATCTTACAAACTAAGGAGTTTTAATATGACATTTGAAGCGATTTTACCAGAAATTAAAAATGGCAAGAAAGCCATCCGTAAAGGTTGGGGCGGTTCTGAACTTTATATTTTTGAAGTTCAAAATCCTGTTGAAGCCGGGGAAGCAGTAACGCCATATTTTTTAATTCGTACAAAAGAAACACCGGCATTATCTATGTTTCAACCGACTGTTTGTGATATTTTAGCAGATGATTGGACTTTGGTGGACTAAGCCATGTCTATGCCAATTTATTCGGAGTTAAAGGGTAAAAAAGCTTTGATTACTGGTGTGGGTTCTGGAATTGGTTACGCGCAATTACGGGCTTTGTTGCGGCAAGGCACAATTTGTTACGGTATTGATCAGCAATTTACACCTGAAACAAAGGCGTTAGAAGCCGAATTTTTGGAGCAAGTTTATTTGTATAATTGTGATCTAGCAGATGATGAACAGTTGCAGGCGACAATTCAAAAAATTCAGACAACTGCCGGGACAATTGATTTCTTATTAAATACTGCGGGTATTTTAGATGGTTATCAACCGACATTAGAAACAACTTTAGAGAATTGGGATAAGTTTATGGCTGTAGATTTAAGAAGTCAATTTCAGCTGACAAATGCTTTTCTACCAGCAATGGTTGCGAAGAAATCAGGTAAAATCTTAAATATGGCTTCTATTGCAGGGCTTGTAGCTGGCGGCGGCGGGGCTGTTTATACTGCTGCCAAACATGCGGTGATTGGTTATACAAAACAGTTAGATTATGATTATGCTAAAGTGGGTATTCAAGCCAATTGCTTAGCGCCAGGAGCGATTGATACACCAATGAATGCAGCTGATTTTGCCGGAGAGGGGACAATGGCAAAATCTGTCGCAGCTCAGACACCGGCTAGACGTTGGGGACATGCTGAAGAAGTCGCATTAGTGAGTCTATTTATGTTGAGTGATGGCGCAGATTTTATTCATGGCGCGGTGATTCCGATTGATGGCGGCTGGATCGAACAGTGAGATAAATAAAGAAGGGTTTGGGATGATTATATCTCAAGCTCTTTTTTGTGATTACAGCAGTGTTATGTTCGGATCTTAACTTTAATTTAAATTGCGTTAATTTTAGCAATAACTTACAATATAGGTTAGCTGTGCATTAAAGGAGAACGGATAATGGCGAATAGGCCTGAACAAACTGAAAATATTCAAAATCAAAATAATAAAAATGAAGCGCATAATTCTTTATTAAAAGGTTCAGCATGGATTACGGCGGGCAGTGTTTTTTCAAGAATACTCGGAGCAATTTATATTATTCCTTGGATTACTTGGTTAGGGAGTCATTACACTTCAGCCAATGCGATTTTTTCCAAGGGCTATAATGTTTATAGCTTACTGCTAGTTTTTTCAGCGGCAGGCATTCCGGGGGCGATTTCTAAACAGGTGGCCCATTATAATTCGCTTAATGAGTATGCTTTGGGGCAAAAGCTCTTCCGTCAAGGCTTAAAGATTATGGCTTTATTTGGCTTGATTGGGGCTTTAGTCCTTTATCTTGGCGCCCCTTTGCTATCGGTTGTGGACTTTAAGACGTTTGAAATTGATAGCCGGACAATTCCGGTATTTCGGTCGTTAAGCTTTGCAATTTTGGTTATCCCGGTAATGAGTATCACCCGGGGCTTTTTTCAAGGTTACAATGATATGGCGCCATCTGCAATTTCCCAGTTTTTTGAACAATTAGCGCGGGTTATTTATTTATTAGTGGCGACTTACATTATTATGCAGGTTCAAAAGGGAAATTATGTAAATGCGGTGACCCACTCGACTTTTGCGGCTTTTATTGGCGCTTTAGCGGGGATTGCGGTCTTAGCATGGGTTTATTTCAGGCGAAAAAGTCAATTTGATGATTTAGCTGCCCAGTCAGCGAATAATTTGGATATTTCAACTTCGGAAATTATTAAACAAATTATTCATCAAGCTATTCCATTTATTATTTTAGATAGTGGGATTACAATTTTCCAAATCTTTGATCAGTATAGTTTTTATCCGATGATGAAAGATTTTGTTATCGCAACGCAGGATCAATTAGATGCGTATTTTGCGGTATTTAACTTTAATGCACAAAAATTAGTAATGATTGTGATTTCTTTAGCAACGGCTTTGGCAATGACTGCGATTCCTTTACTGGCTGGTGCTCATGCCCGTAAAGATGTGCAAGGTATTCGGGAACAAATCAATGATACGTTAGAATTGTTTCTATTTGTCATGTTCCCAGCCGCTTTTGGCATGTCTGCGTTAGCACGACCGTTATATACGCTGTTTTATTTTCAAAATGATTTAGGCACTTGGGTATTGCAATTTTATAGTTATGTGGCAATTTTCTTAGGGCTATTTACGGTTTTAGCGGCGGTGTTACAAGGATTGTATATGAATCGGATGGCGATTAAATATTTAGTTGTCGGGATAATCACTAAAATAGTGTTACAGTATCCAATGATTTTCTTATTCCGGGTTTTCGGACCATTAGTCGCAACTTGTCTAGGGATGGCCGTGACTTGTGCTTTAATGTTGCGGGCTTTATACCGCGCTTATCAATTTAATATTGGCCGCTTGGTTCGACGTACTTTCGCAATGGCCGTTTTTTCAGTAATAATGCTGGTTGGTGTGAGTTTAGTTGTAAAAGTCTTTAGTTTATTTTTAAATGGTAACAGTCGATTTGCAACGATTTTGCCGTTAACTTTCGGTGTATTAGTGGGTGTTGCAATTTATGGTTATTTGGCTTTAAAAACGCAGTTAGCTGACCGAATTTTGGGTACTAGAGTTGCGAGAATTCGGCAACGATTAAAGATTAAGTAGGAGGAAACGATGCGCTTAGATAAATATTTGGCGGATATGACGCCATATTCTCGAAAAGAAATTAAAATTTTGCTAAAACAAAAACGCGTCCAAGTAAATGACGCGTTAATTAAAGATTCGAAATTTCAGGTAGATGAAGTTAAGGATAAAGTGGTTTTAGATGGGATTGCCATCAACTATCAGACTTTTTTCTATTATATGATGAATAAACCTGAAGATGTTTTATCTGCGACGCAGGACAAACAAGATACGACGGTTATTGATTTGTTGCAAGATGATGATTACCGCGAAGATTTATTTCCAGTGGGCCGTTTGGACAAAGACACAACGGGGCTGGTGGTTTTAACGAATGATGGTCAGCTGGCCCATCGCTTGCTGAGTCCAAAACATCATGTGCCTAAGCTTTATGAAGCTTCAATTGAAGGGGTTGTTGATGAGGCTGATGTGGCCCGCTTTGCCAAGGGGATTCAACTGACAGACTTTAAGACGCAGCCTGCAGTTTTAACTATTTTAGAAACAACAGCTACGACATCAAGCGTTCAAGTTCAGATTACAGAAGGTAAGTTCCATCAAGTAAAGCGTATGTTTGGCGCGATTGAAAAACCAGTATTAACTTTGGATCGGATTCAAATGGGTCAACTGAAATTAGATCCTGATTTGGCGTTAGGACAGTATCGGCCATTGACGGCTGAGGAGTTAGTGGCGTTACAAACTATGCCTGGGCCAGTTGATGCATAAATTTTGGTAATTCTTGAATGATTTCTTGAGGTAAGGTGACATAGCTCGTTTGAGCGAGTTTGTCAGCGACGGCACTATGTAGGTAGACGCCGGCTAATAAGGCTTTATCTTGAGGCTGAAATTGGCCTAAGCAGGCTGCTAAAATGCCGGTTAAAGTGTCCCCAGAGCCGCCGGTAGCCATGCCAGGGTTTCCCGCTTGATTTATCCAAACGGTCCCATCAGGTGGGTAAACTTTTGTCTGTGCGCTTTTTAAGACAAGGGTGACGGTGGGGTTAAAGCGCCATAGTTTAACGAGTGCCTGATGGGTTGTAGTGTCTGTTTGCTCGTTGATGGGGATAGTAGATAAACGCTGCCATTCCATTTGATGTGGGGTTAAGACGATGTGGCCTTTTGCGGGGATGGGAATTTGGTGTTGTGCCATTAAGGTTAAAGCAGAACCATCAATAATAATGGCCTGTGTATCTGTGATAGCGGTAAAAACCGCTCGCAAAATGGCCAGGCTTTGACCATCCGTTCCTAGACCAGGGCCAATCACAACAACGTTCATTTCATTAACTAGTTGCTTTAAATAGGCATGGTCGTTGTAGTCTAGCACCATGCTTTCCGGTAGGCGGCTATGGAGGGCAGTAAAGTTATTAGGATCTGTGGCAGTTGTCACAAGTCCCGCGCCGGCATAAACGGCTGCAGAGGCACTCATAATTGCGGCACCGCCAAAGTTCTGATTACCACCTATAATTAAAACGCGACCGAATTTGCCTTTGTAACTGTCTTTTGGTCTTGGCTGAATGATATTTTTAGCAAGTTGTAAGTTGATTTCTGGCATAATTATTCAGACTCCTAAATTTAGACTTTAAATTTTGTATATTTCTGGTAAAATAGTAATTGTTGTTGCCGGTATGGCGGAATTGGCAGACGCGCAGCGTTCAGGTCGCTGTGGGATTTATCCCGTACAGGTTCGACCCCTGCTACCGGCATTTTTGAGTGTTTTCTAGTGTTTGCACTAGATCGGTGTTTTACCGTTAAACCTTGCTATTATAGGGTTTAATGGTTTTTTTATTGGGTTTAAAAAGGGGGTTCTACTATGTTTTTCCAACTTTGCCCCATACTTGCCCCACGATACTGTTAGGTCTTATTGTATAAATAAAGCCTAACAGTATTTTTTTGTGAAAGCAAAGTGGATTTAATCAAATAAAATTTTAATTTTAGTGTTTTTGGCAGCTATTTATAAAAACTTCGTTGTATACTTAAAAAAAGACCTCAGGAGGGATTGTCTATGACAAAGTTCAAGATTTGGCCAGCAGTTGCTGCAGGTACGGCTGCAGGGATAATTGCTGGGATGGTAAAAATGGGTTGGGAGAATATTCTACCCCCCAGAACACCGGCTAGGGATGCGACGAATCCCCCTCAAAAGACATTAGAAAAAATAGGTTTTAGTTCGCAAGCGGCACATGCGACCTGTCACTATAACGGTCATGACTTACCCTGGCCAAGTTATTTGATTCACTACACTTTTTCAGCAACTTTTGGGATTGGCTATACGGTGTTGGGGCATTATATTCCAGTTTTAAAGGCTGGCCATGGTTTGGCAGCAGGCACAGCAGCTTGGGCGAGTGCACATTTAATGGTTTTACCGGCGATGGGTATTATACCAGAAGCTAAAGAACAACCCGTTGAGGAGCATTTATCTGAATTGTTAGGGCATATGCTATGGATGTGGACAATTGATGCAGTGGGCCGCACGTTTTATAGTCGGTTTCCCAGTACAAAAGAATAATAAAAAAAACGGCTAGGACAAAAATGGCAATTGTTCTAGTCGTTTTTTTTTAATGGTTATTTACGGCCACGCTTATTTTTTTTCGCACGCATTTGTGATCGGGATGGTAGTGGCGCTGGTGCCTGCGTTCGACTACTCCGGGACTGCTGAACGTTGCCTAAAGTCTGTTGTGGATAGGCCGCCGTGTTATAGCTGTTATGGTCTGGAGCAGGTTGTACAGCATGTCGCTGTTGTGTTCGGCGGGCATTCGTTTTTGACGCTGGCTTTTTTTCTGGTAGGAATGTAATTTTTGCGATGTGCCAAGCAATGAAGATTAGGCCTAAGAAGAAGCCAAGCCAGGCCCAAAAGTTCAGAAAATTAAAATTTTTAGCATCGTTGCGGGCAAAGAACCAGCCGATAAGTAGTAGTACAAAATAAATTATTTCTGGAATAAACGACTTTGAATCGTTTGTTAGCAAATTAACTGTGCCAGCGATTAAGTAAGCGACCCCAATAATAAAGGCGGCGTAAATAATTTTTTGAATGTGATCCGTCGTGACGATTTGTGACCACGCGGAGTAAGTTTGAAAGACAATAAGTATGGCAATAGGTAATTGTAGAATACCTACAAAGATTTTAGCGGCCCTCAATTTTAGCCCTCCTAATAAATACTATGCATCATTATATCCTATTTCAGGCCTTGAATTAAGGCAACTTCTGTAAATATTTCTATTGAAGATTATTTTTTAGATGATTTAGCGCTTTGATAACGAGGGTTAAAAATTCTTTTTCAGTAATAATTGGGACGTTATAGGCTCTGGCTAATTTTAACCGCTCAGTTTCTGGTGCTTCAAACATTGTTTTACGAATGGTGCCCACGATTAGGCAATCAGTGGTTTGGCTCACGTTGGACTGGGGATTTGCATGGATAATTTTGAGCAGGGTTAGACAGTGCTGGAGGGTCATGGTTTCCAATTTGCCAGTAACGGCAACGTTTAAATTGTTTAGTTGCATCACAATACCTCATTTGTTTTATCTACTCTAAGTTTAGCAGAATTTTGTGGATGCGATTGCAAAAAAAGTGTTTTAGTTGACAATTTTTTAATTTAGGCGTAAATATAAGATACTCCATTAGGAGGCACCACTAAGAATTTATTTAGGAGGCTTTTATTATGAAGTACAAAATTTTATTGGATACAGAGAAACAAATTTTTACCGTGATTGATACAAAACAGCATTCGGGCTCAGGTATAACAATCCAGGCTGCAATTAAAGCTTTGGAACACAAAGCATAGTGATGATAAAAATAATAATGCGTGTATAGACATTAAAGCAGTACGAGGTGGCTTTAATGTCTTTTTGTTTGGGTTTTTTTAATTCACGCTCTCTATACAGAGAGCGACTCCAGTCAGCGGCCGACGCTACGATGACTTGTCAATTTCAATTCACGCTCTCCATACAGAGAGCGACAACAGCCCATCCAAACCATGAAAAGTTTAAGAAGCATTTCAATTCACGCTCTCCATACAGAAAGCGACGAGTAGTAGAATAATTATTACTATTTATCAATTATTTCAATTCACGCTCTCCATACAGAGAGCGACAATTTGGGTACCGATGATCACGGTGATTGCAGTCAATTTCAATTCACGCTCTCCATACAGAGAGCGACTGTTTTCGGATAAAAGCTTTGCGCAGTAATGTTTATTTCAATTCACGCTCTCCATACAGAGAGCGACAAAAGAAGCAATTATTACATCCAAAGGTGGGCCGATTTCAATTCACGCTCTCCATACAGAGAGCGACGACACATACGGTGAGTGAGTGTACTATAGAGTTAATTTCAATTCACGCTCTCCATACAGAGAGCGACTGGAAGAGGCTGATAAGCTAAAAGTTGTCGACATTATTTCAATTCACGCTCTCCATACAGAGAGCGACAATTGCCATCCGTATTTAATACTAAAACTTCTGATTTCAATTCACGCTCTCCATACAGAGAGCGACCGCAATATATTGTAAAAAAATGTTCATTAGAACTATATTTTGCGGCTGTAACATGTTAATAGCATAAATATAATATTATTTTATCAAAATTTAAGCAATTATAAAAGTAACTAGCGCGAATCCCCTGGTAAAAACATGGTCACCTTAGATTCGCGCGCTATAATTTTTTTTGAAAAAGATCATCTTTTTAGTATAACAGAGTAATCAATATTAATGTGACTAAAATTATTATAAATAATACTCAAAAATTAAAAATAATGCTTACATAAAAAGTACTAATATGTAACTAGAGAAAGGAGAGATAAAGAGATGTATGATGAATCTGATTACTTGTTAATTTCAGGAATTCAACATTTTTTATTTTGTAGACGTCAGTGGGCATTGATACATATTGAACAACAGTGGCAAGAAAATATTCTCACATATGAAGGCAGACAGTTCCATGAACGAGCGGATGATGAGAAATTTCATGAGAAACGAGGAGACAAACTGATAATTCGGGCATTGAGAGTTCATTCTGCGACTCTAGGATTGACTGGGCGCTGTGATATTGTCGAGTTCACAAAGTCTGAAAAAGGGGCCTACCTTCATAAGTATAAAGATATTTATGAACCTGCGGCAGTAGAATATAAACACGGGCGAAAGAAATATGATGATTCTGATGTCTATCAACTACTGGGAGAGACATTATGTCTAGAAGAGATGTTAAGTTGTGAGATAAATCATGGGTATCTATATTATTTTGAAACAAAACAGCGTGTTCAAATTGATTTTACGACGGATACGAAGCGGGATTTTAACGAAAAAGTTTCTGAGATGCATCAATATTGGACAAAGCGCTACACGCCTAGAGTTAAACCAACAGCTAAATGTAAAAGATGTTCTTTGGAGAGTATTTGTTTACCGAAAATGCTGGCAACGCAAACTGTAGATCAATATTTGAAAGGCGCTTTGGATCAATGAAAAAATTATTAAATACATTATACATAACAAAACCGGATACTTATTTATTTTTAGATGGTGGGAATATTGGTGTTTCTGTTGAACGTGAAGTTGTTGGAAAAGTGCCATTATTGAATTTTGAAAGTATTGTCATATTTGCTAGATCCGGTGCTAGCCCAGCTTTAATTCAAAGCTGTTTAGAACATAATATCTCAATGACTTTTTTAACCCCTAACGGGCGCTTTTGTGGTCGTGTGACAGGGATGACGAATGGTAATGTTATTTTGAGAAAGCAGCAATATCGCATATCGGATGATTCAGTTCAAAGTACATTAATCGCTAGAAATTTTATTTTTGGAAAAATTGCCAATCAACGGTCTGTATTACAACGAATATTGAGAGATCATAAGCTGGCTATTGATATCGAAGAATTCCAAAACGTGATTGGGACTTTGCAGGAAACTTTAACGCAGCTGAGTTCAATGACTGATTTAGAGCGATTGCGTGGTGTGGAAGGCAATGCGGCACAACTTTATTTTAGCTTGTTTGATCAGATGATTTTGCAGCAAAAAAAAGCTTTTATTTTTGAAGGTCGGAACCGTAGACCGCCCTTGGATAATACAAATGCATTATTGTCTTTTGCCTATTCAATGCTGGCTCATGAATGCGCAGCGGCCTTGGAATCTGTAGGATTGGATGCGTATGTTGGTTTTATGCATCAAGATCGTCCTGGACGGCTGTCATTGTCTTTAGATCTGATGGAGGAGTTGCGAAGTGTTTACGCAGATCGTTTTGTGTTGAAGCTGATTAATAAACAATTGATTAGCGATAAGGATTTTAATCATTCTGAAAGTGGCGCCGTTCAGTTAACAGAAGATGGCCGGAAAACGTTTATTACGCAATGGCAAAAGCGAAAAGAAGAAAAATTGGAGCATCCATTTTTAAAAGAAAAAATTATTTGGGGATTAGTACCTCATGTTCAGGCATTACTTTTAGCAAGATATTTACGGGGGGATTTAGATGCATATCCACCATTTTTATGGAAGTAGGGAAGATTGATGCTGATTGTTGTTGGTTATGATATATCATTAATGGATCCGCAGGGCGCTAAAAGATTGCGACATGCTGCTAAAATTTGTGATCGTTATGGTCAGCGGGTGCAGAATTCGGTTTTCGAGTGTTTGATTAACACTTTAGAATTTGAGAAATTACAGCGTGAATTAAAGGCTGTAATTAACCCTGAAGTAGATAGTTTACGTTTTTATAACTTAGGTCAGAATTACGAAACAAAGGTCAAACATGTCGGTGCAAAAGCAGTTACAAATATGGACCAACCGATGATATTTTGAGGTCATGTATTATCAGGGGATATTTTATCATTCTTTTAATTATTATAAATTATAATAGAATCTGTTAAACTAAATTTGTAGTAAATAATTAATTCTATGTTGAGTTTAAATTACGTAAAAGAAGGTGATTATGTGTCACAGGAAAACAATTTTCAGTTTGAGGTTTGGGGTAGAAACGCACTTTTTTGTGATCCATTAAGTCGAGGCGGTGAGAAGTTAACGTATCAAGTGCCATCGTATCAAGCGCTAGTTGGAATTGCCTCTTCGGTCTACTGGAAACCGTCGTTCATCCACGTTATCGACAAAGTTCGGATTTTAGAGCCGATTAGAGTTGAATCAAAAGCGATGCGACCATTAGACAAAAATTTTGCTTTAAACAAAAACACGTTGGCTTACTATACTTATTTGCGAAATGTCCGTTACCAAGTTGAATCGCATATTAAATGGAATTTACAACGGGAAGATCTAGCGCAAGATCGGAATATAAAAAAGCACACGGCAATTTTTAATCGTGCATTGAGCCGAGGCGGTCGTCGAGATGTCTTTTTAGGTACTCGAGAATGTCAGGCGTATGTAAAACCGCAAACATTTGGTGCTGGGACAGGAGCTTATGACGAGATTGCGGAACAGTATATAGGGATGATGGTTCACGGATTTAACTATCCTAATGAGACTGGAGATAACCAGTTGTCCGTTAGGCTTTGGGCACCAACGATGAAACATGGGGTCATTGAATTTGAAAAGCCTGAAGACGTCAAAATAGTTCAGCCTATCCGCGAAGTTGTAGATTATAAAATTCACGATACGACGCTCTTTCAGCCAGTGGATGAATTATATGATGAAATGTTTGGTGGTGAGCAGCGATGAGTATCTTCCAGGAATTAGTTAAGGTTTACAAAAATAACGAGAGCAATGTTGGCATTTTTGATACTCGTGGCCGGACGTTACTACCAATTGCCCACACCTCAGTAAAGGTTGATTTAGAAGTTTCTATAACTGAAGATGGTAAATTCTCAAACATGCAGGATCTTGGTAAAGGCAAAGAGTTAACCGTTATTCCGGCGACCATTGAATCGGCTAATCGTTCCAGTAATATTGCACCATTCCCACTGCAGGATAAAATTAAGTATGTGGCGGGTGATTTTGCTCAGTACGCTACCCGAAAAAAAGATATTGATTCGGCATCGGAATATTATGAGGCTTATTTAGAGCAACTTAATGCGTGGGCAGATCAAGCAGAGACGCCAAAAGAGATAAAAATTATTGCACAGTATTTAAACAAAGGGACACTTTCAAAAGATTTAATCCAGTCTGGGTTAGCGCTTAAAGACCTAACTGGTGGTGCATTTGTTAGATTTAAAGTGAATCTAGCACCACTAGAACCTTGGAAAAATCCTAAAATTTTTAAATCTTGGACTGATTTTTATTTAGAAAAATTAAAAAGCAACAGTGTAGAGGATATTGATTATATTACTGGGGAAAAAGTCATCACGACAAAATCAGTTGAAAAAAATATCAACCCAATAACTAGCGGTGCCAAATTGATATCTGCCAATGATAGTGGAAATTACACTTATCGAGGGACATTTCTTGCAGACGAATTTTATAGCGTTGGTTATGAATCATCACAAGAAATGACTCACGCATTAAAATGGCTTGTACAAAAGCAAGGTATTCCAGTAGATACACGTAACTTTTTATTTTGGAAAGCACAAAATAATGAAAGCTTAAGTGGTGCAATAAATGGATTTACTGGTTTTCAGAATAAAGGGTTGTTTGCAAGACTTAATGATTCAAAAAGTAAGGATACTGGTTTTGAAATTGCCCAGAATTATCGTAAGGCAATGTACGGCTATATCGCGGACTTGGATAATCAGGCACAAGTTAATGTCATGTTTTTAGATGCAGCCACAACTGGACGGATGTCAGTTGCTTATTATGATCTGATGAATTCTGCCGACTTAAAAGATAACTTGATGCGGTGGTATGATCAGTGTGCTGTCATGATTTATACAAAAGATGGCTTACAACCACGGACGCCGTCACTTAAAAACGTCATTGAAAGCGCTTATCTTTTTGGCCCAGGTGGCAGTCGATATCAATCACTTTCCAAACGGGCAATGACGAGATTGTTAATGGCGACAATTAATGGCAGAGATGTTCCCGAAGATATTATTAAAGCAATTATGAATCGTGTGCGTAAACCGATGAGCTACACAAACGAAACACGATTTAAAATGAGTGGTCTAACAATTTGGCGTCAAGATTTGCGGACGCTATGTGCATTACAAAATTATAATCGTAGGAGTGGAAAAATTATGAGTCTTGATCCAAATTTAAAAGATCGATCTTATTTATTTGGGCGGATGTTAGCAGTCGCTGATTCAATGGAGAGTACAGTAATGTATAAACAACGTGCAGCTGGCAGTGATACAACAGATCGACCAACAACGGCAATGCGTTTCTTCTCAAATTTTGTAGAAAAACCTGGGACAACCTGGCTGCGAATTTATTTAAGTGTTCAACGTTCGTATGGTCAGAAATTAAATGGTGCCAGTCGAACTTATTTTGAGAAAAAAATGGCTGAAATTAACGAACTGATGGCACCAGAAATGATGAATGATAAACCGTTGAATAGCTTAGTATTCAGTGGTTTTATGGGCCAAAAAACAGAAAATATGCGTAAAAATTCAGATAAGGACGTGAAAGATAATGACTAGTAAAACATTGGAACACAAGATTGATTTTTCTGTAATTATTGGGGTTAAAAATGCCAATCCAAACGGAGATCCTTTGGATAATAATCGACCACGGATTAACGCAGATGGTTTAGGTGAAATTAGTGATGTAGCCATTAAACGTAAGATTAGAAATCGTTGGCAAGATATGAAATTGCCTGTTTTAATCGAAATGCAAGAGCGAATTACTGATGGCCATATGAATATTCGAGATCGTATTAAAGCTAGTGAGGCTATTCAAGAGATTTTAGCAGAAGATATGAAGAAAACACCTACTTGGCGTGATGATTTTATTAAAGCAGCAACAGCAAGCTGGATAGATGTGCGCTCATTTGGACAAGTGATGGCTTTTAATAACAAAACTAAAGATGGCTTAGATGGCGCTTCAATTCCAGTAAGAGGCCCAGTATCAATTCAATCTGCTTTTTCAACAGAACCTATTCAAGTTAAAGAGATGCAAATTACAAAGTCGATTAACTCTGAACCTGGTGTGGTTAAAGGCAGTGATACGATGGGTATCAAAAACACGGTACCGTTTGCAGTTTATAAATTTAACGGCAGTATTAACGTTGAACAGGCGCAAAGAACGGGTTTTACGGAAGATGATGCAGAAGCCTTAAAGAAGGCTCTAACAACATTATTTGTAAATGATGCTTCATCTGCGCGCCCAGAAGGCTCAATGGCTGTGTTAAAAGTGATTTGGTGGCAGCATGATTCAAGAATTGGTCAATTGGCCCCTTATCTTGTTCATGAGGCTACAACGGTCAATAATCCTGAAGGCAATACTGACTTTTCAAAAGTTGAAGTTACAGTTAATGATCCTGAAGTTTCAGGATTAACTTATGAATCATTAAGCGGATACTAATATGTATATTGCCCATAGAACTGATGAACCGGTTGTCAGGAATCAATCGTTAAAAACACATTTAACTAATACTAAAATACTATGTGAGCGTTATGGTGCAGATCTTGGGTTAAAGCATGTTTGTGGTTTGGCTGGCTGGCTTCATGATGCGGGTAAATACTCAGAGAAATTTCAGAATTATATCAATCAAGTGCACACTGAAACCGTTGGTAAACAAAAGATCAATCATGCATTTGCTGGGGCTCGAATGTTAGAACATCATTTTCATTTTCAGCAAAAAAACGAGTATGAAACTATTTTTGCAGAATTGATTGAAAATGTTATTATGGCCCATCATAATCCAGGTGGTCCTTATGATTTTATAGATCCTGTAGGGCGTAAAAATCAGCACCATGCGTCAGGGCTTAATCGGTTACCCTTTTCCGAAAAAATGAGGGAAACAATGACGGATTGGACAGTTGAAGAAATTGAACAACGCTTTTTTACGGACTTTGAAAAATCAGATTTTGAAGCTTACTTGAAATTAGCGCTAAAAGAAATACAACAAAAAAATGAGGATGACTTACTTGATTACCAATTATATTATTTGCGGTTTATTGCCAGTTGTTTAGTAGATGCTGATCACAGTGATACTGCAGCTTTTGCATCAGATAAAGATTACCGGCCTTTGGATACGACAAAGATATTACGGACATATCAGGCGGCTAATGAAAAAGCAACGGCAAAATTGGCAAACAAAGTTGTAGCTAATTCGCAGATGAGAGCTTTAAATCAAGTGAGACAGGCGATGTCTGAACAAAGTGCAACTTCTGGAAAGGGCCCTATTGGAATTTATAAACTAAGTGTGCCGACCGGTGGCGGTAAAACATTTGCTAGTTTACGCTTTGCGTTAAATCAGGCTTTAACACATGATTTTAAGCGCATTATTTATATTGTGCCTTATACAACAATTATCGAGCAAAATGCGGCTGAAATTAGGAAACAACTGGAGTTAGATGAAGATGATTATGCGCATGTTTTAGAATATCATTCGACACTTAATGAAGATGGTCTGAACTTTAACTATTATTATGCTAAGGATACTTGGGATGCACCCGTTATTATGACGACACAAGTTGCCTATCTTAATGCACTTTATGGGCGAGGTAGTAAGAATTTACGCCACATGCATCGGTTAATTTCAGCGACTTTAATTTTTGATGAAATTCAGACACTACCAGCAAAGACCATTTCAATGAATAATGCATTTTTAAAATGGCTTGAGAAGGAAAAAGCAAGTACAAGTTTGTTATGCACAGCGACACAGCCGACTTTAGAAGCGGAAAGTTTGGAAAATCATATTCCCGAAGCTACAGAGATTGTTCAAGATTTACCAACTGTAGAGAAACAATTCCAGCGGGTTACGATCGATACGCATTTTTTGAAAAGTGCTTGGGAAATTGAAGATTTGGTTGATTTCGCAGTTCAAAAATTGGAAGAGGTTAATAGTGTATTAGTAGTATTAAATACAAAGGCAGCGGTTAAAGCAGCTTATGAGGGGTTTAAGGCGCAAAATGAGGCAGTGACAGCCTACCATTTATCAACCTATATGTGTCCAGCACATCGGAAAGATAAATTTAAGATAATCAGTAAAGATCTAGCTACCGCAAGAACAGGGGAGAAAAAGGTCATTGTTTTTTCAACGCGTTTGATTGAAGCGGGAGTAGATTTAAGCTTTGAATCTGCGATACGATCGTTAACGGGCTTAGATAGTGTGATTCAGACAGCGGGCCGTTGTAATCGTAATCATGAGACTGCGCTGGCCAAGACTTATTTGATTAAAATGAGTAATAGTGCTGAGAATTTAGGTTCAGGGCTGGAAGAGATTCGGATAACTGGCGATATTACAACCAGTATTGTGGAAAAGTATGAGGATTCTGAATTGATGAGCTCAAGAGCTATAGCGGATTTTTTTGAGCGATACTATGGGAAAAATCAAATTGATAAAACACTGGATTATCCACTACCGAATGATCAAAGTGGCGAAAAAACGTTATATAAATTTGGACATAAGGAAAGATGTGGGAGTGTTGTTAATGAGGATGCGGCACGTTACGTCAATGAAGCAGTAAAAGATATTCCGCATATTTGGTTATTCGCTGCACCACAGACGATCAGTGAGAATTTTAGAGTGATTGATAGTCAGACAACTTCGGTTATTGTGCCTTACAATGATAAAGGTAATAATATTATTACAACGCTTTTATCAGATAGTGCTTCTTTTGAAGAGATTTCAAATGCACTTAAAGAGGCTCAGAATTATTCAATACAGATTTATGGCAATTTGAGTAATTCAAATGGCTTTACAAAAGGTATATCCGCAGTTGAAACGTTTAGAGGCAGTTTGATATACTATGCAAATAGTGGTAGTTATGATGATAATGTTGGTTTCACCAATAGTCTATCATTGGCCATGTTTTAATTAAGCGCGAATGCCGGGTAAACATGAATTGACCGGGGGACTCGCGCGAGGTATTTCGAATATTGAGCAATTTTAAGTAAATATTATTAAAGTTAATAAGATTTAACATGTTCTAGCCGCAAGATATAGTTCTGGTTGATATTTTTTTACAATATATTGCGGTCGCTCTCTGTATGGAGAGCGTGAATTGAAATAAGACTGGGTCACATCGGAGGTCTTACCATCTATCGTCGCTCTCTGTATGGAGAGCGTGAATTGAAATGCCATTGATATGCATGAGCACAACGTCTTTGTCCCGTCGCTCTCTGTATGGAGAGCGTGAATTGAAATTGTAATGTCCCCAAACACGCCGTCTTTGTGATGGGGTCGCTCTCTGTATGGAGAGCGTGAATTGAAATTCTGTGTCTAATCTCAATAACTAGTTGATCAACGTCGCTCTCTGTATGGAGAGCGTGAATTGAAATGCATAAAATCACTGAATGCCTTTGGCTCAAAACGGTCGCTCTCTGTATGGAGAGCGTGAATTGAAATGCACCAAAAAACTCGCAGAAGCCGCCGCCGTCGCGTCGCTCTCTGTATGGAGAGCGTGAATTGAAATCAAAAATTTTAAGGATTCTTTTTTGCCTGGATTACCGTCGCTCTCTGTATGGAGAGCGTGAATTGAAATGTATGAGGATTATCTGACTCCTTTAGTAATTCTGATGTCGCTCTCTGTATGGAGAGCGTGAATTGAAATCTGTTACGATTGAGGTAATTATTTGTACAGCTGTGTCGCTCTCTGTATGGAGAGCGTGAATTGAAATTTTTGCAACCACCACAAAAAATGGTAAGGCTATTGTCGCTCTCTGTATGGAGAGCGTGAATTGAAATTCTAGTCCCACGTTCCCAAGTCCCTATTGTTTTAGTCGCTCTCTGTATGGAGAGCGTGAATTGAAATGCTTTGAGCAAGTCCAGACTAGATATCACTTAGCGTCGCTCTCTGTATGGAGAGCGTGAATTGAAATTTGCTGCAATCCCTTGACGCTGAGAAAGCATCAGTCGCTCTCTGTATGGAGAGCGTGAATTGAAATCACCCAAGCCGCGTACTCTGTCGGATTAAATATCGTCGCTTTCTGTATGGGGAGCGTGAATTGAAATTGTTAAAAACTTATCGTTTAGCTGCTCAACGTCGTCGCTCTCTGTATGGAGAGCGTGAATTGAAGTAACAGATATAAATAACCCTAAGAAAGAAATTAAGTCGCTCTCTGTATGGGGAGCGTGAATTGAAATCACATTTATTTGGATCTGTGGTACAACTTGTTTATGTCGCTCTCTGTATGGAGAGCGTGAACTTGAAATTACAAGAAACATGCATGGAAATAGACCAACAAAAAAAGTGCCGATACGTAAAAACGCATCAGCACTTTTTATCTTTATAGCCCGTACGGGAATTGAACCCGCAGCTCCGCCTTGAGAGGGCGACGTCTTAAACCATTTGACCAACGGGCAATAATGGCACAAAGACTATTGTAAACGAAAAGCTAAAAAGATGTCAAGAAAAAATTAATCAGACTTATCAAACCACCAAATAGCAATCATAACTACAAATAATATAGCACAATATAGAACACAAATATCAAAGGCAAGCACTAACCACTGATAAACAAATATTTGGCGTAAAATCAAAAGTAGTAATGAAAATAAGGCAAAAGTTAGAAGTTGATAGCGCAAATTTCTAAAAATTCGTAAATATGTCTTGTGTTTCATTATTCAAAAGACAGCTCGGCCAGCACTAAACTAGATGTTTCTAAATGTGCAGTCGTTAACCAGACACTAGTGAAACCGTTCTCATTTTTTTGCGCAGTTAGGTCATAAAAATGCGTTAATAAGGATAGATTATCTGTAACCTCGAGATTAGTTAGTCGAGTCACCCGTAAACGCATCTTTGGGAACTTCTGGTCATTCAGCGGATAGCAATCATCTGGAAAAGCGTATGTTAAAACATTAGCATATTTTTTAGGTTCCAAGACGACCGCCGTTGGATTATTTTGGATAAAGTTTAAAATAGCGATATTCTCGCTTTTATTTTTTTCAATCATAGTCAAACCTCAGCTTAAATAATGTTATGATAATAATTAACCATATAGTTTATATTAGCATGTTTTTGTCAACATGATAAGGAGTTATAAAGAATGTGCGAAACAACGGCAACAAATCTAATTTTAGTGCGCCATGGTCAGACTGAATTTAATAAACAAAACCGGCTGCAAGGGCTCTCAAACTCATCATTAACGACCGCTGGCATCCAAGCTGCGCAAAGTGTTGGTAAGAGCTTACAAGATATCCCAATTTTTCGAACTTACTGCAGCGACAGTATCCGCACAATTCAAACCGCAACGGAAATTTTAACCGCCGCAAACAAAGCAGATGTTCCGCTAATAAAGGAATCTTTTTTAAGAGAATATTATTTTGGTGACTTTGAAGGCGTTAAATACAATAAAGCCTTCCGGCAGTTAGTACAACGTTATGGTTTAAGGACAAGCCGGCAAGTTTTAAATGGCACTCACTTTTTAGAAATGACCTTAAATGGCTTCAGTCATTTAGATCAAACTGGACAAGCAGAGAACTATCAAGAAATCTCCAATCGATTACAAGCTGGGTTAAAACGAATTTTAGAACAACCAGAAAATCAGGGCCAAAATTTATTAGTTGTTTCTCACGGCGTTTTATTAGGCACTCTAATTTATATGGTTGATCCAGAAAAAACACCGCGCACCTTGTTGAAAAATGCCAGTGTCAGCTTGTTGCGTTATTCAGAAGGAAGATTTAAAATCATAGCCTTAAACCAAACAAACATCGCTGAAATCAAAGAATTATTATAAAATAACTACTTTTTAAAAACATCGCTTTACTGAAATATTAAGTACGTGTATAATGACAATTTGTCACATGACAGATTGTCATTATTTTTTTGTGGAATGAGAGGTAAGAATGCCTAAACAAACTTTTTTTAACTTACCGGAAGAAAAGCAGCAACACTTATTAGCTGTGGCACGGCAAGCGTTTTCTAAAGCACCCTTTGATAAAGTTTCTATTGCCAGTATTATTGCTGCCGCCGAAATTCCTCGGGGTAGTTTCTATCAATATTTTGAGGATAAAGCCGATCTTTACGACTATCTTATTGAGGACGTACGTCATACATCCCTGGAAGACTGGCAATCAGAGCTCAAAGCACAAAAAGGTGACCTTTTTAAAGCGTTTAAACAGTATTTTGGCCAGCTACTTGAAGAAATCGTTTCGGGACCAAATGCGGATTTTTACCGTAATGTATTTTTACATCTAGACTACGCCCGGTCTCATCAGCTAACAGAACATTTTAGTCGCAAACATGATTTTGATTGCGCTCATAAAGTGCGGCCTAAGATGTTAAACGGGGTTGATTTAAGTTTGTTACGGATAGAAACAGATGAAGATTACATCGTACTCTTACATCTGCTATTAGGGGCATTTTACCAATCCATTACGATTTTTTATACCATTCAACAAACAGATGCACAATCGGCATTAAAATTGACGCGAACAAGATTTTATAAAATTGTAGATTGGCTACAATTTGGTGTACAAGGGAAAGAGGGTAATGAAACGAAATGTGGCAATTAGTAAAACATCGCTTACCTATTGCAGGCGTCACAGGTGCAGTCTTATTTATGATTGTACAAGTGATTGCCAACTTGAGTTTACCTAAATTAACAGCTGATATTGTAAACAAGGGGATTACTAATGGTGATGTCGACTTAATTAAACAAATTGGTATACAAATGATCGGCGTTTCTTTAATCAGTATTGTCGCCGCATTGGGTAATGTTTTTCTAGCATCCCGAATTTCACAAGGCTTAGGCAGAGATTTGAGAAATGACGTCTTCTCCAAAGTCATTAATTATTCCAATGACGAATTTGATGAAGTGGGCACGAGCTCATTAATTACTAGAACAACCAACGACGTCTTGCAAATTCAAAATGTGATGATGATGATCTTGAGAATGATGATTATGGCGCCAATTACATTAATCGGTGCGAGCTTTTTAGCTTATCAGCGGGATCATCAACTAACAAAAATATTCATTTATGTTATTCCAATTTTGATAGTGGTCATTGCCGTCTTAATGGGATCAGCCGTGCCATTATTCAAGAAAATGCAAAAATTAACGGACCGATTGAACTTAGTCTTTCGAGAAGGTTTAACAGGGGTTCGGGTAATCCGGGCTTTTCGTCGGGACACTTTTGAACAAGATCGTTTTGATCAAGCGAATACAAATTATACTAATAATGCTTTAAGAGTATTTTCCATTCTAGCAGTAATGTTCCCAATGATGACTTTAATTATGTCAGGTACCAACGTGGGTATTACATGGATGGGGGCTAATTTGATTGCGGATCAAGCCACACAAACGGGTAATATGATCGCGTTTATGACCTATGCGATGCAAATTTTGATGAGCTTCTTGATGCTATCAATGGTTTTTGTATTTGTACCAAGAGCCCAAGCAGCAGCAGTACGAATCAATGAAGTTTTGGCTTTAAAAACAAAGATTGTGGATCCTAAAAAACCAGAAGCTTTAGCGACTGAAACAACAAGTCTTAAACTGGACCATGTGAACTATCGCTATCGACAAGCTGAAAATTTAGCTTTAACAGATATTAATGTTTCAGTTAAAGGCGGTGAAACATTAGCCATCATTGGTGGGACGGGTTCTGGTAAAACCACATTAGTGAATCTTATTCCGAGATTTTATGATGTGGAAACTGGAGAAGTCAGCATCAACGGCGTCAATATTAAAGCCATTAACAAAGAAACTTTACGGGATCAAGTGGCACTAGTACCGCAAAAAGCGCTGTTATTCAAGGGTACTTTGCGTGAAAACATGAAGTATGGTAACGAAACAGCCACGGATGATGCGATTTGGCATGCGTTAGATATTGCGCAAGCGAGCGATTTCATTAAAGAAACTGGGAAAGGGTTAGATACCACCGTTGAACAAGGTGGTAACAACTTCTCCGGTGGTCAAAAGCAACGTTTGGCGATTGCTCGGGCATTAGTTAAAGAAGCGTCGATTTACGTCTTTGATGATTCTTTTTCAGCTTTGGACTTTAAAACCGATGCCAATTTACGCCAACAATTAAAAGATGATCCATTTATGAAAGATAAAGTAACCGTTATTGTCGGCCAACGGGTATCCACAGTTGCTTCTGCAGATGCTATTTTGGTTTTAGATAATGGTAAAATGGCTGGTTATGGCACACATGAAGCCTTAAAACAGAACAGTCCTGTTTATCAAGACATCGTGGCCTCACAAATTAGAGAGGGCGGTGCTGCAAATGCCTAAAGAAGCACCTAAAGCAAATCACGGCGGATTCGGCGGTGGCCGTGCAGGGTTATCCGGAAGCAAGCCGAATAATTTTTGGAAAACGACATTACGGTTGTTCAGTTATATGCGCCGTTACTATGTAGGTTTAGCAGTTGTCCTAGTTTTTGCAATTGCGTCACAAATTTTCCAAATTAGAACACCTAAAATTTTAGGGGAAGCAACAACCGAAATTTTTAAAGGGGTTATGACCGGAACTGCCCAGCAAAAAGCAGGTTTGACAGTAGATCGTTACCCCATTGATTTTGATAAGATCAAGCATATTATTTTAATTGTCATTTTGTTGTATGTCTTATCTGCCGTGCTTAGTTTTATTCAGCAATTTATTATGACCCGAATCTCACAACGGACCGTTTATTATTTGCGTAAAGATTTGAAGCAAAAAATGCGGCAGTTACCGATTAGTTATTATGATACCCATGAAAATGGGGATATTATGTCCCGGGCAATAAATGACATGGATAACATCGCCAACACCTTGCAGCAAAATATTACACAGCTGATTACGAGTACCGTCACTTTAATTGGTACGATTTGGATGATGCTTACAATTAGCTGGAAATTGACCTTATTAGCTTTGTTAATTGTACCGTTGAGCTTGGTCGTTGTTGGGGTAGTGGCCCCACGATCACAGAAATACTTTGCCGCTCAGCAAAAATCATTAGGTCTATTGAATAATAAAGTTGAAGAAACTTATGCCGGTCACATTGAAACAAAGAGTTTTAATCATGAACATAAAGATATCTCAGAATTTAAGGCTGAAAATGACCGCTTGTATACGGCTTCTTGGAAAGCTCAGATGGTTTCCGGTATTATCATGCCTTTAATGATGTTTGTGAACAACTTAGGCTATATTCTGATAGCTATTGTTGGTGGGACCGCCGTAACGAACGGTACGATTACCTTAGGGAATATCCAAGCCTTCTTACAATATACGCAACAGTTCTCCCAGCCGATTTCACAGCTGGCCAACTTGGCGAATACCATCCAAGCAACGATCGCCTCTGCAGAAAGAATTTTTGAAGTCTTAGACGAACCAGATATGCCGAAGACAAAAGTAGATATTCCAGATGTCACCGATGACCAACGTAAAATTGCCATGTCACATGTGCAATTTGGTTATGACGGACAAGACTTATTAATGGAAGATTATAATCTAGATGTTAATCCTGGTGAAATGGTGGCTATCGTTGGCCCAACCGGTGCTGGGAAAACAACCATTATTAATTTGTTAGAACGTTTTTATGATATTAAAGGCGGCTCAATCAAATTAGATGGGGTAGATACTAGAAATCTTCAGCGGGAAGAACTGCGGCAGCAATTTGCCATGGTTTTACAGGATACTTGGCTGTTTACAGGCTCAATTTATGATAATTTGAAGTACGGCCGTGAAGATGCAACCCATGATGAAATCATTGCAGCCGCTAAAGCTGCCCACGTGGATGAATTTGTTCGGCAGCTGCCAGACGGTTATGATACGATCCTAAACGAAGAAGCTTCCAATATCTCTCAAGGCCAGCGACAATTAATTACTATTGCCCGCGCTTTTGTAGCCGATCCTGAGATTTTGATCTTAGATGAAGCCACAAGTTCTGTGGATACACGGACAGAACTACAAATTCAACATGCCATGAGTAAGTTATTGAAGGGACGGACCAGCTTTGTAGTGGCCCATCGACTCTCTACAATACAAGACGCGGATAACATTATTGTGATGAATCACGGGAGCATTGTGGAAACCGGAACGCATCAGCAATTACTAGACAAAAAAGGCTTTTACGCAGATCTATATAATAGTCAGTTTACCGGCAGCTTAGCAATTTAAGTTTAATTGAAAACTTTAAGCATTAAAGAACTTTACAAATATTTGTTTGTAAGGTTCTTTTTTTGTGCATTAATACATTAATAATGCATAAATATTCTGGTATTAAGCATAAAATGTAGAATAAATACAGAAATGTGTGAAAAAAGGTTGATTTATTTTTAAAAGGCGTGTATTGTAATAAACATCGAAAATAAATATTCATTTATATGAATAAAGAGGCGAAACATATGAATATTGCATTGGTGGGTGTAACCGGTTATAGCGGTCAGTGCCTATATCAACTATTACAGCAACATCCCCACGTAGATCAAATAGATTTATATGGGCATGGGACTGACAATACCTACGACCTTAAAGAAAATTGGCCGTTATATATGAATATTAATACGAAAATAAAACCGTTTGATGTCGCTGAAATATTAGCGCAGGACCAACTTATTTTCTTTGCCACACCTTCTGGGGTAACGGCTAAATTAGCACTGCCATTCGTTGAAGCAGATTTTCCAGTGATTGACTTATCGGGAGATTATCGCTTAGCCACACCAACGCAATATGAAGCTTGGTATCACAAAGACAGCGCCCCGCAATGGGCTTTAGCCAAAGCAGATTATGGGTTAGCCGAATTTAATGACCCAACCACAGCCTATATCGCTAATCCAGGCTGTTACGCAACGGCTACTTTGCTAGGTTTAGCACCGCTAGTTCAACAAAATCTAATTGATTTAGACACAATTATTGTAGATGCCAAGTCCGGCGCCACTGGTTCTGGGAAACAAGCAAGTGCCGGTACACATTTTGTGCATGTAAATGAGAACTTGCAGCTGTATAAAATTAATCAGCACCAGCATATTCCAGAGATTGTCCGAACTTTAAAAAAATGGAATTCGGCCGTTACAACGATTCAATTCAATACAACCTTACTACCAATTGATCGCGGCATCTTAACGACAATTTATGCCACCCCAAAACAATCCATCACCACCCAGACATTATTGCAGGATTATCAGCAAACTTATCAAGACCGACCTTTTGTAAATGTTTATCCAAATGGTGTGCCGGCTTTGAAAGATGTGATTGGGACTAATAATTGTAATATTGGGGTCACTTATAACGAAGCAACAAATAAAATTATGATTGTAACGGTAATTGATAATTTGTTGAAAGGGGCTGCCGGACAGGCAATTCAAAACTTCAATAAATACTTTGATTTTCCAGAAACAACCGCCTTACCGCAGACGACATTGACTTTTTAGGAGGTCACGACTATGAAAGTAATTAATCAAACAGCAGCAGATTTTAAAATTATTGATTTCACCTGGCCAGCTGGTTTTTACGCTGATGGGATTCATGCAGGATTACGGAAACAAAAATTAGATATGGGTTGGTTGTATTCCAGTGTTCCCGCAACAGCAGCGGGGGTTTATACAACAAATCAATTCCAAGCAGCGCCCACGCAAGTTACGAAAAAAATGATCCAAACGCATCATCAATTACAAGCGCTTGTTTTAAATAGCGCAATTGCGAATTCGTGTACAGGCGCCTTAGGACTGAAAAATGCCCAGACGACTCAGCAATTAGCCGCAGATGTTTTAGAAATTGACCCAGAACTAGTTGGGGTTGCTTCAACGGGGTTGATTGGGGCTCAATTACCAATGCCTAAAATTGCAGCGGGTTTACAAAAATTACAGCTCACTAAAAACGATAAATTACCAGAAGCAATTTTAACTACTGATACAAAAGCAAAAACCATTAGTGTGGCCCTTAAATTAAACGGTCAAGTAGTGACGATCAGTGGTTTTTGTAAAGGTTCCGGGATGATTCATCCTAATATGTGCACGATGCTGGGCTTCATTACCACGGATGCCAATATTGAAGCTGAGGCATTACAGACGTTATTAAGTGAAGATACTGAATCTACTTTTAATCAGATCACCGTTGATGGCGATACGTCCACTAATGATATGGTGGTGGCTTTGGCCAATGGTTTAGCGGATAATACGATGATTGAAACCGACACAAAAGATTATCAAAAATTCGGCGCCGCTTTTCACTATATTATGGCTTATTTGGCCAAACACATTGCAGCGGATGGCGAAGGGGCTACAAAATTAATTGAAGTTAATGTCAATCACAGCGCCAGTACCGAAGAAGCACAGGCCGTTGCTAAAACAATCGTAGGTTCTAACTTAGTAAAATCAGCGATCTTTGGGCATGATCCAAACTGGGGCCGGATTATTGCAGCTATTGGGCAAACAAAGGCTGTTGTTGATGTGGCCCATGTCAGTGTTTGGCTCAATGGGCTGCCATTGATTGTGGATAGTGTTGCGGCGGATACTGAAGTGGCTGTTTTAGAAAAAGCAATGGACACCAATCAGATTCAGATTGATGTTGATTTGAATGCTGGACCGGCAAAAGGCCAAGCTTGGGGCTGCGATTTGACTTATAATTATGTCAAAATTAATGCAAGCTATCATACTTAAAATAAAAACGATTATTAATATTAATTAAAAAGGAGCGCTATCCATGTGTGAAACAATTGTAATCAAAATTGGCGGCAATGCTTTAGCTGAAATGAACGAAACTTTCTTTAAAATGTTACGTCAACTGCAACAACAGGCTGTGCAGATTGTGATTGTCCATGGTGGCGGTCCGATGATTTCTAAAGCCTGTACTGAAATGGGACTAAAAGTTATTAAAAAGTCAGGCATTCGGGTGACGGATCAAATGACGATGGCTGTGACACAGCAAGTGATTACAGAAACGATTCAGCCAAAGTTATTGCAAGTGCTAAAGCAGCAAGGCATTTCTGCCGTAGCAATGAATACTCAAGATAAGATGGTTCAAGGCGATTATTTGAACCAAAGTGACTATGGCTATGTGGGCTTGCCGGCACAATTACCTGCGCACACAAAAACTTATTTAGCCCAGGGTAACGTTGTAATTTTTGGCCCGTTATGCCAAACAGAAGATCAAACTTGGTTGAATGTTAATGCGGATACAATGGCTGCTTTTGTGGCAAAAGCATTAAAGGCGGATCGCCTGGTCTTAATGACTGATGTACCTGGCGTTTTGTATAACGGCCATGTAATGCCTAATGTTCACTACCAGCAAGTTCAGCGTTTAATTGCCAGCGGTATTTTAAAGCGGGGCATGGTGCCTAAAGTTGCGGCTGCTTACAAAGCCTTAGAAGCGGGTGTCAGCCAAGTGGAAATTTTAGGTGATTTGAGCAAGCACGGCACGTTAGTTTTACCATAAAAAGGAGTTTTTAAATGAAGTACACTTATCCGACGTATCAACGTTATCCCATTGAACCAGTGACGGGAACTGGTAGTTATTTAACTGATCGGGATCAGAAAACTTATTTAGATTTTACAAGTGGGATTGCGGTTTGCAATTTAGGGTATCAAAATGAATTATTGCAACAGCAAATGCATCAACAAGTGGATCAGCTTTGGCATATTTCTAATCTTTATGAAAATCAGTTACAAGATGAAGTGGCCCATTTATTAGTTCAAGAAACTGAAAAAATGGTGTTCTTCTGTAATTCCGGGACGGAGGCTAATGAGGCTGCGATCAAGTTAGCCAGACGGGTTACTGGTCGGACGCAAATTCTAGCTTGTACAAATAGTTTCCATGGGCGTACATATGGGGCGTTATCTGCGACAGATAATGCGGCGATTAAGACTGGTTTTGGGCCATTTGTGCCAGAAGTTGCTTTTATGCCTTATAACGAAGCTGCGGCTTTAGATCAAATTACCGATGCGGTTGCCGGAGTGTTATTAGAAGTTATCCAAGGTGAAGGTGGCGTTATTTTAGGGGATGCAGCCTGGTTGCAAGCCGTTCAAGCGAAATGTCACGAAACGGGTACCTTGTTAATCATTGATGAAGTACAGACTGGCATGGGGCGTACTGGGCAATTATTTGCTTATCAGCATTATCAATTGGCGCCCGATGTGGTGACGGTAGCTAAGGCGTTAGGCAACGGTTTGCCAATTGGCGCAGTGATTGGACGACAAGCTTATCAAACGGCTTTTGGACCAGGCAGTCACGGGTCTACATTCGGTGGGAATTTGTTAGCAATGACGGCGGCTAAAGCCGTTTTACAGCAAATAACACCGGAATTTTTAACAACAGTAGCAGCTAAAGGGCAACACTTTATAACGGCTTTAAGCCAACAGTTAGGACCATTACCTGCCGTTAAAGCAGTGCGGGGACTGGGCCTTATGGCAGGCATTGAGTTAGTTGATGCTGTTTCTGCCGGACAAATTGTAACGCAGCTGCAGAAAAAAGGCCTACTGACGCTAACAGCGAAACATAACACGCTACGTTTATTACCACCATTAATTACAAAAACAGCCGATTTAGAAAAAGGCATTGCACTGATCACAACGGTTTTACAGGAGGTTAACGATGAATCAATTTCAAGGTAAGAGTTTTTTAAAAGAATTAGATTTTACAGGGGCAGAGTTAGAATTTTTAATTGATTTTGCCCAACATTTGGATGACTTAAAAGCTAAAAATATTCCCCACGAATATTTAAAAGGGCAAAACATTGCCTTATTGTTTGAAAAAACTTCTACGCGGACACGTTCTGCATTCACCGTGGCGGCTAACGATTTAGGAGCGCATCCAGAATTTTTAGGCAAAAATGATATTCAGTTTGGCAATAAAGAATCCGTTGCAGATACAGCGATTGTATTAGGCTCAATGTTTGATGGCATTGAATTTAGAGGGTTTGCCCAAAGTACAGTGGAAACTTTAGCACAGTACAGCGGTGTTCCGGTTTGGAATGGGTTAACCGATGAATGGCATCCAACGCAAATGATTGCTGACTTCATGACGTTAAAGAAACATTTTGGCGTGTTAAAAGGGACAACATTGACTTATTTAGGGGATGCTAAAAATAACGTTGCCCATTCGTTATTGATCACTGGGGCAATGTTAGGCGTTAATATTCATATCGGCGCACCGGCAACACGGCAGCCAGAAGCCGCTGTATTAGAGAAAGCAACGGCAATTGCCCAAACAACAGGCAGTCAGATTTTGGTAACAGAAGATGCAAAATTAGCCGTAAAAGATGCAGATGCCCTTTATACAGATGTCTGGGTTTCGATGGGGGAAGACGTAGATTATGGGGAACGTATCAAATTATTATTGCCTTATCAAATTAACATGGGGCTATTAAAAGCAACGGGTAAGGCTGAAACGATTGTCATGCACTGCCTGCCAGCTTTTCACGATCACCAAACAACAATTGGCAAAGAAATTGGCGAGAAATATGGGCTGGATGCTTTAGAAATAACCGATGATGTTTTCCAATCACAGCAGTCTGTCGTTTTTGAAGAAGCACATAATCGAATGCCAGCAATCAAAGCAATTATGGCGGCAACAAGCGGACATTTGTTTTTTTAAAATCTAGACCAATTACAGTCCTTTGTTCCCTTGGTGGGTCTTTGTTATAATAGAACAAATCAAGAGAAGAAAGCGGGTTGGTTTTATGAAGAGTATCGCGGTGTATTGTGGTGCCGCTACAGGCAACAGTGAAATTTATCAACAAGCAGCTGAAAATTTAGGTGGCTGGTTAGCGCAGCATAAAATAGATTTGATTTATGGCGGCGGTCGTTTTGGCTTGATGGGCATTGTCGCTAAAGCCGCATTAACAAAAGGCGGCCGAGTACACGGTATTATTACTCAGGAACTAGCCGAACGTGGTGCCGCTTATAAAGACATTACACAATTAGATATTGTACCGAATATGTCTATTCGTAAAACAAAAATGCTAACTTTATCGGATGGCTGTATTGCCTTACCAGGCGGGCCCGGTACATTGGAAGAAATTGCTGAAGCCTTTTCTTGGGCACGCTTAGGGGATAATAGCAACCCTTGCGTTTTTTATAATGTAGACGGCTATTATGAACCGTTGAAAGCAATGTTTGATCAAATGACTGAAAAAGAGTTTTTGACAAAAGTTGACCGTGAAAAACTGTTATTTTCTGATGATCTAGCAGAAATTTTTGACTTTATGGCCCATTATTTACCACCAGAAATTAGACGTTATAACCAAAACGTCGGATAGAAACAGAGCGCGAGGAAGTACGGGTGTCTTTGAATATAACCTAGACCAGCGCTGTAAGTGGATTTTACTTACAAGCTGGGCGTAGTTATATTCAAAGACAGTACTTCCGAGCGCGTTTCAGCACACCAGTAAAAGTTCGATCGATATAAGCCCGAACTTGGCTTGTGAGTAAGGCGTAGTTACGTGCACTGTCAGTAACTTCCGAGCGCGTTTCAGCACACCCAAAACACAAAACTAAAAATGCAAAATAAGAGAGGTTGATCAAAAAATAATTTTGATCGGCCTCTCTATTCGTTTACAGCAACTGAAATAAGATAGGCCAATTTTCTTAATAAAAATTAAAAAAATAGCGTTAAACTATAGTTACACTAAAAAGCGTTATTTCAAAGGAGATTTGCCAAGATGGCATTTGAACAAACACAACAATTGATCCAGCAACTCGTTTCAAATCGAGTTGTGCCAGGCGTCAGTTATGGGTTAATCCAGGGGACTAATGTGTGGACCAATTATAGCGGAGATCAGCAATGGGTACCGATAGTTAAGCCATTGCAACCAGACCAATACTATGATTTAGCATCGTTAACCAAAGTGATGACGACCACAGTGATGATTTTAAAAATGATTGAAGCAAACCAGCTGACCTTAACAACACCAGTGCAGCAAATATTGCCTGACTTTCAAAATTCAGAAGTTCAAATCAGACATTTGTTGACGCATACATCTGGTATTACCGGCTACATCCCCCATCGCAATGAATTGGCAGCACCGGCTTTAAAAAAGGCGTTGCTCGGCTTACAAGTGGGCCCAGGGTTTGAAAAAGAGGTGAAGTATACGGACATCGGATTAATCTATTTAGGGTATATCATTGAAGCTTTTTATCCCGGACCGGTGCAACGAACATTAACCAGGGAAGTTTTACAACCGCTAGATTTAAATGAAAGTACGTTTCAACCTAAAAAGGCGTTATGTGTGCCAACAACCTATTTGAACGGTCAGCTTTGCCAAGGGGTTGTTCATGATCCAAAAGCGCAAATATTAGCAGAACATTGTGCCTCAGCTGGACTCTTTAGTACATTGCCAGATGTGTTAAAGTTTGCTAAGTTTATATTAGGCCAGTTTCAACCAGCAAACGCACCGATTACCCAAAAACAAATTGAAGCGTTATATCAAAATTATACGCAGTTAGTGGCTCAGCCCCGTTCGTTAGGCTGGGATTTGCGTCGTCAAAATCAAGACCATCACTTTATTTTGTATCATACAGGGTTCACCGGAACATTTATGTTGATTGATCGGCAGTGTCAAACGGCATTGGCTGTTTTAACAAATCGAATTCATCCTACTGGACAAAATGATGTTTTTTTAAGGGAACGCGAAAAAATTGTCCAAGCTTTTTGTGATGAATCAAAGGGAGAAAATTAAATATGGATGAAGTTTTATTTTTAAACCCAGTTTTTAAAGAAAAAATTTGGGGCGGACAAGAGCTCAAAAAGTTTGATTATGATCTACCGAAAGGTGACATTGGAGAATGCTGGGCTATCTCTGGCCACGCGCATGGCACAAATACTGTGGCTAATGGTACTTTTGTGGGTCAAACAGTGGCACAGTTGTGGGCAACACAACGGTCATTATTTGACGATATGCCAGGGGATCGTTTCCCATTGTTAACAAAAATTCTAGATGCTGAAGCCAGCCTCTCTGTGCAAGTTCATCCAGGGGATGCCTATGCTGCTGAACACGCCAATGACCTAGGCAAGACAGAATGTTGGTATATCATTGACGCCAAGCCCGGTGCCTATTTAATCTTTGGCCATCACGCTAAAACAAAAGCTGAATTTGAAACAATGGTTCAAAATGGCCAATGGGATGCATTATTAAGAAAACAGTCGGTTAAAAAGGGCGACTTTGTTTACGTTCCTAGTGGCACCGTTCACGCATTAAATGCCGGTATTATTGCTTTAGAGAGCCAGCAGAGTAGTGATACAACTTATCGTTTGTATGATTACGATCGGGTAGATGCAACTACGGGTAAAAAACGTGAGCTACATTTACAAGATGCCTATAATGTGACACAAATTCCATTTGCACCGGTGGCTGCTAATACGACAACCCAAAAAGCAGGGGCGTCCACCTTGATTACTTTAGTCAGTGAGCCAGTATCTGAATATTTTAACGTTTACCATTGGCTAATCAAAGATAAAGTTGACTTTAATAAACAATATCCGTTTACCTTAGTTTCTGTGCTAGATGGACAGGGCACCTTGACCATTGATCAGCAAACTTATCCATTGCATAAGGGACAGCATTTTATTTTGACAGCCTATGCAAAACATTGGACATTAGATGGTGATTTGGATTGTATCGCTTCGGTGCCAGGTAAAGCTTAATAAATAAAAAAAGATCGGTATGTCGTCAAATAAACGGCATATCGATCTTTTAGGATACTTATATAATTGTAATTACTTGCTTAATTTACTAGCAGCTGCTTCATCTAAGATGATCGTAACATCTTCCTTATTTTGAAGTACAGAAGCTGGCACATCAGTCGTAATTGGGCCTTCAATAGTTTCTTTGATGATATCAGCTTTGGCTTCACCAAAAGCTAATAAGATAATTTTTTTACTCTTCATGATTGAACCGATACCCATGGAGTAAGCAAATTTTGGTACATCAGATTCTTTTTCAAAGAAACGGGCATTGGCATCAATCGTTGATTGTGTTAAAGCAACTTTGCTTGTTTGACCTTCAAATGATGAACCAGGTTCGTTAAAACCAATGTGTCCATTTAAGCCAATCCCTAAAATCTGAACGTCAATTGGATTGTCTTCAATAACTTTATCGTAACGTTTTGTTTCAGCTTCAGCATCTGTTGCTAAGCCATCAGGGACGTAAGTTTTTGCAAAAGGTTTCTTGTTGAATAGATGTTCTTGCATGAAATAGCGGTAACTTTGGTCATTGTCAGGTGCTAAACCAACGTATTCATCTAAGTTAATAGAAGTCATTTTAGAAAAGTCTACATCACTATCGATCATAGTATTATATAAAGCGATTGGCGTACTACCTGTTGCTAATCCTAAAACTTCTGCACCATTGTCCATGGCAGATTTGATAAGTTCAAATGCTTTTTGACTACCTTCGATATTGTTTTTTGCTACGATAACTTTCATTAAAGTTACTCCTTTCAAGATCACCTTTTTGGTATAGTCCAATTATAATTTAATGAATGGTTCCTTGTCAAGGAAAGTAAAATTAGAAATTAATAAGAAAAATAAAAAGCGGCCGATGAATTTTTTAATTTCGTCGGCCGCTTAAATTTATGGCTGTATTGTATTTGATTGTGAGCCAAGATCGGGTTTATTTTGTAAGGCTAGGTTATGTGCTCGAGGCTTTCCCGCGCTAGTTCGCGCTCTGATTCTAAAACGCGTTCCAAGCTACTGACAATTTACATAACTACGCCTTACTCACAAGCCAAGTTCGGGCTTATGTCGTAAGTCTAGGTTATGCGCATTGTCAAAACCGTAGCTTGTCACGCTCTGATTAAACGCGCTCCCAAAGACTGATTTTTGCGCTTAGCTACGTCTAACTTGTAAGCGAGACCCGCTCACGGCGTTAGCCTAGGCTATGCTCAAAATCAACCCGTCTTTGGTCACGCTCTGATTCCAAAACGCGCTCACCAACATTGATTTCTACATATAACTACGCCTTGTTGTCAGTCGCAGGCGACTACCTGCCAAGTCTAGGTTATACTGCGAAATCAACCCGTGTTGGTTCGCGCTCTGATTTAAAATCCGGTTTTTATCAGTTTTTCATTAGCCATGATTTTGCGTAACTGGAGCATGGCGGTGTAGGTGGCTAAGATATAAACTTGTTTTGTAGGCATTTTTTTGATTTCAGGTAGGACGTCTGACATGCCTTGAACGTGGGTGAGGTCGGTTTCTGGGACATTAGCAACTTTTAATCGGAAGTCAATATCATCAGATCGTTCTCCGCCGGCAAGGTAGGCTTTGATTTTTGCTTTAGGTAGATTTTCAAAGTCACCATCCCAAATCCAACTGGTATCAATACCATCTGCGTAATTGGCATTAAGCAAGACACCTAAAGAGAAGTCGTTTTGTTCTGTGTGCAGCAAGTCCAGGACTTGGTTTAGGCCCACGGGATTTTTGACTAGAATTAAGGTGACTGCTTTATCACCAACTTGAATGGCTTCTTGGCGGCCAAAGACTTGTTCATTTTGAGTGAACGCTTTGGCGATTTCGGCAGGTTGAATATCATAGAATCGGCCGACAGTATAAGCGGTTAAGGCGTTATAAATATTATAAGTACCACCAATATTCAAACTGAATGTTTGATTGTCAATTGTAAAACTAGAACTAACCGGTGTTTGGCGATTAATTTGCCGAATTTTTTGAGTTAACTCAGGCCGTTTGAAGCCGCAATTTGGACAGAAATAGTTGCCTAAATTTGCATAGGTCAATTCATGATAGTGTAAAATGTGATTACATTTTGGACATAAAACACCATCCGTATTAACACTGGCTTTAAAATCTCGATGGCCGTCAGTTGTTTCAAAACCATAATAAATTTTAGGATTAGGGATATCTTTGGAAGCAAAAATAGCAGCGTCCCCATTCATAATGACGGTGGCTTCTGGTGCAAGTTTGATGCCGGCCAAAATTTTATCATAGGTCGTATAGATTTCACCGTAACGATCCATTTGATCCCGAAAAATATTAGTTAGAACAAAGGCTTTAGGGGTGATATAACGACAAACCGGTGCAACGTTGGCTTCATCAACTTCTAAAATGGCTAGCTTTTTGTTGTGGCGATGATGATGATGGGCTAAAAAGGCGGTGACAATACCTTGTGTCATATTGGAACCCGTGGGATTTGTCAAAATTTCATCGTATTTTTGGCTCAAGACTTTAACAATCAATGCTGTAGTTAAAGTTTTACCATTTGTGCCAGTAACAATGATGACTTCATAGCCTTTTGACAAGCTTTTTAAAATATCTGGATCGATTCTTTCAGCAGTTTTACCTGGAAAAGAACTACCACCTTTTAAAACATTATGCAAAAACCAATAACTTGATTTACCAGTGACTGTGGCTAAAGCAGACTTTATACTCATAATAGCCGCCTTTCTATTTCGAAAACATTTTTAACTTATCTAATAATAGCAAAAAGATTTGTGATTGAGTAGCAAATTTCGTAATTCATAATGAATTTTAAAAACTAAGCGAGTATACTTAAGGGTTGTGAGTATTTACGAAGGGAATGCATTCTAGTGGCCCAATTATTTTTTCGTTACGGCGCAATGAATAGTGGTAAAACGATCGAAATTTTGAAGGTAGCACATAATTATGAAGAGCAAGGCAAAGCGGTCATTATTATGACAAGCGGTGTAGATACCCGAAATGGTGTGGGCATGGTTGCTAGTCGAATTGGACTAGAAAGAGAAGCGATTGCGGTTTATGATGAAACCAATATTTATAATTTGGTCAAAAAGTTGAACGCTAATGCTGCTTGTGTTTTAATCGATGAGGCACAATTTTTGAAGAAACATCATATTTTGGAAGCTTCCCAAATTGTGGACACTCTAAAAATACCAGTTATGGCTTTTGGGTTAAAAAATGATTTTAAAAATGAATTGTTTGAAGGCTCGAAGTATTTATTGCTGTATGCTGATAAAATAGAAGAAATGAAAACGATTTGCTGGTTTTGTAAAAAGAAGGCTGTCATGAATCTTCGTGTTCAAAATGGGCAGCCTGTCTACCAAGGTCAGCAATTACAAATTGGCGGAAATGAGTCTTATTATCCGGTGTGTCGGCGTCATTATTTTCATCCTAAATTATAAAACTTAAGGAGTTGTCGTATGGACAAGATATTTGAACAATTAGACGGTTTATTAGGCCGTTACAGTGAATTGCAAGAATTAATGTCAGACCCTGAAGTCATTAATGATACAAAACGTTATATGGCCCTTTCTAAAGAAGAAGGCAGTGTGCGTGAAGTCGTTTCTGAATATAAACGCTATAAAGCGGTGGAATCTGATATTAAAGAAAGCGAAGAAGTTTTAAGAGAGTCCCATGATGCGGAACTAGAAGAATTAGCAAAAGAAGATTTGCGGGAATTACAGGCTGAAAAAGCAACTTTAGAAGAACAGATTAAGATTTTAATGCTGCCTAAAGATCCTAATGATGACAAAAATATCATTATGGAAATCCGTGGCGCTGCCGGTGGTGACGAAGCGAGTTTGTTTGCCGGTGATTTATTGGGCATGTATCAAAAATATGCTGAACGACAAAATTGGCATTTTGAAATTATCGATGAGAATCGGACTGAAGTTGGCGGCTTCAAAGAAGTTTCAATTTTAATTACAGGGAGTAGCGTTTTCTCAAAATTAAAATATGAAAACGGCGCCCATCGAGTTCAGCGGGTACCACAAACAGAATCTCAAGGTCGTGTACACACATCAACAGCAACGGTTGCAGTGATGCCTGAGTATGATGAAGTAGATGTGGATATTGATCCAAAAGATATTCGGGTGGATGTTTATCGTTCATCTGGTGCCGGGGGTCAGCATATCAATAAAACCTCTTCAGCGGTGCGGATGACGCATTTACCAACAGGGATTGTTGTTGCCATGCAAGATCAACGGTCACAACAACAAAATCGGGAAAAAGCCATGCAGATTTTGCGGTCCCGGGTTTATGATTATTATGAAAGTGAAAATCAAAGTGAATATGATGCTAGCCGGAAATCAGCAGTAGGTTCTGGCGATCGTTCTGAACGGATTCGGACGTATAATTACCCACAAAACCGGGTGACTGACCACCGAATCGGATTAACTTTAAATAAATTAGATCGAATTATGGGCGGCGATTTAGGCGAAGTAATTGATGCCTTGATTGTTTATGATCAAGCACAAAAGATGGAGCAAATTCAAAATGGCGAATCTGACCTATTTTAAGGGTCTTCAAGCAGCCAAAGCACAGTTTGAAGCGGCTGGCAAGAATTTTGAAGATTTAATGTATGTCTTTTTGACACGGCAGCATTGGACTCAGACGGATTATTTAGTGAACCAACAGCAGGTGATGCCATCGACGGTACAAACACAGTTGAAGGCAGATAGTCAACAACTTTTGGCGGATGTGCCACCGCAATATATTGTGCATGAAGCTTGGTTTTATAATCGAGCCTTTTATGTTGATGAAAATGTTTTAATTCCGCAGTTTGATACGGAAACATTAGTGGCTTGGGTATTGGCAGATTACCCAGCTGATCAGCCGTTGAACGTTTTAGATATTGGTACAGGTAGTGGTATTTTAGCCATTACTTTAAAATTGGCACGGCCAAATTGGCAAATAACCGCAACTGATATTTCAGAAGCCGCTTTAAAAGTGGCTGCAAAGAATGCAAAAAAATTAGATGCAGCATTGACCTTTAAACAAGGCGATTTGTGGGCAGCTGTGGCCGATCAGAAATTTGATCTAATCCTCTCCAACCCACCTTATATCAGTCGTTCAGAAATTGGTGTGATGGACAAAAGTGTGTGGCGCTATGAACCGGAGATTGCCCTATTTGCTGCTGAAAATGGCTTGGCGTTTTATCAGCGGTTTGCTGAAGCGGTATCGGCGCATTTGACAGCTTCTGGACAGTTTTATTTAGAATTTGGTTATCAGCAAAAACAAGCCTTGGCAAAACTTTTTCAAGAGGGTTTGCCACAGGTTTCTTTGGCGTTTAAACAAGATTTAGCCGCACAAGATCGAATTTTACGTGGCAAATTGAGTTAGGAAGTAGGTATAAAAGTGACAAAACGTTTGAATACAACAGAAATCGCTGAAGCAGCAGCTTTTATTAAACAAGGCCAACTGGTGGCTTTTCCCACAGAAACCGTTTACGGTTTAGGGGCAGATGCCACCAATCCTACAGCTGTTAAACAAGTCTATCAGGCTAAAGGGCGGCCTAGTGATAATCCTTTAATTGTCCATGTGTGCTCTTTTGAACAAGTGCAGCAATATGCCATTTTACCCAGCGCAGCGGTTTCAGAATTAGTTGCTAAATTTTGGCCAGGGCCATTAACAATTATTTTACCGATTCGAAATGGTGCTTTGGATCCTTGTGTTACGGGTGGCTTAAAGACGGCGGCTTTTAGAATGCCAGATAATGCGGCGACGTTGGCTCTGATTAAAGCGGCCGGTGTGCCGATTGTAGGGCCCTCTGCCAACACTTCCGGCAAACCTAGCCCGACAACAGCCGACCACGTGCTACACGACCTAGGCGGCAAAATTGCGGCAGTTTTGGACGATGGGCCGACAACAGTTGGTGTTGAATCAACGGTGATTGATCTTTCAGTAGTTCCCGCCGTCATTTTAAGACCAGGTGCGGTAACACGCCAAGCGTTATTGACGGTTTTGCCTGAAGTTTTGGATAATCAGCATCATGTGGCTAAAGATGAAATTCCTAAGGCGCCGGGAATGAAATATCGCCACTATGCACCAGAGGCAGCGGTGATTATTGTAAAGCAGGCGGCCGATTTTCCAAAAGCCATTAAGTGGGCACTAGCACAAGACGTTGCGGTAGGCTTATTAGCTACGGACACTGTTTTAACGGCGCAAAGTGAGATTCGTTTTAAGTCGCAGTTTAGCTTAGGCAATTCGGTAACTACAGCCAGCCGGCATTTATTTGATGGGCTACGTTATTTTGATTTACAGCCTGAAATAAAGATTATTTTAGCAGAAGGCTTTGAAGCCACGGGGCTAGGTACAGCGTATATGAATCGCCTGGAAAAAGCAGCTGGGGCTCATTATTTTGAGCGTGAAAATCAAGAAAATTAATTTTGGAAACAAACCAGTTTTATAAAAAATACCCGTCATGGCTTATTAAGTAAGCCAGTGTTATGGGGAAGGTCAGCAGTGAAAACTGGTGGCTATTTTTTTGCAAAAATCACGTTATTTTTATATTGAGTAATGATTCACAATTGTTTTTTATCCAGTCGTACAGTCTAGCCAAGCAAAAATCGAGCGATCATTAATATATCAGTTTTAAAATGTAATTGTAAAGAATTATTAAAATTTATAGGAGATTGAAAAAATGTTATTTATTATTGCGCTTACATGTTATTATATAGGGGCAACAAATATAATTGTTATTGGAGGAAGGACTTATGATTAATTGGCTTCGTAATAGTAAGATTGCAATGTGGCTGCTAACGGTGATGCGGCTTTATCTAGGTTATCAGTGGACAATAGATGGCTTTGGTAAAGTAACAAAAGGGTTTGATGCCCAGGGCTTCATCATGAATGCGATTAACAATCCAGTTTTAACCCCTGAAAAAGCAACAGCATATCCCCATTATGTCGGTTTCTTGAAATCATTTGCACAACCTAATATTGCCTTTTTTAATTTCGCGGTATCATGGGGTGAATTATTAGTTGGTTTAGGCCTATTGTTTGGCACGTTAACAACTTTAGCAGCCTTTTTCGGGATGGTTATGAACTTTGCTTACTTATTCGCAGGCACAATTTCGGTTAATCCGCTATTTATTATTTTAGAAATATTCTTTTTGATGGCTGGCTTAAATGCTGGTAAGATTGGATTAGATCGCTGGGTTATTCCGTTCTTCAGAAAGAGATTACCTTTTTTGAAGGGTGACCCTAATCCAGATGTTTCATTAAAATAGTAAGATACCGGAGGCTTTTTTGTGGCTTTGACAAATAAGACACCTAGTACAAAGGTGCAGCATGTTTTTGATAATATTGCCGATCATTACGATTCGATGAACAATGTCATCAGTTTGGGATTGCACAATCATTGGCGGCAACAGGTGGATGCAAATTTGGCCCTTCAAAAAGGGGATCAAGTGTTGGATCTTTGCTGTGGGACGGGTGTTTGGACTTTTATACTTGCGGATTTAGTAGGCCCTACAGGTAATGTTGTTGGCTTGGATTTCAGTACGGGTATGTTAGAAGTTGCTGAACACAAACAAGCTCAAGAAAATATTAAAAATATTCAATTTCTACAAGGTGATGCGCAAGAATTGCCTTTTGCAGCGAATACTTTTGATAAAGTCACCATCGGTTTTGGATTACGTAATGTGCCGGATGCCAGTCGGGTACTGGAAGAAATGTATCGGGTTGTTAAACCTGGCGGCCATGTGGTTTGTTTGGAAACCTCGCAGCCACAGCAGCCAGTTATTCGGCTAGGTTGGGAACTTTATTTTGGGAAATTATTGCCTTTAGTAGGCGGCTTAATTCATCGTTATGATGAATATAATTATTTACAAAGTTCCACCCACAAATTTGTTTCACCAGAAATTTTAGAAGCTTTATTTATCCAAGCTGGTTTTAAAGCAGTACATTATGATACTTTTGTTGCAGGTGCTGCAGCTGCCCATTATGGTCAAAAAAGTTAATCATCCGTAAGATAATGCCCTGGACGTCAATTTTGATTTTCAGGGTATTTTTTGTGCACGCGTTCCAGAAGCCAAAAATCATAAAAAACGAACTGTCGGTAGGTTAGACTTTCCTATTTTATGTTTTCTGTGTATAATTTTCATATTAACTACTATTAGGAGGCGCTTTATTTGAATAATTTCGAACAACAAGACCCAGAATTATTTGCTGCGATTCATAACGAAGAGGACCGTCAAAATAAAACAATTGAATTAATTGCTTCAGAAAATATTGTTTCTAAGGCTGTCCGTGCTGCACAAGGTAGTGTTTTAACGAATAAGTATGCTGAAGGGTATCCAGGTCATCGTTATTATGGTGGCTGCGAATTTGTAGATGTGGCTGAAACGTTGGCAATTGACCGGGCTAAAACACTTTTTGGTGCAGAATACGCTAATGTACAGCCCCATTCTGGTTCTTCAGCAAATATGGCGGCTTACCGAGCTTTCTTAAATGATGGTGATCGGGTCATGGGTTGGGGGCTTCAAGATGGGGGCCATTTAACCCACGGTGCGAAAGTTAGTTTTAGTGGTCAGGAATATAATTTTCAAGAATATGGTTTAAATCCAGAAACAGAACGCTTAGATTATGATCAAATTTTAGAACAAGCTAAAGTATTCAAACCTAAAATGATTGTTACGGGGGCTTCTGCTTATAGTCGGGAAATCGACTTCAAGAAGTTCCGTGAAATTTGTGATGAAGTTGGCGCTTACTTAATGGTAGACATGGCCCATATTGCTGGGTTGGTCGCTGCTGGCGTACATCAAAGCCCAGTGCCTTATGCAGATGTTGTTACAACAACAACGCATAAAACATTAAGAGGTCCTAGAGGTGGCTTAATTTTAGCTAAAGCAGAATATGGTAAAGCGATCAATTCTGCTATTTTCCCAGGAATCCAAGGCGGCCCATTGGAGCATGTTATTGCAGCTAAAGCGGTCTGCTTGAAAGAAGCAATGCAACCAGAATTCACAGAGTATGCAAAACAAATTGTTAAAAATGCCCAAGCCATGGCTGAAGTATTTGCCCAAAGTGATGATGTTCGCTTGATTTCTGGCGGTACAGATAACCATGTGATGCTATTAGATGTTACAAAACTCGGGATGTACGGCCGAGATGTTCAAGATTTATTGGATACGGTACACATCACGCTAAACAAAAATACAATTCCAAATGAACAAAACGGGCCATTTAAGACCAGCGGGATTCGGGTAGGTACCCCAGCTATTACAACCCGCGGCTTTAAAGAAGCAGAGGCAAAAGAAGTTGCCCAATTAATTTTAGAAACTTGTCGGCATAAAGATGATGCCCAAGCTCTTGAAAAGATTGAAGCAAGCGTCGCTGCATTAACTTCTAAATTTCCAATTACAGATTAATTCGTAATTGCCTATTGGTTTTTTCATGTCTATACGCTAGAATAGTATGAGATTAAAACGAAGGTGGCTCTTAAATTGGGAAAATTTACAGTACTAAATCATCCATTGATTCAACACAAATTAACGATTATTCGTAACAAAGAAACAGGTACGCGCGTCTTCCGGGAAGTTGCTAACGAAATTGCAGAATTGATGGTCTATGAAATTACTCGTGATTTACCATTGAAAGATGTAGAAGTTCAAACGCCAATGGCAACCGTAACTGAAAAGACATTAGCTGGTAAAAAATTGGCAGTCATTCCAATTTTACGTGCAGGTTTAGGCATGGTAGACGGCGTTTTGGAATTGATTCCGGCAGCCAAAGTTGGACATGTTGGTATGTATCGTGATGAAAAAACGCTAAAACCTCACGAATATTTTGTTAAAATGCCTGCCGATATTGATCAACGGGATTTATTCATTGTTGATCCAATGTTAGCAACGGGTGGTTCTGCGATCATGGCCATTGATGCTTTGAAGAAGCGGGGCGCATCATCTATGCGGTTAGTAGTACTTGTAGCTGCGCCAGAAGGTGTTAAGGCAGTCCAAGAAAAACATCCAGATGTGGATATTTATGCAGCTGCTTTAGACGAAAGATTAAACGAAAATGGCTACATCATCCCTGGTTTAGGCGATGCTGGTGACCGACTTTTCGGGACTAAATAAGCGATAAGTTAGAAAAAAGGTTGACACAAGACCAATGTTTTGTGTTGGCCTTTTTGCGTGATTAAATTGGGAAAAGCGTCGTTAATTTTCAGCAAACCAAATATATAAATATTAGTAATCAATCTTTATAATGATAAAGCACTAAGAAAATAATTAAATGTGATATAAAAGGCTACCTTACTAGCATCATATCAATGGTTTAACATTTTATATTTATGAATATTGTTAATATTTTAGTCGTGGGGCTTTGTCTTTTATGCTATTTGGTGGTATTATTTCACTTGTATTTTGACACAACTCAGTTCGTCAAAATGCTTATAAGAGTTTTGCTGAATTGTGTTGATCGCCTCTGCCAGACAAGGGATCTACATAAGGCGTACATTAATGATGAAGGGAGGAAGGAAAATTTGGATGAGAAGTTGCCAATTGTGAACTTCGGGGGCTTAAGCTTCAATTTAGCCAATGATATTTCTGGCTTACTTGCATGCTTAATAGTTATTGGTCTTGTGCTTTATCTTTCAAGAAAACCATCTTTGCGGCCGGGTAAACGGCAAAATGTATTAGAATGGCTGATTGACTTTGTCCATGGTATTGTCAAACAATCAATGCCTGGTGAAGAAGGTCGGAAATTTTATGGCTTTGCATTTGTTTTATTTATGTTTATCTTTATGGCCAACCAGTTAGGATTAATCCTGGAAATCAATGTTGGAGATTATAATTTTGTTAAATCACCAACGAGTGATCCAGTGGTTACAATGACTTTAGCCGCATTAGTTCTATTAATGTCCCATTATTTCGGTATAAAAAAATGGGGCTTTGGGACGTACTTGAAGAACTATACAAGACCTATTGCCCTCTTAACGCCGATTAACATTTTAGAGGAATTTACGAATTTCTTGACACTGTCTTTGCGGTTGTACGGTAATATTTATGCCGGTGAAATCTTATTGAAGCTAATTGCTCAATTTATGGGTAGTTTCGGTGTTGTTAGTTTCATTCCTGGCGCATTACTAGAAATGGTCTGGCAAGCATTTTCCGTCTTTATCGGAAGCATCCAGGCATATGTATTTGTAACATTATCTATGGTTTACATGTCCAAAAAGCTCGAACAAGAGTAACTTGTTAAATTATCTAGGAGGTATTTTTTTATGAAAACAATCGGTGCTGGTATTGCTGCAGGGCTAGCTGCCTTAGCTGCATCTTATGGTAACGGGCACGTTATTGCTAAGACAATTGAAAGTATGGCTCGCCAACCAGAACTATCTGGTCAATTGCGTGGGACAATGTTCATCGGTGTAGGTTTAATCGAAGCCGTGCCAATTATTGCCATCGTCATCTCATTCTTGATTCTTTTCTTATAATCGAGTTATGCAATTTAAATTCGTTTAGAGAGGAAGTGCAATAGAGATGGACAAACTTGTTTTTGGTGCTGCACTTCAAACGGGTGACATGTTAATTTATTTGATTTTATTCGTAATCATGTTTGCGATCGTAATTAAATTTGCTTATGCACCTGTGGCCAAAATAATGGCAAAACGGGAAGATAAGATCAATGGCGATCTAGATTATGCTGAAGACACTCGGAAAAAAGCAGACGATTTAGCCGCAAAACGCAATAGTGAATTGAAAAATACACGTGCTGAAGCAACACAAATCGTTCAAAATGCGCAAAAGAGTGGCGAAACACAGCGCGATCAAATTGTTTCACAAGCCCAAAGTGAAGCTCAACAACTGAAGTCAAATGCGCAAAAAGATGCTGAACAAGCACGCGTCGATGCTTTAGCTAGTGCAAGAGATGATGTTGCACAATTATCGATTCAAATAGCTTCTAAATTAATTAGTAAAGAATTAAATGCTGATGATCAAAAAGCATTGATCGATTCTTACATTGAAGGGTTAGGCGATACCAATGGCTCTAGATAAATACACTATTGGTAGACGTTATGGTAAAGCATTATTTGAGTTGGCTGAAGAAAACGATACCTTAGAAAGCACTTTTGAAGAACTAATGGCTTTACGCCATGTGTTTGAAGATAATGCAGAATTAGGTGATATCTTAACGGATACCCGTTTAAATTTAACCGAAAAAAAACCTATTATTGATGGCTTGAAAGCAAATTTCAGCCCATCTATTCAGGCTTTTTTACAGATGGTGTTTGAATACAAACGAATGAGTGACATTTTATTCATCGTTGACCACTTTGAAGCATTATATGATGAAAAGAAAAAAATCATTTTGGCAGAAGTAACCACAGCCATTGCATTAACGGATGCCCAGCAAGAAAAGTTAAGCCAACAAATCGCTAAGCGTTTTGAGGCTAATGAAGTCAAAATTGACAGTGTTGTGGATCCAGCAATTATTGGCGGGGTTATTGTCAAAACTGCGGATAAAGTAGTCGATGGTAGTTTACGGACAAAATTAGCAAATATTGAATCCTTACTACTGAATAAATGATCAAAAATGAGAGGTGAATTGAATGAGCATCAAAGCTGAAGAAATTAGTGCTTTGATTAAACAACAACTTGAACATTATGATGATCAGCTTGTCGTTGACGAAGTCGGTACTGTGACATATGTTGGTGATGGTATTGCCCGTGCTCATGGATTGAACAACGTTATGGCTAACGAATTGTTATCATTTTCTAACGGTTCTTATGGCGTTGCCCAAAACTTAGAGACAAACGATGTTGGTATTATCATTTTTGGTCGATTTGATGACATTCGTGAAGGCGACACTGTTAAACGAACAGGTCGTATCCTCGAAGTTCCAGTTGGCGAAGATATGATTGGTCGGGTTGTGAATCCTTTAGGTCAACCAATTGATGGTTTAGGTGAAATCAAAACAACAAAGACAAGACCAATTGAATTTAAAGCGCCTGGCGTTATGCAACGTCAGTCTGTAAATGAACCCTTACAAACAGGGTTGAAGGCCATTGATGCCTTAGTTCCAATCGGCCGTGGCCAACGTGAGTTAGTCATCGGTGACCGTAAAACAGGTAAGACCTCTGTAGCGATTGATACAATTATTAATCAAAAAGGTCAAAATATGATCTGTATTTATGTTGCCATTGGTCAAAAGGAATCAACGGTTAAAAACCAAATTGAAACTTTACGTAAATATGGTGCCATGGATTACACAATTGTTGTAACCGCTGGCCCTTCTGAACCTGCCCCATTATTGTATATTGCCCCTTATTCAGGCAGTGCCATGGGTGAAGAGTTCATGTATAACGGCAAGCACGTTTTGATTGTTTTTGATGATTTGTCAAAACAAGCTGCGGCTTATCGTGAAATTTCCTTGCTGTTGAGAAGACCACCAGGCCGTGAAGCTTATCCTGGGGATGTTTTCTACTTGCATTCACGTCTGCTAGAACGTTCTGCGAAGTTAAGTGATGCATTGGGCGGTGGCTCAATGACCGCTTTACCGTTTATTGAAACACAAGCCGATGATTTATCTGCTTATATTCCAACAAACGTTATCTCTATCACCGACGGACAAATCTTCTTGAAGAGTGATTTGTTCTATTCAGGGACACGGCCAGCAATTGATGCCGGTGCTTCTGTTTCTCGGGTTGGTGGTTCTGCGCAGATCAAGGCGATGAAGAAAGTTGCCGGGACTTTACGTGTGGATTTGGCGTCTTATCGTGAATTGGAATCATTTGCCCAATTTGGTTCTGATTTAGATGCGGCAACACAAGCCAAATTAAACCGTGGTCGTCGGACAGTAGAAGTTTTGAAACAACCAATTCATAAACCATTACCTGTTGAAAAACAAGTATTGATTTTGTACGCTTTAACTCATGGTTATATTGATGCGATTCCAGTTGATCAAATTGGCCGTTATCAAGATGAATTATTTGCTTTCTTTGATTCTAATCACAAGGATATCTTGGATGGTATTCACGAAACTGGGAATTTACCAGATGAAAAAGAATTCAATCAAGCAATTGAATCATTTATGGCTGGTTTTGACACTGGTGAGGCGTCTGTTGTTGGTGACGATGCAGACGATGACCAAAGTCAAGCAAACTAATTGATCATGAACGTTAAGGTGGTGCGACAAGTTGGCTGAATCTTTAATTGATATTAAACGTCGAATTAGTTCGACAAAGAGTACACAACAAATCACAAAAGCCATGCAAATGGTTTCAGCCTCAAAATTGTCTCAAGTAACACAGCGCGCAAAAAACTATCAAGTTTATACGCAAAAGGTTCGTGATATTGTTGTACATCTTGCGGCTTCCCAAGTTTTAAATGGTGTTTCGATTAGTAACGATGATGGTTCTAGTAATTTAAGACACATCTCAACCAGTAGTTTATTAATTCAACGGCCAATCAAGAAAACGGCTTATTTGGTTATTACCAGTGATCGTGGCCTTGTAGGCAGTTATAATAGCACAATTTTAAAGAATATCATGTCGATCATTTCTAAGAAAGATCCTAGTGAATACTCTTTAATTGCCATTGGTGGGATGGGTGCTGACTTTTTCAAAGCAAGAAACTTAAATGTCTCTTATGAGTATCGGGGTGTCAGTGATATTCCGACATTTGATGAAGTCCGTGAAATTGTTACAACCGTTGTTTCTATGTATGATGCCAGTGTTTTTGATGAATTGTTTGTTTGTTACAATCATTTTGTTAACTCATTGAGTTCCGCATTCCGTGTAGAAAAAATGTTACCGATCGTTGATTTAGATACTTCTGAAGTCAATGAAAAAATTGATTATATTTCTGATTCAACGCCGGAAGAAGCGTTAGATGTTATTTTGCCGCAGTATGCTGAAAGCTTAATTTATGGTGCGATCATTGATGCCAAAACGGCAGAACATGCCAGCTCCACAACGGCAATGAGCAGTGCTTCGGATAACGCAGATGATTTGATTAGCAAATTATCAATCAGATATAATCGGGCCCGTCAGGCTAAAATTACAACTGAAATCACCGAAATTGTCGGTGGTGCAGCAGCATTAGAATAAATTTAGAAGGGAGAGTGGATATATGAGTCGTCAAGGAGAAATTGTCCAAGTTATTGGACCTGTTGTTGACGTGCAATTTCCATTAGATGGAAGTTTGCCTGAAATCAACAATGCCTTGAGAGTAAAGAGTAATACGGGCAATACGGTTGTCTTAGAAGTTGCTCTTGAATTAGGTGATGGTGTTTTAAGAACAATTGCCATGGACTCCACAGACGGTCTTCAACGGGGCACTATCGTTGAAAATACGGGTAGTTCCATCTCCGTACCAGTTGGTGAAGAAACTTTAGGACGGGTGTTTAACGTCTTAGGTGAACCAATTGATGGCGGGGAAGACTTCCCAGAAGATTTCCGTCGGGACAATATTCATAAAGAAGCACCTAAGTTTGAAGATTTAAACCCAAGTTCTGAAGTGCTTGAAACTGGGATTAAGGTCATCGATTTATTAGAACCCTACCTTCGTGGTGGGAAAGTCGGACTATTCGGTGGTGCCGGTGTCGGCAAAACCGTTTTAATCCAAGAATTAATCCACAATATCGCCCAAGAACACGGTGGTATTTCTGTATTTACCGGTGTCGGCGAACGTACCCGTGAAGGTAATGATTTATACTTTGAAATGAAAGAATCAGGTGTCTTGGAAAAGACAGCCATGGTCTTTGGTCAAATGAATGAACCCCCTGGTGCCCGGATGCGGGTAGCTTTGACTGGTTTGACAATTGCGGAATATTTCCGTGATGTTCAAGGGCAAGACGTTTTGTTATTTATTGATAACATCTTCCGTTTCACCCAAGCCGGTTCAGAAGTATCTGCCTTGTTGGGACGTATGCCATCAGCCGTTGGTTACCAGCCAACATTGGCTACTGAAATGGGTCAATTGCAAGAACGGATTACTTCAACTAAGAAGGGGTCTGTTACTTCAATTCAAGCCGTTTATGTACCTGCCGATGACTATACGGATCCGGCACCTGCAACGACTTTCGCCCATTTGGATGCAACGACTAACTTGGAACGTAGCTTAACGGAACAAGGGATCTATCCAGCCGTTGATCCATTGGAATCTTCTTCTAGTGCCCTTGACCCAGAAATCGTTGGGGAAGAACACTATGCTGTTGCCACAGGGGTTCAGCACGTGCTACAACGTTATCATGAATTGCAAGATATCATCTCTATTTTAGGGATGGATGAATTATCTGACGATGAAAAGATGATTGTTGCCCGGGCACGGAAGATTCAATTCTTCTTATCACAAAACTTTAGTGTTGCCGAACAATTTACCGGGGTACCTGGTTCTTATGTACCAGTTGCTGAAACGGTTAGAGGCTTTAGAGAAATCTTGGATGGTAAGTATGATGACTTACCAGAAGATGCTTTCCGTGGCGTCGGTGCCATTGAAGAAGTTGTCGAAAAGGCCAAAAAAATGGGCTTTGGGAATTCTCAAGAATCTGATGAAGATGCTTCTGATGCACCTAAAGCTGCTAATGCCTAAGGGGGTTAGCGAATATGGCCGATAACGAAAAAGAACAAATTTTGACGGTTAGCATTGTAACCCCAGATGGCGTTGTTTATCAGCATCATGCACGGATGTTGGTTGTTAAAGCGTTGGACGGGGATTTGGGGATCATGGCTAATCATGAACCTATTATTGCGCCGGTTAAAATTTCAGAAGTCCGGGTTTATCGTTTAGACGAAAACCATCTAGACACAGTTGCTGTGAATGGTGGCTTTTTAGAAGTCAGCGATAATCATGCATCAATTGTTGCGGATTCAGCTGAACGGGCACGCGATATTGATTTGCGTCGGGCTCAAAAAGCCAAAGCACGGGCTGAAAAGAAAATCGAAACTGCTAAAACACAACATGACAGCGATGAGATGCTTAGAGCACAAGTTGCTTTAAGACGTGCAGTGAATCGGATTTCCGTTTCAAATCATCAAAGTAATAATTAGTTTTCAGTGCGATTTAGAGATTGGGATAAGACTTGAGTCTTATGGCCAATCTCTTTTTTTATGTTATATTAAAAGTAGTGAATAAAAAAGGAGTAAAGAAGTTTGAAAATTGTAGGCTTACAAGCGGTTTATACAGCGTTCAGCCATATATTTTTCATTGTGCTGACCTTTTGGGCCATCCGTTCATTGCGTTTTGACGCTTTAATTAAACGGGATCATGTGCCGCAAGCACAACTAATTTTAGTTTTTCTAGCGATTGCCATTGGTTACAATGTCAGTTCTTTTTTCTTGAGCTTAGTAGAGCAAGCTCATAATTTTATTTATTTACTCCATTAATTCTGTTCATTGTAAAGTGCATAGGAGTATAATAAATAATTAAGGCGTAAATTGCCTTATTTTAAGATAGTTTGTTATATGATATAATCAATCAACGTAATTAACGAGAGGGGAACAGACATGGCAAAAGGTATCGGCATTGATTTAGGAACGGCTAATGTTTTGATCAATGTTCAGGGCAAAGGTATCGTATTAAATGAGCCATCTGTAGTGGCCATTAATATGTCTGACGGGAAGGTTTTAGCCGTCGGTTCTGATGCGTATAAAATGGTTGGGCGTACACCTGGTAATATTCGGGCAATTCGGCCTTTAAAAGATGGTGTTATCGCTGACTTTGACATAACCGAAGAAATGCTTTCTTATTTCATCAATAAATTAAATGTAAAAAGCGCATTATCTAAATTAGATATTTTAATCTGCGCACCAACAAACACAACATCCATTGAACAAAAAGCAATTATTGAGGCTGCAGAAGCTTCAGGCGGCAAAAATGTTTATCTTGAATTTGAACCAAAAGTTGCCGCTGTCGGCGCTGGCTTAGATATTTTTAAACCACAAGGTAATATGGTGATTGATATTGGCGGCGGGACTAGCGACATTGCAATTTTGTCCATGGGCGAAGTGGTTACCAGCCAATCCTTGCGTTTAGCAGGAGATAAGATGGATCAAAATGTGTCCGCTTATGTGAAACAAAAACATGGCTTGTTAATCGGGGACCATACGGCTGAAATGATCAAAAAAGAAATTGGCTATGCTTTTGAACCAGATCCAGAAGCAAAACTAGCCGTTCGTGGCCGGGATATGGCTACTGGCTTGCCTAAAGAAGTAGAAGTCACGGCAATTGAAGTTGAAGAGGCTTTGCATGATACTTTAGCCACTATTATTGAAGCTGCTAAGAGTGTCTTGGAACAAACACCACCAGAATTATCAGCAGATATTATTGATCATGGTATTATGATCACCGGCGGGGGCGCTTTATTACGCGGGATCGATCGCTTATTCGCAGAGCATTTACAAGTACCCGTATTATTGGCCGATCAACCATTGGATTCTGTTGCTTTAGGCACTGGTATTTTATTGCAGCATTTATCCGATACTAAAAAAACACGTTAAGAGGTATATGAAGCATGGCTCAAGATCAAGTCCATACCGATCATGTTAAAAAACATCATGATGTTGAACCGGTCAGTTACCCACGGTGGATTTTAAAACGGATTTTATTACTCATTTTAGTGGCCATAATCATGATGATTATTGGTACGATGGTGGGCTATAAATTAGGTGGCGGTAATCCATTTAAGGTGTTTTTACCTAGCACATGGCAGCATATTTTTGACTTCTTCCACTAGAATTGGAGGAGTTTCATGAAACAAATTATGATTTATTTGGTCCGTTTTTATCAGCGTTTTATTTCGCCGTTATTCCCGCCAAGCTGTCGTTATTATCCAACGTGTTCTAATTACATGTTATCTGCTTTAAAAAAACATGGCTTTATTAAGGGATTCATCATGGGTATTGCACGAATTATCCGCTGCAACCCCTTTATTAGAGGCGGCGTTGATCCGGTACCAGATAAATTTACGTTACGACGCAATCCTCATCCTGAGGACTATGTAGACGAAATCATTGCAAAGAAGTTTTATAACCATAATTAAGGAGTTTTTATGCGCAAAAAAGAACAAAATATTGCGGTTAAAGTCAATAATGTAACAATCAATGAAAAAGCAGGCTATGAATTGTTGATCAACGACAAAAAAGTTGGCGTTATCATTGAAGAAGAACCACAGCGTTTTGAAACACAAATGCTAGGGGATACCGCAACAAAACATTTTAAACAGTTAGACGATGCAATCAATGATTTATTGATGATGTATAACTTACATCAAAGATAAAAGTACCTAAGGGGTTTTTCGAAATATGAATGAAACAAATGACGGGTCTTCAAGAATTGACTATGGCATTATTTTAACAATTATGTTGTTATCATTAGTGGGCTTGTTATCTTTATATGTGGCGATCAGTCACGATTCATCAGCGGGAAGTCCAACCCGAGCAGTGATTGTTCAGACGCTTTGGTATGCAATTGGTGCCATTGCGGTTATCATCATCATGCAGTTTGATGCCGAACAGCTTTGGCGGATTGCGCCTTATGTTTACGGCTTAGGGCTCTTCTTATTAGTGGCCGTCTTGTTTTTATATAGTCGATCGTATTACCTTCAAACTGGGGCAAAAAGCTGGTTTGCACTGGGCTCTTTGACTTTTCAGCCTTCTGAAGTGATGAAGCCGGCATTTATTTTGATGCTGGCGCGAACGGTAAACCTGCATAACAGCCGCTATAATCAACATACACCAAAGTTTGATTGGCTTTTAATCGGCAAAATGGTCCTTGTTTTAGTACCAGTCGCTGTTTTATTAAAATTACAAAATGACTTTGGGACGATGCTTGTATTCTTCGCCATCTTTGGCGGGGTCTTATTAGTTTCAGGGGTTACTTGGAAAATTCTAACACCTTTAATTTCCGGTGTCGTTTTAATTGGTGGGACAGCAATTACGTTTGTCGGCACGGACTGGGGTCGTAGTTTACTGATGAAAATTGGGTTTCGGAGTTATCAGTTTGACCGAATTGATAGCTGGCTCAATCCTTCACAAAATACAACTGACAAAGGTTACCAACTGTGGCAGAGTATGAAAGCCATTGGTTCTGGGCAGCTGACTGGTAAAGGTTTTAATCAGTCTGATGTGTATGTTCCAGTTCGAGAATCAGATATGATTTTTTCAGTCATTGGCGAAAACTTTGGTTTCATTGGCGGCTGTGCATTAGTCCTGCTCTACTTTTTACTGATTTATCAAATGATTCGCGTAATTGTTGATACAAAAAATGAATTTTATGCCTATATTTCCACTGGGGTCATTATGATGATTTTATTCCATGTTTTTGAAAACATCGGGATGAGTATTGGCCTATTACCATTGACAGGTATACCATTGCCTTTTGTCTCCCAAGGGGGATCGTCTTTACTGGGCAATATGATTGGTATTGGATTGATTATGTCGATGCGATATCATTATAAGAGTTATATGTTTAGTACAAATGAGAATTTCAGATAGGTGTGATAGATAATGGCAGCACAACAATCAGAATATTTTTGGCAAGAAACATTAGATACCGGCGTCGTTCGGCTAGGCTTAACACCTCAGGCACAAGATGAATTGGGCCGTGTTAAGTTTGTAGATTTACCGAGTCAAGCGGGCACCTTAACAAAAGGGGATACTTTATTAGCCGTTGAAGCTGAAAAAGCTGTTTTAGATTTACCAGCACCAATTAGTGGTGAAATCAAAAAAGTGCATACAGCAATCACGGATGAGCCTGAATTAATGAACAGTACCAATCGCAAGGACAACTGGATTGCAGAGATTATTGTGACAAAATCCTAAAACAAAACTTGACAGTTGGACAAAGATTGATTATGATTTCAATAATTACAAATTAAATTTTTGCGAAGAACAGATGAGTAAGTTAACCGTTTTTGCTAAGAGAGTTTTCATTTTGGCTGAGAGAAAACCTAAAACGATAGCTGAATATGGTCTGTGAGCGTTCAATTGGTGAGTTTTGACGAACCAATTGCGGTAGTGCCGTTACCCAGAACTCAATGGAGTTACGAAGGCTGGTTTTGTGAAGAACCGGCAAAACAAGGTGGTACCGCGTCTGAGACGTCCTTTTTTAAGGGCGTTTTTTATTTTACATTTTTTTAGAGGAAGTGAGCTTTTGATTGAATTTAAAGATGTCAGCAAAATTTATCATACCCGCCAAAATACGATTACAGCCGTTGACAAGGTTTCGTTAAAAATTGGCAATGGTGAAATCTTTGGGATTGTTGGTTATTCCGGCGCTGGCAAAAGTACCTTAGTTCGAATGATTAATAGTTTAGAGCCCCCTACATCGGGCCAGGTTTTAATTGATGATGTGGACATGACCCAGCTGCGGGGCAAAGCATTGCGTCAGACCCGTCAAGAGATCGGTATGATTTTCCAGCATTTTAATTTATTATGGTCCCGGACAGTTCGGCAAAATATTGAGTTACCTTTGGAATTAAAAGGTGTGAGCAAAGTGCAGCGCGCCCAAAAAGCGGCGGAATTAATCGATTTAGTCGGATTAGATGGTCGTGAGGATGCTTATCCCTCAGAATTATCTGGTGGTCAGAAACAACGGGTGGGCGTGGCCCGGGCGTTAGCCAATGATCCTAAAATTTTGCTTTGTGATGAAGCAACCAGCGCCTTAGATCCAGCAACGACTGAGGAAGTTTTAGAATTACTTTTGAAGATTAATCGAAAGTTAAATATTACCATGGTGGTCATTACCCATGAGATGCATGTGGTTCGAAAGATCTGTCAAAATATGGCAGTGATGGATTCCGGCCGTATTGTGGAACAAGGTTCTGTGTTAGATATTTTCAGATATCCACAAGCTGCTTTAACAAAAGAATTTGTTCAAGAAGAAGTTAATCCGGAAACTGAAGATACAGAGGTTATTTTGGATGAATTACTGGCTAAAGTGCCAGATGGTCTGATTCTGAAGTTAACTTTCCATGGGGAACAGGCAAAGCTGCCGATTATCTCTGAAATGCTTAAAAAGATGCCTGAAGTTCAGTTAAATATTATTGAAGGTAATATTCATCAAACTCAAGGCGGCCCGTTAGGTAACTTATATTTGCAGTTACGGGGCAATTCAGAACTGTTAGAACAGGCAGTAGCCTATTTGAAACAAATGCGTGTGGATATGGAGGTGATTCGAAGTGGCAGATCCAAATAGCTTAGCGTCATATTTTGATTTCTCACAAGTCGATTGGCAGGCTTTGTGGACAGCAACGGGAGAAACCGTTTGGATGACTTTATTTTCAGTAGTATTTGTCTTTATATTCGGTATTATTTTAGGCTTATTACTTTATGAAACAACTGGGAAACACAGTGCTGGCGCTTTTATTTTAAATAAAATAACCGCCATTTTAGTTAATGTTTTCCGGTCAATCCCATTTATTATTTTAATCGTACTGTTAATTCCGATTACGAAGCAAATTACCGGTACAATTATTGGCCCTAGAGCAGCAATGCCATCATTGATCATCTCAGCAGCACCGTTTTATGCACGGATGGTTGAAATCGGCTTTCATGAAGTCGATGCAGGTGTGATTGAAGCCGCCGAAGCGATGGGGGCTAGCAAGCTGCAAGTGATGTGGAAAGTCTTGTTGCCGGAAAGTTTACCAGCAATTATTTCAGGTATTACAGTAACCGGGATTTCATTAATTGGTTACACTGCTATGGCGGGTGTGATTGGTGCTGGTGGGTTAGGTAACTTAGCCTATCAAGATGGGTTCCAGGCCAACCAAAATGCCGTTACCCTGACCTCTACCGTTGTTATTTTGATTATTGTCTTTATTTTCCAAGCCATTGGGGATTTCACAGTTCGTAAAATTGATAAGCGTTCGGTCGCTTAATAATTAATATATTTATTGGAGGAATTAGATCATGAAGAATTTGAAAAGAACTTTAGCATTAACTTTCACAGCCGTTGGGGCGGCTTTACTTGTTTTTGCCGGTGGACAAACCGCTACAGCAAAAGCAGCTACAACAATTACGGTGGGGGCATCTCCTGTCCCTCATGCTGAAATTTTGAAACATGTTCAACCGCAATTGAAAAAAGAAGGCGTCAATTTAAAAATCAAGAAATTTACGGATTATGTAATGCCTAATAAAGCTTTATTATCCAAAGATATTGATGCCAACTATTTCCAACACATTCCGTTTTTAGAAGATTACAACAAGAAAAATAAAACAGATATTGTTAATGCCGGTGCAATTCACATCGAACCAATTGGCATTTATTCCAATGAAGTTAAGAAACTTTCAAAAGTGAAAAAAGGTTCTAAAGTTTTGGTCAGCAACAACAAACCTGACTGGGGTCGGGTTTTGACGATCTTAAAAGATGCAAAATTAATCACTTTGAAAAAAGGGGTTAAGGCCACAGATGCAACTTTCAAAGATATTGCTAAGAACCCTAAGAAATTAAAGTTTGAATATGATTTTGAACCAAAATTGATGCCTGAACTATTGGATAAAGATGAAGGTACTTTAGTAGCAATTAATGCCAACTATGCCGTTGGTGCTAAATTGGATCCAACTAAAGATGCCATTGCTTTAGAAAAGAGCTCTTCACCTTATGGGAATATTATTGCCGTACGTAAAGGTGATGAAAAGAAACCTGCAATTAAGAAATTAGTAAAGGCTTTGAAATCTAAAAGTACACAACAATGGATTGAAAAGAAATATAAAGGTGCCATTTTACCAGTTAAAGACTAATTTATAAAAAATAAAAATCCCTGAGGCAGCGATGACTCAAGGATTTTTTTGTGATCTAGGCTGATAGTAAAGGCCTTTAGAAATAAAAATTGTAATGGCTTTCAAAAAAATATTTAGATAAACTATATTTTTATCAATAATCATTTTAAAATGATTGAAAACGGTTCTCATTTAGCTTAGAATAAGACTATTGAGTATTTTATTTCACCTATGGAGGTTCAAGTATATGTCTACATTAGAAGTTAAAGATCTTCACGTCGGTATCGACACACAAGAGGAAGGGTACCAGGAAATTCTTAAGGGCGTTAATTTAACCATGTCTACTGGTGAGATTCATGCCATTATGGGCCCTAACGGAACAGGGAAATCAACGTTATCCGAAACAATTATGGGTAACCCAACATATAAAGTAACACAAGGGGATATTTTATTAGATGGCAAGAGCATCTTAGAGATGCCAGTTGATGAACGGGCACGTGCTGGGCTATTTTTAGCAATGCAATATCCTGCTGAAATTGCCGGAGTCACGAATGCTGAATTTATGCGCGCAGCGATCAATGCTCGCCGTGCAGAAGATGATCAAATTTCAGTGATGAATTTCCTAAAACGGTTAGATAAAAACATGAAAATTTTGGATATGGATGAAGAAATGGCTGAACGTTACTTAAACCATGGTTTTTCCGGTGGTGAAAAGAAACGTAATGAAATTTTACAATTGATGATGATCCATCCATCTTTTGCCATTTTGGATGAAATTGACTCTGGTTTAGATATTGATGCCTTGCAAGTTGTTTCTAAAGGTGTTAATTCTCTACGTGGTGCTGATTTTGGTTCATTAATCATTACCCACTATCAACGGTTATTAAACTACATCGTGCCAGATTTTGTGCATATTATTATGGATGGCCGCGTTGTTAAGACTGGTGGCCCAGACTTAGCTAAAAAACTTGAAGATGAAGGTTACGCTGGATTACGCGATGAGTTAGGCATCGATGTTAGTTTGACGGACGATAACAAAAAGGAGGATTAAGGCATGAAATTAGCACAAACTTTGCCGGTCAGCCCGGATAAGGTTCAAAGCTTTTCTAAAGCGCATGAAGAACCTGCTTGGATGACGGATTTAAGAACGACTGCCTTAAACCAATTTGATGATTTAGAATTTCCTAAATTTGAACGGATGAATTATCGAAATTGGCCATTGACCAATACACAAGAATTTGCGGATACGGTTTCAAAGGCTGATCTTTTAGATAAAGTCACAATTGCTGAAGAAAAAGCAGCAGGCGTTATCGTGCAAGTTGGTACAACGACAACTAAAGTTGAATTAGACGAGGATTTAGCTGCCAAAGGTGTTATCTTAACAGATATTTTTACCGCACAACAAAAATATTCAGAATTATTAAAAGAATATTATATGCAAGTGGCTGTTAAGGCAGATAGCAGTAAGTTAACCGCTTTTCACGCAGCATTAATGAACAACGGCGCTTTCTTGTATGTCCCTAAAGGGGTTGTCATCAAAGAACCGATTCAAGCCTTTTATTACCAAGACAGTACTCAAGTTCAAGACTTTGTTCACCATCTGTTATTGTTAGCAGATGAAGGCAGCGAAGTGACTTATCTAGAGAACTTTGGTACTATTGGCGATACTGAAAATATTGCGAATATTATGGCTGAAGTTGTGGCTAAAGATAACAGTTACGTTCATTTCTCGGCTGTTGACCAATTAGGACCTAATACAACCACTTATTTAAGCCGTCAAGGTCATTTAATGCAAGATGCCCGGATTGACTGGGCAATTGGCGCTATGAGCAATGGGAATATCATCAGTGATTTTAACTCTGCTTTACGAGGTGAAGGCGCTCATGCTGAAGCTAACGTCGTCGCCATTTCTACAGGTAAGCAAGTACAAGGTGTTGAAACTAGAGTCACAAACTTTGGCCGTCGGACAATTGGTAATATTTTACAGCACGGGGTTATTTTACAAAAAGCAACATTGACATTTAACGGTGTCGGCCAAATTGTTAAAGGTGCGCGTGGTTCTGATTCTCAACAAGAAAACCGAGTGTTGATGCTTTCTAACAAATCAATTGGTGATGCCAATCCGATTTTATTAATTGATGAAAATGATGTTCGTGCAGGGCATGCGGCTTCTGTTGGACGTGTAGATGAACAGCAAATGTATTACTTAATGAGTCGTGGGATTGATAAGAAAACGGCCGAACGCCTAGTTATTCGTGGCTTCTTAGGCTCTGTCTTAGCTGAAATTCCAGCCAAAGCTGCCAGAGCACAACTCACAGAAACGATTGAGAGGAAGTTACAAGATGGCCAAACAACTGAAGACGATTAAAAGTGATTTTCCGATTTTAGATCAAAAAGTTAATGATGAACCATTAGTTTATTTGGATAATGCGGCAACGACTCAAAAGCCAAAAGCTGTCGTTGAAGCTTTAGATCATTACTATTATACAGATAACTCTAATGTGCATCGTGGGGTGCATACTTTAGCTGAACGGGCAACAGAACAATTTGAAGCTGCTCGGCAAAAGATTGCAGATTTTATCAATGCGCCAGCTAAAAAGAATATTCTCTTCACAAGAGGTACAACCCAAGGTTTGAATTGGATTGCTGCCAGTTATGGTGAAGCTAACGTTCATGAAGGCGACGAGATTGTCATTTCTTACATGGAACATCATAGTAATTTGGTACCTTGGCAACAGTTAGCATTAGAGAAAAAAGCTGTTTTGAAGTATATCAAGATGAATGATGATGGTACTTTAGACATGGCAGATGCTAAACAACAAATTACAGATAAAACAAAAATTGTTTCCATCGCCCATGTGTCTAATGTATTAGGGGTCGTTAATCCGATTAAAGAATTGGCTGCAATCGCCCATGAACATGGGGCAATTATGGTCGGTGACGGCGCTCAATCCACACCGCATATGGCTGTGGATGTGCAAGACTTAGATGTTGATTTTTATGCTTTTTCTGGGCATAAAATGTTAGGTCCTACGGGGATCGGCGTACTTTATGGTAAGACTGAAATCTTAGAAGCTATGGCACCAATCGAATTTGGTGGCGAAATGATCGACTTTGTTGATTTATATCAGAGCTCTTGGAAAGAATTGCCTTGGAAATTCGAAGCGGGGACACCAGATATTTCTGGTGCCATCGGTTTAGGGGCTGCGGTAGACTATTTGAATGAAATCGGCATGGATAATATTCAACAGCATGAACAAGATATTGTAAATTATGTGTTGCCTAAGCTGTTAGCGATTGAGGACTTAGAAGTTTATGGTCCAGCAGATCCAAGTAAGCATACTGGTGTGATTGCGTTTAACTTAAAGGGGCTACATCCCCATGACTTAGCAACTGCCTTAGATATGGAAGGTGTTGCTGTCAGAGCTGGACACCATTGCGCACAGCCGCTTATGAAGTATCTAGCAGTACCAGCCACTGCTCGGGCAAGCTTTTATCTATATAATGATCTACAGGATGCAGATCGCTTAGTAGATGCGATTTTGGCTGCAAAGGAGTTCTTTAAACATGGGTCTATCTAGATTAGATAATTTATATCGTCAAGTGATTTTAGATCACTCAGAACACCCCCACCATCATGGAACATTAGATGGGGCAACGAGTGATATTGAGTTACGCAATCCTACTTGTGGGGATGTGTTGCAATTACAACTGGAATTAGAAGACGATAAAATTAAAGATATTGCCTTTTCTGGAGAGGGTTGTACAATCTCTCAAGCTTCTGCTAGTATGATGACAGACGCCGTTTTAGGTAAAACAGTAGCACAGGCTGATAACATGGTAGAAGTATTTTCTGAATTAATTGTTGGTGATAAAGAAGTAAATACCGACATTTTAGAAGATGCAGCAGTCTTAGAAGGCGTTAAACAATTTCCAGCTCGAATCAAGTGTGCCATGCTTGCTTGGAAAGCTTTGCATAAGGCCTTGGCTTCCGATGACCATACAGCTGAAATTGGCGAATTACATTCGCACGATTCCAAGGAGGGTGATTAGATGGCAGATACTAAAAATACAAAAAATAACGAAGAAATGCTTTCTTCGGTACCAACATTAGAAGAAGATTATGATTACGGTTTTAGTGATGATGTGAAACCAACATTTTCAACAGGCCGTGGCTTGACTGAAGATATTGTACGGCAAATTTCTGCGCATAAAAAAGAACCAAAATGGATGTTAGATTTCCGTTTGAAGTCTTATGAACTTTATAAGAAACTACCAATGCCAGAATTTGGCCCAGATTTATCTGATTTGGATTTAAAGAACATGTTGTATTTCCAAACCGCAACGGATAAGAAATACCGTGATTGGGACGATGTACCTGAAGAAATCAAAGATACTTTTGAAAAACTAGGCGTCCCTGAAGCTGAACGTAAATATTTGGCAGGTTCTTCAGCACAATATGAATCTGAAGTGGTTTACCATAATATGAAAGATGAATTCCAAAAATTAGGGATTATCTTTACCGACATGGATACAGCTTTAAAAGAATACCCAGATTTGGTAAAACAATATTGGGCTAAATTAGTTCCACCTTCAGATAATAAATTTGCAGCTTTGAATTCAGCTGTTTGGTCTGGCGGGACATTTATCTATGTACCAAAGGGCGTTAAAACGGATACACCAATGCAGTCTTATTTCCGAATCAATGCCGAAAATTCTGGTCAGTTTGAAAGAACTATGATCATTGTTGATGAAGGCGGCAGTGTCAATTACGTTGAAGGCTGTACAGCACCAAATTATTCTTCTGATAGTTTGCATGCAGCAGTTGTTGAAGTAAACGTCTTAAAAGACGCTTATTGCCGTTATACAACCATTCAGAACTGGTCTAAAAACGTTTATAGTTTGGAAACTAAACGGGCCCAAGCTTTAGAAAACGGGACAATGGAATGGGTTGATGGTAACTTAGGTTCTAAGATTACTATGAAATATCCAAGTGTTTATTTGAATGGTCGCGGTGCTCACGGCACAATGTTGTCCATCGCCGTTGCCGGTGAAGGCGTTGACCAAGATGCCGGAGCTAGAATGATTCATAATGCCCCTGAAACATCTTCTTCAATTGTTTCTAAGTCAATTGCTAAAGATGGCGGTGCTGTGGATTACCGGGGGACTGTCCGGTTTGGTCGTAAGAGTGATGGCTCTTTTGCCCATGTTGAATGTGATACCATCATCATGGATGAAAAGTCTAGTTCAGATACAATTCCTTATAACCAAATCAAAAATGGTAATGTTTCAATGGAACACGAAGCGAAAGTTTCTAAGATTTCAGAAGAACAATTGTACTATTTGATGACTCGGGGAATTTCTGAAGAAAAAGCTACCGAAATGATTATCATGGGCTTCGTAGAACCATTTACAAAAGAATTACCTATGGAATATGCGGTTGAATTGAATCGTTTGATTAGTTATGAAATGGAAGGCAGTGTAGGCTAACGCCAATTTAAGTGCTAGAAATGTTGATTTATCAATGTTTCTGGTACTTCTTTTTTTCGAAAAAGTAAACTAACTACAACGGCGATTAAAACAAATATTTCTCTTTCTCAATGAACTGTGCGAATTGATCTGCACCGCGTTCTTCACGTTCAGGATAGAAGTAGTTATAGACCTGATGTTCTCTATACTACTTGTAAGCAATTAAAATTATTTGGAAGTTTGTCAAATGGTGTTGAAGGATAATTTTTATCCTTTGAAGGTCTCCCCGACCGCGGGAGGCCTTTTTGTTATTTAATTATTCAAGGCACTTTAGTTATGTTTAACTCAACTGAATACTAACAAATTTCTATGTTAGTGGTTCGCATATTGCGCTACGGTTTGCCTTAATATTTTTGTGAAATTTTTCATCTTCCTAGATGGATTTTTAGCAAATATAATGCCGTATGGCGATCTATAATTCCAATCAACAGTCATCATTCGATGGGTTGGTGCTAGATTTTCAAATGACTCACGTGTCAAAACTAAGGTATCCGCATAGTCATTAAATGTGTTAGGTGAATAGTAACGCTCAGTGTTAATAATGTTTATTGCTGGGTGAGACGTACTCAAATCTTGGCACATTTTTCTAACGACACTTGCTTCTAATGGTGGCATCACCAACGTTTTGCCGTCTAAATCATCCAATGATATCAAATCTTTTTGTGCTAAACGATTCCCTAAAGGTACCGCAACTTTAAAGCATTCATAACCTAATACATAGATACTATAATGTTCCAGCCATTGATCAGCATCACAAGGCCCAACAATACAATCAATTTTTGTGCCAATATCCGTTGATGGACTCTTCATCGTCACATCCTGGTCATTAAAACTCACAATTCGCAAATTGTAGTTTTTAAGTTCATCACTAGCTTGACGCCAAATAGCAATTAAAGGATCAGCAGGACGCATAAAGGACGCACCCAAATTAATGACGACCTTTTCTTGTTCACCAACTGCCTTAGCCTCATTGATAGCGTCATTTGCGGTAGCTTTAATTTTGTAGGTCTTCTGGTATAGAAAGTCACCAGCTTTAGTTAACTTGACACCTCGGTTAGTCCGAATAAATAGCTTTAACTCAAGACTATCTTCTAAGTTATTCATCTGTTTCATCACTGAAACTGGAGAAATGAATAGTTTCTGGGCGGCTTTAGCAAAGCTACCGCTCTGAACGACTTGTAAAAATGTTAAATAAGTTTGTGACAGCACTATTGATAACTCCTCTCATCTCAGCATTAACTCTGAGTTAATGCTACTCTACTACTTTAGTCTCTTCCGAACAACCTAAATATCGTTAAACTATTAATTACAGTTAGTTATTTAGGAGGAAATAAAAATGTTCTTATTTGCAATTCCCGTACTCATGGGTTTAACAGTAGCCACACAAACTGCCGTTAACTCACGCCTAGGAAAATATACCAAGACGCCGTTCATGGCCTCGGCAATTTCATTTTCAGTTGGTGCTTTATTTTTATTGATTCTGATGGTGGCAACCAAAACACCAATTCTTATTCCGCTAACCACTTTTGCCCATAATCCGTGGTGGTTATGGATTGTTGGGTTTACCGGTGCTTTTGGATTAACCGTCAATATCTTACTCTTTCCAAGACTTGGAAGTGTTCAAACCGCTGTTTTACCTATTTTTGGGCAAATTTTAGCTGGAACATTGGTTGATCAGTTTGGCTTATTCTACTCACCAATTTCTCAAATCACGCCACTAAAATTACTAGGGCTAGTTTTAGTACTACTTGGTATGTTAGCGGCAGTCGCGCTGGGAAACAAAAACAAACTTACAACGACGACTAATCGAAATGGCAGTCAAATTTTCTGGCAATTACTAGGAATCTTTGCTGGTCTGGTCATTGGCTTTCAAACTGCTATTAACGGGCGGCTCGGAACGGTGCTACATTCCCCAATTAAAGCGACCTTCGTTGCTTTTCTGATTGGTGCAATTACACTTAGCCTTATCACGATGTTCCTTGGAACACCAGTTAAAGAAAGATTTCATTCGATTGGTCATGGCCTTAGCAAAGGTGAATGGTGGATTTTACTCGGTGGGATCTGTGGCAGTTTATATATCTTTTTCAGTGCTTGGTTGGTTCCACTTATTGGTACCGGGCAAGTCATTGTCATTGCCTTGTTTGGTCAATTGCTATTCAGCGCTGTTATTGATCAACTGGGTATGTTCCATGCAGTAAAGCGTAGCATGAGTCTCATTAAAGTTATCGGTTTAATTGTAATGCTCGCTGGTGTCGTTATTATTCGTTTTATGGCGTAATCAAAGTTATCTAGAGGAGAGACAAAGCTTATGAAAATTATTGTTATTGGTGCTTATGGTAAATCTGGTCGTGAATTGGTGGCCACTGCAGAAAAGAATGGTCATGACGTTCTGGCCGTTGCCCATCGAAAGCACGCTGATATTAAGTTCAAACATGAATTAATTAAGAGCGGACTTGATTTAACTGCTGCTGATATTGCTGGTTATGACGTTATTATTGATGCAATCAGTGCTTGGACACCAGACACCTTCCCCATTCATACAGATACGGCAATGCATATTGCGCACTTGATTAAAGGAACCACTACACGATATATCAAAATTGGCGGTGCCGGCACAATGTATATCAATGATGAGCATACCAAAATGCTACGTGATTGGTCAGATTATCCAGAAGCTAATTTACCGTTAGCCGAGGTATTGATTACTAATTTGGACCGTATTCGTTCATATTCTGATATGGCATGGACTTATGTGACTCCTGCATTTAATTACGACCCAGATGGTAAGTACACTGGGCAATACCAAATTGCCGGCGAGGATATGAATTTAAATACTTTGCTAAAGTCGTATATCAGTTATAAGGATATGGCAAAAGCAATTATCGATTTAGTTGAACAACAACGTTATATTCGACAAAGAATTATCGTTTTAAACTAGGAGGTTTAGCATTATGGACAAAATTCTAATTACCGGTTCTTCAACTGGATTAGGTGCATTAGCAGCTAAGGCACTTCTGAATCAGCATCATGACGTTGTTTTACATGCCCGCAATCAGGATCGAGCAAAAGCCGCAATGGCCCAAAATCCAACAGCAACCGGTGTCGTTATTGGTGATCTGTCCAATTTAGCTGATATTCAATCAATTGCACAACAAGCAAACCAAATGGGCCCCTTCGATGCCGTTATTCATAATGCTGGTGTCGATAGTCCTGATTCTCAGTTAACCAGTGCCGTTAACATCATGGCGCCTTATATGTTAACTGCACTTATCAAACGACCAAAACGACTTATTTATGTTTCATCTGGCATGCACCGGGGTGCGGCCTTAGATATTGACCACTTAGAATCAACAGTTGATTATTCTGGTTCAAAGCTTGCGTTACTATTACTCATGAAAGCTGTGGCAAACAAGTGGCCTGATACACTAGTTAACGCCGTTGATCCTGGGTGGGTCCCGACTCGCATGGGCGGTTCAGCAGCCAATGATGACCTAGAACAAGGCTATCAATCACAGGTCTGGTTGGCAGCCAGTAATGATACTCAGGCACGTAAATCAGGCAATTATTATTATCACGGCTGCCTATCTCGTTATGACGAACGTGTAGATAATCAGCTCATGCAGCAACAACTCATGCACAAATTAGCAACATTAGCCACTGTTGAACTTTAGTATGGGAAGCCGCGATTTATGAATCATGAAACAGCTGAATGGTTTGTCCATTGGGAGAGATAATATTAAAAGGAGTTCCAAAAGTTATCATGTCAATTAAAAATAAGGTCATTATCATCATGGGTGCTTCTAGTGGTATCGGCGCTGCCACGACTAACTTATTAGCCGAAAAAGGGGCAAAATTAATTATCGCCGCTCGCCGACTTGAACGACTAGAAGCATTAAAATTGTCAAGCCCTGATGCTGAAATTTCAGTGAAGCAAGCAGACGTTACTGACTTTGAACAAGTACAGGCAGTTATTGACTTCGCTAAACAAAAATATGGCAAAATTGACGTTCTTTACAACAACGCTGGTATTATGCCGACTGCACCTTTATCAGAAGGTCGTCGTGATGAATGGCAAAGAATGCTAAATATTAATATCATGGGTGTACTGAACGGAATTGCTGCGACATTACCTATTATGAAGCAACAACAATCCGGTCATATCATTGTTACCGATTCAGTTGCTGGTCATCATGTATTACCCGGTGCTGCAGTCTATTCTGGTACAAAATTCGCAATAAGAGCCATCATGGATGGTTTACGCCAAGAAGAAGCCGAGAATAACATCAAGACCACAATGATTTCCCCAGGTAGCACTGGAACCGAGCTATTTAATACGATTAATAATCAAACTGAAAAGAAAAACGCGGAAGACTTTTTCAAAGAAATTGATGGGCTTCAACCTGAGCAGATTGCTACTGCCGTCGCTTACGCCGTTGATACTTCGGATAACATGTCTGTTAGTGACATTCTAATACGGCCAACTAAACAATCTATCTAAAATGCAAGAAAGCGGAAATAGAGATGCGTTACACCTTGAAATGCTTCACTCGTCTATATTAATTTGTTCGTTACAAATGCTCACTGTCATGATAATCATAACTAAGTTGACCATGGTCAATTCGTTGAAATAAAATTTTTTCTATTCATAAAGATTTAAATTTTAAGAAAATCAAGTCTCGATTGTCAAAGATGACAATTCAGACTTGATTTTTTTAACTGGCATATTATCAAAATATTACGGTAATTTTGTGCTTTATTACCGCATGCCTAGTAATGTCGCATTTCAGACAATCAAAAATAAAGCACAAAAAATCAAGTTTTATAGGATTACTTTTCTCATAATCCATACTATAATTTCAGCGACAACTTAGTAAGATGAGTTAATCCAATTTTGTATAAAAAATGACTAAATGTATATTATAAAATTCGAATAAATATTATTTACAATATTACTTACTATTAGTTGACAAGAGAGTCTCTATTTTCAGATGAGTATTTGAAAGGGAAGTTCATTCCGTTTTATTCCGATAAATTTCAAAGGGAAAAAGAACACTTTGGGTTAGGTCTATATATGTCAGATTTGATGATTAGAAAAATGAATGGTTTAATCTCCATAAAAAATGAAAATCACCATGCAACCGTAATTATCACACTAAAAAAATAAGAAAGGTGAATGAATGGTGAAAAAGTAATTAGCACATTGTTGGCCTTTGCCACGGGGACATTTTAGAAATTTATAAAAATAAGCAAAAACATATAAATATTATTGTTAAAAGTTTAAAAAATAGTTAATTAAATTTAGTTTATTGATATTATTGCCAATCGATGTTAAAATTAATTTAACTTAATAGAGGTAACATTTGGGGTGCTAAGTGCTGAGAAAATACCCATTGATCTGATCCAGATAATACTGGCGTAGAGAAATGTACACTATCGCTATATCATATATTGAATTAGCTCGCCATCTAAGGATGACGGGCTATTTTTTTCCACAAATTAAATCTATTAAAATTTGATAGTTTAGGAGGTAAACTGCCAAGCATAGCACCTAGATTTAAAATTATAAAAATCTATAGGATGAGGTGTTTATTTTGATAGAAAAACAAGCAGCGATTAGATTACGAAAATTGATTGTACTGGCGTTAATGGTGGCCCTAGATGTAGTGCTGTCACCATTATTTCGAATTGAAGGTATGGCGCCCATGTCTAGTGTGATGAATGTGATTGGGGTTGTACTGATGGGCCCGTTATATGGCACGATGATGGCACTGACTTGTGGTATTTTAAGAATGCTGATTTTAGGCATACCACCATTAGCTTTAACCGGTGCGGTATTTGGCGCATTTTTAGCAGGACTAGGCTATCGTTATGGACATCGGGTTTACTGGGCAGTTTTAGGTGAAATTATCGGAACGGGTTTAATTGGGTCTTTATTATCGTATCCCGTGATGGTTTGGTTCACAGGTACAACAAACGGGATGTATTGGTTTTTATACACCCCTAGATTTTTTGGCGGTTCAATTTCTGGATCATTAATTGGTTTTATTCTATTAAAGAAATTAATGAAAGTTTCAATATTCAGCGAAATTCAAAACTGGTTTAAGAGGGGTGCAGTTAGTCATGATGTCTCCAATATTTAAGCAATATCAAACGCTGCTTCAAACGGATTTATTTGAATATGCGCCATTAGTTCACTGTATCACCAATGAAATTACGATTGAGAGTGTGGCTAATGCTTTATTGTATACGAATGCAAAGCCAATAATGGCAGACGATCCACGGGAATTTGAAGAGATTTTTCAACAAACGGATGCTTTATTTTTGAATTTAGGCAACTTATCCGCCGATCGAGACCAATGTCTGAGTATTGCTAATCGTTTGGCGCAACAAACGCAAAAGCCGGTCGTTTTAGATTTGGTCGGACTGGCTGCCTCTAAATTACGACGGACATTGGCCCAAGACTTGATTGAGACCTATGGTGTTGTGGTAAAAGGTAATTTATCAGAAATGCGAACCTTGTGTGGCTTGACGAGTAATGGCCGGGGTGTCGACGGTGGGGCATCGGATCAAACTGAAGCAGCGCTGACGGAATTGACCAAGGGTTTGCAAGATTTAGCCCGTAAAAGACCGGAGATTTGTTTCTTAGGTACCGGCCCAACGGATGTTGTGGTGACCCATGATACAAGTTTATGGTTGAAAAACGGTGTGCCAGAAATGGATCAATTTACAGGGACCGGAGACATTGTAGGTGGTTTAATCACCAGTTTTTTAGGCCGGGGATTAACACCATTAACCGCGGTAATTGTAGCTGTGAGCTATTTTAATATTTGCGGTGAAACCGCGGTTGCACAAGGTCGTCAACCTTTAGGACTAGCAGATTTTCGTCAGCAAATATTAAATAATTTATCTCTGTTAAAACAAGAACAGTGGTATGAGAAAATAAAAGGTGCGTTTAAATGAATACGGCCGATTTGCAATTATATTTAGTGACCAATCGATATGATTATCCAGAAACTGATTTTTTACACCGGATTGAAACAGCCTGCAAAAACGGCGTCACCATGGTTCAGTTGCGGGAAAAGACGGCTAGCACAAGGCAGATATATGATTTGGGGCTTGCGGTTAAGGCGATTACGGACCATTATCAGATACCGTTAATCATTGATGATCGTTTGGATATTTGTCTAGCTATTGGCGCTGCTGGCGTCCACATTGGAGCTGAAGATTTACCCGTTTCGTTGGTGCGGCAACTGCTTGGCCCTGAAAAAATAATTGGCGTTTCGGTTAAAAATTTAGAACGCGCTAAGCTGGCACAAGATCAAGGGGCGGACTATTTAGGTGTAGGCGCCATTTTCCCGACACAAACAAAGGCTAATGCGCCGATAACTTCAGTGGCAACATTAAAAACAATTACCGAAAATATCAAAATACCAGTGGTGGCAATTGGTGGTATCAATCCAGAAAATATTTCTCTATTAAAAAAGACCGATATTGCCGGTGTTGCTGTTGTAAGTGCAATTATGCAAGCTTCAGAAATTGACAAAACAGTGAACGCCTTAAAAACGGCAGTGAAGCTAATTATTTGAAAATGGTTGGGTGAAAAACTAAACAGTACGCAATTGACGCATGTTTAAATCGGTTTATCTAATGATTGTAAGGCACTTCAGACCTTGAGGTGCCTTATTTTTTTCGTTTAAAACGATGCACTCGATAAAAGGAATAGGGTATACTTAAACATAAGTGACTGTGAGTAAATCAGTCAGATGACAAATTAGAATTTGGGGAGGCATTATGCTATGAAGCGCCATTGTAAACGTTGGGTAGCCGTTCTTTTATTGCCCATAATTGCAATTAGTTTTAGTTTTTTCAAAACAACGGATCCGGTACAAGGGGTTAAAATACCTGATTTGCCAGTGAATTTAGTACCGGTTGTTCCGGAGATTCAAAAAGACCAGGCTGCCGGTTATTTTTCGGTGAATATGACCGCTGGGCAGACAGTCCCGATGAATTTGAAATTAGAAAATACGTCTAAAAAAACCATCTCTGTACGTATTAAACCGGTGGTGGCCACAACGAATGCCGAAGGGACAATTAGTTATTTACCGACGGATAGACCTAAAGATAATTCATTAATTTTGGATTTTACAAAGTTAGGGGCAAAAGCTCAAACGGTTACATTAGCACCAGAAGAGGTTAAAGAAGTCGCTCAATCCATCACGATTCCAGCGGATAGTACGTTTAATGGGACAGTTCTAGGTAGTTTTTATGTCTGGTCACCAAAAATTGATAACCAAAAACGGCAAAAAGCGGCCAAGAAAAAAGGGGTCTCGGTTTATAATGTCTATGGCATGTATATTGGTGCGGTAATTAATGTGGGTGCCGCTACATCTGTCAATGTAGATTTTAAGCTAAATCAAGTAAAACCCGGTGTTAACGGTGGGAAACCCGCTGTTTTAGCTAATTTACAAAACTTTAAGGCCCAATCATTGCCTAATAAAGCATTGACGGTTAATGCAAAAGTCTATGCAAAAGGTAGCAACAAAGTTATAAAAGATATGGGTGTTAAAAAGATGAGCTTTGCACCGAATTCTAATGTGGATTTGCCGATTAGTTGGGGCTCAGATGAGATTCAAGCTGGGGATTATACTTTGAAATTAACCGCTAAAACGGCTTTGAAAACTTGGCATTTCAAGAAGAACTTCACTGTCAGCGGTAAACAAGCGCAGTCTGTAAACCAAGTTTTACCTAAGAAAAATTCCTACTTGTGGTTATGGATCTTATTAGCGATTGTGATTATCATTGCTGGGATTGTATTGATGTCTTATCTGTATCGTCGTGGTGTGCACAAGGGGCAAGCTCAAAGTTCAAAAACGCCACACCAAAGACGACGCAAACGGTAAAGGATGGTCTTGATAAATGGATAGTATGGCTAAAATCAATAAATTTCGGGATGATCGAAATTGGCGTCAGTTCCACAATGAAAAAGATTTGGCAATCTCAATCTCACTGGAAGCTTCAGAGTTATTAGAAATATTTCAATGGCAAAAGCCAGAAGCCGTCAAAGATAGTCAGCGGCAGGCGATGAAAGAGGAATTAGCGGATGTGTTGATTTATAGTTACATGTTCGCTGATAATATGGGCTTTGATATCGACGAGATCATTGCTGAAAAATTGATAAAAAATGAAATCAAGTATCCAAACCCTAAAAAATAAGATAGCTATTTTAAAAGGTGCTAAATCAAAAAATAATTTTTGATTTAGCACCTTTTTGCAGGTTTGTTTAAAGTGGCCTTGCGTGTTGGTAACGCATTTGAATGTGGGGCGTTGAATTAAAGATGAATTTTTCTCCGTGAATCGTGAAGCCGTGTTTTTCATAATAACCGGTAACTTGAATTTGGGCTTCAATAATGACAAGGGTGTCCGGCCAATATTGTTGACAGCAGGCCATAATTTGATCTAGTAAAGTATTGCCTAAGCCAGTTCCCCGTTGTTCTTCAGCAACAACAACTCGACCAAAAGTCACATGATCCTCTTCTTTAAAGACTCGAGCATAAGCTGTAATAGCACCGGTTTGATCGTCTTGGTAGTAAATATGAAAAGCTTTTAGATCATTGGCATCTAGTTCAGGATAAATTCGATTTTGCGCCACGACAAAAGTATCAACGCGTAATTTAAGAACTTTGAATAGTTCTAGACTGGACATAGTTTCAATTTTTTTAACAGACCACATAATAAATGAACCTCTTTTACGATTTTTAGGTATAATATAGTTGAACATACAACTATAAAGGACGGACTTATGGATAATACACAATTATTTCGCCTTATCGGCACAATTTCTAGGCAGGCAACTTCTGAAGTGAATCGTAGTGCCAGTGTTTACGGTTTAGACAACAACTTATTTCTTTATTTGATCCGGATTGTGGAACAGGATGGTATTTCACAAGTGGCTTTAGCAAATCAAATCAAAGTGGATAAAACCACTTTGAGCCGGGCTTTGACAAAACTAACAACGGCTCAATTAATTGTGAAACGGACAAATCCTAAAAATAAAAAATTTAAGCAGCTCTACGCAACTGCGAAGGGACAAACTTATTATAATAAGGTGTACCAAATGGAGCAAGATTATATTGAAGCTGTTTTAAAACCACTACAACCCAACGAAAAAGCGATGTTGGGTCAATTACTGACAAAAATTAGTCCATCAGAATAACCTGAATTTATTTTAGCACTTATAGTTGTATTTGCAACTATAAATAAAAAATAATTGAGGCCGATTCAAGAAAAATCTGAATCGGCCTCTTTTTTGTTTATGGGTGACTGCCTGTTAAGTCTAGGTTAATATTCGAGGCTTTCCCGCTCTAGTTCGCGCTCTGGTTAAACGCGCTCACTAACACTGATTTTTGCGCTTAGCTACGTCTAACTTGTAAGCGAAAACCGCTCACGGCGTTAGCCTAGGCTATGCTCAAAATCAACCCGTGTTAGTTTGCGCTCTGTTGTTTGTTAATGGTTTTTGCTTTTTCAAAATAAGCGGAGTAATGGTAGCTGTGGATGGCCCAATAGTAAAAGCCGAGGCTGCCGATGATGATAATGATGAAGTCATAGGGGTAATGGATCCAGTTCAGGCCGTTAAAGGGTTTGCTACCAATTAAGGAGATGATGGATAAGAAGATGAGGTAGACAAAGAGCCAGGCGCTGCTTTTTAGATCTTGTCTAAATGTTTGCCAGCCAAGGCGGGCTTCAAAAAACAAGTAAAATGGCAGGCCTAATAAAATTACTAAAATGACTTCGATGGTGGTTGGCCATTTGCCCCAATAAGTGGCTAAAGAGGCTAATGTGAAGGCTAATGGTGCCATGAGTTTTAGATGTTTTAGTGCGATGGGGCGGTTAAAATCAGGGGCCATTTTTCGTAAGGCAACAACGGTTGTGGGGCCGGTTAGATAGGCTATTAAGGTGGCGGTGGAGATAACGGTTGCTAAAGTAGCCCAAGATCGAAAAATGGAGACCATCAACATGCTTAAAAGCGCGTTCACCAACATGGCCCGTCTTGGGGTGCCGTAGTGAGGATTCATTTTACCAACAAACCGGGGAATGTGATTATTTTCCACCATGGCGTAAAGCGCACGGCTAGTAGAAGCGACAAAAGAAACGCCGGTACCAAATGGGGAGATGGAGGCGTCAATGTAGAGTAGAATTGATAGCCAGTTTAGGCCTAATAAAATTGCTAGGTCTGCAAAAGGAGAATTGAAGTTCAAACCATGCCAACCGTGACTGGCTAATAAATTGGGGCTAATGGCGGTAATGTAAGTACTTTGTAAAATGATATAAATAAACGCACTAATGCCTAAAGAAATGGCAATACCTCGGCCGATATTTTTTTCTGGATGTTCAATTTCTTGTCCCATGTTAATGACGGTTTGGAAAGCATCAAAAGAAAAGATAATACCAGAAACAGAGGTGGCCGCAAAAACAGGTGCGGTGCCATAAGGGAAAAATTGTGCGGCGGTTGTGCCGTAATTTGTAGGATGAAAACTGGCCCACAACAGTAAAATGATCGTTAGTAGTGGGACTGCGATTTTAAAAATGGAGATTAAACTTGTAAAATGGGTCAGCAGCGCTACGGACCAGTAGTTCAGTAATGTAAAAATCAAAATAAATAAGAAAACGATTATTAAGCCGGTATTGGTGATGGTCCCATTTTTTAAGAATTGATGGGTGAAATTGGCCCAATGCCATGGCCAAGAACTCATGTATTGTACGGCAGCGACGGCTTCAATCGGGATGATTGTAATTAAAGAAATCCAGTTGGCCCAGGCTGCGACAAAACCTAATAGGGGGCCATGGGTATATTGCGCAAATTTACTCATCCCGCCGGATTCTGGAAACATTGTCCCTAGTTCTACATAGTTATAAGCAATGGTTCCAATAATGAGGGCCCCAATAATCCAAGAAATGATAGCGCCGGGGCCGGCAATACGTGCAGCTTCCCATGAACCAAACAGCCAGCCAGAACCGATTAAAGAACCTAATCCCAGCATGACAAGGTGAAATAAATTAATTTTAGGTGCTGTCTTTTTTTCCATAAAAACCTCCAATAATCAACTTATTTAATTTACCACTATTTCTGGGGAAATTACAGCAAATAATAAGAGAAAATTCATAATTCTCTCATTTTAATATTAGACAAAAAAATAGTACACGCTTGGGGGACGTGTACTAAATGGGAGGAAGAAAATGAAAAATTTTTATATTCTATTTAGGGTTATCAAGTAAGACGTTAATTTTTGGGAGGAAGTAATGCTTTACTTGATGTTTATAGAATACCGATTATTTGTGACTGAATTGTGAACAAAATGTTATAAAACAACTCTATTTATAAGACGAATTTAATCTAGGCCATAAACCACAGCATCAATGTTTTCAGCGGTAAATAGATCATGGATTTGAGTGATTGCTTCAGAAGTGAGTAAAGGTGTTTTTTCCAAGGCATAGGCTCGGTTTAAGTCATGATATTTTTGACTGCCATATTGATGAAAAGGCAGCAGATGTACTTTTTTAACCCCACACTGATGCAAGTAGTCGATAATTTGGTGTAAGTTATCCATCTGTGCCGTATAACCGGGAATTAGCGGAATTCTTGGAATAACGGTGGTTTCACTTGCCTGCAGGGCAGCTTCAAAGCTGGCTTTTACAAAGGCAACATTATCACCAATGACTTGTTTAGCTAGGGGTTGGGCCATGATTTTCAGATCAAATAAAACTTCATCGGTATAAGGCAAAACTTTGTTGATGGCCGTTATCGGTAACGCCCCGGTGGTTTCGATGGCGGTAGGAATACCTAAGCTTTTAACGGCGCGTAACAAAGCGGCTGAGAAGTCGGCTTGGACAAGGCATTCACCGCCGGATAAAGTGATGCCGCCGCCAGAAGTTTGATAAAAGATTTCATCCTTTTCAATTTCTGCCAGTACGGCATCCAAGGTATACCATTGCCCCACAGTTTTGGCTTGGCCGTTTTTGTACCAAGTTACCGGTTTAACGGCGCCTTGAGATTCAGGATTACTGCACCAAAGGCAATGCAGCGGACAGCCTTGTAAAAAGACGACGGTGCGTATACCGCTGCCATCATGGACGGCATAGCGCTGGATGTTAAAAATTAAACCGCGTTCCATCGGTACCTACCTCCTTACAGACGATGTTCTGCCCGGGCAATAATATCGTCTTGAATTTGTTTATTTAAATCGACAAAAAAGGCACTGTAGCCAGCCACTCGGACAACTAATCCGGCGTAGTTTTCGGGATGTTTTTGGGCGTCTAATAAAGTTGCTTTAGATTGGATGTTAAACTGGACGTGGCGGATTTTGAGTTGCGTAAAAGCAAGTAAGAAGTCCGCAAATTTGCGAATGCCTGCGTCGCCTTTTAAAGTATCCGGTGAGAATTTTAAGTTTAGTAAGCTGCCGTTGACAGCTAAGGTGTTGTCAATTTTACTGACGGATTTTAAAACGGCAGTAGGGCCTAAGTGATCACGACCAACCATTGGGGATAGACCGCCGTCAGCCAGCTGGTCATGCGCTTTGCGGCCGTCTGGTGTGGCGCCAACGTCATGACCTAAAGGAATATGGGCTGAAACGGTATAAGCACCGGCGTTAAAAGCGCCACCACGAATGTTCTTGTACTTATCTAGCTCTAAGGCAAAATGCCGAAAAATTTTGGCACACTCCAAATCCAGTTCGGCGTTGTCATTACCATATTTATCAAAATCATGGATCAAGTGTTGCCGTAAAGCTTCACCGTCACTGCCGGCAAAATTATGATCGAGTTGTTGAACTAGCGCTTTAAAGGTCATTTCATGATTTACAAAAACTAACTGATTCACGGCATACAAGGCGTCTGCCAAATTAGGTTCACCAATGCCTTGGATGCCAGAAAAATTATAGCGGGCGCCACCAGCCGTAACATCTTGGCCATTGGCGAGACAATCTGAAATCAAAGTGGATAAAAAAGGTGTTGGTGCAAATGTACGGTGGCCTAAATCCACAATATCAGAACCTTTTGTGACAATGGCCACATAATGATCAATGTTAGCTAAAAGTGTCTGCCGCAGCAAGTCATAGGTCACTTCCGGGACGTCTTTTAGTGCAGCCAAGGTTAATTCAAAGATCCGTAATAAGTTGAACAACGCAATATCATGCAACCCGTAAGTTTTCCCAGGGATGGTTGTTTCAACACAGCCCACGACGGCATAATCCCGGGCATCATCTAAAGTAACGCCTTTACTTAAAAAGCCGGGGACACAGACTTCATCGTTGAATAGCATCGGGATGCCGGTGCCTAAACGGATAGTTTCACATGTTTTATTTAAAAAACGCCGGGGGATTTGGGCATTAATCCGCACTGATAAATTGGGCTGAGGTAATTGAATTGCTTCATATAGATCTAGCATTTCATAAGAAAGGGGATTGACGGCATATTGGCCATATTTATCGTATCCCCCTAAAGCGACTGTGTAGCCAGTGGGGAAGCCCGCAAAACATTTAGCGCTTTCAGCACTGCGCAGTAAAACAACATCATTGGTTTTTAAATAAAAATCACCTAAGATTTCGCGAATAAATTCATCAGAAGTACCTTGCGCTTTAGACGTTTGATAAAAAGGATATAAGTATTGATCCATGCGGCCTAATGATAAAGAAGAAGCATTGGATTCATATTGTGCCGCAATACTCACCAACCATAATAATTGTAAAGCTTCATAAAAAGTGGTCGGTTTAGCTGTCCGTAAACGGCGGCACATGGCGGCCATTTCGGTCAACTCAATTTGGCGATAGCTGGGGGTAGTTTCGGCCTGGGCTAAGCGTGCGGCTAAATCAGCATAGCGGTCAAAGTGACGGGTAACTGCTTCAAAAACAATTTTGGCAGCTTTAAAAAAATCATTCATTGGTTGCTGGGCTATTTTTTCGGTTAACTGCTGCTTAAAGTAGCCTAAACCGTGTTGGAGGATCTGTTCGAAATCCATAATAATATGGCCTTGACCTTTATCTGTTTGATTTAATTTAATGACTAAATCTTTTTGAGCTTGTTGAACATCCGGCGTAATTTGGGCATTGATAAAATCTTTCATGGAATGTCCTGACCAATAAGGCAGTAGGACCTCTTGATAATAAATTTTATCTTCAGGGGTGAATTCAAATTGATCTTGTGGCCGGTGGTCAATAGTATCTATTTCGGACATGATCCAGTAAGGATCCATTTCAGGGGATAAAATACCGCTGCGGGGCCGGATGGTACGGTTACCAACAAGCCGTTCATCTGGCCGGATACTGATGGCAACGTGATCTAAAATAGCTGCCGTCGCCTTGGCCCGCCGAATAATGGTTGGTTCACCGATGGTTTGCTGGTAACTTTGAGTGTAAAGTTTAGCCCGTTCTAGTGAAATTTGACGTTTCTGACGGAATAGATTAGCCTTCATCGTTTCTAAGTGGGTGTTCGTGCGGGTGGTTTCAAAAGCTGGCCGATCATTGGTTGTGGTAGAAGTAGTCATTACTAAAACGTCCTTTCCTATATCGTTACGCTTAGTATAGCGAAAAAAGGCTTTAATTCAATATTTTTGTTGGATATAATTTTAAATAGCACAAAAGTGCCAAGTTTTATACTAAAAAAATTGGTATTGGCGTATAATAAAGTTATAAAATTAAAGGGGTTGTCCCAATGAAGGCTGATGAAATTCAAAGACGTCGAGAAGCGATTTTAGCGATGTTGCAACAGCAAAAAAAGGTTAAAGTAAGCGCATTAGTGAAAATGTTTGGCGTTTCCGATGAAACGATCCGAAAAGATTTAAGAATTTTAGAAAATCAGGGCTTATTAGTTAAAAAATTTGGACAGGCAATCTTAACAGAAACTAAGCCGTTGGCACCGGTATCTCAACGAACAACGAAACTGCTTCAAGAAAAACAGCGTATTGCGGCAGCGGCGATTGCGCTATTGCCAAAAACTAAAGCGGCGATCGCTTTAGATCAGGGCAGTACGGTTGCGGCCTTGGCCCAAGCTTTAAATGAATTTGATCAATATACGATCATGACCAGTTCTTTGCTGGCTTTAATTGCGCTGCAAAATACCCGTAACGAGCTGTACACGCCAGGCGGGCATTACAATTTAGCGGATATGTCTTTTCAGAGTAGTCGGGATCCAGAAGTTTATGGCCAAATCCATTTAGATTTTTGTTTCTTAGGCTCTAGTGGTGTTTCCGGACGCGAAGGCTTTTGTTCGTCTAGTTTTGAAGATTCTAAAATGAAAAAATTATTATTAAAGAATAGTGTGACCAAAGTTTTATTGATTGATGAATCTAAGTTTAGTCAGTCATCATTAGTGCAGGTGGGCACTTGGGCAGATGTGGACTATGTCGTTACGAACTTAAAAATAACGGCGCCGGAAGTTAAGGCAATTAAAGCACAGACGCGGTTAATTTTAGTTTAGCGCATAAAAATAGCACACGCTTGGGGGACGTGTGCCAAATTGGGAGGAAGAAAATGAAAAATTTATATTTTATTTTAGGGTTATCAAGTAAAAGATTAAATTTGGGAGGAAGTAATGCTTTACTTGATAAGTACATCTTAACCGCCAATTGTGATAAAATTATGCCTAAAATTGGACAAAAAATTATTTTCAGCCATTTTTTGGAGGTCAACTATGAATGAAAATAAACGTAAGTTATTGGCGAAGGTGGCTTATTTGTACTACATAGAAGATAATACGCAAGCAGAGATTGCCAAAACTTTAAATATCTACCGCACCACCATCAGCCGCATGTTAAAACAAGCTCGAGCAATGGGCATTGTTAAAGTACAAATTGAGGGCTTTGATACAAAAGTTTTTGATTTGGAACAGCAATTGAAGCGGCGTTTTGGCTTGGACAATGCGGTGGTCGTACCGAATTATGAAAATGAAAATCACGAAACAAAAGAAAAACGTTTGTCTGCTGAAGCCGCACTTTATTTAAAACAAATTATTAAGCCAAAAGATATTGTAGGCTTTGCCTGGGGCTCAGTGCTGGCGGGGATGGTAGGACAGTTGAACAATCCGATCAAAACCGAAGCAACTTTTGTGCCCTTAGTCGGTGGCCCCAGTACGGCAAATATGCAATATCACGTGAATGGCATTGTTTATGACGCAGCGCGGCAATTTGGTGGCCGTAGTTTATTTGTGGACGCAGCGGCGGTTCAAGAATCTAAGTATGTGCGGGATGGTATTATGAATGCCCAATACTTTCAAGAAATTCAACATTGCTGGGCAAATTTAGATATTGCGTTTGTCGGTATCGGTGGTGGTTTAAACAGTCATACCAGTCGCTGGCGTGATTTGTTAACGGCTACGGATCAACAGCTGTTAAAGGCGCGTCAAGCAGTGGGGGATTGCTGTTGTACATTTTATGATCGTTCTGGGAAAATTTTGACGGGTGATTTATTAAACCGGACAATTGCCATTGAATTGGCTGCCTTGAAGCAGACGCCTAATGTGGTGGGCGTGGCCCGTTCTTTGAGTAAAGTGCCTAGCATTAAGGCGTTATTAACAATGTCTGTTCTAAATACGTTGATTACAGACGAAGTGACGGCACAGCGTATTTTAGATATATCATAAGTGTGCTATAACTATTGATCAGCACATATGTGCAAAAATCAGCGAATTAAATTTGACGAATGGTGTTGGCTAAGGCTTGAGTAAGGTGTTTCGGAATTTTTGATTTAAGTTTCGTATGAAAGGTAACGTAAACTTGTTAAAGTAAAGACATCAAGTTCATTACTTTAAGGAGCGAATCATTATGGAATTTTTATTAGACACCGTACACCTTGCAGATATTAAGCGGTACCAAGCGATTATACCTTTGAGTGGGGTCACGTCCAATCCGACAATTTGCAAAAAAGAAGGTCAATTTCCATTTTTTGAGCATATGCGTGAAATTCGGCAGCTCATTGGCATAGATAAATCATTGCATATTCAAGTGGTTGCCCAAACGACAGCTGGGATGGTGGCGGACGCTCATCGTATTTTGGCGGAAGTGGATGATCAAGTCTATATCAAAATTCCAACGAATGAAGCTGGTTTAGCGGCCATTAAAATTTTGAAGGCGGAAGGTGTACACATTACAGCAACCGCAATTTATACAACGATTCAAGGACTATTGGCCATTGCGGCGGGTGCTGATTATATTGCGCCTTATTACAATCGAATGGCAAATATGAATATTGATGCTGCTGAGGTTGTACAAACTTTTGCCCAAGCGATTGAACGGGACCAAGCTCAGACTAAAATTTTGGCAGCAAGTTTTCATAATGTGGCGCAAGTGACAACGGCTTTGGCGCAAGGCGCCCAAGCGGTAACCGTGGGAACGGATATTTTGAAGAGTGGTTTGGGGATGCCGGCCATTAACCAGGCTGTTGTAGATTTTACAAATGATTGGGAAACGACATTTGGTGCGGGGACAACGATTGATACCTTCGCCTAGTCTCGTTGGACTATAAATATAATTAAGAAAGCAGCCGCTCAAAATTAACTTTTGCGTCAGTTGCTTTTTTGATTAGCTTGAGGATTAATTTACGGTAAAGCTAAGTTTAGTACAAGACATAAAAATAGCACACGCTTGGGGGACGTGTGCTGGATTGGGAGGAAGAAAATGAAATTAAATTTATTTTTATGGTATCAAGTAAAGGATACATTTTGGGAGGAAGTAATGATTTACTTGATGACCTTATCATAGCGGTGAAATGTGACTAAATTATGACCGAATTATTATAAAATAATGTTAATTTTAAAGACAGACTAAATCCGCTATAAACAAGGGATTAATCACATTATTTTTATAAAAATTAATGATTTAATTTTGGATTTTAAAAAAAATAGAGTTGACAAATGTTAAAAACAAATCTATAGTATCATTAAATTTTAATTTAAATGTCATAAAAAAACTTTGCGGAGAAGAGTAGCCCAACGCGTCAATAGCAGTGACTCTGACTAGTGAAAACAGAGATTGATAAATTTGGTGAAGATGAACTCTAAATAGTTAGTGATGTGTTAACGCACATGACTCGGTGGTAACCGTTAGCTTACAGAGTATCAACAGGTACTTTTTGAGTTGTAATATTGCAAAATATTACATAAACAAGGGTGGTAACGCGAATGTTCGCCCCTTACTATGTGCATCACGCCGTAGTAGGGGGCTTTTTTTATGACAAAAATGGAGGGAATTAATATGACACAAACTGTTCAAAATAAAATTAGCGCCCCATTTCGTTATGATGTTGTTGGTAGTTTATTGCGGCCGGCTGCTTTAAAGGCAACGGGTAGCACACCAGTTTCAATCGAAACGCAGCACAACGAAGTTAAGCGGGTCGTGACCGAAGTTGCCGGTTTAGGCTTCAAAGTCGTAACCGATGGTGAATTTAGCCGACGTTGGTGGCATTTAGATTTTTTATGGGGCTTAAACGGGGTTACCAATGTACCGCATGAAAATAATTATGGCTTTAATGGTGAAGTGGCCAATACCGATGATTTAACATTAACTGGTAAAATTGCCTTTAATCCAGAACATCCCTTCTTTGACGCTTTTACATATCTAAAAAGTGTTACCCCTGATGGCGTTTTGGCCAAACAGACGATTCCGGCGCCATCTTTAATCATTCGGGATAACTTAATTAAAAATGTGACCGATTTTTATGAAGATCGTGCGGCTTATTTGGCAGATATTGTCAAAGCTTACCGGCAGACAATTTTACATTTCTACGAATTAGGGGCCCGTTATATTCAACTGGATGATACGTCTTGGGCTTATTTAATCGAACAATTAAATGACACTTTAGATCAACCAGAAGCCCATGAAAAATATGAAAAACTCGGTGCTGAATTTACAACAGTGACCCAGGCAATTTTGAAGGATTTACCTGAAGACTTAACCGTAACAACGCACATTTGTCGGGGAAATTTCCACTCTACCTTTTTATTTAGCGGTGGTTATGAACCAGTTGTGAAATACTTAAAGCAATTGCCTTACGACGGTTTCTTCTTAGAATACGATAATGAACGTTCAGGGGATTTTTCACCATTAAAAGCCCTTCATGAAGGCCAACCTAACGCAGTTATTGTTTTAGGCTTAGTGACTTCTAAATTTCCAGAGTTAGAATCTAAAGCCACTTTAAAGGCGCGGATCAAAGAAGCAACTGCTTATGTACCATTAGAAAATCTAGCGTTATCCACCCAATGCGGCTTTGCCTCCACTGCAGAAGGCAATAAATTAACGGAAGCACAACAATGGGCCAAACTAACTTTAGTTAAAGAAGTGGCGCAAGAAGTTTGGCATTAAGCACAATTTATTTATAGCAAGCTGTTAATGAGAAGAGTAGTTCTACGAGTAAATTTTTAGCGACCACCGATTGGTGAAAGGGTGGATTTGAAAGTAGTCCGAAGATGAACTCATTTGGCATTAATTAGTGCAAGCTAATTGATCGTTAGGGTACGTTACCACCCCAGACATGAACACGTGTCGTTAAGGCTGAAAGTTTAAAATTCAGTGAATTTGGGTGGTACCACGGAATATTTTTCGTCCCTGTCGTAAAGATAGGGGCGATTTTTTTAGCCAAAAATAGGGGTGAGACACAGTGTTAAAGATAGATACAGCACAAATTGTGCAGGCTGATGAGATAAAAAAATTATTAAATGAAGCTTATGCCGCTGATAAAAAAATAGGCATTTATTTTAAAGCCGCTGATGTGACAACGCAACAAGTTCGCCAACACATTCAGACAACGCCTACTTTTGTTTTAAGTCAAGACAGCAAAATTATTGGAACCATTTCGGTACGCCTGCCTTGGTCAGCAAATCCCGGACCTTATCCGTGTCCGCACTTAGGCTGGATAGCCGTCGCCCCAAAATATCAAGGGTTAGGGTATGCTAAGCAGCTGATTCAATGGGCGGAACAACATTATGTTTTAGAAGTTTTAAAAGCACCAGGGGTAACTTTAGGCACAGCGTATGAACATCCTTGGTTAAAAAGAACTTATTTTAAATTAGGTTATCATCCGCTAGTTATTGTGGATAAATTTCCCGATCACCGGACCCTTTATCTCATGAAAATATTTGATGAAGCCCGTTTAAAAGCAAAGATGGCGCCACAGGTTACCCAATACTACCAACATGAAATTCTAATTTCCTAAGGAGGACTGTACTTTATGGCATTTGATTGGTCTTACTTTTTTAAAGCTTTTCCGCAGCTTTTTTCATATATACCCAGCACTTTATTCATGGCGTTTTTAGCCATGGCTTTAGCAGTTATTTTAGGAATTATCGTCGCCTTATTACAAGCGTCATCAATCACTTTTGTACGTAATATTGCCAAAATTTATGTCTCTATTTTTAGAGGCATACCTACATTGGTACAGTTGTTTATCGTTTATTATGGCTTACCCCAGATTTTTCCCGTCTTTAAAGGAGTGCCCGCGCTAATGACCGCTATTTGCGGGTTAGGGATTAAACAATCGGCTTATTTGGCGGAGATTTTCAGGGCAGCCATTAATTCTGTGGACCAAGGCCAAATTGAAGCGGGATTGGCTTTAAATATCAAATATCCAAAGCTATTGATTCATGTCGTTATGCCCCAAGCAGTGATTAATGCGATACCTGCCACTAGCAATACTTTTATCAGCTTATTAAAAGAAACGTCTTTGGCCTTTACCTTAGGCATTACAGAATTATTTGCACAAGGTAAAATGTTAGCCGGTGCGTCCTTTAAATACTTTGAAACTTACGTTGCAGTGGGACTTGTTTATTGGCTCTTGATTGTCGTGATCACTTGGGGCCAGCATCTCATTGAAAAAAGCTTAAATAAACCCTATAGGAGGTTCGTTCATGTCCCTAATTCAAGTACAAGATTTATCCGTAACCCTGGGAAACAGGCCAATCTTGAAACACATTAATTTAGAAGTTGAGGCCGGTAAAGTAACCGTCTTTATAGGGCCCAGCGGTTCTGGCAAAACCACGTTATTACGGACTTTAAATTTATTGCAGTTACCAACACAAGGCACGTTGCAAGTTGATGGCATTCAAGCTACTGCCGGTGCTATTCAAAAGCAGACCATTCAGCAAATAAGAAGTCATTCAGCAATGGTATTTCAACAATTTAATTTATTCAAAAATTTAACTGTTTTAAAAAACGTCACCGCTGCACTAGTTTTAAATAAACAGCTTTCAAACGCAGATGCTGAAAAAAGAGCAAAAGAAGTCTTAGAAAAAGTCGGGCTTTTAGAGGTGGCTGATCAGTATCCCAATACACTTTCCGGCGGGCAACAGCAACGGGTTTCGATCGCTCGGGCAATTGCCGTTCGGCCTAAAGTAATCTTGTTTGATGAGCCCACTTCTGCATTAGATCCAGAATTGGTAGAAAGTGTCTTGAATACGATTGCGGCTTTAGCAAAAGAAAATATCACGATGGTTATAGTCACCCACGAAATGGCCTTTGCCCGTAAAATCGGTGATCAAGCCGTTTTTATCGAAGATGGTGAGATTATTGCTAAAGGCCCGGCAGCGCAACTTCTGTCGGGGACAGTACCTGGCCGGATTAGCAGTTTTGTGAATTCTTTAAACACAACTACCGTGGCATAGTATTTTAAAAAAGAAGGGAATTTTATAATATGACTGAAAAAACATTAGCAGAACAACTAGAAAAGATTGATGTTACAGAGAATCTATCGGCTTGCCCGATCGATTTTTCAAAAAGTAAGGTTGCCAATCCTAGAGAAAGTACAGAACAAAAGGTTTATAAAAGCAACGGTGTTAACTCCAATTTTAACCAACGGCAAAAATTTGCTGAAGAACAAGGACCGCAATTTAATTTGAAATTCACCGACGGAACCTTACCGGTGACCCCCCAGCGCTATCGGTTAATCTGGTCTAAACATTGCCCTTGGGCCACACGCATTGCCATTGCGATTGATTTGCTGGGCTTAGATCAAGTCATTTCCAAAGGTGTGGTTGACCCTTTAAGACCTGCTGGCGTGGTGGGCGATTGGTTCTTTACGTTAGATCCAGACAATGAAGATCCTGTGCTTCATGTGAAATCATTATCTGAAAACTATTTAAAGGCCGATCCAAACTACAAGAAACGGACAACCGTCCCAGCTTTAGTGGATATTAAAACAGGAAAAGTTGTCAATAATAATTACAATACATTGATCAATGAATTAACCTTGGCTTGGCGGGATTATCAAGCTAAAGATGCGCCGGATCTTTATCCTGAAGCTTTACGTTCAGATATAGATGCTTTAAATAAAATTCTTTATGCAGATGTTAATGCTGCGGTGAATGAAGCGGGGTTAGCCAGATCTCAAGCAGACTATGAAAAATATTATAACCGCGTCTTTGATCGTTTAGATTGGTTGGAACAACGGTTAAGCCAGCAACGGTACTTGTTCGGCAATCAAATTACAGATAGCGACATCCGCTTATACGTTACACTGTCAAGATTTGATCTTGTTTTTTATCAAAAATACTATGTTAATAAAAAGAAATTAGTAGAATATCCCAACCTTTGGAACTATACCAAAGATCTATATTCAATTCCTGCATTTAAGAATAATACTGATTTCGAATCTATGAAGCAACGGTTTTATCAAGTAGACCATACACCACAATCAGATCTAGTGCGGATCATTCCTGCTGGACCAGATTTGACAATTTGGGAGGCACCAAATGACCGAGATCGATTCACTGAAACAAACGAATAGCGTTGAAAATAAAAGTCAGCAGCTGGCAAATTTGATTGTGCAGTCCAAAGCTTCAGAACATGCAGAATTACTACCGTTAGCTAAACTGAGTTTGATTGATTATTTAGCAGCGGTCCTTGGGGGCTGCAAAACAACGGCGGTCCAAAAGGTGATACAAACTTTAGCTTTACCGGTTCAAAAACTGCCGGTGTTTGGTGCTGAAATCAATCAGAATTTTGAATGCAGTGCTTTTGTTAATGGTTTTGCTGGTCATTATTTAGATATTGACGATACCCATGCAGATTTAAGAGGGCATCCCAGTGCGGTCATTGATGGGGCGTTGTTTGCGGTCAGTACGGGCAAAGAAACGTTGAACCAATTTCTTTGGGCAACAGTAATCGGGATCGAAGTTGCCGCCCAATTTGGCACCATTTTAAATCCTAAATTAGCCCAAAAAGGAATTCATACAACCGGTGCCATTGGGGCCATCAGCGCAGCCGCAGCGATTGCCGTTTATAAAAAACTGACTTGTGCCCAAACCCAACAACTGTTATCCATTGCGGCAACACAAGCTTTTGCCCTAGAAATTCAAGCGGGGAGTGACACAAAACCATTGAATGCCGGCTTTGCTGCTAGAAACGCCGTATCAGCTTGGCAATGGTGTCAGGCAGGTTTAAGCGCAAATGAGGATGTTTTCAGCGGCGCTCGGGGTTGGTTTCGAGTCATCGGGGATGTGGATTTTGAACTGCACAAAATAGCCCAGCAATGGTTGCGACCGGGCAAAATAAAGGCACCCGGGATGTGGTATAAAAGTCAGCCGTTTTGTTCAGCGGCAATGGCCGGCTATGATGCCGCCAGAATCCTTTATCAACGGGGATTTTCGCTAGAGAATTGTTTAGAAATCAGCCTTAATTTTCCTAAAAATGGCGATCGGCCTTTACGTTTTACAGCCCCTAGAACTGGACAAGAAGGCAAATTTTCCATCGAGTATATTGTCTGGCAAGTTTTAAAATATGGGAAACCGACTAAAACAGCTTTTGATAATCAGCCGGTACCCGCTGAATTTAAGCACGCATTAAGCAAGTTTAAACGGCATCACAGTTTAATTGCCAAAGATTGGCACGATCGGCCAATTGAAATAACCATCACCACGCAAACCAATGCGGTTATTTCCGTCCGCGTAGATCAGCCAAAAGGTGCGCCTAAAAATGCTTTAAACTTGGATGAGGTTATCGAAAAGTTGCAGATACAAGTGATGACCGATAGCCGCTATTTAAAACAAACGTTACAAAATCCAAAGCTTACAATGGAAGCTTTAATCCAAATTGTCAGGAGTGCTTAAATGTCTAAAAAATACAGAAAAATCATCACGGCCGTTATGGCTTTATTCGTTGGCATCACCAGTATTGCCAGTTCAGGGCAAGTATATGCTGCTAAAAAAACGGTGACTTTTGCGGCTACGGGGACGAGTTTTCCGACGGCTTATCAAAAAAATGGCAAACTTGTGGGCTTTGATGTGGCCGTTGCCAATACAGCTGCTAAACGATTAGGCTACAACGTAAAGTGGGTGACGGGCTCGTTTGACGGGCTATTTGGTCAGCTGGACAACGATAAAGTCGACAGCATTCCCAATGACGTTGCGATTACACCTGAACGGGCTAAGAAGTACTTATTCAGCACAGTTTATAACCGAGAAGAGACAACAGTCGCTGTAGCTAAAACAGCCAAATTAAAGACATTAAAAGATTTAGAAGGTAAAACGGTGGCTGGTGGGGCAGAATCAAACAACACAACAAATTTACGGAATTATGATAAAAAAATTAACATTAAGACCTTTGAAGGCCGCGATGATATTTATCAAGCATTACTATCAGGACATGTGGATGGGGTCATTAATACTAGAACAAACCTTAAGGCAGTGATCAAAGCAAAGAAGTACGATTGGAAAGTACTTAAAGGTCAGGCAGCGAGTGTTAACGTGGCTTTGCCCTTTAAAAAGACGGCTAGAGGTAAAAAATTAAATCAACAATTCAACAAAGCTTTGAAGCAGATGATTAAGGATGGAACGATCAAGAAACTATCTAATCAGTATTTCGGCTATGATATTACCCCAAATTTAGTACAGAAAAAATAAAGCGGCACCTTTAAAAAAGGTTGATTCAAAAAAATTTGAATCAATCTTTTTTTGTTGCAAAAAAATGGAATATGTTATATGGTTAGTTACACAAGTAATTAACCAACTACCTAGGCTGATTTAAGGAAGTGATATTCGTGAAATTTGATTTTAACAGTACAAAACCGTTGTTTCAGCAAGTTAATGATGAAATTGAAGCTGCCATTTTAAGCGGTGCTTTTCCTGAAGAAAGTCAAGTACCCTCCACAACTGAAATTTCTAAAAGCTTTCAAATTAATCCAGCAACGGTCTTGAAAGGAATGAATTTATTGGTTGATCATGATTTACTCGAAAAAAAGCGGGGGATTGGAATGTTTGTTAAAACCGGTGCCCAGGCAAAAGTTAAAACAATTCGAAAAGACAAATTTTTACACGAATCGGTTGTAACGGTTGTAAAACAGGCACAAGCACTGGGAATCACTGAAGCTGAATTAAAAGAATTAATTGAAAGAGGGTATCAACAATGACTTTGACCATTGCGCAAGTTTCAAAGCAATATAGAGATGTTAAAGTACTGGATGAAATTAGTTTGACCTTTGAAATCGGCCATATTTATGGTTTGTTAGGCCGTAACGGCGCCGGTAAAAGTACGTTGTTAAATATTATTAATAATCGCATTTTTGCCACCAGCGGTACTGTTGTCTTAGATGGACAAAAAGTGTCAGATAACGAAAAAGCACTAAATCACATCTTTTTAATGAGTGAGGATAATTTATATCCCGATGATCTGAATATTTTGAAACTATTTAAATTAACTGAGCATTTTTATGGTAGTTTTGACTATGAATTTGCAGCACATTTAGTTCGAGCTTTTAAAATTAATACAAAAACAAAGTTTAAAAAACTGTCCACCGGCTATCGTAGTATTGCCAAGTTGATCATTGCTCTTTGCGTACCGGCGGATTATATCTTTTTAGATGAACCTGTATTAGGATTGGACGCGTCTCATCGAGATGTTTTTTATAAATATTTATTGGATACATTTATGAAACGGCCCCGGGCATTTATCATTTCTACTCATTTAATTGAAGAGATTACGACCATTGCCGATGAAATTGTGATCATTGATCAAGGCGCCATTATGCAAAGTGCCACGACGGAACAAATTAAACGTAGCGGGGTTCGTGTTGTTGGCCCTGAAGCATCAGTTTTAGCTTTTACAAAAGAGATGACGGTCATGGACCAAGAAACTTTAGGCGGTTTGACCACAATTTATGTTCAAAATTATCCAAAAAATAGTATTGTTCCAGAAGATTTGACGGTAAGCCCCTTAACTTTACAAGATTACTTCATTCATATGACTTCGAAAGCAGGTGAATCAAATGAAATTTAAAACAGCATTTATTTATCAAGTGAAACGACAATTACTCTCTTTAGGTATTTTCTTAGTTTTTTGGTTCGTATTTACTTTTGGGATTTCCTTTATTTTGATGATTGTCTCAAAAGGAGATGTGCACACAACTAACGATTTTACCTTTGCGACGATCGCGTACATCATATTGCTCAGCTGTATGATGATGAAAAAAGATTTTCGCTTCTTTATTCAAAATGGCTTATCTAGAGGGCACATATTTTTAGTGAATGTCTTGTCAACAACGCTTAGCGCCTTGCTTTTAGGGTTGATGACCCAGTTTACCCTGCACCAATTCACCTTTGGTAATGGCGACACCTTTCGCTTTACCAACATATTTGTTACCATCTATAAACCGAGTCAATGGCTCATTAGTTTAGGTCTAATTTGGATGTTACTGCTTTGGATCAATAGCGTGGCCATATTGGTTGGCGGTTTCTTAAATCGAATTCGGGGTTGGCTGAGAATTTTATTGATCATAATATTTATTATTAGTCCAACGATACTCGTTGGCTTTGTTGGGGCAACAATGCCAACCAATCATCAAATCACAATTTTTGTAGCGCAATGTGTTGGTCTCCCAAATGGCTTACCTAATATCGGGGGACTCAGTGTAACGTTAAGTATCTTGATACTAATTAATTTAGGGCTGACGTATTTATTTAATCGGCGACAACCCATTGTCCGCATTGACGGCTAGTATTTTTGACCAAAAAAATAGCACACGCTTGGGGGACGTGTGCTAGATTGGGAGGAAGAAAATGAAAAATTTTTATTCTATTTTTAGGGGTATCAAGTAAAGATTAAATTTGGGAGGAAGTAATGATTTACTTGATGTTTATATAGTACCCAGAAATTGTGAACAAATTGTGAGACAACTGTTATAAAAAAAGGCTATTTTAAGCTAAATAAATAATCTGCAGCCAGTATTAGTTTTCTGGTTACAGATTATTTTTTTTGCTAACTTACTTTTTCTTCAACAGTTTCATAAAGTTACTGACTTTGGTGCTATTGACGAATTCAGTTACGTCTTCGGTTACTTCGATGCAGCCCAAATATTGGCCTTGGGCATCATGGAGAGCATAAAAAGCGATATGTACTTGTTTGCCCTTAGCCGGGATGGTCATTTCAATGCTGTCACGGGTACCGCTGTGCATTTCGGCCAGAACTTTTTTAACACGATCTGCACTATGTTTTGGATGGACTTCAAGGACGTGTTTATTTAAGACGTCTTTTTGCCTTGAAAAAATTGTATGGTTATCAGAATACCAACGGACAATATCGTTTTCGTCAATAAAGTCTAGTTCTTGAGGGATTACTGAGAAAATAGCTTCTAGCTGATCTATGGTTAACTGGCCAGTATCTAAATTAATTGGGATCATCATCATTAAACTCCTTTAAAAAATAGAATATTACCTATCTATCATAGCACATAGTTATAAAACGCTTTCAAAAAAATAATTGAATCTTCAAATAGAATAACAGCCAAACTTAATAATAAAGGCAACCGTTAAATAAATTGGAAGAATTGTTTGGATTTTTGAACTAACTTCCAAGTGGGGTAAATTGTTATTTAAATTTCATAAGTCTAAATATTTGCATTTAATTAAAAAACGTGCTATGTAGCCACAACACCATGTTAGATATGCGTTATCTTGATGAATTAAAACAAAAATAATGCAAAAAAAGTGTATCTTAAGACGACTTGTGATATTATGAACTTGTTAAAAACGTAATTATTGAATCATTGCTTAGTGTCAATTATTTGGAAAGGGAGTTGTGAAGGATGAGTCGTTTGTCTTTAGATACAACAACAGCAGCCGAACAAACAGCCAGCGCTTTGTATCAGTCATTACAATTGCGTATGGCTGCTGCCCCGACCGCGAGTTGTCCTGTAGAAATTGCCAGTGCCTACACCCATCTGTGCCACAGTCAAAGCTGTGGTAAGTGTGTGCCTTGTCGGATTGGCTTAGGACAATTAGAAAATCTCTTGGAGGCCGTTAAAAAAGGGGAAGCTACCGAGGCAACTTTAGATGTGATCGAGCGGACTGCCCGCAGTATCAAAAATTCAGCAGATTGCGCCATTGGTTATCAGGCGGCCGCTGAAGTTTTGCGGAGCTTAGTCGCTTTTCGACCAGATTTTGAAAATCATATTCAAAAAGGCTTCTGTTCTGCACCAAGACAAGGTATTCCGTGTGTTCAAGAATGCCCTGCCCACGTGGACATTCCAGGTTACATTGCTTTAATTGCCGATCATCGACCAACAGATGCTGTCAAGTTAATTCGTAAGGATAATCCGTTCCCAACGGCTTGCGCGTTCATTTGTGAACATCCTTGTGAAAATCAATGTCGGCGGAACTTGATTGACCGCAGTATTAACATCAGAGGGTTGAAGTCTTATTGTGTCGATAAAGCCACTGAAGATATTTTCCCAATGGATAAAATGGCGCCAACCGGTAAAAAAGTTGCGATTATCGGCGGTGGCCCTAGTGGTTTAACGACGGCGTTTTATCTAGAATTGATGGGGCATGACGTAACTGTATTTGAAAAACGCAAACATTTAGGCGGTATGTTACGTTATGGGATTCCTAGTTATCGGTTGAATCGGGATAACTTACAACGGGATATTAACTTGATCTTAGATAGCGGCGTTGAAGTTCACCGAGATTATGATATTGATAGCGCTGAAGCTTTTGAAAATCTAAAAAATGAATTTGATGCAACTTATATCGCCATTGGTGCTCATAGCCATAAAGCCTTAAAGATTGCCCATGCTGATGCCCGAGGCGTTTTGTCTGCCGTTGAGATGTTACGGGGCATTGGGGATGGTAATCTACCAGACTTCAAAGACAAAAAAGTCATTGTCATTGGTGGTGGGAATGTGGCCATGGACGTTGCCCGTTCTTCAATCCGTTTAGGTGCAGACGTGACCATTGCCTATCGTCGGCGTCAAGAAGATATGACAGCGCTGCCTGCAGAAGTTGAAGGCGCTATCGCTGAAGGCTGCCACATGGATGAATTAATGGCACCTGCAGAAGTTGTTGTAGATGAAAATGATCAAGTCACCGGCTTAAAAGTGCAGCCACAAGTGATTGGTCCTTATCGTAAAGGCCGGCCATCACCACGGGCAGCAGACGTACCACCAGTTGTTTTAGATGCAGATATTATTGTCATTTCCATTGGTCAAAGTATCGACAGTCAAAAATTTGAAGATGCCGGTTTACCAAGACAATGGGATCAATTAGATGCAACAGCTGAAACAACATTTGAAGGCCATAATGGCGTCTTCTCTGGTGGGAATTGTGTCACTGGACCAGCAACCGTTATTAAAGCAATTGCCGCTGGGAAAGTTGCCGCAGCCAATATTGATGAATATTTAGGTTATGATCACAAAGTTGAGACCCATATTGAGATCCCAGAACCACTGCTTCATGATCGGGTCCCTTGTGGTCGGGTCGAAATTAAAGAACGGCCAATTGGCGATCGGAAAGATGATTTTGATGATGTTGAATTGAAACTAAGTGATGAAGAAGCCTTGCAAGAAGCTTCCCGCTGCTTACGGTGCGATCATTTCGGCTATGCAGCGTTTCGTGAAGGGCGGCAACGGACATGGTAAAAATTACAATGGATCGACAAGAGATGGATGTACCAGCAGGGACAACGATTTTAGATGCCGCTGAAAATCATGGCATCCATATTCCAACTTTATGTTATTATGCACATTTGAATGAAATTGGGTCCTGTCGCATGTGCCTTGTGGAGATGCAAGGCAAAGATCAGTTGGTGACGGCCTGTAATACAAAGGTTTCAGAAGGTATGCGTTTAGCAACCAATACTCCAGCTGTCCGTGAAGCTCGGCAGACAAATTTGGAATTAATTTTAAGCCAGCATAGAGTGGATTGTACTAGTTGTGTGCGGGGGGATAATTGTAGTCTGCAGGATTTGGCCAACAATATGGGGGTCACGAGTCAAGACTATGAAAAAGAATTAGCAGCTCAGAAATGGGATATGGCTTTCCCATTAATTCGTGATAATAGTAAATGTATTAAGTGTATGCGCTGTGTCCAAGTCTGTGACAAGATTCAGCAGCTGCATGTGTGGGATGTGTTGCATCCTGGCAGTGAAAGCGATATTGGTGTTCGGGAAAATCTACCAATTAGTGAAGTAAATTGTTCATTATGTGGTCAATGTGTCACCCATTGTCCAGTTGGGGCGTTGAGTGAACGAGACGATGTGCCAAGAATGATGGCGGCTTTAGCTGATCCAGATGTTACGACTGTCGTCCAAATTGCCCCATCCATTCGGGCAGCTTGGGGTGAAGACTTTGGGATGACCCCTAAAGAGGGGACGGTTAAACGTTTGGCCAGTGTGTTACGGCATATCGGCTTTGATTATATTTTTGATACCAGCTTTTCTGCAGATTTGACCATTATGGAAGAAGCTTCAGAATTCTTACATTTTATGGGTGATCGACCAGATGATAATTTACCACTATTTACATCCTGTTGTCCGGGTTGGGTTCGGTTTGCTAAAACAGAATATCCAGAATTATTAGGGCATTTATCAACTTCTAAGTCACCACAGCAAATGTTTGGCGCCGTGACAAAAACTTGGTATGCTGAAAAAATGGGCTTAAAACCAGATCAAATTTTCTCTGTTTCAATTATGCCTTGTATTGCCAAGAAATCCGAAGCGGATATGCCAAGTATGACTCGTGAAGATGGGACGCCGGATGTAGATCTTGTTTTAACGACGCGGGAATTAGATCGGATGATTAAGAGTGAGTATTTAGATCCACGCAGCTTCCCAGAAAGCGAATTAGATGATCCTTTAGGCGTTGCCAGTGGTGCCGGTGTGATCTTTGGTTCAACCGGTGGGGTTATGGAAGCGGCTTTGAGATCAGCTTATTATTTCGTTAATGATAAAAATACCGATGCGGATACTTTTAAAGCCGCTAGAGGGCAAGACGGCTGTCGAGAAGTGGATACTGAAATCAATGGCATCCCAATTCGTGGGATTGCGGTAAATGGTTTAGGAAATGCGCGGCATTTGATTGAAGATCTAAAAGCTGGCAGACGGCAATGTGACTTTGTAGAAGTCATGGCCTGCCCTGGTGGCTGTGTTGGCGGCGGTGGTCAACCAATTCACGATGGTGAAGAATGGGCAGCACGCCGGGCACCAACTTTGTATAATTTGGATGAGCGGAATACCATTCGCTTCTCCCATGAAAATCCATCAATCAAAGAAGTTTATAAAGAATATTTTGGCACCCCACTTTCTGAAAAAGCAGAGGCTGTTTTGCATACGCATCACTCCGCAGCAGAGCGCTAAAATAATTATAAAATTAATAGAGATGACGAACTATGAAAGCTTCACCTGCAAAATGGGTTGCTAAGACGGCACTTTTTTTGGCAATTCTGATTGTTTTTCAAGCAGTAACAGCGCCTTTGGGGATGACTTTGGTCACAGGTTCTTTAGTGAATCTCACCTTAATTATCACCGTGATGTTAGGCGGTTTATCCAGTGGGGTAACGGTGGCTATTTTATCGCCGGTTTTGGCATCTATCTTAGGTATCGGACCTAAAGTACTGCCGTTATTACCTTGTATTATGATCGGTAATGTGGTTTTAGTTTTAATTTGGCATTACTTGACGGCTAAGCTAAATTTGCCGCAGTTAGCAACTTATATTCTAGCAACGATTGTCGCTGCTGGCTTAAAGTTTATCGTGTTATATTTGTTAATTGTAAAACTGCTGGTTCAAAATATTCTAGCCGTGGCACCACCGCAGAGTACTATTTTAACAGCGATGTTTTCAGCACCCCAGCTGATTACAGCATTAATTGGTGGCATTATCGCAACGGTTCTATTACCAATTTTGCGACCATTAATGAATAGCACCAAGTTAAGTTAGTTCACACTAAGCAAAGAAGCTAGATCAATTTAACGTTGATCTAGCTTCTTTACGTGCTTTTAAAGGCTGTCACTGCTTTGCTGAAGTAGGCCAAACAGCAATTGCTCTTGCTGCAAAGCTTCTTTTTTCAAATTGTGATGTTCTTGGGCGTCAAGAATTTGAGCCACTAGGCAATAATAGTTGGCCAATAAATACTGGGAATCATGGGCGCTAGTAAATTGAATACCCCGGTCTAAAAGCTGCAGGCTGCCAATGAAATCATGCAGCTGGTAGCAAGTCAGCGCCGTTAAGTAAAAACAAATATTTTGATTCTCATCATAAGCCGTGGCTGTTAAATCAGCTAAGGCCGTGTAAATACGTTGCTGAGCCTGTTTATTCAGGCCACGTTTGGCAGAGATGCAAGCTAAAGAACTGTACGTTAGACGGCTGAGCGTGGATAAATTGGCGGCCATGGGGGCGTTAGCTAAAGATAGTTGCCAACTTTGTTCAACTTGGGGGAGGCTTTGGTTTAACTGGAATTTAGCGATACCCAAATAATAGTAGTAGGCCTGTAATTGAGTGGCGGTTTGAATACTATTGATAGTTTGATCGATGGTCAAAAATTGATATAAATCTTTGTAGTTATGCTGTTCACATAATTGGCTTAAAGTCCGTTCGATTTTTAAATTATTACTAATATTGAAGGGCTGGGCTAAGTCGATTTGGGCCACTTCTAAAGTCAAACGCCGACATAAGGCAATCAGTAATTTGGCATTAGGGGTACAGCAATTGCGCTCAATCGCAGAGATAGTTGGCTGGGAACAGATATTTTCAGCAACTTGTTTTTGAGACAGGTGCTGGGTTAAACGGGCCTGTTTTAAAATTTCACCTAAGGCATGCTGCATTTTAAACACCTCGCTTGATTGGTTAAAAGATAAATTATATTTACTATATTTTAAAATAAAACCAGAAAAGGAGGCAATGTTTTTGCCTTGGAAATTTATAAATGGCATAATTTATTAAAATAAAATGGTAATGTGATTTAAAATACTTAAACGGTTATATTTCAGGTAAGGGAATGGAAACTGAAAAATTATTTCTGAAATCTGTGGGGGTGTAGCCGATTTCTTTTTTAAATAAGCGCATGAAATATTTGATATTTTTAAAACCCAAATAATAACCGATTTGTTTGACAGACATATTGGTTGTTAATAATAAGTCTTTGGCTTTTGAAATTTTTAAATTATGAATAAATTTAATTGTTGACACACCTTCATAAGTTTTAAATAGATAGGTTAAGTATTCAGGGGTGATATCAAATCTATTTGCAATTGCAGTTACTTCTAAAGTCTCATCGGCATGCAGTGCTAACCACTGCATGATTCTTTCAAATTTTGCTGGTGTACGCTTTAGTGGGGTATTTTTAGGACTATTTAATAGGTTATCTACAAATTGATCTCGAAGTTCGATTAAAATTTCAGATAAGAGATAGTCGTTACTTAAAGTGGATTTATAGGCCAGCTGGTTTAAATTGGTTTCCAATTTATTTAAGTAGGTTTCAACGGTATGAGTATTTTTAGGAAAATCAAATTCAGGCAAAGTCACATCAAAACCGTCATGGTGATCTAAAAAAGAAGTTGCAGCTTGATGAATCGTCGAGGACGAGGCGAAAGTCAGCAAATAGAATTGCGTTTTTGCAGTAGCTTCTATTTTTTGAATCATTTTTTGATCGGGGTTAAAGTACCATTGCCCTTGCTGTAAAGCCATATTTTTATCGGTAGTCGTTACATTCAATGCGCCTTCAATAACAAAAATTAGACAGCAGTTAGAGATTGGTATAGGTGTTGAATGGACTTGATACTTGTTTAATAGATACTTATGGCATTGATCAAAATGCGCAGGTTTGGCTAAATTAAGATGATAAAACAAATAAAAGCCTCCTCGAAAAAAATGAATATTTGATTTGTGTACCTTATTAATTAGTTTGTTAGTTTCTATGCACTCGGTAAGCGATTACACTAATTGTTAAAGTTTAGAATATTAATATATCACTTAATTGTGTTTAGTTTAATATTCTCTGCAATTATTTAATTTAAGGGAGTGTGTGGCATGGCTTTTAACAAGTTATCTAAGCGGATATACACTAAGCGAGATATAACGTTAGGTACAGCGGTTTCATTTGGGATTACAGACTTTATTGGTGGTGGGGGTCAAACAATCATCGGCGCATGGATGTTGTTTTTCTATACTTCCTACTGTAATTTAACGGCGACAGATGGGGCTATTATTGTTGGTGTTGGGAAAATTGTAACGGCCATAGTTGGTCTACTTATGGGTGGCTTTACCGATAATTTCTATAAACATCGTTTAGGTAAAAAATTTGGTAGACGGCATTTCTTCTTATTCATTGGATCACCGCTACTATTGTGTTTTGCATTGATGTGGGTCAGCGGCTTAAATTTCTGGTATTATCTATTGACCTTTGCCGCTTTTGATGCCATTTCCACTGCAGTAATGATTCCTTTTGAAACATTACCAACTGAAATGACGACTGACTTTAATAAACGGACAAAATTATCCACAGCACGGATGTTCTTTTCAGCAAGTGCGACATTTTTAGCAACATTTATTCCTGGGCAATTATTCAGAATTTTAGGCCAGAACAGTCCAGTACCTTTCTTTATTAATGGGTTACTCTTTGCCATTATTTTTGCGATTGCCATGTTCTTTACGGCATTTAACACTTGGGAACGGCCAGTAAGCGAAATTGCGACAGATGATGTTGATGAAAAAGAAAGCTTCTTCAAAGTTTTTGCCGAAGATATCAAAGCTTATTTCTCTACTTTTAAGATCAAGAGTTTTAGAAAACATTTAGCTATATATTTATTCTCATTTACAGGGAAAGATGTTTATAACACCGTATTTACTTATTTCTGTGTTTATGTACTCGGGGTAACCGCTACTGTAGCAGCTAATGTCTTGTCACTATCAATTGTTGGGGTTGCTATGACCTTAGTAGGTGGCTTTTTAATCATTAAATTTGGGCCACGTTGGTTATATATGTTCGGTTACAGTTTAATGTTGTTGATGCTAGTGGCTTATTACTTGATTGCTAAAACAATGCCTGAACATATTGTTGCCTTATTATTTGTTGTTTCATTTGTTTATCAAATTGGTCGGTCTACATTAGAGTTCACCCCTTGGAATGTTTATCCATTTATTCCCGACGTTGATGAAATCGTCGCTGGTAAAAATAGAGCTGGTGTTTTTGCTTCAGTAATGACCTTCTTAAGAAATGCAACGGCAGCTTTAGCAACGGTACTTGTAGGGGTATTTTTAGATGCCAATGGTTTTGTCAAAGGTGCTAAAACACAGCCTCTAGGGACACAACATGCCATTTTAAATGCGTTAGTATTTGGTGCAGGTGGTTTAATTATTATTGCCTTATTATTCGCATTAACTTTCAAAGTCAATAAAAAGACCCATGGTATCGTGGTAGACGAAGTTAATCGGCTTAAAGCTGGTGGTTCAAAAGCAGATGCCACTGAAGAAACGAAGTCAGTTGTCAAGACGTTAACAGGGATTGACTACGCTAATGTTTGGCCTGCTGGAAAAACGGTTAAAGGTAATAAGTAGTCGACTAATTTTTGAAGGATGTCGTGTAGATTATGGATATGTTTTTTACTCAGGAAAAGATTCAGAAACGTGTTCAGGAATTAGAACCTTATCGCTATCAAAATAAGCGCCCCATCCCTAATTGGCGGATGTATTTTGATAATACAAAACAAGTGAACTATCCGCCTAAAGCTGTGGCATGGCAAGCAGTTGAACCTGGTTATGAGTGGCGAGGCTTAGATCAGTATATTTGGTTAACAGCTGATTTTGAAGTGCCCGATCAAGATAATACAATTTTGTTATTTGATTTGGGCTTACCTAGTAATTTACATCAGACTGGTTTTGAAGGGCTACTTTTTATTAATGATGTACCTTATCAAGGCATTGATGCCAATCATAAAGAAGTTATTTTAGATAAAAAATGGCAGCATCAAAAAATTACATTAGCCATTAAACTCTGGACAGGGTTATACGGTCGGCATGGAGATCCTAATCAAGAAATTATTAATAAATTTCAAATGGCGGCTAGTGCGCACTTAGACCGGTCTGTTGATAATTTGTATTTTACAGCTAGAAATATGGTCGATACGGTGGCTATTTTAGCAAAAGATAGCTCAGATCGAGTTGAAATGTTAAATACCTTAGATCGGGGCTTTCAGTTAATTGATTGGCAAGTTCCGGGCTCAGAAGACTTTTATCTTTCCTGCAAAAAAGCAGATGCGCTATTAACGGATTATTTGACACATACAGTCAAAGGCACTAAGGCTAGTGTCACGGCTATTGGCCACACCCATATAGATCTAGCATGGCTATGGCGTTTAAAGCATACCCATGAAAAGGCAGCACGGTCATTTTCAACGGTCTTAAGATTAATGGAACAATATCTAGATTATGTTTTTTTACAGTCAACACCACAAATCTATCAATTTATTAAGGCGGACTATCCAGAAATCTATGCCCAAATTAAGGCACGTATTCAAGAAGGCCGTTGGGAAGTTGACGGCGGCATGTGGCTGGAAGCAGATTGTAATATGCCTTCAGGGGAGTCTTTAGTTAGACAAATTTTGTATGGCACCGAATTTATGGCAAAAGAGTTCCATAAGAAACCACATTATCTGTGGTTGCCAGACGTTTTTGGTTATTCTTGGGCTTTGCCACAAATTCTCAAGAAGTCAGGATTAACAACCTTTATGACAACTAAAATTAGTTGGAATGAATATAATCGTATGCCCCATGATACCTTTATGTGGCGAGGTATTGATGGCACTGAAATTTTGACACATTTCATCACAACACCAGATCCAGGTAAAATGGCAGAGAACCCAGATTCTTGGTTTTACACGTATAATGGGCTGATGACGCCCAGTTCGGTAAAAGGTATTTATGACGCTTATAGTGACAAAATATTTAATGAAAACCTATTATTGGCTTATGGCTATGGTGATGGTGGCGGCGGTGTTTCTCGGGATATGTTAGAAAGTCGGCGCAAATTAGATCAAATTCCAGGTCTGCCTCATGTTAAAACAGCAACCGCCAATGCTTTCTTTGATAAACTCCATGATACCGTTGCTAAAACAGACCGATATGTACCAACTTGGGATGGTGAACTTTACTTAGAATTTCATCGAGGGACTTATACTAGTCAGGCTTACATGAAAAAAATGAATCGTAAATTGGAATTAAAACTTAGAGAATTAGAATTTCAGACAATCTTTAATGGTAATTTTCCTAAAGCTTTGTTGCATCAAGCTTGGACGATTGTTTTGAGAAATCAATTCCATGATATTATTCCGGGCTCAGCAATTCATGAAGTCTATGAAGATGCGCACCATGAATATGACCAAGCGCTAGAAATTATTCAAAAAATTCAAGCAACACTGACTTCAAAAACAGCCGCTTCAGAAGCAGAAACGACGTACACTTTGTGGAATAGTGCCGGATGGGCTCGATCTGAAACCGTCTTTATCAGCGAGCAACGGGTTGGCCACTTTACAGATGTTAAAGGTCAAGCATTAACCAGTGTCAAAAAGGCAACGGGTTATCAAGTTTTTGTCCCTGAAATTCCGGGATTGGGCACTAAAAAAATTAAGTTCACACCTGTAAAATTAGTTAATGCTACCCAGGAAGCACCGGTAGCTACTATTTCAGAAAACACAGTGACTACAAATAATTACAAAATAACTTGGAATGATCAAGGTCAGTTAACTGAAATTTATGATCGACAGAATCAACGTCAAGTTTTAACGGAACACGGATTAGGTAATGTTTTTGAAATTTTTGAAGATAAACCTCGGGATTATGATGCTTGGAACATTGATGCTTATTATATTCAAAAAAAGCAAATCTTGAATGCAACTCAAATTAAAGTTGTTGAAAATACGGCTTTGCAAGCTGTAATCAATTTTGAATTCACTTATTTAAATTCTAAAATTCAACAATCTATGATTTTATATCGAGACTCAAGAAGAATTGATTTTAAGACGAAAGTGCTTTGGCAAGAGCGGCAAAAGCTATTAAAAACCGCATTTGAAGCCAATATTCGGGCAACAGAAGCGCGTTATCAAATTCAATTTGGTAATTTGACTCGGACGACAACTTGGAATACCAGCTGGGATTGGGCCAAATTTGAAACAGTTGGACATCAGTGGGCAGATTTATCCGAACACAATTATGGGGTTGCTTTATTGAATGATTCAAAATATGGCTATGCGATTAAAGATCAGCAGCTGACATTGACTTTGCTAAAGGGTGCCGTTAGCCCAGATCCTACGGCAGATATTGGCACACATGAATTCACATATAGTTTATTACCGCATGCTGGCGATTTTGTAACGGGGGCTGTGGAGCAAAATGCTTGGGCGCTAAATCAACCCATTACAGTAAGCAAAAATGAATTAGCTGAAAAAGAAGCTGTCTTATTCGAAATGCCAAAAACGCAAGTGCTTGCTGTCGATGCTATCAAACAGGGGGAAAATGACGAAACAATGATTTTGCGGCTTCATGATCATACTGGTGGACAAAGAAAGGTAACCTTAACCCCTAAATTCAAATTTAAAGAATGGGCAGAAGTTAACTTGATGGAAGAAGATACTGAAGAAACGGTTTGGCAGGACACGCCCGTTGTTACATTGACACTGGCACCTTATGAAGTAAAAACAATTCAGTTTCGGTTTAAATAAAAAAGGTGGCGAGACATGTTAGTTGGTAGTATAGAAGCCGGTGGTACAAAGTTCGTTTGTGCTGTAGGTGATGATAATTACAATATTGTAGATTCTAAATATTTTATTACAGAAAAACCAAGTATTACCTTAAAAAAGGTAATTGATTATTTTAAAAATTTTAAAATTGAAGCGTTAGGTATTGCCTCGTTTGGTCCATTAGAATTACGGCAGGATCATGCTAAATACGGCTATATTACAACTTCTCCTAAGCTTGATTGGCGGGATACAGACTTATACGGTATTTTAAAAGCGGGTCTAGAAGTACCAATCTATCTTACAACCGATGTTAATGGGTCTACTTATGGCGAATATATTATGTCCCGAATGACGGGTGAAAAAATTAATTCGCTAGCTTATTATACAATTGGGACTGGTGTTGGTGCAGGGATCATCAATAATGGTCAATTCATTGGGGATCTAGGGCATCCAGAAATGGGTCATGTGAATGTGAAACGACATCCTAAAGATATGGCTTTTGCGGGAACTTGTCCGTATCACGGGGACTGTCTGGAAGGTTTAGTTTCTGGACCAACATTTGAAGCCCGGTTAGGTAAGCGCGGTGAGACTGTGCCGCAAACAAACTTTGTATGGGATATTATGGCTTATTACGTTGCACAGGCGCTAATTCAAACAACATTAATGTTTCGCCCAGGAAAGATTGTTTTAGGCGGCGGTGTGATGAATGGTGAATTTCTAAAGAAAATTAAACAGCAATTTGTGAAATTACTAAATGGTTATGTTTCAACACCAGCAATTGATAACTATATTGTAATGCCGTTGATTAAACATAACGGCTCAGCAACGATTGGTGATTTTGCTTTAGCTTTGACTAAGGTTGCAATTTAAAGAGGAGCTGACATTTAATGAGCTTACAGAAACCTACAAATCTAAGGGTTAATTTGCAGAAAAAGGCAACAAATATTACTTCTGAACCTAAGTTTAGTTGGTGGGATGAAAGCACATTAGCCAATACCTATCAAACACAATATCAACTGGCATTTGCCAAAACAAAAGTCGATTTATTAAATAAAAACGATTTGTTATTAACGGATTGGCAAGTATCTTCACAAAATACAGCAGTGCGTTGTCTAGAACTTGAGCCTTATTTAGAGGCTGCACAAGTTTATTATTGGACCGTTCGGATTAAGGATAATTACGGCACTATTAGTGATTTTGCAGACGCAGGTACTTTTTTAACGGCTTTAACGACTTTTAATGCCAGTGGCATCTGGGCTGCAGAAACGGCAACTGCGGTTAATGGGCGGCCTAGCCTAGGTAATTTTGCTTTTATACGTAGTCCAAAATTTATAGCGCCAATTGCCCAATTAGATAGCGGCTATTTACACGTATTTATAACAGGTAATGAAAAAACATTAGCTCAATCTGGTGATATTTATCTTAATGATCATTGCCTAGGCGTGGGCACACCGAGACCCTATGAATATTATCATGATCAAGATAAAAAGGCTTATTTTTATGAAACATTTGATGTGACCACCTTGTTGCAGGCTGAAGATAATGTTATTGCAGCTTTAGTTACAGGCACAATGGCCAAGCGCGCTTTCTTTGCAACGATGACGGCGTTTTTAAAAAATGGTCAAAAAGAAACGTTGATTTTTACCAATGATCAATGGCGCAGTCTTGACGGTTCCAGTGCATTTGGTGATTATGGTGCAACAATAGGCAGTCAATATTTTCAAATGCCTCAAGAAAATATTGATCTGAATTTTTACCCGCAGCATTGGGCAGCAAAAGATTTCTCAGATCATGATTGGGAAAAAGCGACTGTGATACAGCCAACGTTAACATTAGGGAAAAATGAACTATTATTAGCAACACCAGTTGAGCCTACAAAACGTTTTTTGACAAACGAACCTTCTAAAAAAATTACTAAAATTGCGCCAATGACTTATATTGTAGACTTAGGAAAAGAAATTATTGGTGGTTTAGCAGTAGACCTGATAAGTTCAAAAGCTCAAAAGATTAATGTTTATGGTGGAGAACAGTTAACAGATGAGGGGCATGTACGCCATCATCTGGCTTGCGGACCAGATTATGTTGAAAATTGGCAGTTGACGGCAGGGCGTAATTTATTTACAACACTGCAAATGAAAAATTTTCGTTATGTTGAATTGCAAGGCTTTTCGGATGAGCTGCCGATAGACGCTATTTCAGGTTGGGCAATGCATCAAGATTTTGACGATCAACTCAGTTATTTTGTGTCAGATCAGGCATTATTGAATGAAGAATACGCATTGTCTAAATATACCATTAAGATGACTAATCAAGATCTATATGTAGATTCGCAAGCTAGAGAGCGTCGGGCTTACGAAGGCGATCTACTGGTGAATGCCAATAGTAGTTATGTTGTATCAGATAATTATGCTTTGGCCAGACATTCGGCGGATTACTTACTAGATAACCCAACTTGGCCTGAAGATTATAAGTTATTTAATGTTGAGGCACTTTGGTACGATTATTTATATACTGGTGATCCAACTGTGTTAATTCAACGGTATGATAGCTTAAAAGAAAAATTGAACCGTGGTGCTACGAAGACAGACAATACAGCGGCATCTTGGCGACCAGGTAAACAAGCAGATAACTTTGATCCAGCAGTTGGTCTTGTCACCAATAATGGGTTGATTGATTGGCCCATTAGAGAACGAGATGGGTATGTAGAGGGTAAATACAATACACCATTTAATGCAATTTACGTGGGTATTTATCAAATAATGGCACGAATTGCTAAACTAACAGGACATCAAAAAGACTATGAACTTTACGAATCTCGAGCGCAGCAAATTAAAAGTGCGATGTTAACACATTTATATGATCCAACCCAAGGCCGTTTTTATGATTCAATGAATGCAGATTTAACGGTTAATAAGCACTGCTCACATCATGCTTCGGCTTATGCGTTATGTTATGATGTTTATGATTCAGATGTGATGGCTGATAAACTTAGTACATTTGTTGCGAATGATGGCCAGTTTATTGGCAGTATTTACTTTATGTATTTTATGTTAAAAGGGTTATTGAATAGTGGGCATGCTGAAGCAGCGGCAAAATTATTATTAAATGATGATTGTCGTAAAGATCAAAAAACATTTGCAGCCATTATTAATCAGCTGCAAGCGACAATTGCGCCTGAAGCTTGGAGTAATTATTATAAACCAAACTTAACGTTGTCCCATCCTTGGGGTGCAACGCCGGGATTGACGATTGTTCAAGGCATTGCAGGTATCTTACCACTTAAGGCTGGTTTTGAAACTTTCATGGTACGGCCAAGAGTAGGCCAAGCAATTAAGCACTTCAAATTGAAGACGATTAGTGCCCGTGGTCCGATTAGTTTAACGTATCAACGGACAGAAACGACTACAGAATTAATGATCCAGGTACCAGTTAATACAACGGCTATCGTGGACTGCCAAACAATGCAAACAACAGTGCAAGTGGATGATCAAGCAATTTTATTGAAAGATCATTGTGTTCAGCTTTCATCAGGATGTCATCGTATTATTTATTGATAAGCCGTATTTAGAAAAGCCGTGTAAAACTGGGTTGACCCAGCGATACATGGCTTTTTAATCATTGGTTTATAAAAACTTTGTACTACATCATCAACTTCGAGTATAATAAAGCACATACAAAATTAAGGAGGTGGCTGAAAATGAGTTCTGATTCTTATGCAGTTTTGGGGACATCTATTTTGATTTGCGTTATTTTAATTGTATCAGGCATTCAGTTACTTCGCGGTCATTGGTTGGCATTATTATCCGGCAGTTCACGAAATCGTGATGAGGATAGCTTGAAGCGGGCAAAGTCATTAGGCCGAAGTTTTTTAGTGATAGGGGTAATTGCGCTAGTTGCTTTATTAGTTAATACATTTGTGCTTCACCGACCAATTTGGTAGTATTCTTTTGGATTTTATGTTATACTAATATTCGGTTTATTCGGGGATGATACGGATTCGACATGCGTAGGTGAGCGTGGGTTGCGGTTCGTAGGTTACGTCTACGTAAAAACGTTACAGTTAATATAACTGCTAAAAATGAAAACAACTACGCTTTAGCTGCCTAAAAGTAGCTTTGCGTGATCTCGCCGATTTCTCCCAAGGGTCGGATTTGAGGTCTCAAATTAATTGGGATACGTTGCTTATTGCCGTGTGAGGTAAGTAAAAGAGATTTGCATGCTAGTCATGATAAGCTTGCCCTGATAGGTGGCGCATTATTGTGGCGAATTCTAAAGTAATCTATCTATGATCGTAGAGGCCTGCGTGGCAATGCGTATGGACAGGGGTTCAACTCCCCTCATCTCCAATTATTAGTTTTACCCGAAATAAAAAAGTCTTAAAATACTGATAAGTCAGTGTTTTAAGGCTTTTTTGTTTTTCTTGAATATACATTTAAAGTCGTGGATCGATAAAATAAATGCAAAAAGTCTTCACTCGATTAGTTTTGAGGATATGGCGTTAAGCAATGCAAGAAAAAAACAAATAAAAAATGGGATGATCGAAACCAAGATAAGAAAAAAGCCCTATCGATACCGTTTCTATTCAAGAAAATTTATTTGAGTCTTAGTAGACATGGATAATTTAATAAGACTCGAAAAAATGATTAAATAAAAAAGAAATTATATATTAATAATTTGCTCTTTTGAATAGAATACGTGAGTTGACTTATCGTTGTAATTGTTATTTGAAATAATAATTAGATAAGAATTCAAACTTATATAGTCTTGACTTTTTGCTATTTGGCAAGACTTGATTTTAACATAAATAGTTATTTTAAATGGAACATATAGCTTTAAAAGACATTCTATAATATAATGTGTGTTATTTAATTTTAAAAATTAATGTTATTATATTTTATATGTTAAAGCCCACTCCACAATTATAATAGTTATATTTTGAACTTGTATATACTATCTTTTCGGATATAAATTAAGTGATTTATTATTTTGGATCATCAATAATTAGTATTGACATTAATAAAAAAGTGAATTATTCTTAACCACAAGAAAACGTTTTCTATATTTAGGTTTTTAAGGAGCGATCGCTATTGGTAACCATGAGGGATATTGCTAACGATGTTGGCGTTTCTATTAGTACTGTCTCTCGGACATTAAGTAGACCGGATGCAGTAGATTCAGAGACAAGAAGGAAGATACTCGAATCAATAGATAAATTAGGTTATACAACTAATCTTTTAGCAAGTGGCCTAAAGAAAGGTCAAACAAAAACACTAGGGTTTGTTATTCCGAACTTGGAAAACCTTATTTATCCGACACTAGCGACAAGCGTAGAACAAGAGGCTGAAAAACGCGGATATTTTGTTATATTCTGTAATACTTATGAAGATCTGTCCATTGAAGCGCAATATGTTAAAAGATTAAAGGGACAAGCGGTTGATGGATTCATTTTTTCGACAGGTTTATCTGATAATGCTTCTAAAACAATTCTGGAATTAAAAAAAGAACACTATCCACTGGTTTGTTTAATGCGTGATATTGGCGATAAAAAGGATAGTTTTGTATCTGAAAATTTCGAAGGAGGATATGCCGCTACCAAATACTTATTAGATAAAGGCTATAGAGATATTTATACATTAACTGGCAGAAAAGAGTTAGAACTTTACCGACAACGTACTTTAGGCTATAAAAAAGCTTTAGAGGATTTTGGAGTAAAGTATAAAAAAGATCATGTTTGGAATTGCGCTCGAAATGGTAAAGAACAAGCAGGCAATGTAATCAGCGAGAAATTACATGATGGGGTTATACCTGAAGCTATATTTTCTCAAAGTGATCCCTTCGCCTTCGATGCGATTATCAATTTGAATCAAAGTGGCTTACGAATTCCTGACAATGTCGGAATTATCGGCTTTGATGATACGTACTTATCTAAAAATTTTGATTTAACAACAATGGCACAACCATTAAAAGAATTAGCTGTTGATGCTACGAATCATTTAATTGATATGATTGAGGGTAAAAAGAAGATAGGACAGAGCATTCCAGAATATAAGGTTAACTTGATTGTACGTGGAAGTGTTTAGTATGTGTACCTGATGCAAACGTTTGCAGATTAGAATAATTAAGTTTGGCCTATATTGATGGGTATGCAAACGTTTGCATCGGCATATAAATTGAGTTTATTCAAATAGCATAAAATATGAATGATGCAAACGTTTGCAAATATAAAGGGTGATTCAAATCGATAACAAAATTAAATTTCAAACAGAATATCGTGAATGTAACACATTGGTTGTAGGCAGTGGTAGTGCGGCATATAATGCAGCAGATTGGTTATATACGTTGGGACAGCATGATATACAAATTGTCACCGAAGGTCAGAAGATGGGAACATCACGTAATACAGGTTCTGATAAACAAACGTATTATAAATTATCGCTTGCTGATGATGAACCAGATTCAGTTTATGCTATGGCAAAAACGTTATTTAGTGGTGGATCTGTAGATGGGGACACAGCCTTAGTTGAAGCTGCAAATTCTATAAAAAGTTTTATGAAATTAGTCAATTTAGGTGTTCCTTTTCCAAAAGATCAGTATGGGCAATATGTAGGATATCGCACGGATCATGATGAAACGCAACGTGCTACTTCGTGTGGACCGCTTACTTCTAAACTAATGACTGAAAAATTAGAATCATCCGTCTTTGGACGCAAGAATATAAAGTTTATGGATCATGTACGTATTGTAAAAATTCTGGTTGATGAGGAAATAAATTCTATTTTTGGAGCAATTGGTATTAAGCAGGTAGAAAATGTTGTGACCTGGGTCCAATTCAACTGTACGAATATTATTTATGCAACGGGTGGTCCTAGCGGATTATACAGAAGAAGTGTCTATCCAGTGACCCAAACAGGAGCTCATGGCCCAGCATTTTTAGCTGGTGTACATGGGAAAAATTTAACAGAATGGCAATATGGCATTGCTTCAACAGAATTTAGATGGAATCTTTCTGGAAGTTATCAACAAGTCATCCCGAAGTATTATTCAGTGGATAAAGATGGGAATGATAAAAGAGAGTTCTTGATGGATTATTTCAGCACAGGTAAAGATATGCTAAATGCCATATTTTTAAAGGGTTATCAGTGGCCATTTGATCCTAGAAAAATCGATACAAATGGATCATCTATTATTGATATTGCCATTTATGTTGAAGAAATTCTAAAGAAGAGAAAAGTTTTCATAGACTATAGAGAAAATTCTAGGTATGCAATCAAAGATAATAGTTTTCAGTTTACTTTTTTAAATAATACTGCATTCGAATATTTAGAGAATTCAAATGCTTTACAAGATACTCCTATCGAGAGACTCAAGTCGATGAACTATCCAGCGTATGAACTATACGCTTCTCATGGCATAGACTTAGAAAAAATGCCTTTAAATATTTCTATATGCGCTCAGCATAATAACGGTGGTTTAGAGGCTAATAATTGGTGGGAGTCAAATATTAAACATTTCTTTCCGGTCGGAGAAGTATGTGGCAATTTTGGTGTGTATCGGCCAGGCGGCAGTGCGCTAAATGCAAATCAAGTTGGTTCTCTAAGAGCAGCCGAATATATTAATTCACATTATTGTGTAGCACCCATTTTAAAGGAAAATTTTCTATTTAAAATAAAATCTGATATGGATGAATTAGAGAATTTTTGTGATGAAATCTTAAAATCCGAAGGGTCGATGAATGTTAAGAGGTATCGGGAAAATTTTCAGAAAAGATTTGATGAGTGCGGTGCATATATTAGAGATATTAGGTCAATGAAAAAAACATATTTGAGAATAGAAAATGACATAAAAAAATTTACTCATGAAAATAGAATTGATAAATTTACAGATTTAAAGCAAGCATTTATTTCTTTTGATTTACTAATATCAGAATTGGTGTATTTAAAAGCCTTCATAGATTATGCAGAAGATGGTGGTAAAAGTAGGGGCTCATACCTGATTAAAGAAGAACAGATGAATTTTGATCAAGTAAAGCGCTATGGGATTAAGGCTAAATTAGATAATGGTAAGAGAGATAATTTGATTCAGATTACCAGTTTTAAAGATGGAAAAGTGTACAGTGACTTTAGAGAGAGACATACCTTGCCACACACAAAATCGTGGTTCGAGGAAATTTATAATAACTATCGTAATGGCAGTTCTCACTAATAGGAGGAAATAACATGAATTTAGAACCTTTTCATTACAAAACATTATCAGTTGTAAAAGAAAAAAGAGAAGAACTGAATGCATATTTTCCGTTATCAGACAAGATTGACTCCATTTTTCAACCAATTAGTTTATATGGTAAGATGTTACCCAATCGATTAGGAATTGCGCCAATGGAGGGAAATGACTCTAAAGAAGATGGTGGCCCAAGTGAGCACACGATTCAACGATATATTAATTATGCTAAGGGTGGAGCCAGTATTATTTGGTATGAAGCAGTAACAGTTGTGCCTGAAGGCAGAAGTAGTAAACACCAACTGATGCTTACTGAAGAAACTATGCCAGCGTTTAAAATGATGAATGAACGTGTAAAAAAGGCCGGAAGAATCAATGGCTTTGAACCCGTTATTATTTTGCAAGCCAATCACAGCGGTAGATATTCAAACCCTAACGGCTATCCAGAACCTCTAATTGCCTATCATAACGATATCTATGAAAAAAATAATGCATTAGATGACTCAAGAATTGTTAGTGATGATTATTTATCGGAATTACCAGATAAATTTGGTGAAGCGGCAAGATTAGCTAAAACAGCAGGATTTGATGCGATTGACGTAAAATCTTGCCACGGATATCTATACGCTGAAATTATGTCTGCATATAGACGTGCAGGAAGGTATGGTGGAAGTTTTGAAAATAGATCCCGTCTTTTGATTGATTCAATTAAAGCAGCTAACAAATATAAAGATCAAGATTTCCACGTAACTTGTCGACTTGGTATTTATGATGGTTTTCCTTATCCAAATGGTTGGTGTAGCGATGAAGATAACAATATTGTACTGGATGAAGCAATACAATTAACAAAGATTTTGAAAGAAGATTTAGGATTAGAGTTATTAAATATTGTTATGGGTAATCCATACGTTAATTCTCATGTTTCTAGACCGTTTGATCATGGTAAATATAAAGCTCCTGAGCCACCGCTTGTAGGTATTTCTCGTATATACAAAGGTACTCAAACTATAAAACAGGCTTTTCCAGATTTAATGGTTATGGCCTCTGCACCTTCATATTTGAGACAATTCTCACCTAATTTAGCTGCTGGCGCACTAGAACAAGGGTATGCGGATTTTATTAACTTTGGTCGAGAATCATTCACAAACCCTAATTTCCCTAATGAGTTAAAGCTTACAGGAGGTTTGAAATTAAATCATGTTTGTATTACTTGCGGGAAGTGCGGTGATTTAATTAGAGCTGGGTACCCTGTGGGATGCGTAGTGCGAGGACCAAAGGAATTTAAAGAGTATTATAAAGAATTTATTGAAAATAAAAGTGTATAAAATAATTACAAAAGAAAGTTGGTTTGAGGATGAAAAAGATTGCGGTAGTAACGGGCGCAAGACGTGGTATTGGACTAGGTATTTCAAAAGAATTATTGAAAAAAGGCTATTATGTGGTCATGGTAGCCCGCTCTGAAGAGGCTGATGATGCTAAAGCGGAGATGTTTAAAATAAACCAAGATTTTTGTTATATTCCTTGTGATATATCGAGCAATAAAGATCGAGAAAAGTTCTTTGAAACAATAGTTAATAGTTTTGAAAGAATTGATTTACTAGTAAATGATGCAGGTGTAGCACCCAAAGTTAGGCTCGATATTCTGGAAACTACGGAAGAAAGTTACGACTATGTGATGGATACAAATGCGCGCTCTACCTTTTTTATGTGTCAATCCTGTTCTAAATTAATGATTCAGATGCTACAAAAAAATTTAGAAGACTTTCAGCCAAGAATTATAAATATTTCTTCTATGTCAGCTTATACATCTTCAGTTAATAGAGGGGAATATTGCATTTCTAAAGCGGCAATTTCGATGACTACTAAATTATTTGCTGATAGATTGTCTGAATATAACATTCCCGTTTTTGAAATAAGACCCGGAATTATAGAAACAGATATGACTTCAAAAGTTCATGAAAAATATGAAGATCTTATCAAAAATGGTTTGACACCTACCAAAAGATTTGGACAACCAGAGGATGTTGCAAAATGTGTTATTGCAATGGCTAGTGGACTTTTCGATTTTTCAACGGGGCAGGTAGTTAATGCTGACGGTGGCTTTCATATCAGACGTCTTTAATTAAGGAATATATTGTGAATTAGTGAGCTGTGCTACCAGGAGGATATATTAATGACTAAAGAAAAATCAGAAAATATGCCAAAAGAAAAAATGTCAACTAGAATTGTTGTATGGATTATAGGTATGTTTGTTTTAGCATTGGGAACTTCATTTTTTGCAAAAAGTCATATGGGTGTTAGTGCATTAGTCTCGGTACCACAATCTTGTTCTTTAATTTCTGGATGGACATTGGGCGTTTGGGTTAATATTATATATGCAATATTTGTTGTGTTAGAATTATTTATCTATAGGAAGTTTAGTTGGCAGGTAATAGTACAATTTCCATTTACTTTTATATTTGGAAGAATTGTCGACATGTGGGGTATCCATATATTTGGCAATTTAGATCCAGATAATATTTGGTTAAAAATAATCATATTAGTACTTGCTTTATTTTGTACTGCTGCGGGTGTAACTATGATGGTCCACGCTAATATTATTGTCAATCCGCCTGATGGTATATTAATGGCACTTACAACAGTTATTCCAAGAGATTATGGTACTTTGAAATACTGGGGTGATGCGCTTATGGTAGTTATCGCAGTGATTATAGGATTGGTGACCGGAAATTTAGGAAAATTAATAGGACCAAGTATTGGTTGGGGAACAATTATTGCAGTATTTACAATTGGTAATATGGTTAAATTCTTCAACAAAGTTATTGTTTCTAAAGTATCACCTGTAAAAAATTAATATAAACATATTAAGAGCGCTTTTGAAAATTAGAGATGTACTTTATTGAATAAATAAACAAAAATTCTGTAGTTAATTGCTGTATCCCCCTTATCAAAAGGTCACTAAGGGTTAAACAATTTATAAATAAAGGCACATCCTAATAGTCTGAAATGATCATAAAAGATACCCTCTAAATATTAGAGGGTATCTTTTTTAAGCCGTATTATCGATTCTGAACTTGGACGCTTACCATGAAAATTGATGATAGGGAGTAATAAAATAATAATAGATAAGATTGACATAGTAAGTAAATTTATAAAGGAATGATAGATCTCATTCTGCTAGCGAAAAGTGAGGCTTTTTATTTTTTTATGTTTTGCTGATCTAAAACCGATAGTAGAAGCTGATGGATGTTGTCTAGCCGGTTCTACTGAGTTTATGTAGTCTACAGAGATCACAGGCATGACTAGTTTGATAGTTCCTACAAAATTGAGAATTTAAAAAGCTGTTTAAGCGTTTTTTATCGGTGTTAACAATAATTTTGTGAGTTCTTAAATTTAAATTTTTTGTACTGCTAAAGACGCTGTGGAAACATTTTTGGATCGACCACCAAAAGTGGTACCGATAGCTGTTATAAGTAATCCAACTGGTAGAGTAGTATGCCAATGATACTACCTACGACAGCTTTACCAGCATGCCCAATCTTATCGCAGTTGAATGTCTTGTCAAAAGTCCAACTAAAGTTATCGCATAACAGGTTAAAAAACTAAAATCCATTTCCGTTTTACCCCTGTTAAATTGTTATTAATAATAGGAGATAACTGAACTTATCTAAAAAATAAACTGGAACGGCGGATACGATGGATTACTTTAAACAGCGACGGGTATATCGCAAATTAAAAAGAGAACAGCTGACGCTCTCAATGGCGCAAGATAGTTTGTATCGTGAATTATTAGATTATGCCTACGATGAAGGTAAATTAGAAGACACCTTTATTTTAAAAGATACCGCACTGATCGCATTTACCGGCCTATCTAAATCAAAATTAAAAGCAGTAAGGCAGGAATTGGTTGAGATGGGCCTATTAATTTATAGCCCTGAACAAGAAGGTCAGCAACAACCGCAATACAAAATCAAACCACTTTACCACACCGATTCGGTTATTCAGCAGGCAGCAAGTGCTGTAACCCAGACACCTAGTAGTGCGCCAACTCGGACCCCAACCAGTAACGCAACTGGTAGCACTAAAGTACTTACTAGTACTAGACCTTTACAAGACAATAACTTTAAAGAAAATATTAAAGAAAGGTGCACGCAAAGTGTTGCCGTTTTAAAAGTGCGCGGTGATGTTAGGACAAGCATCATTTTAAAAAACAGCGATATCTTAAAAAATAAAGCAACTTTGCGTTTATTTACGCTGCAAATTTGAGCAAATTTGAAATAAACCATTTCAGTTTTCACGAATTTTAGTTTGGTTAAAATTATCAAAATAACAGGCCGTTGATAATAAAAAAGCGTACATGTCAAGGGCTAAGCATCAAAAAAGATCAATAAAAATAAATGCAAAATATTGAAAAAATGTGCTATGTGTGATATATTTCACTTGTACTGACATCGAAAAACATTTGAGATGAAAGACGTCATCAATCCAACACACGCTTATTTAGGGTATTGAATGATAGCATCTTCCGGATGTTATCATTTTTATTTTTATTAAAGGAAGGGTAGGTTTTTATTTATGGAAACAAGAATTGCAGTTATTGGCATCATTGTGGAGAACACTGGCTCAGTACCAAAATTGAATGAGATTTTGCATGAGTATCGGGATCATATTATTGGTCGGATGGGGATTCCTTATCGTCAACGGAGTTTAAATATCATCAGTGTGGCGATGGATGCGACACAAGAAGATATTAGTGCACTTTCAGGCAAGATTGGAAAGTTAGATGGTGTCAGCGCTAAGACAGCTTATTCTAATGTTGTGAGTGACTAATGACAGCGCCGGTAGAACGGGAACGGCTCAAATCCGGTTCCAGTGTGGCGATTGGCTGGAAAATTCTTTTTGCCGTACTACCTTTAGCAGCCGCCGTTTTTTCTTTGTGCGTGGGGCGTTATGCTATGGCACCAATGGATGTGATCCATGCGATTACAGATAAATTTACGGGTGCTGTGACGGTTTCACCGCAAATTACCACGGTACTTTGGAGTATGCGTTTGCCGAGAATTATTTTAGCTTTAGTTGCTGGTGCTGGTCTTTCAGCAGCGGGCTGTGCTTTTCAGAGTCTGTTCTCTAACCCATTGGCGACACCGGATACATTAGGTGTGGCTTCGGGGGCTTCATTTGGGGCCGCATTATCCTTACTTTTTGGTTTTAAGATGTTAGGCGTCCAAGCGACTTCATTGCTCTTTGGTTTATTGGCGTTAGCATTGACCGCATTGGCCGGTACTGGGAAGCGACAGCGAAACTTGAACAGTATCGTGTTAGCGGGGATTATGATTGGATCTTTATTCACGGCATTAGTGTCGTTGGTGAAGTTTTCGGCGGATACAGAAAGCCAGCTGCCAGCGATTACTTATTGGCTGATGGGGAGTTTAGACTCCGCCAGTTATAATTCATTATTTCTAGGGGCTCCACCTATTCTTTTAGGTATGTTGATTTTATTGCTGCTACGTTGGCGTTTAAATTTATTGCCATTAAGTGAAGAAGAGGCCAGAACCACTGGGGTTAATATTAAAGCTTTACGTATCGTTACGATTTTATGTGCCACGTTAATCACTGGTTCCGTGATCTCCATGTGTGGTCAAGTCGGTTGGGTGGGGTTATTAATTCCCCATATGTGCCGGATGAAATTTGGGAATAATCACACCGCTTTATTACCAGCTTCTATTTTGGCTGGGGGCTCATTTTTGATTATTGTGGACACAGCAGCTAGAAGTTTGTCGGCGGCTGAATTTCCGATCTCAATTTTGACAGCAATCATTGGCGCCCCATTCTTTATTTATTTGATGCGGCGCACTGGAGGTTGGCAACTATGAACTTAGATGTAGAAAATGGCAGTTTTTCTTATGTATCAGGCACGCCGGTTATTAAGCAGTTGGATTTTCATGCAGCTTCAGGGCAGCTGATTGCGATTTTAGGGCCAAATGGTGCCGGGAAAACCACATTACTCCGCTGTATTATGGGGTTGTTGAAGTGGGATGGCGGTACCAGTACCCTAAATGGTCAAGAAATTGCCAAAATGAGCAGTAAAAAACTTTGGCAGCAAGTTTCATATGTTCCCCAGGCTCGGGGGGCGTTTGCGTCATTGACCGTGGAAGATATGATTCTTTTAGGTTGCACAAGCCGTATTGGTCTGTTTGCCACACCAGGTGAAAAAGAACGGCAGTTAGTCGCAGACTTAGTTGAAGAACTTGGTATTCAGCGCTTGCTTTATAAAAACTGCAGTGAGATCAGTGGTGGGGAATTACAAATGGTCTTGATTGCCCGGGCCATGGCGGCACAACCCCAATTACTGATTTTGGATGAACCGGAATCTAATCTTGATTTCAAAAATCAGCTGATTGTTTTAGATACGATGACGAAGTTAGCCAATGAAGGTATCTGTTGTATTTTTAACACGCATTATCCCAATCATGCGTTGATGCGAGCGTCACAATCGTTGATTTTACAAAAAGGCGGCGATTCAATTTTTGGGGATACAACCGAGGTGGTCACAGAATCAAATATTGAAGAAGCCTTTGGGGTGGAAGCGGTTATTGGTGAAATTGAGACACCCGGTCAGATTTATCAAAGTGTGATGCCGTTACGGGTTACTGAAAAAAATGGTGTTTGCGAAAAGGCCAAACCGTCACATATCACACAAATTGCGACGATTTCGATTATTGTATCGGATCCAGCGCTAAGTGAGAAAATTAACGCTTTGCTACATAATTATCGGGACTATATTGTCGGTCGAATGGGCTTACCCTATGTGCAAGGCGGTGTTTCAATTATTAATATTACTTTGGACGCACCGATTGAAAAAATAACGGCATTAACACACCAAATTGATATTTTACCGGATGTCAATGTTAAGACAACGGTGGCTAAAAAAGTTGTCCCTGTCGGTTAACTGCAATAGATTGTGAGGCCAAATTATGTTAAAACCATTGGGGCATACAGCAATGCCAACATCCCCAGCAGTAACACTAAAATCAGCTCAATTTCCCCAACCGTTCGCCGATGGGCTGTCTTATTCTGTGTTATCTTGTGGGGGTTGGCCGTTAGTTCAGACCGGGCTATTACTGCCTGAAGCCCACTTAATCTTTGTTTGTCCGCAAAATTGTTTGCGGGGCGTTGTGCTGGTGGCGGCTGAAATGAAGTTATCTCAGCGTTTTTCTACGGTGGCTGTTCGGGAACAAGACGTTATTTCAGGGGACATGGAACGGCTGACCATTGATGGTGTCGGGGAGATTATTGATCATTTGGCAGAAAAACCACCGGCTGTTTTAGTTTTTACAAATTGTATTCATCATTTCGTCGGCACGGATTTAGAGGTTGTTTACCAAACTTTGCGGCAGCGTTATCCGGAGATTCAATTTACCGATTGTTATATGAATCCGATCATGCGCAAAAGCGGTCTAAATCCAGAACAAATGATGCGACGCCAGTTGTATAGTTTGTTAACCCCTAGACCAAAAGTGGCGCGACAAGTGAACATTATTGGCAATCGTTTTCCCATGGATCCCCACAATGATTTATATCAATTGTTGCAACACCATGGCTATACGGTTAAAGAGGTGCCTCGGTGTGAAACATATGCCCAATATCAAACTTTGGCGGCCAGCAGTTTGAACATTACCACATTGCCGATGGCTCAAAGTGCGGGGACGTTATTAGCAGACAAACTAGAGCAACCACATTTATTTTTACCGTTAACATTTTGCTATGAAACTATTACGGAAAACTTAAAACGCTTGAGTGATGCTTTGGATTTACCTCGTGAAGATCCAGCGCCAGCAATTGCGGCTTGTGAAGCTGCCTTAAAAGCCGCGAAAAAAGTAATTGGGGCAACACCGATTGCCATCAGTTTTTCGGCATGTGTGTATCCCTTGAGTTTAGCGCGATTGTTAATCGAGCATGGGTTTAATGTGACTAAGATTTTCGCAGATAGTTTTATCCCCACTGAAAAAGCAGATTTTCTAGCATTACAAAAACTAGCGCCGAACTTACAGCTTTATCCCACCAGCCAAGTTCAAATGCGGGTTTTACCAAAAGAAAGTTCGGGTAAGACTTTAGCCATTGGTACGGAAGCTGCTTATTTCACCGGAACACGCTATTTTGTCAACTTAATTGAAGGTGCTGGCTTATACGGTTTTGACGGAATCGTGCATTTGATGGCGTTACTGCAGACAGCCTTTTTGGAACCAAAAGCACCTGAACTTTTGAATCAAATTAATCAGCGGGGGTGTGAGTGTTTGCTATGAAACAAACGGCACAGATTATTCCCAGTTATACCGGGGACACGTCCGGGGTTTGTTCGGCGCTGTATGAGCTGGGCGGTTTGATTGTGATGCATGATGCTGCCGGATGCAACGCCACATATAGCGCGTTTGATGAACCCCGGTGGTATACCCAAGAGAGTTTGGTTTTTGTTTCTGGTTTAACTGAGATGGAAGCTGTTTTAGGGGATGACCAACGGCTAATTGAAGATACGGTGGCTGCGGCGCAAAAGTTCCAGCCGGCATTTATTGCCTTAGTGGGCTCACCAATTCCAACGGTGACCGCCGTAGATTTTCCAGCGATTGCCCGGGAAATTGAACAGCTGACAAAAATACCAACGATGGGCTTTAATGCTACGGGGATGGCATCTTACGTTTCCGGCGCTGGGATGGCGTTTGAAGGGCTAGCTAAGAAATTTGTTTTGCCACAAGTCCCTAAAACACAAGCCGTGACGGTGAATATTTTAGGGGTGACGCCATTGGATTTTTCGATCAATGGGGCAGATCAAGCTTTAAAAGCTGTGTTGCAGGCGCAAGGTTTAACGGTTCAATCCAGCTGGGCTATGGGAGAGACGTTAAGCAATATCAAACAAGCCGCTGGCGCTAAGGTGAACTTGGTTGTTTCAGCCACCGGTTTGGCGGCAGCTAAGGTGCTGGCTCAAAAGTTTGAGATCCCCTATGTGGTGGGCTTACCTTATGGTCCAGCAATGGCACAGCAGTTGGCAGCAATGTTAATCCAAACGAGTCAAGATCATCAGAATCGAATTTTTTGTCAAGCAGTACCCGCTTCAGATACGGTTATTATTGGGGAAAGCGTTGCGGCACTTTCTTTAGCCAAGGCATTGGCAGCGACAACAGATTTTAAAGCCACGGTGCTTTGTCCGGTGGATACATTTCCTGAGTTACTGACAGCAGGGTGTATCAAAGCCCGGGATGAAGCGGAATTAAAACCGTATTTGCAGCAAGCAACAACAATTATTGCAGATCCACTTTACCAACCAATCTGTCCACCCAAAGCGCGGTTTATACCATTGCCGCAAGAAGCCTTCTCTGGTCGGATTTATCGTCAAGCAATACCAGAACTTGTTAAGGGATTTACAACATTTAGGAGGAATTTTGGGTTATGAAAAAATTATCAAAAATACTTATGGTCTTTTTTGCATCTATTATGATGTTTGGGGCTGTCACCACGAATCAAAACACGGTTAATGCGGCCAGCACAAAGAGTACGGCAACGGTTAAGACAAAAACCATTAAAGACCAAGCCGGCGACAAGGTTAAGGTTCCTAAAAAGATTAAACGGATTGCCGTTGTGGGCATCTATCCACTGCCTTCCGTCTTAGCGACATTCTTTGATTCCGCAGATAAAATTGTGGGTATGCCGGTGGCTAGTATGAAAGCTGCTAAAAACGGCTTACTGTCTGAAATGTATCCAGAGATCTTAAAGGCAAAGACAGATTTTGATGATCCGAATGGGTCAGATATTAATACCGAAGAATTGAAAAAATTAAAACCAGATGTTGTCTTTTATAGTGCTAATGATGCAACGATGAAACAGAAATTACAAAACGCTGGTTTCACAGCTGTTGGGGTATCTGCTGTAGGTTATAATTTTGATGCCATTAAGACTTTAAACGCTTGGATCAGCTTGCTGTCTAAGATGTTCCCAGCTAACGACAGAGCTAAAATTGTCAAAGATTACAGTAATAAAGTTTATAATAAAGTTCAAAAACGGGTTAAGAAAGTGGACAATGCCGATATTCAAAATGTCTTCTTCTTATTCCAATACACAGATTCTTCAATTGTTACTTCTGGCCCACATTTCTTTGGCCAATACTGGTCAGATGCTATTGGTGCTAAAAACGTTGCCAGCGACTTGACGCAAAAATCAGGGGTACCAGTAAATATGGAACAGATTTATAACTGGAATCCGCAGGTTATTTTCATCACAAACTTTACTCAAGCGCAACCAAAAGATTTGTATAATAATAGTATTGGTAATTATGACTGGAGCAAGGTGGATGCGGTTAAGAACCATCGTGTTTATAAGATGCCATTGGGGATGTATCGTAGTTATACACCAGGTGTCGATACGCCAATTACCTTACTTTGGTTAGCAAAGACCGCTTATCCAAGCGAATTTAAAGATATCAATATTACTAAAGAAACAAAAACTTATTATAAGAAAGTCTTTAATGTTAAACTGACAAATAAACAGGCAAAATCAATCTTTAAACCAACATCAGCCGCATCAGCTTATTAATTAATTAAGGAAGTGGTCGGATTATGAGTCTAAGTGGGACACCTGTCAGTGAACGGACACATATTGGCTTTTTTGGTCGGCGGAATGCGGGCAAATCAAGTCTTGTCAATGCAGTTACCGGTCAAGAACTTGCCGTTGTTTCAGCCCAAAAAGGGACAACGACGGATCCGGTGCACAAAACAATGGAGTTATTGCCCCTAGGACCAGTGGTGATTACAGATACGCCGGGGTTTGATGACACTGGAGATTTAGGCACATTGCGGGTTCAAAAGACAAAGCAGACTTTGACCAAAACAGATATTGCGGTTTTGGTAGTGGATGCAACCGACGGCTTACAACCCAATGATTTACAGCTGATTGAACTGTTTGAAAAAAAGAAAGTCGCCTATTTAGTCGCACTGAATAAAAGTGATTTATTAACGGCTAAACCGGCATTATCGGGGCATCAGATTTATGTGAGTGCCACGACTGGTGCTGGGCTTCAAGATTTCAAAGAACGTTTAGCCCATATGTCGGTGGCTGGGGGCGTAAAACAGCCATTGATTGGTGATTTGATTCAAGCCAATGATCTTGTCTTATTGGTGACGCCGATTGATGAATCAGCACCTAAAGGTCGGATGATCTTACCCCAGCAAATGATGCTGCGGGATGTTTTAGATCATCATGGCATTTGTTTAGTGACGCAAGTCCCAGAATTAGCCACGACTTTAGCCAGTCTGAAACAACCGCCGGCAATCGTCGTCACGGATTCTCAAGCTTTTGGCGCAGTCGCCCAGATTGTACCGGAAACGATTCCTTTAACATCATTTTCAATTTTGATGGCCCGCTATAAAGGACTTTTGAATAATGCCGTTGCTGGCGTGAATGCCATTGGCACCTTAAAAACAGGCGATAAGGTGTTAATTGCAGAAGGCTGTACCCATCATCGGCAATGTGGCGATATTGGCAGTGTTAAATTACCGGCGCTGCTGAAAAAATACACCGGTGCCACTGTCGATATTGAACTGGCCAGCGGTTCTGATTTTCCAGAAGATTTGACGAGTTATGCTTTAATTTTGCAGTGTGGTGGCTGTATGTTGACGAGTCGGGAAATGATTTATCGGATGAATTACGCTGCAGCACAAGGTGTACCGATGACGAATTATGGGATTTCTATTGCTTATATGAAGGGGATTTTAAATCGAAGTATCGCCATGCTGCCGGCAGCTTTAGCGGCACAAACACAGGTTTAAAGAAGTGATATTAAGGTTTGATTCAGTTGAGATTTAGCTCAATTTGGATCAAGCCTTTTTTGGTGGGCAGGCAATACCGTTCAGGCTGAAATTAAATTGGTAATCTTGATAAGATACTATTAAAATGTAAGTATAATGATTATAGGGGGTTATATATTGACAGAAACGTATACTTTAGCAGATGGTTTAGTCGTTCCTAAAATTGGTTTTGGGACTTACAAGTTGACGGGTGCCACTGGGGTCAACGCAATTACTTCAGCGATTGATGCTGGTTATCGCTTATTGGACACGGCAGTGAATTACGAAAATGAAGGGATGGTGGGTGAAGCCATTCGCCGCACCGCGGTCCCTCGTGCGCAACTCACGATTACTTCTAAATTACCCGGTCGGCACCACCATTATCAAGAAGCGATTGCAACCATTGAAGAATCGCTTTACCGAGCAGGGTTAGATTATTATGATCTCTATTTGATCCATTGGCCTAATCCTATTACGGGGCAATATGTAGAAGCTTGGCAGGCGTTAATTGATGCCCAAAGATTTGGGTTAGTGCGCTCTATAGGGGTTTCCAACTTTTTGCCAGAACATTTAGAAAAATTACAAAAAGAGACTGGGATTTTACCAGTCATTAACCAAATTGAACTGCACCCTTATTTTAATCAAGCAGCGCAACGTCAATTTGATACAAATCATCAAATTTTGACCGAAGCCTGGAGTCCTTTAGGTCGGGGTACCCGGAATAATGTCTTGCAAGATCCTGTAATTCAACAATTAGCTGAAAAATATCACCATACCGCTGGCCAAATTATTTTGCGCTGGCAGACGCAAATGAATGTCTTGCCCATCCCTAAGTCAACACATTTGAAGCGACAAATAGAAAATTTAACTATTTTTGATTTTGAACTCAGCGATACAGATCGCGCTAAAATTGACGCACTCACAAAAGTAGATGGTCGGTATAGCCAACAAGACCCAGCAAAATATGAAGAATTTTAAGGGTGCAAGCTAAGTAATTTGAAACATAGAACCACAAAAAAGCGGCTGAATCAAGAGATAAACTTTTGATTCAGCCGCTTATATTTATAATTAAGGTTCAACGCATAAGTATTAGGGGGCTTAATTGCTGAACCGAAATCAACAAGTTAAAAGACTATTACTTCGTAAAGTCGATGGATTTTGTTTCTTTCATCGTTAATAGTGAAATTAAGCTAGCTACAGCCATGATGCCTAAATAAATCCCAACGGAGCGGATCCCCCAGTTGTTGGCCAACCAAGTGGCGATTGTTGGCGCAAAGGCGGCACCGATGATCGCAGCTAAATTATAAGAAATCCCAGCGCCGGAATAACGGACTTTAGTAGAAAAGAGCTCTGGTAAAACAGCGCCTACAGGACCAAAGGCAATCCCCATTAGAATGAAGCCAACGACTAAAAAGGTGATGGCGCCAGCGAAATTTCGTTGACCTTGCAACAAATAAGGAAATAGGAATGAAAAGACGATTAAAGCAATGGAAGAGCCCATCAACACATGACGCCGGCCGATGACATCCGCAAAGTAAGAAGCGGCAACGATTAAGACGGCAAAAACAATAATTGCGCCCATCAATAAGAATAAGTATTCCCGATTTGTAAATCCAAGATTTGCGGTGGCATAGGTTAAAGACCAAGTTGCCAAAGTATAAAATAAAGTATATGTTACAGAGACAATAAAGGTACCTTGTAGAATTTGCCGCCAGCTGGTTTTAAAGACGGTAGCCAATGGTGATTTAGTTGTGTCATTTTTCTCTTGGGCCATGCGGAATAATGGCGTTTCTTGCATACGTTCACGAACCCAAAAGCCAACGATGACGAGAACAGAAGAAGCTAGGAAAGGCACCCGCCAGCCAAATTGAATCATTTGATCGGTAGTTAAAAAAGATTCTAATAGGAAGAATAGACCATTACTTAAGAAGAAGCCTAAAGGGGCACCTAATTCTGGAAAAGCACCGTACAAAGCCCGTTTATTAGCTGGTGCATTTTCAGTAGCGACTAAAGCTGCCCCGGACCACTCACCACCTAAACCAATACCTTGGACAAACCGGCATAGGCAAAGTAATACGACAGCTGCCAGACCTAAAGTAGCGTAACTTGGCAATAACCCGATAAAGACTGTGGAGATCCCCATCAGCAATAAAGAAACAACTAATGTTTTTTTGCGCCCGATCTTATCACCAAAGTGGCCGAAGACAAAAGAACCTAAAGGCCGGGCCACAAAGGCAACCCCGAACGTTAACAAACTCAGTAAAGTGGCAATAGCGGGGGTGACTTCTGGAAAGAAAACTTTTGGGAAATAAGCAGCGGCTGCCGTCCCATAAGCGTAGAAGTCAAAAAATTCAATGGCGGTGCCAATCATTGATGCGAAGATGACAGTTTTGACGGAATCTCTGGCTAAATCTGGTTCAACGGGGACTGTTTTGGTAAGTGGTTCGGATAATTCGGTATCTTGCATTTTATCAACTCCATTTTTAATTTAAAACTAATTTAAACGTCATAATTATTAGAAATACTCTAATCTTTCATCTTCTTTCACGGAAAAAAGAGAATTAAAAAAGGCCAAGGAATTTTGGTATCCTTGGCCTTTTAACAACCAACAACACCCACCTAGCAGCGGATGTTGATCCATAAAGAAATCACATCCGCTAACTAATGATGAGACTAATAATGACTTTGACTAAAGTGTTGGTTGCTAACATATTAATGACTTCTTTCATTTATTAATTATTTTTAATTATAATACAATTATATTAAAAATCAATTAGTTTTCAGAAAAATATTATTTTACTTTTGTATCCATATAATTATGTGCAGTTGTTGGCACGTTGTTCTTTGCAACAACTGGCCGTAAGAAGTGCACGCCTAAACCGATGACTAAACCGACTAATGCTGGCACAACCCAGTCCATGCCGATACTAGCAAATGGTAAATATTGTTGGAAGCTGGCTAATGTTTTGGCAAAAGCACTTTGACTGACAACGGCTGGAAAGGCAGCCATCATGTCTAATAAAGCAGGTACAGCAGTAAATAAGACAACAAAGAAGTAAACTGCAGCATCTTTGTGGAATAAAGGTGAGGTAAGGGATAATAAGATTAAGACCATTGCAAATGGGTATAAGAACATTAGCATTGGGGTGGACCAAGCTAAGATTTGTTCTAGGCCAAAGTTAGCAGTTAAAAAGGAAGCCAAACACATGAAGGCTAACCAAGCTCGATAACTGATTTTTGGAAAATGTTTATGGAAATCTTGGGCAAAGGCGGCGACTAGACCGATAGCAGTTGTTAAACAAGTTACGGTCAATAATGTTGCTAACATGGCATGCCCAAAGCCGCCCATGTAATACGTAACGATTTGATTAAAGACCGTGCCGCCTTCAGCAGAAACTTTATAATTGGCTAATGATGAAGCGCCTAAAAGAATAAGGCCTAAGTAGATTAAACCGATCATCCCAGTTGCCAACACACCTGCTCTGGCGGTGACAACGGAAACCCGTTTGGCACTACGGACACCTAACCCTTTAACGGCTGTCACAACAGTCACCCCAAAGGCTAACCCAGCTAAAGCGTCCATAGTATTGTAGCCTTCAAGAAAACCATTAAAGAAGGATGCGTTTTGATAAGCTTTAGTGACGGCTTGTTGACTAGCACTGCCCATTGGTGATAAGAAGCCAAACGCAAAAACAACAAATAATAAAACTAAGAATAATGGATTTAAAGCTTTACCAACACTGTCCATGATACGATTTTCTTTGTAGGAGAATAAGTAAGCTGCGCCAAAGAATAAAGCAGAAAAGACTAACAAGCCAGCATGTTCAAAACCGCTAGGCAATAAAGGTTGAACCCCAACAGAAAAAGGAATCGTGGCAGTTCTTGGTGTCCCAAATAGTGGGCCGATGGTGGCGTGGATTAAGATCATGAAAGCTAATGCAAAAGCAGGACCAAGGGGTTTGCCGATGTCATAAACCCCTTCGGAGTGGGTGACACTGATGGCTAAAACAGATAATAGCGGTAAAACGACTGCGGTAACCAAAAAGCCTAAAGCAGCGGTGCCCCAATTACTGCCGGCTAATTGTCCTAAGTGTAATGGAAAGATTAAATTACCAGCACCAAAGAATAAACCAAATAATAAAGATGCTACAAGGAAATAGTCACGTTTGTTTAAGGGCCGTTCTTCTAAATTTTTCATAAATAAAACACTCCTGTTTGTTTAATAGAATATGAGATAAAACACTTAAATTTTTAATCTGAATCGGACCTTCCATGACCATCATCTCCTTTAAAATGTGTTATAAAATAAAAAAAGCCCTTAAAATAATTGAATTCAATTATTTTAAGGGCGCTGGTTTGCACGGTACCACCTTAATATACAGTACACAAAGATACTGTCTCAATTCACGCACGGCTAACTAATTAGCGAGGCGCTAACACGGTAATGGGTGTCCCCAAGGTACGTTACTGTAATTCGGTACCTAGCTCAAAAGTGATTTTCGCTGGAATTTTAATTGCTTCCTTACACCAAACCGAAGCTCGCTAAAATTAAAACTACAACTACTTTTCTTTTTCACAGCATTTATTAACTATATCTTAATGAAGAGTTTAAATGTTACACATAAAAAAGTCAAGGGCTTAAAATCAAAAAATATATTTGTTTACAAAAATAATTTTTAGGATTACACTTTAGTTGTTAAGAAATGAGGTGCCTTGATGACTAAAGAATGGCTCGAAAAATGGATAAGTATTAAGATGACGTCTACGTTTTAGATTGTAAAATCTGAAGGTAGGCGTTTATTATTTTTTCGAACTTCACGGCGCATTAAGACAACTCAAAGTTGTAACTGATTGGTTTTTCTGTAAAATAGATTTTATAGTAATTTTAAGATAATAAGGGAGCAAGAATCATGACACGTTTAGAAATACAAAATGATAATAAGATTAAGGGCATGACTTTAGCAATTGCCGGGCCTTTATTATGGGGCTTTTCAGGAATCGCGGCCCAATATTTATTTGCTAATTATAATGTTTCACCTTATTGGTTAGTCTGCTTGCGAATGTTAGGGGCGGGCATTTTATTATTGATTTTTGGCCTGATTGTTAGCGGGCGACAGTTATTTGACGTTTGGCGGGAACCTAGGCAAGTCATCCGGTTAATTATTTTTAGTTTGATCGGGATGCTACCGGCTCAATTAACTTATTTTATGGCGATTCATTATAGCAATGCTGCGACAGCAACGATTCTACAATTTTTAAGCCCAGTTGTTATTGTTATTTATTTAGCCTTGCGGCAGCGACAAATGCCTACCAGGGTGAATATGATGTCCGTGGTATTAGCCTTAGTAGGGACAAGCTTATTAGTTACCGGTGGCCATTTTAATGAATTAAATATTGCACCGGCAGGTTTAATCTGGGGTTTATTAGCCGCAGTCAGTACAGCGATCTATACATTATATCCGCGCCCGTTATTGCGGCAATATGGTTCCGTGTCCATCGTCGGCTGGTCAATGTTATTGGGTGGCGCAGCTACGTTACCTTTAGCAGTACAGCATCCTGCCACGCAAATGGACTTAAGAGGCCTGCTTATTGTAAGTTTTGTTATTGTGTTTGGGACTTTATTTGCCTACCTGTTTGTACTGCAGAGTTTGCGGTTCATTGCCCCAACGATGACGAGTCTATTAGGTGCCTTTGAACCAATGACCTCAACCTTATTGACTGTTTTATTCTTTAATGTTGCCTTTGGATTACCAGAACTAGCCGGCATCATCTTAATCATTGCCACCACCGTCATCCAAGCCATCTTCGCCAATCGAAGAGTGAATAAAATAAGAAATAATCCAAGAGCGTGAACCAACACGGGTGATTTCGCAATATAACCTAGACTTGGCAGGCAGTCGCTTGCGACTGGCAACAAGGCGTAGTTATATGTAGAAATCAGTGTTAGTGAACGCGTTTAGATCAGAGCGTGAACTAGAGTGGGAAAGCTATGAACCCTAAAATTAAGCATATAAAAGGCCGAATCAAAAGTTGACTTCTGATTCGGCCTTTATTCATTTAAAGATTTAATTTGATTGTGAATGTTCTGTTTCTTCCGATCCTAATTTGTTAGATTCAATAGCATATGATGCGATCAATTCATTAATCAAAGCAGCTAATTGATCTGCAATGGCTTTTTCTGCGTCGTAGTTTGTTGGGCTCTTTAAAACATGAAGAACCATCGGATCCTCGTAGTTATTAAAGGAAGCAACAACAACAGGGCGATTAATAATGGCATTGTGGGAAGATTCAATTTTATCTTGAACTTGAGCTTCTTTCCATAACAAATGTTTCGGATAAATCATGATCCGATTAAAAGAACGATCGTCACTATTATCAACATCGTAGAGCTGCCACAAGTCTTCCAAAATTGTTTCAGAATCTCTTTCGTACGCTAAGCTCATGAATTTCCCCCCTCATCCGTAAGTCGTAAATATAGAAAACCCAACCTTAGTTACTGTAATTATCTTATATTATTTCAAATAAATCAAGTATAAATTAAACAAAACTTAAATATTTTACGCCTAAGGTATCATGTTAAATTGTTATAATCTGCTTTTCAAATAACAATTTTTTCCACCAAAAAGCATATAGATAGTAGTAATTTACAGAAAAAAGATCAAATATTCTAGGTACTATTTGTCAAATATGATACACTTTTGTTAGAAGAATTTAAAGGGGAGATTGTATGGCAAAAACATCAATTGGTTCTTTAAAGAGAGAAACAAAGGCTCTATTCAAGGGTAACTGGCTCACGGCAATTAAAGTAACTTTTTTACCGGCTATTTGGGCCGTTATCGGTGCAATTATAGCTGGCATTGTATTTACGCTTATTGGCATTATGCTATATCAAAATCACAGCTCGATTTGGCAGGAATTCAGCAATGGCGCTGCAACTAGCAATCATTCTGGTGGTGGCGGGGTAGCTTCAGGACTACTGTCTACTTTAATTTCTATCTTATTATATGCGGGGATAGAGTTTACATTTTTAGATTGGCTGCGGGATCCGGAAACAGAAGTCAGCCATCCCTTTAAATCCGCATTTCAAGGCTTTAGGTCAAAAAATATTGGGACCATAATCGTCTTGACATTATTAGTCATTTTATTTACTTTCTTATGGCGGCTATTATTCATTATTCCTGGACTAATTATGTCTTACGCCTACCGGATGGTCTTTTTTATCTATAAAGATCACCAAGGCCAGCAAGTGGGCTTTTTAAAAATGATTACGATGAGTAAGGTAATGATGAAAGGGCATAAAGGGCGACTGTTCTTATTGGATTTAAGCTTCGTCGGCTGGTTTGCTTTAAGTATCCTTTGCTTTGGCATTCCACTATTTTGGGTCTTGCCTTATTATCATGGAACTTTAGCAGCTTTTTACAATGATTTAGCAAAACAACAACCACTTGATCCGGAGCTATTTTAAAAGAGGGTTTCATTTTGATAATTTTTAAAACGTATGTGTTACCTTGGCTGTTATTATTCGTTATTATTTATAGTTATACTTTTGTTTTAAAATGGTTATTGGATCATACTAAGCAGCGGATCAGTCAAACATTTGGTGTTAAAGCACAATTGTATTTTGGCTTTTTAGGTATTTGGATTCATGAAATCAGTCATGCTTTTTTTGCACTGCTTTTCCATCATCGCATTGTGGATATGAAATTGATGGAATACCGGCCTACAGGACAAGATGTGACTTTGGGCCACGTAGATCATTCATTTAATAAACGCTCAATTTATCAAATGATGGGCAATTTTTTTATCGGCATTGGGCCTTTGATTGGCTGCAGTGCCTTTTTAGTATTCGCATTTCGACTATTAGTCCCCGCAAGCTATGACGGTTTTGCGACAATATTAGAAAACTTTGTAAGTCGCCCAGAACCGCTGCTTTTGATGCACCAACTTTGGCAGGCAATTTTACAAATCCATTGGCAAGGCACAACGTTTTTCTTTTTACTACTGCTGATTTTGACGACAATTGGTTTTGGATTAAGTATGGCCGATATCAAAAATTCAGTCACCGGGTTACCTTATATGCTAATTTTATGCATTATTATCAGTCTATTAACATTTGCTTTGAAGTTAAATCTCACCTTATTTCTAACAAAATTAGACCTTGTTTCAATGCTGATATTAAGCGTTATTTTAGTGATTTCAATTCTGTATAGTCTATTGATTAGCGGCCTCTGCCGCATCTTTTAAATAAAAAAGGATGTATAACCTCATGAATAATTTTGAAATATTACACAAAAAATTCTAAATAACGTGCATATTTATTAATTATGATGTATAATTGAAAAAATTAAGAAGTTATGAGGATGGTTGAGATGAAAAAAAATAAATGGCAATGGGTGCTAAAAGTATTTGTCGCATTTGGCTTGGTACTAGGTGCTTTTTTACCTTTGATGAATTTAACGACACAAAATACGGTACAGGCCGCAACAGAAACCAGTACCAAAACAGATCCCTATCTAAAGAAGATCAAAAAACGGAGGACGATGGTAGTGGGGTTATCTGCCGATTATCCCCCTTACGAATTTCATAAGACGGTCAAAGGTCAAGATGAGATCGTGGGCTTTGATATCAGTATTGCCCAACAAATTGCAAAAGATTTAGGGGTGCATTTGGTTATCAAAGAAATGAGTTTTGATGCGTTATTAGGGGCATTAAAAACTGGGAAGATCGATATGATTATTTCAGGGATGTCTGAAACACCGGAGCGGGCTAAAGAAGTTACTTTTTCAGATACTTACTTAGTGGTTCAAAACTCAGTTATGGTTCGTAAAAGTGATTTGAGCAAATATAAAAACACCACTGATTTCGACGGCGTTAAAGTCGGGGCACAGAAACAAACAACTCAAGAACAATTGGCTGAAGAAGAGTTACCGGGTTCAAAAGTGACTAGTTTGGAAAAAATGACAGATTTAGTTTTGAATTTGCAGCAAAGTAAAATTGATGCAATTGTCATTGAAAAACCAGTTGCAGATGCCTATGTGGCCCAGGATAAAGCTTTGGCCATTGATAAAAGTGTCAAATTCGCGAACTCTACAAAGAACACAGCGATCGCTTTACCAAAAGATTCACCGACTTTAACCGCACAAGTGAACAAAACGATTAAACGGATTAAAAAAGATAATTTATTAAATGGCTACATTAAAAAAGCGCAAAAACAAATGTTTAGCAATGAAAGCTTTATTCAACAATATGGCAGCTATTTCTTAAAAGGGACAGGTATTACCATTGCCTTGACGATTTTAGGGGTTTTATTTGGGACAATCTTAGGAACTTTATTAGCCTTGATGAAACGGGCCAAAAATTTTATTGTGCACTGGATTGCTGTAATTTATATTGAATATTTCCGGGGTACCCCATTACTAGTTCAAGTATTTATGATTTATTTTGGGACACAAATTATGGGCTTGGATTTATCCGCCTTTACGTCCGCAGCGATTGCTTTAGCTCTAAATTCCGGCGCTTATGTTTCAGAGATTATTCGTTCGGGGATTGAAGCCGTACCGGTGGGACAAACTGAAGCAGCGCGGTCATTAGGGATTTCTCAAAGTGACAGCATGCGTTTTGTCATTTTACCTCAAGCAGTCCGGACAATTTTACCAGCTTTAGGGAATGAATTTATTTCGTTATTAAAAGAGTCCGCAATTGTCAGTGTCATTGGGGTTGGCGAATTAATGTTTGAAACCAGTGTTATTCAAGGGGCTAGTTTCAAACCATTTAGTCCATTAGTTATTACCTCATTTATCTATTTTGCGTTAACATTGTTATTATCCGCAGGTTTATCTCATTTCGAAAAACGGATGAAATTAGGCCGGCCAAAGAACCAAGTATTATAATTTATTAATAGGAGCGCGATTATTTTGGTAAAACCCATCGCAAAATTATTTCAAGATCCAGAGAAAAATATTTTAGCTGAAATTGGCAAAACCGCCGCTTTAATGGAAGGTATTATTGACCTATCCATTGGCGATCCAGATCCCACAACGGCTAAACCGATTTTAGATGATGCCTACGAGGCGATGAAAAATGGGGCCACGCATTATACCGCTTCCGCAGGTGATCCGGCTTATTTACAAGCCGTTTTAGAGTTTCATAAAAAATATTTTAATTTAGATTATGATTTAAGTAATGTCCGTGCAACCGCGGGGGCATCTCATGCACTATTTATTGCAATGGGGGCAATTTTAGATCCCGGTGATGAAGTTTTAGTGTTAGAACCCTATTTTTCATCTTATAAAGTAGAAATTGAAGCTTTCGGCGGCAAACCTGTTTTTGTCAAAACGAAACCAGAAAATGGCTTCCAGCCTGATGTGGCCGATTTAGAGACCGCCGTCAGCACAAAGACAAAGGCAATCATTGTGAACTCACCTTGTAATCCAAGTGGGGCGGTCTTTAGCCGAGAAACATTAACTAAAATCGTTCAATTTGCGGAAAAATATGATTTATATATTTTCGCGGACGAAGTTTATTGGCCTTATGTTTTTGGGGATAACGAATTTATTCCAATTGAAAGTTTGGCCAAGGATCGAACCATTGTCACAGGCTCCTTGTCCAAAGCCTTTTCGATGACCGGCTTTAGAATTGGTTACTTATTGGCTTCAGAACCGATCATTACGGCAGCGAGTCTATTGAATGAAGGCGTCTGCTATACACCAGTAGCCGTGTCTCAGCACGCTGGGACCTATGCCTTGAATCACATTGAAGAATTTATGCCACCGCTACAAAAAAGTTTTGAAGAACGATTAACTTATTTATCTGAAGCTTTAGCTAAAGTACCATATTTAAAGGTTAGTCCAGCGGCCGGCAGTATTTATTTATTTGTAGATATTCGCCAAACAGGGATGGACGATGTGGCCTTTAGTGATTATTTATTGAAAGAAAAGAATGTCTTAGTTATTCCGGGACAAGCTTTTGGCGCATCCGGCAAAGGCTTCATCCGAATTGCGGCAACCCAGGATATGCCGGCATTAAAACAGGCAGTAGCGGCTTTTGAAACTTTAGAATTACCAAATTAGGAGGCACGATCATTGAAATTATTGGCAACGAATGCATTTACAGAAGAAACAGTGGAATTAAAAAAATGGGCTGAAATGAATGCCCAAGACTTGACGATTACCCATGAACCTTTAACTGCAGATAATATTGAACAAGTTAAAGGTTTTGATGCTTTATCTGTCCAGCAAGTTGTCCCTTTAGGCGGCCCAGAGGTTTATGAAAAGCTGGCCAGTTTTGGGATTAAACAAATTGCGGTGCGTTCAGTCGGTTACGAATTCGTTGATCTGGCTGCAGCTAAGGCAAATCATTTAACGGTGACCAACGTGCCGGTTTACTCACCACGCTCTGTAGCAGAATATGTATTAGGTCAAAGTATGCGGCTGTTTCGAAATTTTGATAAATTTGATGCTGATGTGGCAAAACAAGATTTCACTTGGTTAGGCAAAATTTCACCAGAATTTGCAGACTTAACGGTGGGCATTATTGGGGCTGGTCATATCGGCAGTGCGGTTGCTAAAATTTATCACGCTTTAGGGTCCAAAGTATTGGTCAATGATCCAATCCACTATGATGAAGTGGCTGCTGTTGCGAAGTACGTCTCTTTAGAAGATGTTTTGAAATACAGTGATATTGTGACCTTGCACGTGCCATTGACGGATGAAACGCATTATATGATTAATGCCGATACATTGGGACAAATGAAACCATCCGCTTATTTGATTAATGCGGCCAGAGGGGCAGTTACCAAAACGCAAGATTTAATTGCAGCCCTTAAAAATCAGCAAATTGCAGGTGCTGCATTGGATGTTTGGGAAGGTGAAGGGGCTTATTTTGATTATGATTGGCAAAATAAACCGTTAAATAATCCGGAATTAGAGACATTATTAGCGTTACCAAATGTCATTTTGACACCGCATATTGCCTTTTTCACGGAACATTCTGTCCATAATATTGCTTTTACAGCGTTAGATGATGCTTTCTTAGGTGCCAGTGGCAAAACGGTTAAAAATCCGGTTTTAGGCTAATAATTTTAGGCATCCATTGTTTTTATGGCAATACTTTGATAAAATCACCGTATATATTAGTTTTTTATAATTTTAATTTAATCAGACGGAGTTGACGTTTTTGCGTAAGTTGAATCCAAAAAAAGTTGTTGTCAAAGTAGGGACAAGTACGATTGTCTTGCCTAATAATAAAGTTAATCTAAGAACAATCTCTCGGTTAGCCTTTGTGTTAACCGATTTGTGTAATCGGGGCATTGAAGTTGTCTTAGTGTCCAGTGGTGCGATGGGGGTTGGCTTAGGGATTTTGAACTTAGCCAATCGACCGGCAGAGATTCCTGAACAACAGGCGATTTCCGCTATTGGCCAAAGTAATTTAATTGGGATTTATACTAAGGAATTTTCCATTTACCAACAAATTGTGGCGCAAGTGCTGTTAACTCGGGATGTGCTGCTCTATCCAGAAAGTCATCAAAATGTGATTAATACTTTTGATACTATGTTGCGGCGGCGAATTATTCCAATTGTTAATGAAAACGATTCGATTTCGATTGATGAGTTGGATCATAAAACGGCTTTTAGTGATAACGATGAGCTTTCAGCGATTGTTACTGAAGTAGCTGATGCGGATCTATTGATTGTTTTATCGGATATTGATGGTTTTTATACTGGTAATCCTCATAAAGATGAAACGGCCACGTTAATTCCAGAAATCAATGAAATTGATGATGAGATTTTGAGCTATGTCGGTGGCAAAGGCAGTAAGTTGGGGACCGGTGGTATGGCGACTAAAATTAGTGCTGCCAAACGGGTTTTGGCCCACGGTAAGCCAATGGTACTGGCAAATGGCCGTAATCCAGAAGTGATTTTTGATATTTTGGATGGTCAGGAAGTGGGGACGTTGTTTACCCCTAAAAAGACAGTTCATGTAAAGGAGTAACGCGAATGGACACATCATTAGAAACAATTGGACAACAGGCCACAGCAGCGGCGTATGTTTTAGGTCAGGCGGATACGGCCATTAAAAATCAAGCTTTATTAGCAATGGCGGATGCTTTATTAACGCACCAAGATGCAATTTTGCAGGCGAATGCTAACGACATGGCTAAAGCAGCAGAGAACCAAGTCCGGCAGGTCATGTTAGATCGCTTGTTATTAACAGAAGCACGGATTACCGCAATGGCGGATGGGTTACGACAAGTGGCGACTTTGCCCGATCCAATTGGTGAAGTGGTTGCTGGCTGGCGGACACCAAATAATTTGGATGTGAAACAAGTTCGCGTGCCCCTTGGCGTGATCGGTATGATCTATGAAGCTCGACCTAATGTGACGGTTGATGCGGCAGCATTAACGTTAAAAGCGGGCAATGCAGTGGTGCTTCGGGGTGGTAAAGAGGCCATTGAAACAAATATTGCATTGTCTGATACATTACGCCAGGCATTAGTTCAAGTCGGCCTGCCAAAAGACAGTGTGCAATTACTGCATGACACGTCCCATGAAACGGCAAATGCGCTGATGCAGTTGACGGCGTACTTAGATGTGCTGATTCCTAGAGGCAGTGCTAATTTTATTAAGATGGTTTTAAAAACGGCGACGGTACCGGTAATCGAAACGGGTGCGGGGAACTGCCATATTTATGTGGCTGAAGACGCGGCGATCCCAGAAGCCATTGCCATTATCATCAATGCTAAAACACAGCGGCCTTCTGTTTGTAATGCAATGGAAAAACTGGTTGTAAATCAAGCGATTGCGCCAACGTTACTACCTCAATTAGCACAAGCACTGGCACCTTATAATGTAACTTTAAAAGGCGATGCGCAAGCTTGTGAAATTTTACCAGATATTGAACTGGCGACTGAGGCGGATTGGGGTACGGAGTATAACGATTTGATTTTGGCGATTAAAGTCGTTTCAGATATTGATGCGGCAATTACGCATATTAATCGTTATAATACAAAACATTCTGAGGCAATTATTACCAATAATTATCAATATAGTCAGCAGTTTACCAAACAGATTGATGCGGCAGTTGTCTATGTGAATGCTTCCACACGGTTTACCGATGGTTTTGAATTTGGTTTTGGGGCTGAAATTGGTATTTCTACTCAAAAATTACATGCTAGAGGGCCTATGGGCTTACCGGCACTAACGTCTACGAAATATATCGTAAACGGAGATGGCCAGATCAGGGCTTAGGTTAAACGGGGCTTTTGTCCCATGACGTCAGATAAAAAATTAGATAAAATAAGACATTAGGTCAAAAGTTAAATTTTGAGCCCAATGCCTTATTTTTTTATCTAGTTATAATTAGGGTTAGCCTGTTAAAGTTGCTTGTGTTGTGAGTCTAGGTTAGTGCTTGAGGCTTTCTTGTTCTAGTTTTGAAATGCGCTCTAAGCTACTGACAATTTACATAACTACGTCTTACTCACAAGCCAAGTTCGGGCTTATGTCGTAAGCCTAGGTTATGTGCATTGTCAAACCGTAGCTTATCGCGCTGTTATGTAATGACCCCTGTCAAGTAAAAAATCACAATTATCGTTAGCACTAACAAACTCCAGAAACTAAAATC
>NZ_RHOY01000039.1 GCF_003946725.1 Agrilactobacillus yilanensis | reverse complement strand
TTTTTTAGGTGCGCTCGGCATGGGTGCTAACTTGGTGGTGAAAGTCCACTGTGAGCCGTAGTAGTCGGAATCACTAGCCGATGGCAAGGGTGTCCACCGTGAGGTGGAATCTGAAGGAAGCCTAAAGCAAAATACTGAGCTGATGAACAAGAAGTGGCTATGAGGCTGGATATTTAGGATAAAGTTGCCTAACAAACCAAAGTCCAATACTACTCGAATAAATATTTAGTATAGCCAACAGCTACATGGTATGAAAGTTAGCGTTCTTACCCGGGGAGGTCTGACTCACACGTTTCTGACAAGAGGAACGGAATGTTCCACAGAAACAAACCAGATAGTGATGTCTGGCTGAGTGTTTCAGAAGTCAGCCGAGGTCATAGTAGTTCCCTATGGGAACGAAGGACCGAACAATAATAATTCTCACTGATATAGGCGGTGAAGGTAGTGCGACAATCGCAGAAAACACAACAAAAAGGTGACCGCCAGTGGATGAATAGTCTGGAAGACAAAGAGCAAATTGGGGCGCGTAGCGCTACCATTGGTGAAAATACAGTTGAGGATGGCATTTCGTTTGAAAAACGAGTCTTGAGTCGTGACAATCTCAATCGAGCTTATAAGCGAGTCAAGAAGAATAGAGGTGCAGCAGGAATCGACAAAATGACTGTCGATGAACTGTTGTTGTACCTTGAGAAACATAAAGAAGAATTGCTGGAATCATTACGAAATGGTACTTACAAACCAAAGCCCGTGAGACGAGTAGAAATACCCAAACCTAACGGAACTATGCGTAAGCTAGGTATCCCAACAGTAATAGACAGATTAATTCAACAGGCTATTGCACAAGTAATGACCCCGATATTCGAAAATGTTTTCTCAGACAATAGTTTTGGTTTTAGACCCAACAGAAGTGCACATGACGCTATCAAACAAGTGATGAAATTCTACAATCAGGGATACAAAGTGGTGGTGGATTTGGACTTAAAAGCCTATTTTGACACTGTTAATCACGACTTACTGATGAAATTTGTTAGTAAACGAATTCGTGACCCTTGGTTGTTAAAACTCATTCGAAAATATTTAAAGAGTGGTGTCATGAATGGAAACTTATTTGAAACGTCTGAAAAAGGTACGCCTCAAGGCGGTAACCTTTCTCCACTTCTAGCCAATATATACCTGAATGAATTGGATAATCTACTCACCCAACGAGGACATGCCTTTGTAAGATATGCAGATGACTGTAATATCTATGTCAAAAGTAAACGAGCAGGCTATCGAGTTCTAGAAAACATCACAAAATTTCTAGAACATGACCTAAAGGTCACAGTCAACCAAGATAAGAGCCGAGTGGGTTCCCCACTCAGACTCAAATTTCTGGGATTCACCTTAGGTGTTGATTCTAATGGGGCATATCCCAGTCCGCATAATGTGGCCAAAAAGAGAATCAAGCAGGCGCTCAAACTCATTACGAAGAGAAATCGTAGTATCAGTTGGGCGCAATTAACTAAAGAGATAAATCAGAAAATGCGTGGTTGGCTCCAATATTATTCAATAGGGAAAATGTCGACTTTTATTCAGCGACTTGATAAATGGTTGCGAAGCAGAATTCATCAACTGATATGGAAACGCTGGAAGAAGACAAAGACCAAAATTAAACAACTCGTAAGATTTGGTATGAACAAACAACAGGCCCGTATCTTTGCGAATACACGTAAAGGTTACTGGCGTACAGCGCACAGTAAAACCCTGCTATATACCATTACAAACAAAAAGCTGGAGCGACTTGGATTAATGAATTTGTCCAAGACACTCCAGCAAATACAGAATGCTTAAATTATTGAACCGCCGTATACGGATCCGTACGTACGGTGGTGTGAGAGGTCGGTAGCTTAGCTACCTCCTACTCGATA
>NZ_RHOY01000038.1 GCF_003946725.1 Agrilactobacillus yilanensis | reverse complement strand
TGTTGTGTGTAAGTGCGCATTACATGATAGTGCGTATTACATGATAGTGCGCATTACATGATAATGCGTATTACATGATAGTGCGCATTACATGATAATGCGCATTACATGATAATGCGCATTACATGATAATGTACATGATAATGCGCACTTACACTCCAAATAAATTGGAGTAATGCTAAAACCTGTATCAGAAGTCAGCAAGCTGACAACAAAAAAGGGATATGCCAACGGATTTACCGTTGATCATATCCTGACATTCTCTTTACCAAATAAAATAATTTTGTCTATTAAAATCCCATTTTGCGACAACTTCTTCCGCAGCTTCCATTTGCTCTTTGGTGTAATCTTCATCGCCAACATGAACTAAATCACCATTTTCAACATCTTCAAGTTTCAAATCTTGCTTAATTTGCTTTAATAATCCACCATAGCTGATTTGTCGTGTTCCAGCTAAGGCATACTCCAAATTTTTAATCACCACCAAATTACGCTCATCATCAGCCGTCATATAATCAGCTGATTTTACCTCGTATTTCGCCGTTTCTTCGGCACTAGCTTGCAAAGAGTCAGTTCCTTTGCGTTTGTTAGCTTTAACAGCCTGCACATGCACCACAGGCTCATAATCAACTTTTAAAGCTCTTTGCCAAAGATCGGTCCATTCTACTTGCGTAACATAATTCACGCTATCCCCGGTAAAATAACTAGATTTTACAAACAATAAAACATGTAAATGCTGATTATATGACCCATCTTGTTCATTAACGGTAATTTCCGTTGAGCGTAAATAACCCAATAAATTTTTAGTCACTTTTTTATAGCGAGTTAGCTTATTAAAGGCTTTAGTCAAAGCTCTTAAAGACACTTTTAACTCCTCTGCTGAATGAGCGTTTTTAACGGTTAAAGTTAAAAACAAAAACCGTCCTTTAGGCTCTCTTGCAACTGCTTCCGCAATAATTTGTTTTAATTGGCTCGAATTTTTCATGCTCTTTCTCCAATTGCACAACGGACATAACCGTTTATGACAAAACCAAGTTTGATACAGCTTCAAATGGTTACCAATTTTCCGAAAACGTAAAGTTTCCCCACAGTTTTTAATATCATGTGCTCGTTTAAACTCTAAAATCGACAAATATTCCGCATAGCGCACATTTTCAATTTTGCGTTCTCGCCAAGGTCTTACCTTCCCGTTTTCTGTAACATCTTTAAATACTTCAGACATAAAAAGCTCCTCCCGTTTTATCCACGTGAAGGAGCTGAAATATCATTTTAACTAAGCTTATAGCCTTGACATCATAGGGTTTTCCCCCTAGAATAGGCTATAAATCGTAAATGATAATCAACTCACGTGTTCCGAGCGACCAAACTAGGAATTTGCACGTGGGTTTTTTATTTGCTTTATTTTATTAGAATTTACACCTCAATAATACACCAAAACCCTGTAATATCAAGGGATAGGAACAAAAGCACTAAAAACTAGTTGTTGCTAATAGTATCAAGATAAGAAGAAAGCGACAAAAAACGTCGCTTTCAAAACCCAAAAAGGCAGATCAGCAAAAACCGCTGAACTGTCTTTTTTTAAAACCGTGGCTTTCAGCCACACCGACCAGCTGAGCCAGCTGGAGCGCAACGCTTGCCGCCGCTGGGCTCGAGGAAACAATAGCTTGTTTCCTAGGACATAAGGCTCTTGGGTTGAGTAAAGTCAGTCAACTCCTTAAAGCCTCAAAAAGGGACTAACTGCTAAAGCAGTAAGACCCTTTAATTCGATTTACCGTTGACAGACAGTTAGATAGCTCACTGTTAGCTAAAATCGCTTAGAACGCAAATAAGAGCCTTTAAAATTAACGTTCAAAAATAAAAAAGTTCGAAGGAGCTAGCGACTGAACTTATTTATTTTTGAATGTTCCAAACTGACGCAAGTCAGTTTTGTTTGAGCAAAGCGAAATCTGATACAGGTTTTGATGGGTTTAGCACAACACAACTTCATGTTGTGTGTAAGTGCGCATTACATGATAGTGCGTATTACATGATAGTGCGCATTACATGATAATGCGTATTACATG
>NZ_RHOY01000037.1 GCF_003946725.1 Agrilactobacillus yilanensis | reverse complement strand
TGTCAATGGCGATGTAAAAATGTAGGTTTATGGCGGTTAGAAAATGTAGGTTTTAGGCGGTCAATCGGCACCCTTCAAACGGTATGATTTACCCGTGATCTTCACGACATGTACGTGGTGGACTACTCGGTCTAGGATAGCGCCAGTGACAGTTGGGTTTTGAAAAATTTCAACCCAGCCGGATAAATCTGTATTGCTGGTAATGATAGTGGAGTTCTTCTCGTAGCGTGCGTTAATCAGTTGGAATAAGAGATTGGCCTCGTCATGGTCAATTGGTAAGTAACCAATCTCGTCGATGACCAACAGATCGTAACGCGCATAACGATTGATACTGCGATCAAGATCACCTTTCTCATAAGCCGCACGTAGTCTACTCAATAACTCATGACAATTAATAAATAGGGTCCGCTTCCCTTGTCGACATGCTTCGATGCCAATACTGATGGCCAGGTGGGTCTTCCCTACACCTGGACTGCCAATGAAGACCAGATTTTCTCGTTTTTCCATGAACGCTAGGTCTTGGAAACCCAGCACCTCTTGTTTATTGATGTTTGGCTGAAAATCAAAATCAAATGCTTTAAGGGTCTTCTGTTGTGGAAACCGTGCTCGTCGCACGATTCGTTCGATTTCTTGATCAGACTGCCAGTTTAGTTCAGCTGTAGTTAGACTAAGCATGGCATCGGTGAAAGATAGCTGTTGTGCATTAATTTGGTCGATGTACTCGGGTAAGTATGCATGCATCTTATCTAGGTGTAACACTTCTAGGTTGGTCAACAGTTCTTGAAATTTACTTGTCATCGTCTACACCTCACACTTCATCATACTCACTCAAATGTTCGCTGATATAGGCTTCAATGTCCTCTTTACTGCGACCTTTGAGTAAATCAGATCCTAGGATCTGAACTCGGTCTTCGTCGTTATAATTGAATTGACGAGTCGATATAACGTGCGCCCGAATCATCTCTCCGTTATAATAGATTTGGATATGTTGCTCATCATCGGTAAGCTCTATGCCAACAGTGCGACCGATGTAGCGCGGATCTACGGAGTACTTACATTTGCGAAAGATCACCATCGATTCCTTGGAGACGACACGGGTAATGTCCTCTTCAAAAAAGGGGTCGAGTAAGTGTTCTGGCAGTTGATGTAGGTACTCCTTTTCTTCATCCTGCCACTTGTAGATAGGAATCTGTTCAGTAGCTTGTGAGACTTCGTGATTCAAGTCGTAACACAACTCATCCACAATATTAATCAAGTCGACTTCGTCACTAAATTCATTATTGTAAACCCGTAGTCGTTCCGTGGTGCGTGCTAAAGCTTCAACGACACCTTTAGTCTGAGGACGAAAAACGCGGCAGACAATGGGCTGATAGCCAGCGTCCTTGCTGAACTGTTTGAAACGCTCATTCAAAACGACACGTTGTCCGATATCTGATTTCGCATGGTCTACGACCTGTTTCATATTGTCGAACCAAATCTCGCTCGGAACACCGCCGGTGTGATCGAATGCATCATCCATACAGTTGAACAGTGTATCTTGGCTACGCTCAAAAATTAATGTGATGTATTTAAGCTTGGAGTAAGGTAAGACATACAAAAAGATGTTGAACGTAAACGACCTCCCCTCATTGTTGTAAAGGGTCATCTCTTCCTTCCAGTCAACTTGTGCTGAAAGTCCAGCAGTGTGTTCAACTCGGATGGTCGCCTTGTGAACCTGATGGTGCTTGTACTTAGCACAGTAGTCTCTAACAATCGAATACTTACCGGTAAAGCCATGTTTTTCAATAAATTTGAAGATGGCCATCGCAGAACAGCCAATCTCTAGTTTCTCACTGATCTTCTCTTTGAAAGGGTCGAGCTTACTGGGACGAGCTGGTTTAGGATGGTGATCTACTTGTGGCTGTTGAGCTTCCTCATAGGCACGTTTAACAGTACGGTAATCACAATTGTATTGTTGAGCGATGGCAGCGAAATTGGGCTTAATATCTTCAATCATAAATTTTCTAACTTCCTCTCGAATATCTTGTCTCACATCGTTTTCCTCCTTGGTTACGATGTGATTTATGATATCAAAAAATGTAGGAAAACCGACAATTTCAAATTGCCATTTTCCTACATTTTACCGCCGCCATTAACA
>NZ_RHOY01000036.1 GCF_003946725.1 Agrilactobacillus yilanensis | reverse complement strand
GTGTTTGTTTTGGTTATAAACATTATCTTCCTGAATCCCCGAATTGGCAATCTAGGGGGTCATTTCATATTATCTCTTGTTTTAATAAAAATGGATGTCATTTAAGGGCCAATATTTCATAAATACGACGCCACGGATGTCATCTTCAGTGACGAAGCCGAAGTTTCGGCTGTCTCGAGAGACGCGGCGGTTGTCGCCTAAAATGAAGTATTGGTCTTTAGGTACTTTGTTAACTTGGGTTACTTGTTTTAAGGTGAAATTTTTTGTGAGGTTATCTCCTGATTTCAGTTTTTGTTTGTACGCATCTAAATAGTTTTCCGATAGGGGGCGATTATTGACGAGTAAGGTATCGTCAACGGCTTTAACCGTATCACCGGGTAAACCGATTACGCGTTTGATATACCATTGCTGTCCATTTTCATCGGGGGCTTTAACGATGATCACATCCCCGCGTTTAACCGTGCTCAGTCGATTCGCAAAAACGCGATCACCGGGGTTAAAATTCGGCTGCATGGAAGCACCAAAAATTTGTTGATTGGTCAAGACAAACGTAAACAAACCTAAAACAATGCCTAAAATGGCTAAAATGATTAGACTCCAACTTAGTAAAAAGCCGATCCAACTGTCCCTAAAAAAACGTTGCATGTTTTTTCCTCCATATTGATAGTTTCTATTTTATAATAAAAAGCACTAAACTGAAACGGTAGACAACTTATTTTAAGATGCATTTTAATAGGTAAAATAATCAATACTAACTTTTATCTAGGATTCGTGGTAAGATGGGCATTGAGTTTTGCTTTTTTAATAGGAACCAATAAAACGGTTAATTGGCGATTAATCTGTAACAATCGGCTAATTTATCGATGGAACAACTGGAATTTTCTGAAAAAAGTGTTAAAATTAGAAATTGATTAGTTTTTAATTGGAGGATTTTTATGGACGTTTTTTTTGGAAGTTTATCAGGTGTTTTGATTATCTTGGTCATGATTACGGTAGGCTATGTGCTAACGCGCATGGGGTGGCTTGGTGAACGGGATAGTAAATCAATTGCCCGGATTGTCACACAAGTCGCTTTACCTTGTTATATGATTGATACAATCATGCAAGATTTTTCTAAGAAGCAGCTGGAGACGTTATTACCAAATTTACGTTTTCCGGTGATTTCAATGATTATCCTGTTTGCCTTTTCTTTTGCGGCGGTTTGGGTTTTCCGTATTGCGCCGGATCGGGCTGGACTTTTTAAATCCATGTTCTTCAACTCAAATACTGTTTTCATTGGCTTGCCAGTGAATCGGGCGCTGTTTGGGGATGCAAGTTTGCCCTATGTTTTAGTTTATTACATGGCAAACACTTTTTTCTTCTGGACACTAGGGGTTTATTTGATTAAAAAGGATGGCAAGAACCAAGAGGATGCCAAATTTAGTATTTTAACCGCTGTTAAAAAAGTTTTTTCACCGCCATTATTAGGTTTTATCATTGGGGTGATCTTTGTCCTATTAGATTGGCATTTTCCATCATTTATAATGTCAGATTTTCACTATATTGGTGCTTTAACGATTCCGTTGTCGATGTTTTTCATTGGGATTCAGATCGCTATTGTTGGTTTGAGCAGTATCACGTTTAATAAAGATGCTGTGGGGATTTTAGTGGGCCGTTTCATATTGGCCCCAATTGTGATGACACTGTTAGTTTTACCTGCTAAAGTACCGATTTTATTGAAGCAAGTGTTCATCATGCAATCGGCAATGCCGGTGATGACCAACGCACCTGTTGTTTCAAAGCTGTATGGTGCAGATTCTGATTATGCCGCAATTATGGTAACGGAGAGTACGGTCATTAGTATGGCAGTTATTCCAATTTTGATGGTTTTAGTTCAAATGATTCATTAGTTTTTTGTTATAAAAAAATAAAAGAGGTCTTTTTCTTGCGTAAAACATTTCTGTACGTGTTGGTGTCTACGTTCTTGTTCAGTTCGATGGAAATCACGCTTAAATTAGCCGGCAGCGTGTTTAATCCAATTCAGTTAAATTTCATTCGTTTTTTGATCGGTGGTCTTGTTTTATTACCTTTGGCTATCCGGGCATTACATACAAAGCAATTAAAAATTACGGCTAAAGCTTTAGGCAGTTTTGCATTAACCGGGCTATTATGTGTGATTGTCAGTATGACACTTTATCAATTGGCTGTTGTTTATGGTAAGGCGTCTATTGTGGCGGTATTATTTAGCTCTAATCCGGTTTTTGCGTTGATTTTTTCGTACGTCATTTTACACGAGAAATTATCAAGAACAAGTTTGATTTCTGTTGTTATTTCAACAATTGGTTTGTTGGTAATCATCAATCCATTCCACTTAAGTAATGTTATTGCGATGGCTTTAGGGATCGCTTCAGCGGTTACTTTTGGTTTTTATAGTATTATTTCCCGTAAAGTATCCCAAGCTCAGCACTTTGATGGGGTTACCATGACTTGTTTCACTTTTTTGATGGGGAGCTTGGAATTGGGCTTATTGATGGGGATTAGTCATTTACCAATGATGGGCCGCTTACTTGGCAATTCACCATTAGCGCAAAGTTTTGTAAACATTCCTTATTTTGCTGGTATTTCTAGTCAAACTATTTTGATGATTCTTTATATCGGGATTGGGGTGACTGGTGCGGGCTTTGCCACTTATTTCATGGCAATGGAACGTTCAGATGTCTCAACGGCGTCATTAGTGTTCTTCATTAAGCCTGCTTTAGCACCATTAATGGCTTTGGCTATTTTGAAAGAAGCGATCGTCTGGAATACTTGGGCGGGCATCTTGGTTATTTTGATTGGCTCAACGATTAGTTTCTTGGGACAACGCAGTGCCGAAAAACGCAGTGCTATGGAGAAGACACGTTACTTGGCTACTGTTGAAAATGAAGGGGCTGCTGCTGACGAGACCCTTGCACAACGTCGGGCTCAAAATAAGGCGCAGTTAGAGGCTAAAAAAGAAGTGTTGGAAGGCAATCTCCAAGAACGGCGTCAAGCGCGGAATACAGTACATTCACAAAATTAAGTTAAAAAGCAATAGGCTTTGAATTCTGTAAGAGAATTTAAGTCTATTGCTTTTTTGACGATAGGGTTCTATGTTAAATGTTTTTTTCTGAAACGCGCTCCAAAAGACTGATTTCTGCGCCTAGCTACGTCTAACTTGTAAGCAAAGTACGCTCACGGCGTT
>NZ_RHOY01000035.1 GCF_003946725.1 Agrilactobacillus yilanensis | reverse complement strand
GCGCGGCGACTTCCTAGTCTCGCAGGTAGTTTCCCACCAACTACATTCGGCGTTAAGAAGCTTAACTACTGTGTTCGGCATGGGAACAGGTGTTGCCTTCTTGCTATCGCCACCGCACTTTTTCTGAGAACTTTGTGCTCTCAAAACCATACATCATGAATTCAATTTACAACCTACAAAACTTAGATCTTACCATTTTGGTCAAGTCCTCGACCGATTAGTATTAGTCCGCTCCATACCTCACAGCACTTCCACGCCTAACCTATCTACCTCATCATCTTTGAGGGGTCTTACTTCATTAACTGAATGGGAAATTTCATCTCGAGGGGGGCTTCACACTTAGATGCTTTCAGCGCTTATCCCGTCCATACATAGCTACCCAGCTCTGCGCCTGGCGGCACAACTGGTACACCAGCGGTATGTCCATCCCGGTCCTCTCGTACTAAGGACAGCTCCTCTCAAATTTCCTGCGCCCGCGACGGATAGGGACCGAACTGTCTCACGACGTTCTGAACCCAGCTCGCGTACCGCTTTAATGGGCGAACAGCCCAACCCTTGGGACCGACTACAGCCCCAGGATGCGATGAGCCGACATCGAGGTGCCAAACCTCCCCGTCGATGTGGACTCTTGGGGGAGATAAGCCTGTTATCCCCAGGGTAGCTTTTATCCGTTGAGCGATGGCCCTTCCATGCGGAACCACCGGATCACTAAGCCCGACTTTCGTCCCTGCTCGACTTGTCTGTCTCGCAGTCAAGCTCCCTTCTACCTTTACACTCTGCGAATGATTTCCAACCATTCTGAGGGAACCTTTGGGCGCCTCCGTTACACTTTAGGAGGCGACCGCCCCAGTCAAACTGCCTGCCTGACACTGTCTCCCACCACGCTAAGTGGTGCGGGTTAGAGTGTTCATACAATAAGGGTAGTATCCCACCAATGCCTCCCTCGAAACTAGCGTTCCGAGTTCTACGGCTCCTACCTATCCTGTACATATTGTACAAACACGCAATATCAAGCTACAGTAAAGCTCCATGGGGTCTTTCCGTCCTGTCGCGGGTAACCCGCATCTTCACGGGTAGTATAATTTCACCGAGTCTCTCGTTGAGACAGTGCCCAAATCATTACGCCTTTCGTGCGGGTCGGAACTTACCCGACAAGGAATTTCGCTACCTTAGGACCGTTATAGTTACGGCCGCCGTTTACTGGGGCTTCAATTCTCAGCTTCGCTTACGCTAACTGATCCTCTTAACCTTCCAGCACCGGGCAGGCGTCAGCCCCTATACGTCATCTTTCGATTTAGCAGAGACCTGTGTTTTTGATAAACAGTTGTTTGGGCCTTTTCACTGCGGCTGGCCCGGAGGCCAGCACCCCTTCTCCCGAAGTTACGGGGTCATTTTGCCGAGTTCCTTAACGAGAGTTCTCTCGCACACCTTAGGATACTCTCCTCGACTACCTGTGTCGGTTTGCGGTACGGGTGGTTTAATTCTGGCTAGAAGCTTTTCTTGGCAGTGTGACATCAGGAACTTCGCTACTTAAATTTCACTCCCCATCACAACTTGTCCTTAAGAATAGAAGCATTTGACTCCTACTCAGACTTGTTGCTTGGACATGCACATCCAGCGGCATGCTTTCCTTAGCCTCCTGCGTCCCTCCATCACTCATAACGAACTAGACCAGTACAGGAATTTCTACCTGTTTGTCATCGATTACGCCTTTCGGCCTCATCTTAGTTCCCGACTAACCCTGGGCGGACGAGCCTTCCCCAGGAAACCTTAGTCATACGGTGGACAGGATTCTCACCTGTCTTTCGCTACTCATACCGGCATTCTCACTTCTAAGCGCTCCACTAATCCTCACGATTTAGCTTCACCGCCCTTAGAACGCTCTCCTACCACGGACACAAAGTGTCCATCCACAGTTTCGGTATTATGCTTAGCCCCGGTACATTTTCGGCGCAGGACCACTCGACTAGTGAGCTATTACGCACTCTTTAAATGATGGCTGCTTCTGAGCCAACATCCTAGTTGTCTACGCAGTTCCACATCCTTTTCCACTTAGCATAAATTTAGGGACCTTAACTGGTGATCTGGGCTGTTCCCCTTTCGACTACGGATCTTATCACTCGCAGTCTGACTCCTGATAATAAATCAACGGCATTCGGAGTTTATCTGAATTCAGTAACCCAAGACGGGCCCCTAGTTCAAACAGTGCTCTACCTCCGCGATCCTTATATCAAGGCTAGCCCTAAAGCTATTTCGGAGAGAACCAGCTATCTCCAAGTTCGTTTGGAATTTCACCGCTACCCACACCTCATCCCCGCAATTTTCAACTTACGTGGGTTCGGTCCTCCAGTGCGTTTTACCGCACCTTCAACCTGGACATGGGTAGGTCACTTGGTTTCGGGTCTACCTCTACTTACTGAAACGCCCGTTTCAGACTCGCTTTCGCTGCGGCTCCGTCTTTTCTGACTTAACCACGCAAGCAAAGGTAACTCGCCGGTTCATTCTACAAAAGGCACGCCATCACTCATTAACGAGCTCTGACTACTTGTAGGCACACGGTTTCAGGAACTATTTCACTCCCCTTCCGGGGTGCTTTTCACCTTTCCCTCACGGTACTGGTTCACTATCGGTCACTAGGTAGTATTTAGCCTTGGGAGATGGTCCTCCCGGATTCCGACCAGATTTCACGTGTCTGGCCGTACTCAGGATACTGGACGGAGAATTAAGACTTTCGCTTAAGGGGCTCTCACCCGCTATGGCTGACCTTCCCAGATCATTTAGCTAATCTCAATTTTGGTAACTCCGATGTCCAGTCCTACAACCCCAAGATGCAAGCATCTTGGTTTGGGCTGTTCCCCGTTCGCTCGCCGCTACTCAGGGAATCGAATTTTCTTTATTTTCCTGCAGCTACTGAGATGTTTCAGTTCACCGCGTCTACCTGCTATAAGCTATGTATTCACTTATAACTGACTGTCAACTACGACAGCCGGGTTCCCCCATTCGGAAATCTTCGGATCAAAGCTTACTTACAGCTCCCCGAAGCATATCGGTGTTAGTACCGTCCTTCATCGGCTCCTAGTGCCAAGGCATTCACCGTGCGCCCTTGTTAACTTGACCTAAAGCTTTCAGCTTTGGTTGTTCACCTGGCAATTTTGATACACAGTTTTGATTCTCGGTTATAGAATTTATTTCATGATATAT
>NZ_RHOY01000034.1 GCF_003946725.1 Agrilactobacillus yilanensis | reverse complement strand
ATAAATGTGCAAGGCTTTCCGTATTATTCCTTAGAAAGGAGGTGATCCAGCCGCAGGTTCTCCTACGGCTACCTTGTTACGACTTCACCCTAATCATCTGTCCCGCCTTAGGCGGCTGGCTCCAAAAGGTTACCCTACCGACTTTGGGTGTTACAGACTCTCATGGTGTGACGGGCGGTGTGTACAAGGCCCGGGAACGTATTCACCGCGGCGTGCTGATCCGCGATTACTAGCGATTCCAGCTTCATGCAGGCGAGTTGCAGCCTGCAATCCGAACTGAGAATGGTTTTAAGAGATTAGCATGACCTCGCGGTCTAGCGACTCGTTGTACCATCCATTGTAGCACGTGTGTAGCCCAGGTCATAAGGGGCATGATGATTTGACGTCATCCCCACCTTCCTCCGGTTTGTCACCGGCAGTCTAACTAGAGTGCCCAACTGAATGCTGGCAACTAATTATAAGGGTTGCGCTCGTTGCGGGACTTAACCCAACATCTCACGACACGAGCTGACGACAACCATGCACCACCTGTCACTTTGTCCCCGAAGGGAACGCCTGATCTCTCAGGTTAGCAAAGGATGTCAAGACCTGGTAAGGTTCTTCGCGTTGCTTCGAATTAAACCACATGCTCCACCGCTTGTGCGGGCCCCCGTCAATTCCTTTGAGTTTCAGCCTTGCGGCCGTACTCCCCAGGCGGAATGCTTAATGCGTTAGCTGCAGCACTGAAGGGCGGAAACCCTCCAACACTTAGCATTCATCGTTTACGGTGTGGACTACCAGGGTATCTAATCCTGTTTGCTACCCACACTTTCGAGCCTCAGCGTCAGTTACAGACCAGACAGCCGCCTTCGCCACTGGTGTTCTTCCATATATCTACGCATTTCACCGCTACACATGGAGTTCCACTGTCCTCTTCTGCACTCAAGTTTCCCAGTTTCCGATGCACTTCCTCGGTTAAGCCGAGGGCTTTCACATCAGACTTAAAAAACCGCCTGCGCTCGCTTTACGCCCAATAAATCCGGACAACGCTTGCCACCTACGTATTACCGCGGCTGCTGGCACGTAGTTAGCCGTGGCTTTCTGGTCGGATACCGTCAAGAAACAGATAGTTACTCCTGCTCCTGTTCTTCTCCGATAACAGAGTTTTACGAGCCGAAACCCTTCTTCACTCACGCGGCGTTGCTCCATCAGACTTTCGTCCATTGTGGAAGATTCCCTACTGCTGCCTCCCGTAGGAGTCTGGGCCGTGTCTCAGTCCCAGTGTGGCCGATCACCCTCTCAGGTCGGCTACGTATCATTGCTTTGGTGAGCCGTTACCTCACCAACTGGCTAATACGCCGCGGGCCCATCCTGAAGTGATAGCCGAAACCATCTTTCAAATTCGGACCATGTGGTCCAAATTATTATGCGGTATTAGCATCTGTTTCCAAATGTTATCCCCCACTTCAGGGCAGGTTGCCCACGTGTTACTCACCCGTCCGCCACTCGAATTTCCAAATGAGTGCAAGCACTCGGTAGGAAATTCTCGTTCGACTTGCATGTATTAGGCACGCCGCCAGCGTTCGTCCTGAGCCAGGATCAAACTCTCAAATAAAGTTTGTGACTCATTTTTTTGTTTGCTAGCGAATTGACTTCGCAAATGTTACTTTT
>NZ_RHOY01000033.1 GCF_003946725.1 Agrilactobacillus yilanensis | reverse complement strand
CTCGGCATTGACAAAACTTTGTTTTGTCCTGCCAACCGGCGAGGGAGCCCCCTCAAAAAGTGAGGGGGTTGGGGGAGTTTTTTGGAGGGGGTCGAGGGGAAATTTTTCCCTCGTGGGTTTGGGCAAAGCCCATGGTTTTTTTACTTGATCTTGGGAATGAATTTGCAACCGTTTCGGAAAAGCGCAAAGGTGAAAATCTCATTTCTGTTACTAGGAAAAAGAAACGGCAGCAGCGGTTATTTTTTTGCTTTTGACTTTGGGAATCTGGCACAAGCCAGGTTCTTGCTTTGACCCTCGGAGAGCACACCTTTACGAATGTAAAGTATAGTGTGTTATACTTTACATGGAAGCTGTACCGAAGTTAGGAGTGTTTATATGTCATTTGTAGTGGCGAGAATGCAGAAGATGAAAGCTGGCAATTTAGTCGGCATAGGTAATCATAATCAACGGTTAACTGACAATCATTCAAACAAAGATATTGATACGGAACGCTCGTATTTGAATTATGACTTAGTCAATCGCACAGACAATTACAAAACGGATATTCAGCAATTTATTAACGACAACAAATCGAGTAGTCGTGCTGTCAGAAAAGATGCTGTATTAATAAACGAATGGATCATAACTTCTGACAACCGATTTTTTAAAGATAAAGACGATAAAGAAATTAAAGACTTTTTCGAACAGTCGAAAGATTACTTCGCTGAAAAATTTGGTGATGAGAATATCCGCTACGCTCAAGTTCACTTAGACGAAACAACACCGCATATGCACTTAGGTATTGTGCCTTTCAATGCGGAAAAGCGGTTATCAGCAAAGACTCTTTTTAATCGTCAAGCTTTACAGGCGGTACAAGACGAATTGCCAAAGTATTTAAATGAGCGTGGTTTTGAGCTTGAACGTGGCGAAAAAGGTTCAGAGCGTAAAAATTTAACGGTGCCTGAATATAAAAAGGCAAAGGACGAATTAAAAGAGATGACTACCACGCTGGAACAGCGAAAGTCAGAAGTTTTAGCGTTATCGAACGATAAAACACCAACAATCAACAAAGAAAGTTTAGATTTAAAAGACGAAACGAAAACGGTCAAAGTACCAAGTGGCGAAACGATTGGAATTGGTAAGTTACGTCATGAATTTACGAAAAATGAAGAACGAAAAACAGGAAATGTGATTATCCCTGAAAGTAAATTAAATGCTTTAATACAAGGCTATGAAGATTTATATAAATCGAATGAGCAACTAAAAAAATATGCAGAAACAGATTTACCAAAAAGAATTGATTACGTAAAAGGCAAATACAAAGAGGTAGTGCGTGATTACAATGATTTGGCAGATAGATTTAATAATAATTTAGAGAAAATTGATTCGTTGGAGAAAGAGAATAAATCGCTTAAAAACGAAATTAAGGGCATTTACAGAGGTTTTAATCAGTTTATGGAAAATACCCTTGGTGCAACTGTTAGACAAGCTGAAAAGCTCATGAATAACCTTGTGAGTGAAATTAAAGAGTTTGTAAAAGGTGGAGAGTTTGAAAAAATTCATAGAAATGAAACTCGAACACGAGATAGAGATGAATTAAGTCGTTAGAAGCTCATATTTGCGTTTTAAGGCGTTTTAAATCAATTCGAGTATATTTATACCTGTTTGGTCTTTTCGTCGGCATAAGCGTTAAAAATGGCAATAGAAAAAGCAGCAAGGGCGAACGTAGTGAGTGCATTTACCCTTGCAGCTTTTTTTGTTGTCATTTAGCTTTTGTAAACCGACAGAAAAGCCAACAGGTATGACTGTTTACTCACTTTTCAGAGGCATGATCAAACGCATTGCGTTTGTCAGGTGTGGGCGGAAGCCCACGGTTTTTAAAAGGGTTCCGAGGCTCAACGTCAATAAAGCAATTGGAATAAAGCAATTATGTTATTGATTTTAAATTTTTTATATCAAAATGGTCTTTTTCTGTTAAATCATAACCAGAATGAAAAAGAAGTTGAGCTTCTTTTGAAATACATGGTATTTTTCGACCTTTGTAATTAGTTTCTGAAAACCAGTCATTTTGGAAAACATAATTACCACCTTCTGGGTTTGCTTGGGTAATTGATCCATCATCATTTAGATTTATAGGATGAATATCTAAATACCCATATTCTTCATGCTTAAGTTCCATACGTGAAGGCATCCAATCAACTTCTATTTTGTATCCGATATCTTCTAATTTTTGTATAACTTTTTGAGTGTGTTGAGCGTCAAAATCTATATCTATATCTCTGTGTTCTCTTTGTTGTTTTCCAGTTAATACATCTACCCCCCAGCCACCATCTAACCAATAAGTTACTTTCATGTGTTCAAATAAATCTAAAATATAAAATAAATCTTTTTCTGTTACATTATTATTTTTCATTTTATCCCTCCTAACTTGGGAATTTGAAACGAGTTGAAAACGAGTTTCTTCTTGTCTTGATACTATATAGAAACAACTACATTTTTATAATAACTAAATAAATGCTGATATAACAGTGTTTTTAGATGTTTTTTGTTAAAAAAAGGTTGAAAACAAAAAACTCTGGGGGAGATTTTGAAAAAAATCGACCAACTTCTGGGGGGGTACTACGACCCCCCTATAGGTGCCGAGTGCCAAATTCGAGTAAAAACACCTTAAAACTCAATGGTGACAAGGGTTTGACTGCTGTAAAATTTACGCGACTTTTACGCGACTTTTACGCGACTTTTTTTAAAAAATGTATTTTTATGTAATGCTTTACTTAGTTTTTTTAATGCTTTATAATAATAAATAAATATTAAATAAGAAAAGAGGTTTTATTTATGTCTAGAGAAAAAGAAGAAATGCAAAGTGTAACTATCCGTATTCCTAAAGATTTGTATGTTGAGTATAAGCAAGCTTTATTAGAACAGGGAAAAATTGTGACTTATGACGTCCGAAAACATATGAATGAAGTTGTAAAAAATCACAAGGAAGGGCAAAAAAATGCATAAAAAAAGAGCGTCCGCCAAAGACCGCTCTCGAAACATATATGCTATTTGTTAAGGTGATTATATCATTATGGCTAAAGAGAAATCAAGATACTTCACATTCTTGTTATACCCAGAAAGTATTCCAAGTGATTGGGAAATGAAATTAGAATTACTTAGTGTTCCTATGGCGATTAGTCCCATTCATGATAAAGATTTAAGTACGGTTGAAGGGCAAAAATATAAAAAGGCTCACTATCATGTGATTTATGTGGCAAAAAATCCTGTAACTGTAGATAGTGTTCGTAAAAAAATTAAAGGAGTTTTAGGCGATAACAGTGTGGCGAAGGTTCAAACTGTGGTTCATAGCATGGAAAATATGTATCTGTATTTAACACATGAATCGAAAGATGCTATTGCTAAAAATAAGCATAAATATGATAAAAAAGAGATTAAGCTGATAAATAATTTTGATGTTGACCGTTATGTCACCCTTGATGAAAGCGAGAAAAAAGAATTAAGACAAACGTTACTTGAAATTATAGATAAATATAAAATCGTCAATATCATTGAGTTAAGTGCGTTTATTAGGGAACGTGGGAATGAGTTTGGGATTGACGGAATGAGATATGTGAATGAAGTTATTTCAAGTACTTCTGGAATTTTCCGTTTATACTTTGACGCAAACTATCAATGTGGTTATCGTCCGGTTTACTCAAAAACTATTGATCCAGAGACGGGAGAAATGAGATAATGCAAAATAAAATTTATCGAGTCTTACAAAATGATGAAGTGGTCGCAATCTTTAATCGTAAGGATTACGCAAATGATTTTATTGATTATCAAGCAACGATTTCGGATAAAAAATTTGAAATTGAGGAAGTTTCGTTGGCTGATTGGTTGCTTCAGCCAAGAGAATTTTAAAGATAAGTGAGATAATTAGACGAAATATTAGAATAAAAAAACTTGTCCCTGCTGGAAAAAACTAAGGAGTTCTCTTATTTCTTTTGACAAATCAAGGCAATTTGTTATACTTGAATTAACTTTTATGAATGGAGGCTTCCTAATGATTGATATCCTAACTTTGAACCGTTAATTTAATACGTTCAAAGGCTCTGCTTATGCTCAGAGTAATAGGATTGATCTGTCTTTTAAAAGGAAACCTTTATTATTCGGTTATGATAAAAAGAGGGAGATATATCTTCCTCTTTTTCTTTTTTAAAAAAGTGGAAGTCCCCATGTAATATCGTAGAAACTGGTTCATCTATGATATTGATATCATATTTGTAATTTTATTAAGTAATGATGAATCCAATTGGAATTTCTATATTTCAATATTCTAGAGCATAGGCAGTTGCCTATGTTTTTTATTTTGATAAGTTTTATACTTATTTGGCTTACTTCAAATAATAGGTATCAAATGCTACCTAAATATTACATGATTAATGGAGGAAATTATTTATGACATTTAGTAACGTAGAAAATACACGAGTATGGTTTATTACAGGAGCGAGCAGTGGACTAGGATACGAGTTCACTAAAAAAGTACTAGAGTCAGGAGATAAGGTTGTTGGTGTTGCTAGAAATATTGAAAAACTTAATGAGTTAAAATACCAGTTTGAAGGAATGTTACTTCCGTTAAGTCTTGATGTTACTGATAGAAGTGCTGTTTTTACTACAGTGGAAACTGCCATTAAACATTTTGGAAGGATCGATATTGTCATTAACAATGCAGGAAATATGGTATTGGGAATGATTGAAGAATTTAGTGAAGATGAAGTTAGAAGTCAAATGGAGACTAATTTCTATGGTGCAATTTGGATTTGTCAAGCAGCTATGCCGTACTTACGGACACAAGGATCAGGTCATATTATACAGATATCTAGTATTGGTGGACTGATTACTGGTCCAATGTCGGGAATCTATAGTGCTAGCAAATTTGCTTTAGAAGGATTTAGCGAGGCATTAGCACAAGAAGCTGCACATTTTGGTGTAAAGGTATCTATCGTTGAACCCGGAGGCTATTGGACGAATCTATACTTAAAAATGAGTTTTACCACACAGAACAAAGAGTATGATTCATTACGTGAGAAGTTGGCTCAACAAAACTCAACCGAATCAGTTGATAGTGACCCTAAGTTGGCTGCCGAAGCTATAATGAAACTGGTTAATAGTGAGAATCCGCCTCTCCGATTGATTCTAGGAAGCCTTGTTTATGATTTAGCTGTTGAAAATGCAGAAAAACGTATATCTACATGGAAAGAGTGGGAATCAGTCAGTCGTTCTGCAGAACATGGGATTCCTGCACCAGAAGGATATGGAATAATCGAGGAATAGAAGATCAAAAAAATATTGAGATTATTTTTAAGTATGCCGCAATCGGGCGCGATTGTTGAATAAGTAAAATTAAGAGTGGCTACGGCTACTCTTTTTTTATTTGGCCAGAAGGAAAGATAAACGGGAAGTGTCAACGGTAAATGTCTGACTGGAGCAAAGCGGAAGGAATTTAAGGAGTTGATACGAGCCACTGATTTTCCACCCTCTCGGCATTGACAAAACTTTGTTTTGTCCTGCCAACCGGCGAGGGAGCCCCCTCAAAAAGTGAGGGGGTTGGGGGAG
>NZ_RHOY01000032.1 GCF_003946725.1 Agrilactobacillus yilanensis | reverse complement strand
CAGCCAACTCAACCGACGCAGCCAACTCAACCGACGCAGCCAACTCAACCGACACAGCCAACTCAACCGACGCAGCCAACTCAATTGATTAAAACTAATGTTAATGAGAAAAAAACAGTTTCATTGGTAAATGATAAAGAAAAAATTCCTTCTAAAAATATAGAAGCTTTACCACAAACTAGTGAAAAATCAGAAAGCTCTGTTTCAGCTCTAGGTGTCTTATTACTGGCTTTAGGAAGTTTAACCAGTTGGCTGACTTTCAGAAAAAAGTGGAAAGATTAACTAAACAATCTACCGTATACTATCTAAGAGTGGATGGAAGAAAAGAAAAAAATAGTGTTAATATTACGAAAACATCCTAATAATGAAATTTAAAGTTTTTTGATTCAGTGTTTAGGGGCTATAATTAACAAATAACCCCTCAAAAACGTTATTAAAATAGCCCCCAATATCTACATTATAGATATTGGGGGCTATTTTAATTTATTTCTTTATAAGTGTCCCTAAACTATAGCTATTGATTCAAGATTTCATGGGAGCCAGTTGCAACCAATAACAAAATCAATTCATCATGATCTAGCTGATAAATAACAATCCAGTTGTCATAATTTTTACCATAGTTTCCATATCTGGCAGGGTGAAATTCACGATAGCCACGCCAATTTCCTTTTAATGCATGGTCTTTAATCTGTTTCAAAACAAGTACATCTTGTTTAACAATTGCTTTTAAACAAGGTTTCAAGACAGTTATTGGGAAATGTTTTTTGACTAGTTTTTTTAATTCACGTTCAAAAGATTTGGTCTGTTTAATTTGCATCTAACTTATCGATCCAATCTTCAAAGTCAGTCAATGAACCAATGTTTTTGACCTGCCCTGTTTCTGCTTCTTTTTTAGCGGTTAAGGCTTCCGGAGAATCTAAAAAGCTGACTAATCGAACTTCATTATTGGCCGCTTTAACTAACGATAAGCGTATATACTCAGAAACGGTTAGCCCTTGTTTTGCTAGATTAGCTTTAGCCCGTTCACTAATGTCAGGTGTTACACGAGTTGAAATTGTCTTGTTTTTAATAATAGTATTACTCATTCTAATCCGCCTCCTTTAAGTTTACCATCGTACTACATTATAATATTCGATTTTTAGGTTTTCTGCAACTAAATTAATTTTAAAGTAAAGGAACTAACAGCTTATGCAACAAGTTGTTAGTTCCTTGTAAAAGGGATAGATATTTCCATGTAAATATCGGTAAGACTTTTCGTATTCTATTACATATTTATTAACTAATTTTTTCCGATAGATATATAATTGTAGAAAATAAGTCGGGGTTCAGAAATATGGCACGCAAAGTTATTCTATTCATTACACAAACATTAGATGGCTATATTGCCAATTCTGATGGCAAGATTGACTTCTTATGGAATGATAAATTTTCAACAGGTAGTGTTGTAGACCGTGAGTATGAAAAATTATCCAAACGGGTTAATACTGTTATCATGGGTCGACATACATATAATCAAATCGTAAACGGCATGTCACCCAATGATTATCCATATGCTGGCTATGAAAATTATGTGATGACGACACATCCATTGCCAGATGAAGATAATATTCACTTTGTTAACGGTGAGGTAGCCAAATTAGTCAGCGATTTAAAAGCTAAATCGTCAAAAGGTGATATTTGGATCATCGGTGGCAGCAACGTGATAGCACCGCTAGTGAATGCTGATCTAATTGATATCTATCATATAGGCATTGTGCCTATTATATTAGGCAAGGGAATTCCACTATTTTCCGACCGAGTTGTCCCTAAGGAATTGAGTTTGGAATCTGTAAAAAAAGTGAATGAGATTGTGTACGTTGAATATTCTCGTTAGAAGTTAAAAAGATGTTATAAAAAATAGAGATACCGTTGTTAAGCGGCACCTCTATTTTTTGGTCTAGAATTTTTGGTGTTGGAAAGTATTTCCATTCCAAAAGTACTAGGCCCTAATTTAGAAAGCCATTGATAATGGATCAAAAATGGCCAATAGGGTATACCCTAATGGATTTTTTTATTTATGTGCTATACTAGGAATTACAAGTGTTCATTAGGACTGTCCAAAAGGAGACTTGGAAATGTCTAAAATCGGTTACGCTCGCGTGAGTTGAAGTGCAATAAAAAAGTTAGCTCAAATAATCTATTGGGGTCTAATTAAGTTCGCTTTAACCAGCCCATGATAGATTAGTTGTAACCCATAACCCATAGAATATATCTATACTTATCAATACACTCTGACAACACAAAAAGGTTTAGTGATTATTCACTAAACCTTTTTGCGTTTCTACCAACCAGCGGGCGGTTAGTTAAGTTGTTGCCAACGGCGACTTCTGATACAGGTTTTTAATGGGTCTAGCACAACATAGAATAAGTTCTATGTATAAGTGCGCATTGACCTCGTTTCACTCGGTCTTCTGATAACCATAAAATTGGTTTTTGGTGTTGTTGAATTGAATTTATTTTTAGTTCAATTTATGCTTGCACCTAACTAAGATTGTTATGTTTTAAATATTTAAAAAGTGTTGCAGATTACGCTGTTTTAAGACAAAATTTTTTAATTGCTTTGTGCAGAGAATCTTTATAAGATTGGTAACAATTTTTGAATAACGGTGTTGTAAGATCTGTGAATCTAAACTTGAAGTCATTATTTTGATGTTAGGAGTAATTAAGATGGACGAAAAGAAAGTATTAAAACCAATTGATGAAATGCTTGCTGATCCTTGGGAAGTTGATATTCAAGAATTGTTTGAAGCTTCTGTCAATGAACCTGACGAGATCAAAAAGAATTTGTATGATTCCTTGTATACTTATATTTTGCAAAAAAGGCAAGAAGATATTAGTAATCGCCCAGGTTCCGTCATCTAGCCCTCTAAAAGCTCACTGAGGGCTTTTTATTTTGCGCTGGTATAAATATATATAAATAGTCTCAAAATCGCTGAGAACAAAAAATAAGGCCCTTAAAAAGGGACATAGCAGTTAAATCTTTATCAAGTTTTAGAAAATCTAACTATTTGCTGTCAATGGTAGCGGACGAGCAAAGCGTGGGAGCATAAGGAATTGACAGCTCTAAACCAGTCTTAACACTGAATTGGCGAAAGCCAAAGTTTCTACAAAACTTTGCTTTCCTGCCTAACGGCGAGTGAAAAAGCGGTCAAGCTGGCTCAGCTTGGACGGGGTTCGGGGCGTCAGCGCCCGAATTAATGTGGCTTGCCACACCTTTTAGGCAACGAACAAAGTGAGGCGCAAGGAGCATAGCGACTGGAGTTTAATGTGAGCCTGTTTTTTGGCTCACTCCTTTGTGTTTTTGTTTTAGATTTTGCCCTCGTACAGTAGTGCCTCTTTTAAACCTCTTTTATAAACCTCTTTTAAACCTCTTTTAAGGGCATGTTCCACGTTACTCTCCCAAGCGTTTCACAAATGTTTGGGGGTCCAATTGTCTGTTTATAGGGGTCCAATTGTCTGTTTATGGGGGTCCAATTGTCTGTTTATGGGGGTCCAATTGTCTGTTTATGGGGGTCCCGTCTTGAGGTTCCGGCCTTGATATGGTAGCCTCTGATTTAGGAGGTGGTTTTTTGAGCAACGAACTAGTTAAATATGATCCAGAGTTAAATACCATTCCACTTCGAAAATTTACTCCAGTTGAAATGAATTTATTTTTTTCGATTATTTCTCGTATGCGTGATAAGGGAGATCAGACCGTTCGTTTTACTTTTGATCAATTAAAAGAGTTAAGTGCTTATAAACCTACTGCAAATAACCGTTTTGAAGATGACATTCAGAGAACTTATGAAAAAATGATGGGATTACATTTTGGTAGACGAAGTAAAAGTGGCTTAAATCGAGAATTTTTTGTTATGTTTACCGAATTTGAAATTAAAGGCGAAGCTGAAATACCTTACGTTGATATCCGAGTTTATCCTAAAGCCTTACACTTACTAAACGATTTAGAAAGTTGGGTTCGTTATGCGTTGGCAGAGTTTAGAGATTTAAAAAGTAGTTACGCAAAAACAATGTTTCGGTTACTAAAACAATTTAGAACTACTGGGTACGCTTACTTTTCCAAAGCAGATTTTGATGAGTTACTTGATATTCCAAAAACTTATCGGCAAGGCGACATTAACAAAAAAGTGATAAAACCAATCAAAGAAGAACTTACCCCCCTATTTCGTGGGCTAACTGTCCGAAAGAAATACGGTAAAGGGCGAGGAAAGCCTGTTATTGGCTATTCGTTTACCTGGAAACCCGAAAAGAAAGACGCTAACGACTTCTCACAAGGTCAATTTCAAGATGAACGTCAAAAACTCTTTAATATTCAGCATAATGGCGAATTAACAGAACAGGAAAAATGGCGTGCCATTGATAAAGTTAAGGGGTTAACTTTAGGCTCTACTGAAAAGCAAGCATTGGCTGTCAAACAAGCCGAACATGATAAAAAAATAAGAGATCAAGCAAGAAAAGCAGCACTTGCTGAACTCCGAAAGGGGTTTGGAAATCATGCCTAAAACTATTAGAGAACTTGCTGATGAATTAAAGGTCTCTAAACAAACTATTCAATATCACTACCAAAGACTACCAACAAAGAACCGACAAAAAGATAGTCAAGGTAAAAACGTGATCAGCCCTACAGCTGAAAGAATTATTAGAGGTAAAGTAGCAAAGACTTTGGTAGCAAATAGTCAACAAACAGGTAGTAAAAAAGCGACAAAGACTAGCAAAGAAAATAATGAGCTAATCGCTACTCTAAGAAGAGAAGTAGCAGACTTAAAATCTCAACGTGACAAACAGCTTGCTACCAAAGACCAGCAAATAAGTAACAAAGATCGACAAATAGATTGCCTAACAAAATTGGTGGATCAGCAACAGCAGTTACAACTAGCCACGGTAGCAGAAAACCATCGATTAAAAGAGCATGTACGGAAACTGAGTGAGTTGTCTGAACCCTCTAGTTCAATTCAAAAACGGGCAAAAAATGATAAAGATGATACCTTGTCGAATAACATTAATTCTAGTCAAGTCAAAGATGAAAACGACAAGCAGAAAGAAAAGAAAGTATCTAATAATAATAAAGCCAATAATAGTTGGTGGCATTTCTGGTAAAAATTAAAAAGGTGGATTAAACATGAAAATAGAGCCTAAGATAATGTCTCAAGGTAGAAGAAATTTATGCTATACTTTCGGTGTTTAATCTAGGTGTACCCAGTTTGATTAAGGATGATTTATTTTGGGGGAGTTTCTATGGAAAAACAACATTACAAGATGTATAAAGATGGCAAAAAATGGGGTTTTGCAGCAGTTACTGTAATTGCTTTAGGGGTTGGGTTAAGTGAAAGTACATATGTTGTAAAAGCAGATAGTACTGTACCTGTCACATCAACTGATGATTCAGTAAATACTGGTGCCGCCAGCAAGAAAACTAATTTACCTGCTACCTCAACTGATAATTCAAAAAAAATTAAATCTTCACTTGTTACCAATCATTTAGAAGAGAAAGGCAATCTTGAAAAATTGGCCTTATCATCTGATAGTGTCCAACCAGCTACTTCCATTAGTGATGATACTTATTTAAAAAATTTAGGAATTGATATTAACGACCTAAATACTAACAGTGTTTTAAAATTAGCTTCTTTGTTCCATATTTTTGCAAATCAAGCTAGTTTATCAGCGGATACTAATGGTAATTTAGCTGTTAAAATTTTAAATGGCTCTAACGATTTTGGTACACGCGGTGATTCATACAATTTAACTAGCGGTGATATTTATTACATTCAACAACTGGCCAAAAATCTTCAAAGTAACGCTTTTAGAAATAAAACATTTAATCATGTAGTATTAGGTAAAGATGTTAGTGTATCAATTGAAAATAACAAGGTCTTGATCAATGGTATCACTATGGATAATTTAAAACCTGAAGATGTTTATCAAGATACCAATGGGCAGACCTATATTGGTTTTAGCGATGTATTTCAGCAACTAGTAAAGGCATCCACCAGTTATGCTAGTACTCCTCAGTCAAAAGGTGTTATTTCAAATTATGATGACATGAATAATCGCTATGTTGATGTTTCGAAAGTAGCAACTGGAACACAAATTATTTATGTAAATGTTCCATTTAAATATTTGAGTGCTTCTCAGCCGATTACGATCAAGGGAATATCTCATTTAGAAAATGGTCCTACTGTCGTCATTAACGTTACTGATATTCCAAATGGTGATCAAAATATTTCTACACAAGTTCAATTATATTATGATGGTGGAACTAATTCTTTACCCAATAGTGAAGGGCATTCAGAGCCTAACCATGTATTATGGAACTTAGGTACCGATGAACAAGCCTTCAATTTCAGCAGTGGTCGGTTTATGGGAAGTGTTTTAGCACCTAATGCGACTATTAATGCTGGAGTTAACATTGATGGGAATATTGTTGCTAATATCGTTAATATAACCGGCGGTGAATCGCACAGATGGGATATTCATCCACAACCGACACAGCCAACTCAACCGACACAGCCAACTCAACCGACGCAGCCAACTCAACCGACGCAGCCAACTCAACCGACACAGCCAACTCAACCGACGCAGCCAACTCAACCGACGCAGCCAACTCAACCGACGCAGCC
>NZ_RHOY01000031.1 GCF_003946725.1 Agrilactobacillus yilanensis | reverse complement strand
GATTTTAGTTTCTGGAGTTTGTTAGTGCTAACGATAATTGTGATTTTTTACTTGACAGGGGTCATTACATAACAGCGTGAACTAGGGCGGGAAAGTCTCGAACACTAACCTAGAATTATGAAATAAGCGTTTCTGGCTTATGAATAATTCGTAGTTAGGTGAGAGCTTTGCCCTAGTGAACGCGTTTTAGAGCGTGAACCAACACGGTTTGATTTTGAGCATAGCCTAGACTAACGCCGTGAGCGGTTTTCGCTTACAAGTTAGACGTAGCTAAGCGCAAAAATCAGTGTAGGTGAACGCGTTTTAGAGCGTGAACCCTAATTTAAGGCACAAAAAAAGATACAGTGCACCACTGTATCTCAAAAAAGCACAATGGTGTCTTATTAGATCGGTTCACACTACTAGATTTATCAAACACAAATAAACAGACACTTTAATCTGTTTTTCTGATATAAAAGTCTAGCAAATGCCCGACATAAGACACCCCTCCGTTAATTAATAATTTTAGGATAACATGAGCGCTTTATACTGTCAATTCATCGTCAATATCACAGAACTAGCCGCAACAACCTCCGTATTCACCAATAATTCAATCAGATGCATCCCTGGATAAAGCCGGCGTGTACTTAACGGCTGCCACTTAATGGTTAACATCCCCGATAAGCACTGTTGTGGCGTCAAAACAATCCGCTTTACAAAGAAATCTTTAAAGGCACCGACTTTGTTTTGACGAATATAATGCACCCGATAACCAATATATAACGGCAGTTCCGTCTGTGCCGCCGAAGTTAGCGTGTAAGCCAGCGTCGAATTTTTTCCTAACTGAACCGTCTGCTGTTTGGGCGTTAAGTTCACTGACTTCAACTGCATTACAGCGCATTTGGCATAACCTAATAACGTCAAAACTTCAGTATTTCCCTGCTTAAATAAAGTGCGCAGACCCCTTGCAATAATCCAGTCCGTCGTCTTTTTTTGACCCCAGTAATTTTGAACAAACTCGATTACTGCCTGGGGATGATCTTTGCTAATATCATTTAAATTATTTGCCACCGACTTTTGGACATACAAACTTTCATCAAACATCAACTTTTTTAAAACGGTAAAAATAGGTGCCGGATCAGCGACATATTGGCGCAAGCGTGTCCCCCAAGGTAATCGTGGCCGCATCCCCTCACTGGCCAAGCGTCGGATCGCCGCCACTGAGCTTGAACTCCACGCCAACATTTGTGCCTGTGTTTGTTCCGGTGCCGCCACTAGAAATGGTCGAATGGCATATTCCGCCGTGGAAAACTGGGTTAACAAAGCCAATAAATCCATAGCTGTCTGCCAATGCTTTAAGCCATAACACGCAACATAATTTGGCAGACAAATTGCAGCTAAGCCCGTAAACTTAGGCCCAATCGCTGCTAGAATTGGAGCAGCAGCTTCAAAATCGGCTGGCAGTTGATCGTGTAAAGCCACTGTTATTCGATCACAGCGCTGCATGAGCTTTAAATCCACCCAATCCGCAGTCAAACAAGTTTTTAAAAACTTAACCATTTGGAAACTGGCATCTTGTTCGTGAATTGCCGTGCCCAATGTCTGAATAAATGTTGCATCATAAATTTCTTTTCGCGCTGTTGCCAAGATTGCCGCCACCTTTATTTTAGATAACTAAAGTTTAACATTTTGAACGTACGTTCGTCAATTAGTTTATTAACCATAAAAAAACAAGCTCAGAAATTATCGCTGAGCTTGCTTTTTTTTAATCCTTAAAGCCATTATACATCTGCAATATTTGACGCTACCATTGCTGGTGTAAAAGTTTTCACTTCATAATCAGCTAAATTAGGATAGTAAGCATCCCCTGCCAAAATTTCGTTCAATGCCGCTAAACTTTGGGCCCGAGCTATAATAACGCCCGCCATTTCAAATGTTTGTGAAGGCCCAACAATTAAGAAATCCCCTTGTTCAAAATGCTTTGTAAACCAAACTTTATGTGCTTCAAGTCGTTTTTTATCTTGTTGCGCTTCTGCTTTAATTTTAATTCTAATTAAATACATTGTATCCTCGCCACCTTATTCATAATCTTCAAGTAATGCTAATGTTGGTGCTGTCACGTAAGCTTTATATTTTTCAACTTGTTGCGCTAATACTGCTGGTTCAAGGGCACTGGCGCCAACCGTCAAAAATGGTTTAACATACTTCATACCAATCAAATGACTTGTAGCTTGCAAAGGCCGTAATAATTCGGTAACTGTGTAGCCAAATGTCCCTGAACGACCATAATTTTCTGCTTTAGCACCCGGAGAAACTGCTAGTGCGAGTTCTTTATCTTTCAAAGCATGCCCTTTTGAACCGTAAGCCCAACCGTAAGTTAGTACATCATCTTCCCATTGTTTTAACAACGCAGGGCTACTATACCAATACATTGGAAATTGCAAAACAACCCGATCAGCCTGGCTGAGGACAGCTTGTTCTTGGGCCACATCAATTTTGCCATCAGGATATAAATCATACATATAACGGACGGTGACCCCCGCCGTTTGTGTTAATCCTTGGGCTAACTGCCGATTGACTTGAGAGGTTTTAATATTTGGATGGAAAACTAAAACAACAATTTTTTTCACTTATAAAGATCCTTTCTCTTTAAACTGACGTTTGCGTTCATTTTCTAACTGAATGGTTTCTGGAATTTTGTATTCTTCAAAATAACTTTTATTGGCTCTAATTTCACCAGATTTATAAAGTGAAATTTTGTGATCTAACCGTTTCAACGACCGCTCTAGATCCGCTTGCTTCTCCAATAATAGCGTCCTTTGTGCCTCTAACAGGTTTTGCCGCGCCATTAGCGTTTTATCTCCTGCTTGAACCATCTCAGTATAATCATGTAAAGCTTCGATCGAAATACCTGAACGCCGTAAACAAACTAACATTTCTAACCAGCCTTGCAACGCCTCGTCAAAATAGCGATTACCATTAGCTTTTCTTGGAACTGGTGGCATTAGCCCAATTCTTTCGTAATAACGAATGGTGTCTGTTTTAATCGCATATTTTTGACTCACTTCCTGAATACTTAGTACGGACATTTGATCGCCTCCATAACATTAACCGATTATATTGGTTGAAGTGCACTCCAAGTCAAGCAAAAATTTCAATTTTATTAATACCTCTTAACTATATAAAGTATGCACGTTGAGTATTTGTCAAATTTGTTCTAGTAAACTATACTGAACAGGAATTCTTATTTTGTGCGCCTTAAATTTGGAACTAGAAAAGGAGACAACTATGAAACATACTGTATTTGTAAAACCTGGCAAAGTTGAAATTGAAGATAGCCAAAAACCAACGATTCAAAAAGATGATGACGTTATTATTCATGTGGTTCGGACTTGTGTGTGCGGCTCGGATCTATGGGGTTATCGAGGCTTAGATGATACACCAGAACATTCTGAAAATTCTGGTCATGAAGCCATTGGGATTGTAGACGCTGTTGGGGATGCCATTACAACCGTGAAACCTGGCGATTTTGTCATTGCTCCATTCACCCACGGCTGCGGCCATTGTGCAGCTTGCTTAGCCGGTTTTGATGGCGTCTGCCAAAATCATACGGATAACTTTAGTAATGGGGTTCAGTCTGAATATGTTCGTTTCCAACATGGCGAATGGGCTTTAGTCAAAATCCCTGGCCAACCAGAAGACTACAGTGACGCCATGTTAAACTCATTGTTGAGCTTGGCTGACGTCATGGCTACCGGTTACCATGCTGCTCGGGTGGCAAACGTTAAAACTGGCGATACAGTTGTTGTTGTCGGTGATGGCGCTGTCGGTTTATGTGGTGTTATTGCCGCTAAAATGCGAGGTGCTAAACGTATTATTGCCATGAGCCGTCATGAAGATCGTCAAAAATTAGCCCTTGAATTTGGTGCAACGGACATTGTGGCTGAACGTGGCGACGAAGCCATTGCCAAAGTTAAAACTTTGACAAACGGTGCCGGTGCGGATGCTGTCTTAGAATGTGTTGGGACTGAATTAGCCACAGACACTGCTTTTAAAGCAGCACGTCCTGGCGCCATTGTCGGCCGGGTTGGCTTGCCCCACGAACCTAAGATGGATATGACAGAATCTTTCTACAGCAATATCTCAGTTGCTGGCGGCCCTGCTTCTGTTACAACTTATGACAAACAAGTTTTGTTAAAAGCCGTCTTAGATGGTGACATTCACCCAGGTAAAGTCTTCACCCAACAATTTAATTTAGATGAAATTGACGACGCTTATCAAGCGATGACAAATCGTGAAGCGATCAAATCTTTAGTTGTTGTAAGTCATTAATTATTTCTATGTAATTTAAAAACGGATCAATCGCCAATAATAGCGACTGATCCGTTTTTTTAATTCATTAATATTGCGTTATGATAATCCGATCGCTTTCACCAGACCCATTGCCGTTTAAAACATGAAAAAAGGTTGGCTTAAACGTATTTTTAAACCAACCTTTTTATAATTTTACCGCCCTAATACTTGTCTAACATCCGTCAAAACTTGATCGATATCACCTTTGATAGCTTGTGCACGATCTTCAATAAATTCTGGCAAAAATTGATATTCTTGATTCACCATAATATCATAGCTATCTTTCATGTGCCCTGTCAGCATCCAAAATGGCTCTTGAATAAACATCGGTGTCATCCGACCAACACCAAGTTCCACAAAAACAACATTCTCTGTTTCCAAATGAGCCGTCACATCATCAGAAATTTTTTGATATTCCTCATGATACCGTGCCCCTTCCAAAAAGTTCCCGTAGCCCCGTACCCAAGGAAACGCTTCTGCACCACAATTTGGACAACGAGGTATTAGTTCACTAGGGATTTTCGTATCATCCCCCATCGCTTCAACCATTTTAGCCACTGGTGCCGTCGCATCCCAAACTTCATCAGTACAATTTTTAGAGCACTGGAAGAATCGGTGATCTCCTTGGATTTGCGCAACTTTATCTTCTGGAAAAGCTTTAATGGCCTGTGTATCTTGGTTCGTTGTTACAATAAAATAATCCTTATCTTTTAGAATTGCCTGTAAATCAGCATAAGGCTTACGAACGGCCGCATGTTGGGTTGTATATAAGAAGGTTGCCATATAAGCCCAGTATTCTTCTCGAGTCTTCCAAGGATAGCGTACCCCTGCAAAAGCACCTTTAATACCGTACTTTTCAGCAAATTTGCCGAAATACTTTTTGAAAGAAGGCGTGTCCTCATAATAAAAATCTCCGCCACCAGCTGCCGAAAGTCCTGAAGCACCGCCAATGATCACATGATTTGCCTTTTTAATTTTATCTGCGAAAATTTGAATTTGTTCGTCATATGATAATGGTTTTTTCTCTGATAATTTAACTGGTGTTTGGCCTTGGGCATACATGCCATAGTAATTTTGATAATTCATTTGAGCTTGTAAAACAAGTTGTTCATACATTGAGTCGTTCATCGTGCCATTCCTTTCGCAATTGCTTGTAAATTTATTTTAATGTCACCGGTAACTGCTAAACTTCTATCTGTAATTTGAGGCAAAATATTGATTGCCTGCGGTAAATTAAGGGTTATAAATTGCCAAGTTGGCTGTTTTGCTACGAGCTGCATCATAGGCATTTTGATCAGCTGATTATTAGCCCCAATCCCCAATTCTAACTGTACGACTTTACCATCAGCGTGCTGCTGTGTGAAATTTTGAAACGCTGTATACTGTGCCTGCCATGGTTCAGAGCGTTCTTCTAGGCCCGCAAAATTACCTTCAATCTCCCATAATTTTGAAGGCGCATAACCATTTAATTGAAAGTGGGTATCCGCATTAGAGGTGACCACAAAATAGGGTTTTGTCCCAATGATTTCTTTTAAAGTTTTAAATACATCCGTTGGCTGATAATCCTCAATTAAAAAGCGCCGAACTTGTGTCATATAGGCTTGATGCTCTGCTTCTGGTAAAGGACTGAATAACCCTTGAATCAGATTTTGGAAGCCATATTTCTCCCGAAAATCATTAAAATAATGTTTAAAATTCGCATCGTCTGCAAATATATGGTAGCCTTCCGCAATGGACAGTCCATTACTGGCACTAATTAAAATAGCATCGGCAGCTTGCAGTTGCTGCTGAGCTGATAAGATTGCTTCAACCAAATTGATCATCCTCACTTAAAAATTTACAACACGTTGCATAATTATTTACATAGTGTATAATCATTTACACAGTGTATCGAACTTTTTTAAGTATACTAAGCTTTGTGCTAAATTTTAAGCACAACTCTCCCAAAAAGATTTTTTTGTAGACATTTATTCAAAACTGTAGAGGATTTATAATTATGACAAAATTACGTAAAGTTGATCGCAGAACGGTCTATACGATAAGCGTTATCAAGGATAGTTTCTTAGAATTAATCGCCCAAGAAACTTATGATAAGCTCACCGTAGCGAAAGTCTGCCGCAAAGCAGAGATTACCCGCTCCACATTTTATTTGCATTTTGACAATTTAACCGCTGTTTTAGATGCCGTTTTGGCAGATGCTTTATTATTTGATCAATCGCCTAAACAAGCCTTAGAGCCATTGACATCAATTGAAGCTTTCAAACAAAATGAATCCTTACTGCCTGTCTGTCAACGCATCGGTGCCACGTCAAAGTATCAAAAACTATTGATGGATCCGGCTTTAAGTGATTACATCATTGGCGCAATTATGAAGCATGAACGGGCTAACGTTGTCCCGGGCATTCAAGCTCAAACTGGTTTAAATGCCCAAGATGCTGACTTGCTCTTTCACTATATGATCCACGGTTCTTTTGCCATCAACAAACAGCATCACTTTGTAAAAGATGATGCTTGGTATCATGAACTCCAGTTGTTGAATAAATTTATAAATTCGGGTTACCTTGCTTTTAAGCAAGATGTTTAAGTATCGAGTAGGAGGTAGCTAAGCTACCGACCTCTCACACCACCGTACGTACGGATCCGTATACGGCGGTTCAATAAT
>NZ_RHOY01000030.1 GCF_003946725.1 Agrilactobacillus yilanensis | reverse complement strand
ATTGAACCCGTTAATTTTGGTTTAGGACCGGTGGCGGCAACGTCAAAATTGTTACAGCGCAATCAATTAACATTAGCTGAAATTGATCGGATTGAATTAAATGAAGCTTTTGCGGCCCAAACGTTAGCCTGTATCACCACAGGACATTGGCCATTAGAAAAAATCAACTTGGCTGGTGGGGCTTTAGCATTTGGTCATCCCTTCGGTGCCACGGGGGCAATTTTGACTCGGCGTTTAATGACCGAATTGCAGCGAGCACCTCAGGCCAGCTTAGGTCTTGTAACGATGTGTGTTGGTGGTGGGCAAGGGAGCAGTCTATTATTACGAAAGCGGGCATAGTATGGAAAAATGGTTAACCATAAAAAAAGCCGATGTTTTAACTTATCAGCAGCTATTACATATCAAGGAAATCGGAATACCAAATGCATTTTTATTAACTTTATGGCAGTATTTTGATGTCCCCGAATTAAAACAACAAGACTATTTATTAGCCACACAGAAGGTAAGGGTTTATCAAGAATTACAGGTCGATCAGGCTTATCTTGTAGCTTTAAACCGCATCAAAATTGTAACTAAAAAAACGGCCGCCTTTTGGACTTATCGCTTAACAATCAGCAAGGAGGCAAGGATATATGCCCAATGTGATACCAAAATCTATGTTCGAACAGCTTGCTGAATTTAGTTTTTCCACCGCAGATCTGGCGGCTTATCGAGCTTTTTCTAAAGATGACAATCCAGTGCACCAAAGTGGCGTTGTTTTTGGCATTCAGTTAATGGCTACTGTTGAAAGTTGTTTAGTTCAGTGGCTGCGGCTGACGCCAACGCATGAGACAACTTATTATTTTTTAGAAAAAGTTTTTGTTGATGAGACACTGCAGCTTTTAAGCACAAGGACTGGACGGTTTGAGGTTTGGCATGAAGACAAACTGGTAGGAAAGGGTGTGATTATATGAAACCAGTGGCTGTAATTACTGGGGGCACTCGGGGCATTGGCCGGGCCTTAGTAGCGACTTATTTAAAACAAGGTTTTCAAGTGGCAACGTTTTCGAGAAATGCACAGCATACTGCTGCTTTACGCCAAGCCTTCCCCGAAGCGGCATTATATATTGCGACATTTGATGTTAATGACGCGGATTTAAGCCGGCAATTTATTCGAAAGGTTATGCAAAAATTTGGGATCATTAATGTATATATATTCAATAGCGGTATTTGCCAAGATCAGACCTTTGTAAAAATGACAACTGAACAATGGCAACAAGTGATGGCAACAAATTTATTGGCTGCTTTTGCCATCACTCAGGAAGTATTCCAACAGGTAATGTTACAAACGCAGCCGGCTAAAATATTTCTAATGACCTCATCGGCTGGAATTGAAGGGGCTTACGGACAAGCAAACTATGCGGCCAGTAAAGGCGCTTTGATTGGGTTGATGAAAACATTAGCTTTAGAAGGCAAAAAATATGAGATCACCGTTAATGCCATTGCTCCGGCGGCTTTAACAGAGATGACGGCACCCGTAATTCACAAACTACAAGTAAAGTATCAACACCAAGGCCGTGATTTACCAGCCTATTGGCGGATTGGATCAGCCCAAGAAGTGGCGACGAGTTTATATCGGTTAACTTGCCGAAAAGAACTGGGTACAGGACAGATCTTTGCGTTAAATGGCACTGAAGTTATGATTTATCAACCCGCAGAAAAACGACCTTTTGTCTGGTAGCCTGATTTTTGCACACATTAAATTACAAATTGGCATTTGGGTCAATCGCGTGTAGTATTTAAACTACATTAATAATAGGAAGTGATTTTTTGCGAGTAAATATTTTACAGCACACACCAAACGAAGGCCCCGGCACCATTAAGACTTGGGCACAGGCGCATAATCATGAAGTCTATACTTATCACCCCTATCAATTTGACAAGTTACCCACTGCAGCAGAAACTGATTTACTCATTATTTTGGGCGGCCCGATGAGTCCCAATGATGATCTGGACTGGATTATTGCTGAGCGGCTGTTAATCAAAACATTAATGACCCAAAATAAGCCTATATTTGGCGCTTGTTTTGGGGCCCAACAAATTGTTAAAAGTCTTGGTTATCAAATCACAAAAGGGCCAAAAGAAGTGGGCTGGGCACCAGTTTATTTGCAATCCGATAAAATTACTGGTTTGCCAAAACAGTTAATGGCCTTACATTGGCATGAGGAAACTTTTGAAATTCCGGAAGGCGCCGATTTATTATTTTCTAGTGATTTACTTGTCAATCAAGGTTTTGTCATAGGCCAGCGTATTATTGGGCTTCAATTTCATTTCGAACCGCAAGCAGATGATGTTCGTGAAATTGTTGTCAACGATGGGGCATATACGAAAGATAATTTATTGCAGCAAACGCCGGCAATGATTTTGAAGACACCAGTACCAAAAGAAAACCAGCAGGTGATGTTTCAGCTACTGGATTATATTACAAAGACTATGGGATAGACTAACGGGTCTATCTATTTTTTTGCCTAAAAGTGGTATGCTAAATAAATAACTTATAACTAGGGGAGTAAAATTTAATGAAGCATATTGTGGCAGGGATTGTGGCCCACGTAGATGCTGGTAAAACCACGCTTTCAGAGGCGTTACTTTATCAGACTGGTGCTTTAAAGCAGCTGGGACGTGTGGACAATCAAGACGCTTTTTTAGATACAGATACTTTGGAAAAGCAGCGGGGCATTACGATTTTTTCACATCAAGCAACCTTTGAAACACAAGATTTAACGGTTACTTTGCTGGATACGCCAGGACATGTGGATTTCGCCAGTCAAACAGAGCAAGTTTTGAGCGTTTTGGATTATGCGATTTTAGTCATTTCGGCAACGGATGGGATTCAAGGTTATACAAGAACATTATGGCGGTTGCTGGCCCATTATCAGGTGTCAACGTTTATTTTTATTAACAAAATGGATGTTTGTCGATTTACAAAGGTCGAGTTATTGCAACAATTACAACAGACTTTTTCTAGTGGTTGTCTTGACTTTAGTGAAACTTTGACAGCAGAGACGCTAGAAGCAATTGCTTTACAAGATGAAACGGTGTTAGAGACTTTTTTGGCAACGGGGCAAATCACTACAGCGACATTACAGCAGATGATACAACAGCGGCAGCTTTTTCCATGTTATTTTGGAACTGCGTTAAAACTAACCGGGATAGAGACTTTGTTGGCTGGACTGCAACAATACACGGCAACCAAAATCAGACAGCCTGAATTTGGTGCCAAAGTTTTTAAGATAACCCATGATGCAAAGGGCGAACGGCTGACTTGGCTGCGGCTGACAGGCGGTACATTGCAGCCCAAGGCAGTTTTAATTGGGACGCAAAAGGTGAATCAAATTCGCCAATATAATGGTTTAAAATTTGAGGTGCTGCCGAAAGCAACGGCGGGTACGATTTGTACAATTCCAGGTTTAACAGACACTTATGCTGGACAAGGGTTAGGATTTGAGACAGATGGGCATAAACCACTGATTCAGCCCGTTTTAACGTATGGGTTAATCCCTAAAGGTCAAGATATTCATCATTGTTTGACGGTGCTACGGCAGCTGGAAGACGAAGATCCACAGCTCCATGTTTCTTGGTCTGAACAAATTCAAGAGATTCAAGTGCAACTAATGGGGGCAGTACAGTTAGAAATTTTGCAGCAACTGTTGTTGGAACGGTTTGATTTGGATGTTGACTTTAGTGCGGGGAGTATTTTGTATCAGGAAACCATTACCCAAGCGGTAGAGGGCGTGGGACATTTTGAGCCGTTACGCCATTATGCAGAGGTCCATTTACTGTTACAGCCGCTACCCGCAGGCAGTGGCCTTGTTTTTGACAATCAATGCAGTTTGGAAGTCTTGCCGCATAATTGGCAGCAGCAAGTATTAACGAATTTAAAGGCCAAAACCCAGCTCGGTGTTTTGGTCGGTGCGCCGTTAACTGATGTGAAAATAACACTTGTTGGCGGTAAGGGCAGCAATGTTCATTCTGTTGGCGGTGATTTTCGAGAAGCAACTTGGCGAGCGGTTCGTCAAGGATTAATGCTGTTAAAACAAACGGCCCATTGTCAGCTGTTAGAACCGTGGTATCAATTTAGATTGGAAGTTACCCAAGATCAAGTTGGGCGGGCGATGAACGATATTCAACGGATGCACGGTCATTTTGAGCCACCTGAAGTGCAGCCAGATAAAACAACGGTTAGTTTAATCGGTGAGGCGCCAGTTTCAGAGATGCAAGATTATGCCCAAGCAGTTTATGCTTATACCCATGGCCAAGGTCAATTAGAATGTGTGGTCACTGGTTATCAGCCATGTCATAACGCTGAAGCGGTGATTACAACAGCTCAATATGATCCGGTGGGTGATTTGGAAAATACGCCAGATTCAGTTTTTTGTGCCCATGGTGCCGGGTATCCGGTGGCTTGGGACCAAGTGCCCCAAACGGCGCATTGCCCTTATACGTATTCAGCGGCAGATTTAAAAAAATTAGGAAACTGAGGATTTATAAAATGCCAATTATGCATCATATTTGTATTCAAACCAATGATTATCCAGCGTCATTAGCGTTTTACCAAAAATTAGGATTTACGATTTTTAAAACGAGTCAAAATTTTCATGGCCGTGCTTATAATACTTGGCTGCAGTTAGCGGATTTTTACATTGAATTGCAAACGGGTAAGACACCGCTGACGGCAGGGACTGATTTAAACCATACGGGCCTTGTCCATTTTGGCCTTATGGTTTCGGATCTACCCAGTTATGTCGCACAATTAGCTTTACCAGATAAGTGTTTCAGATTAAAAAATAAGCAAGTCATTTATGAAGTTTTTGGCAGCCGATTATGTAAAGTGGTGGCACCTGAAGGCACAATTATTGAATTGCGGGATAGTCCCATTGAAGTGGGGGATTAGATGTTAACTGCCCATTTAGGCACAGTCAGCGCATATCCGGTTTTGTGTCAAATTTTACAGTATTTGAGAACAGTGCAGCACTTACAGACAGTTACTGTGAACGAACAAAATACAGGGGCGCTAGCGTTTTACTTAAAACAAGGTTTCACGGTCAGTCGCCGGTCACCACTTGATGAGCAGGGCCGACCCTTTCCGATTTTATATTTAACTTGGAGGTAATCACATGAAAGCAGCAGTTATTTATGAACCCGGTGGTCCCAAACAGCTTGTGGTGACACAAGTGCCTACACCAACGGTTAAGCCGGGATGGTCATTAGTAAAAATCAAAGCTTTTGGGATTAATCATTCGGAGATTTTTACTCGAGAAGGGGCTTCCCCGGATGTGAAATTTCCAAGGATTTTAGGGATAGAATGTGTTGGTGAAATCGAAGATACCAGTGAGGCAACCCGGTTACCGGTGGGGCAAAAAGTTGTGTCGATTATGGGCGAAATGGGCCGAGCTTTTGATGGCGGTTATGCGGAATATGCGTTGCTACCCAATGACCAAATTTATCCTGTGACGACGGAATTGGCTTGGTCAGATTTAGCGGCGATTCCCGAAACAGGCTATACGGCTTTTGGTTCAATGCTGAATTTAAATATTCAAGCAACGGATCGTATTTTAGTTCGAGGCGGGACTAGTGGTGTGGGGTTAACTTTTATGAATTTAGTCAAAGGACAATTTCCCGATATTGCCATTGAAGGCACAACGCGGCAATTGGCAAAATCTCGAGAGTTATTAACCGCTGGTTTTACCGAAGTTGTGGAAGATCAAGATGGTATTTTACAGACAGATACAACTTACGATAAGATTTTTGAACTCATTGGCCCCGCAACGTTGCGCGATACTTTAAAGCATATCAAAGAACGCGGGATCGTTTGCAGTACTGGTGAATTAGGCCATCAATGGACTTTAGATCAGTTTGATCCGATTATGGACTTACCACGGAATAGTTATTTGACAGCTTTCAGTTCCGGTGACGTGACTTCTGAAAAATTAAATGATTTATTTGCGTATATTCAGAAATATCAGATTCGTTTAAAACCAGCTAAAATATTTAAATTAGAGGACATCCAACAGGCGCATCTGTATTTGGAAAGTCAGCATAGTTTTGGTAAAGTTGTTATTGTTAATGCATAAGGCAATCAAAAATCGAAATGAGGCTAACAAATGGGACTATTAGATGGTTTATTAGGGAATGCAACGGAAGTAGATCACCAAGAAGTACAAACGCAATTGGCGGCAGTTTTAATGCCGGATGAAAAAATTGATTTGGCTTATAAATTAGTTAGGGATTTGGTTGTTTTTACAGATTACCGCTTGGTTGTAGTAGATAAACAAGGGATGACTGGTAAAAAAGTAGATTATAAGAGCTTCCCTTACAAGAGTATTTCTAGATTTAGTGTGGAGACGGCCGGTCATTTGGACTTGGATTCAGAATTAAAAATTTGGATTTCTGGGGCGGCTGAACCAGCACAGACGTTACAATTCACTGAAGATAAGAGCATTACGGCGATACAACAAGCTTTAGCCATCGCTGTTTTGAAATAACGAAAAGCTGTCATTTGGTGTAAAAAAACGACCGGAATTTGAACTGAAATTTATTTATAAAATAGGCTTGTATTCCAATGTAAAAGGTGGTTTAATAACCTTCATAAGTAATGATTTTGGAGGTCACATGGGATGTTCTTTACACCGAGCACGCATGATTATGAAGTGACAGGTTGTTTTAAAAATAACCTGGGGAAAGCTGTTTCTGAGAAACGGATCTGTCATAATGTGTCAAAAAAAGAAGCTAAAATGCAAATGAAAGTGCATTTGTTGCGGGCTTACTGTGAGTCCATTGATTTGAATGCACCGGTTCGAATTGATGTGGAACCAGCGCACCATAAGTCTTAACCGGTTTACTAAATTTGAAATTCCCATTATAATAAGGTTAACGACTGAAGGGGGCCGTATTTTAATGGATGAAAAAAATGTAGTAGAACCAGAATTTGCGGTGGGTGATAAGATTACTGTGCGTAAGAGTGTGGATGTACCAGTTTCATTTAAGGGTACAGTTACAAAGGTTTATACAAATTCTGCGATGGTATCTATTGATGATTTTGATGCTTCAGAACGAACTGTTGTCGAAGATCTAAAGTATAAGACGATTGTAAATTTTAAACATCTACGGAAATCTGGAAAAGGTAAAAAAGCAACAAAGCCAAAAGAATAGCATTTCATATAAAAATAAGAGACGCCGTCAAAAATTAAATTTTTGATGGCGTCTCTTTATTTTTGGGGTTGAAACGCGCTCACCAACACTGATTTCTACATATAACTACGCCTTGTTGCTAGTCGCAGGCGACTACCTGCCAAGT
>NZ_RHOY01000003.1 GCF_003946725.1 Agrilactobacillus yilanensis | reverse complement strand
GAGTTCGATGTCATTTTTAATGACGAATGGGGCCCCTTTTTTTTCAACAACTGCAGCTTTAATTTTCATATCTAAAAAACTCCTTTGACGAAATTTTAGGATGCTAATTAACTTACATTGATTATCATTTCACAAATTAATTTAGAATACAAGCGATTTCATAAGTAGACAATCAAAACATTAAAAAATGATACTTAATAAATGAAATTTCTGTAGTGGATTGTTCAAAATCATTTAAAATTAAGTATCATATTTACAGTTATAGGTTCGCGCTAATAGAGTCTTTATCCGCTTGAGTCCGGTCTTCACCAGGCGTTGTATGATAGATCTCTTTATATTTCTTGTAGAAGAAATTCTTATTAGTAATCCCAATTTCTTCGATAATATCAGAGATGGGAATCATTGTGGACGTGACCATTGTTCGTGCATGGATCAACCTTTCTTGGGTCAATGTCTCAGAAAAAGTCTTACCAACTTCTTTTTTGAATAAATTACTTAAGTAGTTCTTGTTGTAATTATATTTAACGGCTAGCGCTTCTAAAGAGATGTGCTGGTAATTTTTTGTAATATCTTTTAGTATTTTTAAAATCAAACGTTGAGATTGTGAAGTATCTTTAGTTTTAACGTTATAATTTCGAATCAATTGCGTTAATAGGATTGAAAGGTAGCTTTTGATAATAGTATTGGCAAATTCCTTAGATTGAATATATTCGTCAATCAGATGGTTTAAAGTATCTTGAACCTCGTTACCATTCCGATTTTGGAAAATCATAAATTTACGTTGATTTTCTTTTTTAATTGTTCGATTTAATAAAAACTCGTAAAAGACACTTTGATTTCGGCGAAGATCATTAAGCATGTTTATGCTAATGTCTTGATCCCGAAACATAATATTTACTAAAATATCATTCTCGGAAAGTTGACCTAATGAGTGCTTGCAGCCCACATCTAACAGTAATAGATCACCTGTTTTGAGTTGAAGGGTTTCACCGTCTACAATTTCGACGCATTCACCTTGCAACATATAATTCATTTCTAAAAAAGTATGGGTGTGGGTAGGATAAGGGGCAAAGCGGTTATGTTTACGAATAAAGACATCTTTATTCTTGAAATAGTAATTGTTTAAAACTGGAACTTCTGCTTTGAATGAGAGCTGATTATTAATGGCAGACATTGGAATATCATTTTCGAAATGTTTGCTATTTTTTTGAGCTTTTTCGATGGGATTCAATTCCAAGAAATAATCAAGCGTTTTCGGACTCATGTGAAATCCTCCTCTGTAAAAATGTTACTCATCATGAATTTAACTGTTATTGTAGCACAGCCATGAAAACGGTTAAATAATGAGTGTAATGAGTTATTAAGTCTGTAGCAGAAAACTATAGACAAGGTAAAGCAGCGATACGTATCAAGATTATTATTTTGTATCATACAGTAAGCTAAAGAATCTAATTAAGAGGTGACATTATGCAATCTTATGTTGCAGTCGATATTGGAGCATCAAGTGGACGCTTAATGCTAGCGAATGTGACAGACGGCAAACTTCAGTTACAAGAAGTTCATCGTTTTAGCAATGGCTTCACAGAAGAAAATGGGCATGATCGTTGGAATATTGATCATCTGATTAACGAAATATTCAGTGGCTTAGAGAAAATTAAAAAAATGCATATTGATCATGTTCGCTTAGCCATTGATACTTGGGCGGTAGATTATGTATTAGTAGGCAATGACGGTAATAAATTAGACGATCCGGTAAGTTATCGGGATAATCGGACCTGCAATGCCATCAAAGATCTAACCAGTGATTTACCAAAAGAATATATTTATGAAAAAACAGGCATCCAGTTTCAGGACTTTAATACATTATACCAATTATTTACAGAAGACAAGGCTAAGTTAGCAAAAACGGATAAAATTATGATGATTCCAGATTATATCGGTTATGTTTTAACTGGCAATGCGGTGACTGAAGTTACGAACGCATCTACAACACAAATGCTTAGTTTAAGAGAAGGTTTGTTTGATAAAGACCTATTAAAGAAGGTTAATGTGTATCCGGATCAGTTTCCTAGACTCGTTGAAGCCGGGACTTGGTTAGGCAATGTGAGTCACAAATGGCATATGCGTTACGATATTCCAGAAACAGAAGTTATTACTGGCACGACCCATGATACGGCTTCAGCAGTGGTGGGTACACCGGGTAAAGGTGAAGATTGGGCTTATATTAGTTCTGGTACTTGGTCGTTATTAGGGGCTGAGTTGGATACACCTGAAAACGGTTTAGATGCCTTTAAAGAGAACTATACCAATGAGTGGGGTGCTTATGGCACTTATCGTTTTTTGAAGAATATTATGGGCTTATGGATTGCCCAATGTGTGAAAAAAGAATATGACAATCAATATAGTTTTGCAGATTTAGCCCAATTAGCTGGCGAAGAAAAGCCTTTCCAACAATTTATTGATGTCAATGACAAGCGTTTCTCTAATCCTAAAAACATGATTCAAGAGTTACAAAACTATTGCCAAGAAACAAACCAAAAAGTACCAGAAACACCAAGTGAAATTATGATGGCAATTTATAGTAACTTATCGTTGTTCTATGCCAATGAATTAGAAAAATTAGGGCATATTTTAGGCCATCCAATTACCACTTTAAACATTGTAGGTGGTGGCAGTAATGTTGCTTTGATGAATCAGTTAACGAGTACTTTAGCGAAAGTTAAAGTAGTTGCTGGTCCAAGTGAAGCCACCGCAATTGGGAATATTTTAGTCCAAATGATTACTTCAGGACAGATTGAAAACATTGCACAAGGCCGACAATTAGTGGCTAAATCCTTTGATCTAAAAACTTATGAACCCGAGGTCGACCAATATAATCAGGTATTAACCGACTATCAAGCTTTTTTACAAAAAGTAGCAGTCGTTGATTAAAAACAAGTAACTAAATCATGAGGAGGTTCTACAAATGGAACGTATTGGGCAAATTATGTATTTACACAAAGATGTCTATGATGAATATCAAAAACGGCATTCTGAATTATGGCCTGAGATGAAAAAAGAACTTAAAGATCATGGTGCAACCAACTATTCAATCTTTTTAAATAAGGCAAACGGTCAATTATTTGCTTACTTAGAAGTACCGGATACCGAAAAATATAATGAAATTGCAAATACTGAAATTTGTAAAAAGTGGTGGGCTTACATGGAACCACTGATGGATACGAATCCAGACAACAGCCCAATTGCTACTGACTTGAAGGAAGTATTCCACTTAGATTAGAACGTTAAGATTTTAAATGAGATTTTAAAGGAGATTTATATAATGGTCAAAAAACAAAATATCGATACTGCCTATGAAGCTGCTAAAGAACGTTACGCTGAACTTGGAGTTGATACTGACGCCGCTATGAAACAATTGCAAGATGTCAAATTGTCCATTCATTGCTGGCAAGGTGACGATATTCATGGTTTCTTATTCCCAGGTGCTGAATTAACAGGTGGTATTGGGGTTTCTGGTAATTACCCTGGGATTGCGACAACACCTGACGAATTAGCTAACGATTTGCATGAAGCTTTAGCCTTAATTCCTGGTAGCCATAAAGTGCAATTACATGCCATTTATGCCGTAACGGACAAGAAAAAAGACTTAGATGAATTAGAACCAGAAGACTTTAAATATTGGGTAGATTGGGCCAAACAAGAAAAAATTGGCTTGGATATGAACGGGACTTTCTTCTCCCATCCTAAAGTTGTTAATAACTTCACATTAGCTAGCCCAGATAAGGGTATCCGTGATTTCTGGATTGAACATGGCAAACGGACGCGGGCAATTGCTAACTACTTTGGGGAATCATTAGGCCAACAGTCTGTTAATGATGTTTGGATTCCAGATGGCTTTAAAGATAATCCAATTGATAAAGAAACACCAAGACGGCGTTTAATTTCTGCTTTAGATGAAATGATCGCAACACCATATGATATTAAAAATACAACTGAATCCTTTGAAGGCAAATTATTCGGGACAGGCATTGAATCTTATACTGTCGGCTCCCATGAATTTTATCAAAACTATGCTTTAAGCCGTGACAAGATGTGGACAATCGATGCTGGTCACTTCCATCCAACTGAAGATGTTTCAGACAAGTTCTCTGCGTACTTCCCATTTGCAAAACTTGAAAAAGCCTTGATGTTACACGTTTCTCGGCCAGTACGTTGGGACTCTGACCACGTTGTTATTTTTGATGATGCTTTGATTAGAATTGCGCGGGCTTTAGTTAGAGATAACGAATTACACAGAACGAATATCGGTTTAGACTACTTTGATGCTACAATCAACCGGATTGCTGCTTGGATTATTGGTGCTCGAGCAACTCAAAAGGCATTGTTACAAGCTATGTTAGCACCAATCGATCAAATGAAAAAAGATGAATTGAACTTTGACTTCACCCAACGTTTAGTTGAAACTGAAGAATTAAAATCTTATCCATTCGGCGCTGTTTGGGATAAATTCTGCCAAGATAACAATGTTCCAGTAGGGATGGACTGGCTAGCAAATATTCGTCAATATGAAAAAGACGTTCAATTCAAACGGTAAACTGTTTTAATAAAAGAGATAAGGGAGATATTATTTTGACTAAATTTATTGAATCTACTTACGTTACGGAAATGCGTAAAATTACAAGCCACTTATATGAACATGGCTGGGATGAACGGAATGGCGGTAACGTTAGCTTACGTTTAACGGAAGATGAAGTTAAAGATTTTGAGGATGTTCATGAAGTTAAGCGTAACATTCCGATTGATTTTGATGCTGTTGAATTAAAAGGTACTTATTTCTTAGTTACTGGGACAGGCAGATATTTCAAGAATGTTTATGATTTTCCTGAAAGAGATACCGGTTTAGTTAAAATTGCAGCTGATGGTAAGAGTGCTGATTTATTATGGGGCTTTAACGACGGTGGGCAACCAACCAGTGAATTCCCAGCACATTTGATGACGCATATCAAACGCTTAGGCATTGACCCAAGTCAACGGGTAGTAATGCACTGTCACCCAACTAATTTGGTAGCTATGACTTTCACAGTTCCATTGGTTGAAAAAACACTCAGCCGCATTCTTTGGAAGATGCAAGCTGAATCAATTGTTGTCTTCCCTGAAGGTATTGGGATTATTCCTTATATGACGCCTGGCACCAACGATATTGGTGAAGCAACTGCTGAAAAAATGGCAGATTATCGTTTAGTTGTTTGGCCACATCATGGTATTTTTGGCACAGGTGATTCTATTGACGAAGCTTTTGGTTTGATTGAAACTGCTGAAAAAGCAGCCATGATTTATACAACAATTCAATCTCAAGGTGGCAAATTCTTAGCTGAGATTACAGATAAGGATCTTGAGAACTTGGCCAAACGTTTTAGTATCCACCCAAATCCTGATTTTTTGACAGGAGATTCATTAGTTAAATAAAGGTAAGTTTTAGCGGGCGCATCTGTGCTGATTTCATAAATAAGTTATGGGGATCGGTATAGATGCGTTCGTTAATGAAAAAACGGAAAGCGCTTACTATTTTTAAGGAACTGCTTTTTCGGAAAGGTGGTGATGCGTTAATTGTGTCGTAAACCAGTTTGAGTAGATTCTAAAAAGAAAGGATTAGGCGTAGATGTTAAAAGTTGAAAATTTAAACTGCAATGATGCTAAAAATGTGATTGGAATCGTTGATCCTACCTTTTCTTGGAAAATCAAGAGTGATACAAATAATGTCATACAAAAGACTTTTCATTTACAAATGGCTGTGGATAAAGACTTTGACAAGATCATTTGGAATTACTCTGAAATTTCTAAAAAATCAACCCATATTCCGTATAAAGGCGCTGCTTTAGTTGCTGCAACGAAATATTTTGTTCGTGTCAAAGTGACGACAACGCAAGAAGTCAGTGATTGGTCCGAGACCATTTATTTTGAAACGCCGATTTCGGATTGGCAAGGGACTTGGATTACGCCAAAACAAACTGAAGTTGTGACTGTAAATGGAAAAACGTATCATCGGCCGTTTATTGCTAAGAAGCTTTTTGAACTTAAGTCAGATATTAAAAAAGCGCGACTTTATATTTCGGCGTTAGGGGTTTATGAAGCACGCTTGAATCAACATAAGGTTGGTTCAGACTATCTCAGACCAGGCTTTACTGATTATGACCACCATGTGCAATTTCAATCCTATGATGTGACAGATATGCTCAAGGCCAGCGAAAATGATTTGAGTATTCAAGTTGGTGAAGGTTGGTATTCTGGATATTTAGGTTGGCATGGGGATCGGGATGTTTATGGTAATTGTAATGCAGTAATTGCACAATTAGTTATCTGGACGTTGGACAATCAAAAAATTGTAATCTCGACCGATCAAGATTGGTGCTTAGACTATTCCAATGTGGTGATGTCTGATATTTACGATGGGGAATACTATGATGAATATCTGGAAACACCGACGAATGGAAAATTTGTAACCTTTAAGCGCACCAAAGCTAGTCTGGTGCCTCAAGAAGGGCCTGCTGTGCAACAAATTAAGACAATAAAACCGGTTGCAATATTTAAGGATCCAGCGGGGAATACAGTGTTAGATATGGGCCAAAATATGGTGGGTTGGGTACAATTCCAAAACATTAATAATATTGGCAAAATTGAATTGGCTTATGGTGAAGTCTTAGATCAAGCTGGGAATTTCTATAACGCAAATTTGCGATCCGCTGCAGCGACGGATACGTTTGTCATTCAACCTAATAATCGTAAACGCTATGAACCTCACTTTACATATCATGGTTTTAGATATGTTCGCCTATCTGGTTTTAGTGATGCTGTCACAGCAGCACAGTTTTTGGGCATTGCAATTTCTAGCGCTACCGCAAAAACGGGTATCTTTGAAACCGCTAACAAAGAAATCAATCAATTGCAAAGTAACATTGAATGGTCACAATTAGACAATTTTGTGGATATCCCGACAGATTGTCCGCAAAGAGATGAGCGCCAAGGCTGGACCGCGGATGCTCAGATTTTTGCAAAGACGGCGACTTTTAACCGTAATGTTAATCGCTTTTTCTGGAAATGGTTGACGGATTTGACAATTGATCAAAAATTACAAAACGGATCAGTTCCGGTTATTATTCCTGATATTATTAACGGTCTATTTGGGGATGGTTTAAGTGATACAACGGCGGCTTGGGGCGATGCAGCCACTATTATTCCGTGGACGCTGTATCAAGCTTATGGTGACTTAGCTATTTTGAATAGACAATACGATAGTATGAAAACTTGGGTTGACTATATTAGAAGCCAAGGCAGTAATGAAGTTTTATGGAACACCGGCTTGCAATTAGCGGATTGGGTCGGCTTAGATTCAACGGAAGACAGCTATTATGGTGCAACAGATGGTGCTTTAGCAGCAACGGCTTATTATGCGTATTCCACTAAAATTTTGGCAAAATCTGCAAAATTATTGCGGAAGATGTCAGATTACAATGAATACCGTGATTTGTATCAGCGCATTAAAGCAGCTTTTCAAGCCAATTATCTACCAGATGGCGTTCATCCAATCACGAATACGCAGACAGCTAATATTTTGATTTTAGAGTTTGAATTGGCTCAAAAAGAAAATGTTGCGGCGATTGCAGATAATTTAGTGGCGCTATTGGCAAAAAATAATGATCATTTGAATACTGGTTTCTTGGGGACACCATATTTATGCCATGTTTTAACGGAAACTGGACATGGAGACCTTGCTTATAAGCTATTATTTAACGATGATTTTCCTTCTTGGCTTTATCAAGTAAAACATGGTGCAACAACGGTTTGGGAACACTGGGATGGCATTAAAGTAGATGGCTCATTTTGGTCAGATGATATGAATTCCTTTAATCATTATGCTTATGGCTCAATCGGTGCGTGGCTATATGCCTATGTTGGTGGCTTGTCACAGCTACGACCAGGATTTGAAAAATCAATGATTGCGCCGCTGCCTAATCAAAAGATTGGTCACTGCCAGTGTCAGTTAGAAACAAGTTACGGTTCACTAGCCTGCACTTGGCAATTAGAGGCTTCTGAACTTAAAATGACGGTTACAATACCTGCGAATACGACAGCGGTTGTTGTTTTGCCCAATGTTAAAGATAAAGCTGCTGTGATTGAACAAGTTAATCAAGTGACCAATCAATGTGCTGATTTTAAATTTCAAGAAAAACAGCAACAGACTTACACATTTATGAATGGTCCAGAATTTGAAATTTTTGATGAAGTTGACGAAAAAGTGGCTGTTATCCCTGAAGATGCAGTGGGCTTTGAAATCGGTTCTGGGCATTATCAGTTTAGTTACACATCTACAATGAATTAATGACCTAAATATGACTTAGGAGGGCAAGTATGAACACTGTAAAAAAGAGTAAAATGAGTGGCGCTGAGATAGCGTTAGTGTTAGTTGCGGGGATTGCATCTTATCTAGATGCAGCCATTATTGTAAGTACTGGTGTGGCTTTACCACTATGGACGATGCATTATAATATGGAACCAATTGTTTCTGGTAGTGTCAACACGGTGTTAACAATTGCAATTGCTTTAGGGGCCATGTCAGGTGGCTGGTTATCAGATCGGTTTGGTCGAGTCCGAGTCTTCAATATTGATATTTTATTCGTAACGATTGGGACGTTGACTGTTGGTTTTGCACCAAATATGACGATATTATTTATTGGGTTATTTATTTCAGGTTTTGCTTCCGGGGCCGATTTGCCAACGTCACTCGCCGTTATTTCAGAACGTATGTCAAAAGAGCATTATGGTCGAGCTTTAAGTTCAACTCAATTGTTCTGGACGATGGGGATTATTTTATCTCAGTTTATCGGTTTCTTGACTTCGAAGATGGGTATGATGTCTGCTAGATATTTATTCATTTGGATCGGTGCAGTTGCGTTTATTAACTGGCTTGTACGGGTTTCTTCTAAGAAATTCCAGCAAATCGAAACAGGTTTGGTTGTTACAAATCCAGATACGGATGAAGTTGAAGAAGAAGTTGAAAAAGTTTCGCTTAGAGATATGTTGAAACAAAGACGTTATCTAATGTCATTGATTGTCTTGACGACTTTCTACTTGTTCTGGAATTTACCAGCTAATACGTTTGGGATGTTTGTCAATTACTTCGTTGTAATCATTGATCACCAATCTACAGCGATTGCTACAGCAATTGCTTTAATTGGTAATATCTTAGCCTTTATCGTTGGGATGATTTACTTAAGAATTTCTGATACAAAAGCGCGTTATCCATTGATGTTCGTTGGGGTTATTGGTGCTTTTGTTGCCTTATTAATCGCCGGTGCATTAAGTAACTTGTGGCTTGTCTTTGCGGCTTGTTATGTACTTTATCAATTGGGCTGTGTCCTCTGTGGGGAACCGCAATACAAAATTTGGACACAATTATTCTACCCAGTTAATGCACGTGCTTCATTTACCGGTCTTTCATTAGGGATTGTCCGTGCAATTACGGCAGCTTTTGCCTTAATTACACCTGTTATCATGAACTATTCTGCAAAATTATTATTCTATATCTTAGTTGTCTTTGTTGCTATTTACGGGATTTGCTTGACACAAGTAATGCGTTTACTCAGAAAATACGAAGTCAACGATCCAACATTGCCTGAAAAGAAAGGCAAAAAAGCAGCTGTAAAGAATAGTGATGAAGCTTAAGTTTAGCTGATTGTCTAAGGGATCCAGTTTTTAACTGGGTCTCTTTTTTTGACGAAATTTTGAATAAAAAAACACACGAATCAACAGAGATTGATCATGTGTTTTATAAGTTTTATCACGATTGGGATTAACGATTTAAGATCCATAAAAAGCCGATGAAAATGACAGCTAGAATGTACATTGCTGGCGGAATTTCTTTGCCACGTTTGGCAGCTAACATGGTAATTGGATAGGTGATCATCCCCAAAGCTAAGCCATCAGCAATTGAATAGGTTAAAGGCATACCGATGATAATTAAAAATGCAGGAATTGCAATTTCTAATTTTTTCCAATTAATACTGGATAGATGACTAGCCATTAAAACACCAACAATAATTAGAGCAGGTGCAGTGACTTGACTGGTAACGACAGTCAGCAAAGGTGAAAAGAACATGCCTAGAATAAATAAAATGCCTGTAAAGACAACCGTCATTCCGGAACGACCGCCAACGGCAATCCCTGCTGACGATTCAACATAGGCGCCTACTGGGGATGTCCCAAACAAGGAACCAGAAAACATGGCAACTGAGTCTGTCAACAGTGCTTTTTTAGCTCGTGGCATCGTCCCGTTTTTCATAAATCCGGCTTGCTGAGCTAAGCCAACTAAGGTTCCAGCGGTATCAAAAAAAGTCACTAATAAGAAAGTTAAGACAACGACCCATAATTGTACGGAATTAATTTTTGGAATATTTGTAATAGCCGCCCCAAACGTCGAACTAATACTAGGGACAGCCGATACAATGCCTGTTGGTAACGGAATTAGTTGCGTTATAATACCCAGCAAGGAAGTTAAAACCATTCCGATAAAAATAGCACCGGGGACATTTCGAATCATTAAAATTGCAGAAATCAATAAACCAAAAATTGTCAGCCAAACAGTGGGTGTTGTTAAACTACCGAGGGATACAAGCGTTGAACTATTTTTAACAATTAAGCCACCTTCATGCAGTCCGATAAAAGCAATAAATAAACCAATACCTGCAGAAATAGCTGACTTTAAATCAGCTGGAATTGCTCGAATAATAATATCTTGTAATTTAAATATTGTAATTAATGTGAATAGGATAGACGCTAACATAACGCCTGCTAAAGCTGTTTGCCAAGGAACTTTCATTCCGATACACACGGTATAAGCAAAAAAAGCGTTGATCCCCAAAGAAGGTGCAGATGCGATTGGATACTTGGCATAAAGCCCCATCATAATACAGCCGATGGCACTGGCTAAGGCGGTTGCTGTGAAAACAGCACCCTTGTCCATTCCAGCAGCACCTAAGATAGTAGGATTTAGAAATAGGATGTAACTCATACTGATGAATGTTGTTACACCGGCAAGTAATTCTTTATGCCAATTGGTGTTTAATTCATCAAATTCAAAATATTTTTCCAGATGTTTAATCATTATAAGCCTCCATAGCTAAGGTTTTTGTCACAACCACTTATAACATTACCAATAGGCTTTCAGAAAGTAAATAGATATCAACCATTTCCGATCAAAGTCGGAAGCCTGTGGTCATCACACCTAATGGTGCAATGACCACAATTTGCTTAAATACAGCGATTGCCTATCATTATCTTTTCTTTCTATTAAAGTTTTTTAACTAATTATACGTTACGAACAACCTTTATCAATTTAAAATTGGTTTAAAAAATAGTGCCAGTGGATTTTTGTCCACTAGCACTTAAAAGTGTAGAATTTTTATACTCAATTTTTACTTAAAGGCTTATGTCGGAAACCCTTTCATTTTTAGAGATAATTTCCATCATTTTTGACATACATAGTGTACACATAACTATTAAACTTAAAGTGGCGATAGGTCGTTAGTGTTAGTAAAATAATCCGGAAAAGTATGCAACATTTTATCTTCTTCATTCAACATCAACTCTAAATGTAAGCGAGCGACTGCTTCAGCCTGAGCTTTGTCACCATTGGCAACAGCATCAATAATTTGGACATGCTGATCAATGATGTTATGCCAAGGTAGCTCAGAGTTATTTAAACGTAGTAAGCGAAAACGATTAAGCTGAATGCTGGCTGTTTCAACCCAAGACCAAATATCACTTTTATCAATAAAGTGGTAAAAGTTCTCATGAAATTTATTATCTAAATAAAAGAATTTCAAAGTATCATTGGCTTTAATAGCCTCGCGTTGATCATCTAAAATGCGGTACTGTTCGGTGAGCTGCTGTTTTGTGATAGAACCAACATTATCACGAACAATAATTTTTTCGATATTCTCTCGTAAAAATCGGGCATCTAGGGCACTGTGAAGATCAATTTTCGAAATAAAAGTGCCACTTTGCGGAATCACAGTTAGCAGACCGTCTCTTTTTAGCCGAACTAAAGCTTCACGAATAGGTGTACGGCTGACACCCAATTCTTGAATGAGTATTTTATCAACAATACGTTGCCCGGGTATGTACTCTAATTCTAAAATTGCTTTAAATAATAAGTTATAAACACGATCCTGTAAGTTCTCCATAGTAATCTCCAATTTTAAGGTCTACTATTTTTAGTTTAGTCTGAACATTAGATACTTTCAACTACTTTTTTTAAAATTGTGAAATTTAGAAATAACTTTTATTAGTGGTATTGACACCGTTTTCAGATAATGTTATATTGTGTCTGTAATATTAATATTCTAATATATTAGATGTGCCGAAGAAGGGATGATTCCATGGTTCACATTAAAGATGATTATGTTCAAGCAGCAGATCAATTTGAACAAGCGGGCATTGTTGTACCTGAATACAACCAAGCAGAAATCACAAAAAATACTGAAGAAAATCCAATTTGGGTTCATTTCGGAGGTGGCAATTTATTCCGATGCTTCCATGCTCAAGTCGCTCAAGATTTACTGAATAAAGGTGAATTAAAGAGTGGCGTGATTGTTGCTGAAACTTATGATGAACAAGTTATTGATGATATGTACCACCCATATGATAACCGTATGTTAAAAGTCGTAATGAAGAGTGACGATACTTATGAACAAACACTAATCGCCAGTGTTGCTGATAGTATTTACTATAACAAGGCAAACTCGGCAGGTTGGCTTAAACTAAAAGCAATTTTTGAAAAACCTTCTTTACAGTTTGTGACGATGTCAATTACTGAGAAAGGCTATACATTAACTGATATTGACGGTAATTTGACGGCGCAAGCACAAGCTGATATCCAAGCCGATCCAGATGACGCTGTAACAAACATGGGGGCAATTGCCCGGCTACTGTTAGCACGTTATAATGCTGGTCAATATCCGATTGCGATGGTTAGCACTGACAACTTTTCTGAAAATGGTCAAAGATTTGAAAAAGAAATCTTAACAATTGCTAAAGGATGGGCTGCTAAAGGTACTGTTCCAGAAGATTTTGTAAACTATCTTCAAGATCCAAAACGGGTCAGCTTCCCTTGGTCAATGATTGACCGAATTACACCAAATCCTTCTGAAAAAGTAGCCGCTATTTTGAAAGAAAAAGGCTTTGAAGATACACAAATTTTGCACACTGCAAAGCATACAAATATTGCACCTTTTGGGAATACAGAAGAAACACATTATTTAGTAATCGAAGATAGTTTTCCAAATGGTCGGCCAAAATTAGAAGATGCGACAGGCGTTATTTTGACAGATCGGGACACCGTTAACGATGCCGATCAAATGAAAGTCACTGCATGTTTAAATCCATTGCATACAGCTTTAGCCATCTTTGGCTGCTTGTTGGGTTATGATGCAATTTCTGCAGAATTGCAAAATCCAGATTTGGTTAAATTGATTAAAGGCTTGGGCTTTGATGAAGATCTACCAGTTGTTAAAGATCCAAAGATTATTAACCCAACTGATTTTATCAATGAGTTAATTAATAAGAGACTACCAAATAAAAATATTCCAGATACACCACAACGGATTGCTAGTGATACTTCTCAAAAGATTCCAATTCGTTATGGCGTTACCATTCAACATTATTTAGATAATCCTGATAAATCTGTTCAAGATTTGAAATACATTCCATTTATCTTAGCTGGCTGGTGCCGTTACTTATTGGCTGTTGATGACAAGGGTAATGCATTTACACCAAGTCCTGATCCACTATTGGCTAATGTTCAAAAGATTATGGCACCAATTACTTTAGGCACACAAGATGATATTTTAATTCATGAAACATTACAAAAGATTTTAACAAACAAACAAATTTTTGCTCATGATTTGTATGAAATTGGTTTAGGAGAAGCTGTTGAAGCTAATTTTAAGACATTGATCGCAGGTCCTGGGGCAATTGCGAAAGCATTGGCGACATTATAATTAAGGGTTTATTGAAGGGAAAGAATAAAATATGATGCAAATGGGTTTTAGATGGTTCGGATCACAAGATGATCCAATCACTTTAGAGCAAATCAAACAAATTCCGGGCGTTAAGCAAGTTGTTGGTGCGCTATATGACGTTCCTGTTGGCGAAGTTTGGCCAAAAGAAAAAATTGCGGCTCTAAAAAAGGAAGTTAACGATGCTGGTTTAGAAATTGATGTCATCGAATCTGTAAATATCCATGATGATATTAAAATTGGTTTGCCAACACGTGATAAATATATTGAAAATTACAAGCAAAGTATCCGTAATTTAGCAGAATATGGCATTAAAGTGATCTGCTATAATTTCATGCCAATTTTTGACTGGTTGAGAACAGACTTACATTACCAACTTGCTGATAATTCAAACGCTTTGGCTTTTGAAGCTGGTAAATTGACAGACGACCCTCAAGAAATGATTGATCGGGTCAAAAACACCTCTCAAGGTTATGTTTTACCAGGTTGGGAACCAGAAAGATTAGCTGAAATTCAACGCCTATTTGAAGCCTATAAAGGTGTAGACGCTGCGAAATTAACTGAAAACTTGAAGTATTTCTTAGATGCAATCATCCCTGTCTGCGAAGAATGTGATGTACGTATGGCAATGCATCCAGATGATCCACCACGGGCATTATTCGGTTTACCTAGAATTTATAAAAATAGAGATGACATGTATAAAATCGAAATGCTTCATGATTCTAAATATAATGGTTTCACAATTTGTACAGGTTGCTTAGGCGAAAATCCGATTAATGATGTTCCTGCAATTATCCGGGAATTTGTTGCTAAGGATAAAGCACCATTCATTCATGTTAGAAATATTAAGTTTATGAATGAACAAGGCGATTTCCATGAAGCACCACATCTATCTAGTGAAGGCTCATTGGATATGTATGAAATTATGAAAGCAATGTCAGATTCTGGCTTTGATGGCTATGTTCGGCCAGATCATGGTCGTAATATTTGGGGTGAAGATGGTCGTCCAGGCTACGGGCTATACGATCGTGCGTTAGGTGCTACTTATTTAAATGGTTTGTGGGAAGCAATTCAGAAAAATAAATAGATGCAAACGTTAAAATTTTGAAAAGATTCAGGTATAATTGTCCTGAAGGAGGTGCCATTTTGTCTAAAATTCTTACACTAGGTGAACCATTAGTCGTTTTTGCTTCTGAAGATCAAGATAAGGATTTAGTAACTGCCAAACATTTTCAAAAATTTTTGGCGGGTGCCGAGCTAAATGTTGCCGTAGGGCTGACCCGCTTAGGGCATCAGGTAACTTATTTAACACAAGTAGGCAATGATCCTTTTGGACAATTTATTATTTCTGCAATGCAAGCGAATCAAATTGATGCGTCAAATATTAAGACCATTGATACCGCTTGGACGGGATTCGAACTTAAAGAACAAGTTAGCCAAGGTGATCCAGGGGTGTTTTATTACCGGAAAAATTCGGCAGCATCACAAGTAACGCCTGAGATGATTGACGCACTAGATTTAAGTGAATTTGATCATATCCATTTAACGGGTATTTTTGCAGGCCTTTCCAAAACGACATTAGCAACAGCAGAATATTGTTTGCAAAAAGCAAAGGCTGCTCATATTCCAGTGACATTTGATCCTAATTTACGGCCACAATTATGGCAGTCAGAAGTAGAAATGAAAACGATTCTGAATCGACTTTGTGCCCAAGCCGAAATTGTAATGCCTGGTATTGGAGAAGGACAGATTTTGATGGGCAGTGATGATCCGGAAACAATTGCCGATTATTACCTTAATGAAGGTGTAAAGATGGTCATTGTAAAAGTGGGGTCTAAAGGTGCATTCATCAAGGATGCAGCTGGACATCAAGATTTCGTTGCTGGTTTTAAAGTCAAGAAGGTTATTGATACAGTTGGCGCTGGTGACGGCTTTGCCACTGGTGTTGTCGATGGTTATTTAAGAAAAAAACCAATTGCAGAGATTCTACGCCAAGGGAATGCGATTGGGGCAATGGCCGTGCAGCATCAAGGGGATAGTGATGGTTATCCGACGGCTGAAGCTTTAGCTGATTTTTTACAAACAAACTAATTAATGTATGGATAGGAAGGTAAATAATGCAAAGAGTTGAACTTTTAAAGAAAATTGAAGCGGCTGGTGTTGTCGCAGTTGTTCGTGGTGAAAGTGCTGATAAGGCTGTAAAGACAAGTCAAGCAGCTGTTGATGGCGGTATTAAAGGGATCGAATTAACATTTACTGTACCAAATGCAGATCAAGCAATTGGTACTTTAGCACAACAATATCAAGGTACAGACGTTATGATTGGTGCAGGTACAGTTTTAGATCCAGTTGCTGCTAGAATTGCGATCATCGCTGGGGCACAGTTCATTGTTAGCCCAGGCTTCAGTAAAGAAGTTGCCAAGATTTGTAACCTGTATCAAATTCCTTATATGCCAGGCTGCTATACTATTACGGAAGTTACAACTGCCTTACAGTATGGCGCTGATATCGTTAAGTTGTTCCCTGGTAGCTTGGCAAGTCCAAGTGCTGTTTCTGCAATTAAAGCACCATTACCACAAGTCAGCATTATGCCAACTGGCGGTGTGAACTTAGAAAATATGAAAGACTGGTTTGCAGCTGGTGTAACTTTAGTTGGGGCTGGTAGTGGCTTAGTAAAACCCGCTGACAAAGGTGATTATGCTGGTGTTACAGCAAACGCTAAGGAATATGTCGCTGAATTTAAACGTATTAAAGGCTAAGAAATTTTAAATTAACATCTGGTTCTTTAAAAAAAGAAGACAAAACAAAAATAATATATTGTTTTGTCTATCTTTTAGAAAAAATTTGTGTAAATTATCACTAATTCAGAAAATAAATCTGTATATATGTTAATAGTGAGGTGCTATTATGGAAAATAAGGACAGAAAAGTTTTTGGTCCACATGGACGTAAAGTTACAATAGGTAGGGCATTGCTTTATGGATTGCCAGATATGATGGGCGGCGGTGGTTTTACAATCATCGGGGCATTTCTACTGTTCTTCTTTACTACTTTTGCTGGCTTAACTGCTACCGAAGGGGCAGCAATTATTGGGATCGCTAGAATTATTGATGCTTTAACCAGCCTAGTTATGGGGAGTTTAACAGATAATTTCTGGCGTACACGCTTAGGAAGACGTTTTGGCCGTCGCCACTTTTTCCTACTAATTGGCTCACCGCTAATGCTGGAATATATTCTAATGTGGGTACCTGGTAAAGGCTTTTGGTATTATTTAGTTGTTTATTTACTATTTGAAATTATTGCAGCTTCAGTTTTAATTCCTTGGGAAACTTTGCCAACTGAAATGACTGATGATTATACTTCTAGAACAAAATTATCCTCTACACGGATGTTCATTTCTTCTACTGGGACTTTCCTAGCAACGTTCATTCCAGGTCAAATTATTAGAGTTATGGGACAAGATAATCCATATTCATATTTAGTAAATGGGATTGTCTTCGCAATTATTTTTGCACTTTGTGTGTTTGGAGCATATAAAGCTACTTGGGAACGTCCAGTAACTAAAGAAATGGAAGAAGCTTATAATTCAGTTCCTAAAAAAGGGTTCTTCCAAACTATTGGTAAAGAATTTAAAGATTATATCTCTACTATGAGAATTAAGAGTTTTAGAAAACATATCGCTATCTATTTGCTATCATTCACAGGTAAAGATACTTACAATACTATTTTTGTCTATTTCATCGTTTCTTGTTTAGGTTTAACAGCCACTGACTCAGCCAATATTTTATCTTTATCAGTTATTGGGATTCCAACAACTATCTTAGCTGGTTATTTGATGATTAAAAAAGGCCCTAAATTCCTATTTACAAATGCCTACATTGTTATGCTACTTATGATCGTTGGGGACTATTTAGTTTACAAATTACAACCAAATAATCCAATGGTTTGGTTGATCGCTATTGGATTGATTTATCAAATTGGTCGTCAGACACTGGAATTTACACCATGGAATGTATTCCCGTTCATCCCCGATTTGGATTTAATTGTTACAAAACAACACCGTGAAGGTATCTATGCTGCTTTTATGACCTTTGTTAGAAAATCAACAGTCGCTGTAGCTACAATGGTAGTTGGTGTTATCTTAGATGCAAGTGGCTATGTCAAAGGGGCACAGAATTTACTCCACGAACCAAAGTCTGCTCAAGAAGCTATTGTTGGTGTATTAGTCTTCGGTGCTGGTGGTTTAATTTTATGCGCACTATTGGTTGCTCTAACATTCAAGTTAAACAAGAAAACACATGATGTTGTTTCAGAAGAAATTACTCGGTTACAAAATGGTGGTTCTAAAGCAGACGTTGATCCTAAAACTCGTGAAGTAGTCGAAGAATTGACTGGCTGGGACTATGATAAGGTCTGGGACGAAAATAACGCGAAATAAAACTTGGTTGATATTAATTAATAAATAAGGGAGTAGTGTATGATGACTTTGCTAAACAAAGATTTCTTATTAACGAATGAAATGGGTAAAAAATTATTCCATAATTATGCTGAGAAAATGCCAATTATTGATTATCACTGCCACTTAGAACCAAAAGAAATTTATGAAAATAAAAATTATCCTAATTTGACAAGAATTTGGATAAATGATGGTAACTTTGGTGATCACTATAAATGGCGGTTAATGCGGGCTAATGGCGTACCAGAATCGCTGATTACTGGTGATGGCGATGAATATGAAAAGTTAGTAGCTTGGGCTGGAACTATTGAAAAAGCCATTGGGAATCCACTTTATGAATGGACACATCTTGAACTACAGCGCTTTTTTGGAATTACAGAACCATTCACCCGTAAAAATGTTAAGCAAATTTGGGAAAAAGCGAACGAACTTCTAGCAACAGAAGATTTTAAACCTAGAAGCTTAATTCGAAACAGTGGTGTAAAAGTCGTTTGTACAACGGATGATCCAGCTTCTGATTTGAAATATCATAAATTGTTAAAAGTAGAAGAAAAAGAAAATGGGTTTAAAGTTTTACCAGCTATGCGCCCTGACAATTTACTGGCTATTGACGCGGCAACTTATGGGGACTACTTGAAAGAATTAAGCCAAGTCTCTGGTGTCACAATTTCTGATTTTGCTAGTTTGGAAGCCGCATTAGATCAACGGTTTGACTATTTCAGCAGTGTTGGTGGCCGGCTTTCAGACCATGGCCTAAACACATTCCATTTTGTTAAAGTTTCTGAAGCCGAATTGAATGCAATTATTGAAAAAGGTATTGCAAATCAAGCCTTGAGTGATGAAGAAGTAAGTGCTTATAGTACAGGTGTCATTGAAGCCTTAATGCGTTTAAATACAAAACACAACTGGACAATGCAGTTCCATATAAATGCAATCCGAAACGCAAACAAACCGATGTTTGAAAAAATTGGTGCGAATACCGGATTTGATTCCATGGGAACTCAAGCAGATATTGCCCAGGAAATGATGAAATTATTGATAGATATGCAAGCGGAGAATAATATTCCAAAGACGATCCTATATTCTTTGAATCCTAACGACTGGAAAGAATTGGCTACAGGAATGGGCAATTTCTATCAAGACGGTGTTCAGAAACTACAATTGGGTTGCGCTTGGTGGTTTAATGACACACGCAGAGGCATGCAAGATCAATTACAAATTATGGCAGAACAAAGTTTATTGGCGAACTTTGTAGGTATGCTGACAGATTCTCGGAGTTTCTTATCATATCCGAGACATGAATATTTCCGGCGGGTACTCTGTGATTATGTCGGACAATTAGAAGAAGATGGCCAAGTACCTAATGATGAAGCCTATCTTGGTCAGATTGTTTCAGATATTTCTTATAACAACGCTCATGATTATTTTGGCTTTTTTGAAGAAAATTAAGAATAAGGCTTTAACTTTAGCAAAATAATGGGTAGAATAGAACTTGTAAGTGGAGAATGTGAAACCATTCTCTATTTATTGTAAAATTATTGTTAGCGCTAACATTATTTTCAATAAACAAGTAGTGATTTAAGAAATCTAAAGGAGATGCATCGAGTAATGCAGACAATTGAAAATGGGAAGTTTAAGGCAGTTATTGATGAAAAAGGTGCGCAATTAACACATCTTTATAACAAGGCTGAAGATTTTGATTACATTTGGAATAACGATATTTGGCCAAAACATGCACCTGTTCTTTTTCCAGCAATTGGCCGTTCCAATGACGATAGTTATTTCTACGAAGGCAAAAAATATGAAATGCCACAACATGGCTTTGTTTCTGAATATGAGTTTAACGTTGCCAAAAAATCTGAAGATTCAGTTACTTTAGCGTTAGCTGCTAATGATGAAATGAAGAAGATTTATCCATTTGACTTCAAGTTAGAGATTGTTTTCACATTGAAGAATGATGGCTTGCATTGGGACTTTAATGTCAGCAATGAAGGCCAAAACGCCTTGTCCTTCTCATTAGGTTCCCATCCCGCATTTAATGTACCAATCAATGGAAAAGGTGAATTTTCAGACTATAAATTAGAAGTGACACCTAAAGTAGATGCTCTAGAACATTTTAAAATTGTAAAAAAACCTTATCCATTCCGTGAAGGTCATTTAGAAACAATTAAAGATTATCACAATGGTGCAATTGATTTAAACTATGATATGTTTGCTGATGGATTGATTATTTTAGAAAATAAAGGTATTGACGCTTTGAAGTTAACATCAGCTAAGACAGAACATACAATTACAGTGACTTTGAAAGACTTCAGATATGTTTGCTTATGGACTAAAGAAGGTGCCGATGCTCCATTCTTATGCATTGAACCTTTTGAAGGCTTACCAGATGTTTATGGAGAACCTGTAGACATTATGGAAAAAGAAGGTAATGTTAAATTAGCTGCAAACGAGAATAAAACATTCAGTTATGATATTAAGCTCTAATAATAGCTAATAATGAAAAATCTAATGAATACAACTCTGTAAGAGCTTCTAATTATTCATTAGATTTTTATTTTTGACTAAAATTGATTAGAGTAGTATCAATGACAATCTGTACAATGGTTAAATTTTATTAATATATAGTAATCTCATATATTAGATTACTATATAATTTGGAGGTTTAGAAAATGTCTGTTGATTTACTAGCACTACTTTGGGTTCTAGTAGGCATTGGTTTATTAGTTTGGATGATCGTAGGGCTTAAGATTCATAATATCTTAGCATTATTAATTTCTGGTCTGTTTATCGCATTTGCTGAAGGTATGCGGATTGACAAAGTTGTTACGACCATTCAAGAAGGTGTGGGCGGTGTCTTATCTACACTGGCATTAATCGTCATATTTGGGGCAATTATTGGGAAGCTAATGACCGAATCTGGGGCGTCGCAACAAATTGCAGATACAATTGTTGCGAAATTTGGCATCAATAAATTACCTTTTGCACTGTTAATTATCGGGACGATCTTTGGGATGGCAATGTTTTATGAAGTTGCTTTCTTGATAACAGTGCCCCTAGTTATTAGCATTGCTAAGGAAGCCAAGATCCCTTATATGCGGTTAATTATTCCAACAATTGCTGGTGCGACGATGGGGCATAGTATTTTCCCACCGCAACCTGGGCCTATGGCTTTAGTTACAACGTTCCATGCGGATATTGCGCAAGTTTATATTTTAGGTTTAATTGTCATTATTCCAACGATTATTTGTTCAGGTGTCCTAATTCGTAGATTTATTCCAGGTTTGGATGCAATGCCACTAGGTAACGTAATGAAGCCAGCACCTAGAAAGCCAGCTGAAGAATTACCAAGTTTTGGTATTAGTATTCTAGTACCATTGTTACCAGCTATTTTAATGATTATTTCTTCTATAACAAAATTATTTTTACCTGAAAAAAGTCTAGGTTACGAATTTGCATCATTTCTAGGTAGTGCAGAAATTAGTATGTTGCTGGCGGTTATTGCAGCAATGATCTTCTTCGGTTATCGGCGTCATCAAACAGGCGCACAGATTACAGCTCAAATGACATCTGCTATTGAAGGAATTTCCAATGTTTTATTGGTCATCGCTGCAGGTGGGATTATGAAACAAGTTATTATTGACGCAGGTATCGGGGATAAAATCGTCAGTTTAGTCGGTCAAATTCCAGTATCGCCATTTATTTTAGCTTGGTTAATCACTGTATTGATTCGTATTTTGACTGGACAAGGCGCTGTTGCTGCTATTACAGCAGCGGGTATCGTTGCACCAATGATCAGTGCCTTTAATGTTAGTCCTGTTCTAATGGTTCTAGCATGTGCCTGTGGGAGTAACACCATCACCTTAATGTATGATGGGGGATTCTTACTTTTCCAACAATCCTTTGGTATCTCTTTGAAAGACACTTTCAAAACTTGGGGCGCGTTAGAATTGACAAACTCTGTCGTTGGTTTAATAGTTGTCTTAATTTTAAGTATTTTTATTCACTAGTTTAAAAACGGATTAAAGCGTTTACGATTATGAGAACAAGCTAGTTTCGAATAAGCTAGCATGCTATGATAATGAGGTAAACGCTTTTTATATTAAAATTTGATAAGTATCGAGGTATTTTATAATGCGAACTATTGGAATTATCGGCTTAGGCCACGTAGGTATGACAACAGCATTTAATGTTGTCGCTCAGAATTTAGTGGATCAATTAGTGCTTTTTGAGACAAACACCGCAAAAGCAAATGCAGAATTTCTGGATATTAAAGATGCACTGGGGGCCGTGCCTCAGCAGCAAACACAAATTATTATGAACGATTACTCAGCATTAAAGACAGCTGATTGCGTTGTTTTCGCAGCGGGACAAGGGGATGCCACAGACGACGGGGATCGTAACAGTGAAATTAAAACAACAAAAAAAGCTGTAGATGAAGTGTTACCGCACTTACTGTCATCAGGGTTCCATGGTGTTTTGATAAACATCAGCAATCCTTGTGACGTTGTGACGGCTTATTGGCAGGAAAAATTAACCTTACCGCAAAATCAAGTTATTGGCACCGGTACGATGCTAGATACCAATCGAATGCGTCGGGGCGTTGCTGAGGCATTACATATTTCAGTTGCAGATGTCGCAGGTTATAACTTGGGAGAACATGGAGAATCACAATTTACTGCATGGTCAACGGTTCATTTATTAAATCAAAATGAACAAGCTGTTAAAGATCTAGATCAAGCAGCAGTTGAAAAAGCAGCTCGATTAGGCGGCTGGACAATTTTTGATGGCAAACACTACACTTCTTATGGGATTGCAATGACGGCGGTTGAACTTATAAAAGCGGTTATGAGTGACAGCCATCAAATTTATGCTTTATCTTATTTTGATACTGCAGTCCAAACTTATATTGGACATCTTGGAAAAGTTGGCAAACACGGTATTGTTGAAGCGCTGGATCTAACTTTAACCGCTGCAGAACAGCAAAAATATCAAATTTCTGCTAAAATTATCCGAGAAAATTTGGCAAAGATGAAAACGCTGTGAGTCTAGTAAATTTAAGGAAAATTAAGTTTGAAGAAAAAACAAATCTCATTGTAATTTAATCTAATCTCTTGACATTCTAATTTTACTTGGTATACTGAATCGTGTATTAGTAAGACAGAGACGTTGGCAGCGCTGAAAGTCAACATTTAAAATGGCATCCTTTCTTAATGGTAGCAACCTTTATCAGCAAATAAAGAAACAATACTGTTTTTTAGATTGTATTGTAAAACATGGGTGGAACCGCGTTTATGAGCGCCCCTAGTACTTGCAGCGTACTAGGAGGGCTCTTTTTTTATATATTTAGTTTCAAAAAACAGTCTTTAAAGTTAAAACTCAGGAGGGCACTATGGAAAAAACAAAGCAACGGACTTTATCCAGATCATTACAAAGTCGGCATATTCAAATGATTGCCATTGGTGGCGCTATTGGAACGGGGTTGTTTTTAGGTTCAGGAAGTGCGATTCATACTTCTGGGCCAGCAATCATTTTATCTTACTTAGTCGTTGGTATTTTTTGTTTCTTTATGATGCGTGCGATTGGAGAATTACTATTATCTGATACAGATAAACATTCCTTTTTAGATTTTGTTAAAATTTATCTCGGTGATCGTTTTGAATTTGTAACCGGCTGGACTTATTGGTTTTGTTGGATTAGTTTAGCAATGGCCGATTTAACAGCTACGGGTATTTATATCAAGTATTGGTTCCCAGAATTGCCTCAGTGGGTGGCACCGTTAGTGATTTTAGTTTTACTATTTGGGGCTAACCTGGTTAATGTTCGCTTGTTTGGCGAAATGGAATCTTGGTTTTCAATGATTAAAGTTGTGGCCATCGTATTATTAGTCGTTGTTGGTTTTGCATTAGCCATTTTTCATGTAAAAACCAGTGGTGGTGTCACAGCATCGTTTTCACATTTAGTGGATCATGGTGGTTTTTTCCCTAAAGGTGGTTATGGCTTTTTAATGTCCTTCCAAATGGTAGTCTTTGCCTTTGTCGGTATTGAAATGGTGGGGTTAACAGCTGGGGAGACGGACGATCCGGAGACTAATTTACCAAAGGCTATTAATAGTTTGCCAATTCGAATTGGACTGTTTTATGTTGGTTCTATGATTGCAGTAATGAGTGTTTATCCTTGGGACAAAATTAAAACCGATGTGAGCCCTTTTGTTCAGGTCTTTGCAGGGATCGGTGTTGCCGGTGCGGCAGGAATTTTAAACTTTGTTGTTCTGACAGCCGCTATGTCTGCGACAAATAGTTGTTTATTCAGTACAAGTAGAACGCTGCATGCTTTGTCTAATGGCCGTAATGCCTCTAAACGATTCTCTGAGTTGAATCGAAATGGGGTACCGGGGCTAGCGCTTAATTTCTCTACAGTTGTTTTATTAATTATCGTTGTTTTAAATTATTTCATGCCAGCCGGTGTGTTTAACTTAGTTTCGGGTGTTTCAATAATTAATTTTGTAATTGTCTGGGTCATCTTACTATGGTGTCATATTAAATATCGGCAAAAAAATCCAAAAGGGGTGGCAAAATTCAAAATGCCATTCTATCCGATTAGTGATTATTTAAGTTTAATTTTCTTCATTGGTGTTTTGGTTTTCTTATTAGTTGATCCTTCAACGCGAGTATCAATGATTATTTCAATTATTGCAGTTGCTGCAATGTTCGTAGTTTACCAACTCATCTATCGGGGGAAAACTAAGAGCGTTTAATGCAAATAAAGAAGGTCGAAGCGAAATTTTTTAATTTCGTTTCGACCTTTTTTTAGATTGTTGTCACGCTTAAGAAAGTCTCATCAATAATCTTTTAATGTTATCGTCTAGTACAATTGTTTATCTTGCATATCCATGAAGGCATTAAAGGATTTAATCGTAGCATCTCTTTCCATTTGTTCCAATGGCAAGACACTAACATCACTAGCATTACCCTTAATGAAATCATAAATGAAATCGTCTCTAAAGCCAATATTGGCAGCATCTTTAGCGGTATTGCCATAGTAAACTTCTTTAACATTTGCCCAAATTAAAGCGCCTAAGCACATTGGACATGGGTAGCAAGAAGTATAAACAATACAGTCGCTTAAATCATGAGTACCTAACTTTTTAGTGGCTTGTCGAATTGCAGTCACTTCTGCATGGGCAGTTGGATCATGGTCAATTAACACTTGGTTGTGTGCTTGTGCGATGATTTCGCCATCTTTAATAATGACGCAACCAAATGGGCCGCCATCACCAGTTTTTAGATTCTTTTCGGCTTCTTGAGCTGCTAATTTCATGTAATCCATTATTGTTTCCTCCTCATTAAATGTAACTATGCTAATTTATAAAACGAATCATTTACATTGAGTACTGTTGCTCATCAATTCACATGATGTGAACTAATAATTTTCATTCATTAAAGTCCAGATCCCTATAATTAAAATAAGGGTTAAAAATATTATGTAGTGTAACAGGTGAACTATGCTAATTAGTATTTACCAAACAATACTATTTTTAATGTTAGGCCTTTGTTAGAACGAAGTTTCAAGGTACTATCTGTAAGCGATTCCAACAATCTGATAATATTATATCATTAATAGAAAACAAAATAAATGTCTGTATAGCTAAAAATTTGACATAAAAATTGGTTTTACTACTAGACGGTAGGTGCATCAAGTAATAAAGCCAATTTTTATTTTTTGGTATTAGAATTGTTTAAACTTTCTCTGTAGCATTATCCAACGCTTGACGCATAGTTTGTGCATAAGCTGCTAGATGTGTGGGTGCATCTTGTTTGTATTGCGCCACGATATCAACAATAGCACTGCCGATAATAGCGCCATCAGCAATGGTTGCCATATGCTGTGCTTGCTCTGGAGTATGAATCCCAAAGCCGATAGCTGTTGGTATCGTTGTATATTTGTTAATTTCGGTCACTAGATCGGTCAACTTTTCATCAAAACTATCTCGTTGACCCGTAATACCCAAGGAAGAAACAACGTAGATAAAACCAGTTGCTGCCTGAGCAATTTTTTCGATTCGATGTCCAGAAGTAGGGGTAATTAATGGAATGAGATCGATGTTATATTTGTCGGCAAAAGGGGCCAGATCAGTTCTAGATTCATAAGGCATATCTGGGATAACAAGACCATCAATTTGTAAAGCTTGGCACTTTTGGCAGAACGCATCATAGCCATATTTGAAAACAATATTTAAGTAAGTTAAAAAGACAATTGGAATAGCGGTTTGTTTGCGGATTTCGGCAACCATTGCAAAAATTTTAGTTGGGGTGACATCATTTTCAAATGCCCGTAGATCAGCAGCTTGAATGACGGGGCCATCAGCTACTGGATCAGAGAATGGAATACCAATTTCGACAATGTCCGCACCATTATTGGCTAAAGCTACGACGTTAGCAACGGTGGTATCAAAATCAGGATCATCGGCAACAACAAAGGGAATAAAAGCTTTACGATTTTTAAAAACAGATTTTAAATTAGACATCAAGATCGACTCCTTTATATTTTAAAACGCTAGATACATCTTTATCGCCACGGCCAGAAAGGGTGCAAACAATAATTTGATCCTTGCGCATTTTAGGGGCAATTTTTTGAACATAGGCTACAGCATGGCAGCTTTCAATTGCGGCGATGATACCTTCTTGCTTTGCGATATATTCAAAAGCATTTACGGCTTCATCATCCGTAATGCCAACATATTGCGCCCGATTTGCTTTGGCTAAAGCAGAGTGCTCTGGGCCAACGCCAGGATAATCAAGGCCTGCTGAAATGGAGTAGACCGGATTAATCTGGCCGTTTTCATCTTGTAAGAAAATAGATTTCATACCATGGAAGATACCAGTACTGCCTAGTTCAATTGTGGCTGCTGTATCTTTTGTATCAATACCTCGACCGGCTGCTTCAGCGCCAACCAATTGAACTGTGGGATCGTCAATAAAGTCGGCAAAGCTACCAATTGCATTACTACCACCACCGACACAGGCAACCACCATATCAGGTAGTTGATGTTTTTGAGCGGCCAACTGAATTTTAGTTTCTTTGCTGATAACACTTTGGAAGTCGTGTACCATTTCTGGGAAAGGATAAGGACCTACAGCAGAACCCATTAAGTAAAACGTGTCATCTACGCGACTAGCCCATTCTTGCATGGTGGCATTAACGGCATCTTTTAAAACCATGGAACCACTGGTGACACTATGCACTTTGGCACCTAACAATTCCATTCGATAGACATTCAAACGTTGACGATCAGTATCTTCTTTACCCATGAACACTTCACAAGACATGCCCAATAATGCAGCAACCGTGGCCGTTGCAACCCCATGTTGACCAGCACCTGTTTCAGCGATCAATCGAGTTTTACCTAAATGTTTAGCGACTAAAGCTTGGCCTAAAACATTATTGATTTTATGGGCACCAGTATGATTTAAATCTTCACGTTTTAAATAGATTTGAGCACCACCTAAATCATCGGTCATATTTTTAGCGTAATACAATAAAGAGGGACGATTAGCGTAGTTACGGAGCAGATCAGTTAATTCTTCTTGAAATTTAGGATCTGTTTTTAAGTGATGGTAAGCTTGATCGATTTTTTCCAGTTCATTCATCAGTGTTTCGGGAATATATTTACCACCGAATTCACCGTAATAACCATTTTTATCTAATTTAATTGAATTTTTCATAATTAAGCTCCTTTTGCATTATTTACAAATTGCTGTATTTTAGCAATTGATTTGTGATGGGCTACTTCAACGCCGCTGGAAACATCAACAATAGTTGGTTGGACAACGGAGATGGCTTGTGCGACGTTTTCTGGTGTTAAGCCGCCAGCTAAAATTAAGGGTTTGGTGATTGTTGGCAAGGGCTGCCAAGTGAGTGTTTGACCACTACCTTGACCACTATCTACCATAATGTAGTCGGCTTGAACTTGATTCTTTGGGGATTGATTTTGAAAAACTTGAATAATTGGTAGACCATCTTTGTGTAATCGTTGATTTAAATTGGACTCATAATTTTGATGTAGCTGAACAAGATCAATTAGGCCAGATTGATAAATTTTAGTAATGGTTTCATAACTTTCATGGACGAAGACCCCCACAGTTTTAATTCGCGGATTTAAATGCTTTTTCAGAAGTGTTGCAGTGGGGATGTCAATTTGATGCCGGCTAGGGGCAAATACAAAACCTGCAAAATCTGCCGTTGTTGTATTGACCGCAGCAACATCGCTTAAGGTCATTAGCCCACATATTTTGACTTGGGTCATTAAATCACCGCCTGAAATTGCTGAACTAATTGAACTTTATTTTTGGCACGCATTAGAGATTCACCGATTAAAACACCGTTAAATCCGGCTTGATAGACTGTTTTTACATCGGTCGGTGTTTTTAAACCACTTTCTGCAATTACTGGAATCGTTGCAGGAATTAATTGTCGTAATTGTTGGCTGTGCTGTAGATCAACAGAGAAATCTTTTAAATTACGATTATTAATACCGATAATTTTTGCATTGGCAGCTAAAGCGCGACGGATTTCTTGGGCATCGTGGACTTCGACGATGGCATCTAAACCTAGGTCCTTTGCTAGATGAAGATAGTCGTGTAGTTGAGCGTCAGTCAAAATAGCAACGATTAATAAAATAATACTGGCACCGCTGATTTTAGCTTGGTAAATCATATAAGGATCAATTGTAAAATCCTTGCGCAGCAATGGTAAATCGGTGACTTGATGGACTTTTTCAAGATAAGTTAACTGTCCTTTAAAATAGTCCGGTTCGGTTAAAACGGAGATGGCTGTTACTTGGGCTAATGCATATTCCTTGGCAATTTGTAAATAAGGAAAATCCGTTACAATTTGGCCTTTAGAGGGGGAAGCTTGTTTTAGTTCACCGATAATATGCAAGCCTGGCTGTTGTAAGGTTTTAGCAAAGGTACTTTTTGTTATTGGCAACTGGCTGACCTCTGCTTTTAAGGCAGCAAGTGATAATTTTGATTTTTCAGTAACTAATCTTTTGGTCGTTGCTGCAACGAGATCATCTAAAATCATGCCACCACATCCTGATTGTTTGAAAAGCGAATTAAACGAGTTAATAATTGAGTAGCTGCACCGCTAGCGATTGTTTCGCGGGCTAATAAAATGCCTTCGGGAATACTGAATTCGGGATGTGCTAAATGTAAAGCAACACCGGCATTTAATAAGACGGTATCTAATTTAGGACCGGCGTGATTATTCAAGATTGCCTTAGTAATTTGTGCGTTTTCTAAAGGTGTGCCACCCAGAAGATCTTCGGAACGGGCGCGTTTGAAGCCTAAGGATTCTGGTGTCAAAACGCTATGTGTCATTTTGCCATTATCCAAGGTTACAATCTGATTATCAGCAGTGGTCGTTAACTCATCTAGGCCATCTTCACTATGAATGATCAAGGCGTGTTGAATACCTAATTTATTTAACACGGCTGCCATAGGTTCTAATAAGTTGGCATCGTAAACGCCGAATAATATTTTTTGTGGATTTGCCGGATTAGCTAAAGGCCCTAAAACGTTAAAGATGGTTCTAAAACCTAAAGCTTTGCGTACTGGTGCGACGTATTTCATTGAACGATGGTACTCTTGAGCAAACAAGAAGCAGAAGTTGTTTTTTTCTAAACTTTGAAAGCTTTCAGCTGGTGTTTGATTGATGTTAAGGCCTAAAGCTTCTAAAACATCAGCAGCACCACTCTTAGAAGAGGCAGCGCGATTGCCGTGCTTGGCAACTTTAGTACCTGCAGCAGCAATGACTAGCGCTGCTGTAGAAGAAATGTTAAAGGAATTAGAATGATCACCACCAGTACCGACAATTTCTAAAAGATCATCGGTTTTGGGAAAAGCCAAAGCTTGTTGACGCATCGCCAAAGCTGCACCAGCGATTTCATCAGGCGTTGTATTTTTAATGGTTAAGGCAGTCAAAAGACTGGCGATTTGTGATTCTGGAACTTGACCTGTCATAATTTCTGTCAGAACAGCGTGACTTTCATCAAAAGATAAATTTTTTTGATTAACAACTTTCATTAATGCTTCTTTAATCATGAGATTACCTCCAAAATTGACTTATATTAAATACGGTTATTAAAGTCTAACGGTAATCTTTGCCATCGTTTAAATGATTTCATAGTTAAAACCTCCATTTGGGTACAAAAAAATCCGTCCATAACAAGTTGAATTGTTAAGGACGGATTTACCCGCGGTGCCACCTTAATTTGACCAAATAACGTTATTTTTAGATAGTAAACTACCCCAAATAACGATTCGATCACCCTTAGCAAGGGGCCAACACCCCTCCGGTAACTGACGTATACCTGACGTTTCTTCATACTAGACAATACTTTCAGAAGAACCCTCTGTGGTCCATTTAACTATCTGCGTTCGGTTGCATTCCCATCAACTAGCAACTCTCTTTACGGGCACGATAATCTTGATCTCCACTTCAACGGTTTATGGACGAATTAAATTATGAAATTTATATTAGATTATTATTATATATTTGTCAACACTTTTTAATTATTTTTTTCAAACTAATCCTAAAAAACGAATTAACGCCATCGCAATAACACCGACAACAACCACAGCTAAGAGACTTTTTGAAATGATCGCCGTAATAATCGCCGGGATTGAAGCTAAGAAATTACCAAAGTTAATACTTGGCCAATGACCAGTATGGTAGATTAAGAGACTTTCTACAAAAATGGCGCTCAAAATAGCCACGGGGACAAAACTTAAAAATCGCATTAGCATTGGCGGAATCTTAAAGTTTTTTACAAGCATAAACGGTACAACTCGAATCAACCAAGTTGCTAGTCCGCATAGAAAAATTGTGAGATAAACTTTACTAGTCATTATGATTCACCACCATACCAAAGATGCAGCCTAAAATTGTGGCTACTAGAATTGCTGAATTACCCGGTAAAAAGCGCATTAAAATAAACATGGCTAAGGCAACAAATAAAAATACTTGAAAATGACGGGCTAGGGGTCTCGTACGATCAGCGATGATTTGTAAATATAAAAGACCGATAAACATGGCAACCACTGCAAAGTCTAAACCTAACACAGCTGGGTCCGGAAAAAGGCCGCCAATCAAATTACCAGCAACGGTTGCTAAAGCCCAAACAAGATAAGCTACTAAATTGGCGGAATTGAACCAGTGGCTATCTAATTTATTATCTGTATAATTCATTTTATTCATCGAAAGTGCGAAGGTCTCATCGGTCAATAAGGTACCCACACCGATATTTTTAGCAAAACTTTCATCCTTAAGGTAAGGCGCCACAGCCATACTCATCAGGCTCATCCGAGCGTTAATTAAAATTGTGGAAATAACAATAGCACTAATCGGACTACTGGCTAGCAACATACTGGCGATGATAAATTGTGCTGAACCAGCATAAACAATCAGCGACATAAATAAAACCATCCACACGGATAAATGGCTGGTTTTAGCAACAATTCCAAAAGCAATCCCAACCCCAATATAGCCAAATAAGGTGGGCACGACATCTTTAATGCCATTTCGAAAATCAAGAACATCATTCATATGTACGAGGGCCTCCCAACATGTACCCTAGTTTAACTTTTCAAAAATGTAAATATGTTTTATTGCATTATGATTAGAAAAAACAAGTTGAATTTAATCATAACAGAGTCTGTGAAATAAGTGTAGGTCCTGAAGTGATTTTTTGATGTATTTTAGGGGATAACTAAATAAGATTTGAGTATTCTTTAAATTCGTGGTTACATTAAAGATGGAACCTTGAATTCTTAAATTTTAATATAAAGGAAGTTGTAAAATTATGGCAGAAGTTGAAAGTTTTAAATTAGATCATACAAAGGTTTTAGCGCCTTATGTCCGTTTAATTGCTGAAGAAAAAGGACCAAAAGGTGATATTATTTCTAATTATGATTTACGATTAGTTCAACCAAATGAAAATGCCATTCCAACGGCTGGATTACATACCATTGAACATTTACTAGCTGGGCTTTTACGTGATCGAATGACTGGTGTAATTGACTGTTCACCATTTGGCTGTCGGACTGGGTTTCATTTGATTGTTTGGGGTCAACACAGTACTGTAGAGGTTGCACAAGCTTTGAAGTCTGCTTTAACAGCAATCGCTAATGATATTCAATGGTCAGATGTACCAGGAACGGATATTTATAGCTGTGGTAATTATAAAGATCATTCATTATTCTCAGCAAAAGAATGGTCTAAAGTGATTCTTGAAGCCGGTATTAGCTCAGATCCTTATGAACGTAAATTAGTTTAATAATCAAAAAAAGTCAGGTCAATGTTGACCTGGCTTTTTTGATTACATATTTGTTTGTGGGATATAATTTTTAGTTGCTTGGATCATGTCTTTGTTTTGCTGATTTAACAATGGTGGAAGATTATCAAAATCAAAATAACGCAAGCTTAATGTTTCATCAGTGGGTGCTTCAATCAAGTGGCCACCGATTGGCGCAACAAGATAGAGCATACTGATGACTTGTGCGACATCACCATTAGGATATTCAGTGAATCCCTGATCAAAAATATTGATTGGTGCAATGATTTCGACATTTAGACCACTGTCTTCGGCAACTTCTCTCAATACAGTTTGTTCGAAACTTTCACCGTATTCCATATAGCCGCCGGGGAGGCTCCAGTCATGGGTATCTGCCCGTTCTTGCAATAAAATTTGGTGCTGGTCATTGACAATCGCACCTGCAGCAGCATTTAACAGAATTGGCATGTGATCTACTTTAGCACGGATGTCTTTAATATAATTGGCCATCAAATCACCCCTTTGTTGAATTAACTTCATTATAGCATTTGCAGCAGTACTGGTTATTTTTGCTAAATTAATTTAGTATTTTATTTAATTTTTACTAAAAAATAGTTTCGTGAAGTATAATTGTAGTTATACTAACGCATAAAAGATGTAAGGGTGAAATTATGGCAACAATTAAAGATATTGCACAGTTAGCTGAAGTGTCGATTGCCACTGTATCTAGAATTTTGAATTTTGACGAGACACTTTCAGTGACTGAAGAGACACGGCAACGGGTCTTGCAAGCTGCAGAACAGCTACATTACAAACGCAAATCCAAAAAGACAAAACAACCAATAAAGGCTAAAATTGGTATTGTTCAATGGCGTAAAATTAATCAAGAACTCAGTGATTTATATTATCTACAGGTGCAATATGGCGCTGAAGATCGGGCAAATGGCTTTGGCATGACTACAGAAATATTAACCTTAGAGCAATTATTAGATCTGAAGTCGGTTGATTTAAATGGTTTAATTTTAGTTGGTAAATTTGACTTAACGGAAGTGGAACTTTTAAAACAATTAAAAGTTCCACTGGTTTTTGTAGATCAAAGTTTATTGGCTCAAGGATTTGACAGTGTTTGCAGTGACTATGAAACACCAATTGAGGTAATTATTGATTACTATCGTCAGCATCAGATTGAAGATATTGGCATGCTGATCGGACAAGAGGCAACTTTGCGGGAACAAAAAATAGTTCGAGACCCTAGGTTAATTACGTTTACTAATTATTTAAAATCATTGAACTTGTTTAATCCAAACTTTGTATTTAAAGGCGCATATACACCAGAATCAGGGTTTAAATTGATGTCTGATGCCATTCAAAAACTAGGGGATCAATTACCCCATGGCTTTATTATCGGGAGTGATGCGATGGCTGTAGGGGCTTTAAAGGCCTTGGCACAGCATGAGATAGCAGTACCCGATCGGGTTAATATTGTGAGTTTTGATGATGTGGCCATTGCAAAATTTACAACACCTGCTTTGAGTACGATCCATTCGCAAACTGAACTCATGGGACGCAAAGCAGTTTCTTTATTAAAAAAGCAAATAGAAGATCCGAAACATAAACATACACCTCAGTTGACGGTGTATGCTACTGAGTTCATTAAAAGAGAGAGCAGTTTTTAAATTAAATAAATAAGTCCCTAACTCAATCATCACTGGTCAAGTTAGGGACTTATTCGTTTTTAATTAATTAATTTAAATTATTCTTTGGTAAAGTCAACAACCATCCGGCCTACGATACTATTTGACTTCATTTCTTTAATGATGTCATTAATATCATCTAGGCGACAAGTTTGAACAATTGGATGAACTTTGCCTTCAGCGCCGAATTGGAAAGTTTCAGCTAAGTCTGTCCGGGTACCAACTAAAGAACCAACGACTTGGATACCGTCTAAAACAGTTTTAGCAATATTTAATTCCATAGCACCACTAGGTAATGCTACGGCTACTAAGCGGCCATCAGGACGTAGCGCATCAACAGATTGTTTAAAGGCGTCTGTTGTAACCGCTGTAACGATAGAATTATGAACACCGCCAACTTTTTCTTGAATTTGTTGACCAACATCTGAATCATGACGATTGATCAAGATATCAGCACCATTTTCTTTAGCAGCAGCAAGTTTATCATCATTACCATCTACAGCAATGACATGTGCACCAAAGACATTTTTAGCATACTGAACGGCCAAGTTACCAAGACCACCAGCACCAACAACTTCGACCCATTGACCAGGTTTTGTTTCACCAACTTTTAAAGCCTTATATGTAGTAACGCCAGCACAAGTTAGTGAAGTTGCTTCAATTGGATCTAAACCTTCTGGAACTTTGACAGCATAAGCAGCATCAACAATACATTGTTGTGCCATGGCACCATCAACAGTGAAACCTGAATTTTTAACGTTACGGCAAAGTGCTTCTCTACCAGTTAGGCAGTATTCACAATGACCACAACCACTAAAGAACCAGGCGATAGATACACGATCACCGACTTTCAAACAAGTAACGTCATCGGCAATTTGTGAAACGATACCAACACCTTCGTGTCCAATGATTCTACCGGGTACTTCACCAAAATCTCCGGCAGCAACGTGTAAATCTGTGTGACATAGTCCACAATATTCCATATCAACTAGTGCTTCCCCAGATTTGATAGGGCGGAGTGTAACATCTTTAATATCGACAAAACCATCGACTGGATCGCGTACAACTGCAGCTTTCATGCTAATTTCCCCTCTCGTTGTTAAGGTAGTTCACACTTGTCATTATAGACGACAAAAAAATAATTACAAGTGATTTTTTGCACAAAGTAATTTTTGAATGAAATATTCAAAAATAGATAATTTAAATTTGTTAAACTATACTAAAATTAAATGTTAATTTATTTAATTTTAAATAATACAATTAAAAATATTATTCAAATTTTTTAATGCATTTTTTCAACTGTTCTCTAACAGCTGAATTAGCCGTTAAATTATAATCAAAAAATAGACCCTTATAATAGGAAGGAAAAGGATTTATAATTTTTAATTTCAAATTCAGTTCTTGATCATATACCATAGGAATAAAAATAGTATATTTAAAGAATATGGTTGTATTTCAAACAAAAATGAATCAAAAGCCTGATAAAATCAGCTTTTTTCACTTAATCAATAATCACTCTCAATTAGATAGATTGATTATTTTTTAGGTGCCTAAAAAATAATCTGTCTAGAAACCATCTAAAAAAATTCACAAACCAAAATGTTTTTAATGGCAAAATGATCGAAAATCAAAATTGATAATTTTGTATTAATCCGCTGTAAAGTGTGGTATAATAGTGTTTGTAGAGTATTTTAACTGTCTTGTTATTCTGATTTTAATAATAATTTATTGTTGTTTACAATTTAACAATATGTTACAGTTTACTCGGAACAAAAAACGCTTACATTATTAAAGCGTCTTTTGTTTAATACTACATACACTCTGAAATGAAAGCTAAAGTTCAAGAAGGAGGAAAACACAATGGAGAAAAAAGGTATCGTTGGAAAGACTGAGCAACGCTGGGATGCGGTTGCAAAAGTCACAGGTCAGGCAAAATTCACGGAGGATTTTCCGATTGCCAATCAGTTACACGGTAAAATCATGCATGCGACAATTACACACGGTCGCGTTGTAAAGTATGATATTTCTGAAGCTGAAAAAATGCCAGGTGTTGTGAAAGTTCTTTTACCAGAGGACTTACCACAAAACAAGTTCGGGACAGCAGGCCATCCTTATGGTTTGGATCCAGCTAAACGGGATATTGAGGATCGTCAACTATTAACACGTGAAATTCGAGTTTATGGTGACGAAATCGCAGCCGTTGTTGCTAAGACAGAATTACAAGCTGTTAAAGCAATTGAAAAAATTAAGGTGGAATATGAAGAATATCCGGTTTATTTGACACCAAAAGAAGCAATTGCTGATGACGCAATGCGTATTCATGAAGAACGTGATAATACGATTGCACATACAACAGCAGGCTATGGCGATGTCAAGAAAGGCATGGCTGAAGCGGATTACGTTGTGAAAGAGTCATTCTCAACTTCACCACAACAACATATTCATATGGAAAGTCAAGTTGCCGTTGCTTTTAGAAGCGATGATCAACGTTGGACTTGTATCAGTTCTACACAAATCCCTTATATTTGCCGTCGGATTATTGCCCAAGCAATTGGTATTTCATGGGCACAAGTTCGGGTTAAAAAACCATTTATCGGTGGGGGCTTTGGTAACAAACAGGAAATTACAATTGAACCTTTAACCGTTGCTATGAGTATGGCTTGCGGTGGTAAACCCGTTCAATTACGGTTAACTCGTGAAGAATCAATTGCATTTACACGGACACGTCATGCGATTGATTATGATGTTGAAATGGGTGTTAAAAAAGATGGTACGATCACTGCCGTTGATTTTAACGTTTATTCTAACCAAGGCGGTTATGCATCACACGGTCATGCAATTGGTAGTAAGGGTGGTTCATTCATCAATGCACTTTATAAGATGGAAAACTTCCGTTATGATGCTAGAACAGTTTATACAAATATCGCCACTGCCGGCGCTATGCGTGGTTACGGGATTCCGCAAGTAACATTTGCCTTAGAATCTTTAGTTGAAGATGCTTGTGACAAAATTGGGATGGATCCAATTAAATTCAGAACAATGAACTGTCGCCCAGAAGGCTTCTTTAATGAATTAAGTAAGGTACAGCAATTTGACTTCAAACCAGTTGAATGTCTTGAAAAAGGTAGAGAAGCTTTCCATTGGGATGAAAAACTAGCAGATAGCTTAAAACATAAAACCGGCGACAAACGTCGTGGTGTTGGTGTAGCTGCCTTCTCTTATGGGACTGCCGTTTATCCATTCGGGCTAGAAGTTTCTAGTGCGCGCTTGATCTTAATGCCAGATGCTTCCTTCAAATTGATGTTAGGGGCAACTGAAATTGGACAAGGGGCTGATACAGCCTTCTCACAAATGGCTGCTGATACATTAGGCGTTTCTTATGACAAGATCATTAGAGATTCTATGACCGATACAGATATTGATCCGTTTGATCCTGGTGCTTACGCTTCACGTCAAACTTATATTTCTGGTTATGCTGTTCGAGAGGCCGCTGAAAAAATGCGGAACAAGTTAATTGACTTGTCTTCTCGTATGTATGATGTTCGTCCAGAATTTATTGATATTGTAGACGGTAATGTTGTCTATGTGCATAATAATCAAAAGATTGCTTCTCTTGAAGATGTAGCAATGGCTTCTTATTATGATATGCATTATGGTAAAGCTCTTGAAGCCAGCGCTTCAGTGAATATCCATAATAACTCTTATGCATCTGGCTGTACTTTTGCACAAGTAGAAGTTGATGTTGAAACTGGCCGTACAGAGATTTTGAGTATCATGAATGTTCATGATTCAGGTAAAATCATTAATCCATTATTGGCTTCTGGTCAAGTTGATGGTGGTATGGTTATGGGTATTGGCTATGGCATGGGCGAAGGTGTTCGCTATAATGCAAAAGGCAAACCATTAAACAATAACTTGTTGGATTATAAGATTCCAACATTTATGGACGTCCCTGATCTAGATCAAATGTTTGTAGAAAGCGAAGATCCTTTGGGCCCTTATGGGAACAAGTCTTTAGGTGAAAACCCACTTTGTTCTCCAGCTGCAGCTTTACGTAATGCCGTAAAAGATGCAACAACTGTTGGTATTAACAATATGCCATTATCAACCCAAAACGTCTTTGAACACTTGAAAAAAGCTGACATCATTTAGAAAAGAGGCAAATAAAAATGTATGACATTACTGGATATAATGAAGCGAAAAGCTTACAAGATGTTTTTGATTTAATCAAAGAAGATCCTAAGGCACGTTTAATTGCCGGCGGGACTGATGTGTTAGTAAAATCTCGTGAACGTAAAGAAGGCTTTGTGGATGCACCATTAATCGGAATTACACGTATTCCTGATTTACAAGATATCTATCTTGATGACGATGAAACATTAGTCATTGGTTCAATGAATTCCTTTACAGATGTTGAAACAAATCCATTAGTTAAAGAACATGCACCATTACTGAGTGAAGCAGTTGCTTTAGTCGGTGGACCACAAACAAGAAATGCCGGAACTATTGGCGGTAATGTTTGTAACGGAGCGACATCTGCAGACAGTGCACCAACACTATTTGCTTATAATGCAGTTTTAGAAATTCATTCACCAAATGGTGTTAAGAATGTACCAATTGCCGAATTTTATAAGGGTGCTGGTTGGGTAGACCTAGAACCTGGTGATATTTTAGTAAAAATTAAGATTGCAAAAGCAGATTACGAAGGCTACCAAGGACATTACACAAAATTTGCCCAACGTCATGCTTTAGATATTGCTAACTTAAGTTGTGCTTGTCTACTTAAAGTTGAAAACGACGTTATTGAAGATCTACGGGTTTGCTTTGGTGTTGCTGCACCAACGCCAATCAGAATGGCAAAAGCCGAAGCTTATGCTAAAGGTAAAGCAATTTCAGAAGAAACAATGGCTGAAATCGGTAAACTTTGCTTAGAAGATACGAATACACGGAATTCATGGCGTGCGTCTAAGGAATATCGTGATCATTTAGTTCAAATCTTGCCTGGCCGTAATATTATGGCTGCAATTGGGGAGGCGTAATCATGGAAAAAGTTATTCATTTTACATTAAATGATGAACCCGTATCATGCCGTGTTGACGTTCGTAAAAGTTTGTTGGAAATGCTTCGGACAGACTTCGGTTTAACCGGGACTAAAGAAGGCTGTGGCGTTGGTGAATGTGGCGCTTGTACAGTCGGTGTAGATAAAGAAACAGTGGATTCTTGTATCTATCTCGCAGTTTGGGTAGATGGCAAGGTTGTAACAACAATTGAAGGTGTTACTAATCCTGATGGTACATTAAGCGATGTTCAAGATGCCTTCGTTAAAGCAGGTGCAGTTCAATGTGGTTTCTGTATTCCAGGGATGGTTGTTTCTAGTGAACAATTCTTAGAAGACAATCCTGATCCTTCAAGAGAAGAAATTCGTCGGGCATTGTCTGGGAATATGTGCCGGTGCACAGGCTATCAAAAGATCGTTGATGCGGTTGAAATAGCTGCAGAAGGTAGAAAAGTTAAATAATAGGTAGTTAATAGCGGATGTTCAGTCAATATGTAGGGGTATTTAACATATGGAAAATAAACACGTTGCTGAAGTAGACGAAAAGCTACCTTTGGGGAAAAATCTACTTCTTGGATTTCAACATACAGTTATTGCCGTTTTAGGTGCGATTCCAGTTCCATTAATTGTGGCAACAAGTGTCGGCTTACCTGAAGAACAAACCAGATTTTTGATCAGTGCTGTTATCTTCAGTGCTGGGTTATCTTCTATCTTAGCTGCATTAAATGTTATTCCTAGGACAAGCCCGATGGTCCCTATGATCATGGGTGCGAGTTTTGCAGTCGTTCCAGTTATGATTTCTACGTTAAAGAGTGCACCAAATCTAAATGTCGGCTTTCAGGTGATGGCCGGATCAACGATAATCAGTGGTATTGTCTGTTTCTTGTTAGCGCCGTTTTGGGCTAAGTTACAGCGGTTTTTCCCGCCAGTTGTCGTTGGTACCAATCTAATCGTTTTAAGTACCGCGCTATTACCTAACGCTTATCATTGGATGATGGGCAATAATGCATATGATTTAACTAAAAGTATTGATGCTAAGCCATTATTACTTGCATTATCTATTTTTGTCTTCCATATAATTATCAGTAAATATTTCAAAGGTTTATTAGGTAATTTGACAATTTTAATTTCATTGATTGTTGGTACTATCGCGGCTATTTTCCTAGGCATGATGGATTTCTCATCGATCTCTGAAGCACCACTCTTTGGTTTGATTTTACCGTTACATTATGGTTTACCAAAGTTTGATATTGTTTCTATCATTTCATTCTTGATCGTAATGATCTTAGGGATGGTTGAAGTTTCAGGAACAGCCATGGGTATTCATGACATTGCGGATAAGAAAATGACTAAAGATCAATTTGGTAGAACACTAAAAACATTAGGGATTAATACTTTCCTTTCAGGTTTATTTAACTCAGTTCAACCAACAGCTTTTATTCCAAACGTTGGTGTCTTGAACTTATCAAAAGTTAAGAGTCGTTATGCCACTGCAACGGCTGGCTTCATGTTAATCCTGATAGGTTTTGTACCTAAGTTTTCTGCCTTGATTTCAGCTATTCCCAAACCTGTATTTGGGGGCGTGGGCTTTGCCCTATTTGGAGTTATCATCGGTAGTGCTGTTGGTATTTTGAAAGGCGTCAATTTCGATGGTAATCAAAATATGCTGATTATTGGTTTGAGTGTTGGGGTTGCAATGTTACCATCTACTTATCCTAACTTTTATGCTCAATTCCCAGAATTAGTTCAAAATATTTTTGGTAGTGGGATCTTGTCTGGGTCAATCACAGCAATTACTTTAAATGTTTTCTTCAATTTTAAAGAAGTCTTTAAAAAAGACCCTGATGTTGAAGAAACTGTAGAGCTAGAACCAGCAGAAGAAGCATAACCAAATGTATTCTACAAGATAATTAATTTCTAACAATATCTTGACAACATAATGAGAGAATGTTAATGTTTTAAACATCTTAATGATATGGCTTATCTAAAAGTATTAAATAGTCCATGGTTGTGTCATTATAAACTGTTGAGAACGCCAATTAAGTTTTATAACTTAATTGGCGTTTTTTTTGATTGATATAAATTTAGCACTGCTTATGCAATGATTTTAGTCAACGTTAAGTTGTTTTTAAACCTTATAAGTTAACAACAACTCTGTTGAACGCCGCTTTTCCTTTCTGTACAATTAAGTTACATAAAGGGGGCTGTGAAATGGATTTAGGCATTATTATTACGCAGCATAGAAAAGAAAAACAAATTACACAACAGGAACTCGCTGATTTTATTGGTGTCTCTAAAGCGGCCGTCTCAAAATGGGAGACTGGACAAACTTGTCCAGATATTAATTTATTACCGCTTTTGGCTGCTTATTTTGACATTAGTATAGATACTTTATTAGGATATAACGCTCAATTGACAAGTGAAGAAATTCGACATATCTATAAAATGTTGACCAAGGCCTTTGATAAGCAATCTGGAGCAGAAGTTTTAAAGACAATTCGTGGTTTTATTCAACGCTATTATGCATGTTATCCATTCATTTTGCAGATGGGGCTCTTAATTATGAATCATTATGATTTATTTCCCGGGCAAGATGAAACAAAAATCTCAAAATACATGCAAGAAGCCCAAACTTTATTTGTCCACGTCCGTAAAAATGCGAAGGATCCCGCTTTGATTATTCAGGCTCGGGACTATGAAGCCTATACGTTATTAGTTTTAGAAAAACCTGAAGCTGTTTTAGACGCATTAGGCGCATATGTTCCGCCTTATTTTCCCACAGAAACTTTAATTGCTGGGGCCTTTCGCCTAAAAAATGATCATGTTCGCGCTAGAAGAACTTTGCAGAGTGCCTTAGCCCAATATGTATTTGTAACGATGAGTCTGTTTTCCAATTATTTAGCTGAACTTATGGATGATGCTGATAAATTTAATGAAACCTATCGTCGAGGACAAAAACTAGCCGAACTTTTTGAATTAGAAACGTTACATCCCGTAAGCTTATTAAATTTTCAAGCTTCAGCAATTGTTGGCTTTGCACAATTGCAAGCAGAGCCTCAACTGTTTGAAGTGTTGAATAACTATGCTGACTTATTAGCAAAAACACAATTTCCGTTGCAACTCCACGGGGATGTCTACTTTGACTTAATTCAAGAATGGTTAGATCAATTGGATTTAGGCGCGCAAATGCCACGGAATAGTTCACAAGTCCAGGCAGGTTTAATCGCATTAATTATAAATAATCCCTATTTAGCGCCATATCAAAATAAGCCAGAATTTCAAGAAATTCTACAGAAAATAAAAAGTATAGGAGCGTAAAATCATGAATAATGCACAACTTTTATTAGATAATTTACCCTTATTGATTCCCCTAGTAATTTTGGAATTTGGTCTCATGATCGCTGCAGTGGTTCATGTACTCAAACATCCCCAATATCGTTTTGGCAATAAAGTACTCTGGTTAGTGATTGTTATTTTCTTTCAAATTATCGGACCAGTATTTTATTTCATGTTTGGCCGGGGTGAAACGGCATGAACATGTTGGAATTAAAGGGTGTCACCAAAGCCTTTGGTGCAAAGTCAGTATTAAAAGATTTAAATTTAATTGTGCCACAAGGCAGTATTTTTGGCTTTGTGGGTGAAAATGGCGCTGGCAAAACAACAACGATGAAGTTAATTCTAGGGCTTGATAAACCAGACACTGGCACAATCTTTGTAAAAGGACAGCAAGTTAATTTTGGGCAAACGGCAACAAATCAAGTGATTGGTTATTTACCAGATGTCCCTGAGTTTTATGATTATATGACAGCAACAGAATATTTACAGTTATGTGGTGAAATTACAAAAATAGCAAAACAAGAACGGGCTGAAAAAATTGAAACAATGCTACAACTCGTAGGTCTGCCAAATAACAAGCATCGGATTAAAGGCTTTTCAAGAGGTATGCGGCAACGGCTAGGGATCGCACAAGCACTTTTAAATGATCCTGAATTATTAATCTGTGATGAACCAACTTCAGCATTAGACCCAGAAGGCCGCCATGATTTTTTACAGTTGTTAACACGCCTCAGGGGAAAAATCACAATTCTTTTTTCAACACATATTTTGAGCGATGTTCAGACAGTTTGTGATGAAATTGGTATTTTGCACCATGGGCAACTACAAGTTACCGACACTTTAACAAATCTTAAAAAAACTTATTTAAAGCCGCAGATTGCATTAACATTCCAAGATATAGCACAGGCAAAAGCAGGACAACAGCTAATCATAAACGAACTGGCCTTAATTGGTGAAGTTCAAGAAAATAAATTGCTGGTTTCTTATGGGTCAGATTATAAAACAGCTAGCCAGAAAATATTGAGTTTGTTATTGACTCATGACCTAGTGCCATTGGCCTTTAATCAAGTAGAACCAACATTAGAACAAATATTTTTACAGGTGATGCAATCATGATAACAATCGCATTTATAAAAAAAGAAATTATGGAAACTTGGCGTACAAGAAAAATATTAATTTTAGTAATTGTATTTTTTATATTTGGTATTTTAAATCCTTTAACTGCAAAATTAACGCCAGAACTTTTAAAAATGAGCTTAAAAACAACAATTCCATTTCCTGATCCAACTTCTTTAGACTCATGGTTACAATTTTATAAAAATATCAGTCAGATGGGGCTTTATTTATTTGCCATTATTTTTAGTGGTACGATGAGTCACGAATTAGCTAAAGGTAGTTTGACGAATCTATTGACGAAAGGGCTACAGAGACGGGTTGTAATTTTTAGTAAAGGCTTCGTTTTGTTTGGACAATGGCTGTTGAGTATTGGGCTATGTTTTATAGTAACTTTAGGCTATACACATTATTATTTCCCAGACAATAAAAGTCCTCATATTTGGTTGGCGCTTTGGCCACTATTTATATTCGGTTTGCTTTTAGTGAGTTTATTATTATTTACATCAACTATGATAAATAATAATTTTGGTGGGTTATTGGGGACAGTTATCGTAATGATTATTTTTAATTTAATTAATCTTTATAAAGGTGCTGTGAATTATAATCCTATTTCGCTAGTTTCCAAAAATTTGACAATTGTAAAGGATGACACTAAATTTTTTGATTTATGGCCCAGCATGTGTATTACAGTTGGCCTAGCTATTGGTTTATTATATTTAACGGTTAAATTATTTGATCGTAAGAAATTATAGGTATTTTAATTGGTTAAAGCTCGTTTATGTAATAGTAGCGTATAATAACCACCGATTAATAAAAGTAACCCACAAGTGATTAAAATAGTACTTAGACCGAGTATTTTTTGCAAGTAGGCAGAGAAAATGGCACCACTAGCAAACCCCAAAACAAGTTCCAAATAAATTAAACCGGTCGCTAATGCAGTTTTATCTTTTTTAAATAAATAGTCAGTCAAACTATTGATTGCTTTTTTTAAATTTCCTGTTGAAAAGACATTGTTATAGGCGTTACCTTCTATTTGACTGAAGGCCGTGGTCTGCATGGCCATCACTAAGGCTAATAGAGGCACTACAAGATCATTCGGTGCAGATTGAGGCAATAGGCCAACGATTAAACAAACCACAAATTCTAAGATTAAAAAAATTAGGCGCCAGTAATGAGATCGATTAGGACGATGCTTGAAAAAACCAACAATAAAAATACCAAGCACAAAACAAATAATGGTGAGTAATTTTGTTAAAGCATTGGGCATATTATGATTTGCAAGATCAACACTCAAAAAAATAATATTCCCAGTTTGCCCAGCAGCTAAAACACCACCTCTTTGAACAAAAGTATAGGCGTCGATGAAACCACCAATAAAAGTTAAGCCAATGGCGATTTCTCGAAGCTGAAAAATATTTGGCGTTTTGTATCTAATCATAGTTGCACCTGACCTAGTTATGAATTTTGTAACTAATCTATGATGAACCTATTTATTTTATTTTTCAAATTATTAAAAAAGTATTTTTCGTTGAATTGAATTGCGATAATAAGGTAGAGATTGAGGTAACTCCAAAAAGCATTGCGGCTGAAAAAGTGACTTACGAATTCAAAAGGGACAACTTGCCGCTTAAGCTAATCGGGATTATAAAGCAAACAAGGTTAACAGCAGCTAAGATGCTAAACTGGCAGAGCCAGTTCCAGCATGGTTTAAAAAATTGTCAGAATAAAAGTAATCAAGATTTTAGAGAACAGTTTGCAAAAAGTGGTGATGAGCCGTCTAGTAAATAAAAAGCACTGCCATTTTTGACAGTGCTTTTTATTAAAGTCACTAATCTTTACTTGAGATTTGCTCTGCGATTGCTTCGGTTAGTGTTTGCGAGAAGTTGATTCTTAGCTTTTTGCCTGCACGATCGGCCCACTTGGGAATAGTGAGTGTTTTTTGACTGGTTCCATATCGCTGAGATATTTAGATACGTCAACTAAGACCATAGAAATAAAAGATTTAGAGAGATCGAAAGTAGTTGAAAAATTCTTATCATCTTTGAATGGATTATCATCAATTAGTGATAGCTTGTTAATGGCCGATGGAGTTGGGAGGGATTCTTCATCTGCAATTATCGTAGAGAGCATCATTCCTAGCCAGTCAGAAGCCATAAATATTGCATTCGAAATATCTTTACCATGAGTGCCAGTGCTGTCGAAATCAGGAAAATGAACTAAGTATTTCACCGACTAATTATCAAAGCCTTTAAAGTCCGCGGGTTACCAGGCGGACTGTATTCTCTAATTAAGTGCTAGACCTTTAGCTAGGATATTTATTGCAGCGTTGTGGTCACGAATGTGATAGGCACCACATAGTGGGCACGTTCATTCGCGGTCAGCAAGCGTGAGTTTTTGGTCACCACTCATTACAAAACTGCAATCGCTACATGTTTGCGTCGTATTTTTAGGGCGAGTATTACTTTAAAGGGGCAAAGCCAATGGCGAGTTTTAAGCATAAAAATGGTTAATGATGAGTTACACTATCAGGTATCAGATCAGGATTATATTGCTGCTGGTGGTGACGCACGAATCCGCAAAATAACATGCAAAGAAGCCTCTACTCGATTAAATTTGAGTGGGGGCTTATTATTTTGCAAAATAAAACCCGTTAGTGTATTGGTTTTAATACTCTAACGGGTTATTATATAAACATGGAAGGCGGAAAGATATGGCAAAGCACGAAAAGAAAACGCCTGAAGATGAGCTCAAGGTTCGCACCGCCAGATACGTTGCCTTGGGAGCGTGGGCCATACTAGTAACACAGTTGATAGACCTCATCAAATTCATCATCAAGCGTTTAACCTAATAGCAAGGCTGGGGCGGAAACACCCTGGCTCTTGTCATAGCTATATGATAGCATGAGCAAACAAGAAAAGAAATACTATAAACTCGCTGGCCTTGCACTATCGGTGGCATTGTTTTTGTGGGCGATTAAGGAGATTTTATCGTGGTTGATTTAAGTAGTAGTGAGCTGATGGGCGCCGCAGAGGCAGCCCGCATCTGGGGAAAGAATAAGGACTATGTGCGCGTCAGTATTCGACAATCACCCCATAAGTGGCCGGCTGGATCATGGCGCAAGTTTGACGGCCGACAGATTGTCGTCACGGTCGCCGGTATGGAAGCCGTGACAGGTGAACTTGATCCACGGAAGAAGTGAGCTACGCCGAAAATACTGGCCGAGATACACCGGCGACCAAGCCTGACCCTGGTCGGGCTTTTTATGTACTCCGGGTGCCATACCCGGAGTCAGATGGCACAGTGCAACGCACAGGGGAGTTTCTCACGCCCTGTTTATATACGCAAAAAGCCCAGATCACCGTTTGGGTTGACAATTTAAGTCAAAAATCAGTCCTATTTTGTCCTAATTGCATAAAAAACTGCCGTATACGGATCCGTACGTACGGTGGCATGAGAGGTCGGTAGCTTAGCTACCTCCTATAAAATGAACATACTTTTGAACATACTTTTTTAAAACATATTAAGATAATATAGAAAGTAAAATTACAATAAATGCTGATTTATAGCTAATTTTAGACAAAATGAAAGGTACAAGAAACTACTTATCGAGCTAACAGGAGTCGAACCTGTTTCAGACTTAGTAATACACTAAGAGTGTATCTTGCCCAGTTACCGAAAGCTATAGCCCATTGGTTGTTCATTTATAAACTGTTGAAGTTACGTGTTAGGCTTTAACACAATTATTATAGTACATAAAAAGTTTGAATGATCTGTGAAGTAAATCTTAAAAAGATTATAAGAAAAAAATAGACTAAGCTAGGATATTTATATATTCTTAGTCTTAGTCAAGTTATTTAAATTTAAATTTATATTATTAATTTTATATTCAACAAAAATAAAAAAGAGCTGATGACGTCAACTCTTTTTTGGAAAGGAAAGTAATAAAATTAAGGAGTTATCAAAATAACTATGTCAAGTATAACTGATTCAGTTGTGTAAAGCAATTATAATTGATAATTATTGAGCAATCCAACGTAAAATTAAATCAAATAATTGAATTTGACCTAATCAATTAATTTAATCATCCTAAATAAACCGTGCTATAATGAAAATGATAAATCATATAAATTATGGAGGTATTTATTGTGGCTTATGCATTATTAAATATTGAAACTTTAGAAAATGTGCAACGCCCATCACAATTACAATTAGCAACAATTGATAATCATACGTTAGTGAAATTGGGATTTAAAAACGGCGATACTATTTTAGAACGCATGTGGGTTAGAGTTGATAAAATTGAAGATGATCAATTCACCGGTGTTTTGATCAACTGTCCAAGTCAAGTTGCTGATTTAAGTGAAAACGACACGGTAACATTTCAAAAGAATAATATCATTGGCATCATGAATCCTAGAATGACTTATGAATGTAAATGTTAAATTATAAAAATCGAGGTTACTTTTAAACAAAACACAATTTAAAAGTAACCTCGATTTATTTGGATAAAAGGATGTGCATGATGATGACAACAATACAAAATCAAATTAAAGCTGCAGCGCTAAAAGAACCCAAAACTGTAGAACAGCAATTTCTAAAACTTTCTGAAGAAGTTGGCGAAGCTGCACAAGCTTATTTAGCAGCAATGAAGGTCTCTGGCAATGATTATAAGCAGCTGACTAAAGTAGATGTACAAGAAGAATTAGTGGACGTATTATTGGTAACTTACGCCATACTTTATAAGTTAGATATTTCGGATGAAGCATTAAACGCCTTGCTTACTCAAAAAGTAACGAAGTGGTTAAGCCATCAAAAGCATTAAGCTTATTTTGATGTTATCGCGTTGCTGCTGGAACTATGAGCAGCAGCGTTTTTTGTACTGGTGCTTTGAGCGGATTTGTCTATCGTACCATCACTTGTTGCGTTATTACTTTCTAAAATGTCTTCCGGCAATTGTGTGATGGCTGTCGGATCATCTGCAAGTTCAGGAGCGTCTGTATTGTACATCCCAGTTGTCGTACCATTATTTTTAGAATAAAGACTCGTAGATTTTTTCCCCAGCTGATTTTCAATATCAATCATATTTAACCAATTCTTTGTATAGTCTTGGTTTAACGGATTGACCGGGGTAAAGCCATTAGGTGTATAAAAACGTAGTAGGTTTTTATTATTGATGCTGTCTGAAATACTCAATCGTTTGGAAACGTTAGCTTGAGCGGCATTGATAGTGTTTATTTGAGTTTTGGTCAGATCGGTGAGCACTTTACCAGTGGCATTGTCATAGACAGTACTCTTGGCACCTTTTCCGCCTAAAACAGTATATTCAGGTGTTACAAAGTCTTGATTTCTAAACGCGACAGTTGCGTTATGATCTTTAGACAAGAGATCTGTGCCTAAGAACATATAAGGCTTAGTTTTGATACCTAGTAACTGCATTATAGTTGGTAAAACATCGATCTCACCACCATAAGTATCATCAATACCGCCTTTTAAACCAGGCATATGGATCATAAAAGGTACCCGCTGCAGCTGAGCGTTGTCATAAGCCGTCCAGTCACTGGCGTTTTTATCGAGCAATGGTGCCAATGCTTGGTTGTTTGTATTACTTAAACCATAGTGATCGCCATAGATAACAATCATTGAATTATCATAGAGACCGGAAGATTTTAAGTAAGTAAAAAACTGTTCCAGCGATTGGTCTAAATAATGAGCTGTACTGAAATAGTTATCAACCACATCATCCCCTGTATCTGGCTTAGGAAAATCACTGTCAGTATCACTCAAAGAAAATGGAAAATGGTTAGTTACCGTGATGAATTTTGCATAAAATGGTTGTTGCATGCGTTCTAAATACTTAATACTTTCGGCGAATAGCAGTTTGTCCTTTAAGCCATAACCAATGGCGCTATCTTTAGAAGTATCAAAATAAGAAGCGTCAAAGAAGTAATTGTAGCCTAAATTACGATAAACATCTTTCCGATTCCAAAAGCTACCGGTATTGCCGTGGAAGACAGCACTAGTATAATCTTGCTGTTGCTGTAGGATAGCCGGTGCTGCTTCAAAAGTATTATCACTACCTAAAGAAGTAAATACAGAGCCTTCTGGCAAACCAAAAAGACCGGTTTCTAGCATCGTTTCTGCATCACTTGTACGGCCCTGACCAACCTCGTGGAAGAAGTTGCTAAAGCCTAAAGTAGATTTATCGTGATAAATAGAATTTAAGAACGGGGTTACTTCTTGGCCATTAATCTTTTTATCAATTAAAAATTGCTGGAAGCTTTCCAAATGAATAATAAGCACATTTTTCCCTTTAGCTTTACCGAAATAAGCCGGGTTTGGTGCCGCGTAATTGTCTTGGATATAATTATAGGCCGCCGTCATTTCGCTGCCATCACTGTTTGCTCGAACTTGATTGTTTTGAGCAGTTTTAATACCATCGTAAAACATAAAATTTTCCAAACCAAGATATTTTACAATATAGTTTCGGTCAAAAGTCCGCGTTAATAGCTGTGGCCGATTGGTTTCTGCTAAAAAGAGATTAAACAAGAAAAAAGTAAACGAGCATAGACTGATGATGAATGCTTTTTTAGTAGGAAAAGGCCGCTTATCAATTGGGATAATGTGTCTGAATAATAAAACTAAAATGATAATAATGTCTAACCATAACAAAATATCTTGAGGTGCCAGTAAACTCAAAGTACTCTTACCTAAACCTTGAGAGACTTTGCTAGAACTCATAATTGTATTAATTGTTAAAAAATCTGTTGCCTGTCGATAATAGATGACATTGGCGAATAAAAGCAGGACTTGCAAAACATATACAGAGAACATGCCGATATAAGATACAATAGGCTTTCGTATGTAAAGCGCAAGACTTAATAATAGTGCACTGGTACCGATAGGATTTAACCACAGTATAAAATGCTGGAACAGATTTTCGATGCCTAACGAAAAATCAGTATAGTAGATAAAAAGTGATTTGATCCAAATCAAGGCAACTAATAATGCAAAAAAGCCTAGACGACTTTTTAAAAAGGCTTTGAATTTGGTGTTTTTCATTGAGATAGTCCTTTCAACTTAACCTTTTGTAGCTCTTTGTATTATAACCCTTGCAACGAGAGGATACAATTTTCAGCACAAATTTAACCGAGAAACTGCCGACTTTAAAAAAGGTGCATATTTCTAAGGCGTTGTCTGAAAATACGCACAATAAACGGACTGTTATATGTTAAAATGACACTAACCTAAATAAGACGGTGCATTTATTTGAATTAAAGGGTTGTATTATTAGGTCAGAATCTATATTTTTTGAAGCAATTTAATACATATAGTTGATGATTGCAAACACTGCAAAGTATCACTATAGTTAGTTGGGGTAATTCTGTCGGAATAGTTGGGGCAAGAACATGATATTTTTAGGACCGTTATATCAATTTATTAAAGTACATCTGCAAACACGTATCAATCATTTTCCATTAATTGAACTAATTATTTATAGTCTAGATAAAACAATTTTATATTTGTTGATTATTTTGGGGCTACGTTTTATTTGGTTAAGCATCCGACATAAAAAATTAACATTAAAACATGAGCTTAAAGTTTTTGGATTTACGTTTTATTTATTAATGCTGCTGTTCTTAACCGTTTTCCGTGATTTTTATTATCCTTGGCAAATTAAATTGCATCTGCATCGATCTTTGAGTCGGATTAATTTAATACCAATAGTAGAAACGATGAAACTAACGAGAGGTCTTTCAAAATTAGATTTCTTCTATAATTTTTTTGGTAATATTCTTTGGTTTATACCGTTTGGCTTTGGTTGTCAGGCGCTCACAGAAAAATCGCGTTCATTTTTTAAGATTACAATGATGGGACTGGCTTTGTCAGTCAGTATTGAAGTTATGCAGTTTTTCCTTTATACCGGTGTTAGTGATATTGATGATGTCATTTTTAATACGGTAGGGGCCATGATTGGTTATGGACTTTATTCCGCTTTTTCATATAAAAATAAGAAGGAAGTTGTTTGAATGATAAAGGTTTTAATTGTTTTACATGATGGGGATGATTACATTCGAATGAATAAAGTATATTTTGAAAGTATGCCAGTGACCGGGCAGTACATTATTAATTCTGATGGTTTATCTTATTTTGTCGAAGAAGTCGCCCAATTTGCCAATTACGTGACCAGCAAAGGGGCGATTGCGATAGTTATTGTCCATCAAGCTAAAAAAGATCAGCCAGTCAGTGAACTTTATGGCTTAAATATTGAACATGATTTAGATGATTAGTCCGTGATAAAGGGCAATTTAAATTAGATCAATGGTATTATTTTATTTACAAATCTAAGATAATTAGCGCTTATTGATCTATACCAATTTTTAATTTAAAAATTTTAGTGGAAATAAAAACGATTTCTTGATAAAATAACACCTTGTTTACATTAGTTAGATAAATTTTGGAATGAGGCGAATTTGTGAATATTTTAATTGCACTTATCCCTGCAGTTGCTTGGGGCAGTATCGGTCTGATCAGCGGTAAGTTAGGTGGTAATGCTTATCAACAAACCGTGGGTATGACAATTGGTGCGTTCATTTTTAGTTTAGGAATGTATCTTGTTGTTAGACCAACTATTGATATGAAAGTTGTTGTCGTTGGTTTGTTATCTGGTGTTTTTTGGGCCGTTGGACAAGGTAATCAGTTTAGAGCCATGAAAAACATGGGTATTTCTAGAGCGGTGCCGATGTCCACTGGGATGCAATTGGTTTTTAATACGTTGGCAGGTGCTTTAGTTTTTCATGAATGGCAAACCACTAAGCAAATTTCTATTGGCACGATGGCCTTAGTATTATTGGTTATCGGTGCAACATTGACTTCTTTACGGGATAAAAACAGTATCTACAATAAAAACGATGATGGTACAGAATTTAGAAAGGGCTTTAATGCCTTATTACTTTCGACAGCAGGCTATCTAGGCTACACAGTAATTGTAAAATGGGCGAACTTCCCTGATTCAACCTCAATTATTTTACCGCAGGCAGTCGGGATGTTTATCGGTGCGTTATTCTTGGCTCGAGGTAAAGTTGACGGGCAACCTAAAAAACCTTGGACTAAGGCAACTGCCAAAAACATCATTACAGGTGTTAGTTGGGGCATCGGGAATGCAGCAATGTTTATTGCAATGAGTCGTGTTGGCTTGGCAATCAGCTATTCGTTGTCACAAACCGGTATTATTATTTCAACTGTCGGCAGTATTTTATTACTAGGTGAGAAAAAATCTCGTCGTGAATTAATTTTTACAGTGATTGGCTGTTTAATCGTTATTGCAGGCGGTGTTTCACTAGGCTTTGTTCAATAAATAATGAAAAATTATCGAAATTAAGCTGAATCAACTTGCTTTTTTTCATGAAAATAGTAAAGTTTTAATTGTAATAGCATATTTAAATCACACAGGAGGTTACTTTGATGGCTCACATTACTTTTGACGATTCAAAATTAACACCATTTGTACACAGCAATGAGCTTGGAGAAATTCAAGCAATGGTAAACGCTGCCGATAAAGAATTGCGTGAAGGCACAGGTGCTGGGAATGATTTTAGAGGCTTTTTAGATTTGCCTGTCGATTACGATAAGGATGAATTTGCTCGGATTAAAAAAGCCGCTGAAAAAATTCAAGGCGATTCCGAAATCTTAGTTGCAATTGGTATTGGTGGTTCTTATTTGGGTGCCCGAGCTGCAATTGATTTCTTAGGAAGCACATTTTATAATTTCGCACCAGATCGTAAAGTACCGCAAGTATTTTTTGCTGGTAACTCTATCAGCCCATCTTATTTGTATGATTTATTGCAACAAATTGGCGATAAGGACTTCAGTTTAAACGTTATCTCTAAATCCGGGACAACTACTGAACCAGCGATCGCCTTTCGTGTGTTAAAAGAAAAGTTGATCGAAAAATACGGTAAAGCAGAAGCTGCAAAACGGATTTATGTCACAACAGATAAGGCTAAGGGCGCTTTGAAAACTGAAGCGGATACTGAAGGCTATGAAGAATTTGTTGTACCTGATGATATTGGCGGTCGTTTCTCTGTTTTATCAGCCGTTGGTTTATTACCAATTGCTGCTGCTGGCGCTGATCTTGATAACTTAATGCAAGGGGCCGCTGACGCACGTGTGGCATATACTGATCCAGATGTTACTAAAAACGAAGCCTATCGTTATGCCGCTTTACGGAACATTTTATACCGTAAGGGCTATGTAACAGAAATTTTGGAAAACTATGAACCATCCTTGCAATATTTCGGTGAATGGTGGAAACAATTGATGGGTGAATCTGAAGGGAAAGACCAAAAAGGGATCTATCCAACTTCAGCGAACTTCTCAACAGATTTGCACTCATTAGGCCAATACATTCAAGAAGGTCGTCGCAATACGATGTTTGAAACAGTCGTTAAGGTTGAAAAACCGAATCATGATGTTGAAATTCCGACTGCCGAAAAAGATTTAGACGGTTTAGGCTATCTTGAAGGTAAGACAATGGATTTTGTAAATACAAAAGCTTATCAAGGCGTTGTCTTAGCGCATACTGATGGTGGCGTACCTGTAATGACAGTAAGTATTCCACAAAGAGATGCTTACACATTAGGTTACATGATTTATTTCTTTGAAATTGCTGTTGGCATTTCTGGCTACTTGAATGGCATTAATCCATTCAACCAACCAGGGGTTGAAGCTTACAAGAAGAACATGTTTGGCTTATTAGGCAAACCTGGGTTTGAAGCTTTAGGCAAAACTTTAAGCGAACGTCTATAATTTAAAATGAACAATAAAAAATCCTCGAGCATTAATTTTCTCGAGGATTTTTTGTTGTTTAAACATATACAGCGCTATTTTTTAAAAAGCTGTAGTTGGGTTTCAACCGTTGATAAAGGCATCTGGCCGGGGGCTGAGGCATCGTCTAAAGTTGCAAAAGTGAAGATAGAAGGAAAAAGATTGCCACTGGCGCGAGTGATTCGGCCAAGATTGCCCATGCCCATAATAGCTAATGGTTTAGTGAGCTCAGTTTTAGCCCAATCAGCTAGTTGGAAGAGTGTCAAAATGTCTTGTGGCTTAGTCGGCATTAATGCGAGTTTAACGGCCGCTACGTTCAATTCAGCCATTTCCATTGCTAGGCGCTTTAAAGCCGTCAGATCCGGTGTTTTTTCGAAATCATGGTAGCTCAAGACGACAGGAACAGCTAACAGACCACTGGCTTTTAAAAGTTGATGTCTAATATCAGGGGCTGTCGTAAATTCCACATCAATGGCATCAGCCAGTTCTTGTTTCAAAATAAATTGATATTGTTTTAGATAAGCCTCCGCATCATCTTCAAATTCACCGCCTTGGGCTTTTGTTCGAACTGTTACTAAAAGGCCCTTATTTACGGATTTTAAGTTCATTTTTAAGGCCTGTGCCGTTTTAAAGATAGCTTGTGAGCTAATCGTCTGGTCTAAGTAATCCAGGCGCCACTCCGCTAAATTTGCGGTACTATGTAGAATTGCATCACTTTGAGTTCGGACATTTGCTAAATCAGTAGCTGTGATCGGCACAACAGTTTTAGTTTCTAAATCAGCGCCTAGCTGCACAGAACCGATTTTAAAAGTAGAGTTGGACATTTAATTACCTCCAAATATAGGCTTAAACTTTACTTTCAATTATACACATTATCTGTAAATATGTTGAAATTACTTTACATCTAACGTTTGGCTTAATTTGAGTTCGGTCTTTTGTATGATGTAGTCTGTGAATGATTTGGTAAACTGAATATATTAAGTAGGAGGGACCAAAGTGAAAAAATGGTGGGCCGTTAATGTTGTCTGGATGTTCCTTTTTGCAGCAGGAACAATTTATATTGCTGTTAGTGAAAAGGATTCATCTGGTGTAATAATAACACCTGAATTAAGACTAGTAACACTATTGTTGTTAGGCATCATCTTTTTAGTGGTTACTGTAATCCAATTAACATGGGGTTATTTTGCTTGGCGAAAACAAAAGCATTAATACATAATCTAAAATACAATTATAAATAAAAAAGGCTGACCAAATTTAATTTGATCAGCCTTTTTAAAGCTATTCTAGGTTAGGATTATGGTTTAACATCATTGACTTGGCCATCAGCAGTTCTTTCAACTTTCATGCTGCTAATAGAAATATAACCAAGTTTATTAACTAATGAATCTTGGATAGAGCTACCTTGGATATATTTAATGAATTTTGCAACGTTAGCGCTTGGGGCGCCTTTAGTATACATATGTTCATAAGACCAGATCTTCCATTTATTGATCTTAACGTTATCTTCAGTTGGTTGTACACCGTCGATATCTAGAGCTTGAACATCGTCATTTAGGTAAGAAAAGGCAAGGTAGCTAATCGCACCTGGTGTCTTTTGTACCATTTTTTGAACAGTGCCTGAAGAGTCTTGTTCAGAAGCAGTTGCGGATTTTTGACCATTTAATGCGAGACTTTCAAAGGTTGCCCGCGTCCCACTACCTTGAGCACGGTTGATTAAGACAATATTTTCGTCTTTGCCGCCAACGTCTTTCCAATTAGTAATCTTCTTCGTGAAAATATCGATTAATTGTTGCTGTGTTAAGTTGGTAACACCAACATCTTTGTTGGCAACTGGTGCAATGCCAACAACGGCTACTTTGTGATCTACTAATTTCTTAGCATCGACACCATCTTTTTCTTCTGCAAAAATATCACTATTCCCAACGGTAACAGAGCCATCAGAAACTTGACTTAAACCTGCACCTGAACCGCCGCCTTGAACTGTAATCTGCATGTTTGGATTCTTATCTTGGTACTTTTCAGCCGCTTGTTCAACTAAAGGCTGTAAAGCGGTGGACCCTACAATCGTTACTTTCGTAGATTCAGAGCTTTGTGTTGCATTGGCACTTTTGGAACCACAGCCGGCTAGTGTGAAAACACCAACTAAGCTAATTAGTGGCAGAAGCAATTTCTTTTTCATATTTTTAATCTCCCTTTCAAGATGGTATTTTCATTTTAGTTTTTTAATGTAAATGTATCGTCATCTTATTGTAAATAGTTGATATTATTTGTGTAAAATATTACATTTTCAAAATTGGTGTGCTACAATTAACCCCGTTATACAATTTGAATAGGGGAGCTTTTTTGCTGAGAGGAAAGTTTGACTTTCGACCCTTAGACCTGATGTGGGCAATGCCATCGTAGGAATATAAATAATTCAATTATTTGGATTGGTATAGGTCTAAGGCGAGGGCGTCTTGGGCTTTTTTCATTTTTAAGGAGGTTGACAAAATGAATGCAAGTGTGGCGATTCAAGTTCTACCAATGAGTGATGATAGGACTAAAGTTTTAACAACGGTAGATGCGGTAATTCAATATATTCAGGCACAAGGGTTAACTTATGAAGTGAGTGCGTTTGAAACAACGATTGAAGGCGATTATGATCAATTGATGGCTGTGGTTACGGAAGTCCCAAAAGTTGCTGCTAAAGCTGGCGCAGACTCAGTTATGACTTATGTCAAAATCAATTATCAACCACAGGGTGAGGCTTTAACTATTGCTGAAAAAACTACAAAGTATCAACATTAAACTCCTACCAGTATATGTCGTTTTATTAACCATATTGGTCTGGTATGTTGTAACGGCTACCGGCTTGATTCCTAGATTTTTCTTGCCGACACCGGGAGATGTGGTACAGGCCTTCAAAGACGACTTTACTTTCTTATTACAAAATGCTTGGGTAACGTTGACTGAGGCGTTTTGGGGGTTATTGCTCGGGGTTGTTTTGGGTGTCAGTATTGCCATTGTTATGGAACGGTTTGAGCTATTGTATCGAGCTGTTTATCCCTTATTGGTACTGAGTCAAACAATTCCAACCTATGCGATTGCACCTATTTTAATTTTATGGTTTGGCTATGGCATGCTGCCTAAAATTTTATTGATTATTGTGACGACATTTTTCCCAGTCGCTGTAGAAATGCTGACAGGTTTACGCAGTGCCGATCAGGATTTGATAAAACTAATGAAGACGATGGGTTCTAATCGGCTTCAGATCCTTTGGTACGTTAAGTTGCCAGCTAGTTTAGAACATTTCTTTGCAAGTTTGAGAATTTCGGTTTCCTATTCGATTATCGGTGCGGTCATTGCAGAATGGGTCGGCGGGGAGGCTGGCTTAGGTGTGTATATGACGCGGGTTATGAAAGTTTATGCTTATGATAAAATGTTTGCGGTTATCGTCTTAATTTCGTTTGTAAGCCTGTTATTGATTTTAATTGTTGATGGCTTGCAACGATTAACGATGCCCTGGAAGAGAGGTTCCCATAAATGAAAAAGCATCAATTGGGATTTATTGCATTAATTTGCTTATTGGTTGTTGGATTAAGTGCTTGTGCAAAGACATCAGATAAGAAAGCTGCTAATAAAACAACAACGATTACATTGGCTTTAGACTATACACCAAACACAAACCATACCGGCCTATATGTGGCAAAAGCGAAAGGCTATTTCAAAAAATATGGCATAAAAGTTAGATTTATCCAGCCACCACAAAATGGTCCTGAAGGCTTAATTGGTGCGGGTAAAGCACAATTTGGGGTATCTTATCAAGATGTTATGGCCGGTGTTATTACTGGTAAAAATAAACAACCAATCACGGCAATTGCGGCGTTAGTACAACATAATACGTCCGGCATTATGTCTAGAAAAGCGGACGGTATTACGACGCCTAAGGCAATGACTGGACAAAAATATGGTACTTGGGGATTGCCGATTGAACAGGCAATAATCAAACAAGTGGTGGATCAAGATGGTGGTAACTATAACGATGTTAAGTTAGTACCAAGTAATTTTAGCGATGAGGTTGCCGCCTTAAAATCTAAGAAAATTGATGCCATCTGGGTTTATGAAGGTTGGGCGGTTCAAAATGCCAATATTCAAGATTATCCCGTGAATTATTTTGCATTCCGGGATATCAATCCGACGTTCGATTATTACACACCTGTATTAGTGGGCAATAACACGTATATGAAAGCTCATCCAAAACTAACTAAAGATTTTGTCAAAGCTGTGGCACAAGGGTATGAATACGCAGCTAAACATCCTAAGGCGAGTGCAACGATTTTGAAACAAGCCAATCCAGAATTAGAACGGGGGAAGAGCAGCGAATTGGTAGATGCATCCCAGAATTTCTTATCTAAACAATATATTGCTGACGCTAAGCAGTTCGGTTATATTGACAGTAAGCGTTGGAATGCTTTTTATACGTGGCTGAATGATAATGGTTTGGTTAAGCAAAAGCTCACTAAGGATCAAGGATTCACCAATAAGTATCTACCAGTTCAGGCTAAATAATGATATTAGATGTTAAGAATGTGACTCAGAGCTTTGATGGACAGCAGATTATTCAAAAAATAAATTTACAGGTGGCAAAGGGTGAAATTGTAAGCTTACTAGGGGTTTCTGGTTCTGGTAAAACGACACTTTTTAATGTTATTGCTGGGTTGAATCAACCCGCCAGCGGGGATGTTTTGTTAGCTGGTACAAGTATTTTAAATCAGCCAGGACAAGTGAGTTATATGCTGCAAAAAGATTTATTAATGCCTTACCGGACGGTTTTAGATAATGTCATTTTGCCGCTGTTGATTACGGGGACATCGAAAAAATTGGCTCGAAAACAGGCCCTTCCATTTTTTGAAGAATTTGGATTAACGGGGTATGCTAAAAGTTATCCAGATGAGTTGTCTGGCGGGATGCGGCAGCGGGCAGCGTTACTGCGGACTTACTTGTTCCATAAACCGGTGGCGTTGTTAGATGAGCCATTTTCAGCTTTAGATGCCATTACAAAACGAGCATTGCACCGGTGGTATTTGGAGATTATGGGTAAGATTCACTTATCAACGTTACTAATTACACATGATATTGATGAGGCGCTGGTTTTATCCAATCGAATTTATGTATTAGCTCAAAAGCCCAGCATTATTGTGGACGAAATAAACATTCCAGAGGCGTTACATCAGCAGCCAGAATTTGAATTATCAGATGAATTTTTGCAATTGAAACGACGCATTATTACGGATCTAAATATTTAGATACAAAAAATCCCCAACGCACATTAATTTGGTAAGCGTTGGGGATTTTATATGCAATATAATTATCAGAATTTAATAAAATCATCTAGTTCTGGATTTAGATAACCTTCACCTTTTTTAATATATTCAGCCATTTGTATTTTAGGTACTAATCGGCCGCCAGTTGTCCAAATGATATGGGTGGCGTCGGCTAAATTAAATTGTGTATTATAGTGGGTTAACACTTGGGCTAAGCCGCCAAAACCACCGGCCGCCGCTGGTTCTGTTAAAATATTTTCATTCAGCGCCAGTAAGCCGACATATTTTAAGAAATCTTCGTCAGTTAATGTAGTGGTGGCAAAAATTAAATTTTGGGCCACTGTGTTTACAAATGGACTTGCGATTGGCAGGGTTAAGTCATCCGCAATGGTCTGATTGTCTAAACCAATGTCAGATACTGAAGGCTGATCATCAGTGGCCGTGCTTAAGGCTAAAGTGAGGGCAGGGGCATGTGTTGACTCAATTAAAATTGGATAAACATTAGACCCAAAAATACTTTGTAGACTGTAACTGATACCGGCTGCGGCGACACCACTATCGGCGGGTAAATAGATAAACAAAGGATGTGTTTGATCAACAGTGATATTTTGCGTTTTCAACTGCATCTGAAAGTGCAGCGCTGCTGTACTGTGGCCCGCAAGCATTTCTTTGTCATTAAGACTATCAATGAATAGGGTATTATCTTGATTTTTGGCATAGGTTTGTGCCGTCGCTAAAGCGTTTGGGAAATCACCCTCGGCTTCAATAACTTGGATGCCAGTTTCGGTTAATTTTTGTTTTTTCCAATCAGAAGTGTGTTTTGGTAAATAGACAGTAACTTTAAAACCTAATTTATGGGCAATTATGCCAACACTTAAGCCTAAATTTCCGTTACTGGCAGTTACAATTTCAAAATGATTAAATAGTTGAATAAAGTCGTTGGAAGCCAACATGGCATAGTCATCTTCATAAGCTAAGTTAGAATACTGCATGGCAATATCTTCGGCAATTTTTAAAACAGCATAAAGTCCGCCACGGTCTTGGATGGTACCACTGATGGGCAGCTGATGATCTGCTTTAACAAAAAGCTGTCCAGCGACGGGGTGCTGCCAGAGGTTTTCTAAATTCTGTTGGGTCGTTTTGATTTGAATTAAAGGTGATTCAAGCCGGCCCTGACGATTGTAAGTCTCAGAAAAAGCGGCTTTAATGTAAGGCTGAAAACGTTGTAATCTAGCAGCTGCATCAAAAATATCTATTTTGGATAGAACGGTTTGTTCGGCTGCTTTGCCAAAATTTGTATTTTCCCAAAAAGTAGGTTGTTCATTTGCTAGTTGTTCAATAATTGGGTACTTTTTGATCAGTTCATCTTTACTTAGCGTCATTCAAATAACCTCCAACAATGTCATAATTCTATTGTAGTATAGTTGTCTGATTTATGCATAAAAAATGTCTGTTAAAGCTCTTTTTGCAACTTACTGTGGCGGTGACCGTAGATCATATAAATGATTAAGCCCACAACGAACCAAATACTAAAGACGACCCAAGTGATTGCGCGCAATTTGACCATCAAACCAATACATAGTAGGAAAGAAAGAATTGGAACAACTGGATATAGCGGTACTTTGTAAGCGTTTGGTAGTTTATTAATTTCAGGGAGTCTTCTTAGGAAAATAACGCCAATAGAGACCATAGCAAAGGCAAATAAGGTCCCAATGTTCACTAATTCGGCGATGATATCTAAGGGGATAAACATTGCTAAAATACTGGTGATAATGGCAAAAATCCAAGTACTTTCTAAAGGAACATGACTTTTAACGGTAATCTTAGAAAAAATCTTTGGTAACAAGCCATCCCGACTGATGGCAAACAATAGTCGCGTCCCACCATAAGACATAACCAATAAGACAGTGGTCATCCCAACAATGGCCCCTAATGAAACAATACCAGCAACCCAATCTTGATGAATCACTTGTAAAACAAAGGCCACTGGATCGCCAACGTTTAATCGGCTATAGTGAACAACACCGACTAAAACAAAAGAGACTAAGGAATAAAGTAAAGAAGCGATCAGTAGGGAAGAGATAATCCCAATGGGCATCGTTTTTTGGGGATCTTTAACTTCTTCAGAAGCTGTGGAAACAGCATCAAAGCCAATGTAAGCGTAAAAGGCTAAAGATGCGCCTGAAAAAATACCAGTGAAGCCATAAGGTGTGAAGGGATGATAGTTTTTAGCTTTAATATGAAAAGCAGCAACAGCGACAAACAAAATAATAACAGCAACTTTAACGAAAACCATCACGGTATTGACCCGGGTAGATTCTCTTAAACCACCGGCAAGTAAAATTCCGACTAATAGTGTGATAATACCGGCAACTAAGTTAATGCCAAAGCCTTCATGCCCTGGGGTTCCCGTAGCTGCGGTCAAAAAGTTTGGTAAATCAATACTTAAGCTGGATAATAAATTTTGGAAATAAGCCGACCAGCTTACAGCAACAGAGGATACCGCAAATAAGTATTCAGAAATTAAAGCCCAGCCTACAACCCAGGCAGGTAATTCCCCAAAAACCATATAAACATAAGTATAAGCGCTACCAGATAACGGAATTGTTGAAGAAAACTCAGAGTAACAAAGGGCGGCTAAGGCACAAACTGCCGCGGCCACAACATAGGAAATAATAACACTAGGCCCTGCATAGCTGGCCGCAATGATCCCGGGGGTAATGAAGATACCAGCCCCAACCACAGCGCCCACGCCCATCGCAGTTAATCCTACTGGGCCAATCGTTCGTTCTAAAGGACTATTATGAATCATATCGAGATCGATCGGTCGTTTAGTAAAAAATCGTTTTATTTGCAAAATGAGAACTCCTTAAGGTGAGAATTATTTAAAATACCACTTCATTAAAAATATGAATAATCCGTGAGAAACATACTGTAAAATGATAAGATACAAATTAATAATCGTCAAGTGTTCTAGCGGTTTATGAGAATTTTATAATGTTAATCATTAGACTCAAGATTGAGTTATTTTAGAAAAGTGATATTCTCGATTTATGTGGCTATAATTGGTATCAACAAGGACAGGTCGAGACACATTCTTATAAAAAAAGCAGCTGAAAATAAGGCAATTTTCGCTAAAAAAGAGCTATTTTTTATTCTCATCAAAAGTTAATAAAAATCCAATGATTCAGCAGCTAATTCTATAAAATTTAAATTTATACAAGATTAAGACCACAAAAAAGCCGGTTTAAAACGAATTAAGTTTTAAATCGGCTTTTATTTAAGAAGGCTTAGTTAGAGTTTACTAAACGACTGTTATGCTCCTCAAGGTTAATTTGATTTAATTGACTGCGAAATCCTTTTGTATCTGAAACGATATATAAGGGCCGTTCTCTTGATTGAATGAAAATTCGACCAAGATAGTTACCTAAAATACCGATAGTTAATAAGATAACGCCACCTAATAAAGTACTCAAGAAGAGAATTTCAACACCAAGGCTAAAGCTGGTGATTAGCCCGACAACTAAAGTGATTAAACTGGTGATTAAAGCTAGCGTACCTAACCACTGGGCAAGTTTTAGTGGGACTAGTGAAAAAGAACTTAAGCCATCTAAGGCCAGTTTGATCATTTTACGTAATGGATATTTGGATTCACCGGCAAAACGTTCTTGACGATCGTATTTAACGGCGGTCTGTCTAAAGCCCACCCAACTGACCATCCCTCTGACAAAGGGATCTTTTTCAGGCATTTGTTTTAAAACATCTACTACCCGACGGTCCATCAGACGGAAATCACCGGTATCCAGGGGAATTTCAATACTCGTCATTTCTTTGAGCAATCGATAAAATAGGCTTGCTGTGGCTTTCTTAAACAGTGTTTCCCCATCACGGTGCAGCCGCTGGCCATATACAACATCATAGCCGTGGTGCCATTTGTTGATCATTTCCGGAATGATGCTTGGGGGATCTTGTAAATCGGCATCCATGACGACAACGGCTTGACCGCTTGTATATCGAATACCCGCAGAAATTGCCAATTGATGTCCGAAATTCCTTGAAAAATCAACCAGTTTTATTTCGGGATGTTCACGAATTGCTTTACTGATAATGGCTTTTGTTTGGTCACTGGAGCCATCATTTACAAAAATCAATTCGTAACGTTCAGGGCGATTGTCACAATAGTTTAATAATACATCGATTGTTTTTTGAATGCCTTGTTCTTCGTTAAATACTGGGAGAACAATTGAAATTAATTCTCTGTCCATAAAATGCCGACCTCCTATTTTTTCGCAATAGATGGACTTAGATAATAAAGCGTACCTTGTTGGTCGCCACCCATGCCGCCACCAGGTTGTCCTTGGGCGTTATTATTGGTGCTAGATGATTTACTTGTACTTGAGCTACTTGAAATAGTAACGGCTTTACCATATTTAGCGACCCATTTGGCAATAGCGCTACTGCTAGATTTGCCAGACGCAAGATAGTATTTCACTTCGCCTTTAGCCACAAGTTTCTTAAATTCTTTCAATGTAATACTTGGATCAGTCCCATTAAAACCACCGATAGCCATGACAGCTTTACCAGTTTTAATGATAACAGGCGCTGCAGAACCAGTATCTGAAGTTGCATACAAGTATTTTGCATTGCCTTGATGTTTTAACAAGTAGTTCAGCATGCTGGTACTGATGCTTTGATCCATGCTACCAGCACTACCACCGCCGCTGCCTTGGGTTAACAGATCAGGGCCAGCGGTTGGAATTTGCGCAGATTCAGAGGCTAATGTCGGGGTTAAGGACCACCAGCCTGGTGAAACTAATAGTAGTATTAGGGCAACAATACCAACCGGTTTAAAGTTTTTCTTAGAGCGTAAACCAAAGCCTAAGATACTTAATAAAATACTACCGCCGATTAAAATCCAAGTTAACCAAGGATAATAAGCGTAAACGTAGTAAGCTTGAAGGGCGATCGTTGATAAGAAGGCCAGTGGTAAAAGATAAGTTGTCCATTTCTTAAGACTGCTTTCTTTAAATTGTTTGTAAGCTGTATAAGCGCCAATCCCAAATAATGCGGCAATTGGTGGAGCTAACATAATCATGTAGTAAGGGTGGAAGAAGGAAGCAACTGAGAAGAAGGCAAAGACAGGAACGAGCCAGCCGACCCAATAGATAATCTCTTTTTGTTGGTCAGACATTTGATACCAATGCCGTTTCCGGTCAATGTAGTAAACAAACGAACTGAGGATGCCAATGATAGCAAATGGTAACAACCAGCTAACTTGACGGCCAAGAGAAGTTTGGAAAATACGGGTGACGCCAGCAGTACCAATATCAAAAGCACCGCCGCCAGCACCACCTGCTGCACCGCCTTTACCCATCTTGCCATTTTTCATACCAGATGGTGGCTGTGGCGCACCATTATTTGTACTACCACCGGTGCCAGTTGTACTGCTGCCAGGACCAGCGCCGTTAGAAGGTGGATTACCAGCGCCATTGCCCGTGTTATTCGTACTACTACCAGTGCCGGTACTAGAAGGCGCCTGCATGCCGTAACCGCCCATTTGACTAGTACCAGATTCTTTACTGCCACTCATACCTGGAAAACGACTGCCAGTGCCGGTACTTTGACCTAGCAGCCGTTGACTGCCGTTGTAGCCAAAAGCCAATTCCATAACGGAGTTTGTTTCAGAACTACCAATATACGGCCGTTTACTTGCATCGGTACTATCGACAGCTAATGGCCAGATTAGCGTGAAGATTGCTAAAAATACCATTGCAACCGTAGCCCAGCCCAATTTTTTAGTCCATTTCTTGCGGGTAGCAATCCAATAATAGACAAGCATTGCTGGAACAACCATATAGGCTTGCAGCATCTTGACATTAAAGGCGACCCCAATTAGGGCAAAACTAATGAGTAGATAACGTACTTTGTGTGTGTAAACTGATTTTTGTAAAAACCAACCTGCCAATAATAGGAAAAAGACTAAAGTTGCGTCCATGTTGTTAGTCCGAGAATCTGCAACAACAATAGGTGTTAGGGTCATTGCTAACGCGGTTAAACGTGCTGGAATTGGGCCAAATTTAGGCACAACCATCTTGTAGAGTAAGAAAACGGAACCAACGCCGAATAAGACGGATGGCAAGACCACACTCCAGCCATGAACACCGAAGATTTTGGCTGAAATCGCCATGAACCATAAGGCAACGGGGGGTTTATCTACAGTAATGTAGCCAGCGGGATCAAAGGCACCATACCAGAAATTATGCCAGCTCATCGTCATACTCTTAATGGCCGCGGTATAATAGGTATTGGCGGTACCTGCGTTCCAAATGTTCCAGCCATATAGGAATAATGCTAGGACTAAGATTAAAATAAGATAAATATCAATTTTTCGTTTATGCCTATCAGTTCTCTGTGCTTTAATTCTGTTTGCCAAATATGTCACATCCTTGAATTAATTTTTTATAATAGCTTTAGCTAGGTTCTGAAAATGAGTTTAAAGGGGTTAACATAAATGAACCTTAAAATTCTTAAAGGTTCACAAAACATTCATAATTTTATCAATTTTATTCGGTGAAATTAGAGGCGTAGGGACATGACGGTTGCTGATTAAACATGTTATGCTTTAAAGATAAAGCCGTTAGTTAAAAAGATGTAAAGGATTTTGAAAATGGATACTAAACCAAGTATTTTAATTATTGAAGACGATCAAGAATTGGCACGCAATATTGCGCGCTTTATTGATTTCGCAGATACAAAGGTCTGTTTTGATGGTTTTGAGGGGGCAAAGTTAGCTCAAAGCGGTATTTATGATTTAATTATTATGGATATTATGTTGCCGAATAAAAATGGATTTGATATTTTAAAAGAATTGCGACAGAATTTTATTTCAACACCAGTTTTAGTTTTAACAGCAAAGGACACACTCGCTGATAAACTACGAGGCTTTGAAATTGGCGCCGACGATTATTTGACTAAGCCTTTTCATCGTGAAGAATTAATTGCCCGGGTGAAGGCGTTATTAAAACGTAATGGGTTATTGCTAGCCAGTGATAACTTGCAGGTGGGTAATTTAGTTGTTGATATTTCCAAGCATCAAGTTTTAATCCAAGATATGCCTGTTATTTTGAATGCTAAAGAATTTGATATTTTAGTCTACCTTATTCAAAACAAAAATATGATCGTTACTAAATCTCGATTGTTTGATCGTATTTGGGGCTTTGATGCCACAACAGCGCTCACTGTTGTGGAGGTATATATGAGTAATTTGCGAAAGAAGATCTCCCAAGAAACTGGATTTGAGATCCAGACATTACGGAATGTGGGGTATATTTTAAAAGTTGAAACTCAAGATTAAAGACTCTGCTAAAAAGCAACGCTTATTTTTATTTTTGGGTGAATTTATCAGTTTTTCGGTTCTCTTTGTGATTTTAGGCTTAGTTATTTTTAATATTTTTAAAACGAGTGTTTATCGCAATATTGATCAGACGTTGGACCAAGAAAAACAAAGTGTCTTGACTCAGCCAAAGCAAAAGGCAAAGCCAATACAGCCGATGCCTACTGGTAAAAAGCCACCTAATCCGGATAATCAGCCATTTAAGGCGATTCAGTTAATTTATAATAATAAAGGAAAAATTATAAATAAATTGAATTTAGGTGAACGGAACTATTACTATTTACAAGATTTAAAATTACACAAGAGTTCAGTCAATAAAAAACAGACCATTCAAACAAATAATGGGACTTTTCGGACGCTATTAATTAAGGTTTCCGCAAAGAATAAAAACAAGATGTATGCCGGACACTATGTTTTAATTTTGCAAAATATTGATGGTGAATTACAGTCATTAAATGCTTTTATTAAGGCGCTCAGTATTGCTATTGGTATTTTTTGGCTTTTGGCTTTAATTTTTAGCTATGGCTTATCTTACTGGTCGATGCGGCCGATTTTACGGGCGTGGCAGCGGCAAAAAGAATTTACGGCTGATGCAGCCCATGAATTACGGGCGCCATTAGCCGTAATTCAAAGCCAGCAAGAATATTTATTGACGAAGCCTGATCAGGTGATTATGGATGTGGCTGATGAAATTTCGGAAACGTTAAATGAAATTAAACGACTTCAGACTTTAACAGATAATCTTTTGGTGTTGGCACGGACAGATGTGGATCAGATGTCGGTTCAAAAACAAATAACGACGGATTTAACGTGGTTATCGACTTTGGCCGGTACCTATCAAGAAATTGCTTCTAGCCAGCAAAAGGCGTTAACTTATCAAATTGATGAGCAGGTTACTTTAAAAATTGATGTAAAATTAATTAAGCAATTAGTCATTATTTTATTAAATAATGCGTTACAGTATACAAATAGTCACGATAGTATTTGGATTAGTGGAGTGACTAAGGAGAATTATTATGAATTAACGGTGGGAGATAGTGGTTTAGTTATTTCGGATGGGGACAAGCGAAAAATTTTCGATCGCTTTTATCGTGCGGATGCAGCGCGAAATAAATATACTGGCGGTAATGGCTTAGGCTTAACGATTGCCCAATGGATTGTTAGACAGCATCATGGCACGATTAAAGTTGAAGATGTTCATCCCAAGGGCGCTTGTTTTATAATTCGGCTGCCGTATTAAGAAATAAGCGACTAACTTTTTGTTAGCAAAATCAGTCTTAAGGCTGAGAACTTTTAGGATTGTATCGTCTATAATGTTTATATTCGCTACCGTATACCATTCGGAACGTTGAATGGAGGTAAATTATATGCAATACAGAATTTTATTGAATACGGACACACAGATTTTTACAGTTATCAGCAGAAACGATGATCGTTTGACTGGTAATGGCCGTACGATTCAAGAAGCAATCCAAGACCTTAAAAACGAATAGTCTGATGGCGCAATTAGCGTCTAAAATATGAATTCAATGAAACCTATGGACCAAGTACAGCTTATTTTGTACTTGGTCTTTTTTTGTGTTTAGGTTCTGAAACGCGCTCACTAGGGCAAAATTTTTGCCTAACTACGAATTATTCATAAGCGAAGTGCACTTATTTCATAATTCTAGGTTAGTGCTCAAGGTTTTCCCGCCCTAGTTTGCGCTCTGGTTCTGAAACGCGATCGAGTTTACTGATAATTTACATAACTACGTCTTACTCACAAGACAAAAGCGGTCTTATGTCGCAAGCGACTATCTGCCAAGTCTAGGTTATATTGCGAAATCAACCCGTGTTGGTTCCCGCTCTAATTAGTGTAAGGGTCTTCCCTATGTTTCTTTTTTCCAGGGGTTTTGGGTCTGTTAAATTTGTGAAATATGATATTCTTTGATCAGAATGGTGAAAGTGCTTACTTTTTATTTTGGAGGTGCCTTATGCTGAAAGAATCTGTAATAGAAGCGATTAAGCAAATTGTTGGCTCGGAAAATGTGCAGTTGGAAGAAACTGATCTTTATGCTTATGGCTATGATGCAAGTCCTGAATTCTACCATCTTCCAGAGATGGTTGTTGCACCGGGCTCTAAAGAAGAAATTATTCAAATTTTGGCAATTTGTCGGACAAATCATATTGCAATTGTTGCCCGCGGCAGCGGTTCTAATTTGAGTGGCGGGACGGTACCGGTTGAGGGCGGTTTGGTGATGCTGTTCACCCGGATGAATAAAATATTAGAATTTGACAAACAAAACTTAACGCTAACAGTGGAGCCAGGGGTTATTACAAAGGCTATTAATCAACATATTGCGGCGAGTGGTCTATTCTTCCCGCCAGATCCTGGTTCGATGCAAATTTCTACGATTGGTGGCAATATCAGTGAGAACTCCGGTGGCTTACGGGCTTTAAAATATGGTGTCATCAAAGATTATATTTTAGGTTTAGAGGTCGTTTTGAGCAATGGGGATGTTTTACAGACCGGGGGCAAACTAACCAAGGATGTGGCGGGGTTAGATTTGACACAATTAATGGTTGGTTCAGAAGGTACGTTGGGGATTATCACTAAAGCGATTTTGAAATTGATGCCGGTGCCTGAGACGAATAAAACAATGATTGCAACTTATCGTTCTATGGAAGCTGCGGCGCAATCTGTTAGTGATATTATTGCGGCTAAAATCACACCAGCGACGATGGAGTTTTTAGATCAAGTGACCATTAAAGCGGTGGAGGATTTTGCCCATGTGGGGTTACCGACAGATGCTGCGGCAATGTTGTTAATTCAACAAGATGGACATCCTAGAGAAATTGATGAAGATATTAAAACAATGGCAAAAGTGTGCCGTGATGGGGATGCTATTGATGTTCAAGTGGCTAAAGACGAGGCGGAAGGGGCTAAGTTAATGGCGGCTAGACGAACGGCGCTATCCGCTTTGGCTCGGGTTAAACCGACAACGATTTTAGAAGATGCCACAGTGCCTCGTTCTGAAATTGCGGCTTTAGTGAAATTTGTTAATGAAACTGCTAAAAAATATAATTTATATATTGGTACTTTTGGACATGCTGGGGATGGAAATATGCATCCCACTTGTTTAACGGATTTGCGGGATGAGGATGAAATTAAGCGGGTACATCTGGCTTTTGATGAAATTTATCAAAAAACAATTGAATTAGGTGGTACGGTAACTGGTGAACATGGGGTTGGTTTAGCGAAATTACCGTATTTACCTTGGAAATTAGGCCGTGCTGGGATGCGGGCTGATCAAGCTATTAAAAAGGCGTTAGATCCGGATAATATTTTAAATCCGCAAAAGCTTTATGGTGAAGAGGTGATGAATCATGACTAAACGTAGCAGTCAAATTGAAATCCAACAGGCATTTGATCAACGTTTGGATCGAGATAAATTATTGCAGTGTATGCGCTGTGGCTTTTGTTTACCAACTTGTCCCACGTATATTGCGTCAGGTTACAAAGAATCCCATTCGCCAAGAGGGAGAATCGCTTTAATGAAAGCTGTGGCAGATGGGGAGAAAAAACCGGATGAAGATTTCTACCGGACGATCGAAACTTGTTTAGACTGTCGTGCTTGTGAGGCGGTTTGCCCATCAGGTGTGGAATATGGTGAACTGATTGAGGAAGCAAAACAAATTCTATTTGAGTATCATAAAGAGAGCCGCCAAGAAAAGATAATTCGTTCAATGACTGTTCGTGGTTTATTCCCCCATCCTGGCCGCTTAAATTTTGTAGCTGATTTTACATCGTTTTATCAAAGATCAGGGCTTCAAAAACTGGCCCATGGCTTACGGATCATGAATTTGTTCCCAACGAGTTTACAAACGATGGAAGCTGTTTTACCTAATGTTCACGCTTATAAAAAACCATTAGCAAATGCGGCCTATCAACCGCTAATACCTGCCGTTAAGAAATATCGGGTTGCTTTTTTTGAGGGTTGTCTGATGGGCTCAATGTTCCAGCATGTGAATAGCACTTCTAAAAAGCTGTTAGAGTTAGCGGGTTGTGAGGTGATCTCACCAAAAAATCAGATTTGTTGCGGTGCGTTGGCAGATCATAGTGGTGAAAAAGATTTGGCGCGCAAGATGGCGCAAAAAAATATTGAGATTTTTGAAACAATGGATGTTGATTTTATTGTGAATAATGCCGGGGGTTGTGAGGCGGAATTAATCGAGTATCCAAGATTATTAAAAGATGATCCGGATTGGTTACCGCGGGCAGAGGCTTTTTCGGCGAAAGTTAAGGATTTGGCAGCTATTTTAGTCCAGGCAGATTTTACGAAATTGCCATTAAGTTTACCGACCACAAGAATTACCTATCAAGATTCTTGTCATCAGTTAAACGTGGTGAATGTGGCAAAAGAGCCAAGGGCATTGCTGCAGCATGTGCAAGGGGTAGAATTGGTCGAAATGGAAGAACGGGTGAGCTGTTGCGGCTCTGCTGGGATTTATAATATGGTAGAACCAGAGGCGGCTAATGAGATTTTGGATATTAAGATGCAAAAAATCACGGCGATTCCTGAATTGCAATACATTATTACTGCTAACCCAGGCTGCTTTATGCAGATGAATCTTGGGGTGCATCAAGCTGGTATTGAAAATAAGGTGCAAGTTTTGTCACTGTCAGATTTCCTAATGCTAGCGGTGGATTACTCACAAAAATAGTCATTATATTAAATAATATATTTTATAAATAAGAATTATTATGATAAAAGCACGTCTTTGAATTAGAATTAAGTCATTTTGATGATAATATTAACATGAAATTTGCATTGACATTTTTTATCAGACTTGTTAGCATAAAAACTCGATACTTTAAATTTTTGAGTGAAGGGACGTTGCCGATGAGACTGATAAAAGCAACTATCCATGATTTGGATACAATTTATAAAATTTTAAAAGATGGTCAACAGCAGCTTGCAGCGCAAGGTATCGATCAATGGCAAGCAGGTTATCCATCTGTTCGCCAAATCGTTAAAGATATCGAGGCGGGCTACACGGTATTATATCAAGATGACGCTTACAATAATGTTGGTACAGCAGCTTTAACACCTGCACCAGACCAAATTTATGATAATATGACTGGCCAATGGCTGGTGGATACGGTGGATTATGTGAGTATCCATCGTGTTGCGATTCATTCTAAATATGCTGGGCAAGGTCATGGCTCGGCTTTTCTGAGAACACTAATCACAGAAATTCGCGAAAATCGACCTAATATCCGTAGTATTCGAATGGATACACATAAAGATAATCAGCCAATGCAGCATGTTTTCCACAAACTTACTTTTAAAAAAGTGGGCGAAATGCATGGTGCTTATAGTGATACCGGATTAAGCTTTGTTTATGAGAAATTATTGCGGACACCAATTTATATGTATTAAAGCGAGTCGGTGTGTCCCCTTTATAGGGGCACTAAAAAGGCAGTTTAGGCTAAAAACCTAAGCTGCCTTTTTTATAATGTGAGCTTATTTAACGCTGGTTGCTATAAATAAAGCTGCTTTTTGATTCATAAAAATTTTGTCGCCAGTATAAAACGTCTGGATGTTGATTTCTTTAAAGCCAATGTCGGCGAGTAGTTTTTCCAGTGCATTGTGGTCAAAGCCGCTGTGAATTTTTGGATGATGGACGGCTGTGTTTTTGTCAAAGTCTACGATGATCAGCTGGCCATTGGTGTGAAGTGTTTGATAAAGGCTAGTCAAAATTTTTTTAGTATCTGGAATATGTAGTAAAACTAGAGATAATAAAATGACATCTGCTTGTATCGTGGGCGTGGTGCTTGCAAAATCTTGTTGTTGCAGCGTAACGTTAGTGAGATTTTGCTGCTTAATTTTTATTTTGCTGATTTTTAGCATTTCGGCAGCTGTATCTACTAAATAGACTTTTTTAAATTTTTTCGCTAAGGGTAGGCTGATTAAACCGGTGCCAGCACCATAATCTAGAAGCGTTTTTTGAGCTGTTTCGGGCAACTTTGTTTGGATTTTTGCACGAATAGTTGTGGCTAATGCTTGCTGCTTTGGGGTATCATAGCGTTTTGCCAGTGTTTCAAAAATATTTTCACTCATTTTAAGATCACCTTCCATTTATTTTTTAATTTTATAAAATAAAATTTTATATTAAGAAAACATTCATGTAAATAATGAAAATATACTAGATTTAATATAGAATAAAATTGAGGAGGGATGAAAATGACAAAACAGCGGTTTTATAAAAATATTTGGTTCTGGCTATTTGTCATTTCGGCGATTGTTGCAATCGTTAGTCTAGGTTTATATCACAATGCTGAAACGGCCAATGAACATCTTGAAGACAAGATCGAGGCGATTGAAGATAACAAGCCGCCTAAAAAGACCAATACAGCTGATGTTGCAGTCGATAATAATATTTTGCAGCGTCAGACGGGGAATCGTCAGAACAATAAAAAGTACAGTATTCAAAAAGAGGCTATTTTAAAAACACTAACAAATAAAAAAATGTATGGTATGACTCTAATTCAGGCAACTCAAGATTTTAACAGCCAAGGGCAAACACTTTTAAACGGCCGAGAAATTGACGATAGTCTATCTAAAACAAAAGGTGTCCAGATCACGCTTAAGTATAAGAATTATGGCGATAATGATGATTTTGAACCAGAGTTAGACGAATTCACGGTTTATCAAGGAAATCAAGAAGCGACAATATTAAACCAAGAAGCTGATCAAATTGAAGTTTTAAAGGGCCAATCAGCAGAGATGACTTTCTGGGTTAATTTGCCAAAAGCAGTGTCTGAAAATAATAAGATTGAAATCGACTATACAAATGACGATGTTTCTAATGGTATTACATTTAAAGCAACGGTGAATTAAATAAAGGTGAGTGTTGTCTTAGTTAAGATAATGCTCATTTTTATTTTACTACATAACCGTAAAATGACGCCCTAGAGTGCTGTTTTTGTACTCACTTTGTCCCCAGCAAGACGTAAAACTGCTTTTTGTTTAAGTAAATAAAAAACGCCTAGGCATCAACCCAAGCGTTCTTTTAAGGCTTCAGTAAAAATAGCAGAAAAGTTAATATAATTTTTAATTCCTAAGTCATATCGTCCAGCCGATTGTTTATTGTTGTGAGATTCTCGAGGCTCACTCAAGGCTCACTTTTAGTCCTAATCATTCAAAACTAATGACAACGGTAAAAAATAAAAAGCTGTCATATCAGGATTTTGCAACCCTATGACAACCCTTAAATCAATTTATTGGGTAAGTAGGGCTCGAACCTACAAATTGCGGATTCAGAGTCCGCTGCCTTACCATTTGGCGATTACCCAGTAATAATCAACTTTATTAGTATAAAAAATATTTTAAATTTTGTCAATTATATTGGAAAAATTATGTGATTTTATCAAAAAAGAAACAATCCTAGCGCTTAAATATAGCAAGTTATACCCTTAAAAGGACGATAAAGAGATATTCTTCTGATCTAAAAGTCTCAAAATATCTTTGATGAAGTCGTCTGATGAAAAACTAGGGTTTGGTGGGAAATTAGCAATAATCCGTTTTAAGTAGTCTGTAATTATTTCAGGGGTGAGTCGTAGCGCTAAAATGTGCTGACGCAGTTCTGTAACTATTTCAGGGACAAATTCTGCGGGCCGTTGAATTGTTGCACTAATGTTGTAAATATAAAGCTCAGAGAGATCCGCAATAATTAAATCAATATATTGCTGGTAATTTTTACTCAATAATCTTACCGTATCTAATAACGCCATCACCGTATTGTAATGACCATGGTTAAAATCCCAACTGATTTGTTGATCTAAAATTCCAGCAACAATATTAAAATCGGACAGATCAATAATATCGACATTCTCTGGTAAAAATTCGTGATTCACAAATTGTAACAGACCAAAAGTTTCTAATAGCCGCTGACTGCGATAGTTACTCATAATGGATACCCCTTTACTAGATACGTTCAATCTTAAGAGACACTTTAATTATACTATTTAAAAAACGTAAAAAATTCCAGTATTTAGCAGAAACTTTATCAAAAGTTGAAATTAGAGCTATAGATAGCAAAAATAATGAAAAATAAAAAACGCCTCATCGGCGTCAAGGCGGAACCTCATTGAATAGCAGGACTATTCTTTAATAATTTCAATTTACGTGCATTCCAAAATGTTTCAGACATATCACGATAATAGATTTTAATATGACAACTAGGACATTCTTTTAATCCATAAGTGATTTTTTCGTGACAACCAGGGCAAAGAAAATCTGGTGTCTTCGCCTGGTCTTTATGCTCTGACATATTATCAAATTCCTTTCAAGTATTAACTACATTATAAGCTATTGGTAAAGAGAATTCAGTGGGTTTTAAAAGATATTTTGATAATTGATCAGTTTGCTTAAAGCATCTGCTTCTTGGCCTACATGATCAGCAGTAGTTTGAGGCAGAATAAACGAGGTTTCCATTTTGTGCGGATCTAAATCAGGTGTTGCCAAAATTAAAGAATAAAAAGAGTCGTCGGTTAGATCCATATCTGCGACTCTGTGAAATGTATATTTGTCAATACTTTCGGTTTTTCCAATGAGTGGTGTCAAAAAGTTGGAGAGGACCCGGTAAGAATAATAGACCGTTTCTTCATAAGTGACGCCTTTTGCAAAAATATTTGGAATATCTAAAAAAGTAATCATATACCCTTCATGTGTTTTTATATTTTTGGCTCCAAAAACAAATTTTGGACTGGATACATCATAATCCATAAACAATCCTCCGATTGATATTTTGAGCGTTGTAAAACTACAGCCCGTATCGTTTATTAATCATATTTTAATCTTAAAGGTTTGAGACTATTTTATCAAGTAGAATTGTACATTTTTATTAGAAATTAGTAAGAATTTGATTAAAAGTCAAAAAAGTGTTTTACATTTTCAATATTTATTGATAGAATAAAAAGGCAATGCGGGTGTAGTTTAGTGGTAAAATTCCAGCTTCCCAAGCTGATGTCGCGAGTTCGATTCTCGTCACCCGCTTTTTATTTTAAATACATAGTCGAGCTAAGTCAAAAATTTTGAATTTTGATTTAGCTTTTTTATTTTTTTAAATTGATAAAATACAGTAACTCGCTAGGGATCTATGACAAATTGTATTTTCTAGTTGACAATCCAATCTAATTTCAATTAGAATTGACTAGAATATCAAAGAATAAGTGACTGATTCAAAAGTTTAGTGAGCAGATGTTTAGTGAGAATTTTGCCTTTTAACAGTTGCCGTCGCACTTTGATGCTAATTAAATGAATATTAAGTGGACTTTTTAGTCAATTAGAGTGGTACCGCGGATTATTTCGTCTCTTCTGTATAATACAGAGGGGCTTTTTTTATACGATTTTAGGAGGTTATTATGGATTTTAAACAACAGGTTATTACAGCTTTGGCACCAGTGGTGGGACAAGCAGTAGATGAAGCAACAATTAACAAATTAATTGAAGTACCAAAAAATTCAAGCTTAGGTGATTATGCTTTTCCAACATTCATTTTGGCGAAAACTTTGCACAAAGCACCGCAGCAAATTGCGGTTGATTTAGTTGCAGAAATTGATCAAACGCCTTTTGAAAAGGTTGTTGCAACAGGGCCTTATTTGAATTTCTTTTTAAATAAAGCCAATTTCAGTCAAGTAACTCTACAGGAAGTATTAACTCAAAAAGCACATTTTGGCGATCAAGATTTAGGCGATGGTGCCAATGTACCCATTGATATGTCTTCACCAAATATTGCAAAACCAATTTCTATGGGGCATTTACGGTCAACGGTTATCGGCAATTCAATTGCGAAAATTTTAGCAAAAACAAATTATAAACCAGTCAAAATTAATCATTTAGGCGACTGGGGCACACAGTTTGGTAAACTAATCGTAGCTTACAAAAAATGGGGTTCTGAAGCGGAAGTCAAAGCTGATCCTATCACAAATCTGTTGAAATATTATGTTCGGTTCCATCAAGAAGATGTGGCCAATCCAGAACTGGATGATGAGGCTCGAGAATGGTTCAAACGACTAGAAGATGGCGATGAGGAAGCTACGAAATTATGGGCTTGGTTCCGGTCAGAATCATTAAAAGAATTTGAAAAAATTTATGATATGTTAGGGGTTACTTTTGACTCCTTTAATGGTGAAGCGTTTTATAATGATAAGATGGCAGATACCGTTAATGAATTAGTTGAAAAGCAATTGTTAAAAGAAAGCCAAGGCGCTGAAATTGTCGATCTATCAAAATATGATTTAAATCCTGCTTTAATTCGTAAGTCTGATGGGGCAACGTTATATATGACTCGTGACCTATGTGCGGCAATTTATCGGAAACGGACGTACCATTTTGCCAAGTCGTTGTACGTTGTAGGGAATGAACAAAGAGAACATTTCCAACAATTGAAGGCAATTATTAAGGAAATGGGTTATGATTGGGCAGATGATATCATTCATATTCCATTTGGTTTGATTACCGAAAATGGTAAAAAACTGTCAACGCGTCAAGGTCGGGTTATCTTATTGGAAAAAGTATTAAATGATGCGATTGATTTGGCACGTCAGCAAATTGAAGCTAAGAATCCAACTTTAGCCAATAAAGATGAGGTTGCTAAACAAGTCGGTGTCGGCGCTGTTATTTTCCATGATTTAAAAAATGACCGATTAGATAATTTTGATTTTAACTTAGAAGAAGTTGTCCGTTTTGAAGGTGAAACTGGGCCGTATGTGCAATATACAAATGCCAGAGCGCAAAGCATTTTACGCAAGAGTGGCAAAACGGTTGATGAAAATGCAAGTTATGTTTTAGAAGATGATGAAGCTTGGGAAATTTTGAAACAGTTAAATGATTATCCTAACGTGATTCAACGCGCATTGCGGGAATATGAACCTTCTGTTATTGCAAAATATAGTTTGCATTTGGCTAAGAGCTTTAATAAATATTATGCCCATACGCGCATTTTAGAAGATGATGGGATGATGATGGCTAAGTTAGGCTTAGTAAAAGCAGTAAGCTTAGTTCTGGAAAATGCATTGAGCCTATTAGGTGTTACCAGTCCAGAAGAAATGTAATTTAAGAGGTCAAATTATGAAAAAGACGGAACGTCAAATGATCTTAGAACAGATCATCAATGAACATATTGTCAGTACTCAAGATGAATTGCTCGGGCTTCTAAAAGACCAAGGTGTAGATGCAACGCAGGCGACTATTTCTCGGGATATTCGGGATTTACAGATTGTCAAAGCTAGAGATGAGAGCGGCAATTTACGCTATATGGTTTTCCAAGGAGATTCGGATAATAATGATGAGCGCTTAGAAGATACAATTAGCAATGTGGTTTTATCTGTGACACAGGTTCAATTTTTGAACGTGGTGAAAACACTACCTAGTAACGGCAATGTTTTGGCAGCAGTTATTGATGATTTGCCATTAAAAGATGTTGTTGGCACCGTTGCTGGTCATGATACTGTAGTGATCATTTCACAAGATAATAATGCCGCAGACCGAATGTATCAACGAATTCAAGAAAATATTGTGGAATAAAATTTAGGCTATAAAAAACGCTAGATCCGCCAATTTTTAGGGGATTTAGCGTTTTTTTAACGCAATAAATTTTCAAAACTACTGGGGGCAGGTGTTGTTACCGTAATAATATTTTTTGAAAAAGGTAAAGGAATTTTCATTTGATAAGCATGTAAAAACATCATTGGCATTTTAGAATGTGGATTATAAAGCGGGTCTCCTAAAATCGGGACGCCTTCAGCAGCGAGGTGGACACGAATTTGATGCGTGCGACCAGTTTGTAAACTCAAATGCAGTAATTGGTAGTTTCGATTTTGAGCAAGAATTTTAAAATCAGTGATAGCGGGCAAACCATTTGCCGAGACCATCCGTTTGCGGGGATCTTTTGGATCCAGACCGATTGGCCAAGTAATTTGGCCTTGACTTGGGAGTGCAAAATTATAGGCGACCATCGCTAAATAATTACGTTTAATCAGTTTATCTCTTAGTTGTGCGTTTAGAATCGGGACAACTAAGGGATTTTTTGCGATCATAATTAGGCCGCTGGTATACATATCTAAACGATGTAAAATATAGGGCTGTTGCTGTTTTGGTGCTAAATAGCCTGCAACTTGATTAAGCAAGGTATCCGTTTCATCGGGTTGATTGGGATGCGTTTTAATATTGTTAGGTTTGGCGACAACTAAAAAATCTTGATCTTCATAAAAAATCGTTAAATGGGTACCGTCACTAGGTTGATAAACTTGCTGCTGGGAGTCAACGTGACTAAAATGAAGGGTTAGTTGATCATTAGGCTGTAAGATAGTGTCAAAATGGTGATAAGTGCCGTTAACTAAAATGTTTTTTTCAATCCGTAAAAAATGCTGCCATTTTCTTGGAATGAACCAAGTCTTTAAAGCTTGACGAATATTAAGTGGTTGAAAATCTGCAGGTAATGTGAACTGACGCGTCAACATGAATTTGGACTCCTTTGAATAAATTAAATCTCTAATAAATCAATCTTAAGAACGGTGTACCAACTATTATATAATGTTACAATACTTAAAGTGTTTTTGTGAATTATATTGGAGTGTATTATGGATAATAATTCGTTTAAAGATCAGTTGAAGCTTTACCTGCAACGTTTTTGGCATTGGTTGCGGGCAATCCTTGGACGTTTTGGCCATTGGCTGCGATTAGTAAATCAGCGGTTTCATTTGATCCGCTGGTGCCTACTAATTGGCTTAGTTTTATTTTTATGTATTAGTGTTTTTTATACTTACAAAGCGAAAACAGCAGATGTTCAAAATTTAAAGTCTGCACTGCAGACCACCACCACGATTTATGATGCAGATAATCAAAAAGCTGGCTCATTATATGCGCAAAAAGGGACTTTTGTGGAGTTAGACCAAATTAGCGAAAATGTACAAAATGCGGTTATTTCCACTGAGGATCGAAGCTTTTATTCAAATCCAGGGTTTGATATCAAAGGTATTTTGCGATCGGTTGTAAGTTATGTGGTTCATCGAGGTCAGATCACCGGTGGCGGGAGCACGATTACGCAGCAATTAGCTAAGAATGCATTACTAACCCAAAAGCAAACTTTTGCACGAAAGCTAGAAGAGATATTCTTAGCTGTGGAAATTAATCGAGTTTATAGCAAAAAAGATATTTTAGCGATGTACTTAAATAACGCTTATTTTGGCAGCGGCGTCTGGGGTGTTCAAGATGCGGCCAATAAATATTTTGGTAAAAATGCTTCTGAGTTGACGCTATCTGAAGGGGCAACCTTTGCAGCAATTTTACGTAGCCCTAGTTTCTATAATCCTATTGATCATATGGATAATGCGATCAGTCGGCGAAATTTAGTTTTAGATTTAATGGTAGATAACGGCAAAATAACAAAAACACAAGCAGATACAACGAAGCAAACAAGTCTGGCCTTAAATGATACCTATACGCAAGAAGATGGTTATAAATATCCTTACTTCTTTGATGCGGTGATTGACGAAGCTGTCAATAAATACGGGCTTAAAGAAGAGGATATCATGAATAAAGGGTATCGTATTTATACAACTTTGGATCAAAGTTATCAAAAGGCAATGCAATCGGCTTTCGAACAAAACTGGGCTTTTCCAGCGAATGCCGCAGATGGGACCGAGGTTCAAGGCGGTTCAATTGCGATTAATCCAACGAATGGTTATGTGAGTGCGGTTGTGGGCGGTCGCGGTGAGCATGTTTTTCGAGGCTTGAATCGAGCCACTCAGATCAAACGTCAGCCAGGCTCCACAATGAAGCCACTGGCTGTTTATGAACCAGCACTAGAAGCCGGCTATCACTATGACAGTGTATTGCAAGATAAGCTGACAAGTTATGGTAAAAATAATTACCGACCCGCTAATGCGGACAATCAATATGCCGGTGAAGTACCGATGTATGTTGCCTTAGCCCAAAGTAAAAATGCACCGGCAGTTTGGCTGCTGGATAAAATTGGACTGAACAAAGGGGTGGCATCGGTCGAAAAATTTGGCATTAATGTGCCTAAAAGTGATCAAAACTTAGCACTGGGCTTTGGTGGCTGGGGCAAAGGTGTTTCGCCTTATCAAATGGCTCGAGCTTATACAGCGTTTGCCAATGAAGGCAAGTTAGCCAATACGCACTTTATTCGTAAAGTTGTGGATGCCACTGGTGCTGTCATCGTGGATAATAGCGATTTGAAGAGCAAGCAGATTATTTCTAAAAAGAATGCTAAAGAAATGACCAGTATGATGTTAGATGTGTTTAACAATGGGACTGGGCAAACGGCAAAACCAAGCGGCTATCAAGTTGCGGGTAAAACTGGGAGTACTGAAGTGCCAAGCAGTTATGGCTATGGGACTAAAGATCAGTGGATCGTGGGTTATACGCCGAATTTAGTGGTGGCAACTTGGATCGGCTTTGACAGTACGGATGCCAATCACTTTTTGGCAGGCACTAGTGAACAAGGGGTAGCGCCAATCTTTAAATTAGAAATGGAAAAAATGTTACCTAATGCACCAACCTATAATTTCGATACAAAATCAGCATCAACAATTGCGGCTGAAGCCAATAATAATGAGGGCAGCAGTGGAAATTGGTTTGATGATATTGGCTCAAATATTCAAGATGGCATTGAAAATGGAAAAAATGCATTAAAGAATGCCCAAGAGAAGGCCAATGAATGGTATAATGATGTGAAATCGTTTTTTAGCAATTAAAATCTCAACCTTAAAGGAGAACGTTATGGCTGTCAATATTTATGATACTGCGAACCAATTGGAACAAGAATTACAACAAACACCTGAATTTTTAGCATTGCAAAAGGCTTTTGCAGATGTTAAAAATGACGATTTTGCTTATGCTTCATTTAAAAAATTCCAAGAAAAACAAATGGAATTACAACAAAAACAAATGAACGGGCAAGACTTCACTGAAGAAGATATTACAGAAATGCAAAATATGAGTGATCAACTTTCTAAATTCGACACAATTAATAAATTGATGACTGAAGAAAGAAGTATGAGCACATTAATGGATGATCTTAACCGGATTATCTCTAAACCAATTTCAGATATTTACCAACCATAGTTTTTAACTTTGGCGGGATTAAGTAAATAGGGGGCTGAGACAAAACGTTGCTGTTTTGTATCTCAACCCTTTATTTTTTTCGAAATGGTTAATACAAAAGGGAACTTTTGTTTTTTTGGTGTATAGGATACAATAAGATATTAGAATTGCGATAAAACGAGGTGGGCCTATGAAATTTATTCATTGCGCAGATGCACATTTAGATAGTCCGTTTTTTGGACTGAAGCAAATTGATCAAACCGTGGGTGACAAGCTTTATCAAGCGCCGTTTACTGCTTTTGAACGGATGATTGATCGCGCGATTGCTGATGAGGTAGCTTTTATTTTGATTGCAGGGGATACATTTGACTCTCAAAATCAAAATTTAAAAGTTCAGTGGTTTTTAAAAAATCAATTTCAGCGACTACAAGCTGTGGGGATTCAAGTTTATTTAATTTTTGGCAATCATGATTATTTAAATGAAACAACGACACAGTTAACTTATCCTGAAAATGTGCATATATTCGGCGCACAGCCAGAAGTGATGCGCTATATTAGTGCAGAAGGCTTTAAAATTGATATTACCGGGTTTAGTTACGATCAGCGGCATATTACCGAGAATGTGGCCGCGGACTATCCTGAGCGGCGCTTAGATGCAGATTTAGCCATTGGTTTACTACACGGCGGGCTAAAAGGTGCTGGGGATGCAAATTATGCGCCTTTTGAATTAAATGATCTGTTACAAAAAGGTTATGATTACTGGGCTTTGGGGCATATTCATCATCGGCGGGCATTAAATCGGCGGCCGGATATTATTTATGCGGGTAATTTACAGGGCCGTAACATTGATGAAAGCGGCGTTAAGGGTTTTTATGAAATTAATTACCAATATAATGATTTGGCGACTGCCTTTGTGCCGGTTGCACCGTTTCAATGGCAACAAATGACAATTGAAGATCAGCAGCGTTTAACGGTACCGGAGGTGGTACAGCATCTTAAGAGCATGCTGATTTCGCTGCCAGAAAAAACGAATTTTTTGTTGCGGATTATTTTAAAGGCAGATTCGATTGATGCAAACACGCAACAAGCTGCCGCTAATGGTCAATTACTAGATATTTTGCGAACCGAATTAAAAGCATTAAATTCAGATCAGATTATTTATCCGATTAGTGTTCAGGTTGCGGCAGATGCGGATTTGGACTTGCCAGAAATTGATACAAAATATTGGCAGGTAAGCGTTGATGAGATTTTTAGCGCAACAAATTTACAAGAAGTGCTCGGTAATTTGAACAAGGAACGTTTTGTAACAGATAAGTTTGTACAAACGGAGGCATTGCAAGAATTACGCCAGGCTGCTGAATTGAAGATTTTAAATAATACGAAAGACGAGGCTGCTGACTAATGTATATCAAAAGCGCAAAAATTTTTGGTTTTGGCAATTTAGTGGAACAGGAATTTGAATTTGATTCAAATCTAACGGTTGTTTTTGGACCGAATGAAGCCGGAAAAAGTACATTACTAGCTTTTATCACCAGTATTTTATTTGGTTTTGCAACGAAGAAGAGACCTTATGAACAATATATCCCTAAAACAACGGGGCGTTATGGTGGCGAATTAGTTTTAAGTGTTAATCAGCATGAACTATTGCTTCGGCGAACTGGCGGCAGTACAGGCGGTGAATTAGAAACTTTTATCGATCAGCAAAAAGTAGATAATGATACATTTTACAAAATGATTCATCCCTTAACGAAGGACTTATTTAAATCATTATTTTATTTTGATACAAATGAAATGTTAAAAATTAGTGATCTAAATAAAAATGAATTGATGCAGCAAATTTTAGCCATTGGGGCGGTTAATAGTGGTGATTGGTTAGCCACAGCTCAAAATTTTGAAAATGAGGCTAAGGCCCTTTATAAATCCAGCGGCCGTAAACCGCCAATTAACCAAAAACTGTTGCATTACCACCAGTTAGAAGAAAAAATAACGCAAGCAAAGCGGAGTTTACCGAAATATTTGAGCTTGCAGCAACAAAGCGATCAAGTAACAACTAAGCTGAATTACTTAATACAAAGCCAGCAAGAAACAGACCATCGAGTTCAAACGTTAACCCACCTGCAACAATTATGGCCGAGCTATGAACAATACTTATCGTTGCAGCAGCATTTGGATGAAACGGTGAATGCGGCGCAAATTGAAACAACTTATGAACAATATCAGCAAATTCAAACTAAAATTGATCTGCAAACGGACTTTATTGAAAAACGGCGTTCAGAAAACGCAGCCAATCAATCTGTAAATGAAAATTATGTGAAATACGCTGAAGATTATCAAAAGATTCAACAGCAATTGCCGCATATTCAAACGTTAGTTAGCCGCCGGGAAACGTTGCAAAAACGCATTGCTGAAAATAAAGATCAGCTGCAGCAACTACAGCAGAGTAACGAAATGATTACCGCGGATATGACACCGTTATCCAGTGAAGATTTGAGTTTAGTCAGTCAAGATAATACGCAATTGCAGACCCAGTCAGCTTTGAAAGAGCAATTGACCCAAAGCGATACTGAGCTGCAGTTAGAGGAAAATAAATATGTACGGGACTTAAATCAAATCCAAGCCGCGCAGCAAACCGATGATTCTCCTGCAGAAAATCAGAAATTCTTAAATGGCTTGATTTTATTAGGGGCATTATTAACGGTTGTGGGTTTGTTTATGCCAAGCATTGTTAAAATTATTGCATTGGCGGGGGTCGGTATTATTGGCTTAAGCCTCTATCAAAAACGGGTTGTTGTGGCTCGACAGCATGAAGATATGGCTGAAGATCCTAATGCCCAGGTAATGTTGCAGCAAGTTGATCAGATCAAAGCCCGGCGCCATGATTTAGGCGTTAAGTTACAAGATACGAATCAAAAAATTGCAGCTTTGACCCAGGAATTAGCAAGCATTAACCAAAAGTATAATTTGAGTCCGGAATTTGATCCGCTAAAGCTACAGCCATTATTAACGACAATGACGCAATTGGCCGAGGATATTCAAAAACAAGAGTCCGAATTAGCTGAAATGCAGCAAACTTTAAAAGCGTTTGACAATTTAACAGAATTTTTACAAGAATCATTGAGCCAGTCACCAATCTTTTCGAAGGCATATTTTGATACTTTAAAACAAGCTGTGCAGACTTATGAGCGGGATGCGGCTGAAAATCAAGAAACGATTTTAGCCCAAGAACAGCTTCAAGGCTGGTTAAAACAGCAAAAAGCAGAAATAGCCGATTTGAAATGGCAGCAGCAGCAATTACTGCAGCAATATCAGTTTGCTGATTTTGAGCAATTACAACAGGCAACGCAAGATTTAAAAACGGTGGCCAGTAACCAAGAACGCTATAAATTCTTATCTGAACAGTTACAAGCTAACTTAGACCAATTGCATCAATTTGATAATCTAAAAGGACTAGAGGCCCAATTAGATAGTCAAAAACAGCAACTTGCACAAATCACCGAGCAGGCCAATCAATTAAGCCAAAATGCCAACGATTTGACAGTGGATCTGGCCCAATTAGCGACGAGCGACAAGCTCCAAGAATTACAGCAGCAGCTGGCTAATTTGCAAACTGAATTGTTAGATGAAATTCAAGATTATCTGTTAGAAACACTAACAGCCCAATGGATTCGTAAAACGTTAGAAGCCGCTAGCCAAAATCGATTGCCACAAATTTTGGAACAGGCAGAACGGTACTTTAAAGTTTTAACGATTGAAAAATATGAAAAGATTTTATTTAGAGATCAAAATATCTATGTTCAGACAGCGGATGCCCATGAATTTAATGTGAACGAGCTTTCTTTAGGCACAATGGAACAGCTTTATTTAGCACTACGCCTGGCATTTACGATGACCTTGTCAGATCTTGTTAAAATGCCAATTTTATTAGATGACGCACTAATCAATGCAGATCAACAACGACAAGAACAACTTATTGCGCTGATTAAAGAAATTAGTCAGCAAAATCAAATCATTTTTACAACAGCGCATCAGGAATTTTTAGCACAATTTCAAGAACAAACAGTGATTCGTTTATAAGGAGAGTTTATGGAAAAGGGTTTAAGAGATTATCAAGATGGGGATCGTGTGGATCAGAATGTTTTAATTAAGGATGCCGATATTCGAACGGCTAAAAATGGCAAACCATTTATTGCTTTAGTTTTTTCAGATGTCACCGGGCAAATCACAGGTAAATTCTGGGCGGCACAACCAGAAGATATTGCTAATTTTAAAAAGGGGCGTATTGTCCATCTAAAGGGCTTGCGGGAAATTTATCAGACGAAACCACAAATTAGAATTGATAAGATGACCGTTATGACCAACGAAACTTTAAAAGCAGAGGATTTTGTACCTAAAGCGCCCTTGCCTAAAACAGATTTGCAGTCGGAATTAAATGCTTTTATTTTCAAAATTACAGAAGCTAAATGGAATCGAATTGTCCGCTACTTATTAAATGAGCGGGGGGATGACTTTTTTAAGTATCCGGCAGCAAAAACAAACCATCATGCTTATGAAGGCGGCTTAGCCTTTCATACGATTAGTATGTTGCATTTGGCTGAAGCGATGTGTCGCCAATATGCCACCATTAATCAATCGTTGCTTTATGCAGGGATCATCTTGCATGATCTTGGTAAAACCATTGAATTGAGTGGTGCAGAAACAACGAGTTATACCTTAGCAGGAAATTTAGTGGGCCATATTGTCTTAATTGATGAAGCGATCAGTCGGGCTTGTAATGAACTGCATTTTGATTTAGATGATGAAAAAATTGTTATCTTGCGCCATGTGATTTTAGCCCATCATGGCAAATTGGAATATGGTTCCCCAGTAATTCCTAAAATTTTAGAAGCAGAGGTATTACATCAATTAGATGAGATGGATGCTTCAGTGACTATGATTTCAGACGCTCTAAATCACACGCCCAGTGGACATTACACTCAGCGGATTTTTGCCATGGATCAGCGTCAGTTTTATAAACCATAAATTATAAGTTTAAATAAGCCAAAAAAAATAGCCGCATAATTATGCGACTAATTTTTTTTTGGTTTATTTACTTGAGCTAGAAGAAGAACCAAGATAACCTGCAAGGATATCTTTAAGGTCATCATCTTTAATTGTAATGTCGCCCTTCTTCAAGACTTTGGCAATTACTTTTTGCATGACAGTAGAATCTTGCATCCATTTAGTATAAAGTTGTTCTTTCAATTCAGCAGTATGATCAGACATCTTACCCTTACCAGGATTCTTGACCATCTTGATAACATGATAGCCATAATCTGTTTTAACAGGTGTTTGTGTGATTTCGCCTTGTTTTAACTTGAAGGCTGCTTTTTTGAAAGTAGAATCTAAGGAAGTATCGCTGTTATCAAATGCAGCTAATTTACCGCCCTTATTCTTAGTAGCAGTGTCTGTTGAGTATTCTTTTGCAAGCTTAGTGAAATCGCCACCGTTATTTAGTTGGTTAATAATATCTTCAGCGTCAGCTTTTTTAGCAACTAAAATATGTGCAACGGTAACTTTTGGTTGATAAGATTTCCATTGTTTCTCAAGATTAGCTTTGGTTACTTTTTTGTTTGCCTTTAAAGCAGCTTCAGTTAATAAGTTCGTTCTGATGTTTTTCTTGAAGCTTGAAGCAGTCAAGCCATTTTGTTGAAGAATTGCGGAGAATGAAGAACCATATTGGCTCTTATACTTGTTGTATTCTTTTGTAACGGCCTTCTTAGAAACTTTATCACCATATTGTTCTTCAAGAACTTTAGTGATAATCAGGTTTTGCAATGTAGATTTACCAGCAGATGATTTTTTCATTTCATCGTAGTATTCATCTTTGGTAATCTTACCACCATTTGTTGTAGCGACGGTACTGTTGCTAGAGCAACCAGCAGCGACGACAACAAGCATTAAACCAGCGAAAGCTAGTAAAAGCTTCTTAATACGCTTTGACATTAAAAATACACATCCTAATTCCTAAATTTTTTACTGTTCATGCAGTAATGTTCTTGAATAATATACCATAATTAAACCTTAAATAATATCAAATTCAGAAAGGATTCCTTACATTTTCACACATTTTTCACAGATTTTATAGAGTATACTGTTAAGATGGCTTCATTTGGTTCAAAGAATCGTTCAATTCTTCAACTTCAGCATTGATCTGTTTAATGCGTGGTTCAGTTTCAAATTGAAAGGTATTCATCGTATCGTTTAAATCTTCAGCAGCACTTTTAGCAGTTGTTTGCAGTTCATGACTCAAATCAGCAACCGCACGCTTAACTTCTGCTAAGCTGCCTTGAAATTCAATACTTGCATCGGTCACGGCACCAACGTATTCTGTTAAACTACGGATACGCTGAGGGCCGGTTTTTTTTGTAGTTAATAGGCCGTAAGCACTACCAATTAGCGCGCCTAATAAAAGGCCTTTAGAAAAATTTGCCATCTAATCGTTAAACCTCCAAATTTGCTTTAATATTGTCGGCAATTGTTTGTAATTGCGCTGGGGTATATTGGTCAGTGTGGTCACCAAAGCGAATGGCAAAGTCATCGTCTTTTGTATAACGGGGAATAAAGTGGATATGTGAATGAAAAACAGATTGATAAGCTAAAGCGCCGTTATTATTAATGATATTCATCCCAGCAATTTTTGGATCACTTGCCTTGATGGCTTTAGCAATGATTGGAATCCGGGCAAAAATCTCAGCCGCCAGTTTTTCATCATATTCGAAGATATCGGCCACATGAACCTTAGGCACCATCAGTGTGTGGCCTGGGGTAACTTGCGAAATATCCAAAAACGCCTTCACATAATCATCTTCGTAAACCGTTGTACTAGGAATTTCATTACGAATAATTTTACAAAAGATACAATCTTCCATGAAAAAGTCCTCCTTGCATAGATAAATAATTTCTAAACTTTAAATTTCATGCTATCATAAAGTGATTAACTTTTACAGAATTAGAAAATGAGGGGCAAAAAATTGAGCTTAGAAATTAAGAATTTAACCGGCGGCTATGCCCATGTAGCTGTTTTAAAAGATGTCTCTTTTGTTGCAAAAGATGGCGAGATTACGGGACTTATTGGTTTGAACGGTGCCGGGAAATCTACGACAATTAAGCATGTTATCGGCTTATTACTCCCCCATAAGGGCGAAATTTTAGTAAATGGGCTAACATTGAATAAAAATAAAGATGACTATCATAAGCAAATTGCTTATGTTCCAGAAACACCCGTGCTTTATCCAGAATTAACTTTAAAAGAACATATTGAACTAACAATTTTGGCTTATGATCTTGATAAAGAAAAAACAATGACTAAGGCAACGGAACTATTAAAGAAATTTCGATTAGATAATAAATTAGATTGGTTCCCAAGTAATTTTTCTAAAGGGATGAAACAAAAGGTGATGATTGTTTGTGCCTTTATGACCGACGCCAAACTATTCATCATTGACGAACCGTTTACAGGGTTAGATCCTTTGGCAATTCATGATTTATTAGATATTGTTGAAGAAAAGAAGACCCAGGGTGCAGCAATTTTGATGTCCACGCATATTTTAGCCACAGCGCAGCAATATGCAGATCAATTTGTCTTATTAAATAGTGGTCAAGTAAAAGCTGCCGGGACGCTAGAAGAATTAAAAGAAACTTTTGGCATGGCGGATGCAAATTTGGATGATATTTATTTGCAAATGAGTAAAGAGGCGGTTGATGACCATGCTTGAGTTGTGGCGAAAACGACTGAGACAGCATCAAGCTCAGCAGTTTAAATATTTACGGCTGGTTTTTAATGATCATTTTGTAATCGCCGTAATTTTTTTAATTGGTGCTTTAGCTTTAGGCTATGCCAATGTCTTAAAGTTAATTCAGCAAAGTTATTGGTGGGGGCCACTGGTGATTGCCGGGATTTATACATTTGTCCTTTCAATTGGACATTTGGCCACGCTGTTTGAATCTGCGGACAGTACCTTTTTACTGCCTAAAGAATCTGACTTATTTCATTATCTAGTGGCGGCGCGTAAATACAGTTTATTGGTACCGACGTTAGTGTTAATTTTGACTGGTGTCGCCGTTTTTCCATTTGCAATGGTTATTGCACCTAATTTTTCATTAACAAGTGGGATAACGGCAGTCATCGCCTTATGGATTTTGAAAGATTTACAGTTATGGCTTGAATTTTTAAATTGCTATGCTGTACCTGGCAAAAAAACAGCCTGGTATATGGAAAAAGGCTATTTTTATCTTATAAGTTTTATTGTTTTAGGGGTAGGTGTTTATGTAACACCGATTATTAGTGTGATTGCAGCGCTTATTTTGAACTTATTAATTCGGCGTAATGTGACCAATGAGGCGTTAGAGGGACAGTTAAAGTTTCAAGAAGTGATTGTCCAAGAAACAGGCCGTCAATTTAGAATTTTAAAAATTTATAATTTATTTACAGATATTCCAAGTCTACAACGAAGTGCCAAACGCCGGAAGTATTTGGATTGGCTAGTAAACAGATTACCTAAAAACCATAAGCAAAGCTACTTGTATTTATTTGGTCGGGGCTTTTTGCGTGGCACGGAGTATTTAGGCTTTTATATGCGCTTTTTAGTGATTGGCACTTTAATTTTATTTTTTATTAAACAGCTTTGGCTGGCAGTTATCTTATATTTGTTATTATTATATCTGTCCGGCTTTCAATTATTACCTTTTTACGATCAATATGATAGTATTGTTTTTACAAAATTATATCCGGTGGCCGTTCAAGATAAATTAAAGTCATTTCAACAATTGCTATGGCTTGTTTTAGGATTGCAGTGGCTGATTACATCGATCCCACTATTAGTTACTTTTGGGCTGACCGTTATGTCCGGTTTGATGGTGCTTGTTGGCCTTATTTTTACTGGTGCGTTTATTTTAGGTTATACGCAGATGCGTTTGAAAAATTAAACCGTTGGGCCGGCGTTGTCAAAATAATTTAGTAATTGTAAAAAGATCGTTATTGCTATCCTTAGGCACAAATAGTATCGTTACAATGTAGTAAACGAAGGATAGATCGGTATTAAACGAATTGCGTGGGTTCAATTCGATGGTAACGTGTTGATCACAACACAATAAAAGTTAAACTTTAGCTTTTAAAGTTAGATAATTTAAAATCAAGGTTGAGATGAAGTAAGTTTTATCCTAGCCGTTACAAGAGGAGTTTGACTGTATGGCTTTTGGACTCAGTCAAAATTGGAAAGTAGAATCTGCTGGGGGCAGTACAGGGAATGCTTTTGTAGGTATTCATACTGGCAAAGATAAGATATTTTTGAAACGGAATACATCACCATTTTTAGCGGCTTTATCTGCAGAGGGCATTACCCCTAAGTTATTGTGGACAAAGCGTTTATCAAACGGGGATGTTATTACGGCCCAAGAGTGGATCAATGGCTGGACTTTAACAAAAACGGAAATGGCATCTGATGCAACGGCACAGTTACTCGCTAAAGTTCACAGTTCCAATTTATTAAAAAACATGTTGGAAAAAATCGGTGGCAGTTTCGTAACACCGGACCAAATGCTGCAGCAATTGACACAACAAATTCAAAATCAAGTAGAAATCCAAGGCGCGATTAGCGCAGGATTGCATTGGTTAGAGTTGCATACGTTACAAATTCCAGTCTCCAGCTATCGTGTTTGTCATGGAGACCTGAATAAGAAAAACTGGTTAAAAACAAAGACAGGCGCACTTTATTTAGTGGATTGGGATCAAGCAATGCTTGCAGATCCAATTTATGATTTAACAACTGTTTTAATGAGCTATATTCCTTTCAAAAACTGGGGTCAGTGGTTGGAAAAGTATGGTTTGAAATTAGATGAATTTCTGATGCAGCGTATACAATGGTATGCTATTTTACAGCAAATTAATGACATTAGTTTGGCTTACACCCAGACGCAGCAAACAGAAGCAACACAAATAAAAAAATTAAACACATTGATTAATGAGAAGAAATAGGAGTTTTTATGCGATTAAGAAATAAACCATGGGCTAAGGAATTGATTGAAGCCCATAGTGAGTATATTTTAGTACAGCCCAAAGATAGTCAAGGTCAATGGCAGGCGCGTTTTGCCAAACCACAGCCGTTATATGTTGAAGTAGGCTCTGGTAAAGGACAGTTTATTGTTGAGATGGCTAAAGCCTTGCCACAATATAATTTTATTGCGATGGATGTTCAAAAAGCGGCCATTGCTATGATTTTGAAAAAGCAAGTTGAAGAAAAATTACCAAATTTGCAATTGCTTTTGGCCAACGGGGCTAGTTTAACGGAATACTTTGCTGAAGATGAAGTGGCGCATATTTATTTGAATTTTTCAGATCCATGGCCTAAAACACGCCATGAAAAGCGCCGCTTGACTTATCGTAATTTTTTGAAACAATACCAAACAATTATGAAGCCAAAGGGCATGTTAGAATTTAAAACTGATAATCTTGGCTTATTTCAATATTCGTTGGTTAGTTTGAGTCAATATGGGATGACATTAGATTTTGTGGCCTTAGATCTGCACCATGATGACCGGGTAACCTTTAATATTGAAACCGAATATGAGGCTAAATTTGCCAAAAAAGGACAGCCGATTTATCAATTGAAGGCAACGTTCAATTAAAAAAGACTGAACACAAATATGTCCAGTCTCTAGATTTAAATAATGGCATTAAATTTTATAAACGTCTAATAGTTCACCGGTTGTGGCATCTGCTGCAAATTGATATTGTCTTAAAACATCATCTTCCATTCGAGTGACACCGCCAAAGTAAGCTTTTGTAAGGTGGGTTTGATCAGAATAAGGTTCGATATCTTCTTCAATCCAGGCGCCTTCAATTGGGCCTTCTCGAAGAAACAATGCTTTGACATGATCTAAAATTTGTGCGCGTTTTTGCTGCTTGCGAGCTTGATAACTATAGACTAAGCTACTGCCTAATAATGTCCCCGCTAAAAAGCCATAGCCATAATATTTACTTTTTGTCATACGCTGCCTCCTAACATCTGTTTCCTTATATCTTAATATAACTTGAGGTAAATTCAAACAAAATCATTTAATTATTTACTTACTTATAGTAAACTTAAGGTTAGAAACTTATAAATGGGATGGTGATTGTTGTGAAACAATTAGAAAATTTAACCGATGAAACATTAGAAGAATTAACCAAGACCGGGAAGCATATGTTTTTATTTACAGCTTCTTGGTGTGGGGACTGCCGGGCATTGGCCCCATCGTTACCAGAAATCGAAGCAGAACATCCGGATTATGATTTCATTTCGGTTGATCGTGATAAATTTATGGATTTAGCACAAAAATGGCAGATTTTTGGCATTCCATCTTTTGTTGCTACAAAAGACGGTAAAGAAATCGGTCGTTATGTTAATAAAGAACGCAAAACTAAGAAACAAGTCACTGACTTTATCAATACATTACCACAATAGAATCAAGTTAAAGGAGCTTTAAATATGCTAATTGCAAGTTATAATCGAAAAGCACTGGGGGATGTTTTAATCACTGTTTTAGCACCAGATAAACCGGTGCAAGCAGTCGCTCAAAAGGGGGATGTTGTCCGTATCTATGACCCTGAAACAAACCAAAGCTTAGGCTATAATTTTTTCAATATTACAGATTATCTGCCAAATTTATCAGTTAATGGCCAAGTTGCGGTTAACGCTAAATTTGTAAATACATTAACGCAAATTCTTGAAAAAAACGGTTTTGAAGCAGATCTTGAAAATGACGAGACACCTAAGTTTGTAATTGGTTACGTTCAAACCTTAAAAGCACATCCCGATTCCGATCACCTGCATGTGGCACAAGTTGAAGTTGATGGCGGGCAAATGTTACAGATCGTTTGCGGCGCACCCAATATTGAACAAGGACAAAAAGTCGTTGTGGCAAAAGTTGGCGCAATGATGCCAGACGGCGCCATTATCTGGCCCGGTAGTTTACGCGGTGTTGCTTCTGATGGTATGATCTGTGCCGCACGGGAATTAGATTTGCCAAACGCACCGCAAGCTCGGGGCATTTTAGTGCTCAGTGATGATATTGAAGTCGGCAGTCCATTTGATTTTGAAAAAGCCGGCCAAATTTTTGTGTAACGACTGAAGGCTATTTTAAATAAGCTATGCATAAAGTTGGGTCAAAAAGTTAAATTTTGACCTAGCTTTTTTGTTTGTCTGTTAAAAGCGCTACTTTCATCAAGCGAGTTGTTATATAATGTTAATTGACTATGAAAGGGGGAGAACTATGTCACATTATGATGGCCCAGCTTTTTATCGAAAACAAGAAAAACTTAAAAAGCGGTCTACAAAAAATGAAGTCATTGATGTGTTGCCAGAAGATGTTGAAGTCACAGTGCCCCCTGAAGCACAAACAAATGTGAACCCTGAGAAAACATCCCAGCCGAAAACACAATTAAAGGCGCCGGCCACTGAAGAAACACCAGAGGTTAGTGCCTTTAGAAATTCAGCGAAAACACATGTGGTTACTTATAATCGAGCTTTAAGTGAACAACGCTTTTATCAACAAATTTTAGCTGCTTTAGAAAAAACAAGCGCAAGTTATTATCTGTTTGATACAGCGGTTGTGGCGGAAGCTAACGAGCCAATTCGGATAAATTATATTTCCATTGATGACAAAAATAATGACACCGCAGCACCAATAAAAACACAACCAGAGCCAACAAAAGCGGCGATAGCGCAAGAGCCAGTAGAACCAACCGCAAAAACGGCTGAAACACCATTAGTTCAAACGGCTGCAAGTGAAGCACACGATCAACCAAGGCCGCTAGAGACGGCAACAGCATCAGACTCAAAAGCAGCCGTTTCAAAAGCCGAAGAATCCGTTAAACCGGTTGAAAAAACCAATTCAATGCGTAATGTGATAACACCAAAGCCAGAACTAAAATCAGAACCAAAACCAGAACCACAAACGGTGCCCGTTGCTAAATTAGAGACACCAACTAAGACACCTGCACCAAAAGCACCCGTTGCCCAATCTATCGCGCAACGTCAGCTTGAAAAATTACAAGCACAATTGACACAAAAAAGTACAGCGGTAACTAGCCCTAAAGTACCGCCAGTGACAGCTGCTTTACCAGAAAAGAAAACGCCTGTAAAATCTGAAAATGAGCGGAAAGTAAGGTCATTTACCACGACACCGCCACCGGATACTTCAGAGCTGACCTATCAATTCCCAGCCTTAACGCTTTTACCAGCACCAACAGCTGATCAAGTCCCAGATATGCATCAATGGGCGGAACAGCAAAAAGAAACATTGGATGAAACTTTAGAAGCCTTTCATGTGGCTGGTAATGTGGCTAAATATACAATTGGACCAACGGTTACGCAATTTGAAGTTGCTTTAGATCGTGGGGTTAAAGTTAGCAAAATCACCAATTTGAATGATGACTTAAGATTGGCTTTAGCGGCTAAAGATATCCGAATCGAAGCCCCTATTCCTGGTCGCAGTACGGTGGGGATTGAAATTCCTAATCTCAAATCTCGACCGGTATTGTTGTCAGAAGTCATTGGGTCCACGGCTTTTAAAGAAAGTCAATCACCGCTAACTGTTGCACTAGGGGTTAATTTATTCGGACAGCCAATTATTGGTGATTTGGCCAAAATGCCCCATGCTTTAATTGCCGGCTCCACCGGTTCTGGTAAGAGTGTTTTCATCAATTCATTGTTAACCTCAATTATGTATAAAGCCACACCAGAGCAAGTTAAACTATTGCTGATTGATCCAAAAGTTGTAGAATTGGCGCCTTATAACGGGTTACCACATCTCTTGGCACCGGTTGTTTCGGATACAAGAGAAGCTTCAGCAGCCTTAGAATGGACTGTAGATGAGATGGAAAAACGTTATCAGCGGTTTGCTGCAGCTAGTGTCCGGAATATTGAACAATTTAATGAAAAAGCGCAGACTTCTGGGCGTAACGGCTTGAAGATGGCGTACATTGTGGTCATTATTGATGAATTGGCAGATTTGATGATGTCTGCATCTAATGATGTTCAAGATAGTATTGCCCGGATCACCCAAAAGGCACGGGCTGCCGGCATTCATTTAATTGTTGCAACCCAGCGGCCTAGCGTGGATGTGGTCACCGGTACGATCAAAAATAACATTCCTACAAGAATTGCATTTATGGTTTCCAGTCAAATTGATTCGCGAACGATTATTGATGCGAGTGGTGCTGAACGACTATTAGGCCGAGGGGATATGCTTTATTTAGGGAATGGTCAAAATCATCCGATTCGACTGCAGGGCACATTTATTGATAATGAGATTGATGCTGTTATTGATTTTGTGAAGCAGCAACGGCCTAGTGCTTATCAATTTAAGCCCAATGACCTGCTGAAAAAATCCATTGCCAAGTCTCAAGAAGATGATTTAATGCCACAAATTTTAGATTATTTGACGACAGAAAAAACAATTTCTACCTCTAAATTACAGCGTACTTTTAATATTGGTTATAATCGTGCAGCGAATATCATTGAAGATTTAGAAGCACATAACTATATCGGCCAAGCCCAAGGTTCAAAGCCACGGGATGTCTTTTTTGACCGGCAGGATTTAGAAAAAATTAAAGAATCTTAATAAGGAGTTTTTATTGTAATGACAAAGCCTTCAATTTATTATTTTATTGGTATCAAAGGAACTGGGATGGCTGCCTTGGCCTTAATTTTGCATGATATGGGTGAGACGGTTGCCGGCTCAGATATTAGTAAACATACTTTTACACAGGGGCCATTAGAAGCTGCCGGGATACCGATTTATGATTTTTCTGAAGCGAATCTTAAGGATAATATGATTGTTATTGCAGGGAATGCTTTTAATGATGATCAAATTGAAATTCAACAAGCCAAGACAATGGGCTTACCTTTTTATCGCTATCACGAATATGTGGGTAAATTAATGGCGAATTACACAAGTATTGGCGTTGCCGGTACCCATGGCAAAACAAGTACCACTGGTTTGTTAGCCCATGTGCTAAAGGGCATTGATAAAACAGCTTATTTGATTGGTGATGGCATGGGCAAAGGCCTTAAAGATGCACGCTTTTTTGTCTTCGAAGCCGACGAATATCGCCGTCATTTCTTAGCTTATCATCCAGATTACCTGATCATGACCAACATTGATTTTGATCATCCAGATTGCTACAAAGATATTGATGATGTGGTAGCTGCTTTTCAAACAGAGGCCAATCAAGTTCAAAAAGCATTGTTTGTCTGGGGTGACGATGAACATCTTAAAAAGATAACAGCCAATGTGCCAATTTATTCTTATGGCTTAAAAGATACTGATGATTTCCAAGCGGTAAACATCAAACGGACAACGACTGGTTCTGAGTTTGATGCCTTGCATCATGGTAAAAATATTGGACATTACAGTGTCCCATTATTTGGTGAACACAGTATTTTGAATAGTCTAGCCGTCGTCGGCATTAGCTATCTTGAAAAAATTGATGCTGCCAAATTAGCTGCAGAATTTTTAACTTACAAAGGTGCAAAACGGCGCTTTGCGGAAAAGGATATTGCAGACATTAAGATTATTGATGACTATGCCCACCATCCCTCTGAAATCAATGCAACGTTAGATGCGGCACGGCAAAAATTCCCAGATCGTCAAATCATTGCCGTTTTTCAGCCCCACACTTATTCTAGATTACAAGCCCTATTAGAAGGCTTTGTACAAAGTTTGAGCAAAGCAGATATCGTCTATCTGACAGATATTTTTGGCTCTATTCGCGAAAACTCTGGCAACATTACCATTCAAGATTTAACCGATCGTTTGCCAAATGGTGGCGAAGTCTTAAAAGTTGACGATATGTCTCCATTATTGCAGTATCATAATGCCGTGGTTGTTTTCATGGGGGCTGGCGATATTCCAAAATATGAAGTGGCCTATGAAGACTTGTTAAAAAATGAAAAATAGGTATTAAGGCCGATGGTTTGCTGGTAAAATTAATTTATAATTGAACCAGTTTATAATTTTGAAAGAAAAAAGGAGCGCTATCTATGCAACAAGTACCTTCGAGAGAAATTGTCGCTAAAGATGCTGGTTTGAGCCGTTTTTTCTCCCGGGTCTACAGTTACATGGCTGCGGGTGTCCTAGTATCGGCTTTAGTCTCATTTTTAGCTTTAACCACATTTAGAGCACAATATAGTGCCTTGTTACAAAGCAGTCCAGCAATTTTATGGATTTTGATGATTGCAGAAATCGGGATGGTTTTTGGCTTTAGAGCAACTGCCAAACGATCTAGTTCTGCGAATGCCGCTTTGTTTTTTGCCTTTTCAGCAGTGAACGGGCTGGTGTTGTCAGTGACGTTATCTTATTATCGCGTGGCAGATATTACGGTAGCCTTTGTGACTGGGGCGGCTTTATTCGTCGCTTTAGCAATTGTCGGCTATGTTACTAAACGGAATTTAAGTCGAATCGGTCAAATGGCAATGGCTATGCTGATCGGTTTAATTTTAGCCTCTGTGATCAACTTATTTGTTGGTTCAGGCTTCATGCAACTCTTAATGTCTTATGCCGGCGTAGTGATCTTTTCACTATTAACAGCTTATGACAACCAAATGTTAAAACAAGTTTATTACCAAGCAACGAATAGTGGTGCTGAAATCAACTTAAATACAATTGCCATTATGGGTGCCTTGAATTTGTATCTTGATTTCATCAATATGTTCTTATACATTTTACAAATTTTTGGTTTCAGTAATAGCGATTAATAAACAGGATTTTAAAAACTCGGTGGCAGTTTTCTGCGTGTACGCCGAGCTTTTTTTATACCGTTTTTTCAGAGCCTGCAAGGTATGTTAGAATATAAAGTGACCTTATAGTAATCAAAAGAAAATAAAATAGATTTCTTTCAGAAAGTAGGTATCCCGTGAAAAAGAATAAAAAATTGTTGTTAATTGATGGTAACTCATTAATGTTTCGGGCATTTTTTGCCTTACACAATGTTTTGGATAAGTTTACAAATCAAGATGGGCTGCATACGAATGCGATTTATGCCTTTAAAAATATGTTGGATAGCATTTTAAAATCCGTTGAGCCAACTCATATTTTAGTGGCTTTTGATGCTGGGAAGACAACTTTTAGAACGGCTAAATTTGACGATTACAAAAGTGGTCGGGCTAAGATGCCTAGTGAACTCGCAGAACAATTACCTTACATGCGGGAGTTTTTAGAATGTTACGGTGTCAAGTGGTACGAACTGCCCAACTTTGAAGCCGATGATATTGTGGGTACAATGGCTAAGCGCGCTGAAGCAGAGGGCTTTAAGGTAACCATTGTAACCGGGGATCGGGATTTGACGCAATTGACAACCGCCAATACAACTGTGGCAGTGACCGTCAAAGGGGTTAATCAACTGGAAACCTATACACCTGAACACGTCCAAGAAAAATTAGGCATTACGCCAGCACAAATTGTGGATATGAAGGGCTTAATGGGGGATACTTCGGATAATTATCCTGGGGTTACTAAAGTCGGCGAAAAAACAGCTTTAAAATTGCTGGCTGAATATGGTTCTATGGCCAATTTATATGACCATGTTGATGAAATGAAAAAAAGTAAGTTAAAAGAAAACCTAATTAATGATAAAGACCAGGCATTTATGAGCCGAGATTTGGCACAAATTAAAACAGATGCTCCGGTAGAGCTGGCATTAGAAGATTTGGCTTATAACGGCGTGAATTTAGAGGCTTTGACCGCATTTTACAAAGCGATGGATTTTAATGCCTTTTTGAGTCAGTTGAATGTCACAGAAGCCGTTGCCGAAACGGCAGCCAAAGCTTTGGACTATCAAATTTTAACCAAAGACAATTTACAATTGATTACCGCATTAACTGGACCTCAAAGTTTTACAATTGAAATGCTAGATGATAATTATCATACGGCACAATTGGATGGTTTTGTTATCGGGGATGACCAACATTGGTATGTCTCAAATGATGTGACGTTGCTGCAGACACCAGAATTAACCGCTTTTTTAGAGAATTCTGAAAAAACGAAATACGTGTTTGATTTAAAACGAACTTACGTGGCCTTGAACCGGTTAAATATTAAATTAGCCGGGGCAACCTTCGATCTATTGTTGGCTTCTTATTTGTTGAATACCAATAATAATAGTAATGATCTCGGGGATGTTGCCCAACTTCATGGTTACACCGGGGTACAAACCGATGAAGCCATTTATGGTAAAGGTGCTAAACGTGCATTGCCTGAAGATCAGGCGGTCTATTTTGACCATCTTGCAAAAAAGGCAAAGGCTGTTTTTGAATTACGGCAGCAACTCATGAAAGAATTAGATGCCCATCAGCAGACGGATTTATTTCAAAACTTAGAAATGCCGCTTGCTTTAGTATTGGCAGATATGGAAATCGCCGGTATTACGGTGGATGCACAACGGCTTGTAAAAATGCAAGGGGAATTTAAGACGCGATTAGCAGCGATTGAAACTGAAATCTACACGATTGCCGGGACAGAATTTAATATCAATTCACCAAAGCAATTAAGTCAGATTTTATTTGAAAAACTGCAGCTGCCAGTGATTAAAAAAACAAAAACAGGGTATTCTACCTCCGTAGAAGTTTTAGAAAAGCTCCGAACAGCGTCACCAATTATTGACCAGATTTTAAACTATCGACAAATTTCAAAGATTCAGTCCACTTATGTCACGGGCTTATTAAAACAAATTCATCCCGATCATAAAGTCCATACCCGTTACATGCAGACCTTAACCCAAACTGGTCGGCTTTCTTCCGTGGATCCAAATCTACAAAATATCCCGGTGCGTATTGAAGAAGGTCGACAAATTCGCCAAGCCTTTGTGCCCAGACATCCAGATTGGGAAATTTTTTCTTCAGATTATTCACAAGTGGAATTACGGGTATTGGCCCACATTTCTGGAGATAAAAATATGCAAGCAGCGTTTAAAGAAAATCGTGATATTCATGCGAATACCGCAATGAAGATATTTGGACTCAGTGATCCTAGTGAAGTTACTCCAAATATGCGGCGCCAAGCTAAAGCCACAAACTTCGGGATTGTCTATGGCATTAGTGATTATGGCCTGTCACAAAACATTGGTATTACGCGAAAGCAAGCCAAACAATTTATTGAAGCTTACTTTGAACAGTATCCAAAAGTTAAAGCATGGATGGATGAAATTGTTAAAACTGCCCGGGAGCAGGGCTATGTAGAAACATTGATGCATCGGCGTCGGTATTTGCCAGAAATTCATTCTAAGAACTTCAATCTCCGTTCTTTTGCTGAAAGAACCGCAATGAATACGCCAATTCAAGGCAGTGCTGCGGATATTATCAAAGTAGCGATGATTAATATGGTTCAAAAACTACAAGATTCTGATTTAAAGGCTGTCATGCTGTTGCAAGTACATGATGAACTTATTTTTGAAGCGCCAAAATCAGAAATTCCAATTTTAGAACAATTAGTCCCTAGTGTCATGGATTCAGCAGTTTCATTGGCCGTGCCATTGAAAGTTGATTCCGGTCATGGGGCAACTTGGTACGATGTTAAAGGTTAGGTGAAAGCATGCCAGAATTACCAGAAGTAGAAACAGTCCGTCAAGGGTTACTAAAGTTAGTCCAATCTAAAAAAATTGCCAAAGTCACAGTACTGTGGCCTAGAATTGTAACGAATGATTTAACAGAGTTTGATCAAAGATTAAGCGGACAGACGATTGAAACCATTGATCGACGGGGAAAATATTTGTTGTTTCGTTTATCCAATCATTTGACGCTGGTCAGCCATTTACGGATGGAAGGCAAGTATCATTTAGAAGCAGCTGGCGTACCTCCTGAAAAACATACCCATGTTATCTTTGAATTCACCGATGGCCAACAACTTTTTTATAATGATGTCCGTAAATTTGGGCGGATGACCTTGGGCGACACGGGATTTGAAAAGCAATTATCCGGCATTCAAGCCCTAGGACCAGAGCCACTTTCTCCAGAATTTACAATACCTGCGTTTAAAGCCGCCTTAAAGCGCCGGCATAAAAACATCAAATCCGCCTTATTAGATCAGCATAGTGTGGCTGGTTTAGGAAATATCTATGTGGATGAAGTTTTATGGCTTAGTAAAATTCATCCCTTACAGCCGGCCAATTCATTGACTGATGCGGAAATCAGCGCATTGTTTAGCGCCATTCGTGAAGAAATGAAAATTGCCATTGAAGCCGGTGGAACGACGATTCGTTCGTACGTTGACGCTGCAGGGCATCAAGGTCATTTTCAATTACAGCTGCATGTTTATGGTCATCAAGGGGATCCTTGTGAACGATGTGGTACCACAATTGAGAAATTCAAAGTCGGCGGTCGAGGGACGCATATTTGTCCAAAAGAACAACAGCTGAGGTGAAGAAAATGACTTATGTTTTAGGCTTAACGGGTAGTATCGCCACTGGTAAATCTACGGTATCTCAAATTTTTAAAAGCTATGGCTTTCCGGTGGTAGATGCCGATATTATTGCGCATGAAGTTGTGGCACCAGGCACACCAGGTTTAAAAAATATTGTTGAAAATTTTGGCCCAGAAATTTTACAAGCTGATGGTCAATTGGATCGTAAAAAATTAGGGCAGATTGTTTTTGCAGATGAAAATAAACGGCAATTATTAAATCGCTTAAACGGCCATTTAATTCGTCAAGAAATTTTTAAACAAGTCGCTGATTTACGGGCGCAAAAACAGCCCTTAATTATATTAGATATTCCGCTTTTGTATGAATCTCATTATGAAGAATATACAGATGGGGTTATGGTTGCCTATGTGCCAGAAGCGTTACAAATAAAACGGCTGATGGCTCGGGATGGGTACAACGAAACCGACGCAAGACATCGGATAGAGAGTCAAATAAATATCGAAGAAAAACGTCAGTTAGCTGATTTTTATACGGATAACAGTGGTGATATTGAAATGCTAAAAGCGCAGATTCAGCGGTTTTTACAGACACATAATTTTATTTAAATCGGTGCCAACTTAAGTAGGACTTGCATATTACTGCAATTTACGCTATTTTAGTACTACAATTTGATTAATATTCGTATTTTAATGCTTGGAATATATTAGGAGAGATAGTTATGATTTGCCCACATTGTCACCACAACAGTTCTCGGGTCATTGATAGTCGACCAACTGACGAAGGTCGCGTGATTCGGCGTCGCCGAGAATGTGAAAATTGCGGTTATCGTTTTACAACTTTTGAAAGAATTGAACAAACACCATTATTGGTGATTAAAAAAGATGGTACTCGAGAAGAATTTAATCGAGAAAAAATATTAAGAGGCGTTGTCCGGGCAGCTGAAAAACGACCGGTTTCAATGGAACAGATGACAGAACTCGTCGATCAAGTGGAGAATCAAATCCGGGCAACCGGCGATACCGAAATTAAATCCGTTGAAATTGGGAACTATGTCATGCATCTATTAGCTTATATTGATGATGTGGCCTATATCCGTTTTGCCAGTGTTTATCGGGAATTTAAAGATATGAATGGCTTTATGGAAGAAGTTCAAGAAATGATGGAGCGCGGCCGACGCGGTTCAGATGCACAAGAATCAAAATCATCAGAGTAGAAGGTGTCTGTAATGAATGGGCAAGATGTACAATTTTCGCCTCGAGATGGTTTTTTAGTCACCCATGCAGGCTATTTTAATGATGCCCAGCAAAACTATTTAATTTATTTATACCAACCTATTTTAGGGCCAGTCGCAGTGGGCCTATATAATACATTAAAAACTTTAGAAAATCCGTCTGCATTGCGTTCGCAGCGACCAATGCATCGAATTTTATTGGATTATATGAGTGTGGATTTAGTCGCAATTGAAGCTGCGCGGCGGCGCTTAGAAGCGATGGGATTGTTGCGGACATTTACTAATGAAGACGTCATTGGTAAATATTTTGTTTATGAATTATATCCGCCACTGACCCCAGACGTTTTTTTTAAGGATGATTTACTAAGTTTATTGTTGGTGCAAACCATTGGACAACGCGCTTTTGATGATTTGGCAACACGGTTTCAGCTGCATCCAGTTACTAAAGATTTGACTGAAATTACGGCTAATTTTTCAAATGTTTTCCCAGAAATTGTTGCGCGGGCAGTTCAGACACCTACAGAACTGCAGCAGACAAAAAAACAGATGACATTAAAGCAAAGACCAGCAGTTGCCTATTCAGAAGCAGATTTGGATACCTTTGATTGGGATTTTCTCCAAAATTTGTTAGCTAAATTCCAAGTGACAAAAGCAGAGTTAACGAAACATCAACAAGTGATTTATCAATTACATCACTTTTATGGTATTGATGAAACAACAATGGCGAATTTGATTGCGAATACTTTGGATATAGTCACTGATGAAATTAATATTAAAAAGTTAGAAAGCCTGACATTAGCAGAATATACACAAACACAAGGCAGTCAAGTAAAAATGGCGCCGGAGCCAGAGACCCCAACCCCACCTCAGACATCAGCTTCACAAAGCGATGCACCTACAGCGCAGGCGGATAGTACCCAAGAATTGGTGGCCCAAGCGCAGCGATTAAGTGTTTTTGACTTTTTAGCTTGGCAGAAGCAAGTGCTGGGTGGCTTTGTTGGTAAGGGTGAAACCCGGGTTTTACGGGAATTACAAAGCCGCCATATCTTTTCAGATCAAATTTTAAACATGTTGACCTATGCCAATTTGCATACGGCTGGAGCCACAACGGTTACCCAAGCCTTCACAGATAGTGTGGCCAACGATTGGCTGCAGCATCATATAACGACGCCTGAAGCTGCTTTAAAACGGATTCAAGAGCGGCAGTACACCAAACTAGGAAAAACGGCTAAAACGAACAATAATAGCCGGCAGAATTATCGCACCACGAGTCCTACTAAAACCGTAGAACCAATCCCTTCATGGTTTAAAGAACAAACGTCAGCAACATCTGAAGCAGACGATTCCTAACTAAAAAAGAGGTGATATTGTGAAAAACTTGCAAGATCAACTGGCGGAATATATGGATAAACGTAAATTGAATGAAAATTATGAAAAAGTGATGCACGAGACTTTACGTTATCCTGATGTGCTAACATTTTTATCAAAACATAAAGCAGAATTAGGGGCCAATGCGATTGAAAAAAGTGCTTCTAAACTGTATGAATTTGTGCGGGAAAAACAAAAAGCAGAGCGGGGCGAGGTTGGCTTAGTACCGGGGTATTTACCAGAATTAATCATCAGTAATGGCCTCATTGATGTTTCTTATGTACCTTCTAAAAAAACCATTGCCCGGAACCAGCAAAATGCCCTGGCAAAACGGGTCATGCGGATTAATATGCCTAAAGACATCGAAACCGCTACTTTAGCAGGGTACACTATTACACCTGGGCGGCAAGCGGCTTTGACGGCAGCGCAAAATTTTGTGCATGAATTTTGTGCGGCCCCAACTATTTTTCATAAAGGGCTTTATCTTCATGGCGCTTTTGGCGTGGGTAAAACTTATTTATTAGGGGCCATTGCCAATGCCTTGGCGGAAGCCGGGTATTCTTCGTTAATGCTGCACTTTCCCACTTTATCAGTGGAAATGAAAGGTGCGATTAAAGATAATTCAGTGATTACTAAAATTGAAAGCATCAAACGCGCACAAATTTTGATGTTGGATGATATTGGCGCAGATACGGCCAATGCTTGGATTCGGGATGATATTTTAGGGGTTATTTTGCAATATAGAATGCAAGAACAGTTGCCAACTTTTTTCACATCGAATTTTTCAATGGCAGAACTTGAAGCGTATTTGACCAATAGTGCAAAAGGCCGTGAGCCGATTAAGGCAAGGCGAATCATGGAGCGTGTTCAATACTTAACAACAGAAATCGAAGTGGCTGGGATTAATCGGCGCTTTGAAAACTAATTGGTCAACAGGGCTTGCATGAAAATCAAAATCGTGGTTTAATAGTCTGTGAATTGAGAGACATGTTATTTAAGGAAGCAGAGAGTCACGGCTTGGCTGAAACCGGCGACAGTAAAAACCTTAAAGTAATACCACTCTCAGGTTTTCGATCGAATTTATTGCGGTCTGCTACCGTTATCAGCAAAGAGTGAAAATCAAACTGATTTTAATGTGGGTGGAACCGCGCATATATAGCGTCCCTAAGATAATTTTTAATTATCTTAGGGCTTTTTTTATCCACAATTTGCTGCAGCAATTAAAGTCAGTTCAAAAAACGGAGGGTTTAATTTATGTCAATTTCTATTGAATTTCCAGATGGCTCCAAAAAACAATTTGATGATGGTGTATCAGTTTTAGAGATCGCAAAATCAATCAGCACATCCCTAGGTAAAAAAGCAATCGCCGGTAAATTTAACGGCGAATTAGTAGATTTGCACCGGGCTTTAAAACAAGATGGTAAATTACAAATTTTAACAGCAAATGATGACGATGCTTTAATCGTTTTAAATGATACTGCTGCTTTCTTATTGGCTGCCACATTAAAAGCGGCTTATCCAAAAATGCATTTTGGTGAAGGTCACTCAACTGCTGATGGCTTCTTCTATGACACAGACAATGAAGATGGCCAAGTCACTGTTAATGATCTAGCAGATATTAAAGCTCAAATGCAAGCTTTAGTAAAAGCAAATGGCGAAATTAAACGCGTATTCGTTTCTAAAGATGAATTATTAAAAGCTTTCGCTGGCGATCCATACAAGGAATCCTTAATTAACGCTGAATCAGGCGTTCAAATTCCAGCTTACCAATTAGGCGATTTTGTCGACTTTGGTTACCGTGCTTTATTAGATAAAGCAGGCGAAGCTAAAATCTTTGAATTACTTTCAGTTGCTGGTGCTTATTGGCAAGGCAAATCTAGTAATCCAATGTTACAAAGAATTTATGCCACAGCTTTTTATAAACAAGCAGACTTAGATGCTGATTTGAAACGTCGGGCTGAAATCAAAGAAAGAGATCATCGGACACTAGGCCGTGAATTAGACTTATTCTTTGTTGATCCAAAAGTCGGCGCCGGCTTACCTTACTGGATGCCAAATGGTTCTACGATTCGTCGGACAATCGAACGTTACATCATTGACCGTGAATTAGCCGCTGGGTATGAACATGTTTACACACCAATTTTGGCTAACTTAGATCTTTACAAACAATCCGGTCACTGGGATCATTACCGTGAAGACATGTTCCCACCAATGGACATGGGTGATGGCGAAATGCTTGAATTACGGCCAATGAACTGCCCATCTCATATTCAAATTTATCAACATCATATTCGTAGTTACCGTGAATTACCAATTCGGATTGCCGAATTAGGGATGATGCACCGTTATGAAAAATCTGGGGCATTGTCTGGCTTGCAACGGGTTCGGGAAATGACATTAAATGATGGTCATACTTTTGTAACACCGGATCAAATTCAAGATGAATTTAAAAATATCTTGCAATTAATGATGAATGTTTATGAAGATTTTGACGTAACTGATTACACATTCCGTCTCAGTTATCGGGATCCTAAGAACACTGAAAAATACTTTGATGATGATGAAATGTGGAACAAATCACAATCTATGTTAAAGGGTGCTATGGATGATCTTGGTTTAGATTACTACGAAGCAGAAGGCGAAGCTGCTTTTTACGGTCCTAAATTAGATGTACAAACAAAAACAGCCTTGGGTAACGATGAAACATTGTCAACGATTCAATTAGACTTTATGATGCCTGAAAAATTCCATTTAGTTTATACTGGTGAAGATGGTCAAGAACATCGCCCAGTTATGATTCACCGTGGGGTTATCTCTACAATGGAACGGTTCATCGCTTATCTAACTGAAATCTACAAAGGGGCTTTCCCAACTTGGTTGGCACCAACACAAGTTGAAATTATCCCAGTTAATTTAGATTTACACATGGATTATGCTGAATCCTTACAAAAGACTTTGGCTGCTAAAGGCATCCGGGTTAAATTAGACAAACGTAACGAAAAAATGGGTTATAAGATCCGTGAAGCCCAAACACAAAAAGTACCTTATACACTTGTTGTGGGGGATCAAGAAAAAAATGATGCCACGGTTTCCGTTCGTGCCTATGGTTCAGATAAACCAAGTACTGAAGATTTAAATGTCTTCGTTGATGCCATTGTCTCTGAAGTTAAGAACTTTAGTCGGACAGGTAAATAGTTAAAAAACGACTTGACAAGATCGCTTAATATAAAGTATACTAGTCAACGTTGTGAAAAATAAGAAGTAGAAGCCCGTCTTCTCGCCTATGCTTTTAAGCCTCTAGGTCATAATTTTCGATATGTACGGTGAAGATTATTGGCGGATTTCTACGGAAATCCGCTTTTTTCTACTTAATTAATGGAGGTGCTTGACCATAGCAAAAGACTTGATGGTAAATGAAAATATTCGTTTTCGTGAATTGCGTTTGATCGCTGATAATGGGGATCAGCTTGGTGTGAAAACAAAGCAAGAAGCTTTACGATTAGCTGAAGAAGCTAATTTAGATCTTGTTGTTGTTGCCCCCAAAGCAAAACCCCCAGTTGCCAAAATTATGGATTATGGGAAGTATCGCTTTGAACTTCAAAAGAAAGATCGCGAAGCTCGTAAGAAACAAAAGACCATCAGTGTTAAAGAGGTTCGTTTAAGTCCAACAATTGAAGAAAATGATTTTAACACTAAGTTAAATAATGCTCGTAAATTCTTAGCAAAAGGCGATAAGGTCAAAGTTTCAATTCGATTCAAAGGCCGCGCAATTACCCATAAAGACATTGGTCGCAAAGTATTAGATAACTTGGCTGAAAAGACAAGTGATATTGCAAATGTGGAATCTCGTCCTAAGATGGACGGCCGCAGCATGTTCTTAATGCTTGCACCAAAGACTGAAAAAGAATAACTAATCAGTTCATTAAATTGCTGGTCTATGGATCAGCAATTTTAATTGTAAAGCATCATATAAAATCTTATTGTATGATGTCATATTTAGGAGGAATTTTAATTATGCCAAAGCAAAAAACACATCGCGCTTCTGCAAAGCGCTTTAAGAAAACGGCTTCCGGCCAACTTTCAAGACACCATGCTTACACACGTCACCGTTTCCACGGTAAGACAGTGAAACAACGTCGTCAATTGAGAAAATCTGGTTTAGTAGCATCTAGCGATTTGAAGCGTTATAGCAAGATGCTTTCTCAAGTTAAATAAAACTTCTATTTTAAAAAATAAATTTATCCTGAAATGATCAGGTTAGTCCCAAGGAGGAAATACAATGGCTCGTGTTAAAGGTGGTACGGTTACCCGTAAACGTCGTAAAAAAGTTTTAAAGCTCGCTAAAGGTTATACAGGTTCTAAACATTTACTTTTCAAATCTGCAAATGCACAAGTAATGAATTCTTATCGTTACGCATTTAGAGATCGTCGTCAAAAGAAACGTGATTTCCGTAAATTATGGATTGCACGGATCAATGCTGCTGCTCGTTTAAATGATATTAGCTACAGCAAATTGATGCATGGTTTGAAAGTAGCTGGTATTGATATCAACCGTAAAATGTTGGCTGATTTAGCAGTTAATGATGCTGCTGCATTTACAGCACTAACAGATGCCGCTAAAAAAGCACTTTAATCTTTAATCAAGACTATGAAAGGGTCCGGACAAGACATGCGTTTTGTTCCGGACCCTTTTTAAAAATTTCAATATAATAACTTAGTTTGTTATGCAGAATCCTTGAGCAGTTACCGAAAATAACTTATTATAAATAGGTAAACCTTTGTCGAAGCAAAAATAATAAACAGTTATAATATTAAATTGAATACGGATGATGAAGAGGAGTCTTTATGTTACAAAGTTTTAAACCAACTTTTATGCTAAATTCTTTATATGACTTAGATGCTGAACAACTTGCTTATTTTGGCATTAAAAATATTTTAACGGATTTGGATAATACGTTATTGCCTTGGAATAATAAAAAACCAGATGACCGCTTGCGGCTATGGTTGCAGAAAATGACAAAAGCCGGGATTAAGGTCATTGTTGTTTCTAATAATAGTGCGCAACGTGTTGATATTGCACTTGAAGAATTAGGTATGCCTTTTATTGCTCGAGCAATGAAACCCACTGTCAAAGGGATTAAAGAGGCATTAACAACGTATCATTTAAATCCTGATGAAACTGTAATGGTGGGGGATCAATTGATTACTGATGTTTGTTCAGGCAATCGCGCAGGCATTCGTACGATCCTTGTGAAGCCATTGGTCAATTCAGATGCTTGGAACACATTAATGAATCGTTTTATGGAACATTATCTTTTTAAAGTTTTAAAACGAAATTTCACTGGTTTGGAATGGCGGGATAAGTTAACATTACCCCCAGACCAACAACGATAGGAGAGCTGCATGGATAGCAAAACAGATTTATATTGCATCGGCTGCGGTGCTAAAATTCAAACAGAAGATAAAACAGCAATCGGCTATATTCCCCAATCAGCCTTAGATAAACAGCTAACAGACGATACACAAGATGTGTATTGCCAGCGCTGTTTTCGTCTACGGCATTATAATGAAATTATGCCCGTTTCAATTGCAGACGATGAATTTGTCCGTTTATTAAACGAAATTGGTGATCGGGATGCTTTAATTTTAAATGTCATTGATATTTTTGATTTTAATGGCAGTATTATTCCAGGGTTACACCGGTTTGTTGGTGATAATCCGGTGATTGTTGTCGGTAATAAAGAAGATGTTTTACCAAAAGGTGTTTCCCGTGGGAAAGTACGTCAATGGCTATTTGAACAAAGTCATGATCAAGGCTTACGGCCAGTAGATACAGTTTTAGTTTCATCTAAATCTGGTCGGAATGTGGATCAGCTGATGGCTTTAATTGATAAGTATCGTCATGGTAAAGATGTTTACGTTGTGGGGACGACCAATGTTGGTAAATCGACTTTAATTAACCAAATTATCAAGCAGAATATGGCCATTAAAGACTTGATTACAACGTCTAGATTTCCAGGAACGACGTTGGATCAGATTGAAATTCCTTTTGGGGATGGCAAGAATTTAATTGATACCCCAGGGATTATTCATGAACATCAGATGGCGCATTTATTAGGCCCTAATGATTTGAATTTAATTGCACCGCAAAAAGCCTTAAAGCCAAAAGTCTACCAATTAAATGCAGCACAAACGCTATTTTTAGCTGGCTTAGCACGCTTTGATTATCTTCAAGGTGAGCGTCAAGGCTTTACCGTCTATGTGGATGATCAGCTATATTTGCATCGCACTAAGTTAGAAAATGCAGATGCTTTTTATGAAAAGCATTTGGGTGAACTACTGAATCCACCAAAAGCTGAGGCTATCGCTGATTTTCCAAAACTAGTCCGCCATGAATTTTCAATTGACCAAAAAGTAGATATTGTCTTTGGCGGTTTAGGTTGGATTACGGTGCAAAAACCTGGCGTTATTGCGGCCTATGCACCAGAAAATGTCGATGTTGTTATCCGTAAAGCACTCATTTAAAGGAAGTTGATCATGTTAACAGGTAAACAAAAACGATTTTTACGTTCAAAAGGCGCTGTTATGCGGCCATTAATTCAGATTGGTAAAAATGATTTATCCGAAAATTTTTTAAAACAGGTGACAGATACTTTAGAAAAACGAGAATTAGTTAAAATTAGCATTTTACAAAATGCGAGCTTAACCCCAAAAGAAGCCGCTGATTGGCTTGTTGCTCAAGATGTAGCGATTCAAATTCCGCAAATTATTGGGCATACATTGTTGGCTTATCGACCTTCACACAAAGCAGAATATCAAATTCTTTCTAAAGCAGTTAAAGCACTTTGATTTTATAAAAAGGACGAATGACGTTGCAGACTAGAATCGTAACTTTAAAACAACCGGTTATTTCAACTGAAGTTCAAAAGAAAATTTTAAATCTGAATAAACGCCGACAAGTCGGTATTTTAGGTGGTACTTTTAATCCACCGCATCTCGGACATCTGATTATGGCCGATCAAGTAATGCAGCAATTAGAATTAGAAAAAGTTTTATTTATGCCAGATAACCAGCCCCCCCATGTGGATGAAAAAAAGACAATTCCTGGGAAAGATCGAAAAGAAATGGTCTCTCGGGCGATTATGGATAATCCTAATTTTGAATTGGAAACAATTGAGCTGCAACGGGGCGGAATTAGTTATACTTATGATACAATAAAAGCGTTAAAACAAAGACATCCGGATACGGACTACTATTTTATCATAGGTGGTGATATGGTGGCCTATTTACCGAAATGGCATAAAATTGATGAATTGCTCAAATTGGTGCACTTTGTAGGTGTGCGTCGCCGTAATTTTGCGGTGCATTCTAATTATCCGATTATTTGGGTGGACTCACCTTTAGTGGATATTTCGTCCAGTGCCATCCGGAAACGGGTTAAAAATCAGCAATCTATTCATTATTTAGTGCCAGATGATGTGGCAGCTTATATTTATGAAAAGGGGCTTTATCTTGAAGGCAAATGATTTCGCAGAAATTCTGCCGTATAGTTATGAAACATTATTGACAAAAGTGCAAGCCGTGTTAAAACCAAAACGCTTTGAACACGTTAAGCGTGTGGCAGATACAGCTGAAGCTTTAGCAAAACAATATGATGGTGATCCAATTCGAGCAAGAATTGCGGGCATTGTACATGACTATGCTAAGGATTTTTCAGATGAGCGCTTCAAATCTGTGATTATGAGTCAAAAGTTTGATCCAGAATTATTAGCCTATAATAACGGCATCTGGCATGGTGTTGTTGGCACTTATTTTGTTCAAAAGGATCTACAGATTTATGATTCAGAGATCTTAAATGCCGTCAAAAAGCATACGATCGGTGCACCAACCATGACAAAATTAGATCAAATTATTTTCATTGCAGATTTTATTGAACCTGGCCGTGATTTTCCAGGTGTAGAAGCTGCCCGTCAAGCGGCCCAAGTTTCACTGGCGGCTGGTGTGGCTTGCGAGCTGCAGTCAACTTTATCATTTTTAATTAAAAATCATAAAACAGTTTACCCCAAGACAATTGATAGTTATAATGCTTGGGTACATTAAATTTAAATAATATATATTAAAACAATTATCAAGGAGTGATTCATTTTTGGATAGTAAAGAAATGTTAGAAATTACCGTCAAAGCGGCGGATAGTAAGCATGCTGAAGATATTGTGGCTTTAGATATGCAAGAAGTTAGTTTGGTGGCCGATTATTTTGTAATTATGGATGCCAATTCTGAACGGCAAGTTGAAGCGATTGTTGATGAAATCGTTGATAAAGCTGAAGAAGCAGGTATTGATATTCGGCGTAAAGAAGGCAGAAAAGGGTCACGTTGGATTTTGATCGACATGGCTGATGTGGTTGTGCATGTCTTTTTGAAAGAAGAACGGGAATTTTATAATTTAGAGAAACTATGGTCTGATGCCCCAATGGTCAATGTTTCACAATGGGTTGCGGAATGATTTATACAACCTTTGCCAAAGTTTATGATCAGCTAATGGATTCAGATTTATATGACCAATGGTTAACTTATGTCGAACAGCGCGTACCAAAAAAAACGGGCCGTTTATTAGAGTTGGCCTGTGGTTCAGGCACATTAGCCGTGAAATTGGCCCAGGCTGGTTTTGAGGTCACTGGTTTTGATTTATCTGAAGAAATGTTAACTTTAGCAGATGAAAAAGCGCGGGCTGCTGAAATTGAGCTGCCCTTAATCCAAGGGGATGCCCTTGACTTAAAGTTGGACACAAAGTTTGATTATGTAACTTGTTTTGATGATTCTATTTGTTATTTACCGGATTTATCAGCGATAACACAAGTTTTCAAAAACGTGTCACAAGTTTTAAAGCCAGCGGGTACGTTTATGTTTGATGCCCATAGCCTATATCAAATGGATGAAGTTTTCCCAGGTTATATGTATAATGCGAAGTTTGAGGATATGGCATTTATGTGGCAGAGTTATGCCGGTGAATTTCCCCACAGCGTGGAACATGACTTAACTTTTTTCATTTATGATGAGTCAATTGATGGCTACCAAGCGTTAGAAGAGCTACATCGTGAGCGTACTTATCCGGTGGCTTCATATAAAGAAGCGCTACAAGCAGCTGGCTTCACAGATATTGAAGTGACCAGTGAATTTGGGACACAGTCTGTTTTAGAAACCAGTACGAGGTATTTCTTCAAATGCAAGAATCAAAGTTAGTTGGCTGCGGTATTATTGCCGAATATAATCCGTTTCATAATGGTCACGTTTATCAATTACAGCAAGCACGGCAAAAAAGCGGTGATGCTGTTTTAGTAGTGGTAATGAGCGGTAATTTTGTGCAGCGCGGTGAACTGGCATTGGTGGACAAATGGACTCGAGCCCAGATGGCTTTAGCAGGCGGGGCTGATTTAGTGATTGAACTGCCTTTTCAGGTGGCCAGTCAGCCTGCTGATCGGTTTAGTGATGGTGCCGTTGCTATTTTAAATGATTTGCAGTGTCAGTATTTAGCTTTTGGTACGGAAACCAGTCATCTAGACTATGCAAAATTAGGGGATGCAATGCTGCAGCTGCCACAGCGGCATGATTTTTTTGTGGACTATAAAAAAACTTATGCCACGCAGCTCAACGAATTGTTACAGGCTGAACTTGGGATAACGTTAGATCAACCGAATTTATTATTGGCAGCAAGCTATGCTAAAAGTGTCGCAGCGTTAGCGCATACATTGACTTTACTACCGATTCAACGTATTGGGGTGACCCATGATGCGCAGGAAACGGCGGCACAATTTACAAGTGCAAGTTGGCTGCGAAAACAATTAACCACAGTGACAAATTGGTCGGCAGCAGCCCCGTTTCTACCAAAAACTAGTTTGCGGCTTTTATCACAATGGCCGACAGAATTTTTAACTTGGTCTCGGGTTTTTGAGCTATTAAAATATCGGATCACCAGTATGACTTTGACAGAATTAGCAGGCATTTATCAAGTGACTGAGGGCTTGGAACATCGGATCAAACATGTCATCCGAAAATGTACGTCATTTGAAGCATTGCTGACTGCGGTGAAAACGAAGCGTTATACTTTTGCTAGATTACAGCGGGTATTTTTATATATTTTGTTAAATGTCACCGATGCTTTAATGCTTGAAAGTCAGTTGTTTATTCATCCCTTAGGTTTTAATTATCGGGGGCAACGCTATTTACACCAAGTAAAAAAACAATTGACTTTGCCATTGGTGACTCGATTAGATCGCCAAAACACAAAACCCGGCGCTATATTTTATTTGCAAAACCGGGTTGATTTATTAATTGAACAGTTAACCGGCCAAACACAAAATTTTGGTCGACAACCAATAAATTACGCCATAGGAGGGTAACGATTGTTAAGTTGGACATTAGCAGAACTGGCTAAATTTCAAAAGGCACCATTAGAAGTTGATACAACACTGGATTTAAAAGCTGATTTACAGCAACGACTCGCCGATATTTTAGATGCAAAACCTTTCAAAGTTACGGCAACTTTTACCTTTGATGAACCTGTTTGGATTTTAGAAATGCATCTTACTGGAGAATTAACGGTACCTTCTACAAGAAGTTTGGCACCTGTAATTTTGCCGATTGATACACGTTTTACCGAAATTTATGTCGCTGATGATGCCGATGCTGAGGCATTTGAAGACGATGAAGTGATTATGACTTTTGATGAAGGCAAATTTGATTTAAAAAAAGCCGTTGAAGATAATGTCATTATCAGTATTCCTACACAAGTTTTGACACCTGACGAAATTAGCGGCGATGCGATGCCGGAGGGCCAAGACTGGAATGTTATTTCTGAAAATGATTATTTTGAACAAGTAGCCACTGATGAAGGCGCGCCCAATCCGGAGTTTGCCAAACTTAAGGATCTGTTTAAAGATGATTCACAAGCGTCAAATGACAAAGAGTGATTGCAGTCTTTGCAGTAAATGTGCTAGGATAAATAAGAAAGTTGTAGGAGGATGATCATTAATGGATAAGCCACAAATTGGCGTTATTGGTATGGCCGTAATGGGCAAGAATTTAGCTTTAAATATTGAAAGCAGAGGTTATACGGTTGCAATTTATAATCGTAGTGCTGCCAAAACTGAAGCAGTCATGAAAGATCATAGTGAAAAGAAATTAGTACCAAGCTATAGTGTTGAAGATTTTGTTAAATCTTTAGAAAAACCACGTCGGATTTTGATGATGGTCAAAGCTGGTGCTGGGACAGACGCTGTAATTGATGAATTGTTACCACTTTTAGATGCTGGTGATGTTTTAATTGATGGCGGCAATACTTTCTTTGAAGATACAATGCGTCGTAGCGAAAAGTTAGACGAATCCGGTATTAACTTTATTGGTATGGGCGTTTCTGGCGGTGAATTAGGTGCCTTACAAGGCCCTTCTTTGATGCCTGGTGGTCAAAAAGCAGCTTATGATTTAGTTGCACCGATTTTAGAACAAATTTCGGCTAAAGCTGAAGATGGCGCACCTTGTGTGGCTTACATGGGGCCTAATGGTGCTGGTCATTATGTCAAGATGGTGCATAACGGGATTGAATACGGCGATATGGAATTAATTGCTGAAAGTTACAATATTATGCGTAACGTTTTGGGCTATTCTGTGGAACAATTAGCTGACGTCTTTAAAGAATGGAATGAAGGCGAATTATCTAGTTATTTAGCTGAAATTACAGCTGATATCTTGACTCGTAAAGATGACGAAGGCACTGATAAACCAATCGTTGATATGATTTTAGATGCTGCCGGTAATAAAGGAACAGGTAAATGGAGTTCTCAAAACGCTTTAGAATTAGGGGTACCTCAATCTCTAATTACAGAAGCTGTTTATGCCCGTTATATTTCTGCATTAAAAGATGAACGTGTTAAGGCAAGCAAAGTTTTACCTGGCCCAACACAAAAACCAGCAGTTGATGATGTTAAAGCAGTTGTCGAAAAAGTTAGACAGGCTTTATATTTTGGCAAAATCATGAGCTATGCCCAAGGTTTTGAACAAATGCGTGTGGCTTCAGAAAACTATGATTGGAACTTACATTATGGTGAAATCGCCTCTATCTGGCGTGAAGGCTGCATTATTAAAGCTCAATTCTTACAAAAAATTACAGATGCTTATGATCGCAAACCAGATTTACAAAACTTATTATTAGACCAATATTTCTTAGATATTGCTAAAAACTACCAACAATCTATTCGTGATATTGTCGCTTTAGCAACACAAGCTGGTATTCCGGTACCTGTTTTGAGTGCAGCTATTTCTTATTACGATTCTTACCGTAGTGAAGTTTTACCAGCTAATTTAACCCAAGCACAACGGGATTACTTTGGCGCACACACTTATAACCGTGTGGATAAAGAAGGTATTTTCCACTATACTTGGTATAAAGAACAATAATTAATTTTTTAATTAAGATAAGACTGGTGTCAGGATTCTATTTTGGCACTAGTCTTATTTTTATGATTTTGTCAGGAATTATTTAGTTTTAAAATAACAAAATGACGGCTGTATTTGAGGTGAATTAACCAATACTTACAGCTACAGGGCATCCCCTTGAATCAGTGATTCTAATTTTATAAAATTTAGATTAAAGCTGTTATTTATAATTTTGATCTAGCTTTAACAGTTTTTAATGTATTGCTGGGGTTCTTATGTTAAAATTATAATTGGTGAATTAGTAACATCGGTTATATTGTAAACGTATTAGAACGATAAAAAGATAGGATAAGGAGCGCACACTTTTAATGAGTAGAGTATTAGTAATTGAAGATGAAAAAAATTTAGCTCGGTTTGTTGAATTAGAATTAAAGCATGAAGGTTATGATGCAGAGGTCTATTTTAATGGCCGAACGGGCTTAGATGCTGCTTTAAATGAAGAATGGGATGCCATTTTACTAGACTTGATGTTACCAGAATTAAATGGTCTAGAAGTTGCTAGACGTGTTCGACAAGTCAAAAATACGCCAATCATTATTATGACTGCCAGAGATTCCGTTATTGATCGTGTCTCTGGGTTAGATCATGGTGCGGATGACTATATCGTAAAGCCATTTGCAATTGAAGAATTACTGGCACGTTTACGGGCTTTGTTACGCCGAATTGATATTGAAGGTGAACATAACGCCAACAAGCAACATACGATTACTTATCGTGACTTAACGATTGAAAAAGAAAATCGCGTCGTTCGTCGTAGCGATGATGTCATTGAATTAACTAAACGGGAATACGAATTATTACTAACTTTGATGGAAAACGTCAACGTTGTTTTGTCACGGGAACTATTGTTGCGTAAAGTATGGGGTTATGACTCTAATGCTGAAACCAATGTCGTCGATGTTTATATTCGTTACTTAAGAAATAAAATTGACGTCTCTGGTAAACCAAGTTACATCCAAACTGTCCGGGGAACCGGTTATGTTATGCGCTCTTAGTTCTTGATGAGGGGGATCTTTAATTTTCATGGAAGATCAAAACCAAAAGAAAAAAAGAGGTTTGAAGCGGTCCCTTAAAGCAAAATGGACGCTAGGGATGGCGGGCATCATTTTAGGGACATTATTGATCTTTTTTTGCGTGATTTATTATACGGTGCAGGAAGTCTTGATTAGCCAAGAGGAGACAACTGTCCGGGAAACGATTACGGCAGTTGATCGGCGTTTAGATACGGCAACGACCAACTTAACGACAAATAAAGTATTGCCAAGATTAAATATTGAAACTAATAATGAAACAACGATTGCATCCTCAGCAAGCTGGGATCAGACAGATGTTTTTCAAGATTCTGTCATTCAAAAGCTATCTCGTAAAGATATTAATGTGGGCGTCTATGATGCAAAAGGCATTCAGTTATTTACGACAAAAGCAACCTCTTTACCATTAAAAAATAAAAAAGTTGGTGTCCACCAACGCCAGGTTAATAATCAAAAAGCATTGGTTGGCATTGGGGTTGTTTATTCACGGACAACCCATAAGAAAATTGGCTACATTCAAGTCGTGAACACAATGTCTAGCTTTCAACATAATATGAGCCGACTGCGGTTATTTATTGTGATCTACTCTATTGTTGCCGTCGTTATTGGTGGCTTAGCTTCATTTTTGATTATTCGCCATTTCTTAAAGCCAATTGGTGCCTTAAGTGATGCTATTGAAGTTATAAAAGTAGAGCCGGGGACACAAATGCGGGTACCGGCGTTAAATACCGGGGATGAGTTAGCGGATCTGACAGATGAGTTTAATCATATGTTAGATAAGACACAGCGTTTTGTGGATGCTCAAAATCATTTTGTCCAAGATGTTTCCCATGAATTGCGGACACCAGTGGCTGTATTAGAAGGACATTTACAACTGTTAAACCGCTGGGGGAAAGATGACCCGGAAGTTTTAGATGAATCTTTAGGTGCGTCACTGCAAGAAATTCAAAGAATGAAGTATTTAATTCAAGAAATGTTAGATCTATCACGGGCTGATCAAATTGAGGAACAATATGCTCATGAAACCATTGACGTGCATGCCTTAGTGGAAGAAGTTTATAATAACTTCAAGATGTTGCATCCGGATTTTAATATTGTTTTAGATTTGGATCTCCATCAACCGGAAGTCTATGTTCAAATTTATCGGAATCATTTGGAACAAGTTTTAATTATTTTGTTGGATAACGCCGTGAAATATTCGGATAAGCGCAAAGCAATTCATATTTCAGTGGCCCAGGATGCCCGTTTTGTGAACGTTGCAATTCAGGACTTTGGACTAGGTATTCCTGAAGAAGATCGACGGAAGATTTTTGATCGTTTTTATCGTGTGGATAAAGCCCGGAATCGTGACCAAGATAAGGGTGGGAATGGCTTAGGCCTGTCCATTGCTCAAAAATTAATCGAAAGCTATCAAGGTCGAATTTCTGTGGAAAGCAGTGTCGGTTCTGGCTCAATTTTTAGAATTGATGTCCCCCTCGCGGTCAAGCGTAACGATGCTGTTGCTGCTGAAGCAAAAGCTGAAACAGATTCTGATTCTGATAAACCAATAGAATAATGTACAACATAAAAAGAAGCTTAAATATTCTTGAAATCAGGAATGTTTAAGCTTCTTTTTGAGTTTACTTTAGGATAATTCTATTTGACGATTAAAGTGATGGTACAAAATAACGGCAATAATACTAAAAATCATTGGCCCAATTAATAAGAGCATTGATTCTAAATAGTGCGCTTTGAATAGCGGTAAAATAATTGAAAAACTAATGGCGCTTAAAATCGTTGTGATGACTAAGCCACTGGCCAAATTGGCATAACGTGGGGCAATCAATTGATAGTCATGTTGCTGTTTGCGAAATTGGATAAAGGCAATGGCTACGATCAAATAAGGAATAGAACGTGACACATTTGTCATCAACGTTAAATTATTATATAGATTAACCGCATGGGCATTACTGAAGACAACGAGCCAAATGAGACCGATAATTAAAAGACCTTGACCCAAAACAGCATGGCTTGCGATACCTTGTTTGTTTTCTTTAGTTAAAAAGTGCGGCCAGAAATTTTTAGGTGTTCCAGTAATAATTGACTTCAAAGGTGCATAAGCGATAGTCATAATAAGCCCAATATAAGCCCAGAACAAAACTAAACCTGTCAGGCGCAAGAAAATTTGGCTTAAAATTAAAGTCCCCGCACTGGAAAGGCCTAAAACGCCACCGAGTTGATGGCCCAAGTTAAACATTAGAAAATACATGGCATTACCAAGGCTTACTTTTTGATTTGTAAAAATAGCTGCCCAATTTGCACTGGCGCCCCATAGGAAAATACCAGCTAAGTAAGTTACTGTGATTAAGATAGCCGCGATCAAAATTGCAAATGGAAAACGACGTTTATTATGACCGACACGATCGACTAAACTAGCCACAGTATCTAGCCCCCCAAAGGCCGTGATGCCAAAGATGAAGAAGCCCAAATTGCCCAGTAAGCCTTGATAATCACGATTCGGTGAATTTAATAAAATATGTTGTTGCATTGGCTGACTCAACTGACCATGATGATTGACCAGTAAAATAAGATTACTGACGGCCATAACTACAAATAATAAGGCAATTAAACTGCCACCTAACAGCATAAATCGTGAAATTGTGAAGAAGCCCTTATTGATCAGAAATACAACAATTAAAACTAAAATACAAGAGCCTAACCCTAACCAATAAATTTGCGGAATGTGCCAAAAACTAGCCGTCCGTGTTGTTAAATCTTGGCCAAAGCTTAAAATAGATAACGGGATCCATAGTTTCATAAATAGGCTAGCTAGCCAAATGGTATAGCTGCTATACCACAAGAACGTTGTTAAAAAAGCAGCTTTTTGTGATAAGCTATGATCGATCCAACTGTATAGGCCGCCGCTGTATTGTCCTAAGTTGCCGGTGAACTCTGAAACGATTAAAGCATAAGGTACAAAGAATAGTAAGCCGGCCACAATATACCAAGGCATAGCGGCATAAGACATTAGATAAAAAGCATTGGACATGCTTGTAAATGAAAAGACGGTTGTTGCAATGATTAAAACTAATTTTGGAAAAGATAACTCAACAGTTTTTTTTGACACAAAAATTCCCCCAACGTGTAACGTGCAGACTTAATATCTTATTATAACGATTTGTAGACTTTAGATCCAACTAACTTTGGAGGTTTAACATGAAAAAATACCCAATTGCCTTAGATTTAGAGCAACGCCGTGTTTTAATCGTAGGCGGTGGTCAGATTGCGTTGCGTAAAATTAAAGGCCTACAAGAAACAGGCGCAGTTATTACTGTGGTGGCACCGACTATTTTGCCGGAGATAGGGCCTTTAGTTCAGTATCAGCGGCAGCGGCCGTTTGAATTTAAAGATTTATTGGAACAGGAGCTTATTTTTTGCTGTACCGATGCGCCAACTTTAAATCGGCGTATTGCAGCCGCTGTCGGGCAAGATCAATTGGTAAATAATACTTCTGATAAGCAAACTTCTAATTTTTATAATTTTGCAACCATTACATATGATGAAGTGACGATTAATATTGGCAGCGATGGGCAAAATATTCATAAAGTGCAGCGCGTAAAACAGGCCATTCAACGCTATTTGGCGAAACTTTAACTAAGGGGATACCCTATTTTAACGGGATTTTGTGGGGCCCTTAGTAGTGATCTGGTATAATTTAGGCAACTTATATGTGTAATAAATCACATGGGGAGGCTTTTTTTATGTCAGAGAGACTGGTGGTCATTGGTAATGGGATGGCCGGAATCCGTGCTGTTGAGAATGTGTTACAGTGCAATCCTGACCTTTTTGAAATCACTATAATTGGTGATGAGAATTATCCAGCTTATAATCGTATTTTATTATCTGAAGTTTTAGAAAAACAAATGGATTGGCCCGACATTATTACAAATAATGAGGCTTGGTATGATGAAAATAACGTACGTTTGATTAATCATGATCCGGCGGTAGCTATTGACCGGACCCAGCAGTTGGTGACAACGGCATCTGGACAAGTTGTGCCTTATGATCAATTAGTACTGGCAACGGGCTCTTATCCGTTTGTTTTACCGGTACCGGGACATACGTTGACAAATGTGGTGGCTTTTCGAACGATTAATGATGGCAAATATATGCAGCGTCTGGCACAACAAGGTGCGAGCATTGCGGTCATTGGTGGGGGATTATTAGGTTTAGAAGCTGCTGCTGGTTTGGTGGATCAAGGCGCCAGTGTCAGCGTCATTGAATTGGCCCCTTGGCTGATGGCCACGCAACTGGATGAAACAGCAGCCAAATTATTGCAAAAAGATTTGGAAGCAAGAGGTTTAAAATTTTACTTAGGTGCGCAGACGAAATCAATTTTAGGTGATGAATCTGGTAAGGTAAAAGGGTTACAATTTGATAATGGTGAAGTTATTGATGTTCAGATGGTTGTGATGTCCTTAGGGATTCGGCCAGAAACAGCAATCGCCAAGGCTGCTGGTTTAAAAGTGGATCGGGGTATTCAAGTCGATGACTTTATGCGGACTTCAGACAGCCGTATTTATGCGATTGGCGAATGTATGGAACACGCCGGCGCGTGCATTGGGACTGTGGCACCATCTTATGTCCAAGCTAAAATTGTCGCGGATGTTTTGTGTGGTGAACCAACGGAACCTTTCAGAGAAGTGCAGGAAACAATTGAGTTAAAAGTACCAGGTATTGATTTGATTTCTGCTGGGCATATTAAAGAAAATGATCAAGTGAAGTCCATCATTGCCATGGATGAGGTTAACAACGCTTATAAACGAATTTTTGTCAAAGACGGTATTGTCTGCGGGGAAATTCTGTATGGGGATGTTAGTGATGGCAATCGTTACTTCGGGATGATCAAACATCAAGAAGATATTCAAGAATATCAAGCAACAGCCTTGCTGTATAATGGTCAAGCCGATGATGGTAACGATGTGGCGAGCATGCCTTTAGATGAGATTGTCTGTGGCTGTAATGGGGTCACAAAAGGGACGATCTTAGATGCAATCCGTGAAAAAGATTTAACCTCTGTTGAAGGGGTAGGTAAAGCCACTCGAGCCGGGACGTCTTGTGGTAAATGTAAGCCCGTCATTGAAGCGTTACTGAAATTAGAATTAGGGGATAAGGCTGAAGGGATGCACGAAGTTATGTGTGACTGTACCACATTATCCTATGAAGCGATTATCAAGGCGATTAAAGAAAATCATTGGCTAACTTCTGCAGAAGTCCGGGCAGGCTTAAATTGGCTGAACCCAGATGGCTGCGATAAGTGTCGGCCAGCGATAAATTATTACTTGAATATGCTCTTCCCTGGGGAACATAAAGAAGAAGTTAGTGCACGTTGGGCCAATGAACGTTATTTAGCAAATATTCAAAATGATGGCACGTTCTCCGTTATTCCAAGAATGATTGCCGGTCGTACGACACCAGAACAATTAATCAAGATTGCGAAAGTTGCTGAAAAATTCCATGTACCAATGATCAAAGTCGTGAACGCTTCTCGGATTGGTCTATATGGTATTCGCAAGGAAGATTTACCAAAAGTTTGGCATGAACTAGATATGGATTCTGGGGAAGCTTACGAAAAAACGGCGATTCGTGAAATTAAGACTTGTGTTGGGAAAGATTGGTGTCGTTTTGGCAACATCAATACAGAAACATTAGCTGAAAAATTAGATGTGGCTTTTGCCGGTATTGATACCCCGCATAAAGTAAAATTAGGCATTACAGCTTGCCCACGGAATTGCTCAGAAGTCTTAACAAAAGATTTTGGAGTTATCGGTATTGACGGTGGCTACCAGCTTTATATTGGCGGTAATAATGGGACACAAGTTGTTGCGGCATCGTTATTGGATGTTGTTGAAACTGAAGATGAAATCATGACTTACTTTGGCGCTTACCTACAATGGTACCGGGAACATGGCCATTATGGCGAACGGACTTTCAAAGTTGTGCAACGTGCTGGTGTGGATAATGTCATTGCCATGCTAAAAGATGAAAGTCAACGCAATGCCTATCTTGAACGGGGCGAAATTGCGAAAAAAGCTTATCGTGACTATCGTAACGGCTTGGAACCTTGGCAAGCACGGCTTCAAGATGAAACGACCTTAAAAGCACTTTATACAGTTGTTGATATTACAGGTCGTACAGTAAAGGAGGGACAATAAATGACGCAAAAAGTCTATATTGCAGAAGTGGCCGATCTACCATTGAAGATGGGTTTAGAAGTTAAAAATGGCGCCGAATCTATTGCCGTTTTTAAACTTAGCGATACTGAAATTTACGCTATCGGCAATATTTGCCCCCACGCTGGTGGACCACTAGCAGACGGTATGGTTAGTGGTAAAGAAGTGATTTGTCCACTACACAGTTTGCATTTGAATTTAGTGACTGGGCAGCCAATCACAGAAGATGATTTGGAAGATGTTCCAGTTTATGAAACAGCGATTGAAGCTGGTAAGTTTTATATTATGGTGTAAAAATGGCAAAAATTATATTTGTTGGTGGTAGCTCTGGGGATCCAGGGCTATTAACCATGTCCGGCGCAAATGCGCTTGCGCAGGCAGAAATTGTTTTTTACGATCGTTTGATTAATCCATTATTATTATTGTTGGCTAATCCCCAGGCAGAACTGGTGGATGTTGGGAAAAATCCAGATTTACCCGGGCCAGCTCAAATAGAAATTTCAAGTCAGCTGATAACCGCAGCACAAAAATTTCAATCGATCGTTCGCTTAAAAGGTGGCGATCCTAGCATTTTTGGCCGGTTAGATGAGGAATTACAGGCTGTTAAGCAAGCAAAGCTTGATTTTGAAATTATTCCCGGCATTACTGCGGCTTCAGCATTGGGGGCTTATAGCAGTGTTTCGTTGACACAACGGGGGATTAGCCATGGGGTAACGTTAATAACGGGTCAGCAGATTCAAGAAGAACAGACGGTTTTAAATCAGCTGATCCAAGAACAGACGCTGGTGGTGTATATGGGCGTCCATCAGATTGCAGCGATACAGCAGCGTTTATTGGCGCAGTTTCCCAAAGATTTACCGGTTTTAATCGGACAGCAAGTGAGTTATGGCCGGCAACGGTTATTTAAAACAACTTTGATAAACCTTGTCTCAACAGTGCACGCTAAAATGATAAAAAATCCAGCTTTATTTTTATTTGGCGCAGTAGCTCAAAATTATGAAGCGACGACTAATTGGGCAGCAAAACGACCATTAGCTGGAGAAACTTTAGTGTTAGTAATGTCGCAATTGGACTATAATCAAGTATTGGACTATGCAAAGTTAGGCGCAGATGTGTGGCCCATCAGTCTAAATGATTCAGAGCGGCAACGCTTTGAGGCGATTACAAAATCTTGGTGTGCAACGATGGCGCCAACTCAAGTTATCTTAACTGAAGCGGTAACCGAGACACAATATCAAGCAAAGTTAACAATGGCTGAATTGGCAGCATTGCCAGTCAAGACAGACGTCACTTTTTTACATGAGAAGGGGATTCATTGATAGATAAAGTTTTTCGCATTGGCACTCGGGGTAGCCGACTAGCCTTGGCCCAAACAAATGAAGTGATTCAGCGGCTAGAAGCGGTTGTGCCGCAATGTCGCTTTGAGATTGTACCCATTAAGACCAAGGGGGATTTAAAGCCGCATACCGCCTTAACAAAACTAGGCAGTAACGGCTTATTTGCCCGGGAAGTAGAAACTGAGCTGTTAAATGGCACCATCGATTTTGCAGTGCATAGCGCTAAAGACTTACCAGCTAAATTGGCACCGCAGTTAATGATTACGGCTGTACCGCCAAGAGCCCTTGCCTATGATGTCTTAGTGCTTAAAAAACCAGGTATAACGGCAGTTTCACAATTGGCCAAAGGGGCAGTTATTGGAACAGGTAGTCCGAGACGGGTCAGCTTGTTGACGCAATTACGGCATGATTTACAATTTAAAAATATTCGGGGCAATGTGCCAACACGCTTAGAAAAGCTGCAAACACAAGATTTTGACGGCTTAATTTTAGCTGCAGCGGGCTTACAGCGCTTAGGTTTGTTGGATGCCAGTCGATTAAATTTTGTACCCTTGCCGATGGATCGTTTTGTACCGGCGCCAGGGCAAGGTTTGTTGGCCTTAGAATGTCATGAAACAAACGCTGAAGTTAAAGCCTTGTTGGCAAAAATAAATGATGCAGCGGCGTATATGGCTTTGACTTGTGAGCGTAGTTTTTTACAAACGTTAGAGGGCGATTGTACTATTCCGTTAGGCTGTCATTGTGTCACGACCAAAACAGGCTTAACAGCCACTGCTTTTTTAGGCGATAAACAAAACAGTCAGTGTGGCGTTTTTGCCAGTGGGCACGGCCTAGAACCAGCTGCACTGGGGCGTCAGTTGGCTTTAGAAGTTATAAAAAAAGTGTAAGCTGCATCGTTTAACAATATAAAAAGGCCGCAACCAAAAATATTTTTTGATTGCGGCCTTTTTAAGCGCCTAACGATTACGTTGTTTACCGGTATTTCGTTTACGGTTTCGTTCATGAATTTTTTCTAAATTAGCAGCGGTTGCTGATGAGGCTGCGCTGTTACCGCTAGCTGCCGCAGTGCCGTTTTGGGCCATCAAATTGCTGATGGTTTGTTCGGTAACGACTTCTACAACGGGTTTTGTTTTTAATTGTTTGTCGATCCGTTTACGAATTCTAGGTGTCATAATGTAAGTTACAATAATTTGCTGAATGACGACGATAACCCCACCGACTAAGAAGTATAAACCTAACCCAGCAGGTGCGATTAAGGCGATGAAGAAAGTCGTCATTGGGCCCATCAAAGCAGTGATTCGCATCGCTTGCCGCTGTGCTTCAGGCACTGTTTTGAGCATGATGAAACTTTGAACTAAGTAAAGCAATGTGGAAATAATAACAACAACAATATTGGATTGTCCTAAGCTAAAGCCTAAGAAGCGGCCGGAAGAAATCTCTGGAGAGTACATAACCGCTTGATAAATCGCAATCATAAATGGAAATTGAATTAGTAATGGTAAACAACCAATACCGCCCATGATGCTCATATTATTTTTCTTATAAACATCCATTTGTAAAGCAGTAAGTTTGGCTTGGACATCTTGAGATTTGACATCTTTTAATGCTTGTTGCACTAACGCTAATTGCGGTTGGATCATTTTTGTTTTTTCTTGTTGAATCGTTGCCTTGTTAGATTGGTAAAGCATCAATGGTAAAATTGCCAATCGAACGATAAAGGTGATGATTAAAATACCCCAACCATAACCACTTGGGCCCCCAATTTTAGCGGCAGTCCAGTTGATTAAATGTTGCATTGGAACGGCTAATATATTATATAAAGTACCATAAATTGCCCCAGTTGGCGGTTTTTGACCAGCTTTATACATGTTTTGCATTTGACAACCGCTCAAAACGACTACTAAAGAAACCGCAGCCATAATCAGCAAGAAATATTTAAGCTTCTTGTTTTTCATGTTTACTTCCTTTCATCTATATATCCAAAAAATACTATACGTTAAGGTTATAGACTTTTCAATATAGATTTTTAACCAATTACCTTAAAATCCGAAAAATCGGGCAAAAGTCCTAGTTTTTTTTCGTCAACATGGGTCACTTTACCATAAGGTGTGGGTGAGGCTTTAATATTATCGATGAAAGCGGTTAGTGGTTTTGGCCGCCCCACAGCTTCAATGTAGACGCTGCCGTCCAGATTATTTTGTACAGTACCTTTGATACCTAAGTTATCTGCTAAAATTTTTGCAGAATAACGAAAGCCAACGCCTTGAACACGGCCGTAAACCGTTAAAGCCACACCTATTTCAATCATAATGGACCTACTTTCTTTTTTGTGATCAATAAATGTTATAATACAATAAAAAACGGTCAGGAGTAAAAGTATTGAAACAAATTGATTCTCCAAAAAACGACACGATTAAAGAAATCATCAAATTGAAGCAGACAAAATATCAAAATCGCCAGCAGCAATATTTACTGGAAGGTCGGCATGAAATTAGTGAGGCGATTCAAAGTAAAGCGCCAATTCAGCAGTTACTAGTTACCGAAACGCAAATCTTACCTTATTTAAAATATGCCGCTGATTTTGAACTTATTCAAATTAGCGCCCAAGTGAGCCAGCATTTATCAGCCACTAAAACGAACCAAGGTGTTTTTGCGGTGATGCAAATTACAGATACCGCTTTGCCAAAACAACTTTCAGGTGCTTGGCTGCTGCTAGATGACTTGCAAGATCCTGGTAATGTAGGCACAATGGTGCGGACTGCCGATGCGGCAGGTTTTGCTGGCGTTATTCTAGGCGAAAAGACCGTATCTATTTATAATGACAAAGTTTTGCGGGCGATGCAAGGTAGTCAATTCCATTTACCGATTTATAAAGGAAATTTGACCGAAGCTGTGGCACAATGTCAACAGCAAGGTTTATCAGTTTTTGGAACAGCGTTAGATCCTCAAGCTAAAAATTATCAAACAGTCACGCCTTTAAAAGATTTTGGCTTGGTTATTGGTAATGAAGGTAATGGGGTCCGTCCAGAGATTTTAGCGCAGACGGATGAAAATTTGTATATTCCAATTCTTGGCAAGGCAGAATCCCTTAATGCCGGGGTTGCAGCAGGTATTTTAATGTTTTACCTACACCAATAATCTTTATTTAACGTGAAAAGCATGTTATAATTAAGGTTGCTAAAGATTATGTGACTGTCTATAAAAGGAGCTTTTGAATGTCAGAAAAGAATTGGCAGAATGATTCTGAATATGTCGCATTGGTATCAGATTTATTGGTACGTGACGAAGTGTTAAGATTGGCAGAGTTTACGCAGCATTATTACTCTAATCGGTTGGAGCATTCTTTGCATGTATCTTACCGCAGCTATTTAATTGGCAAAAAATTAGATTTGAACACAAGAGCATTGGCAAGAGCCGGTTTGTTACACGATTTATTTTATTACGATTGGCGTAATACGAAGTTTGATATGGGCACACATGCCTATGTCCATCCCCGTATCGCTTTAAGAAACGCTGAGAAGTTAACCGACTTAACCCCAATGGAAAAAGATATCATCGTTAAACATATGTTTGGTGCCACCAAAGCTTTACCTAGATATAAGGAAAGCTGGGTTGTCACACTAGTAGATGATTATTGTGCTTTAGAAGAAGTTGGTGATCCGTTATATCATCGAGTTGCCGATAAAATCAAACTTAGATTTGGTGTTTCTATTTAATCATCAAAAATACTAGCAAAAAGGTTGCGATAAGCGGCCTTTTTGTTTATACTTTTTTTTAGTAAGTAGAGGTGACATTATGATTGAAAAAACAAAAAGTAGCGTAGAAGCCGATTGTTGTGGCGAAAATGCACAACTTTGTCCAAAATTTACCAAAACTTTCTCAATCCTAGGTAAAAAATGGAACGGCTTAATCATCGAGGTTTTATTGGAGCACGGCGCATTGCGTTTTAAAGATCTTTCCAGCAACATTGCAAAATGCAGTGACCGGGTATTGGTTGAACGTTTGAAGGAGTTGGAAAGCGAAGGTCTTGTCCAACGGGTAACATTTTGTGATTCAGCTTTGATTGAATATCGTCTTACTGAAAAGGGTGCGGCTTTAGGCCCTGTCATGACTGCCGTTCATAGCTGGGCAGATACGTTTGTCAAAGATAGCGAGTGTCATTAAGACGGTTGACAATCAGTCATAATGCGGTATTATAACTTTATATTCATTAAAAACGTTGAAGGAAAGTAGTAATAATTTTTGAAGTTGTCAGAGAAGTTTCCAAGTTCTGAGAGGAAACCCAACTTGATGATTATGAATTCACTTCCTGAGTTGACACCTAGAGTTAATTGAAAGTGTTCCGGTTGAGTGGCCGTTAAACATGAAGTGTATAATACTGATGCTGATCAGTGTTGTAAATTAGGGTGGTACCGCGTGTAGACCTCGTCCCTTTCTTGGGATGGGGTCTTTTTTTGAATAAAAATGGCGAAAGGAATTTTATTATGAGTTTAAAAAATGATTTGGACAACTTAAAACAAAAAGGCTTGGCTCAAATTCAAGAAGTAGATTCTACAAAGGTTTTAAATGACATCAGAGTCAGCTTGCTTGGGAAAAAGGGGCCAATTACAAATGTACTTCGAGGGATGAAAGATCTCAGCGCTGAAGAAAGACCAAAAGTTGGTGCTTTTGCAAACGAAGTACGGGATACATTGACTGAAGCCATTGAAGCTAAAAAAGACGAACTACAAGCACAAGTTTTAAATAAAAAATTACAAGAAGAAACGATCGATGTGACGTTGCCAGGTCGGCCGGTTTCTGTTGGGACGAGCCATGTATTATCCCAAGTTATGGATAACATTGAAGAATTATTTATTGGCATGGGTTATCAAGTAGTCGATGGTCCAGAAGTTGAAGAAGATCATTACAACTTTGAAATGATGAATATGCCTAAAGATCACCCCGCACGGGATATGCAAGATACATTTTATATTACGCAAAACGTATTAATGCGGACACATACATCACCAGTACAAGCTAGAACTTTAGAGAAACATGATTTTTCTAAAGGTCCGCTAAAAATGATCAGTCCCGGTCGTGTTTATCGTCGGGATACTGATGATGCTACCCATTCCCATCAATTCCATCAAATTGAAGGCTTAGTGGTGGACAAACATATCACAATGGCTGATTTAAAGGGCACATTGGAAGTTTTGGCACGGCACTTTTTCGGTGAAGATCGCGAAATTAGATTGCGGCCAAGTTATTTTCCATTTACCGAACCTTCTGTAGAAGTAGATGTTTCTTGCTTTAACTGTAACGGTGAAGGGTGTGCGGTCTGCAAACATACTGGTTGGATTGAAGTTTTAGGTGCGGGCATGGTGCATCCCAATGTGATTAAAAATGCCGGTGTTGATCCGGAAGTTTACGGTGGCTTTGCTTTTGGTTTAGGCCCAGATCGATTTGCGATGTTGAAGTATGGCATTGATGACATTCGGCAATTTTATTTGAATGATATTCGCTTCTTACATCAATTCAAAGTGGAGGATTAATAAACGTTATGAAGATTTCATATCAATGGTTACAAGATTATATTAAATTAACGGAAGATCCTGACGTTTTAGCAGACAAAGTTTCTAGAACAGGGATTGAAGTGGCTGGGGTCGATTATCCGAGCCGAGGCTTGAAAAAAATTGTTGTGGGGCATATTAATCAAGTAGAACCTCACCCGGATTCAGATCATCTGCATATTTGCCAAGTGGACGTCGGTGAAGCTGAGGCTTATCAAATTGTCTGTGGTGCACCTAATGTGGCTGCCGGACAAGATGTCATTGTCGCCTTACCAAATTCCAGAATTGCAGATAATGTCAAGATCAAAAAAAGCAAAATGCGTGGCGTTGTTTCTCAAGGCATGATTTGTGCTTTGCAAGAAATCGGCTTTTCAGATAGTGTTGTGCCTAAAGATTATGCCAACGGAATTTATGTTTTCACTGAACCTGTTACAGTGGGTGAACCTGTCTTTAAGTATTTAGGGATGGATGATGCTATTTTAGATTTTGATATTACCCCCAATCGGGCAGATACATTAGGGATGCATGGGACCGCCTGGGAAGTCGGCGCGATGTACAATGAGAAACCACAATTCAAAAAGCCGGTTGTAACTGAAAGTCAGACACCAGCTCGTGATTTGTTGAAAGTAACCGTTGAAAATAAAGCTAAAGTACCAGCTTATTACTTGCGGGTTGTTGAAAATATCAAGATCAAACCAAGTCCAATGTGGCTGCAAATTCGTTTGTGGCATGCGGGTGTTCGGCCAATTAATAATGTGGTCGATATTACAAATTATATTATGCTGACTTATGGTCAACCATTGCACGCCTTTGACTATGATAAATTAGGGCCAAAACAAATTGTGGTCCGTAATGCTAAAGCCGATGAACCTTTAACAACCTTAGATGGGGTTGAACGGACATTAACAACGGAAGATTTAGTCATTACAGATGGTGTTGCACCTTTAGGCTTTGCTGGGGTTATGGGTGGCTTAGATTCTGAAATTACAGATACGACAAAAACAGTTGTTTTGGAATCTGCATTATTTAACGGCACAAGTATTCGTAAAACCGCGCAACGTCATAATTTGCGAACAGACGCCTCAACACGTTTTGAAAAAGGTATTGATAATGCGTCGATTCAAGAAGCTTTAGAAGCTGCAGCTAGCTTATTGACAGAGTTGGCAGATGCCCAAGTTGCTAAAGGTATCTTGGTTGGTAATGACTATGTGGCTGAAGATACGGTTGTTGCTATTAAAGTGAGTCGAATTAACCATGTTTTAGGGACAACATTAAGTACAGACACAATCACTGATATTTTTGAACGTTTAGGTTTCGGTGTCAAATTAGAAACGGATGACCAATTAATGGTCAGTGTACCGCCAAGACGCTGGGATATTAGTATCCAAGCAGATTTGATTGAAGAAGTTGCCCGGATGTACGGCTATGATAACTTACCTTCAACCCTACCCGTTGTGGCAATGAATCCTGGGAAATTTAACCCGCAGCAACAATTTATTCGACGGGCAAAACAAATGATGCAGGCTTCTGGTTTATCTGAAGTCATCAGTTATGGTTTAACGACTGAAACAAAGGCAACACAATTTTTAATGACGCAAAATGATGTTTTAACAAAACTAGATTGGCCGATGACTGTAGACCACGCTTATTTACGGTTGAATTTGATTAGTGGTTTGTTGAATGATGTTGCTTATAATATTGCCCGGAATCAAACGGATTTAGCGATTTATGAACAAGGTCGTGCTTTTACTAAGACTGAAGCGGCCATTCGCCCAGATGAACGGGAATATTTGGCAGGGGCCGTAACGGGCTTAGTCAAACAAGCAAATTGGCTACAAACAAAGCAAGCTGCTGACTTTTATTATTTAAAGGGCATTGTGGACCAGTTCTTAACCGCCCATAATTACACCGGAGCGGTAACGTATGTGCCAAATGAGAAACGGCCAGAGATGCATCCAGGGCGGACAGCAGATATTTATGTTGGGACGCAGTTTGTAGGCTTTATTGGTCAAGTGCATCCCGCAATTGCCAAAGCTTACGATATCAATGAAACTTATGTCTTCCAGTTAGATTTAACGACACTTTTGACCTTAACTTCAGAACGGTTGATTTCTCAAAGTGCCCCTAAATATCCAGCAGTGACTCGGGATATTGCCTTATTATTGGAAAAAGATGTTTCTAATGAACAAGTTGTTACGATTATCCAGCGCCGTGGCGGTCAATATTTGCAAAACATTCAGCTATTTGATGTTTATCAAGGTAAAAATATTAAACTAGGCCATAAATCATTAGCCTATAGTTTGACATTCCAAAATTCAGAAGCAACGCTGACAGAAGATGCGATTAATGAACAAATGGCGAAGATTGTTGATCATTTAAAAGCAGAGGTTCATGCGGAAATTAGATAAATTTAATCATGTTTCTGTGATAAGCTCGTGCAAATTCTAGCTAAGTTTTGTATAATGTTATAGATTAAGCATTCAGGAGGGCTAGTTTTGCGTGAGAATAATAATAAAGACGATTCCCAAACGGAATTAGAAGCTGCCGCGCAAAAACGAAAACACCAGCGTCGGACCGAGAAAAAAGCTGCAAATAAAATTGTGACTTGGGTTATTGGTGTGTTAATCGTTTTGATAATTATTTTAGGCTTTGCCAGTTATCATTATGTGAGCAGTTCATTAAAACCGTTAGACAAAGACAGTAAAGCACAAGTAACGGTTAAGATTCCAATTGGTTCTACGAATAAAGAAGTCGCTACAAGATTAGAAAATAAAAATATTATTAAAAGTGCCACGGTTTTTAACTATTATGTGAAAACACATAATTTCTCAGCCTTTCAAGCGGGCACATATTCCTTTTCACCAGCGCAAACTTTAGCGCAAATTACCAGCGAGTTACAGCAAGGTCCAGTTAAAAAGGTGATTGCTAAGGTGACGGTTAAAGAAGGGGTAACCATTGAAGAAATTGGGACGGCCATTCAAAAAGAAACGAAATTTAAAAAATCAGATTTTATGAAGCTGATGAAAGATGAAAGTTATTTGAAACGGCTGCAAAAGAAATATCCTAAGTTGCTAGATTCTACAATGAGTTCTAAAAAGGTGCGCTACCATTTAGAAGGTTATCTATTCCCAGCGCGTTATGATGTTTATCAAGGCGATACTTTAAAGACGTTAGTGGATAGTATGGTTTTGAAGATGAATCAAGTGATGACGCCTTATTATAGTCAAATCTCTAAAAATGATATGACAGTTCAAGAAACCTTAACATTGGCATCCCTTGTCGAACGAGAAGGGGTTACAAAGAGTGACCGGCGTAAGATAGCTGGGGTCTTTTTGAACCGCTTAGACATAGATATGCCGATTCAATCTGATATTTCAGTAATGTACGCTTTGAATACCCATAAAGAAAGCTTGACGAATAAAGATACTTCGGTTAAGTCACCTTATAATCTGTACAAGAATACAGGTTATGGGCCAGGACCGTTTAATTCACCAAGTCTAGAGTCCATTCAAGCTGTATTGGATCCATCAGATCGAGATCAAAATTATCTTTATTTTGTAGCGAATTTGAAGACTGGTAAAGTTTATTATAGCCACAACTACTCCCAGCATTTACAAACTAATGCAAGTTTAGGGCAATAATTAATTTTAAAAATAGGCATTCACAGATGATGGAGGCTGACACTAGTAAGCTATATTGTGTCGGCCTCCTATCTGTAGCTTGTTAAGATTATATGATTTGAAAAAGTAAATTAAGTCCGTCTATTGACAAAAACCTTTTCAATAAATATGATATCTACTTGTAATGAAAAAACTAAAAGTAGCAAATTAATTTAATGAGGTGTATCAACATGGCACAAAAATCTTTTCCAATGACCGCAGAAGGTAAAGAAAAGTTAGAAGAAGAATTAGAAAATTTAAAAACAGTCAAACGACCAGAAGTTATTGACCGGATCAAAATCGCTAGAAGTTTTGGCGATTTATCTGAAAACTCTGAATATGAATCTGCTAAAGACGAACAAAGTGTTGTTGAATCACGGATTTCTCAAATCGAAGAAATGATTCGTTTTGCAGATGTTGTAGATGCATCAACCGTTGCGGAAGATGAAGTTTCCGTTGGTAAGAGCGTTACATTTTTAGAAGACGGTGAAGATGATCCTGAGACTTATCGGATCGTTGGGGCTGCAGAATCAGATCCTCTTGAAGGTAAAATTTCTAATGAATCACCGATTGCCGTTGCTTTGTTAGGCAAACGTACCGGTGAAAAAGTTAGCATTCAAACACCAGGTGGTACGATGGATGTTACCATTACAGAAGTGAAGTAAATTTAAATAACGTAAAGAGATCCAGTTTAACTTTAAGTTATAACTGAATTTAATAAAACAGCGGGGCCAAAAACCAATTTTGACCTCGTTTTTATTTGTCGTTAAATTATAATTAAAGCGGTGCTATCTTTCGGTCTTTAGTCTGATGCAATATCAGGCTTAGTTGGTTATTTGTTTGCTATAAAAGCTGTTAAAATAGTGTATAATAACTTAATACGGATTTTAAGGGAGCATTATTATGAATGGTATTTGGACGGCTTTTGCCATTATGATTTGTTTTGTATTTGCAATTCTTGGCTGGCAAGTTTTTAATAATCCCGGTTCGCTGATTTTATTAGTATTAGGTATTCTTTGTTTATTAAGACATCCGAAAGTGCAACAAAAGCGTGCTGCTAAAAAGGCTAAAAAAACGCAGGACACAACTCCTCGGCGTAAAGATTCTTTGAAGGCTGTGGGCTTAATTCTTATTGCACTGGCTTTAGGACAAAATATAAGTTTTTGGTTTTTACTGCTGATCATATTTTTCTTTATGGTTCTAGTCACTGGTACCAATACGGGCTGGAGTAAGGGACCACGGAGTTTGGGCAGTTTGATGCCTTGGAATCGTAAAGCCTATATTGCACCGGATATTACGACGGATGCCCCAAAAGATTTAAATACTGAAGAACGACAAGTGCACCACTGGTTTGGGGATACGACAATTGGTGAACAAATTTATACTTGGGATGATATTAATCTATCAGTTATCGCGGGTGATACAATTATTGATTTGGGTAATACTTTATTGCCGACAAATCGCGAAAATGTCATTTTGCTACGAAAGAGTTTTGGCCGCACACGAATCTTAGTACCAGTAGGCACTAAAGTACGCATTAACCACTCGGTGTTGCTAGGTAAGTTGACATTGGATGAACAACAATATAATCTGAAGAACGAAACAATTAATATGACTTTAAATGACCAAGAAGATAGTCGTGAGTTACGTATCATTACGAATGTTTTGATTGGGGATCTAGAGGTGATTTATGTATGACCAGATCATCTAGAATTTCTATATTTCTCGCAACAACGTTTAGTGCTTTGATTTTGATGGTTGCTATCAGTTTAGCTTATTTTATTGCTTATCGGGATGCAGCGGCATTATTAACCGTTTTAGGAACAAGAATTTTTAAAGTCCCCATTGGGGTTTATTTGTTTTTAATAGCAGTTGTGACGGGTGCGATTGCAACACTCGTCGTTTTTGTGAGCCAAAAACGGCAGTATGAGCAACTGAATAATAAAGTACAGAAATTAGTAGGTCAGCAATATCAAGATGACCTGTTTAAAAGTGATGTTTCGGATAATAATATTGAATTAGGGCTTGAACAATTGCGGCAACAACTTGTAAAATTACAACAAGAGGTTCAAATTTATTCTGAGCAGCCGATTGATGTGTCTGGACAATCTAAGGAACAAATATTAGAAGAAGAGCGCCATCGTTTAGCTCGAGAGCTCCATGACTCAGTGAGCCAGCAGCTTTTTGCGGCGATGATGATGTTATCGGCATTGAATGAAGTCGTTCAACGACAGGCTTCTGCTGAAAATAGCGACAAACTCATGAAACAAGTAGCCACGATTGAAAAGGTCATTAATGAAGCACAATCAGAAATGCGGGCTTTGTTATTGCACTTACGGCCAACGAACTTAGAAGGTAAGAGTCTGCGCCAAGGGATTGAATCTTTGGTGAAGGAATTACAGACTAAGATCAAGATTGAGATTAATGCAGAATTAGATGATGTGCACTTACCTGTGGGGGTAGAAGATAACTTGTTCCGAATTGTTCAAGAATTATTTTCTAATACCTTACGTCATGCTAAGGCCAATCGAATTGATATTTACTTAAAGAAATTAAATCAAGTCATTTTATTAAAGGTTGTCGATGACGGTGTTGGGTTTGATATGGCACAAGTTAGTGAGGCCGGCAGTTATGGCTTGAATAACATTCGTGAACGAACGAATGCAATTGGTGGGGCTTTCAAGTTAATTAGTTTTCCGAATAAAGGTACGAGTGTGGAAATTCGCATACCCGTCATAAAGGAGCAGGGGCAAGTTGATTAAAGTATTAATTGTAGATGATCATGAAATGGTTCGATTAGGTATTTCAACCTACTTAAGTATTCAAGATGATATTGATGTTGTTGGAGAAGCGGATAATGGGGCAATTGGTTTGCAAAAGGCATTAGATTTAAAGCCAGATGTCATTTTAATGGATGTGGTCATGCCAGAAATGGATGGCATTGAAGCAACTAAGCAGATCCTAAAAGCTTGGCCTAAAGCTAAAATTATTATTTTGACGAGTTTTATTGATGATGAGAAGGTTTATCCGGCGATTGAAGCTGGTGCGGCGTCTTATATTTTAAAGACGTCTACGGCTGAGGAAATTGCTAAAGCCATTCGCCAGACTTTTGCAGGTGAATCGGTATTGGAACCTGAAGTAACCACGAAAATGATGAACCATATCTCTAATCAAAATAAGACAGAGCTTTATGAAGATTTAACGAATCGGGAACAAGAAGTGTTGCAATTGATTGCGCAAGGTAAAAGTAATCAGGAAATTGCGGATGCTTTATTTATTACGTTAAAAACAGTTAAGACCCATGTTTCTAATATTTTATCTAAATTACAAGTAGAAGATCGAACACAGGCGGCAATTTATGCTTTTAAACACGGACTAGTTTCTTAGATTAATTTTGGTATAATAAGAATGTACCGTAATTTTATTGAAAAGGGGTATTTCAGATGGAAATAACCGTTTCTAATGAGGCTATTCAATGGTTTAAGTCCGAAATGGATTTAGTAGCTGGTGAAGGTATTCGTTTTTTTGGTAAAGTTTATGGCAAGACCAATGTTCATGAAGGTTTTTCAATTGGCATTGCCCGAGAAATTGCTACAACACCACTTGTTAAGACAGAAATTGACGGTTTAATTTTTTCTATAGATGCGACAGATGATTGGTTCTTTTCCGGATATGATTTAACTGTGGATTATGATGCTGCAGCGGATAGTCCGGTTTATCACTTTGAACCTGCGAAGTCTTCAATTTAGTTTTTTTGATTTTGAGTGTTGGCAGATTTTACCAGCACTTTTTTTGTGCAATGGCTAAACGGTTATTGGGGCTATGCAGGACAATATAAAAGGAGCTTGGGTCAAAAATTAATTTGATTCAGGCTCCTTTTAGGTTATCTATTGATCTTTTATAATTCTAAGTTAGTATTCGAGGCTTTCCCGCTCTAAACGCGTTCACCAACACTGATTTCTACATATAACTACGCCTTGTTGCTAGTCGCAGGCGACTATCTACCAAGTCTAGGTTATATTGCGAAATCACCCGTGTTGGCTCACGCTCTGGCTTAAACGCGTTCAAAAAGACTGATTTCTGCGCTTAGCCACGTCTAACTTGTAAGCGAAGCCCGCTCACGGCGTTAGCCTAGGCTATGCTCAAAATCAACTCGTCTTTTGTCCCGCTCTAGTTCGCGCTCTGACCTAAACGCGCTCACTAGAGCAAAGCTCTCACCTAACTACGAATCTCTTGTGTGTCTGACGACACCCTGCAAGATTCTAGGTTAGTATTCGAGGCTTTCCCGCTCTAGTTCGCGCTCTGAGTTAAACGCGTTCAAGGTCACTGACTTTTCACATAACTACAAATTACTTGTAAGCCAAGTTCGGACTTCCAGCGTAATTTTAGGTTATGCTCAAAGTCAAACCGTGCCCTTTCCCGCTCTTTTCTTTTCCAAGATGATGCTGCTGCCGATGCCGATAATTGCGAGGCTGGTAATGATTAATCCGGTAATGAGGTAGGGTGGTCGATAATAGATTGTAATTTTATGTTTCCCGGGTTTTAACTGGGCGCCAACGAATGTTTTGAGTAATTGGCGCTTTTTAACGTGTTTATTATCGACTTTAATGTGCCAGCCTTTACCATTAGGAATCGAGGTCATTAAAACTTGGTCCTCTTTGGCGGTGATGGTGCCAGAGATTGTCAATGGGGTTACTTTGGTGTACTTCAGACTTTGCGCTTGTAACTGTTGATTCCAGCGTTTAAAGAGTTTTCGATTCATTTGCGAGATGCTCAAGTTATCTAACCAAAGATTATCGCCTTTTGAAGTTAATGTGATTTTGATGGGCTCGTCTTTTTGATGATCGGCAATGCCATAAACCAGTGTGTTGTCATAACTATCATCTAATTTAATCGTTTGTCCATTGATGTTTAGACCGACGACTTTATTATTTAATGAAGCGCCCCAGGTCATGTAGTATGGATCATCAGTAGTTGGGGTGAAAGTCAGGGTCACTTTGCCGGGATTAGATGTATTGATTTTAGTATAATCTAGCCCAATGGCTTTTTTCTTAAGTTTCATATTCTGTAGTTTTATTTGATAGCTTTCAGCTGTGAAGAGCGGTTGGGTTAAGTTTGGTGCGGTGCTATGGAGAATGGCTTCCTGCTGCGCTAAAGGAAAGCTTGTATAAGCCTTAGTGGTGGTCACTTGGTGATTTACCATGTAGGCGATAGGGAGGGCATAAGGATTTTTATGAATGGTTTGTAAACTCAAAACGTCTGTCGTGGTATATTCTGCTAAGTCCGGTCTAGAGGACACCACTGGTAAAACGCTGTTATTTGTTGAGCCAATAGCTGGTAACAAAGTATCTTGGCGTTCATGCATGAAATATTGCATCCCTAACAAGGCGTCTGTCAATAACGTACCGTTATTATAAGTGACGAAGCCATCACCTTTTGGTTGCCCAATTTTGCCAAAGAATTTGGTTACTTTAGGTTCCATCATAGAATTAAATTGGGAAGCCCCGTAATAATCTGCCTCCATAGGATCATTTTTAGTCCGTTCATAAGTTTTGCCAATACGATAAAAAGGCTGGGTTGCTTTTTGTTTGACCGCATTGCTGCCTTTAACGAGCTGGGTCGTATAATTGGCAAATTCGTTTTCGGTCAAATAACTGATAGGATCTAAGCTCAGCCAAAGATTAGTGCCCATTTCGATGGTGACAACAATTAAAAATAAATTATTGATGCCGTGAAAATGCGTTGTTCGCAGGTTCAACAGGACAAGAATGGACAGCATAAACAAAGCGGTGATGATAATTTGGGAGCGATCTAAGAAATTAAAATCTTTATTAACACTTAGCGCTAAAATACTCAAACCACTAGTAACCCCAAGACAGAGTAGGGTTTGTAAAGTAGAGATTTGGCGGGTATAACGCAAGGTGTAGGCGGCTAAAATTAAGAGCCAAAAACTGATGACAAATGAGAAACGATAGGGGTACCAAACTGGAAATTGTAAGCCATGCCATAATAGATCCAAGGGTTCATAACATAAAGAAAGTGCTAAAAATAAACTGATTAGTCCCGCAGTGATTTTTACCCGCAGTGGGATTCGACGCACGGTGAAAAATAAAATAAAACCGAACAAGGCTAAAGAACCTGTAAAAATATTGGCATAGCCAGTGGACATTTGATCAAAATTAAAAGTACCGATAAATAATTTTAATAAACCTTGCCAAGGCGCATATTCAAAGTGCCAATGAATTTTAGTGATGGTGTATTGGCCTTTACTCTCAGTGAGGGCACTTAAAGTTGGAAGTAATAAAACGGCAGCTAAGCCAGCACCTAAAAGCCCGCCAGTGGTAAATTTTAGAAAAGACTGCCACCATTGTTTAAAATTCAAATTACGAATGACGGCTAAAAATAAGAAGTATAAAATACTGAATAGAACCACCATAAATCCAATGTAGTAATTTAATAAAATGGTCACGCCTAAAGTAATTGCAAACCAAAATGGATATTTTCGATACCAAAGATCAGACAGGCTCAAGGCAACTAATGGCAGCATAATGACGCCATCTAACCACATCAGATTAAAATGGTTGACGACTAAATAACTCATTAAGCCATAGCTGACGCCAAAAGTAGGCACGAGCAGGCCATCCAGCAGCTTAGATTTTTTGAAAAAAATGGCACTGGTTAAACCGGCACAGCCAAATTTTAAAATGGTCATCAGCCAAATAGCCACCGGAAAATATTTCTGGGGGGTTATTAAAAAGATAAGGTTAAAAGGACTTATTAAGTAATAGGCACTAACGCCAACCATATCGCCGCCCAGTGCTTTACTAAAGGAATACAGCAGTGTGGTGGGATGATGTAAAAGACTTGCTTTATAGTAGGCAAAAAAATCAATATATTGTTGGCCGAGATCGACAGTCAATAATGAAGATTTTCCAAAAGGATAGGTGCCTCGACAAGCAAAATAGAGTAATATTAAGAGAGCCGGAATAAAAAAGCTCAGATAGTATTGATAGTTTCTTTTGATGTGCTTGAGCATCGTGAATTACCTCAATGTTTAATGATTTTTGGATTTTGTAGAAGCTGGGGACTGGCCTTTAAAAAAACTATAACTTTAAGGCAGCCCTCTTATCAAAATCACAGTTTTATATTACAATAAATAACAGTTTACAACCAATGCAGTCAGTTCACAATCTTTATACAATGAAATAATTAGGAGTTTAACAATTTGAAGTATCTTAAAAAGCAAATACAATCTTCAAGACAAGCCAGTAATTCTAAAATTCCAATTCGCTTAAATATACTATTTTTCGTCGTCTTTTTATTATTTGCGGCGTTAGTTGCACAATTAGCCTACTTGCAAATCATTCATGGGGCGTCTTTTCAGTCCGAAGTTGATCGTACGGATCGAACGGTAATCCAGGGTAGTGTACCTAGAGGGATGATCTACGATTCCAAAGGCCGGGTCATGGTGGGCAATCAGGCCAATAGTGCGATTGCCTATACTAAATCAATGGACGTCAAAACTTCTGATATGGTAAAAGTTGCCCAGCGCTTAAGCAATTATATTACAGTAGATACCAGTAAGCTGACAGAGCGAGATTTAGCAGATTACTATTTATCCGATACAAAGCGATTAGAAAAAGTGATGAATTCTTTATCCAATGCGGCGACACATAATAGTAATAGCGATAAAATATCAGATACGGCCATTTATAAATTGGCCGTTGCTAAAGTAATGAAGGCCGATCATAGTTATAGCAAAAAAGTAAAGCAGCAGGCGGCAATTTATAAAACGATTAATGGCGCTTATCAATTATCGACGGTATTTATCAAAAATTCAGATGTGTCTTCAAAAGAAGTTGCTGAAGTCAGTGAACATTTGGAAGATTTACCAGGCGTTAATATTGGGACTGATTGGGAGCGGGCTTATCCTAATGGGGATTCTATGTCTAGTATCATTGGCAGTGTTTCCAGTGAAAAACAAGGTCTGCCAGAAGATCAGATCAATTCTTTGTTAGCTGAAGGCTATTCTCGAAATGATCGTGTGGGTACAAGTTATTTAGAACAAGAATATGAAGGTATTTTAAAAGGTACTAAATCCCAGACTGAAGTAACCGTGGGGTCAAACAATAAAGTCTTAAAATCTAATCAGATTTATGCTGGCTCTAAAGGTGATGATTTGAAACTAACCGTAGATTCCGACTACCAAGCAAAAGTTGAGGCGGCTTTAAAGACGCAGTTCTCTGCCGCAGTGGCAGCTGGGGATGCTTCTTATTCCGATGGGGCTTATGCTGTAGCTATGAATCCAAAAACAGGTGCAGTATTAGCGCTAGCCGGCGTTTATAACGATCCTAAAACAGGGAAGACAACCGATGACGCATTAGGTACGATTAACCGGACTTTTGTTATGGGTTCTTCTGTCAAAGGGGCGACAGTTTTAGGGGCGATGATGGATGGGGTTATCTCGCCAACCAACAATGTCCAGTCAGATGATGCGATTTATTTGCCAAGTACACCTGTCAAAAAATCTGTTTATCCAGTAGGAACGTTTAGCAGCATGAATGCCGTAACGGCGTTAGAAGTTTCTTCAAATATCTATATGATGCGCTTAGCCCTAAAAGAAGGGAATGCGGATTATATTGCCAATTCGTATATTCATATGGACGACGATATCTTTACAAAATTACGGGGTTACTTTAATCAGTTTGGCTTAGGGGTTAAAACCGGCATTGATATTCCTGGAGAATTGTCCGGGTATGAAGGTAGTACATTAAATGAATCAGGTCTGTTAAAAGTAGGTTCAGCACTGGATTTATCCTATGGGAACTATGACGCCTATACGTTAATTCAAATGGCACAATATGTTTCAACCATTGCTAACGGCGGTTATCGAATGAAACCTTATTTGGTGGAATCCGTTGAAAGCAGCGATAACAATGGGAATGCCAATAAATCTGTAACCAACACAAGCCCAACAGTTTTGAACAGAGTCGGTTTTACTTCTTCAGAGCTTGCTGTTGTAAAACAAGGATTTTATAACGTTGTTCATGGTAGTAATGCTTGGGGGACGGCCCATACATTAAAGGATATTTCACCGTCTGTTTCCGGTAAAACTGGGACGGCCCAATCTTTTTATAGCGACGGGGACAGTTTGACGAGTACAATTACCTCAAGTTTTGTAGGTTATGCACCATCCAGTGATCCAGAAATTGCCGTTGCCATTGTTTTCCCTAACTTATCTGAATCCGCAACAGCCCATTATAATCTAAATATGGCCCAGGAAATGATTCAAGATTATTTTGGATCAACAGATAGTTCGGATACCACTTCGGATTAGGGTATGAAATTACGGAATAACTTAGGTTATTAAATGTAAACATGGTATGATAGTCTTAACTTTCTTAGGGGGTACCTAATGGATAAAGTCACTTTTCGTAAGCAGCAAATTGATCGACTAGTTGAATTTTCAAAGACAGATCAAAAGGTAACAGAAGAAGCACAGCTAACTAAGGCGCTTTACCAGTTAGCGAGTTTTCAAAATGCCGAAACAATTGGTATTGTGATTGGACAAGCCATTGAATTTAATACAAAACCTTTGATTAAAGCGATTCAAAACTTAGGTAAGAAGGTTTATGTACCTAGAACGTTACCGGATTATCAAATGACATTTTTGCCTTATCCTGAAAAAGAAACGGATTTAGAAAAGAGTTCATTTGGTATTTTGGAACCTAAAATGGATGAAACTGCCCGTTTAGATCCACCGGATTTAGTAATCGTTCCAGGTATTGCCTTTTCAAAAGATGGCCATTATCGCATTGGCTTTGGTGCGGGCTATTATGATCGGTATTTAAATCGGTATCAACCTAAAACAACGGCATTGGTGCTGTCACCAATGCTCTATGATGCGCCACAGTGGCCGGTTTCTATGTTAGATGTACCGGTGGAAGATTTGTTAATTGCGCATGGATAAAGGGGATTTAGTATGATTCAAAATCGACTTCGACGGATAGACAATACCGCGTTTATGACTTGGACAATGTTAGGTCTGGCAGTTGTGATGTTTATCCTTGAAGTATTTAGTGGTGGCAGTCAAAACATCAGTGTTTTAGTACGCTATGGTGCCAAGGTAAATTATTTAGTGGCCCAAGGCGATTGGTGGCGTTTGATAACACCGATATTTTTACATGTTGGATTTTTGCATATTGCCGTGAACGGCGTCATGATCTATTATGTGGGCACGCAAATTGAACATATTTTTGGTCATACCCGCTTTTTAGTAATTTTTATCCTTAGCGGTATTTTTGGAAATTTAGCAAGTTTTGCTTTTGGCAGCGACAACAGCGTTTCTGCCGGGGCCAGTACCGCATTATTTGGCTTGTTTGGCGCATTTATCATGCTAGGGTTATCTTTTAAGCACAATCCTTTTATCCAAACTGTAGCTAAGCAATTCGGCGTATTAGTCTTAGTTAATTTAGTTTTTGATCTTTTTGCTAATAATATTGATATTTGGGGCCATATTGGTGGCTTTATTGGCGGTGTATTGATCGCCTTTTGTCTAGGGGTCCCCAAACGTTTCGGAAATATCTCAAAAATTTATCAAATTTTAGCGATTATTCTGGTATTATTATTAAGTATCGTTTTGTATTGGATTGGTTTAAATGGATGAAAACATTAGAACTTTATATGATGTTCAGCAACTTTTAAAAGGTTATGGTATTTTTGTACATTTGGGTAAGCGACTTTGGGATATTGAATTGATGCATGAAGAATTGATCCGAATTCATGATGCACGATTAATTGAAGATAAAGTTTTTCAAACGGCTGCTCTTGTATTAAAACGCGAACATCGGTATGAACAAGCAAAAACAGACGAGCAACTTTAAGAAATCGAAGGGAGTAATTATTTTTATGGCTGAAAAAAAACTTATTGGTGTTGACCTAGGCGGGACAACAATTAAGTTTGCAATTTTAACGAACAACGGTGAAGTTCAACAACGTTGGAGCATTGACACAAATATTTTAGATGATGGGGCACATATTGTACCAGATATTATTGACTCTATTAATCATCATTTAAAACTTTATCAAATGACAGCGGATCAATTTGCTGGTATTGGTATGGGTTCTCCAGGCTCTGTTGATTTAAAAGCAGGGACAGTTATCGGTGCTTTTAACTTAAATTGGAAAACATTGCAATATGTTAAAAGAGATATTGAAGCTGGTACAGGAATGGCCTTTACGATTGATAATGACGCCAATGTGGCTGCATTAGGTGAACGCTGGAAAGGCGCTGGTGAAAACGAAGATGAAGTTGCCTTTATCACTTTGGGCACCGGTGTTGGTGGCGGTTTAATTTCCAACGGTCAATTAATCCACGGTATCGCAGGTTCTGGTGGTGAGATCGGTCATATGACAGCGCAACCAGGCGGTTATTTGTGTACTTGCGGTAAGCACGGTTGTTTAGAAACAATTGCGTCCGCAACTGGGATTGTCCGGGTTGCTCGGGATATGGCTGAAGAATATTCTGGCGATTCCCAACTAAAACGCAGCTTAGATGACGGGGACGAAATTTCTGCTAAAATTGTATTTGATTTGGCCAAAGTTAACGACCCATTGGCAATTATGGTTGTCGATCGTGTCACTAATTATCTAGGGATTTCTTTAGCGAATGTGGCTAACTTATTGAATCCAGCCTATATCGTTATTGGCGGTGGCGTTTCAGCAGCCGGAGACTTCTTATTGCAACGGGTTACAAAAGTCTTCAAAGAAAACGTTTTTCCTAATGTACGTGAAACAACGCAAGTTCGCTTAGCAACTCTAGGTAATGAAGCTGGGGTAATTGGAGCTGCTTGGCTGGCAAAAAATGTAATGGCATCTAAGTAATAAAAAGTGTTGGAGGCGGAATATTTGTTTTTTGGTGCAATTTCAGGTTTTTGGATGATTAATATCGTTTTACTAGCGGTTATTTTAGGTTTTGGTGGTAACTGGTTATACTATTGGCTAAGAGCGAAGCAATTAAAAGCAGGTCTTTCAGAAGCTGACTTTGAAAGTACGATGCGTAAAGCACAATTAATTGATCTCCGTGAAAAAAAGGATTTTGATGCGGGTCATATTTTAGGCGCTCGTAGCTTGCCTTATACCACTTTAAAACAGCGGATCGGTGAATTACGCAAAGATTTACCAGTCTATGTTTATGACGATGGTCAAAATATTAGTATCCGAGCAACCTTAAAACTTCGTAAAGCCGGATTTGAAAAAGTAAATTGGTTAAATGATGGCTATCGTAGTTGGCAAGGTAAAACTAAGAAAAAGAAATCAAACTATTGATTGAATGACTATGGCAAAATAAATAGAGGCTAGGTTCAAAACAGCTGTTTTGACTTAGCCTCTATTAATTTGGAACATATTAGCCTTGATGTGCGGCATGTTGTTTGCGGTTGGCCTTACGACGGTTTTCTTCTACCTTTTCGTTAAATGCTTCTTCGGGTTCGATAACTGTCTTTTTGAATGCCAGGACTGCACCGCAAATTGAACCAACGGTTGCTAAGGCGCCAACAACGACGCCAGAAACAAATTTATTTGCCATATCCTAAACCTCCTATATGTTTATAGTCTATTATCACTTATTTTAACAGAATTTACCATTATTATCGTTAATTGGGGTAAAAATTATGAAATCTAAAGTATTAATGATCGCTGGACCGACCGCAGTTGGTAAAACCGCGTTAAGTATTCGTCTGGCCAAACAATTCGGCGGAGAGGTCATCTCCGGGGATTCAATGCAGATTTATCGACATTTAGATATTGGAACGGCGAAAGTAACTCCTGAAGAAATGGCGGGGGTACCACATTATTTAATTAATAACTGTGATGTGACACAACGTTACACGGTTTATGATTTTAAGACACAGGCCAATCAGTTGATTACGGCAATGACAGACCGAAAAGTGCTACCGATTATTGCCGGTGGCACAGGCTTTTATTTGAATGCCCTCAGCGCCAATTTGAATTTAGGCGATCATCTGGATTCAGATGTTGCGCTTAAAAATAGACAAAAGTGGACAGACTATTATGAAGAAGTAGGGCCTGAAGCTGCTTGGCAACGTTTAAAACAGCTGGATCCTAATAGTGCTGCTAAAATATCGGTGCATAATCCACGCCGAATTATTCGAGCGTTGGAAGTTATTAATGAGACGGATCAGCTGTTTTCAGAACAGACTCAAAATGAGCCAAATTTAGATTGTTTAATAATTGGTCTAAATACAAATCGCGCATTACTCTATGATCGAATTAATCAGCGCGTGGATCAATTTTTAAAACAAGGATTGGAAGCTGAAGCCCGCTGGCTCTATGATCGACGGGATTCCAGCCCTCAAGCCAGTCGGGGGATTGGCTATAAAGAGCTTTTTATGTATTTTGATAATGAAATAACATTACCAGAGGCCATTGAATTGATTAAACGGAACTCTCGACATTTTGCAAAACGGCAATTAACGTATTTTAGAAACCAATTAACGGTGAATTGGTTCGATCCATTTGCAGACGATCTTTGGTACGACAAGGTTTCGGATCTCGTGACACAATGGTTAAATTAATGTCATAAAACCTAACACTTTTTATTGACAGAGAAAACTTGAATTGGTATGATAGGTTTCGTAACAGAGAGGAGGTTAATTATGAAGGAAAAAGAATTACGGCGAACGCTGGCAGTTCTCCCAATTGGTACGGCCATGAAATTGACCGATTTAAGCGCTCGGCAAATTCGTTATTATGAGGATCAAGACTTGATTCATCCCCATCGCAATGAGGGCAATCAACGGATGTTTTCACTAAACGATATTGACCGATTATTGGAGATCAAAGATTATCTAGCTGATGGGATGAATATTGCTGGTATCAGGTATGCTTTTGAAGAGCAGAAACGTAAGTCCAAATTAACAAGTATTCAGGGGGCGTCCCATGAACTTACGGATGATGATGTTCGGCGCATTTTAAGGGAAGAATTACTACAAACAGGTGGTTTTGAAGGACCTGACATCCCTGGTTTCTTTCATAAAAAATCACTCTAGGCGTTTTGTATGAAGTGCATAAAGGAGATAGATATTAATGGCCAGAAAAACGATCACTGCAGATGAAATCCGTGAAACTGTTGTTAAGGAAAATGTTCAATTCTTACGGTTAATGTTTACGGATATCAATGGTATTATCAAAAATGTTGAAGTTCCAGTGGATCAATTAGAAAAAGTACTTGCAAACAAAATTATGTTCGACGGTTCCTCTATTGATGGTTTTGTTAGAATTGAAGAAAGTGATATGCTTTTATATCCTGATTTATCTACTTTTCTAGTATTTCCTTGGGGTTCAGAACATGGTAAAGTTGCCCGCTTAATCTGTGATATTTATAATCCAGATGGCACACCGTTCCCTGGAGATCCACGGAGTAACTTACAACGGGTGTTGGAAACAATGAAGGCACAAGGCTTTTCTGATTTTAACATCGGCCCTGAACCAGAGTTTTTCTTATTTAAGTTGGACGATGAGAACAAACCAACATTGGATTTGAATGACAAGGGCGGTTATTTTGATTTTGCACCGATTGATTTAGGTGAAAATACCCGGCGTGATATCGTCTTGGAATTAGAAAAGATGGGCTTTGAAGTAGAAGCATCACACCATGAAGTTGCACCAGGACAACATGAAATTGATTTTAAATATGCAGATGCCTTGGATGCTGCAGATAATATCCAAACCTTTAAATTGGTTGTTAAAACAATCGCAAGACAACATGGTTTGCATGCGACCTTTATGCCGAAACCTTTGGAAGGTATTAACGGTTCAGGGATGCATATCAACATGTCCCTATTCAAAGATGATAAAACAAATGCTTTTTTTGATAGCCATAGTGAGGATCAACTTTCTGAAACGGCTTATCATTTCTTAGCTGGCTTATTGGAACATGCCCGGGCATTAACAGCAATCAATAATCCAACTGTCAATTCCTATAAACGGTTAGTCCCAGGATTTGAAGCGCCGGTTTATGTGGCATGGTCTGGTCGTAACCGGTCACCATTAATTCGAGTCCCTCAATCTAGAGGCCTATCTACACGATTAGAAATGCGTTCTGTTGATCCAACCGCTAATCCATACTTGGCGATTGCTTCAGTATTAAACGCTGGCTTAGACGGCTTAGCACAAGGTAAAGAACCAGTAGCTGCCGTAGATCGTAACATCTATCGGATGAACGAAGATGAACGTAAAGATAATAAGATTACCGATTTACCATCAACTTTGCATAATGCTCTGAAATCACTGGCCAAAGATGAGGTTATCAAAGGCGCTTTAGGCCCACATCTATATCGTAGTTTTGTGGATTCTAAAGACTTGGAATGGTCTGCTTATCGTCAAACCGTTTCACAATGGGAAAGAGACCAATATCTAGAACTTTATTAATTTAAATTAAAAATAAAAAAATCACACGATGACGAAACTAGTGATCGTGTGATTTTTTTGTATTATTTAATATAAGGGACAGCTAATTGACAAGCGTTTAAATCGACTTGATAGGTAATTGCTTCAGTACTGCGAATGGTCATGCCCATGTCGGTGGCATAGAGTAAAATACCTAACTGATGGCCGGCCAACAAATGATAATGCGTTGGTTGCAATTCAAAATGTAAAGTATAGAAGGCATTGGGGGTGACGGCTTGGTTCTCATAGCTATTTAGCCGATTTTGTAAGTTAATATGCCCTTTTGTAATCATTTTATAAGGCGTTGGTCGGTTAGACAGCTGAAATTCCTTTAAGTCCTCAGTGTGCCAATTATAGCCTAATTTAAGGCCGTCCCGTTCTAGGATTGTCGGATTCGGCTGTAGTCGCCGGCTTGAGCCGTAATCAATGACCATGGCACTTAAAAAGCCGTGAGCCACATTGCTGGCGATTTGTGCGGTAAGCGTTATATCGCCGTCGATATACAAATCAGCGGACAGGGGTTGGGTCTTAAACTGCAGCCGATTGGTCTGGTAAGGGGAGGTATCTGCCATAATTTGTTGCAGCCACTGTTGTTCTGTATCTTTACGGGCTAAAAATGTTTTTGTTCCGTTGTCAACAAATGTTTGAACATTATCTGTTCTCAATGGTTTGGTCACCAATTCGTTTTTAGAAAAAGCAAAGCGGCGTACGGGATTTTCAGCATTGCCCCAGTCGTGATAATGATGCCAAGTTTCAGCTTGTGCATTATCTTGAATTAAAACATTAGGCAGTATAGTGTCGCTATGGTTAGGATAGTTTAGCAACTTATCTGTCAGCCATAAATTAGCCATGTCGTTAAAATCAATGGAGCGAATATTATTCATGTAGACATGTTGCCCCTGGTGTAAAAAGATCTTAGCTGGCAGCTGCTGAGCCTTTAGAGCGGCCCAGAGTTTTCCAGGATTTCGTAATTTAACGTTCCAATCATTTAAACCATGGACGATCAAAATAGGGCATTTAATGTTGGCCACATTTTTTCGATAATTTCGAGCATCCCAAAAAGCGTTGTAGTTGCCAGTTGTTCGATCTTGTCCGGTCCGTAAGGCTGCTAAAGATTGCTCAAAAACAGGTTTGATTTTTTGATAGTCCGCGGCATCTTTTAATCGGCTGAACGTATCAATGGCCAAAACATCCGCATCTTCACCTTGGCAAGCTTCAGGTGCAACAACGAGGCCATTGTCACGGTAATAGTCATACCAACTGGAAATCGCCGATTCACTAATAATTGTTTTTAGCCCCGGTACACCCGTGGTTGCAGCAGCGGTAGCTAATGTACCTAAGTAAGATTTACCAGTCATCGCTACATTACCGTTACACCACCAAGCTTTAATGGCAATATGATCTGTTTTATTTGTATAGGCAATTCGATCACCATGGAGCCACTCAATAACGGCTGTTGCGGCATAAGTTTCCGCAGGTGAGCCACAAGTACGAATGCCATCAGAGTTTCTGGTACCAATGCCGCCAGCGTAAACTGTGGCGAGTCCTCGGGCTAAAAAGTAATCGTTTAAACTGTAAATATTTTCTTCAGTAGACTGGATTTCTGCTGTTTGAGTGGTTTCTTGAATCGTGTCAGATGTAGGTTTCAATTGATCCACAGGCTGATTTTGGCTTTGTTGGTGGAGAGTTGCTAAACTAGTTTTTAAGACCGGCTTTGTTTCTAAGGTTGTTTGAACATCATGTAAACTGGCAGTCATATCATTTGTGCCCTTGAAATAAGGATTTGCGGTATATAACACCGGGGTTCTTAAACCGGCATCTGTTGCTTTTGGTCTGAAGATGGTCGTCTCCAATAAATCTGGTTTGCCGTCTTGATCGGTGTCCAAGTCACTTTTGACGTAGACGACTTCCCGCAGTGTCTTAGTGGCATCAAAAGTTGCCTGTAGCCGGCCATTAAAAATGATGAACCGCGGTGCTTTAGCCTGGAAAAAATCATTAAAAAAGCCACGGTTAGCAAGTTCGTCTAAAAAAATAAGGCCGTTTTTACATCTTAAAGTAAGTAGGTAATAAGTGGCTTCAACTATAGAAGCTTTAGTAGCGATGCGCTCAATATTTTTTAAAAGTGGTAGTTCTAAATTTTGTAGATAATCTTGGCCTTGGTCAAGTTCAAAATCAACGCCGACTTCAAAGCCTAGTAGTTGTAATGTTAAATTGTAGAAGTCTGAAACCTCTAATGTCTTTGTAGTGGCTTGGTAAAAAATTTTAAGCGTTGTTGCAGAATTAATTAAGATGTGATCCAAGGCCTCCAACAGCGCGGTAGTGGTCAGCTGCTCTGGAAATAGATGTTGGATAAAATAATTAAATAAATCATTTTCAGAAATTTTATTATAGTTATCTGGCAGTAAGTTTATATTGCTTAAATCTGCCAATCGCTGGTCATTAGTCGTTTCATAATGGGCAAATTGATATAATTTCAAATAAAACACCTCGAGATTAAAATAATAATTGACAAAAAAGGGTATCCTTGTGTAAAATAGTAAACGTTGCGTCGCACCATATGTCACAGTGGCTCAGCTGGATAGAGCAACGGTCTTCTAAACCGTAGGTCGTGAGTTCAAGTCTCACCTGTGACACTTTAACAGGTTTCTAAAGAAATCTAAAACTACTGATTATCGCTGTAGTCCTTACATGTTAAGGGTTACAGCGATTTTTGTTTTTTTTAAAAATTAGAAAAAAAGGCCAGTTTGAAAAATCTACTATACAAAACAGAGCAGTTATAGCAATGGATTAGGACTTTTTTAAAATATCCCGTCACACACTTAACATTCGTAAAGCGCTGATTGTCTTATCGATTTTTGTTTTTGAAATGGTCCCGTAGAGATTACTATTGCTTGCATCCCCTTTCACTATAAGCAGAAATTAAATTAGATTAATGCCTTTATTTGTGACACGCATTGTGTACATATAAAATTTTAATTAATGAACTTTTACCCACATCCAATATTATAAGCGTTCTATCTTTTTTGTGGAAGTTATTCAGTTCATTTTTTAAAACAAAATATCAAATAAGATGTTATTTTTATACACCTATCAAGATAACAACATCTGTTGTAATTTATTTTTATAAATAATACGGGTCATAATCAGACAATAAATCAACGCTAACCCCCAGGCCAGTGGATTCGCGAAGCAAATTGCGGTGAAACCCAGGGCCCCCATGGCTAAAAAGCCGCCAGCTGCTCGACCGATTAATTCACCAAATCCAGAAAAAATGGCGGGCAAACTATAGCCCCAACCTTGTAAAGTATTTCTGAAAATCATTAAGAAACCATGGATTGGGAAAAATAAACTAATAATTAAAATATAACGATTGGCGTTATTTAAAATAGGCGTCACATTCGTACCTAAAACTAAAGTGAGTAAGTATTGTTTTGAAAGCATCAAGATTAAAAAAGCACTGCAGGCATAAATGATTTGGATCAGGACACCACTGAGAACGCCTTGTTTTAAACGCTGCCGATTATGGGCACCGTAATTTTGTGCTTGGTAAGTCGCCATTGCCGCACCAACACTTTCCATGGGCAAGGTAAATAGCTGCCGAATTTTTTCAGCGGCGGATTGTGCGGCTACAATATTGGAGCCCAAACGATTAATACCCGTTTGCATAATTAGCGCGCCAATAGCGGAGACAGCATATTCAAAGCCCATGGGCAATCCAATTCGACATAATTCTTTAATGGATTGGGCTTTGATTTGCCAATCCGATTTAATCAATTTTAAACGTTGTGGACCAATTAGAAATAAGCTCAAATTTAATAGGCCACCGATAAATTCACTAATGACAGTGGCCCAAGCAGCGCCGGCAATACCCATATGTAATTTTGCAATGAAAAACAAATCCAAGCCCACATTAATGATTAAAGATATTATTAAAAAATATAACGGATGGACGGAATCTCCAAAGGCGCGTAATGCGGCAGCGGCATAATTATAAAGAATATTTGCAGGTATACCAATAAACGAAATAGTTGTAAATTTTATCGCCATTTCTAAAATATTGGCGGGGGTATGTAAGTGCGTTAAAAGGCTGGGGGTCAAAAGAATCATGAGCGGGGTTAGTAGCAACGTTAGACCAAGACATAACCACCAAGCGTTTGTGAAAAAACGATTGACCGCTGCTTTATTTTTAGCGCCAACTTGTTGAGAAAGCGGGATGCTAAAACCGATACAAGCGCCTTGGATAAAACCTAGGATTAAAAAATTTAAAGGATAAAAAGTACCTACTGCGGCGACACCGTCAATGCCAATCAAATGGCCAACAATGACAGTATCTGTAAAATTGTAGAGCTGTTGAAATAAAGCGCCACCCACTAAAGGTAATGCGAATAAAAGGATCTTCCGCAGAGGCGCCCCAGTGGTTAAATCAGTTGTTTGCATTATATTAACCTCTAAGCTAAGTTATGATAAATTTTAATTTATTAAAAATAAACGAAAAAAAAGCTCTGACCATCGGGTAGGAGTCAGAGCTCGCCACTTTTTTTGGGAGGAAAGTGACGTACTTAGTTTAACATGTTGAAAAATAAATGTATAGTTTAAAATTCTGAAATTTCTAATTTTTTTTATTTATTTCTAAAAAGTCCAGTTATATCAGGGGTTATTCTGTTAATTTATAGTTTTTTGTGCCCACAACAGTTTGCGTCGTTGGATCAATAAACTTTAAAACAATATCCTGTTTATTGACAAGCTTATAAGCAATGGCCCCGGTGGTTGTGGCTTGAGCAGGGGTCCATTTAGACGTTTGGTCAATTTCCGTTTGATCACTCGTTGGTAAAGTTGAAATAAGCTGGTCCGTGGAGCTTAGACGTGTTTGATTTTGATAAAGTTTGGCATTTGTCTGCCACACCGTTTGTGCTTTAAGCTTTTGATCACTTTGATTTTTAAAACGATAGTCTAGCCATAAAACAGGATTGCCTGCTTTGTCAGCAGTGATTTTACCACTGATTAAACTTAATTTGAATTGTTTTGTTTCAAAAGTATCTTTTTTGAATTGCGCTTTACTTTTAGCAAGTTTGGATTTCTTAGCGGTTTTAGAAATAATTTGGGATTCCCTTTTAGCGGCTGATGACTTTTGACCCGCTGTATTTTGCTGCAGCAAATAATTGCTGCCAAAGCCTAAAGCCAGCAGAAAGATTAAAACGAACAGCCAAAATTTATTTTTTTTATAAAAGGGTCTTTTCTTTTGATAACGTTGTCGTCTTGTTTGGGCCATGGTTTACTCCTAAAATAGATTCTCACCTTAAATTATATCAAGAAATTTGAGGAAAATTGATTTTATCTTGAAAATAAAACTGTTATATTTATATATAAGGCATCAGGCGGTACAATTTGAGGCGGTGTTATTATGAAAAAGAAATTGAGGCGACGAAAAAAGAAACCAGTTATTAGCCATTATATTTATTTTTATGTGGAATTTGCAGATGGCCGGGTTTTAGAAGTCCCAGTAAAGATCGAAAATGGTAATTATGGGCCCCGAGATACGCTGGCAGCACAACTTAGAGATCGGCGGGGGGTACTAACCGATAGTCAAGATCAACGCTATGATTTAAATTCGATGGTCCATTATGATATTTTTGATGAAAAAGATAAAAGGTAATCGGTGTGTTTGAGGTACGCCAAGAATTATTTGACTAATATAAAAGAATTTGATATATTAAACGAGTTGTATTTGTGCACGCCACATCTGCAACCGCTCGGAATAGGTTAAAGCATAGCGCCTATGACGGCGAGTCTAAGAAAAAGTAGGAGGTGCAAAAGAATGTACGCAATTATTGAAACTGGTGGTAAACAATATAAGGTTGAAGAAGGTCAACCAATCTATATTGAAAAATTACCTGTTGAAGCTGGTGAAAAGGTTTCTTTTGATCAAGTAATCTTAGTAAGCGGTGATGAAACTAAAATTGGCACACCTGTTGTAGAAGGTGCCACTGTTACAGGGACTGTTGAAAAACAAGGTAAGGAAAAGAAAGTTGTCACTTTCAAATACAAACCTAAAAAACACAGTCATCAAAAGAAGGGTCATCGTCAACCATACACGAAAGTTGTTATTGACAAGATCAACGCTTAATTAAGCGCGTTTTGTGATTGACTAACCGAAAGTTTTGTTAAAGAAGAGTGTTTAATTATGATAAGTGCGCATTTCTTTAGAAACAGTGATGGTAACATCGAACGTTTTCGCATTACAGGACATGCGGATGCTGGTGAATATGGGCAAGATATTGTCTGTGCAGCAGTATCTGCAACTGCGATTGGGACTACTAATAGTCTTGAGAATTTAGCGGGAATTGAACCGATTATTACCGCTGATGAGCAAAACGGTGGTCTACTTGAAGTTGCCGTCCCCTTGAAGATTGACAAAGATAAAATGTTAATCTGCCAAATTCTGTTAGAGAATTTGTTGGGAACGTTGCAAAGTATTGAAACTAAATATAAAGATTATATTATTGTGAATCGCAATAATTCAGAAAATTAATTTTTTGGAGGTGAAACTTATGTTAGAAATGAATTTACAATTCTTCGCCCATCATAAAGGTGGCGGTTCTACTGCTAACGGTCGTGACTCTGCTGGTCGTCGTTTAGGCGCTAAAGCAGCAGATGGTCAACGTGTAACTGCTGGTTCTATTATCTTCCGTCAACGTGGTACTAAAATTCATCCCGGCACTAATGTAAGCCGTGGTGGTGACGATACTTTATTCGCAACTGCTGAAGGTATCGTACGTTTCGAACGTCTTGGCAAAGATAAAAAGAAAGTTTCAGTTTACCCAGTAGCTGATTAATAAATTTTTGGAGTTTGACCAATTCGTGTCAAACTCTTTTTTTATACGAAAATAGGCTAATTTTATCGACTTTTTTGTTGAGAAAGCTTGCAATCATAGCGGTTGGCTTGCTATGATTAAACTGCATTGTTTTGTTGAAAATGTTATAATATAAAGACTACAATACAGGAAAAGCTGATCAATTAAGATCTAGATTGGAGTTTAATGATGACTGAAAATACAAATATTATTGTGCAGGCTCAAGAAGACGGTCGAGGACGCATTGAGATTGCACCAGAGGTCTTAGAAATCATTTTAGGAATCGCAGCTAGTCAAATTGATGGCGTTTATGAAATGCGGGGCACATTAACCAACAATATTAATGAATTATTCGGCCGAGTCAATCGCGGTAAAGGCGTGACGATTAAGATTTCAGATGGTCGTTTAATTGTTGATATTTATGCCTATTTAAATTATGGCGTTTCCGTTCCTAAAGTTGCAGTGGCATTGCAGCAAGCTTTAAAAGAACAACTACTTTATATGACAGATTTAAAAGTAGATGAGATCAACATTCACGTCGTTGGCTTAATTCCAGAAAAAGAAGCACAAAAATTAGATCCAAGTACGTTGTTTAACGATAACGATGATGAAGCTGAAGATACAGCTGCCGATGCAACACTTACAGAAGATGGAGCTCAAGATTAATGGAAGTAAACCAACATAATATTCGAAAAGTTGCCTTTCAAGTTTTGTTCATGGTCGCCGATGGGACAGACGTGGATGCTAAAGAAGCTATCGAAAAGGTCTGGGTCATTGTGCAACATATTAAAGATGATGAGTTGGCCCCTTTAGAGATTCCACCTTATTTAACCGCTTTGGTGACAGGTGTCCTAGCCCATAAGACGGAACTGGATGAAAAAATTAGAGTTAACTTAAAAAATGGCTGGCGGTTAGAACGTTTAAACCGTACGGATTTGACAATTTTACGGTTAGGGTTATTTGAAATTTTAGAAGAAACCCAGCTGCCTAATCCAGTGGCGATTAATGAAGCGATTGAATTGGCCAAAGATTTTGGAGATGATACCTCCCGTAAGTTTATTAACGGTGTCTTATCCAATTATGTCGATACAAAAGATTCAATAAATGATTAAAAAAGGAGGCTATGACAATTTTATTTGTCGACGAGCCTCTTATTTTTTTAGCAACGTTGATTGCTTTTGAGTTTTTTTGCGTAATTTTTAACGAATGTTTTTTACAAACTAAAGTCTAGGCGCTAAGCTGGCTTTGTTGGTATACTAAAGGACATATCAATTATTCTGGAGGATTAAAACGTGGCTAAAATAATAGATGGTAAGGCCCTATCACAACATTGCATTACGCAAATGGCTGGGGATGTTCAAGCACTTAAAGAAAATGGCATTGTACCGGGATTAGCAGTGATTATTGTCGGTGAAGATGATGCCAGTCAAATTTATGTACGTAATAAACACCGTAAAGCAGAAAAAATTGGCATTAATTCAATTGTGATTCGTTTGTCTACTGAAACAACGCAGTTAGAATTATTGGAACGAATCAGCTTATTAAATCATGATCCAAAAATTGATGGTATTTTAGTGCAGCTGCCTTTACCAAGTCATATTAATGCGGAAGCTGTTTTGGATAGTATTACACCTGAAAAAGATGTGGATGGCTTTCATCCAGTGAATGTGGGCAAACTTTGGAGCAACCGGGCTGAAATTGTGCCGAGTACGCCGTTTGGCATCATGAAGATGCTTGAATTTTATAACGTTGATCCTACTGGGAAAAATGCCGTCATTATTGGCCGCAGTACAATCGTTGGTCGACCAATGGCTGCAATGTTGCTTAATGCCAATGCCACAGTAACTATCGTGCATTCACAAACTAAAAATTTACAAGAAATTACACAGCAAGCCGATATTTTAGTCGTTGCCATTGGTAGAAGTGAATACATTAAGGCGAAAGATATTAAAGCCGGCGCTGTTGTGATAGATGTTGGTATGAATCGGGATATTAATAATAAATTAACCGGCGATGTGGACTATGAAGATTGCTTTGATAAAGCCAGTTTGATTACCCCCGTTCCTGGTGGTGTTGGCCCAATGACCATTACAATGTTGATGCAGCAAACCATTAATATCGCCAAAAGAAGGGCACTCAATGACACAGGAAACAAGCGATAAGTATTTAACCGTCACAGCGTTAACCCAATATATCAAACGCAAATTTGAAGTGGATCCTTACTTAGATCAAATTTTTTTAAAGGGTGAGATTTCTAATTTTCGGCTGCGGCCTGGACATCAGTATTTCAGTTTAAAAGATGCCCATGCAAAAATTGATGCGGTGATGTTTAAATCTGATTTTGAAAAAGTTAAATTTGAATTGGAAACTGGCATGCAAGTCTTAATTACCGGCCGAATTTCTGTTTATGAACCAACAGGTAACTACCAAATTTACGTGAAACAAATCATGCCTGATGGCTTAGGGGCCTTGTATTTAGCCTACGAGCAATTAAAAGAAAAATTAGCAAAAGAAGGTCTTTTTTCGCAAGAAAAACGGCCTTTAAGCCGTTTTCCTAAGCGGATTGCAGTTGTAACCAGTCCCAGCGGCGCCGTGATTCGAGATATCATGACGACGGTTAAACGGCGCTACCCCATTGTGGAATTGGTTTTATTCCCGGCAGTTGTTCAAGGGGATCAAGCTAAGGACAGTCTAGTAGCCCGGTTAAAAGAAATTAAACTGCTTGGTGGATTTGATACGATTATTATCGGCCGCGGTGGTGGATCATTGGAAGATCTCTGGCCTTTTAATGAAGAAGCTGTTGTTCGTGAAATTGCTAACAGTGCAATTCCGATTATTTCGTCTGTCGGTCATGAAACAGACACAACACTGAGCGATCTGGCAGCTGACGTGCGCGCGGCAACGCCAACAGCTGCAGCTGAATTGGCAACCCCAGTTTTAGAAGATGAATTACTCAATATTCAAAAACTGCGCTTGCGATTGATACAAGTCTTAAAACGGCAGCTTATCAGCCAGCAACAGCATGTGCAGCGCCTAACCCAGAGTTACGTGCTGCAGCAGCCGCAACGATTGTACGAAAATTACAGTCAGCGCTTGGATCTGGCAAAAAATAATTTAATCAAATTAACAGCTGCACAAGTTCAGCAGCAACAGCAAAAAGTAGCTAATTTAAGCCAACGCTTACAGCTATTACATTTAGATCAGCAGATTTTGACACAGAAAAAAGCGTTACAGCAAAGTGAAACCAACCTGTATAAGCAATTTCAGCGGTACTTGCAGCAACGCCAGCTACAAGTGCAGACGCAAATTCAAGGTTTAGATCATTTAAGCCCTTTAAAAATTTTAGGTCGGGGTTACAGCTATACAACAGTCGCTCAAGAAATTGTGACTACTGTAACAAAAGTTCAGCCCAAAGATACAATTGAAGTTCACTTAAAAGACGGTACTTTAAAGGCACAAGTCACACAAATCAAGAGGATGGAAGATAATGACTAAAAAACCAACATTTGAAGAAAATTTAGCACAGTTAGAAAAAATTGTTGCCAACTTGGAACAAGGCGATGTGCCGTTAGAAGAGGCATTAGCGCAATTTCAAACTGGGGTAAAGCTCAGTCAAACTTTGGAACAGACATTGACTAGCGTTCAAGAAACGCTGACTAAAGTCATGACCGATAACGGTGAAATCGTTGATTTTGAATCCCCTGAACATACGGAAAATACGGTAGACCATGATGCTTAATTATCAAGACTTCGCCAAGCAGGTTTTACCCACATTAGAGCAGACAATTGAACAGACTATGGGACAGACGGTGTCACATCCGACGTTGAAAACAGCGATGCAATATTCTATCGGTGTTGGTGGCAAACGCTTGCGACCATTATTACTATTGAGCACGGTGGCTAGTTTTGGAACGCTTACAAAAGCAAGCTATTTACCGGCAGCTGCTTTAGAATTAGTGCATACTTATTCGTTAATTCATGATGACTTACCAGCTATGGATAATGATGATTATCGTCGGGGGCAATTAGCAAATCATAAAAAATTCGGTGAAGCCCAAGCTATTTTAGCCGGGGACGGGCTGTTGACGGTGGCTTTTGAATGGCTGAGCCGCAGTGAATTTGATGCAGCGATTCGGATTAAGCTGGTTGCTTTATTGAGCCAAGCTGCTGGCCCAAGCCAGATGGTCGCGGGTCAATACACCGACATTACAACAACCGGTGAAAAGATTGATTTAACCACTTTAGAAACAATGGAATTGCAAAAAACAGCTGCGTTATTGCAAAGTGCTATTTTGATGGGGGCAACGATCGCCAAAGTAGATGCCCAGCAATACGAAGCTTTAACGGTTTTTGCCCGCAATTTTGGTTTGGCTTTTCAAATTGCTGATGACATCAGTGATTTTGAAAGCGGTCAAGACACCGCTGAAAAGAAAGCCACTTTTGCAACGATGTTAGGACTTGAGGCGGCCAAAGCGTATTTGACACAAACGTTAACTAAAGCTAAAACCGCTTTAAATAGCATTTCAGGACCGGATTTAACGTTGTTAGATAGTTATTTTGAATATTTCAGGCAGGTGCGATGAAAAAAGAACGTGTAGATGTTTTAGCAGTTGCCCAAGGGTTGTTTGATTCCCGTGAACAGGCAAAACGGTCGGTGATGGCCGGAGAAATATATGATCAAAACAATCAACGCTTAGATAAACCAGGGGTCAAAATTCCTGGAGATACCCAGTTGCAGCTCAAAGGCCGCAAGATACCTTATGTCAGTCGCGGCGGTTTAAAATTGGCGAAGGCTTTAAAAGTATTTAAGATTGATGTTACTGACAAAGTGGTGCTGGATATCGGTTCTTCTACGGGGGGCTTTACGGATGTCTCTTTGCGCAACGGTGCCAAATTAGTTTATGCCCTAGATGTGGGCTATAACCAATTGGCTTGGAAACTACGGGAACATCCCAAAGTTGCCGTGATGGAGCGGGTAAATTTCCGTTATAGCAAGCCTGAAGATTTTACACAAGGTTTACCAGATTTTGCAGTGACGGATGTGTCATTTATTTCATTAAAGTTGATTTTACCGCCACTTGCAGCGATTTTAAAACCGGATCATGATTTAGTGGCTTTGATTAAGCCGCAATTTGAAGCTGGTCCAGAAAATGTTGGCAAGCACGGTATTGTCCGCGATCCTAAGGTGCACCGTCAAGTTTTAGAGATGATTGTTCAGTTTGCAGCGGCGCATCATTATGATGTCTTAGGCTTAGATTTTTCGCCGATTAAGGGCGGCAGCGGTAACATTGAATTTTTAATTTGGCTGCGCAATCGGGTCACTGAGCCGGGGACAATTGCGGAAGGTGTGGATATTGAGGCTTTGTTAAATCGAACTAATGAAGAATTGAATAAGCATACAAAAAGTGAATAAAATTTCGTTTTAAATCATGTTGTGCCCAAATTAATGATATAATATGCATATATTAATTAGTAAGTAGTAGGTGATAGCAATGAATAGAGCCGAGCGACAACATTTAATCAAGCAATTGATCCGAGAACATGAAGTGCAGCGCCAGCAAGACTTTGTCCGGCTGCTAAATGACAAAGGTTTTGATGTGACTCAAGCAACGATTTCTCGGGATATCAAAGCGATGGAATTGATTAAAGTCCCAGCAAGTCATGGTGGCTACCGCTACAGTCTACCGGTTGAACGACAGATGGACGTGGATAAAAAACTCAGTCGTTCCTTAAAAGATGCTTTTGTATCATTAACTCGGCAGCATGAATTATTATTTTTAAAAACATTACCGGGCAGTGCTGCTGCAATTTCCAGCTTAATTTATCAAATGCATTTTTCAGAATTATTTGGAAATATTGGTGATGATGATTCGATTTTTATTGTGGCTAAAAATGAAACCAGTGCAGAAGCGCTGCAGAAGAAAATTTTAAATCTGATCAAATAACTTTCATTTAAAATTTTAGAGATTTATTTATTAAAAAGGTACTGAGACAAGGCTTAGGCTTTTGGACCCAGTTTCTTTTTTTAATCAGATTTTTATAGATTGTCACTGAAGGGTTAATCGTGGTTTAAAAGATGTAAAAATTAAACGCTAGGGATGCTTTGAAAAAGGTGAGAGAATAAATGTTGCAAGAATTAGTAATTCATGACTTTGCAATCATTGAAACATTAACGATTGATTTTAATCGTGGTATGACTGTTTTGACTGGGGAAACCGGTGCCGGAAAATCCATTATTATTGATGCAGTCGGTTTATTAGCCGGCGGTCGTGGCTCAGCGGATTTTATTCGAACTGGTGCAAAGAAATGTACCTTAGAAGGTTTATTTGTTGTGGATGATGTCACGGCAATTAAGGCACGGTTGGAAACTTATGGCATCCCTCAAGAAGATGACACTATCTTAGTGCAACGCGACATTAATCAAAATGGCCGCAGCAGCTGTCGGATTAATGGTCATTTAGTGAATACAACTATTTTGAAGCATATCGGTGAAATGCTGGTGGATATTCATGGCCAAAATGAACATCAAGAGTTGATGTATCCAGAAAAACATCTAGGCTTATTGGATCATTTCGCCCAGAAAAAAATTAAACCCGTTCTTAAAACATATCAAACACAATATGCGCAGTATAAAAAATTACGTCAAACTTTAAAAAAACGTCAAGAACATGAGCAAGAATGGGCCCAACGATTAGATATCTTGAAATTTCAAACCTCTGAAATTGAAGCAGCGAATTTGCAATTAAATGAAGAAGATCAGCTTATCACAGAACGGGATCGGCTGGAAAATTTTCAGCGGATTAATGAAAGTTTGGCCAGTAGCTATCAAGCTTTAAATGGGGATGAACAAAATACAATTGACCGTTTAGGCGTGGCCATGTCCGCGATGCAAGATATTGCGGCTCTAGACCCAGCTTATGGAGCTTTGTCCGAAAGTATAGACAGTGCTTTTTATGAGCTGCAAGATGCGGCCAGTGAAATTTCGCGGCAGTTAGACAGTCTATCTTGGGATGAGGGTCGTCTGGATTCGATTGAGAAGCGTTTGGAAACTTTGACGGAATTAAAACATAAGTATGGTCAAGATATCGCGGCGGTTTTGAAATATTATGATAAGATCAAAAAAGAATTGGACGAAATGGAAAACATTGACGCCGATAATGATGAGCTAACACAACAAGTCACCACAGCAAAAGCCGCAGTGACTAAAACCGCAGCAAAACTTTCCAAGGTTCGCCACCAAGCAGGCCTAGCATTAACAAGTGCCGTACAGCAAGAATTGGCAGATTTGTACATGGATAAGGCTAAATTTTCAGTTGTTTTTCTAGACGCTGACCAAACACCACATTTCATGGAAACGGGACAAGATAGCGTTGAATTTTATATACAAACCAATCCTGGTGAAACCAGTAAGCCACTGGCTAAAATTGCGTCTGGTGGGGAATTATCACGAATTATGTTAGCTATAAAAACGATTTTTTCCCGTAATGAAGGGGTCACCAGTATAATTTTTGATGAGGTTGATACAGGCGTCAGCGGCCGGGTCGCTCAAGCGATTGCCAACAAAATTGAAATTATTGGTCAAAGCTCGCAAGTATTATGTATTACCCACCTACCGCAAGTTGCGGCTATGGCGGATTTTCAGCTGCTGATTCAAAAACAGGTTCAAGCCAATCGCACCACAACTTCGGTAACGCCATTGGTAGCCAAAGAGCGGGTTGAAGAGATCGCTCGGATGATCGCCGGCACTGAAATAACGGCGTTGTCTTTAGAACATGCCCATGAGTTATTGCGGTTAGCTGATGTGGAAAAAGAACAGCTGACACAATTAAAAAACTAAATTGGCGGTTGAACTTTAATTTCAAATAACAATTTATTTTTACGAGCCACTCGTAATTGTTGATAAATTGTGCTATTCTAATGAAATTATTGGGAGGGATGTCAATGAAGCTCGAACGATTCCAAGCATTTAGTGATGGTATTTTTGCAATTTTAATTACGATTTTGGTCTTAGAATTTCATATCCCGAATTACCAGGAAGGCCACCTATTAACCGGATTATTGGGACAATGGCCGTTGCTTTTGGCGTATGGTCTCTCGTATTTTTATGTGGGCACATTATGGCTGTTCCACCATGACTATTTCAGTCTGCTGCGGCAAATTGATCGTAACATCAACTTATTAAATTTACTGATGTTATTTAGCATTACCTTATTGGACTATCCCATATCTTTGGTGGCGACGGCTTTAACTAGTCGTAATCGACAGGATATGCAAACGGCTTTCGTGGCATATGATCTAGTGGCCTTATTCATTTCGGCAACTTTCTTTTTCGTCTATCTTTATTTACACCGTCATCCAGAATTAAAAAGTAATCCTGGGGCGGCCTCTTTTTACACCGCCATTAAATTTGATCCAGTACGCAGTGTCATTATGTATAGCTTAGCCATCTTAGCCACTTTTTGGTCCGTTTGGCTGGGGGCCTTTTTATTAGTAGCAAGTATTATTTTTCATTTTCTTGCTTATTTAAGAATGAATAAACGACTGGTGCGCTTAAATGAACAAGGGGGCTGACCGTAACGGTGCCAAATATTAGGTGAATTAACGATAAAAAAGCCAGCTCAAAATTAATTTTTAATCTGACTTTTGATAAATTAAATTATTGACGTTGAATGGCTTGCACACTATTGAGGGGCAATAAAGCATTTTGATGGTGATTACGATTGGTTAAAATAAGTTGTTGCTGATCTGTGATTTCGACAATACGCCCGACTAATGTTTGTTGCTGCTTAGTTTGTAAGCGAATGGTATATTTCCGAGCTTGTGCTTGTTTGATAAAGCAGTCTAATTGTGCAATTGGCATTTGTTTATTTAATAAAGTAGATGGTGCTGAATAGGTTGATTCGTCATCCATTAGTCTTTCATAAGTGGTCATTAAATTGGCGGTAATTTCTCTAATTGAATGTAAAAATATTTTTTTAGCTTCCATAATTGGCCTCCGAACATTTGTTTGACTATGATTCTATTATATGAACGCACGTTCTAAAAATCAATTAAAAATTTTATTAAGTTCTTTAAGGAGTTTTAAAGATGGCTAAAATTGAGTATGAAATCATGGAACACATTGGGGTTTTATCTGAAAATGAATCTGGCTGGCAGAAAGAACTAAACCTTGTTTCTTGGAACCAGCGCGCCCCTAAATTTGATTTAAGAGATTGGTCCAAAGATCATGAAAAGATGGGTAAAGGGATCACCCTTAGCAATGAAGAATTGACCAATTTAAAAAATATTTTAAATGAAATGTAATGAACTCTTTTAATTTTCTTGAAAATTAATCGGAAAAAGTGCAAAATAGTTTTAATAAACAAAAAAAGGAGCCAGTAAAAGAATGTCAAAGCGCGGCATGCTAATCGTCCTTTCTGGGCCTTCCGGAGTAGGTAAGGGTACTGTTCGACAGGCGATGTTACAAGATAAGGCACAAAACTTTAAATATTCTGTTTCAATGACCACCCGGCAAATGCGGCCCGGTGAAGTGGACGGGGTAGACTATTATTTTAGAACAAAAGCAGAATTTGAATCAGAAATAGCAAATGATGGCATGTTAGAATATGCCAAATATGTTGATAATTATTATGGGACGCCTTTAAGATACGTGAACGAAACATTAGCTTCAGGCACGGATGTCTTTTTAGAGATTGAAGTCAATGGTGCTATGCAAGTTCGCGAGAAATGTCCCGATGGTGTTTTCATTTTTCTAACCCCACCAGATTTGGTCAGCCTTAGAGACCGAATTGTTAAGCGGGGCACAGATGATGAAGCAACTATTGAAAAAAGGTTGGAAAAAGCCCGCGGTGAAATAAAAATGATGCAAAACTATGATTATGCCGTGGTAAATGATAAAGTAGGACTAGCGGTTCATCGTATTGAAAAAATTATTGAGAGCGAGCATTTACGGGTGCCTCGAGTGATTGATACGTACAAAAAAATGATAGGAGTTGTTAGATAGATGATTTCATATCCGTCAATCGACAAGTTATTAGACAAAGTTGATTCGCGTTATTCTTTGGCGGTGTTAGCAGCAAAACGTGCCCATGAATTAGAAGCTGGCGATGTTAAAATGTTGTCAGATTATAAATCACCAAAGACAGTTGGCCAAGCCATGGAAGAAATTGCGGATGGTAAAGTTATTATTGATCCAAAATCAATTTTGATGGAAAAAGAGGCTGAGCGCTTAGACAGCGAAGCTAAACACGATTCATCTAATTAATAGTTTAAGGCTCTTCCCAAGATTAATTTATTTGGTGAAGAGTTTTTTTATATTTTATAAAAAAATTAGGAGGTATTTATGATGTTTGAAAACAGAAATATTGTGATTTTTATTAGTGGTGGGATTGCGGCTTACAAAATTCCGATGTTAATGCGGCGTTTCCAAAAAGATGGGGCAAATGTGCGGGTTGTTTTGACAGAGCATGCTAAAGAATTTGTCACACCATTAGTTTTTGAATCATTGATCCATGAACATACTTATACGCAAATGTTTAATGACGACCTCAATCCATCTCCAGTACATATTAAATTAGCGGATTGGGCCGATATGGCCATTATTGCACCAGCAACCGCAAATATTGTTGGTAAAATGGCCAATGGTATCGCCGATGATTTAGTGACGTCTACGTTAATTGCGATGGACTGTCCTAAATATTTAGTCCCAGCAATGAATAGCAAAATGTTACATAATCCGGCAACACAACGCAATTTAACCCAGTTGGCATCCGATGGTGTTGCAATTCTCACGCCAGCTTATGGGTTGTTAGCAGAAGGTTATGCCGGTGACGGCCGCATGCCTGAACCAGATGAAATTTTTGATAAAATCACTTTGTTGGAAAGTTGTCGGCTAAGTGAATCTAACTTGAAAAATAAAAATGTGGTGATCACCGCTGGCGGGACACGCGAAGCCATCGACCCTGTCCGTTACATCGGCAACAATTCTTCAGGTAAGATGGGCTATGCTTTAGCACAGGCCGCAGCCTATGCCGGTGCCCATGTGACTTTAATCAGCGCCAATAGTCATCAACCAAAACCCAATGGCGTGAAATTGGTTCCTGTAACGACAGCTAAAGAAATGCAGACAGCAGTTGAAGCGGAATTTGCTAAAACGGATGTTGTGATTATGGCGGCGGCTGTGGCGGACTATCGGCCAGAAGAAACTTTTGATCATAAAATCAAAAAAGATTCTGCTGAAAGTTTAGAAAAAATTACATTAGTAAAAAATCCAGATATTTTAGCGACGTTAGGACAACAAAAACAAAATCAATTTTTAGTTGGCTTTGCAGCAGAAACTACGGAACTTGAAGCTTTTGCGCAAACAAAATTAAAAGCTAAAAATGCCGATATGGTCATTGCTAATGATGTCAGTCAAGCTGGCATTGGCTTTAACAGCGATGAAAACGCAGTTGTTGTGATTAGTGCCGATGAAGCGAAAGTCGTACTGCCTAAAGCGCCAAAAACAGTACTGGCTCAAAAATTGATTGAATTGATTGCAACACGAATTTAACTTGAGGTGAAATAATGTTCAATATTGCTGAAGTCATTGTCGATGTACCGGCTATGCAAACCAATAAACCATTTGATTATGAAATTCCAATGGCATTGGCAACGGTGGTTCAACCGGGGATGCGGGTTCTCGTGGGCTTTGGCAAGGGCGATCGAACACTGCAAGGTTTTGTCATCAACCTTAAAACGCTGGCAAAAGCGCCCACTGGTCTAAAGGCAATTAAAGATGTGGTTGATTTAGAACCGATCTTAAGTCCGGAATTGCTGGATTTATCCAGTTGGCTGGCCCAGACAACGTATGCTTTTCAAATTACCTGTTTACAAACAATTTTGCCCGGTGTGATGCGCGGTGACTATGAAAAAATTGCTTATTTAGTGACGCCTGATGCACCAGAAGCAGCGGCGTTATTTCATGACAAAAAAGCACTGACTGTCGATAATCAATTGACCAATGCGCAATTGACGACTTTAGTGCGCTTAAAAAATAGTGGGGCCGTTCGGTTTGAATACCAAGTGCATAATAAAGCTCGGATTAAAACAAGACAGGCGGTCATCTTAAATAAAACGGCAGCCCAGTATACACAGCAAGCAGCAACACTGCCTAAGAAGTTACAGCGGCAAAAGGCATTGTTACAATATTTAGCGACGCAAACTGCCAAAACAAAGGTTATTTTTACAAAAACGCTACAAGCTGATTTTTCAGCCAGTGTGCTTAAAACGGCTGAAAAACATGACTTGATCACGATTGAAGCCGTTGAGGTGAAACGTCGGGTTTTACCAGCCCAAACTGAAATTCAAGCAAAACAAGTCCTTTTACCAGATCAAGCCAAAGCTGTGGCTGCCATTGACGCGGCGAGTACCGCTGAAAAGCAGCAAGTCTTTTTATTGGAGGGCGTTACTGGTAGCGGTAAAACAGAAGTTTATTTACAGACAATGGCCAATGTGTTAACTCATCAGCGGACCGCTTTAATGCTTGTGCCTGAAATTGCGTTGACCCCGCAAATGGTTCAGCGGGTTTATCAACGTTTTGGCGATCAAGTAGCTGTTTTGCACAGCGGCTTATCGGAAGGCGAGAAATATGATGAGTGGCGGCGCATTAAGGCTGGCGAAGCGAAAGTTGTTGTCGGTGCGCGGTCAGCGGTTTTTGCACCTTTAGAAAATATCGGGTTAATCATCATGGATGAGGAACATGAATCTAGTTATAAGCAAGAAGACACCCCTCGTTATCACGCTCGGGATGTGGCCATTCACCGGGCGGCTTATTATCATTGTCCAGTCGTTTTGGGCAGTGCCACCCCGTCGTTGGAATCTAGAGCCCGGGCACAAAAAGGGGTTTATCAACTATTGCGTTTACCAAAGCGGGTAAATCAAGCCCCGTTACCAGAAGTGCACATTGTGGACATGCGGGAAAATATTCAGCAGAATCGCAATTTAGATTTCTCAAGGTCGTTGGCCGATGCCATTACTTTACGGCTGGCTAAAAAAGAACAAAGTGTGTTGATGCTGAACCGTCGAGGCTTTTCGTCATTTGTTATGTGTCGAGACTGCGGTTATGTGGTGAAATGTCCCAATTGTGATATTTCATTAACGTTGCATGTCAGCAGCCATAGTTTGAAATGCCATTACTGCGGACATGAAGAACCGATTCCTAAAACTTGTCCCAATTGTCAAAGCCGCAAAATTCGTTATTTTGGGACGGGAACTGAAAAAATTGAACAAGAATTGCAACATATGTATCCGGAAGCAAAAATTATTCGGATGGATGTGGATACAACCCGTCGTAAAGGGGCGTATGAACGCTTGTTAAAGCAGTTTGGCCAAGGGGATGCGGATATACTGCTGGGCACGCAAATGATTGCTAAGGGGCTAGATTTTCCCAATGTCACCTTAGTTGGCGTAATTAATGCCGATACGGCCTTAGGTTTGCCAGATTTTAGAGCAAGTGAGCGGACCTTTCAATTGTTAACGCAAGTTGCTGGCCGCGCTGGGCGTGGGGACAAAAAAGGCGAAGTTTTTGTCCAAACTTATAATCCAGACCATTATGCGATTCAGTTGGCAAAACGGCATGATTATGAACATTTCTTTGCAACGGAAATGAATATTCGCCATCAAGGCAATTACCCGCCTTATTATTTCACAGTGCAAATATCGTGTAGTCATCCCGAAGAAAATCAGGCAGCTAAAGCGGCTTATCAGATGTTAAAACGGCTGCAGCCGGCATTGTCGGCTAAAGCAATTGTTTTAGGCCCGACGCCCCGGGCAATTGCGCGGATCAAAAATCGCTATTACTACCAAATTATTGTGAAATATAAATCAGAACCAAAACTGGCGCCGTTATTGGCGGATATTTTGCAGACAACGCAGCGTTCATTTTCTAAGCAGCTTTATATCGCCATTGATCGAGAACCATTACAATTTATGTAGGAAGAGGTAAAACAATGACTTCTGTTATTTTTATGGGTACCCCAGATTTTTCAGTTGTAGTTTTAAAAGGGCTGATCGAGGCTGGCTATGACGTCAAAGCAGTCGTAACGCAACCGGACAAACCGGTGGGCCGCAAACGAAAACTGACACCTTCTCCAGTAAAAGTTTTTGCCCAAACAAAAAATTTACCAGTACTGCAGCCTAGTAAAATGGGGGGCAGTCCTGAAGCGGATGAAATCAAAGCCATTGCACCAGATTTTATTATTACAGCAGCTTTTGGCCAATTTTTGCCAATGTCCGTTTTAAATGCGGCCAAACTGGCAGCAGTGAATGTACACGGTTCTTTATTACCGAAATATCGGGGTGGGGCACCGATTCAAATGTCAATTATTAACGGTGAACCGGAAACCGGGATTACAATTATGTATATGGCTAAAAAAATGGACGCCGGTGACATGCTGGCCCAACAAGCAGTGGCCATTGCACCAGATGAAACTTCGGGGACCTTATTTGACAAATTAAGTCTTGTGGGTCGAGATCTTTTATTAGCCACTTTGCCTAAAATTGAAGCCCAGACGATCACTGGAAAGCCCCAAGATCCTGCTGAAGCGACCTTTGCTTATAATCTGACAGCAGACCAGGAAAAACTCGATTTTACTAAATCAGCCGCTGCGTTAGATCAGCAAATTCGCGGCTTAAATCCAGATCCTGTGGCCTACACGTATTTTGAAAATCAGCGGGTAAAAATTTGGCTCGGGCAGCCGATACCCGTAACGACAACGGCTCAGCCAGGGACTGTGTTAGTTCGGACTAAAAAACAACTGGTTTTAGCTACAGGAGATTCTGAAAACGGGTTAGCCATTTTAGAGTTACAACCCGCCGGCAAAGCAAAAATGCCAATCACTGCCTTTTTAAATGGCGTTGGCCAACACATTCAAGTGGGCGATCAATTAATTACAGGAGATGACGCAAATCGCTAAGACAGCTCGAGCATTAGCCATAGAAGTATTAGAAGCCGTTTTTGAATCAGGAGCTTACTCTAATCTTAAATTAGACCAAGTTTTAAAGCAGCATGAATTATCGCCACAAGACCGTAATTTATTAACAACAATTGTTTATGGCGTTTTACAGCATAAATTGACTTTAGACTTTCAGCTGCAACCGTATTTAAAAAATCCTAAGAAATTAGAGCCATGGGTTTTAATTTTGTTAACCAGCGCGGTTTATCAAATGCACTATTTGGATCGAATTCCAGAACGGGCGGCAATCTTTGAAAGTGTCAAAATTGCTAAAACAAGAGGTCATGCCGGCATTGGCAAGCTCGTCAATGCAGTTTTACGCCATTATCAACGGGCGGGCTGGCGTGAACCTGAAATTATCAAAGACCCTTTACAACGTTACAGTGTGCAATATAGTGTGCCGCTACCTATCGTCAAACTATTGGCGCAGCAACTTAGTGCCACTCGAACGGAACAAATTTTACAAGCAATCAATCAACCGCCTAAAACGAGTTTGCGGGTGAATACGGCCGTGACGAATCAAACGGCTGTCATAGAACAATTAGCTGAAGCGGGGATTACAGCGGAACTCAGTACGCTCTCCCCAGTGGGCCTAGTTGCAGCAGGGGGACATTTGGCAGCCACCGAGCTGTTTCAATCCGGAGCCATTTTGTTGCAAGATGAAAGTGCCCAGTTGGCAGTACCTGCCTTAAACGTCCAGCCGAACGATCAAGTTTTAGATGCTTGTGCGGCACCTGGGGGTAAAACGACCCAAATCGCCACCGCTTTAACCGGGGCAAACGGCCATGTTACGGCGTTAGATCAGTATCCGAATAAAATCAAGTTAATTAATGAAAATGCAAAGCGCCAACAATTAGCTGACAAAATTACAGCACAACGGTTAGATGCCCGGCAAGTGGCTGAAAAATTTGGCCCAGAGCACTTTGACAAAATTTTAGTAGATGCGCCTTGCTCTGGCATCGGCTTAATGCGTCGAAAACCAGAAATTAGATACCGAAAAGAAACGCAAGATTTCAAAAACTTACAAAAATTACAGCTAGAAATTTTAGCCGCTGCAGCAAAAGTTTTGAAAATTGGGGGTCATTTGGTTTATAGTACATGTACTATTGTTTCAGAAGAAAATGAACAAGTGATCACGCAATTTTTAGCAACACATCCAAACTTTGAATTGGAAAAAACGGATACGGCACAAAATGTTAAAGCCGACCGAGCAACCGCTTATTTGACGATTTATCCAGATGATTTTAATTCAGATGGCTTTTTTATCGCTAGCCTAAAAAGAAATAATTGAGGTGGGGACCATGGAATTCGCATATCGGACAGACATCGGGCATAAACGAACGAATAATCAAGATTCTGTAGGTGTTTTTAAAAATGCTGCTGGCGCAGAGATTGCGATTGTTGCGGATGGCATGGGGGGCCATCAAGGCGGCGATGTCGCTTCTGAAATGGTGGTTTCTCATTTAGGCCGCACTTTTGAAGATAACCGTTCTGAAACCGTGGACGAACTAATTCGTTGGTTGATTTTTGAGTTAAATTCGGAAAATGAACGGATACTAGAAAAGGCGTTGCATCATACAGATCTTTCAGGCATGGGCACAACTTTTGTGGCGGTATTAATGGCTAAAGATACGTATATTGTGGCCAATATCGGTGATTCGCGCTGTTATCGTTTTCGGGATGGTGTTTTAAAACAGTTGACAGAGGATCATTCTTTAGTGAACGAATTGGTGAAGCATGGGGATATTACACCAGAAGATGCCAAACATCATCCGCAAAAAAATTTAATCACCCGTTCTCTAGGAATTTCTAAAGACGTGGATGCGGATGTCACAATTTACCATAGTTACGCTAAAGACTATTTATTGCTATGTTCAGATGGCTTGACCAATATGATTACCGATGCCCAAATTCAAACGGTATTGGCAACTGAAAAAACGCTACAAGAAAAATGCGATCAGTTAGTGCAAATGGCCAACGAAAACGGCGGTCTGGATAATATAACGGCCCTCTTACTTTATGATGATTCCGAGGTGAGCAGCTGATGATGGAACCAGGCTATTTGTTAAATGGACGTTATAAAGTTTCTAAACCAATCGGTGAAGGCGGCATGGCCAATGTCTATTTAGCGGACGATCAGCAAACCGGACAGCAAGTGGCAGTTAAAGTTTTACGATTGGATTTACAAAATAATCTTAATACTAAAAAACGTTTCCAAAGGGAAGCTCGGGCATCCCGAAAATTAAACCATCCCAATATTATCAAAGTCTTTGATATCGGCGAAGAAAATGGGATGAATTACATTGTGATGGAATATATTGTGGGTATGGATCTTAAACAATATATTCAAAAAAACTTTCCAATTCCTTATCAAAAAGTCATTGATATCATGGAACAGATTTTATCGGCCGTACAAGTGGCCCATGACCATGATATTATTCACAGAGATTTAAAACCGCAAAACATAATGATCGATAACCACGATCATATTAAAATTGCCGACTTTGGCATTGCGGTCGCGTTACATGACAATTCTTTGACACAGACCAATACGCTATTAGGGTCGGTGCATTACTTATCGCCGGAACAGGCTAAAGGCGGCATGGCAACTAAACGATCGGATATTTACGCGCTAGGCATCATTTTGTATGAATTACTGACCAGCAAAGTGCCCTTTGAAGGCGAATCCGCTGTATCCATTGCTATTAAGCATTTTCAAAGTGAAATACCTTCTGTACAAAAAGCCGATCCTAGAATTCCCCAAGCATTAGAAAATGTTGTCTTGCATGCCACCGCCAAAGACCCAATGGACCGCTACGCTTCTGCGTTGGAAATGCGGACCGATCTGGCAACGTCTTTGGACAAAAAACGCTTAAACGAGCCCAAGTTTGTTCCAACAACGCCCAACTTAGATGAAACAAAAGTCATCACGATTCCCGAAACGGAATTGGTACAAGCAGCCGCCGATGAACAAACCCAAACAATGGCCACTAAAACGGTGGCCCCAGAACAAAAAAAGGCTGCTAAACCTTTTTATAAAAAAAGACGTTTTTGGATTTATGGTGGCATTGTGGCCTTAATTATCATTTTGACCGTAGGCATTGTGTCCGGTTCTTTGAAAAAAAATGTCAGTATTCCAGATCTTTCCGGCATGACCTTATCCCAGGCTAAAACGGCTTTAAATACAAATCAACTAACGATGGGGGATATTTCTAAACAACACAGTGATAGCGTTCAAAAAAACCGGGTTATTCGCACGTATCCTAAAGAGGGTATGGTTGTAAAAGAAAGCAGTAAGGTGGGGTTGTTAGTCAGTTTAGGCCCTAAAAAAGTTGATGTGGGTAATTACGTCGGCCAAAATTATAAGACCGTTAAGAAAAAACTGGAAAAATTAGGTTTTACAGTCCGTAAGAACGCGGTTACCTCTGGTAAATACAGCAAAGGGACCATCGTAAAACAAGATATTCCAGAAGGCAAAGCTGTTGTTCCTGCAAATTCAATTATCACTTTGACCGTGAGCACCGGGGAAGCTGTTTTTAAATTAAGAGATTTAACCAGCTATACACAAAAGAGTGTCCAAGATTATGCCAACGAAAATGGGCTTACTTTGAATTTGAGTTATGAATATTCAGATGATGTGGAAAAAGGACTGGTCATCTCCCAAAATCCAGCGGCAGGCACAGCGGTTAGTAAGGGCAGTACCTTAAATATTGTTTTATCCTTAGGTGAAAAAACGACAAAACCGGAAACGGTGACTTTTTCAAAGACAATAACTATTCCGTTTAGTGCAGCCGCAGTATCGTCGTCATCTTCTAGCAGCCACAGTACGAGTAGTGCCAGTTCAGACAGCAGCAGTACTAGCAGCAGTACTAGCAGTACCAGCAGTGCGCAAGAAAACTATGTGACAATTTTTGTGAAGGATGCCGATCATAGCATTGATGACGTTTACAAGCAGCTGGTAATCACAAAAGACACTTCAGTAACTTTGAGTTTTACCGTAAAGACATCAGATGAAACCGCTTATTATCGGGTTGTTCGAGATGGTGAAGTGATCGTTAGTGATGAGGTTCAGCCAGATAATTAATTTATTAAAAAATTGGAGTGTGTTATGAAAGGTCAAGGCAGAATTGTTAAATTGATTGGTGGTTTTTATTATGTTGAAAATAAGGACACCATCTATCAAACGAGAGCCCGCGGTAATTTTAGAAAAAAAGGGCTAAAACCGATTGTGGGGGACGATGTTATTTTTGAGTCCACCAGTTTAGAAGATGGCTATATTTTAGAACTTTTGCCCCGCCGCAACGCCTTAGTTAGACCACCCGTAGCTAATATTGATCTAGTGATTACTGTAACCTCTTTAAAGGGGCCTGATTTTCAGGCTAATTTATTAGACCGATTGTTGATTGCCCAACACTTTGCTGGGATTAAAACATTGATCTATATTACAAAAGGTGATTTAATCAGTACTACCGAGTTTGCAAAATATCAGCAGTTTTTAAACTATTATCAAAAAATTGGCTATCCGTTAATTATGGCACCAGAAGCCTTTAAACCGGAAAAATTAACCGCACTGCAAGCCCAATTAGGGACACAAACAGCGGTGGTCACCGGCCAATCTGGTGCTGGCAAATCAACGTTATTAAACCATTTAGAACCGCAATTGGCTCTAGCGACCAATGAAATTTCTAAAAGTTTAAATCGGGGGAAACACACGACCCGTCAAGTGGAATTAATGAAAGTTGGTGCTGGTTGGATTGCGGATACACCTGGATTTTCATCGTTGTCAATCACACAAATTCCGTTAACGGCGCTAAAAGATCATTTTATTGATTTTGCAGCATTAAGCGATCAATGTCGTTTTAGAGGCTGTCAGCATGTCAATGAACCTAATTGTGCGGTTAAAGCAGCCGTTGCAGAAGGTACAATTTTACAAGCACGTTACGATAATTATTTACAATTTAGAACTGAAATTGCGGCACAAGATAAGCATCAATATAAGAAAAAATAAGGAGTTTATGGCTTATGAAAATTGCCCCATCCATATTAAGCGCTGATTTTATAAATTTACAAAGAGATGTGGCGGCCTTAGAAGCTGGCGGGGCGGATCTATTGCATATTGATGTAATGGACGGTCATTTTGTCCCTAATTTAGCCTATGGGCCCCAAGTTGTGGCGGCTTTACGGCCAGTGACCACATTACCGCTGGATGTTCATTTAATGGTGGCTCAGCCCGAAAACTTTATTGAAATGTTTGCAAAAGCTGGTGCGGATACTTTATCAATTCATTATGAAAGTACACCGCATATTTACCATGCTTTGCAGATGATTCGACAATTGGGGGTTAATGCCAGCGTAGTGATTAATCCAGGGACACCTGTGGCCGCTTTAAGCGAAGTATTGCCATTAGTACAGCAAGTTTTAGTGATGACGGTTAATCCTGGATTTGGCGGTCAGCAGTTTTTACCCGCTTCAATTCAAAAAATTGAACAATTAGTCCAATTACGACAAGCGACACCGACGTTAGATTTTGACATCGAAGTGGATGGCGGCATTAATGCCCAAACCATTCAACAAGTGGCTGCAGCGGGGGCCAATGTTTTTGTGGCCGGCTCCTTTGTCTTTGAAGCCAATTCACCAAAACAGCAGATTCAAACTTTAAGGGATTTGATCGAATGAAACGGATCAATTTATTATTAGGTGGGCCAATGACCCAATGGCCCACTGTTTTACAGCAACAACCGCAAAGTATTCCTGGTGATTGGCTGGGGGTAGATCGGGGCGCTTTACGTTTATTAAATTTAGGGCGCTTACCGGTTTTAGCGGTGGGGGATTTTGATTCATTAACGCCTGAGGAATTAAAATTAGTGCAGACGCAAGTGGCCGATATTCATTATGCCCAACCGGAAAAAGACGATACGGATAGTGAATTAGGTTTACGGTTAGCTTTTGAAAAATTACAGGCGGATGAAGTGGTGATTTATGGGGCTACTGGGGCACGGATTGATCACTTTTTAGTGAATTTATTGATGCTGTTGGAACCTAGATTTCGAGCTTATGCGCCAAAAGTAAAATTAGTGGACAAACAAAATACGATTCGCTTTTTCTTGGCGGGAGAGCATGTGATCCATCGAGAAAAAGACAAAAAATATTTAGCGTTTATTAATTTGACGCCGATTGATGCTTTTGATATTTTTGATGCAAAATATCGGTTGACCCATAAAAAATTGACCTATGATCGGGCTTATGCCAGCAATGAATTTGTGGGGAATACCGTTCATTTTGCCCTAAGCAATGGGGTTATGTGTGTGATTCAAAGTACGGATTAAGACAACAAAAAAAGGACCGCTAATAGCGAGTCCTTTTTATTTGCGATTAAACGCGTGTTACTTTACCGGATTTTAAAGCACGTGCAGAAACCCAAACGCGTTTAGGTTTGCCGTCTACTAAAATGCGAACTTTTTGCAAATTTGGTTTCCAAGTCCGACGACTTGAGTTTAAGGCGTGAGAACGTTTATTACCAAATTGAGTCTTACGACCAGTGATAAAATCTTTAGCCAATACCATTACCTCCTTCGTAAGATGATTAGGCATCTAATATTTACCAAACTACGTTATCATAAGAACGGCTTCATTGCAAGGTTTTTCTTTAAAGTATTTTTACTTGACAGGGCAATAAAAGCGCTGAATTTTCTTTTAATAACTGGTTAGCTATGCTAAAATCGTTGGTAGTATCAATTTTTTAACACTTTCGTTTAGGAGGATACTTTATGGCTGTTAAAATAAAAACCCGGTATGGAGATATTGATATTTCTAATGACGTGATTGCAACAGTTGTGGGTGGAGCAGCCACGGATATCTACGGTATCGTGGGTATGGCTAGTAAAAATCAAATTCGTGATAACTTAAATACGATTTTGAAACACGAAAATTATAGTCGTGGTGTGGTTGTACGCCAAGAAGCAGATCAAATTGTAGTCAATATCTACATTATTATCAGTTATGGTGTAAAATTATCCGAAGTTGGGCGTAATGTCCAAGATAATGTTAAGTATAATTTGCAGAGTATGCTAGGGATTGACGCTGAGGCAGTAAATATTTTTGTCCAAGGCGTTAAAGTAACTGAAGATCTAGATTAGACCTAGTTTATGTGTACAGGAGGAACATCTTTGAAAGTTAACGAAATCAATGGGGACAAGTTCAAAGACATGATTCGGGTTGCTTCCCATCGTATTAAAAAAAATAGTGAGTTTGTCAACTCGCTGAACGTTTTTCCCGTTCCTGATGGGGACACCGGTACGAATATGAGTCTAACCTTTGCCAGTGGTGCAAAGGCCGTCAATGAAAATCCAAGTCAATCAGTTGGCGAGTTAGGTAAATCTTTGGCGAAGGGGCTATTAATGGGGGCCAGAGGTAATTCTGGTGTCATTTCTTCACAAATTTTTAGAGGTTTCACTAAAAAAATTGAAGGTGAAACAACATTAACCGCTCGTACTTTAGCGGATGCATTCATGGCTGGGGTAGAAACGGCTTATAAAGCAGTGATGAAACCAGTTGAAGGTACAATTTTGACCGTTGCTAGAGAAGGTGCTAAAGCCGGCAATACAGCGGCTAATTCCTCCGACGATGCTGTGGAAGTTTTAAAGGCCGTCATTACAGCTAGTAAAAAGGCATTAGCCAAGACACCGGATTTATTGCCAGTTTTGAAAGAAGTTGGCGTTGTCGATTCCGGCGGCCAAGGTTTAGTCTTTATCTACGAGGGCTTTTTAGAGGGGCTCAGCGGCGAATTAGCTGAAAAGGATATTTATACCCCGGATGAAGCTGAAATGAATGAGATGGTCAATGCGGTCCATCATCGGGCAGTTTCTGGCCAGATCGCTACAGCAGATATCAAATTTGGTTATTGTACAGAAATGATGATTGACTTGACGGCTCAAAAAACTGGGCAGCAAGTTTTTGATTATGAAAATTTCAGAAATTATTTAGATGGTTTTGGGGACAGCTTATTAGTTGTTGCAGATGATGAAGTGGTCAAAGTTCACGTACACACGGAACATCCCGAAGCAATCTTTAGTTATGGTTTACAATTCGGTAGTCTGCAAAAAGTTAAAATTGACAATATGCGGATTCAAAATGAAAATGTGGTTAGTGATGCAGAAACCGCTACGAAGCAAAAACGTGAAAAAGTTGATTATGGCGTAATTGCGATTGCATCCGGCGATGGCTTGACGCAACTGTTCAAGAGCCTAGGCGTAACTTATGTGATCAATGGCGGCCAGACAATGAATCCAAGTACGCAAGATATTTTAGATGCGGTAACGGCGGTTAATGCCAAGCGGGTCATTGTTTTGCCGAATAACAGTAACATTTTCTTGTCGGCAGATCAGGCAGCTGAAGTCAGTGATGTCCCAATTGCTGTTGTCCGGACAAGAACGGTCTTGCAAGGGATGACGGCGATGCTTTCGTTTAATCCTAGTGCGGATTTGGAAGCAAACAAGTCAGAAATGACCGAAGCTTTAGCCGGTGTGGTCAGCGGTCAAGTGACCACGGCAACCCGGGACACTGAAATTGATGGGGTTAGCATTAAGCAAAATGATTTTATCGGCTTAATTGATGGTAAAATCAAAGTTGCAATGGCTGATCGGTTAGCGGCAACAATGCAGATGTTATCAATGATGATTGATGACGATAGCGAAATTGTCACCGTGATTTATGGCGTTGATGGCAGTGAAGCGGAAGCTCAAGAAATCAGTGCGCAATTAGAAGCACAATACGAAGATATTGAAGTTGAAATCCATGAAGGCGATCAGCCGGTATATCCTTATTTGATCGCTGTTGAATAATTTTAATTTAAAATAAGCAATAATCTATGAGGCTGGAGCAAAACAGAAGTTTTGTTTCGGCCTCATGATGGTTGGAAGTGATAGTAGTGGACTTGATGGATCCCATTTCGGTTTTGGAGGGGGTCGGCCCTAAACGGGTACAAACCTTAAAAATATTAGGCATTCAAACAATTTATGATTTGCTATATTATTTTCCATTTCGTTATGAAGACTTACAAGTTAAAGAACTTGCCGATATTACCGATCAAGAAAAAGTAACTTTAAAAGGCATCGTGGTCGCCCAGCCAATTTTAACGCGCTTTGGACCCCATAAGACACGATTAATTATCCGTTTATTAATTCAAGATCAAGTTATTATTGCGACTTTTTTTAATCAGCCGTGGCTAAAAGACAAATTTATTCCGGATAAAGAAATTGCGGTTTTTGGCAAATGGGATCAACGCCGCCGCAGTTTAAACGGGCTAAAAATTTTTACACCAAGCGCTGACGAGGCACAAGGGATGGACGCGGTTTATGGGTTAACAAAAGGGCTGCGGCAATCGACATTGATCAAAATGATTCAGCTGGCTTTTACCCAATATAAGTCGGTGTTAACGGAAAGTGTCCCAGAAGCGATTCGCCAGCATTACCGGCTGTTATCCGAAGCGCAGATTGTGGCCGGGATGCATTTTCCTAAAACAGATGCCCAAGCTAAGGCGGCAAGGCGCAGTGCGATTTTTCGGGAATTCTTTTTATTTGAGTGCCGCATTCAAAATTTACGGCGTCAAGAACGGACTTCAGAAAACGGGTTGGCGTTGCATTATGATTTAGCAGCGGTTCAAGCTTTTATTCAGGAATTACCCTTTGAATTGACAAAAGCTCAGAAAAAAGTGGTAAACGAAATTGCCCGGGATATGAAAAGCAGTCATCAGATGAATCGTTTGTTACAAGGCGATGTGGGCAGTGGGAAAACCATTGTGGCAGCAATTGCCTTATTTTCAGCGGTAACAGCCGGCTATCAGGCCGCGCTGATGGTACCGACTGAAATTTTAGCAACCCAGCATTTTGAAAAATTGAAAGTTCTGTTTGACACAATGACTGTGAAAACAGCTTTACTGACGGGTTCTGCCACAGCAAAAGAACGCCGGGAAATTTATAGTGATTTGGCTGCGGGTAGAATTAATGTGCTGATCGGCACCCATGCGCTGATTCAAGAAAATGTGACGTTTAAAAATCTAGGGTTTGTAGTGATTGATGAACAGCATCGCTTTGGGGTTGCCCAGCGAAAACGGTTACGACAAAAGGGCTTTAGTCCAGATGTGTTGATGATGACGGCTACACCAATTCCCCGGACTTTAGCGATTACAACTTATGGGGAAATGGATGTTTCCACCATTGACCAACTTCCGGCTGGCCGCCAGCCGATACAAACCAGTTGGGTGAAAAGCAATCAGACGAATCAAGTGCAAACTTTTTTGGCGCAACAATTACAGGCGCATAATCAAGCCTTTATTATTTCGCCGTTGATCGAAGAATCCGAATCGTTAGACTTAAAAAATGCACAAGCGTTGTATGACACTTATGTGGCCCGCTTTGAACCCACCTATCGAGTGGCGTTATTACATGGCCAGATGAGTAATAGTGAAAAAAATGAGATTATGACGGCTTTTAGTAATAACGAGGTTCAAATTTTAGTTTCCACAACGGTGGTTGAAGTAGGGGTGGATGTCCCTAATGCCACCATGATGGTGATTTATGATGCGGATCGTTTTGGGCTGTCACAGCTGCATCAATTAAGAGGCCGGGTGGGTCGTGGCAACAAGCGGGCTTATTGTATTTTAATTGCGGATCCTAAAAACGATGTGGCTGTTGCCCGAATGGAAGCGATGGTCGAAACAAATGATGGTTTTGTTTTATCCGAAAAAGATTTAGAATTAAGAGGTCCAGGGGATGTTTTTGGGGCGAAGCAGTCTGGATTACCAGAGTTTAAAGTGGGGAATCCTGTGACGGATTTTAACGTCTTGCAGGCTGCTCAAATTGAAGCGCAGCAAATTTTTAGCAATGACCCTGACTTAAAAAATCATGGGGCATTGCAGACTTATTTACATCAGTATGGCTTGACCAATTCATTAGATTAATTTAAAGGACACACGATAAGGAGCTAAATAGATGAAAATTGCAGTAGATGCAATGGGTGGCGATCATGCGCCTAAAGCAATTGTTGAAGGTGTTTTACGGGCACGGGATGCCACTGAATTTAGGGATACAACGTTTATTTTGTTTGGTGATGAAGCCCAAATTAAGCCGTTGATTTCAGATGGCCATGGGATTGAAATTAGACATACCACAGAAGTGATTACGGGTGAAGATGAGCCAGTGCGTTCTGTCCGTCGAAAAAAACAGGCGTCCATGGTTTTAGCAGCGCAGGCCGTTAAAGATCATGAGGCAGATGCATTTTTTTCTTGTGGGAATACAGGGGCTGTTTTAGCCTGCGGTATTTTTGTTGTCGGCCGGATCAAAGGCATTGAACGGCCAGGGTTAATGCCAACAATGCCAACGATTACCAATGATGCTGGCTTTAATTTACTAGATGCCGGCGCTAATGCCAGCAACAAACCAGAGCATTTACATGAATATGCTAAGATGGGGGCATTTTACGCTGAAGATGTTCGGGGGGTACAAAATCCTAAAATTGGCTTATTAAATAATGGGACCGAATATGATAAAGGTGACGATGTGCACAAGGCAACGTATCAGCTGCTAAAAGACGATCCAGATTTGAATTTTGTGGGCAATGTTGAAGCAACTACCATCTTACAAGGCAGCGCGGATGTCGTTGTAACAGATGGCTTTACGGGAAATGCGGTTTTGAAAACAATTGAAGGTACCGCTGGGGCGATGATGACGTTATTAAAAGATAATTTGATGCATTCCGGCACTAAAGTCAAAATCGGTGCGGCCCTATCTAAACAGGCGTTTAAGGGTGTTAAGGCAAAATTTGATACTTCCCGTTATGGCGGTGCTGTGTTATTAGGCTGTAATGCGCCGGTTGTTAAATCCCACGGGGCTTCGGATAATCGGGCCGTTTATTATGCAATGTTGCAAATTCACGAGATGGTCCGCAAAGATACGGTTACTAAGTTTAAAGATTATTTTGCTAAATAGTTAGGTTAGATCGGCTTTTAACCGATAATTTATTTTGTTGCGTTGTGAAAGTTATGAGAAGGACTAGACAATTATCTAAAAAACGATTAGACTATTTTTCATTAAGAGTTGGAGGCTTAAAATGACTGAACAAGAAATTTTTGATAAAGTTGCTGTAATTTTAGAAGACCGATTTGATTTGGATAAAGATAAAGTGACGAAGACGTTAGACTTTAAAAAAGATTTAGAAGCAGATTCAATTGATATTGTTGAATTTGTCATTGAATTAGAAGATACTTTTGGCGGCGAAATTCCAGATGAGGATGCAGAAGGCATTCAAACCGTTGGCGATGCAGTGGACTACATCAAAGAGCATATGGTTGCTAAAGATTAAAATAAAGCTTTTTAAAAAAGTAATCACTTAAAAGGGTATTTCTGCAAAAGATGATTTTTGTAGACCCTTTTATTTTTTTGGGTTAAAATAAAGCCTTGTGCCGTAAAATGCGGGGACTCATGCTTTAGCCTGATTTTTGAATCACCGGCAAAGAAAACATGCGTTAGGGGCTAAATTTTGGTAAAATTAAGTGTTACGTTAATTTGCTTTTTTAATGTATTTATAACGGTATAGATATAAGAAAAAATCAAATTTAACGGTGAATTTAAAACAAAAAATAGAGGAGAGTTAACGAATGATACAAGACCTTGCAAACGAGCTACGTTTAAATTACGATATCGAATTTAAAGATCTCAGTTTATTGGATGAAGCGTTCACCCATTCGTCTTTTGTCAATGAGCATCGAGAATTAAACATCAAAGACAATGAGCGGTTGGAATTTTTAGGGGATGCTGTTTTAGAGTTAACGGTTTCAGAACATTTATTTAAGCAATTTCCAGATTTGCCAGAAGGTAAACTGACAAGAATGCGGGCGTCAATTGTGTGCACGAAAGGCTTCAGCAGCTTTGCTCGAGAAGCGCATTTTGACAAATATATTCGTTTAGGTAAAGGTGAAGAAATGATGGGCGCCAGAGACCGAGACACGCTGTTGGAAGATTTATTTGAAGCGTTCAATGGGGCGTTGTACTTAGATCAAGGTAAAGCAGCGGTTGTGAAGTTTATTCAGCAGATCATTTTTCCTAAAATTGATGTGGGTCAGTTTAATAACTTTACAGATTATAAGACAGCTTTACAGGAACGCTTACAAGTCAATGGGGATGTGACCATTGAATACAACACGTTATCTGAAGACGGCCCGGCACATCAGCGGGTATTCCATGTCAACGTTTCAGCTGATGGTAAGATTTTAGGTGAAGGTCAAGGCCCTAGTAAAAAAAGAGCCGAACAGTCTGCTGCAGAAACAGCGTTATCTAAAATCAATCAAGGCCAAATATAGATTGATTAACTGGAGTGCTAGTATATGCCATTATCGTCATTAAAAATTGTTGGCTTTAAGTCTTTTGCCGAGCCAACAACATTAGAATTTACACAAGGTGTCACCGGTATTGTGGGCCCCAATGGCAGCGGTAAGAGTAACATTACGGAAGCTGTTCGTTGGGCCATGGGGGAGCAGTCTGCCAAAGGGTTACGGGGCGAGCGCATGTCGGACGTGATTTTTGCCGGAACGCAGCTGCGGCCAGCATTAAATTTGGCAGAAGTCACTTTGAATTTTGATAATCGGGACCGGGCGTTAAAAATGGACCAGGATACATTAGTCGTGACCCGCAAAATTTTTCGTAATGGAGACAGCGAGTTTTATATTAACAAAAAGGCTTGCCGCTTGAAGGATATTACCAATTTATTTTTAGATTCAGGTCTGGGCAAAGCTTCTTTTTCAATTATTTCACAAGGTCAAGTTGAGGCTATCTTTAACAGTCGGCCTGAAGATCGGCGCACGATTATTGAGGAAACAGCAGGTGTCCATCAATATAAAATTCAAAAAGATGCTGCGCTACAGAAACTAGAAAAAACCGGGGACAACTTAAATCGGGTTGAAGATATTATTAATGAAATTGAGACCCAGTTGGAACCGCTACATGAACAAAGCAGTTTGGCCAAAGAGTATATTGAGCAAAAAGGTCAATATGATAAGTTATATCAAGCTTGGTTAACGTTGAATATTGATCAAAAAAATACGTTAAAATTGGCGACAGAAACGCAGCTGGAAACGTTAGAGACGACGTTAGAAAAATTAAAAACAACGCGGACTGAGCTCTCAGAAACTTTAGCGCAAAATCAGCACAGTCAAACGGCCACTGATCAGCAGTTAGATGCGCAACAACAGCAATTAGTAACCACTACAAAAGCGTTGGAAGCACTCAAAGGCCGCGTAAATGCCACCGATCAACAACATAATCAAATCGGCAGTCAGATTCAAGAGTATCAAACGCAATTGCAAGCTTATACAGCCGAACAGCAGCAGCTAACAACGGCTAAAACGGCTTTAAATGCAGCAGCGGCTACGCTAGATCAGGCGGCTAAAGATTTAAAAACCGAAATTACGTTACTGCAAGCCCAAGCTGGAGATTCAAAAGATGATTTGGCCGCCAAACTGCAAGATCAAAATGATCATTATTTAGATTTATTGCAGCAACAGGCGCAAATTCGCAACAGTTTAGTAATGCTGGACAAGCAAAATCAAGTTTTGGAAAACCAAATCCAGCGATTAACAGCGCAACATCAAGCTAAGACAGCGGCTTATGAAAAATTTGCGGCTCAGATTAAAACGGTTAAAGCTAACGTTCAAGATGGTCAAAAGCAATTTGATGCGATGACCGCACAAATCGAAACGCTACAGCACCAACAGCAGCAATTGGACCAGCAGTATCATCAAGCCAATCAAGATTTATTGCGGGCGACTGAAATTTATCAAAAAGCCCAAACGAAATTGACGGGTTTACAAGAATTACAAAATAGTTTTAATGGCTTTTATCAAGGGCCTAAGTATATTTTGCGGCGTAAAGCTCAAATTGCCGGCGTTCAAGGGGCAGTGGCCGAATTAATCACGGTTCCTGAGACGTATCAAACCGGGATTGAAACGGTCTTAAACAGTCAATTGCAAAATATTGTGGTGCAAAGTGAAGCGGTGGCCAAGACTTGTATTGAGCTATTACGTAAGGATCATCAAGGTCGAGCCACTTTTTTACCGCTGGATAGCATCAAACAATTTTCGGTGGCCACAGCCGTTAGTCAGCAGTTAACGGGCCAGCCGGGTTATTTAGGTACCGCTGCTGACCTTGTGCAAGTCCAACCTCAGTATCAAAAAGTAGCGCAGCATTTGTTGGGTACGGTGTTGATGGTGGATACTTTGGAACATGGGATTCAAATTGCCCGTTTGATTCATCGGCGCTATCGAATCGTCACGTTAGCTGGTGATTTACTCAGCACTAGCGGCGCCATGTCCGGGGGTGCTTTGGCTCGGAACAGCAGTAATTTATTGCAGCAAAACCGACAGATTGAAACGGCGAAGGTTCAAATTGCTAAAATGTCGGTGGCTTTGGATCAAAAACAAAGTGCTGTGGCAGCACAAAAGGCCCAGTTGACCACATTAGATCAAAAGATTCAAACATTGCAAGTTCAGCAAAAGTCGGATAATACCGCCTACAGTCAATATCATGACGAACTGACTAATTTGGAAAATGAAGCAGATTATGCACAGCGGGAATTAAAAACGCTGGCTTATAATTTGGAGACGTCTAAAGAACAAGCCGAGGATTTGCAAACAGAAATTGCAGAGAACCAAGCGCAGCAAGCAACGACGGTAACGGCAATTGCAACAACGAATGAAAAAATTGCAGCCTTAAAAACGGCTTTGGCGGATTATGATGAGCAACGTTTTGAAAACAATACGCAATTGAATCAAAAGCTCATTCAAAATTCAGCGTTATTAGAACAAATTAAAAGTTCAAAGCTGCAATTAACCACCAATCAAAGTCGGCAAACTGCAGTAAGTGCGCAAATTGAAACATTAACGCAAAAGATAGCAGATTTGACAGCACAAAATTCAAACCGGTTAACGTCGCAAGCTGAAGTAAAACAGCAGTTGACGGTGACTGAGGCAAAATTAAAAACGACAACAGCCGCTGTTAAAAAATTACAAACCCAGCGGCAAGCGTTACAAACATTGGTAGCTGAACAACAGCAACAATTAACGCGCCAAGTTGAATTGGTCGAGAATACAAAAACAGAATTGGCGACAAACCGTCAGAAACATGAGTTATTAGTGCAGCAGATTACAGAACATTTGACGACACTGGAGACGGATTATCACGAAACCTATCAAGCTTCAAAAGCCAAATTAAAAACACTGCCTTCATTAGCGCTTTCGGAGATCAATCAGCAGTTAAAATTATTAAAACGGGGTTTAGATGATATTGGACCTGTGAACTTAAATGCGATTGATGACTACAGCCGGACAAAAGCCCGCTATGACTTTTTGACCCAGCAGCGTGATGATCTATTGACGGCTAAAGAAACATTGATGGCGACGATCCATGAACTGGATGCTGAAGTCAGCCAGCGATTTGAACAGACGTTTAAAGAAGTTTCTCAAGCCTTTAGTGAGATTTTTCCACAAATGTTTGGTGGTGGACAGGCACGGCTGAGCTTAACGGAACCAGAAGATATGTTAACAACCGGTGTAGAAATTAATGCCCAGCCGCCTGGCAAAAAATTGCAACGGTTAAGTCTTTTGTCCGGTGGAGAACGGGCATTAACAGCGATTACCGTTTTGTTTGCCATTATTAAAGTACGGCCGGTGCCATTTTGTATTTTGGATGAAGTTGAAGCGTCGTTAGATGATGCCAATGTGGATCGTTATGCGGACTTTTTAAAAACTTATGATGTGCAGACCCAATTTATTGTGATTACCCATCGAAAAGGGACGATGATGCGGGCGAATCGCTTGTATGGTGTTACAATGGAGGAATCAGGTGTTTCAAAAATTGTCTCGGTAGCACTGACAGATCAAATTTCAGGGTAAAACCTAAAAGGAGGAAAATTTTGGGCTTATTTGATAAAATCAAGCAGGCTTTTACCGGTAAACCACAGGAAACTCAAGAACCGGAACAAGTCGAAACAACACAGAAATATGACGAAGGGCTTAAAAAATCCCGCCAAACGTTTGGTGAACGGATTAATGCGTTATTTGCTAATTTTCGGACGGTTGATGAAGCGTTTTTTGATGATTTAGAAGAGATGCTGATTGAATCGGATGTGGGTTATGAAACCGCGTTAAAAATCAGTGAAGCCTTACGTGAAGAAGTAAAATTAAAAAATGTCAAAAAGACAAATGAAGTTTCACAAGTTATTGTTCAAAAATTAGTGGACATTTATGGTGAAGCCGGGGAAAGTGAAGATAATACTTTACACTTTGCAGAAGCCGATGAACCAACTGTATTCTTATTTGTTGGGGTCAATGGTGCCGGCAAAACCACAACGATTGGTAAATTAGCCCATCGTTATCAGCAAGCAGGCAAAAAAGTGCTGCTGGCTGCCGGTGATACATTTAGAGCTGGTGCCATTGAACAGCTGCAAGAATGGGGTCAACGGGTGAATGTGCCTGTAGTTGCCAGCAAAGCAGGCAGCGACCCGGCATCCGTCGTTTTTGATGCGGTTAAAGAGGCCAAGGCACAGCAAGCAGATATTTTATTAGTGGATACTGCCGGCCGCTTGCAAAATAAAGTAAACTTAATGAAAGAGCTTGAAAAAATAAAGCGCGTCATTCAAAAAGAATTGCCGAATGCGCCACAAGAAGTACTTTTAGTCTTGGATGCAACAACCGGTCAAAATGCCTTGTCACAAGCTAAACAATTTAACGAAACCACGAAGGTTACTGGGATTGTGCTGACTAAATTAGATGGCACCGCAAAAGGCGGCATTGTCTTAGCGATCCGAAATGAACTGCATATTCCAGTTAAAATGGTGGGCTTAGGGGAGCAGATGGATGATCTGCAAAACTTTGAGGCAGATGAGTTTATCTATGGCTTATTTAAGGGCTTGATTGTTGAACCTGAGGCACAAGCAGCAATTGAAACAGAAACGGAACCAACAACGGCAGAAGATAAGGGTGAAACCGATGGAACTGGCGAAAAATAATCGCATTAATGAATTGTTTGATTTTTATGGTTCATTATTAACGACTAAGCAGCATGACTATATCCAGTTTTATTATCGAGATGATTATTCTCTAGGCGAAATTGCGGAAACATTTTCGGTAAGCCGACAAGCGGTGTATGATAATATTCATCGAACTGAAGCAATTTTGAATGATTACGAAAAAAAGTTAAAATTATATGCTCATTATCAAGAACAAGCAAAAGCAACGGAACAGCTGCAAGATTATATTGCAAAAAATCATCCAGATGATAGAGTATTAATTAACTTAGTGCAACAAATTGAAACGACATTAGATGATTAAGAAGGAATGATGAATTTTGGCTTTTGAAAGTCTGTCAGATCGGCTCCAAAATGCCATTGGCAAACTCCGTAAAAAAGGGAAAGTAACTGAAGCTGACGTCCGCGAAATGATGCGGGAAGTCCGGTTAGCGCTCTTGGAGGCCGATGTTAATTTTACAGTCGTTAAGGATTTTGTAAAAAAAGTACGTGAACGTGCCGTTGGTGCAGAAGTTTTAGATAGTTTGACGCCTGCGCAACAAATTGTCAAAATTGTTAATGATGAATTAACGAAGACAATGGGTGAAGAGGCAGTGCCGTTAAATAAATCCCCTCATATCCCAACGATCATTATGATGGTTGGGCTTCAAGGGGCCGGGAAAACAACGACCGCTGGTAAATTAGCAAATTATTTAATTAAAAATCAAAAAGCACGGCCGTTAATGATTGCGGCCGACGTTTATCGGCCAGCCGCTGTGGACCAGTTGAAAACAATTGGCCAGCAGTTAGATGTCCCTGTTTTTGATATGGGCACGGATCATGATCCTGTAGAAATTGTGAAACAAGGGATGATTCAAGCTGATTTACAAAAAAATGATTATGTCATTATTGATACGGCCGGTCGGCTGCAAATTGACGAGAAGTTAATGACCGAGTTGGAAAACATTCAAAATGAAGTTCACCCAACTGAAATTTTACTGACAGTTGATTCGATGACCGGGCAAGCAGCAACAGAGGTGGCCAAGGGTTTTGATGAACAATTAAACATCACTGGGGTTGTTTTAACGAAATTAGATGGGGATACCCGTGGTGGGGCTGCTTTATCTATTCGTGAAGTGACTGGTAAACCGATCAAATTTACCGGGCAAGGTGAAAAATTAGATCAATTAGATGTCTTTTATCCAGATCGAATGGCAAATCGGATTTTAGGCATGGGGGATATGCTGTCCTTAATCGAAAAGGCACAAACGGATTATGATGAACAGCAAGCCCAAGAAATGGCCGATAAAATCAAAGAAAATAGTTTTGATTTTAACGACTTCTTAGATCAAATGGATCAAATTCAAAAAATGGGGCCTGTGGATGAATTAATGAAGATGATTCCCGGGTTAGCCAATAATCCGGCGACTAAAAATTTGAATGTGTCTTCTAAAGACTTAGATCATATTAAGGCTATTGTCTATTCAATGACGCCGCAAGAGCGGGAAGAACCAAACTTACTAAATCCTAGCCGAAAACGGCGGTTAGCAGCCGGTGCCGGCCGGCCGATTGCGGAAGTGAATCGAATTATTAAACAATTTGAGACTTCTAAAAAGATGATGCAGCAAATGTCTAAAGGCAATATGAACGGCATGGAGAATTTATTTGGTAATGGGGTGCAAGGCCGTTTGGGTAAAATGGCCTTGCATTCAATGGCTAGAAAGCAAAAGAAAAACAAAAAGAAGCGCTTAAAAAACGCAAAAAGATTTAAATCTTAAACTGTAAAGAAAAAACTCTTTACATCTTCATGAATTACTGGTATATTTATTTGCGTTGATAAAATATTTGGAGGTGTCATATTTGTCTGTAAAAATTCGTATGAAACGTATGGGTTCTAAACGTAAACCTTTTTACCGTATCGTAGTTGCCGATTCACGCGCACCTCGTGATGGTCGGTTTATTCAAGAAGTTGGTTACTATAACCCAATTTCAGAACCTGTTCAATTAAAACTTGATGAAGATGTAATCTTAGACTGGTTACAAAAAGGTGCACAACCTTCAGATACAGTTCGTAATTTACTTTCATCTAAAGGTATCATGACGAAATATCATGAAGCACGCTTTACTAAGAAATAATTATTATGGTAGATATTACAAAGCTAATTGAAGTCATTGTAAAGCCAATGTGCAGTCATCCGGAAAGTATTCAAATCAAACAACATGAGTCAGATAAGTTCATTGAATTTGATTTGAAGTTAGATCCAGATGACGTTGGTCGCATTATTGGTCGGCAAGGGCGCGTTGTACAATCCATTCGTAATATTGTTTATGCCGCTAAGGCGGATTACAATAAACGAGTTCGATTAAATATCATTTAAGATATTTCATGTTGCGTGATGACTGTGCTTAAGTTCAATCTAATTTGTATATTTGTCTGAAACAGAGGTCGGGGCAGTCAATGTCAAGGACCTCTGTTTTTATTATAAAATATAAGTTGAGGTAAACATGACAAATCATAATTTTTTAGTGGTTGGTAAAATTGTAAATACGCAAGGGATCAAAGGGGAAGTTCGGGTGATTGCCAATACAGATTTTCCTGAAAATCGGTTTCGCCAAAATAATCGACTTTATGTCGACTTCAAAGGTCAACAAGTTGCCGTAACAATTGAAAAAGTGCGGCAGCAAAAGAATTTTCAAATTTTGAAATTTAAAGAATATCAAGATATTAATGCAGTGGAAGTTTTCAAAGGCTGCAACTTATTAATTGCGGCCGAAGATCGACCAAAAGATGAGTTAGCAGAAGATGAATTTTATTACCATGATATTATTGGCTTGACCGTCATTGACCAAGAAACAGCGGCCGTTTATGGCACGGTCAAAGAAATTATGGATTTAGGGCCAAATGATGTGTGGGTTATTGGCACACCGGACTATAAGGAAATCTTGATGCCTTATTTGAAGTCTGTAGTGCAGCGCATTGATTTGACTGAGAAAAAAGCTTACGTTCTACTACCAGAGGGTTTGATCGATGAAGATTAATGTATTAACACTGTTTCCAGAAATGTTTACGCCATTGAGCACTTCATTATTAGGCAAGGCTCAGGATAAGGGTTTATTAGATATTAATTTAGTGAATTTTAGGGATTACACGGAAAACAAACACAATTCTGTTGATGATACGCCTTATGGCGGCGGTGCGGGGATGCTGCTGATGCCACAGCCCATTTATAAAGCGATGGCGGCTTTAGATGAAAATCCAAAACGCCGGGTCGTTCTTTTGGATCCTGCTGGACAAACGTTTGATCAGCGGATGGCTGAAGATTTGGCCCAAGAAGACGATGTGACCTTTATTTGCGGGCATTATGAAGGCTACGATCATCGAATCTATGATTTGGCGACAGATATTGTGTCCATTGGGGATTTTGTAGTGACAGGCGGTGAATTAGGGGCGATGGTGATGATTGATGCCATCTCTCGGTTAATTCCAGGTGTATTGGGGAATAAGGCTTCAGCGGCTTCTGATTCGTTTAGTGCGGGTTTATTGGAATATCCGCAATACACACGACCGGTTTCATTTGCGGGCAAAGAAGTCCCAGAGGTTTTGCGCAATGGCAATCATGAAAAAATTCGGCAGTGGCGTTTGTATGAAGCCATAAAGCGGACTTATCTTAATCGTCCGGAACTTCTGGATGATTTAGAACTATCAGATGAAGCGCAAAAGATGTTACGAGAAATTAAAAATATTCAGAACTGTTAAGAAAAAATCTTTACAGGTTTAAAATTATATGCTACTATTTTACTTTGTGATAGGTTATCACGATATCAACGATATTCCGCTGGGGTAAGTCACTTAAGAATATCTGTTATGAAGGAGAGCTAAATATGAATCCATTGATTCAAGAATTAACCAAAGATCAATTACGCACAGACATCCCTGAATTTCGTGCAGGGGATACTGTCAAAGTTCACGTACGTGTCGTCGAAGGTACTCGTGAACGTATTCAGTTATTTGAAGGTGTTGTTATCAAACGCCGTGGCACAGGCATTAGCCAAAGCTATACTGTACGTAAAATTAGTAGTGGTGTTGGTGTAGAAAGAACATTCCCATTACACACACCTCGAGTTGCTAAAATCGAAGTTATTCGTCATGGTCGTGTACGTCGTGCGAAACTTTACTATCTACGTGCATTACGTGGTAAAGCAGCTAGAATTAAAGAACGTCGTTATTAATCAAAAAACTGCAAGTACCGTAATGGTAAACTTGCAGTTTTTTTAGATTCAGCGGTGCTTAGACATATTCGCGATAAAGGCTGATAACTTTGCCTAAAATCGTCACATGATCTAAGATGATTGGATCAAGTGTGTCATTTTCAGGCTGTAGGCGGTAGTAGTCTTCTTCTTTAAAGAAACGTTTGCAAGTGGCCTCATTTTCGTCGGTCATTGCAATGACAATATCCCCGTTATCTGCCGTACTTTGTTTACGGACGATAACTTTATCATCATTGAAGATCCCTGCATTGATCATGCTTTCACCACGGATGGTTAACATGAAAATATCATGGGCATCTTGAATGTTTGGTGGAATTGGGAAAAATTCAGTTGCTTCTTCAACGGCCAAGATGGGTACACCTGCAGTGACCACGCCTAATAATGGAATTTTGGTTGGGCTTTGACCCAACGCTTCAAGACCAGCAGGTGTTAGTTCAATTGCCCGCGGTTTTGTAGGATCTTTTTGTAAAAAGCCTTTTTTCTCTAATCTTTGTAGATGACCATGGACCGTTGAAGTAGAAGAAAGCTTAACAGCTTCGCCAATTTCACGAACTGTGGGTGGATAGCCTTGCGCATTGACCCGGTCAAAGATGTAACGCAAAACTTCCATTTGTTTCGAAGTTTGGTTTTTAGTCATATCGACACCCCTAATTTTTATTAATGTTATCATAGCACACTTCACAACGTTTTTCAAACAAATGTTCGCATTTTATGAAAGGAATCATAATGACTGAAAAAAAAGATTTAGAATCTCAAGAACGTATCAAAAGAATTAACGAATTAGCCCACAAAAAAAAGACCGTTGGCTTAACTGAAGCGGAACGGTTGGAACAAGAAAAGTTACGAAAAGCCTATTTGGACAACTTTAAAAAAGGTTTTCGGTCACAAATCGAAACATTAAGAGTCTTTGATAAAGGCGGTAAAGAAGTTACCCCTGAAAAGGTTCGGGAAATTCAACGTAAAAAAGGTTTACGTGAGGATTAATATTTTGGTTTTCAAATAGACGATAGTTGTGTATTATTAATCATGGATATTTAAAAACGGAGGCAGATAAATGAGTACAGGTGTTGCAATTATGATCGGCGTTTTCATCGGCCTGATCGTCGGAATTATTATTGGTTTCTTAGTTTCTAGAAGTTATATGAAGAAATATTTAACTGATAATCCGCCAATTAATGAAGATATGATGCGGACAATGATGGCACAAATGGGTCAAAAACCTTCTCAAAAACGGTTGAACCAAATGATGAGTGCTATGAAACAACAACAAAAACAACAACTTAATAAAAAGAAACGTTAATTTTATGAAGTTAAATAAAAAACGGGTTTAGGGCTTTCACCCTAAACCCTGTTTTTATTTATAATTCGCCTTTAGCTTCCTCAGCTAATTCTTTTTGATGATCAGGTGTATAAACAAAGTTGGGATCAATCGCTTTGTCCAGTGTCTGCCAAGCAGTGAGCAGCTGCTGGTTAATCGCATGAACTTTGTCGTCTGTCAATTTGCCTTTACGTTCTATCGTGATTGGGTCACCGAAACGGACGGTCATTTTTTGACGCTGTAAGACACCTTTGAGGGTCAACGGCCCTTGGTAAACTAAGGGGATCAACGGCACTTTAGCCAAGCGTGCAATGACTTCAGCACCAGATTTTAATTCGTTGGAATAACGGGTTCCAGAGGGGAACATAATTAAAGACAAATGCTCGTCGCGCAATTGTTTCACCGGGATTTTGATCGCTGAAGGACCGGGATTAACCCGATCTACTGGGAAAACATTGGCATGATGCAAAATAAAGCGCAAAATTGGATTTTTAAAGAGTTCTTTCTTAGCCATAAACCCAAATTTTTTAGGCCAAGCGCCTACCGCAAATAAAATAGGTTCCCACCAAGTTCGATGGGGGGCTACTAAAATATAACCAGTGGTTGGCAATTTTTCTTTATTTTCGTATATAATATTGCCGTTAAGCAAAAACAAAATAAAATGTGCAATGTGATAAAAAATAGAATAAATCATAAGCCACCTCTTGAAAAAATTTCAATGTCATTATTATAGGGGTTAAAACTTTAAATTGGAAGGATAGATCTATGTTAAACGATGATGAGCGAATTGACCAGCTGTATAGCTCTAATATAAAAATTATTCAGTCCGAAAATGTCTTTTCTTTTTCCTTAGATGCGGTCTTATTAGCCGATTTTGCCAATGTCCCGAAGCAGGGCAAAGTGGTGGACTTATGTGCAGGAAACGGGGCAGTGGGGCTTTTTTTAACGGCTAAAACAGCCGCTGGGATAACGATGATTGAGCTGCAAAAAAAGCTTGCAGATATGGCTCAGCGCTCGATTGAATTAAATCAATTGGCGGCGCAAGTGACCATGGTGAACTTAGATGCCAAGCTGGCAACAACGGCTATTGAAAAAGACAGTATAGATTATATTACTTGTAATCCACCGTATTTTCGTGTGCAGGCCCTCAGCCGTAAAAATCCCAATCCCTATTTGGCGATTGCCCGCCATGAATTGAAGATAAATATCGAGGATGTCTTAAATATAAGCAGTCAGCTGCTAAAAACCAACGGTAAAGTGGCGATTGTTTTTCGGCCGGACCGTTTAGATGATTTATTTACGTTGTTTACAAAGTACCATTTGGCTGCTAAGCGGATTCGGTTTATTTATCCTAAAAAAGACGCGCCTAAAGAGGCTAATATGGTTTTAGTTGAGGCGATTAAACAAGGCAAGCCCAATGGCGTCCGGATTTTACCGCCGCTGTTTGTTTATGAGCAGGGTGTGTATAGTTCCGAGGTGCGGCAGTTATTATATGGCTAAGGCAAATTTTTATTTTTATGTTTTAAAATGTAAGGATGGGTCGTTTTATGCGGGGTTTACGACGGATGTCAAAAAAAGAGTGGCGACGCATAATGCGGGCAAAGGGGCGAAGTATACCCGCAGTCATCGGCCGGTGACGTTGTTATACTTTGAAAGTTTTACGACAAAGACGCAAGCTTTGCAAAAAGAGGCTTGGTTCAAAAAGTTAACGCGGGCAAAGAAAGAAGCCTATTTGAGGGACAAAAAGATTGATATTTAATTAGCGGCAATGTTGGTATTGCGATTAATTATCAGATAAGGTATAATTTTACAGTGCGTGTAAGAGCGCAACATTATTTTATTTCACACATCTGTGGATTTAATGGCTGGTGCCTAGCGATAGGTGGCTATTTTAAATGAAGCAGGTGGCGGAAAAACCATTTGGAGGTAACAGATTTATGGCAGTATTAACAATGAAACAATTACTTGAAGCAGGTGTACATTTCGGTCACCAAACACGTCGTTGGAATCCAAAAATGAAGAAATATATCTTCACTGAAAGAAACGGTATCTACATCATTGACTTACAAAAAACTGTAAGAATGATTGACGATGCTTACAACTTCGTTAAAGATGAAGCTGTTCATGGCGGCACATTCTTATTTGTTGGGACTAAAAAACAAGCTCAAGATTCAATCGCTGAAGAAGCAACACGTGCTGGCCAATATTATGTAAACCATCGTTGGCTTGGTGGGACTTTGACAAACTGGAACACGATTCAAAAACGGATTCAATATTTGAAACACATCAAAGAAATGGCTGAAGACGGCACTTTTGATCGTTTACCTAAAAAAGAAGTTGCTTTGTTAAACAAAGAACGCGAAAAATTAGAAAAATTCTTAGGCGGGATTGAAGACATGCCTGGTATTCCAGATGTTATCTTCATCGTTGACCCAAGAAAAGAAAGAATTGCTGTTAAAGAAGCACAAAAATTAAATATTCCAATCGTTGCAATGGTTGATACAAACACTGATCCTGATGATATTGATGTTATTATCCCTTCTAACGATGATGCAATCCGTGCCGTACGTTTGATCACTGCTAAAATGGCTGATGCAATCGTTGAAGGTCGTCAAGGCCAAGACGAAGGCCAAGTTTCAGATGATGCTGAACAAGCTGCTGCTGCTGATAACGTTACACCTGCTGATTCTATGGAAGAAATTGTTGAAGCTGTAGAAGGCAACAAAGAAGACAATAAATAATTTTATTTAAAAGATAAATAAAGCTACCTATAATATTTAAGGAGGCCAAATAATGGCAAAAATTACTGCTGCACAAGTAAAAGAACTTCGTGATAAAACCGGCGTTGGTATGATGGACGCTAAAAAAGCATTAGTTGCTAGTGATGGTGACATGCAACAAGCAATCGACGCTTTACGTGAAAAAGGCGCTGCTAAGGCTGCTAAAAAGAGTGATCGGATTGCTGCTGAAGGTTTAGCTGAAGTTGCATTTACAGGTAATAAAGCTGCTATTATTGAAGTAAACTCTGAAACTGATTTCGTTGCATCTAACAGTGATTTCACATCTCTAGTTGAAAAAATTGCTGCAGTCGTTGCTGAAAAAGAACCTAAAGATATGGAAGCTGCTTTAGCATTACCTTTAGATGACGGCACAATTGCCAGCAAGATTACGAATTTGACGGCTGTTATCGGCGAAAAAATTAGTTTCCGTCGCTTCAAGATTGTTGAAAAAACAGCAGACCAAGTATTTGGTAAATACTTGCATAACAAAGGTCAAATTACAGTATTGACTGTTTTAGAAGGTGCTGATGAAGCAACTGCTAAAGATGTTTCAATGCACGTTGCTGCAATCAATCCAAAATATGTTTCTAGAGAAGACGTTCCAAGTGACGTTGTGGCACATGAAAAACAAGTGCTTACTGAAGAAACTATCAATGAAGGCAAGCCTGAAAAGATCGTACCTAAGATCGTTGAAGGCCGGATGAACAAATTCTTCTCAGAAAATTGCTTAGCTGATCAAGAATTCGTTAAAGACTCAGATCAATCTGTTGGACAATTCGTTGCAAGTAAGGGTGGCAAATTGGTTTCCTTTACCCGTTATGAAGTTGGCGAAGGTATCGAAAAACGCGAAGATAACTTTGTTGATGAAGTTATGAGTCAAATTAAAGACTAATTAAACACATTATGGGGCTGGGATGAAACAATGTTTTGTCGACAGCCCTTTTATTGTGGTAATTTTTAAAATCATGCCAATTTCGGATAATTACTGGGATTAAATGAAGTATTAGGCAATAATGCTCATCAAGGCAGTGGTTTTATGATAAAATATAGGTTAGCAAATTAGCGGAGGTATTTCATGGCAAATATTAAATATAATCGGATTGTTCTTAAAGTTAGTGGTGAAGCGTTAGCTGGTACAGATGGTTTTGGCATCAAGCCACATGTGATTTCTCAATTAGCTGAACAATTAAAAGAAGTAACAGCTTTAGGCGTACAAGTGTCTATTGTTTGCGGCGGCGGGAACATCTGGCGTGGCGAAACTGGCGCAGAATTAGGGATGGAACGTTCTCAAGCTGACTATATGGGCATGTTGGCAACGGTAATGAATGCTTTGGCGTTACAAGACAGTTTGGAACATTTGGATGTCCCAACACGGGTTCAAACATCCATTGAAATGCGACAAATCGCTGAACCTTACATTCGTCGTAAGGCCATCAGACATTTGGAAAAAGGCCGAGTTGTCATTTTTGCCGGTGGGACTGGTAATCCTTACTTCTCAACAGATACAACGGCTGCTTTACGGGCTGCTGAAATTGATGCCGATGTGATTTTAATGGCTAAAAATGACGTTGATGGCGTCTATTCAGCTGATCCAAAGAAAGATCCAACAGCTAAGAAATTCTCTGAATTAACACAATTAGACGTGATTAATAAAAATTTAGGCGTGATGGATTCTACAGCAAGTTCATTATCCATGGATACAGATATTCCGCTAGTTGTATTCAATATCAATGAACCGGGCAACATCAAACGTGTTGTTCAAGGTGAAAAAATTGGAACAACCATTCAAGGAGGAAAAAACAATGGCACAAAATAGTGCTTTAGCAACAGCAAAAGATGGTATGGAAAAAGCGCAAGAAGCTTTAGAAAGACAATTAGGCGGTATTCGGGCAGGCCGGGCCAATGCCAGCTTGTTAAACAGAATTACGGTTGAATATTATGGTGCACCAACACCGCTGAATCAAATGGCGGCTATTTCAATTCCAGAACCTCGAGTTTTACAAGTAACGCCTTATGATAAAACATCTTTAGAAAACATTGAAAAAGCTTTATTAGCGTCTGATTTAGGCTTAACACCCGCCAATGACGGGAACGTGATTCGTTTGGTCATTCCGCAGTTAACTGGGGAACGTCGTAAAGAAATCGCTAAAGAAGTCGGTAAAGAAGCTGAAAATGCACGTATTTCCATCCGTAGTGCTCGCCGGGATGCAATGGAAGATCTTAAAAAACAAGAGAAAAATGGCGATATTACAGAAGACGAGTTGCATCGTTTAGAAAAAGATGTTCAAAAATTAACGGATGACGCTGTTGAAGGTGTTAATGATATCGCAGCTGCAAAGGAAAAAGAAATAACTGAAGGTTAAGACCACAGATATTTTGAACATTGAATGGTGATAAACAATTTGTTTAGGCCATTCTTTCTTTTTTAGCAATTAACTTTGCGGGGGTTATAGATGTTATCAAACAAAGATAGTAATCAACAATTGGCTGAAAATAAGGTGCCAGCCCATGTAGCCGTCATTATGGATGGTAATGGCCGCTGGGCTAAAAAACGGTTTATGCCCCGAATTGCTGGACATAAGGCTGGTATGGACAATGTTCAAACAATTACAACACATGCCAGTCATCTTGGTATTAAAGTATTAAGTCTTTATGCTTTTTCTACTGAAAACTGGAAACGGCCAACGGATGAAGTGGATTATTTGATGCACTTACCAGGGAATTTTTTTGATAAGTTCATGCCGGAATTAATTAAAGAAAATGTTAAAGTTAACGTCATGGGCTTTTTGGATGAATTGCCCAGTTATACGTTAGATGCCGTGAATCGGGCTCAAGATCAGACAAAAGATAATACAGGTTTAATTTTAAACTTTGCACTAAATTATGGCAGTCGCCGTGAAATCACGGCTGCAGTTCAAAAAATTGCCACCCAAGTTGCTAATGGGGACTTGGCACCAGAACAAATTGATGAATCGGTCATAGATGCGCAGTTAATGACGGGTGCTTTTGGGGCTTATCAGGATCCTGATTTATTGATTCGAACCAGTGGGGAAGAACGTTTATCAAATTTTTTGCTATGGCAGCTTGCTTATAGTGAACTTGTTTTTACAGATGAATACTGGCCTGATTTTACGCCAGCATCTTTAGATAACGCCATTGCCCAATTTCAAAGCCGTCATCGTCGTTATGGTGGGCTAACTAATAAATAGGAGTTGAGGTTTTTGCGACAACGAATTATTACAGCAGTCGTTGCATTAATTATCTTTATACCACTGCTTATTGCCGGTGGTGTTTGGTTAGAACTTGCAGCCGCTGTGTTGGGTGTTATTGGATTATCTGAATTTTACATTATGCAAAAGCGCATTATTGTTTCACCGGACTTTGTAATTTCAGCCGTTGCGGTCGTTGCGTTAGTATTACCGAAGCATTTGTTAAATTGGCTGCCAAATTCAATTTCTCAGATGGATGTTTTCTTCTTACTAACGGTAATCTTGTTAGTTTATACGGTTTTATCTAAAAATCGAACGAATTTTGATGAAATTAGCGTCAACACATTGGCGACGCTTTATGTAGGGATGGGTTTTCATGCCCTAGCCAGCGTCCGTAATAATGCGGGCTTAGACACGTTATTTTTCTTCTTACTCGTTGTTTGGATGACCGACTCCGGTGCTTATATTTTTGGTCGAAAATTGGGCAAACATAAGCTTTGGCCAGCAATTTCACCAAATAAGACTTGGGAAGGCTCTATTTGCGGGACACTGTTAGCGGTTGTTGTCGCTGTAATTTATGTCCAATTCTTCCCACAACTTTATAGTATTCCGGCGATGATTGGCCTAGCATTATTGTTTTCGGTCATTGGTCAGCTGGGAGATTTGGTCGAATCTGCTTACAAACGTTATTATGGCGTTAAAGATTCGGGTAAAATTTTACCAGGGCATGGCGGTATTTTAGATCGCTTTGATAGTTTGTTACTTGTATTGCCACTACTGCATTTCTTTGGTTTCTTTTAAGGTAGACAGTGTTTTTATTGGAGGTTTAACCTGATTGAAAACGATTATTGTTTTTATTATTGTTTTTGGACTGCTTGTGTTAGTTCATGAGTATGGACATTATTATTTCGCAAAAAAATCTGGCATTCTAGTCCGTGAATTTTCAATCGGGATGGGACCAAAATTATTTGCGACGCGTAAAAATGGCACCACCTATACAATCCGCTGGCTGCCATTAGGCGGTTATGTTCGGATGGCCGGCTCATCAGATGACGAACTTGAAATTGAAGCTGGGACAATGGCCACTTTAGTGCTGGACGATAATGGCAAGGTTAAAAAAATTAATACCAGTAATAAAGTCGTTTCAACCGACGGCATCCCTATTCAGATCAATAAAACTGATTTGGAAAAAGAACTTTATGTTGAAGGCTATGAAAATGGCGATGAACAGGAATTAAAACGGTTTGAAGTTTGGCATGATGCCACGGTTATTGAAAAAGATGGGACAGAAGTACAAATTGCGCCTATTGATCGTCAATTCCGGTCAGCAAGCTTGCCAAAACGGATGATTACTAACTTTGCCGGACCAATGAATAATTTTATTTTTGCAATTTTAATATTTATTGTATTGGCCTTTATGCGTGGGGGTGTTCCGCAAAATACCAATGAAGTTGGTCAAATTATGGCGGATTCCCCGGCAGCAAAAGTTGGTTTAAAAACGGGCGATAAGATCTTAAAAGTGAATGGGCAAAAGACTGCTGATTGGACGGCGGCTCAAACCCAAATTTCTAAGTATCCGGGCAAACAGATTACGTTGACAGTACAACATAATCAAAAGACGGAACAGCTCAAAATTACACCGAAAAAAGTGACCCAGCAAAAACAGACGTATGGGCAAATTGGCATTATGCAGTCAATGAATACAAACTTTGGCGCAAAAATCGCTTATGGCTTCACCGCCTTTGCGGACTTAAGCGGTCAAATCTTTTATTTATTAGGCCGTATGGTGACGGGACATTTTTCAATTGACCAATTGGCAGGACCTGTGGGGATTTACACCATGACTTCCCAAGCCACCAGTCAAGGCTTAAATACGATTATTTACTTCTTAGCTTATTTGTCGGTTAACTTAGGAATTATTAATTTAATTCCAATTCCAGCTTTAGACGGCGGTAAATTATTATTAAACATCATTGAAGGTATTCGCGGTAAACCAATCTCTCAAGATAAAGAAGCCATTGTGACTTTAATTGGGGTGGGTCTGTTAGTTTTTCTAATGATTGCAGTCACATTTAATGATTTCCAAAGAATATTCACGCATTAAATTCATCAAAGGGGTTTTGAAGAATATGAAACAGTCAAAAATGTTTATTCCAACATTAAAGGAGGTCCCAAGCGGTGCTGAAGCCATCAGTCATCAATTGATGCTTAGAGCAGGTTATATCCGCCAAGTTTCTGCGGGCGTTTATGCTTACTTGCCACTGGCATTACAAGTATTGGACAAGATTAACGGTATTATCCGTGATGAAATGTCTAAAATTGATGCGGTTGAAATGCGGATGCCAGGCCTTATTCCTGCAGATCTTTGGCGAGAATCCGGGCGATATGAAACTTATGGCCCCAATTTATTTAAGTTAAAAGATCGGCATGAACGGGATTTTGTTTTAGGACCAACGCATGAAGAAACCTTTACGGATCTTGTTCGGGATGAAGTACGCTCTTATAAGCGGTTACCATTTGTGCTTTATCAAATTCAAACAAAGTATCGGGATGAAGATAGACCCCGCTATGGTTTGTTAAGAGGTCGGGAATTTATTATGCAAGATGCCTATTCCTTCACGGCAAATCAAGCAGATTTAGATAAAGTTTACGATCAAATGGAAGCAGCTTACACCAATATTTTTAATCGAACGAAATTAAACTTTAGAACGATTATTGGCGACGCTGGGGCGATGGGCGGCAAAGATTCCAAAGAGTTTTCAGCAATTGCACCGATTGGTGAAGATACGATCGTTTGGTCTGATGGCAGCGATTATGCGGCGAACTTGGAAATGGCAACGAGCAAACAGCCACAAGTTGTTTCGGATGAAGTGGGTAATGAACTGGAAAAAATTGCGACACCAAACGCAAAGAGCATTGATGAAGTTTCAGAATTCTTGAAGATCCCTGCTGCAAAACTGATTAAAAGTGTCTTATTCATTGCGGATGAAAAGCCAGTTTTGGCCTTAGTTCGGGGTGATTATGAAATCAATGATGTTAAATTAAAAAATGATTTAGGTGCAGATTTCTTAGACATGGCAACGCCAGAACAAGTTGCGGATTTGTTCCATGCCCATATTGGCTCTATCGGCCCAGTACAAGCACCTGAAAAAGTGCAAATTTTGGCAGATTTATCTGTTCAAGGTTTGATTAATGGGGTTGTTGGGGCTAATGAAGACGGCTTCCATTACAAGAATGTTTTACCAGATCGAGATATTAAGATTGAAAAATATGTAGATATCCGCTTTGTTAAAGAAGGCGAACCTTCTCCAGACGGCAATGGGACTTTGCATTTTAGCCGCGGTATTGAAATCGGTCATATCTTTAAATTAGGCACGCGTTATTCAGAAACAATGAATGCGACGTTCTTAGATGAAAATGGCCGCACACAACCAATTATTATGGGTTCTTATGGGATCGGCGTTTCACGGCTGCTCTCAGCGATTATCGAACAGCACAGCGATGATAATGGGATTGTTTGGCCAAAAGCCATTGCCCCATTTGATATTCATGTTGTCCCAATCAATCCAAAACAAGATGTTCAAATGAATTTAGCCGCAGATATTGTAACGTTATTAAAAGCGGAAGATTATTCTGTTTTATTGGATGACCGGAAAGAACGGCCTGGGGTTAAATTTGCGGATTCTGATTTGATCGGTTTGCCAATTCGGATCACCGTGGGCAAAAAAGCTACTGAAGATATTGTTGAAGTCCGTATTCGGAAAACAGAAGAAACCATCGAAGTTAAAAAAGATGAATTAGTTAATGTGATTGGTATTTTACTATCACAAATTGATGATGACCCAACTGAATAATTTTATATAAGTATTAGACAATGATTTTAGAGGAGATTGTTAATGTTAAATAAGAATGAACTCTTCGAAAAGTTGTTGGCACAAATTGAACTGCCAGCTGATTTGAAAAATAAAGACCACTTTGTTAAAGGCGAAATTGATAAAGTTGTGGTTCATGATCAATCAAATCAATGGGAGTTCTTTTTTTCATTGCCAGCGCTTTTACCATTTGATGAATTTAATATCTTTCAAGTGCGTTTAACGGAAAGTTTTAAAGCGATCGCAGATGTCCATTTTCATATTAAAACGCCAACAACAGACTTTGATCAGGCGACTTTGCGGGACTACTGGTCTTATGTTTTAACCCATAGTGATCTGAGTTCCATGCTTTTAAAACAAGTTTGTGAAAGTCAGCTGCCACAAGTTCATGATCGACGGGTGATTTTACCGGTTGAAAATGAAGTGGTTAAAGATTATATCGTTAAAGGGGCTTTAGGGCCGATTGAAACGGTTTTTGCAGCGATTGGTTTCCCTAGTTTTAATATACGGGCCATTATTGACCAGTCCGCTTCTCAAGAAAAAATTGACGCGTTTAAACAGCGGCAAGCGCAAAAAGATGCGCAAATTCAAGCCACAGCAAAAGTTGTCGCGGAAGAAAAACAAAATCAGCCCGTTCGTAATAATCCTCGGCCTGGTGGTGGGGACAAGGATGTTTTGTTAGGCCGTAAAATTAAAGGCGATCAGCCGATTCGGCAGATGGCTGATATTTTAGAAGAAGAGCGCAGTGTCGTAGTTCAAGGCTATGTGTTTGAAGCAGAAGTCCGTAAATTGCGGTCTGGCCGTCAGCTTTTAACGCTGAAGGTAACGGATTATAGTTCTTCTTTTGTGGTGAAGCGCTTTTCACGGGATAACGATGATGAAGCGGTTTTTGCAGCCTTTAGTAAGGGCATGTGGGTTACCGTCCGCGGCTCAGTTCAAGAAGACAGTTTTATGCGGGATTTAACGATTAATGCGACAGATATTAATGTTTTTCATCATCAAAACCGACAAGATACAGCAACGGGTGAAAAAAGAGTCGAATTGCATTTGCACACAAATATGAGTCAGATGGATGCGACGAACTCAATTAAAGATTACGTGGCCCAAGCTAAAAAATGGGGCCATTCCGCAATTGCGATTACCGATCATTTTGGGCTGCAAGGTTTCCCGGACGCCCATACCGCTGCTTTAAAAAATGACCTCAAAATGCTGTATGGCGTGGAGATTAATTTGGTGGATGACGGGAAGCCTTTAGCGTTTAATTTGCGAGACCAGCAACTAGACGGTGCCGAATATGTTATTTTTGACGTGGAAACCACCGGCTTGTCTGCGGTTTATGACAATATCATTGAATTGGCCGCTGTTAAAATGAAAGATGGCGCAGTGACCGGCACTTTTGATGAATTTATTGATCCTGGCCATCCCTTATCCCAGTTTACAATTGAGTTAACCAGCATCACCGACGACATGGTTAAAGGGTCTAAATCCGAAGCGGAAGTCATGCAGCTGTTTAAAGATTTCACAGGGGATGCCATTTTGGCAGGGCATAACGTGACCTTTGATATGGGCTTTTTGAATGCAACCTATCAGCGGCACGATCTGCCAAAAATTGAAGTCCCGGTCATTGATACTTTGGAAGTTTCACGGCTGCTGCATCCGGAATACAAAAACCATAAATTGGATAACTTAGCGAAGAAATATGAAATCAACTTAGAACATCATCACCGAGCTAATGCCGATGCGGAAACCACCGGTCATTTATTGTATAAATTATTGGACCAAATGGCCAAACGTTATGACACACATAACGTGGCACAATTAAATGACAATGTGGGCGGCCCCGATGCGTACAAGCAATCCCGGCCGCATCATGCGATTTTGTTGGCTCAGACACAAGCTGGTTTAAAAAATATGTTTAAAATTGTTTCTGATTCTAACGTTAAATATTTTTATTATGAACCTAGAGTGCCCCGCAGCTTATTGAATGAATATCGAGAGGGTTTATTAGTCGGTACCGCTTGTGATAAAGGGGAAGTCTTTGAAGCGGTCATGCAAAAAGGCTATGCGGATGGCTTAGAGCTGGCAAAATATTATGATTATATTGAAGTCATGCCAAAGCCCGTGTATCAGCCGTTGATTGATAAAGGGTTAGTCAAAAATTATGACGCCCTAAATGATATTTTAAAAAATTTAGTCAAAATTGGCCGAGATTTGGACAAACCCGTTTGTGCCACAGGGGATGTGCATTTTATGAATAAAGAAGATGCCATCTACCGTGAAATTTTGATTAAATCTTTAAAGAGCAGTCCATTGCGGCGGCAGACATTGCCAGATGTGCATTTTAGAACAACCGATGAAATGCTTCAGGAATTCGAATTTTTAGGAGAAGATCAAGCCCATCAAGTCGTCGTTGAAGGGCCAAATCAAGTGGCTGAAATGGTGGATGGGGCAATTACCCCCGTTAAAGATCAGCTGTATACCCCTAAAATGCCTGGGGCAGAAGATGAGATTCGGAATTTAACAATGGATAAAGCCCATGAACTTTATGGAGCGCCTTTACCTAAAATTGTTTCGGATCGGGTAAAAAAGGAATTAGACAGTATTATTGGCAATGGGTTCTCAGTAATTTATTTAATTTCACAAAAGTTAGTTTATAAATCGAATAAAGATGGGTATTTAGTTGGTTCCCGGGGCTCTGTGGGCTCTAGTTTGGTCGCCACGATGACGGGGATTACTGAAGTTAACCCTTTGCCGCCGCATTACCGCTGTCCAAACTGTAAATACAGCGAATTTTATACAAAAGGTGAAGTTGGTTCCGGCTTTGACTTGCCAGATCGGACTTGTCCAAACTGTGGCACCGATTTAATTAAAGACGGTCATGATATTCCATTTGAAACTTTCTTAGGCTTTAAAGGGGATAAAGTACCGGATATTGATTTGAACTTCTCAGGGGACTATCAACCTGTGGCCCACAATTATACGAAAGTATTATTTGGGGAAGATTATGTTTTCCGGGCTGGGACGATTGGTACCGTAGCCGAACAGACCGCTTTTGGTTATGTGAAGCATTATGAAGAAGAGACGAATCAGAATTTTCGAAATGCGGAAGTTGATCGTTTAAAGACGGGGACGGTAGGGGTTAAGCGCACCACTGGCCAGCATCCGGCGGGGATTATCGTTGTGCCGGATTATATGGATATTTATGATTTCACCCCAATTCAGTTCCCAGCCGATGCCCAAGATGCGGCTTGGAAAACCACCCATTTTGATTTTCATTCGATCCACGATAATATTTTGAAATTAGATATTTTAGGACATGATGATCCGACCATGATCCGGATGCTTCAAGATTTATCCGGCGTTGATCCGCAAACGATTCCGACAGATGATCCTGGGGTGATGTCGTTATTTTCTAGTCCAAAGATTTTAGGCATCACGGAAGCACAGATCCAGTCTAAAACTGGTACTTTGGGGATTCCGGAATTCGGGACCCGCTTTGTCCGAGGAATGTTAGAAGAAACCCATCCCACAACGTTTGCGGAATTGTTGCAAATCTCTGGTCTATCCCATGGGACCGATGTTTGGCTGGGCAATGCTGAAGAATTGATTAATCAAGGCGTCGTTACTTTGAAAGAAGTTATCGGCTGCCGGGATAACATCATGATGGATTTGATTCACTGGGGCATGGATTCACAAATGGCCTTTCAAATCATGGAGCATGTGCGTAAAGGCCGGGGTATTCCCGATGACTGGCAAGAAGCATTACGCGCCAATGAAAATGTACCGGATTGGTATATTGACTCCTGTCTGAAAATTAAGTATATGTTCCCTAAAGCCCATGCGACGGCCTATATTTTAATGGCTTTGCGTATTGCGTACTTTAAAGTTTATTTCCCAGTAATTTATTATTGTGCTTACTTATCTGTGCGGGCAGATGACTTTGATCTAGAAGTGATGGCTTCTGGTAAAGAAGCGGTCAAAGCACGGATGAAAGAAATCAATGATAAAGGCCGGGATGCCTCCCAAAAAGAAAAGAATTTGTTAACGGTTTTGGAAATCGCTAATGAATGTTTGGAACGGGGCATTACCATTAAAATGGTGGATATTGAAAAGTCAGATTCTGATCAATTTATTATTTTAGATGATCATACACTGCTGGCACCGTTTAAAGCCGTTGATAAATTAGGGGACAGCGTTGCAAAGCAAATTGTTGCAGCTAGAGAAGAGCGGCCATTTTTATCTAAGGAAGATCTTTCTAATCGAGGTAAAGTTTCCAGCACCTTGATTGATGATTTGACCCGATTCCATGTTTTGGATGAGCTGCCAGATGAAAATCAATTGTCATTATTTTAGTCAAAATGTGATAGGGCCGCTCTAAATTTGCCTAACGATTAAATTTATGGTATATTTAACATTGTAATTTGATACTTTTCGTTTGAGTGAGCAGAAGTGCTCACTCTTTTTATTGAACTAATTCATTGGAGGTGATTTTTTGAGTAACGTCGTCACTATTGTTGAAAAGCTGGTTCAGCCAATTGTTGAGGCACATCATTTCCAACTTGTGGATACCGTTTATGAAAAAGAAGGTCAATCCTGGTACTTGCGGGTCTATATTGATAAACCCGGCGGCATTGACATTGACGAGTGCGTTTTAGTCAGTGAACAGTTGAGTGAAAAACTCGATGCTTTGAATCCAGATCCTTTTGAAGAAGCGTACTTTTTAGAAGTTTCTTCACCAGGCGCCGAACGACCATTAAAAACGGAACAAGACTTACAAAATGCGATTGGGACCTATGTTCATATTTCGTTATATCAAAAAATTGATCAAAGTAAGATTTATGAAGGGACTCTTTTAGAAGTCACCGATCAAACATTAACTTTAGATATTAAAATTAAAACACGTCATCAAACAAAAAAATTCGAACGCCAGAATATTGCCAAAGCACGCTTGGCCATTGAATTTTGATTTCAGGAAGGAATTAACATGAGTAAAGAAATGATCGAAGCTTTAGATGCCTTAGAAAAAGAAAAAGGTGTCAAAAAAGAGATTGTGATCGAAGCCCTAGAAGCTGCCTTAGTTTCCGCATATAAACGTAATTACGGACAAGCCCAAAATGTAGAAGTAGAATTTGACGACAGAAAAGGTAATATCCATGTCTACGCCGTTAAAGAAGTGACCGAAGAAGTTTTCGACTCACGACTTGAAGTGAGTTTGGATGAAGCTTTAAAATTGAATCGGGGCTATGAAATTGGCGATCAAATCAAATTTGAAGTGACGCCTAAAGATTTTGGCCGTATTGCCGCACAAACTGCGAAGCAAGTTATTATGCAACGGGTTCGTGAAGCTGAACGCAGTATTGTTTACAATGAATATAGTCAATACGAAAATGAAATTATGCAAGGGGTCGTAGAACGCCGGGATAATCGGTTTGTTTACGTGAACTTAGGTCGGATTGAAGCGGTTTTAGGCCGTCAAGATCAGATTCCAAATGAAGACTATCAACCCCATGATCGGATCAAAGTTTATGTTTCTAAAGTGGAAAATACCACAAAGGGCCCACAAGTCTTTGTTAGCCGGACACATCCAGATTTAGTCAAACGCTTATTTGAACAAGAAGTGCCTGAAATTTATGATGGGACTGTTGAAATTATGTCCATCGTCCGTGAAGCCGGCGATCGGACGAAGATGTCTGTACGGTCAACCGATAGCAATATTGATGCTGTCGGCACTTGTGTTGGCCCGAAAGGACAACGGGTTCAAGCTGTAGTAAATGAATTACATGGTGAAAACATGGATATTGTCGCTTGGGAAGAAAATCCTGCCGACTACATTGCCAATGCCTTGAATCCTGCAGAAGTGCTAAACGTGAATTTTGACGAAACCAACGACCATAATTGTGTTGTAATTGTCCCAGATGATCAGTTATCCTTAGCCATTGGTAAAAAAGGTCAAAATGCGCGGTTAGCCGCTAAATTGACAGGCTATCGGATTGATATCGAACGGGAAAGTGAAGCAGACAATCTGCCAGAAAGTGCGCCGATGACTGAAGCACCTGCCCCAGAAACTGCAGAATCAGATGTAGACACAACAAATGATGAGACAGATTTGAACGAATGATTGAAGTAGGTGAATTATGAAAAAACGTAAAATCCCTATGCGCAAAGATATTTTAACCAATGAAATGCACCCGAAAAAAGAAATGGTCCGGATTGTGAAAAATAAAGCCGGTGAAATTTCTTTGGATACAACTGGTAAAAAACCGGGCCGTGGGGCATATGTGTCTTTGAATCCAGAGGCCATTAAAGCTGCAAAAAAAGCAAAAATCTTAAATGAAGTCTTTGAAAGTCCTATTCCAGACGAATTTTATGATGAATTGTTTGATTATGTAGACCATAAAAAGGCGCGACAGGAATTATTCGGTAACGATTAATGACAATGGATCAAACACAAAAATTATTGAATTTAATTGGCTTAGCGTTTCGAGCAGGTGCATTGACCACCGGTGAACCACAAGTTTTAAAAGCATTAGCAGCACATCAATTAAAACTTGTGATCATTGCCAGTGACGCTGGAACAGCCACACAAAAAAAATTAACCGATAAAACAACTTACTATCATGTACCCATACATGACGATTTAAGTACGGAGCAGCTCACTCAAGCCCTTGGCCGACCAAGAAAAATTATTGGTGTCAATGACGCTGGATTTGCAAAAGGTATGGTGAAGCTCATGTAAATTAAGGAGCGTGAAGATATGGGGAAAAAAAGAATTTATGAATTTGCAAAAGAATTAGATTTACCGAGTAAAAAGGTTGTCGAAGCCGCTCAAAAAGCCGGCTTAGACATTAAAAATCACATGGCTACTGTGGAAGCTGATCAAGAAACAAAGATCAAACAAATTTTAAAAGGCGGCACGGCAAAGCCAAAACCAGCACGGCCTGTTCAGGCAAAACCGGCACCAGCGCAAAGCCAACACCAGCCTGCTAAAACTAATGCTAATCGACCACAAACGGCTGCTAATAGCCAGCATGTTTCAGAAAATCACAATAACCACGCGCAAAATAGCCAACCTAGATCGGCGAATAATACGCAAAGAACCAATGCAAATGTAAATCGGGGCCAAAATACCCATAACAACAATAATCATTCTCAAGGTGGTAGTACTATAACAACGACAGCTAATAATCGTAATAATAATAATACGAACCGTAATAGCAACAATAATACAAATCGCAGCAATAACAATAATACAAACCGTAACAACAGCAATCGTAATAACACGACTGCTGCACGGCCAAATAATACGAATAATACACGTAACAACAGCAATACAACGCAACGTCCTGCAAGTTCTGGGACAGCTAATAATAATCGTAATGGCAACAGTAACGGTGGCGGCTTTAACAATCGTAACAACAATAATAACGGCCGCAACAATAACCGGGGAAATTCTTGGAACAATAATAAACGCCGTAACAAGCGCAACAATCGGCGCCGAGATAATAATGCCCCTAAGAAAGTAATGCCACAGCGTAAAGATCGGCCATTGCCAGAAGTATTAATTTATACAGATGGCATGAACGCGCAAGATTTAGGTAAAATCTTACACCGTGAACCCGCAGAAATTGTTAAGAAGTTGTTCATGCTTGGCGTTATGACCAATCAAAACCAATCACTAGGTAAAGACGCCATTGAATTAATTGCGACAGACTACGGGATTGGCGCACAAGAAAAAGTCGAAGAGGACATCAGTGATTTAGAAAGAATCTTTGAAGAAGAAACAAGTAATGACACACATCTTGAAAATCGGCCACCCGTTGTTACAATCATGGGTCACGTTGACCATGGTAAAACAACCCTGTTGGATAAATTACGTCACACCCATGTTACAGAAGGTGAAGCCGGCGGGATTACCCAACATATCGGGGCATATCAAGTTAAATTAAATGATCGAATCATCACTTTCTTAGATACACCAGGACATGCTGCCTTCACAAACATGCGGGCGCGTGGGGCCGATGTAACGGATATTATCATCTTAGTCGTTGCGGCTGATGATGGGGTCATGCCACAAACAATTGAAGCGATCAACCACGCCAAAGCAGCCCATGCACCAATTATTGTAGCGGTGAATAAGATTGATAAACCAGGCGCCAATCCAAACCACGTGATGGAACAATTAACCGAATATGGTTTAATTCCAGAAGACTGGGGCGGCGATACAATTTTTGTTGAAATTTCAGCTAAGTTCGGCAAAAATATTGATGAATTATTGGAAATGGTACTTTTGGAAGCCGATATGCTGGAACTAAAAGCCAATCCAAAACAACGGGCTGTCGGGACTGTTTTAGAAGCCCGCTTAGACAAAGGTAAAGGCCCAATCGCTTCACTATTAGTGCAACAAGGGACAATGCATGTCGGGGATCCAATTGTGGTCGGGAATACGTTTGGCCGTGTCCGGGTAATGACCAATGACCGGGGCCGCCGTGTTAAAGAAGCTTTGCCTTCTGAACCAGTTAGTATTACCGGCTTAAATGATGTCCCTGCAGCAGCTGATAAATTTGCAGTTTTTGCTGATGAAAAAACAGCGCGTGCCGCCGGTGAAGAACGGGCAAAACAAGCACTATTGGAAGAACGTAGCCATACAAACCATGTCACTTTAGACAACTTGTTTGAATCGATGAAACAAGGGGAACTTAAAGAAGTTGACGTGATCATCAAAGGGGACGTTCAAGGTTCTGTTGAAGCATTAGCCAATAGTTTAGAAAAAATTGAAGTTGAAGGCGTTCGCGTCAACATTATTCACCGGGCTGTTGGGGCGATTAATGAAAGTGACGTCACCTTAGCTGCGGCCAGCCAAGCAATCATCCTTGGGTTTAATGTTCGGCCAACCGTTAATGCAAAGTCCCAAACTGAAACCGAAGACGTGGATATTCGCTTGTACAATGTCATTTACAATGCCATTGAAGAAGTTGAATCTGCCATGAAGGGTATGTTGGAACCAACTTATCAAGAAAAAGTGACGGGTAACTTAACGATCCGGGAAACTTATAAAGCTTCTAAGATTGGGACGATTGCCGGTGCTTATGTAAATAACGGTTATATTACAAAGGATTCAGGCGTTCGTTTGATTCGTAACGGGATCGTTATTTATGAAGGTAAATTAGCTTCCTTGAAACGCTTCAAAGATGACGTTAAAGAAGTCCGTCAAGGCTTTGAATGTGGCTTGACCATTGAAAACTATAACGATGTTAAAGTTGAAGATGAAATTGAAGCATATATTATGGAAGAAGTTCCAGCCAAATAATTGTAATTAATAATTGTATTTCAATACTGGAGGTGCATGATGAAACATCGAATTGGACGAGTAGAACAAGAAATTAATAAAGAAGTAACAGATATTTTATTAAAACGCGTCAGAGATCCTAGAGTAGATGGGGTCACGATTACCGGTGTTGATTTGACCGGTGATTTACAACACTGTAAAATTTACTATTCTATTTTATCTGATAAAGCGAGTGATGTTGAAAAAGCACAAGCTGGATTGGATAAAGCAAATGGCTTAATTCGCCGAGAATTAGGGCAACGGATTAAAATTTACAAAATTCCAGAATTAACCTTTCTACAAGATAAATCTGTTCAATATGGGGAACGAATTGATGAACTTATTCGCCAGCTCCATGAAACAGAAAAATAGAATTTTGACAAAAAGCACTCGTAAGGGTGTTTTTTTGTTGCCCCAAAATAAAAAATTCGCTAAAATCTATTTTTAATTTTTGCGCATTCTACGGTATACTATAAGTATTTGAGAAATAGAAACGGAGTGGTTAAGTGGACGGAATTTTACCACTATATAAAGCAGCGGGGATGAGCAGCCATGATTGCGTGGCGGCGATTCGTAAAACGTTGCATATTAAACAAGTTGGGCATTCAGGGACGTTAGATCCTCAAGTGGACGGAGTTTTGCCAATTTGCATTGGCCAGGCAACAAAAGTTGTGGATTATTTATTATTGCAGGGCAAAGTCTACACCGGCAAAGTTTTATTAGGCCAAGCCAGTGAAACTGAGGATTTGGAAGGGGCTATTATTGAGCAGACCCAACTGCAAAAGCCTTTTACAGAAACGGCAATTAAAACAGCGATGGCGGCTTTAACCGGGGATATTGTACAAATCCCACCCATGTATTCAGCGGTTAAGGTTAACGGCCGACGTCTTTACGATTATGCACGGCATAACGTGCCAGTAGAGCGGCCAAAGCGACCAGTTCATGTGTATCGTTTTGAATATACAAATAGTACTTATGATCCCCAGACAAAAATGCAGACGATTGAATTTATCGCAGAAGTTTCTAAGGGTACTTATATTCGGACATTAGCAGTGGATTTAGGTCGTAATTTAGGGGTCCCAGCATTAATGTCACAGTTAACTCGAGAAAAGAGCGGTGGCTTTGATTTGAAGGAAACCGTTACCTTGGAAGACTTTAAAGCGGCTGTTGCGGATCAGACCGCTAGTACGCTGCTATACCCAATAGATCGTGTTTTAGAACAATATCCGAAATACGCCTTATCTGCAGAACAATGGGCGCAAGTTCAAAATGGAGCCTTTTTAGAAATTCATGACTTACCAGAATTGATTACCTTGACTTATCAAGGTCATATTAAGGCGTTATATCAATTGCGACAAAAAAATCCCAATGTTTATAAACCTAAAAAGATGTTTTTACAAAATAACGGCATTGGTTAATATAAGAAACGAGAATTGAGGCGTAATACTTTGAAAGTTATCCATCTACACCATCCCTATGATATTAAGGCAATTGATCCGTCAGAAACTGTTTTAGCCTTAGGTTTTTTTGACGGGGTCCATCGTGGGCATCAAGCTGTCATCCAAGAAGCGCGAAAAATTGCCACCGCTAAAGGTTTAAAATTAGCTGTGATGACATTTAGTCAGCATCCAGCCATTGTTTTTCAAAATATCGGCCCCACAGGGATTCAGTACTTATCACCAATTTCACGAAAAATTGAACTAATGGCCGAAAATGGCGTTGATATTTTATATTTTGTAGAATTCACCTCTAGTTTTGCCGCATTATCGCCAGCAGATTTTATTGATCAATATGTGGTAGGCTTACACGCCAAAGTAGCGGTCGCCGGCTTTGATTACACTTTTGGCGAACAGGCCACGGCCAACATGACCATCATGCCAACCTTAGCTGCGGGCCGTTTTGAAGTGGTGACCGTTGGTAAAAGAACCGATAGCACTGAAAAAATTAGTTCCACCCGCATTCGCCAGTGTCTCGCAGAAGGTAACGTGGATGAAGCTGGGACACTATTAGGTTATCCCTATGAAACAGATGGCATCGTCGTCCACGGGTTAGCCCGGGGCAGAACGTTAGGCTATCCTACCGCTAACGTAGTGAATGAAGATCATCAAATTATCCCAGGCATTGGCATTTATGCCGTTCAAGTTGGCTTTGAAGGGCAATGGTATCCGGCAATGGCCTCGGTGGGCTATAATGTCACCTTTAAAGAAGATACTGGAATCACGGTGGAAATTAATATTTTTGACTTTGATAAATTTATTTATGGCGAGCAAGTAAAAGTCTGCTGGTATCATTATTTGCGAGGAGAAATTAAATTTACCGGCGCGCAAGGGCTCATTGATCAATTGGCAAAAGATAAAGTCGCCACTAAAGATTTTTTCAAAAATCTAAAAAATAACGCTTAATAATTTATAATAAAATAACAATGATGATGCTTAAGGCTTAAGCTTTAAGTATTTTTTGACAAGACCGCATCACAAAAGAAATGAGCGAATTTATCCTTATGGTAATTAAACAGCCCCAAGAAGCTTCAATTTATATTCATATTCCTTTTTGTGATTTCATCTGCTACTACTGTGATTTTAATAAGGTATTTATTGAAGATCAGCCCGTAGATGCATATATTGAACTCTTATTAAAAGAAATGCGGCTGACCTTAGCCGCCCATGCTTCAGAAAAAATTAAAACCATTTACATTGGCGGCGGCACACCATCTAGTTTGTCACCAAAACAATTAGATCGCCTGTTGCAAGGCATTCGAGAACTTATCCCCCAAAGTGTTGAAGAATTTACAATTGAGTGCAATCCAAATAATTTGTTGGATCAACAACGTTTAACAGTCATGAAAAATTATGGGGTCGATCGGCTGAGCATCGGCGTCCAATCTTTTGATGATAAAGTTTTAAAAAAGATCGGCCGAAAACATACGGGTGAAGATGCAAAAGTAGCGATTGCCAATGCTCGTAAAGTTGGTTTTGAGAATATCAGTATTGATTTAATTTTTCGGCTGCCAGGGCAAGATTTGGCCGATTTTAAAGATACTTTAAATCAAGCCTTAGATTTAGAGTTGCCCCACTATGCCACGTATTCATTGATTTTGGAACACAAAACTATTTTTTATAATCTCCAGCGGCAAGGCCGATTGCATCTACCTAGTGAAGATGTGGAGGCGGATATGTACGATTTAGCTCTGGAAACCTTTAAAAAGCATGGCTTAGCCCAATATGAAATTAGTAACTTTGCAAAACCTGGTTTGGAATCCAAACATAATTTAATGTATTGGCAGAACAATCATTATTTTGGATTTGGTGCGGGGGCTTATGGCTATATTGATAATGATCGGTATCATAATAATGGCCCGATTCAACAATATATGGCACCACTTCAAGCCGATAAATTACCCATTTTTCAGCGGCATTTAGTGCCCCTTAGTGAACAGATTGAAGAAGAGCTGTTTTTGGGCTTACGGCTAAACCAAGGGGTCAGCGACGCCAAATTTAAAGCAAAATACGGCTACAGCCTGCGAGACGTTTATGGCCGGGTGATTGATGAACAAATTGCTAAAGGTTTAATGGCCGAAGTGGCAGGCTATGTCCGCTTAACGGAAAAAGGTCGTTTTTTTGGCAATGATGTTTTTGCGGAATTTCTACTAGATGACCGTACTTAGCACTCAAGTCGTAGACCTGACAAAACGAAAGTTGGACTTTAGCCTGAATTTGCAAAAAAATCGTTTTTTTACCGGTGTTTTCTTGACATATTCCCCTGGTATTGCTATATTATTACTTGTATTAGCACTCTATGTCTTTAAGTGCTAAAAGAGGTGGTTAGATGCTGACACAAAGACAGGCAATAATTTTAAAAAATATCATTAGAATTTATACGCAAACTGAACAACCGGTTGGTTCTAAACATTTGATGAATGAGTTGCCAATGAGAGTTAGCTCCGCCACGATTCGTAACGATATGGCTAAACTTGAAGAAATGGGCTTATTAGATAAAACCCATTCCTCATCTGGCCGGATCCCTTCAATTAAAGGGTATCGTTACTATCTTGATCATTTATTGGAGCCCAGTGATGTTTCTAACAATGATTTAGCAGTGATTCAGCAAACTTTTAACCAACAGTATCAGATGATCGATGATATTGTTGAACAGTCGGCTAAGATTTTATCGACGCTGACGAGTTATACTGCAATTACGCTAGGCCCAGATGTCCAAGACATTCGATTAGATGGTTTTCGCTTAGTACCTCTAGGCAATCATCAAATCATGGCGATTTTAGTAACCAGCATTGGTACAGTTCAGAATCAGATTTTTCATATTCCGACAACGATCAGTGGCGATGAGTTAGAACGGGCGGTGCGCATCATCAATGATGAATTGGTGGGTCAGCCGTTAACATTAGTAGCCCGGCGTATTCAAACGGACATTCCGCAAATGCTGATGAAATACGTTTCATCACCAAATGGGTTTTTAGATATTTTTGGAACGATCTTAAAGCAAGCGGCAGCCGATCATTTTTATGTTGGCGGTCGGTTAAATCTTTTAGATTTTGCCAACAACGATGTTTCAAGTCTAAAAACGTTATACTCGTTATTTGAAAAAGATGATGATTTAGCGGACTTATTGAAACTGCCGGATGTAGAGACAGATCCTGATGGCAAGATTATTGTGCGTTTGGGCAATGAACTCAAGCCCCATACGCTGCAAAACTATTCGTTAATTACAACGAGTTATGATATTGCCAATCACGGTCGCGGGGTAATCGCATTACTCGGCCCCACAAGTATGCCATATTCACGTATTATTGGGCTATTGGACCTGATCCGAGAAGAACTAGCCCGCCGTATTACGGACTATTACTCCGATATGGATAATTAAGGAAGGAGTTTTCAATTGGCAAAAGATCAAAAAGATGATTTTCCATCTGAAAAAGATTTGAATCCTGAAGATACACAGGCCCAAATCGACAAACAAAAAAATTCTGAGACAGATACTGACCCTAAGACGGATGCTCAAACTGTAAAGGATGAGGTATTATCTGAAACGAAGGCCGATTTGGATGAAATCATTCAAGATGATCCATCCCAAATTCCGGAATTAAAAAAGGAAATTGAAACTTTAAAAGCTAAAAACGATGCTTTGGATGATCAATTCTTGCGGGCCCAAGCCGAAATTCGTAATATGTCCAATCGCTTTAAAAAAGAGCGGGAACAATTACTGAAATATGATGGCCAGCGGTTAGCAAAGGATATTTTACCAGGGCTGGATAATTTAGAACGGGCCTTAACTGTTGAAGTGACTGATGAAAGTGGTCAACAGTTGAAAAAAGGTATTGAAATGGTCCATCAAGCAATGAACAGTGCTTTGAAGGACAATAATATTACTGAAATTGCAGCTTTAAACGAAAAATTTGATCCTAACTTGCATCAAGCGGTTCAGACGATACCAAAACAGCCGGACCAAGAAGCAGATACGGTGGTTCAAATTTTACAGCGCGGTTATATGTTAAAAGATCGTGTTTTAAGACCAGCAATGGTTATCGTTGCGCAATAAATTAAGAAAAGAAGGTTACTAAGTATATGGGAAAAGTTATTGGTATTGACTTAGGTACAACTAACTCTGCCGTTGCAGTATTAGAAGGCGGCGAACCAAAGATTATTACAAACCCAGAAGGTGCTCGGACGACACCATCTGTTGTCGCTTTTAAAGACGGCGAAATTCAAGTTGGTGAAGTTGCTAAACGGCAAGCGATCACTAATCCAAATACGGTTTCTTCAATCAAGAGCCATATGGGTGAAGCCGGTTATAAAGTAAAAGTTGAAGATAAAGAATATACACCTCAAGAAATTTCAGCGATGATTTTACAATACATCAAGAAATTCTCTGAAGATTATTTAGGTGAAGAAGTGACACAAGCAGTTATTACAGTACCTGCTTATTTCAACGATTCACAACGTCAAGCTACAAAAGATGCTGGTAAGATTGCCGGCTTAAAAGTTGAACGGATTATCAACGAACCAACGGCTTCTTCATTGGCTTATGGTTTGGACAAGACAGACAAAGATGAAAAAATCTTAGTTTATGATCTTGGCGGTGGTACTTTTGACGTTTCTATCCTTGAATTAGGGGACGGTGTCTTCCAAGTTCTTTCTACAAACGGGGACACACACCTTGGCGGGGATGACTTTGATAAGAAAGTCATGGACTGGTTAGTTGATGGCTTTAAGAAAGAAAACAACATTGACTTGTCTAAAGATAAAATGGCTTTACAACGGTTAAAAGATGCCGCTGAAAAAGCTAAAAAAGAATTATCCGGTGTGACAAGTTCACAAATTAGCTTGCCATTTATTTCTGCAGGGGACAATGGCCCATTGCATTTAGAAGCAACTTTGACAAGAGCTAAATTTGAAGAATTAACCGCAGACTTAGTTGAAAAGACAAAAGTTACGGTTGACAATGCCATGAAAGATGCCGGCGTAACGAGCGCTGACTTAGACAAAGTGATCTTAAATGGTGGTTCTACTCGGATTCCTGCTGTTCAAGAAGCCGTTAAGAAATGGACCAACAAAGAACCAGATCATTCTATCAACCCTGATGAAGCCGTTGCTTTAGGCGCTGCCGTTCAAGGTGGGGTTATTACAGGGGATGTGAAAGATGTTGTCTTGTTAGACGTTACACCATTATCCTTAGGGATCGAAACAATGGGTGGTGTATTTACGAAGTTAATTGATCGTAATACAACGATTCCAACAAGCAAATCTCAAGTCTTCTCAACAGCTGCTGACAACCAGCCTGCCGTAGACATCCACGTTTTACAAGGTGAACGTCCAATGGCTGCTGATGACAAAACGCTTGGCAGATTCCAATTAACGGATATTCCACCTGCACCTCGTGGCGTCCCTCAAATCGAAGTTAAATTCGATATTGATAAAAACGGGATCGTTAATGTTTCCGCTAAAGATTTGGGCACAAACAAAGAACAAAAGATTACCATCAAGAGTTCTTCAGGCTTATCAGATGACGAAATTGATCGGATGATGAAAGAAGCTCAAGAAAACGAAGATGCGGATAACAAACGTAAAGAAGAAGTTGATTTGAAGAACGATGTAGATCAATTACTCTTTACAACAGATAAGACTTTGAAAGAAGTCGAAGGCAAAGTATCTGAAGATGATATTCAAAAGGCAAAAGATGCCAAAGAAGCTTTGGAAAAAGCAAAACAAGAAAATGATCTTGAAGATATGAAAGCCAAACGTGATGCTTTAAACGAAGTTATTCAAAACTTGACGGTTCAACTTTACCAACAAGCGCAAGAAGCACAACAAGCGCAAGGTAATGCTGATGGTGCCGGTGCAACTGGCAATACCGATGATAACAAAGGCAGTGACGGTAATACCGTTGATGGCGACTTTGAAGAAGTTAATGACGACGACAAAAAATAATTAATTAGAGTTTAACTCTGATATGGTCCATCGGCAGCTTTAAAGTGCTGCTTATGGACCATATTTTGTAATAACTATTTTGCTTTTTGCCGTAGTATGTTATAGTAATTCAGGTTTAGTAATTTCGTAAGGAGGCAAATCATGGCAGAAAAAAGAGACTACTATGAAGTCCTTGGTGTGTCTCGCGATGCTAGCGATGATGAAATCAAAAAAGCATTTCGAAAATTATCCAAAAAATATCATCCTGATTTAAACAAAGCACCAGATGCAGAAAAGAAGTTTAAAGAAGTTAACGAAGCCTACGAGGCCTTAAGTGATCCGCAAAAACGGGCAGCTTATGATCAATACGGTCATGCCGGCATGGATGGCTTTAATGGCGCTGGCGGTGCCGGTGGTTTTGGCGGCGGCAACGGCGACTTTGGCGGTTTCGGTGGCTTTGATGACATCTTTAGTTCCTTCTTTGGTGGCGGTGGCGGTCAACAACAATCCGCAACGGCCCCAAGACAAGGGAATGATCTACAATATCGGATGGATTTAGATTTTAAGGAAGCCATTTTTGGAAAGAGCACAACAATTTCTTATAATCGTGAAGCTGAATGTGAGACTTGTAACGGCAGCGGGGCAGCACCAGGCACAGACCCAGTCACTTGTTCAAAATGTCATGGCAGCGGCTATGTCGAAGTTAATCGGCGGACACCGTTGGGTATGATGCGGACACGTGAAGTTTGTGATGTCTGCCAAGGTACTGGTAAAGAAATCAAAGAAAAATGCCCAACTTGTCATGGTAGCGGTCATCAAAGCCAACGCCACAGTGTTAAGGTTAAAGTACCTGCTGGCGTGGATGATGGTCAACAAATGCGGTTGCAAGGGCAAGGTGAAGCTGGCGTTAACGGCGGCCCTTATGGGGATTTATATATCATCTTTAGAGTTAAGGCTAGTAAAGACTTTAATCGTGACGGTACCGAGATTTATTCTGATTTGACGATCAGTTTTGTTCAAGCTGCATTAGGGGATGAAATTGATGTGGATACCGTTCATGGCCCAGTTAAATTAAAAATTCCAGCCGGAACACAAACCGATACTTCTTTCCGATTAAGAGGTAAAGGTGCACCTAATTTACATGGCAATGGGACAGGGGATCAGCACGTTCGGGTACGGGTTGTGACACCGAAGAATTTAAATAAGAAACAAAAAGAAGCGCTGCATGATTTCATGGAAGCCTCTGGTGAAACAATTAAGCCCCAAGACGGCGGTTTTTTCAGCCGGATTAAAGATAATCTAAAAGGGGAATAAAGCCTTTTAGTAAATCGCTTATACCTAACAATCTAATAATAGAGGTTACGCCTAAGATGCAAATTTTACCGTGGCCTCTTTTTTAGTGTACGGCATTAAGGTTAGCGGTTATAATGACAGTCAATCCCTTGAACCGATAAGTTCAATTGTATTTGCTATTTTGGCTTGTTATAATTGTTTAGACAAGTTTTAGAAAGTAGGGCACGAAATGGATCGCAATGAAATGATTGAGCACCAAAAAGACATCCGAAATTTTTCAATTGTGGCACATATTGATCATGGTAAGTCAACGATTGCCGATCGTATTTTGGAATTAACAGATACGGTTTCTAAACGGGAAATGCAAAATCAAATTTTAGATAATATGGATTTGGAAAGAGAACGGGGCATTACGATAAAATTAAATGCCGTTCAACTGCATTATCACGCCAAAGATGGTAAAAGTTACGTTTTTCATTTGATTGATACGCCAGGACACGTGGACTTTTCGTATGAAGTTTCAAGAAGTTTAGCCGCTTGTGAAGGGGCTATTTTAGTTGTAGATGCGGCACAAGGGGTAGAAGCACAAACATTAGCCAATGCCTATTTAGCCGTGGACAATGACTTGGAAATTATTCCTTTAATCAATAAAATTGATTTACCTTCCGCAGAACCAGAAAAAGTTAAAGAAGAAATTGAAGAAACCATTGGCATTGACGCCCAAGAGGCTATTTTAGCCAGTGCTAAAGAAGGCATCGGAATTCCAGAACTGCTGGAGCGGATTGTCACCGATGTCCCAGCACCTACTGGCGATGTGGATGCGCCTTTTAAGGCATTGATTTTTGATTCCGTTTACGATAATTATCGTGGGGTCGTTTTAAGTATTCGTGTGGTAGATGGCTTTGTTAAAGTCGGTGATATGATTGAATTGATGAATAATCAAAAACAATTTGAAGTTACCGAAGTGGGGGTAATGTCACCTAAAGCCATTGCCCAAGAAGTTTTGTCAGCAGGGGATGTTGGCTATTTAACCGCCAGCATTAAGAGTGTCAAAGATACCCAAGTCGGGGATACAATCACAATGGCTGATCGGCCGGCTGAAAAAGCGCTGCCTGGTTATCGTAAGATTACGCCAATGGTTTATTCCGGGATGTATCCAGTGGACAATGCAAAATTTAATGATCTGCGGGAAGCTTTAGAGAAATTACAATTAAATGATGCTGCTTTAGAATTTGAACCAGAAACCTCTAAAGCATTAGGCTTTGGTTTCCGGTGCGGCTTTTTAGGGCTCTTGCACATGGATGTGGTTCAAGAGCGCTTAGAACGCGAATTTAATCTAGATCTGATCATGACGGCACCATCTGTGGATTATCACATTGTTTTAACAGATGGCACCGAAACAGTGATTGAAAACCCTTCTGAATTGCCAGAAGCTTCCAGTGTCAGTGAAATTCAAGAACCGTATGTGAAAGCTTCAGTGATGGTCCCTAACGAATATGTGGGCGCTGTCATGGAATTATCACAGAAAAAACGTGGGGAATTTGTGACCATGGATTATTTGGATAAATATCGCGTTAACGTCGTTTATAATATGCCACTATCCGAAATTATTTATGACTACTTTGATGATTTAAAATCCAATACAAAGGGCTACGCTTCCTTAGATTATGATATTGACGGTTATCGGGCCAGTGATCTGGTTAAAATGGATATCCTGATCAGTGGTGAAGCGGTGGATGCTTTGAGTACCATTGTTCATAAAGACTTTGCCCAAGAACGGGGTCGTGAAATTGTGGCTGCATTAAAGACAACCATCCCTCGGCAGCAGTTTGAAATTCCAATTCAAGCCGCTTTGGGCAATAAAATTATCGCCCGATCTAACATTAAAGCCTACCGGAAAAACGTCTTAGCCAAATGTTACGGCGGGGATATTTCCCGGAAACGGAAATTATTGGAAAAACAAAAAGCCGGTAAAAAGCGGATGAAATCCGTCGGCTCCGTGGAAATCCCACAAGAAGCCTTCATGTCCATCTTGCGGACAGATGAAACCGAAAGCCATAAAAACTAGAGCGTGAGCCAACACGGGTGATTTCGCAATATAACCTAGACTTGGCAGACAGTCGCTAGCGACTGGCAACAAGGCGTAGTTATATGTAGAAATCAGTGTTGGTGAACGCGTTTTAGAAAATAAAACCGATATAAGCGTATTTCGCTTATAAATAATTCGTAGTTAAGTGAGAAGTCAGTGCCCCTGAACGCGTTTAAGACCAGAGCGTGAGCCAACACGGGTAATTTCGCAATATAACTCAGGCTATCAAAATTAAAAAATATACAAAAAGTTGGATCAAAAATCAAATTTTGGTCCAACTTTTTTATATCACAACACGTATAATTAAAAATAAATCGTGGTCAACACCTATTTTACTAAAATAAAATAATTTTTTAGTAAAAAACACTTAAAAAATACAGCAATTTAAGTTATAATAATAACCATGGATACGCTTTAATTTCTGTGGAGGTGATCGGAATGGTTGAAATTTATCAACCTGAAGCAATTGAAACAACGTTGGCTACTGATTTTACAAAGGTTTTTGGGCAAGCACCAACGGCGACTTATTTTGCACCAGGCCGAATTAATTTAATTGGGGAACATACAGATTATAACGGCGGCCGTGTATTTCCTTGTGCCATTAGTTTAGGGACTTATGCCGCGGTTAAAATGCGTGAAGATCGGGTAATTCGGTTTTATTCAGCTAATTTCCCAGATAAGGGCTTGATTGAAGTCTCATTGGATGCATTGGATTATGCCCCCGAAGATAGTTGGACAAATTATCCAAAAGGCATGATGCATTTCTTTGACTTACATGGCTATGCGCTTGATCGGGGCTTTGATGTTTTTGTAAACGGGAACTTACCAAATGGCTCAGGTCTGTCCTCATCAGCGTCAATTGAAATGTTATTTGGTAAAATTTTAGTAGATTTATTTAATTTTACGATTGAACCCATTGAAGTCGTTAAAATTGGTCAAGAAGTAGAAAATAAATTTATTGGTGTCAATTCTGGTATTATGGACCAATTTGCAGTAGGCATGGGACAAGTGGATCATGCGATTTTATTGGATACCAATACATTAGATTACCAATTAGTACCAATCGAATTGGGTGATTATAAAATTGTCATTATGAACACTAATAAACGCCGGGAATTAGCAGATTCTAAGTACAATGAACGGCGCAGTGAATGTGAAAAAGCTTTAGCGTTGCTGCAAAAAGCCATTGACATTAAGACTTTAGGTGATTTGGACAAAGACACTTTTGACGAATATACCGCCTTGATTCAAGATGACGTTTTAATTCGTCGGGCAAGACATGCTGTTTTTGAAAATCAGCGGACAGTTCAAGCAACTGAAGCCTTAAATAACGGCAATTTGGCTGAATTTGGTCGATTAATGAATGCATCTCATGTATCATTGGAGTATGATTATGAAGTCACAGGTCAAGAATTAGATACCCTTGCCCATAGTGCTTGGCAGCATGGGGCAATTGGTGCAAGAATGACTGGCGCTGGTTTTGGTGGCTGTGCCATAGCCATTGTACCAACGGCAGCCATTCCAGACTTTGTGACAGCCGTTAACGCAGATTATCAGCAAGCAATTGGCTATGATGCCGCATTTTATATTGCTGAAATCGCGGACGGCCCTAAAAAACTTTAAAATATGGAGGCTTTCTTATGAGTATTTTAGTTCTTGGTGGTGCCGGCTATATTGGGTCACACACAGTAGATCGTTTAATTGAAAAAGGTTATGATGTTGCGGTAATTGATAATTTAATCACTGGACATCGGTTGTCAGTAAATCCTAAAGCGCGTTTTTATCAAGGGGATATTCGCGATCGGGGCTTTTTGGAAACGGTCTTTAATCAAGAAGAAATTGATGGTGTAATTCATTTTGCAGCTTTTTCTATCGTACCGGAATCCATGGCAGAACCGTTGAAATATTTTGATAACAATACTGGTGGTATGATCACATTGTTGGAAGCAATGCATGCGCATCATATTAGTAATATTATCTTTTCTTCAACGGCAGCTACTTATGGGGAACCAAAACAAATTCCGATTAAAGAAACGGACCCCCAAGTACCAACCAATCCATATGGTGAAAGTAAGTTAGCAATGGAAAAAATCATCAAATGGGCCGATATTGCTTATGGGATTAAATATACCGCACTGCGCTACTTTAATGTGGCCGGCGCGAAAGCAGATGGCAGCATCGGGGAAGACCATAATCCAGAAACCCATTTGATTCCGATTATTTTAGAAGTTGCACAAGGTAAACGTGATAAACTAAAAATCTTTGGGGATGACTATCCAACTAAAGATGGCACTAATATTCGTGATTATGTTCATGTTGTGGACCTAGCTGATGCACATATTTTGGCCATTCAACGCTTATTAGACGGCGGGGATTCGGATGCCTTTAATTTAGGGTCTTCTACAGGCTTTTCAAATAAAGAAATTTTAGAAGCTGCCCGTAAGGCGACCGACATGGCTATTCCAGCTGAAATGGCCCCAAGAAGAGCAGGTGACCCAAGCACTTTAATTGCAGATTCTACAAAAGCACGGCAAGTTTTAGGGTGGGCCCCACAATATGATGATGTTGAAAAAATTATCAAGACGGCTTGGACTTGGGTGAACAGCCATCCTGAAGGTTATGGAGATCATTAAACATGGCAACAGATCTAGCACAAGGTTTTGCGCAGCAAATTATTGCTACAAAACAAACTTTTGCACCATTGGATCAAATTTATTTAACAAATTTAATTTATCGGCTCGTCGGTGAGGAAAATCTAACGGTGGCTCAGCTGCCGGATGAGATTTTGACAACCGCTGCTAATTTAGTGACGGCAGCAGTTAAAAATCAAAAAATAGCGGATACTGTCAGTGACCGTGAAATTTTGGAAGCACAATTGACGGACTTATTTACGCCAACACCAACCGCAATTAACGAAACCTTTTGGCAGTATTACCAAATCAGTCCGAAAACGGCAACCGATTACTTTTTTAATTTGAGTCAGGCAAATGACTACATTAAAACAAAAGCGATTGCTAAAAATATCAGCTATAAAACGCCTACGGAATACGGAGACTTAGAGATTACCGTCAATTTGTCTCGACCTGAAAAAGATCCAAAGGCGATTGCTGCGGCTAAATCCGTCCCAGAAACCAATTATCCTAAATGTCAATTGTGTTTGGAAAATGAGGGTTACACCGGGCGGGCAAATTATCCGGCCCGGGCCAATCATCGGGTGATTCGTTTACGGCTTAGCGGTGAGTCCTGGGGATTACAGTATTCACCTTACGCTTATTTTAGTGAACATTGCATTTTCTTATCCGCAAAACATGAACCAATGCATATTGATCAAAAAACATTTACGAAGTTGTTTGAAATCGTTAAGCTATTCCCTGATTATTTTGTAGGCAGCAACGCAGATTTGCCAATTGTTGGCGGTTCGATGTTAACCCATGATCATTATCAAGGGGGCCGACATGATTTTCCAATGGCTAAAGCGGCTTTAAGACAAACCTTTACATTACCGGCCTATCCTGAGATCCAAGCGGGGATTGTGGACTGGCCAATGTCAGTGATTCGACTGCAAAGTCAAGATATTGAAGCACTGATTAATTGCAGTACCCATATTTTGAAAGTCTGGCAGACCTATAGTGATCCAACGGTGACGGTTTTTGGCGTCGTTGATGGGGTGTTGCACCATACAATTACCCCAATCGTGCGGCAAAAAGCCGGCCAATACACCATTGATTTAGTCTTGCGAGATAATCAAACTTCTAAAGCGCATCCGTTGGGTATTTTTCATCCCCATGAAGATGTGCAGCATATCAAAAAAGAAAACATTGGTTTAATCGAAGTGATGGGTCGCGCGATTTTACCAGCACGATTAAAAACAGAATTGCAGGAAGTTGCCCGCTATCTTTTGGATCAGCCGAATACGATGAAAGCTTATCATCAAGTGTGGGCCGATGCGTTGAAAGCGCAGCATACCTTTACAACTGAAAATGTTGAAACAATTTTAAATCAAGAAGTGGGTCTAGTTTTTAAACGGGTCTTAGAAGATGCCGGCGTTTTTAAAAACGATGCCACTGGCCGCAGTGCTTTTGAGCGGTTCTTGAAAGTCATTTAAATTAAAAAAATGGACGTTAATCTAAAAGTCAAAGACAATTAGGTTAGCGTCCATTTATTATGTTAACTTAATAAATTAGGCTGCTGTTTAAAGGCGGCTTGAAATTCTGGCTTCAAAATTGGACCTTGGCGATAACTACGGGGCATGGCTGTGAAATCTAAAGCCCCTTGAATGAGCTGGGGGTGCTGGAGACATAGACTTTCCTTAAAAAATTGTGTTGCTGGGCCCACATCACCAGGGAAAACAAAGGGGGCTAAGCGGGCTAAATTTTGACTATAATAGCGGCCTAAATCGCTTTCCACCATCCCGCCGATCCAACAAGTTAAGTGCTGCTGCTGGCAATACTGCAAAATTGCTAAAGCCTTTGTAAAACCGCCAACGCGTGCAGGTTTTAAATTGATGACTGACGCACTTTTTAAATGGGCGGCTGTCTGGACATCAGATAGTGTAAAAATAGGCTCATCCAAGCAAATAGGGGTGGTTAAGCGCTGCTGCAGCCAAGCATGGTCAACAAAATCGGTTGTGGCAAAGGGTTGTTCGATCATTGCCAAGTTTAAAGGGTCTAATGCTTTTAAAGCCGCTAAATCTTTAGGCCCAAACGCTGAATTACCATCCACCATTAGCGGCATTTGCGGTAACAACTGCCGTAATGCGACAATCTTTGTAAAATCAGCGGGACGGGCTACTTTAACCTTTAACCGTTGATAACCTTGGGCCACGGCTTGTAGGGCCTGTTGTTTTAAATCCGGCCAAGGCATGACCCCTAAGCTGATGCCAACCGGCAAAACAGATCGAACTTGGGTTTTGGCGTGTTGGGCTAAGTAATCCGCCAAGCTTAATTGCAGACGATTGGCAAATAGTTGCCATACCGGCATTTCTAGAGCAGCAAGCGCCATTGGTTGGCCGACAATATTTGCAAATAACCGGTTAAATGCCGCCGGATCCGCAAATTTTTTATTTTTTAAGAAAGGGCCAAGTTGTTGTGCCAATAATAAACGGCCGGTGGGTTGCGTTTCAGCCGTGTACGTTGGGGTGTCAAAAGCTTCAAATTCACCTATCGCTTGGTTATGGGCATCGTCGATTAATTGCACCAAAGTAAGCTGGCGCTGGCGCAGCTGATCGTGATTAGACGTAAAGGGCTGTTTTAAAGTTAACGTCAAAGGTAAGAGCTTGAGACTAATGAGTTCCACGGGAAAAATCACCTCCAGCAGTCAGAATCTGCAAAAATTTGGCAGGGGCTTCTAAATGGGTATTATGACCCACGTTAGCAATCACAACGTGTTGGCTATTCGGGATTAACGCGGCCATTTCTAGGCCAATTTTAGTAAATTTCTGATCTAACGCCCCGGTAATAATCGTTGTCGGACAAGGTAATTGGGCTAATTTCGGCCAATAATTCGGCTGCCGGCCAGTCCCTAAATCTTGCAGACTTTTGGCTAAAGCTAGGGGATCTTGTTGCCGACGTTGGCGTTGAATTTGTTGGTAAATAGCAGCGGGCAGTGCTTTTTGACTGTCAAAAAGTGGTAAATTTGCCCAATCGGCGACAAATTCTGCCAAGCTTACAGTTTTAAGTTTTTGAATCAATTGGGCATCGTGTATTTGCCGTTGCTGGCGTTGGGCTGTCGTGGCTAAGCCAGGTCGGCTGCTTTCTAGATAGAGCCGCTGAATGCGTTGGGGCTGCTGCACGCTAAGCCCTAGAGCAATCCGGCCGCCCATGGAATAACCGACAACGTTCACCGGTTTGGAACCCACTAAAGTGTCCAGCAGTTGGGTCAAATCGGCAACTTGCTGCGCCATTGTAAAAGGCTGGGTTAGCGGTGCTGTTGTGGCGCCATGACCTAATAGATCTGGACAAATAACCGTCCCCGGCAGCTGCTGGGCGAGTTTTTCAAAGTCTTGATGACTGCCCATAAAACCATGGAGTAATAGCCAAATTGGCTGGGTTGTCCCAGTTTTTGTAAAAAAATAATGACGATTATGAAGGCTTAGCTGCAAAATGGGCCTCCAATAAGCGGTCTACCGCCGTTTGAAATTGCTGATGACTGTTCAAATTTTCCTGGCGTTCAGTGGTGATTTCGATGAGTCGTAAGCCCTTAACCGGCGCCGCTAAAGCCATCTTTAAAGCCGCAACCGTTTTCGGATGCACATAAACCGCCTGATACAATTGGGCCACCGCCGCCAAATCCAAATCTTGGGGCGTACCAAATAACGTCTCAAAATAGTCTGTCGCCTGAGCCTGGGGTAAAAACGAGAAAATCCCCCCACCATTATTATCAATAACAATAATCGTTAAATTTAAAGGATAGCGTTTGGCCAACATCAACCCGTTCATATCATGGAAAAAGGACAAGTCGCCAATCACTAAATAACTAGGCTTTTCATCGGCCGCACTCATGCCTAAGGCCGTAGAGTTAACACCGTCGATGCCGTTTGCGCCGCGATTACAGTAAAGTTGCGGTGCAAGCTGCGTAGGCTGGTAAAAATCATCAAAATCACGAATCGGCATGGAATTACCGACAAAAATCCGGCCGGTAGTGTGTTGGGCCATTAAATAAGGCACATGGGCTTCCGTTAGCGTGGCTGTTGCCAAAGTTTGGGCCACCAATGTTTTATAGGCTTGCTCTAGAGTTTGCCAACGGGTGGTCAAAGCCGCCTGTTTTGGTGCTAAAGGCAGCGCTAAGTGCTGATAAAGCCAATTTGGTGTGATGGCTAATTGATGGGTGGTGGCTTTAGTCGCATCCGTTAAAGTGCCATTAGGATCTAAATTATAAATTGGGCCTTTAAAAGCGCTTAACCAATTGGCCAAGCTGGCGGATACTGGAGTGGCCCCGCTGCGGATGATGATATCTGGATAAAGTTGCGTTAAATTTGAAGCCGTCGCTTTTAATAGCCGATCCCCGCAAGTCAGCACCAAGGGATGGGGCACGGCCCGCAATGGGTGCAGCGGATCCGTTAAAATCGGCCAATTCATTTTTTCAGCCAGTGCTAATAAAGCCTGCCCGTCATCGGCGGTTTCTTCAGGACCTGCCACCAGCAAAATTCGCTGGTTTTTAAGCGCTTTTTGTAGCTGGGTCAAAGCAGTGGGGGTCAAAGCGGTTACCGTTGGTGCGGGTTGAATCGGCTCAACGGCGATGGGGTGTTTTTCGGTGCCTAAAAGCGGCATTAAAGGTTTGCGCAGGGGTAAATTTAAATGAACCGGCCCTTTAGGCGCTTGCTGACTGGCTAAATATGCCCGCTGAACGCTAAAAGCTACATATTCTAGAACGCTTTGGCGGTCTGTCGGTAACGGCAGCTGTAAGAATTGTTTGACATGGGCGCCGTATAAATGATCTTGATCAATGGCCTGCGGGGCACCAATATTGGTTAATTCCGGCGGCCGATCGGTTGTTAAAATGATCAGCGGCTGATGGGTCAAGTGGGCCTCAATAATCGCCGGGTAAAAATTTGCTGCCGCAGTCCCGGAAGTACATAGCAATAACGTGGGGGTATGGGTGGTTTTCGTCAGACCTAATGCAAAAAAAGCCGCCGAACGTTCATCCACATCTACATACAGCTTAAAATCGTTAGTTTTAGCCGCTTGCGCCAATAATAAAGCCACCGGTGTGGAACGTGACCCCGGGGCAATCACAATATTTTTTAAGTGCTGCTGTTCCAAACTGTCAATAATCGTTTGAACATAACCTGTTAATTGTAGCGTTTCTGAAGTTACCATCATTTAATTTCCTTCCAATAAACTTTGAAGCATCGGCTGAAATTTGAGCCGGGTTTCGACCACTTCTTGCTTAGGATCAGAATCCTTAACAATCCCAGCGCCGGCAAATAAAGTCGCTGTTTTCTGATTCAGCAGGGCACTGCGGATACCCACCACAAATTCACCTTGCTGCGCAAAATTTAAATAACCGATGGGCCCACCAAATAACCCCCGTCTTAAAATTTCAGTGTTGGCAATCGTTTGACGGGCTAGATTGCGGGGCAGGCCCCCTAAAGCCGGTGTGGGATGTAACGTAGCAATGAGCTGAAATGGTGTGGTTTTAGAGGTTAGATGCCCCCAAATCGGCGTGGCCAAATGCTGAACATTTTTATTCACTAACAAATCCGGCGTTTCAGAATAATGAATCTCTGCATGTAAAGCTTGCAGATTTTGAATAATAGTTTGGGTCACAAACTGCTGTTCTTGGCGATTTTTCGCATCATTTAACAAAGCGGTGCCTAACTGCTCAGTTTCAGCAGCGGTTTTGCCGGTGGGACAAGTTCCGGCAATCGCCACAGTATGAAATTTTTGATGATCAAACCGAATTAAGTGTTCAGGTGTAGCGCTAACAAAGCCTAATTGTCGGTGCCGGTATAAAACATGATACGTTTCCGGATTTTTATGCCGCAAGTTAAGCCAAGCTTTTTCAGCGCTGAAAGTTTGGTTGCTTTCAACCGTTAGCGGCCGTGCTAAAACCACTTTTTGTAATTGAGCTTGCTGCAGTTTTTCAACGGTTTGACCAACGGCTTGGGCCCAGTCGTTAACGGCTAATTCTGTCTGTTGCACGCTGTCATTGGGCGTTAAGTCCAGCGGTACTTGCTGGGCTAAGGCTTGTTTGAACTGAGCGGCTTGTTTTTGAGCTTGGGCCAGACTGTTTGCCACGACAAATAAATCATAGGTGTCCGCTGCCGTTTTTTCTAAAGTATATTTCGGCAAAAAAAAGCGCCCATTGGCAAAGTCACCCCAGATATTGGTCTGGGCAGTCGGCTGGTCTTCAAAGGCAAAACTCCCCATGAGCTTTAGATGTTCCTGCGCCGCTTGGGGTATATTTAAACGCAAGCTTTGGGCCCAAGTGTCAATTTCTGAAACGGCGGTGGCCAAATTCGTCGGCGCCTGTTCAGAAAAGGCTTCAAACCCAAATAGCTGTGTCGGTTGCTGCGGATTTTCAAAAGCAAAAAAATCAGTAAATTGTGCTGCCAAGGCTAAAATGGCAGCGGGCTGAGTCGCTGTTAATTTTGTTTGCGTAACAGCATACATGAAATATCACGACCTTCAATTGAATTGTACAGCGTCAATTTTACTATATTTAAAGGGTTAATGGGCTGATTGTGGGGAAATTTTAATCTTACAGACCGCTGATTAAATCTAATGATTGCTTTTGTAAATTATTTATTAGATAATTTAAGAATAGCAGTTCTAAAAGGCATATAAGGAAGTAAAACGATGAAAAAATTCGGGAAAATCATGGGCGGTATTTTTTTAGGCCTGGTTTTGATTGTTGGCTTAGCGTTAATTTTTAATGAACCGATTAAAGCCTACTTAGTGCAGCATAATGCCCAGCAAAAGATGGAAAATTTAACGAAGGATCAGGTTAAGCAAAATAATTTAAAAGATGGCGATTTTGATTTTGGTAAAGTTAAAGAAATTGATGCCAGTCAAGTGGTGAAAACGTCTTTACAAAACGATGCCAATGTTTTAGGTAAAATAGCGATTCCAGCAGTGAATTTAAAATTGCCGATTGTTAAAGGCCTCAGTGAAGCGTCTTTAAGTACTGGCGGCGGAACGATGAAATCCGATCAAGTCATGGGCAAAGGCAATTATGCGTTAGCCGGCCATTATATGACAAATAAAGGGGCTTTGTTTTCGCCGTTAGAGCGGACACAGTTAGGCCAGATGATGTATATTACAGATTTGACGAATGTTTACCAATATAAAATTACTTATAAAAAAGTGGTGGATCCAGAATCGGTTTGGCTGATTAATGATGTCAGCGGCCAGCAGTTATTAACGCTGATCACTTGTGCCGATGGCGGGGTGAACCGCTGGTGTGTTCAAGGTAATTTAGTTCAGACCGAAAAAGCGACCAAAGAAAATTTAGCAATGTTTGAATAAAAAAGTCTTCTTAAGTATTGCCGGCGTTTTAGCGCAGCGGATGCTTAAGAAGACTTTTTATTTTAGGCTTTAATCGCCAGGAGTAGGTTTATTTTTAAAGACCACTTTCTTGGATAAGAAGAAGTTCAAGATTAAAGCAACCGTATGCCCAATGACTTTTGTGATCGTACCATTCGCACCAATTAATGAAATACCAAGCCATAAGACCACGCTTTCAATTAAAAAGGTCAGCACACGGGTTGTATAAAATGTCCCCATCTCGCGAATTGGAGTGGTGGATTTATGTTTGAAAACAAAAGTCCGATCCAACCAAAAAGAACACTGCACGCTGATCAACCAGTCGATAAAATTAGCCAGCTGATAGTCCATCCCCCAAGTATGATAAAAAAGATAAAATAACGTAATGTTAATGGTCACTGAAATCGCACCAAACAGCAAATAACGGGCAATTTGACCTTGAATTTTTTGTTCAGCAGCGGTTAATTGGGCTTCGTATTTCGCCTCAGTTGCCGTTAACTCTGCTTCAAATTCGGTTTCAGTTTCAGGATAGTGATGATGACGTAAAGGCGTTTGCTGATTCATAAGTAATTGGGACCCTTCCATAAAAATATGTGATTAAATTGCAAGTTTATTATACCTTTTTTTATTTAAACTGTAATTTAATAGCCCTCGAATAATCCGTATGGGTTCAATTTTTCTGTTATAATGTTTGATTGTAGGTATTTTTGTTTCGGGGAGGTTATTCGATTGTTATCAAAATTTACTTGGCGCTTAAAGACATTGCCAGATGCAACTAAAATAAAGCAACTGAGCGAACAGCTGAGTTTGACCCAACCCACGGTAGCGTTGTTATTGCAACGGGGCTTTGATACATCTGAGAAGATAACGCAATTTTTAAATCCAACGATTGAGCAGTTTTATGATCCTTATTTATTACATGATATGACGGCAGCCATTGAACGGATTCAAGAGGCTATTTTGAATGATGAAAAAATCGTAATTTATGGTGATTACGACGTGGATGGTCTGACCAGTACGACGATTATGAAAGAGGCCATTGAAATGCTGGGGGGCAGTGCCAGTTGGTATATCCCCAATCGGTTTACCGATGGCTATGGCCCTAATTTAGCGGCCTATAAGCGTTTGATTGCTACGGGGGCGCAATTAATTATTACCGTCGATAATGGCGTGACCGGTAAAGATGAAATTCAATATGCCCAAGCTCAAGGGGTAGATGTGGTAGTTACCGACCACCATGAGCTGCCTGAGGTCTTACCGGAAGCGGTTGCGGTAGTGCATCCCCGCTATCCTGGTAGTGACTATCCTTTTAAAGATTTATCCGGGGCGGGGGTTGCGTTTAAAGTTGCCAGCGCTTTATTAGAAGAAGTGCCCACGGACTTATTAGATTTAGCTGCTTTAGGCACGGTGGCTGATTTAGTCAGTTTGACCGATGAAAATCGCTTGATCGTGACTTATGGGCTAAAAGTGTTACAGCAAACTAGCCGGGTGGGCTTACAGGGCTTATATCAAGCTGCTAAAATAGCGCCGCAGACGATTAATGAAACGACCATCGGGTTTGCCATTGCGCCCCGGTTAAACGCCCTGGGTCGCTTAGGGGATGCCAATGAAGGCGTTGATTTGCTGAGCACCACTTTAGATGAAGCTAAAGCCCAGACATTAGTGACGCAAACGCAAAGTACCAATGAAAAACGACAACAGCTTGTGGCAAAAATTGTGGCAGCAGCTAAAACAATGGCCACCACGCCTGAAAACCAGGCGGCTAAAACGCTCATCATTGCCCATGAAGGTTGGCATGAAGGGGTTTTAGGTATTGTCGCCAGCCACATTGTCGGGCAAACCGGGAAACCAACAATTATTTTAAGTATTGATCCGGAAACTGGGCTGGCCAAAGGTTCTGGCCGGAGTGTACCCGATTTTCATTTGTTTAATAGTTTAAAAGCACAAAAAGAGCTGATGACGCATTTTGGCGGTCATAGCATGGCCTTAGGGTTAACGTTACCCGTTGAAAATATTGATAAAGTCCACGCTGCTATGGAACAATATGCGGCTGACCAACAGTTTGAAGTGTTGGCGCAACCTGAAAAAACAGTGGATTTGCAGTTGCAGTCAAAAGACTGCACGGTTGATTATTATCAAGAACTGCAGCAATTGGCCCCCTTTGGTACGGATAATCCGCAGCCAATTTTTCAAGTTTCAGATTTGACGGTGGCTGCTGCCAAAACGATGGGCCAGCAAAAACAACATTTGCGGTTGCAATTAAATAGTGACCATCAAAAGCTGACCGCGGTGGGTTTTGGCTTCGGCGATTGGGCGGCACCGCTGAGTCAGTCAAAGGCGTTGGTTGATATGATTGGCACGCTAAATTTGAATTATTATAACCAGCAGACCACGTTGCAATTTATGTTGACGGATATTCATCAGCAGGCATCCGCTGAGGCTAAGCCGATCCAGGCGGTTAAGGCGCCTAAGATTCAAGTGTTTAAGCAGCAGCAATTGACGACGGGGCTTTTTAAGCGGGATTGTTTGTATGTGTTCTTTAAGGCGCCGTATCTGGAGAAGATTAAGCATAATCCGGTGGGGCAGCAGAAGACGCTGGCGCTGTTTTATGATGAGGCGGTGACGACGGCTGAAAAGATTATTGTGGTGGATCAGCCAGATAATTTTGAGCAGTTAAATTTCTTTTTGTCGCAGCAAAAGGCGGTAGAGATTATTTTTGCCTTTTTTAATGCTAAGCCGTTAAACTTTCAGTTGCCCAACCGCCAGGCTTTTTCAAAGGCGTTGATTTATTTTGAGAAGCATCCGGATTTGCAAGTGGCCCAGGCGGCTGCGATCGCCCAATATCTGCAATTACCGCCGGCGCAGTTGCGTTTTATTTTTAAGGTGTTTTTACAGTTGGGATTTGTTAAAATAGAACAGGGCGTTTTGAATATTGCGGATATTTCTACAAAAAAAGACTTAACAACGGCGCCGATTTTTAAAACGGTGCAGCAACGGCTAGAGGTGGAACAGACCATTGACAGTCAGTCTAATGAAAGTTTAAATCAGCAATTACAGCAACGCCTATTAAATGTGACTCAATAAAGGAAGAAAAATATGTCAATTAATTACAAAGATTATATTGCCGACGTACCAGATTTTCCGGAGAAGGGTGTTATTTTCCGGGATATTTCACCATTAATGGAAAATGGCGCAGCTTACGCCTGTGCGACAGATGAAATTGTAACTTATGCGAAAAGCAAAGGGGCTGAAATGATTTGCGGTCCTGAAGCCCGGGGATTCATTGTTGGCTGTCCTGTGGCTTATAAATTAGGGGTGGGTTTTGCCCCAGCCCGTAAAAAGGGCAAACTGCCTCGAGAAACAGTTTCCGTAAATTATGATTTAGAATATGGCCAAGCAGCACTTTATATGCATGAAGATGCGGTTAAACCTGGCCAAAAAGTACTTGTTGTGGACGATTTGATGGCCACTGGCGGTACGATTGCAGCAACGATTGAATTAGTGGAAAAATTAGGCGGCATTGTTGTCGGTACTGCCTTTTTAATTGAACTAAAAGATTTACATGGTCGGGAAAAGATCAAAGATTATGATATGTTCACGCTAATGCAATATTAATTTTCCAATCATTATCTATAAAAAAAGATAAAATATTAATAATTATTTCATATTCCCCCTTTAAGCTTTGAAACCATAGGTCTATTAAATTGGTGACATTGATAAAGGGGCTTTTTATTCATGAAATTGTTTGAACGCACGGACTTAAGATTAACCAAAAGAGTGGCCTGGATTGATATTGCAAAGGCAATCGGTATTATTTTGGTAGTGATTAATCACGCGTATCCTTTAAAAGATACTTTTTATAAAACGACTTATTGGTGGCACATGCCCTTATTTTTCTTGATTGGTGGTTTCTTTTTAAAATCGCTGCATCAAAAGGATGAACGTTTTAGTGTTTTTCTTAAAACAAAAGTTTGGCCGCTACTGCGAGATTATTTAATTGCCGGTAGTTTGGTAATTTTAGCTAATTTTATTATCGAAGGGCAAAGTTTCAGTTATTTGCTGAATTATTTCTTAAAATTACTTTATGGCGGCGATATTTTAACGGGGTACACCAGTGTTTTTTGGTTTGTTTCAGTTTATATTTTAGCGCTGATGGCGGTGACGATAATCATTACTTATATACCCTGGCGCTGGCTGCAATTTGGCCTTGTCACCGGACTATTCATTTTAGGAACGGCGTATAAGAGTGCTGAGAGCACCCTAGGACGGCCGTTACCGTGGAATGCGGACGTGGCGCTGATGGCTATTTTTTATATGTGGATTGGCCAATTTAGTTTTAAATATTTAAAACGGGTGCTGAAGCAGCGGTTATTTTTGGGTGTGACGCTTAGTTTGGCGACTTTTTTTATTGCTTTACAGGGGTTAGGGGCGATTGATCAGACGATTTATATGAAGTCACATAATATTACCAATGGCTGGTTTGCGATGATTGTGCCGCTAGTTTGCTGTTTTGCGGCCCTGGCGCTTGCTTATTGGTTGCAATTTACGGGGGTCCATGCAACACTTGAATTAATTGGTCAACATACGATGGCGATTATGTTTGCCCATAAGGCGTTGTTCTTTTTACTAAAAAAGGGCGATTTCCAGACGTGGGCAGTGTTGAGCGCTGCTGGCATTATTTTGCCGTTAATGGCAGTGATTTTTGGCCAATGGGTAAAGGCGTACTATGCGGATCGGCAATATCAAAAATTAATTTTTAATTATTAAGGATAAATAAAATGGTAGGATTGAAACATAAAAAGTGGTTATGGGGATTACTAATTGTAGGTTTAGTGGTGGTAGTTGGCATTTTTGGCTATCATGCGCAGCAGCAAAAAATATTAAAATCTAAATATACGTTTACCTCAACGCCAACGATTTTTGTCCATGGTTATCGGGGCAATTTACATTCTGAAGCAGAGATGATGGCGGATATTCAGACGGCTAAAATTGGTCGTCATCAGCTGACGGTGATTGTAGATAAGAAAGGCCAGATTCATTTTAAAGGGCATTTAAATCAGCGGATGAAAAATCCATTGATTGCTGTAGTATTTAAAGATAATACGGCTGGCGAGCGGGCGTATGCGAATTGGTTAAATCAAATTATGCCGCTTTTAAAACGCAAGTATCAGGTGCAAAATTATAATGCGGTGGGCCATTCTATGGGGGCGGTGGCTTGGGTGTTGTACGCCACGGCCAAACATGATGGGTCGCAATATCCTAAAATGAAGAAATTGGTGACAATTGCCGGGCCATTTGCGGGTATTTTAGGTTGGGATGATGCGGTGAATCAGAATTATTTTGTAAAGGGTACAAGAGAACCGTATTATCAGTCTGCTTTGTTCCAACAAATTAAACGACAGCGGTATAATTTTCCTAAAAATGTACCGGTTTTAAATATTTATGGTGATTTGAAGGATGGCACGCATTCGGATTCAACGGTTAGTGTGGTTTCAGCCACGGCGCTGGAGAGTTTGATCCAGCAACAGGCTCAATCTTACACTCAAGTTGAAATCACTGGTAGGCGGGCCCAGCATAGTGCTTTGCATAAGCATAATCAAAAAGTGAACCGTCATTTAATTAATTTTTTGTGGGGTAAGTAGAAAAAACGATTGGTATATTTTGCTTTAATTTTTGAGACAGTGTGCAATAATTCTGTCTCTTTTCTTATGCTTATAGCTTAATATTAGGATATTAAAGTAGGCATTTATAAATAAAAATACCGATCCTCAAAAATTAGGGTTTAAACTAATTTCTGGAGATCGGTATTTTTGAGTTTGTAATTTAGTGAAGATCTATTTTTTTAGGGGTCGGTTTATGTGCTTCAGTACGTTTTTTATGACGTTCCAGTTCCTTTTTTTTCATAGTTACGACAAAAAAAGCAAAGAGCGGCTCTAAGAGCATCAAAGCGAGTGCAATGATGATAAAATATAAAACAGCCTGTTCGGCAGTATTAAATGTTTGTGCCTTAGCGATAAAATCATTTAATGACATGAAGAAGCTCCTTTATGGATGTGACGAATTAGGTTTGGCATGGGACATTAAATTATAAATAGAAAGCCATAATAAGATGACGGCGATTGGAAAATAATTTGGCAAAATCCAAAAAGTCAGGTAGGCGAAGATGCCGCAGATATTTGCGAATAATAGCCAGTTGTTATCTAGTGATTTTACATAGGATATAATGTGCAATAAAATGCCTACTAGAAAGATCCAGAAAATTTTCCCGGCGACGGTGCCATAAAGTGTAAAAAAGTTTTGGAGTGTCATATCCTGGGAAGAGACACAGAGGAAAAATAGAGCAATAATTTCTAAAAAAGTAATAAATAAAAATACTAAATCAAACAGCGCCGGTAGTTTCTTAATGGACAAGTGCATAAAAATACCCCAATCATATTATGTAGCTTTATTAGTTTAAATATAAAATTATCGTGTTTTTAAAAAAACAGTGATTTTATATGGTTTATTGTCTTAAATTTATAAACGACTACAGGTATTATAACAATAAATGATTTGAAATTGTATCATTGCGCTTTGATTCTAGTAACAATCAGGGGCTGAACCTTGATATGACAGGCAACTAGAATATTTTAATTTTGTCATAATTTTGTCATGGACAGACAATATTATTGTAAAATTTGGGGATTAAGTTGGTTTTTACGTTAATAACGTGTATTATAATGGATGTACCAAGGAAGAGGTGAGCAGTATGTACCGTCCTCGGCATAAGAAAAAGCTACAATTAACAAGGCTAACCTTCAAAATAGACCTTGGAATCATAGCTTTTATGCTTGTGTTAGAAATTCCACTTAAATCTTAACACTTAAGTGGGTGAAGGATAAGGTAATGACTTATCCTTCCTTGGTATTTTTATTATATCACAGAAACGGGGGCTGGTGTGGTGTTACTATATAAATCTAAAAATGGTCTTACTAAGATGAGCGTCCGGAAAAAAACGACCAAAGAAAAAATAGAAGCTCTGATAGCCGTATTAATTATATTAGCGTTAGTGTGGTGGTTTAAATGGCGTTAAGCGATGCAAGAAAAAAAGCAAATAAAAAATGGGACGATCAAAATCAGGACAAGAAAAGGATCTATCGTTACCGTTCCTATTCGAGAAAATTTATTCGGGACTTAGCAGATATGGACGATTTAGAAGAACTGGAAAAACTTATTACTGACAGAAAAAATGAGCTTAAAAAATAGGAGAATGCCGCTATGACTGAGACAATTGGTAGTATTTTAAAATCTCAACGTAAAGCAATCAACCAGTCACAAATTCAAGTGGCCACTAACATTTGCTCTCAATCGATGCTCTCTGCGATTGAGAACGATCACTACACGCCAAACGCGCAACTCCTGATTGCACTGTGCAAGCGTCTAAAAATTTCTCTAGATACCATCAGCCTTGCGACCAATTATGCCATTAGCGTGTCCCAGCCGCTCAATGATAAACTAGCGGCTTTGTGTAATCAGCATCAATATAAAGCACTTCTTGCATTTCTTTTAGATGAGCAGGTCATCCAGTCTGTTGACGATGATGCGCAGACGCAATCGTATTACTATTACTTAGGGGTTGCACAACTGCAAGCAACTTCAGAACCTGATCTGGCCACGGTCAATCGGACATTACAATTATCATTGGCCAGCGCCACGCCACGCCAAACGGCACTCACTCGACTTACACAAGCAACGTTGGCTTGCATTGCAGCCAAAGCGAACCATTCAGACGTCGCCTTGGTGACATGTGAGGCGGCACTGGACAAGATTGAGTCAGATCCATACGATGAAAACTTAAATATTGTGTTCTATCTGGTTGCACTTGCACATCATCTGCTTGGAAATGAACAGATGGCTTTCACTACAGTGCTCAATGGTATTGAGTTTACTACCAGCCACGAATCCCACTATATGTTGGCGAATAGTTATTACCTGATTGCGACGATTGCCGAGCGATTGGGCCAGGCTGACAAGCGCACCGAGGCCGCTGCGCGATCAACGTTTTTGGCAGGCTTATTCAATGAGCAAGTCTATAAAATCTAAATATCAGTATTCTGATTTTCCAAATTTCATGGTCTTGGATATGCTGAAGTCATTCTTAATGAGGAGTGATAAGTATATGCAAGACTTTTTTGATAACACAATCACCAGCAGTGCCAGCACCAACGATATTCTGAACATTTTGGGCAAGCCACGCCTGCTCACAAAATGGGATAATGAAGTGCGCCGCCTAGAACCCACTGGCGAAAATCAAGCGTTTACCATCGTCAGGAACCAAGCAGCAATCAACACCACCGAAAGACTAACCGTCAGACAGATCGCTGACACCATTATTTATGACATCCAAGGCAATCGTCTAAGCTATCAAGTGCAGTTCACCGTTCATACCGCTGCAAGTACCGCCGTCCTTGACCAACGTGTGTTGATTGACAAAAACAACCTACCACACCTGCCGCTTTCGTTGCTTCGACCAATCGCGAAGCACGCGTTGTTGACGAATCTTAGGGCGCTTGTCGTCTTTGCCGAAAGATGGTCTGCGGATATCGAGGAACGCCTATGAAGGCTGTCAAACAAACCGATTACTCTGGAATCAGTGGGTTACAAGTCACTGATCAACTCGAGCCCACACTTACCCCGATGACGGCGTTAGTCCAAACCAAATACACACCAGTATTGCCTTACGATATTTTGACAGAAGAAGGACAACTCAAGAATATTCGTCCCGTCAGACTGCCCATCACGGTCGGTTACGGCTTTACTGGCATTGTCACGGCTGTTGGGGCGCTTCGATCAGCAAGTTTAGTTGGTCAGCCAGTGCTGGGGGTCAGTCCGAGTGGTGCAGCGCAAGAATTCATCGCGAACAATATACCACCCACTTTGTTTAAGCTACCAGTCAATGTTGGATTAGATGTTGCAGCAACGGTAATTGGTGGCGCAGATGCTGCACTCATGGCAGTCGATGAACTGAATGTTACAAGCGGCGACGTCGTACTTGTTACCGGCGCCTCGGGAGGGGTGGGTAGCTATCTGATTCAGCTTTTGAAGCTATGTGACGCCCATGTCATCGCGGTAACATCCCCCGGTAACATCGAGTTTTGCAAGCGCCTTGGGGCCGATGAGATCGTGGATTATACAAAACTACTAGCACGGCAACTAAGCGCGATCTCTCAACCGACTAAAATCGTGGATACAGTTGGGTCAAATATTCTGTTGAGCGATTTGTCTGCTCATCTGGGAGGCTATAACATGCTCTCACTGTCGACGCAGAAATTCCCGGCTGGAAAAAGCAACCAGTCGTTTAGATTTTCAAATGCGTCGATAGGGCTGCATGGATATACGAAACTATTAAAGTTACTTAGTATTGGAAGTCTCCAAGCTCACATCGATTCGATTGTGCCATTTCAGAATATTGCAGTCGCACAAAACCGGGTCAAAAGCGATCATGTCCAAGGCCGACTGCTACTAGCGTACTGAAAGCAAAACGTCCACAGAGAATACAGCCGTGACGACTGTCTCTGTGGACATTTTGCATAATTTACCGTCTATCGATTTACAAAAATCTGTTTGGCGACACTCAAAGCATTTAGCACTTTAGGAAAACCGATATAGGGAATGCACTGGATGAAGGTTTCACTGATCTCCTCTTTCGTAAGACCGACGTTCAACGCGCCGTTGATGTGGACATTGAGCTGGGGTGCGGTATCGCCTTGAATCAACAGAGCAGTAATGGTGATCATCTCGCGCTGTTTTAGGTCTAGTACCGGGCGTGTGTAGATATCGCCAAACGCGAATTCTAAGATATATTTACCGACATCAGGTGCAATCGTCTCAAGCGAGTGCATCACACTATCTGCTGCGCTACCATCGACTTGTGCTAGTGCCTCTTTACCAATTTGTAGCCTTGTTTCTTCGGACATAAGATCAACTTCCTTTTCTTAGGATAGTTGAAGCTTAAATGCTGGAGTTAACTCCATGTCAAGCGTTTTTATTGCATTGTTCAGATTTTTTTTTCATCTCGGCGTATGTTGCCATCTTTTCATCAAGGAAAGCGATATGTGCATCAATTTCGGCGCGTTGGGTCTCCAAAAGTTGCCGTTGTGTATTTAATAGATCCACGCGTTCATCGATAGTTTTATTTCCTTGGTGTCGAAGCTCGGAATACTGCTTAATGATACGCAGAGGCATACCCGTTGCCTTGATTCGCTTGATGAATTCACACCAGCGACGATCAGTTTCAGTAAATTGGCGGCGGCCATTTATGTCACGCTGAGGCTCAAGCAGGCCTTCTTTTTCATAATACCGTAATGTATCAATGGTTAGGCCAGTCTGTTCAGCAAACTCGCCAATAAAGTAAGATGTTTTGTTTGTCATAATCTGACTCCTTTACATCCAAATTAATGTCAGACTGTTTTAGGATTCTGTCTATCATCAATACGGAGATAGGCAGATTATAAACCCATACCTGTTAAATGCAAACCAAAAGAGGGGATTACCTGTTAGTCGACAAAAAGAGGCTCATGCAGCTTGGCTTTTCCGGTTACAAAGCCGGCCGCATTATTCATCAATGCAAATTGAACCTGGTCGCAGACGGTCATTACTTCTATGCAAATCCTAAGTGCGGTCAAGTTCCACTTCACGCCATCGTCAGTTTGTTAGGCTTCAATCCATTTGAAGATCTGGCAATGGCCACGTAACACCACGCCGCCGCAAAAAGAAACAAGGCATGCCTCCCCTGATTAAAATCAGAAGATTTCTGCCCAAATTTTTATTTGAAAATTGGAGACGCCTGGGTTTCCACTGAATTACAAAATTTAGATTCACAAGAAGATAGTTTAAATAAATTTGGTCGTGATAAAATTTTCACTGATCATATGAGTGGTGTAAAAAGCACACGACCTGGATCTGATTATGAAGCGATCACTAGCATTATAAAGATTACTAAAGGAAACTTCCACTTATTGCACAGATTGTTTGCACAGATTCATCGAATATTGGAAATCAATGAACTTAATACTATAAATATAGACGTTATAGAAGCAGCGAGAGATAGTTTGGTGATTGGAATATAGAAACGATATTTATCATAGAAGAAACTTGCCATTTAAATACAAAAGTGACATTTTTATAAAATGATAAGGTAATTTTATACATGATTATTTAAAACTAGTATAAGTTTTCAAAAACATAAATTATATTCTTTATTTCATCAAATTGGGTTTTCTATTAACTCTTTTCATAAGTCTATTTTTTTGCTATACTAGTTAAGGTTTCGGAGAGTTGGCAGAGTGGTAATGCACCGGACTCGAAATCCGTCGAACCGGCTAATACCGGCGCACGAGTTCGAATCTCGTACTCTCCTTCATAAACGTTGATATGTCAGCGTTCCGCAGTCTTTCGGGGTTGCGGTTTTTTGTTGCTTTCAAACGTTTGTTTGGGCCAAAATCGGCCTTCCAGTACCAGTGCAGTACCAGTTCGAAAAATCAGACCGCCGTTTTTGGCGGCAAACGTGTTCGGAATTTCATATGATCAAACCTTTCTCTTAGAAGAATTTATCGAGGGCATCGGCCGTTTCGCGTTGCTTGTTTGGAAAAAGATGCCCGTAAGTGTCAATCGTTGTGACAATGCTGGCATGCCCCAGTCGTTCCTTGATGATTGTGTACTCTGTTTCCTGGTCGATCAGCAAGGCGACGTGCGAGTGCCGAAAGTCATGAATGCGTATCTGCTTGATTGTCGGGTCACGCTTGCAGATACGTTTGTAGCGCATGCGGATCGTGTGCTTGTTACGCCGTATCAGCGTCGCCTGGAACATTGGTGTATCTTCGCTCCAGTCGAGGGCTAAGTCGTGCTTAAAGAGTTCCTTTTGCTGTTCACGCCATTGCAGCAGCAAGGCGATCATGCCTTGGTTTAGGCTGATGCGGCGATTGCTGGCCTTAGACTTAGGTGGCGTAATGATATCCACACCGCCGCGCCGGAACAAAGACTTGCTGACAGTCAGCTCTTTGCGTTTGAAGTCGAGATCCGACCAATCCAGCGCGCAAAGTTCGCCGACCCGCAAGCCGGAGAAGAACAGTAGCGAGAACAACACATACCAGTCGAATTCCTCTGGCAGATGAATCAGCTTGGTAAACGCGTGAAATTCATCAGGCGTGTAAAATTCCATTTTCTTGCGTTCAATTTTAAGCTTCTTCACGCCAATACAAGGATTTTCGAAAATCACTTTCTCCTCAACGGCAACGTCGAGGATCAGCTTCAACTCAATCAGGGTCTTGTTGTTGGTGTTGTTACTCAAATCGCGTTCTTCGGTAAGCCATTCTTGAAAGTCGCGGATATGCTCGCTGGTGAGGCGCTTAATATCGGCATTGACGAAGAATGTCTGGATATAGCGCTTGTATACGGCACGCTGTGACTGCAAGTAGGACGGCTTAATATGGATCTTCACGCGGTTCACGTACCGATCGAACAATTCGTCGAAGGTGACCGTTTCTTGGTTGAACAGCCGGTCGACGCTAGTGCGCATCATCTCCTTTTCAACTTCGCGGGCAGCCGCCATTGAATGAATCCCTTGTTTCTTTTTGCGGCGACGCTTCCCGGTGACAGGATCAGTGCCAAAGGAGACACTGACAACATAGGTGCCATTAGGTGCTTGGGTAATGCTCATTTCATACCTCCAAATAATTGAAGGCACGCTTGCTTTGGTCGTTGACCATGATATACTTGGCTTGTCTAGGGCAAAGTATCGGGTGCGTGCAATCACGTTCATTCGTTGCTTTGTTTTTTTTCGTCTTCATGTTGCGCTTGTTCGAGTACCTCCTTGAGTAGGGTTTTTTGTTGCGGCGATAATTCCGCCTCGTTGATCATGTCCGCGATCATATCGGTGCCGTTGAGCGAATCGACTTGCTGAACCATTTTCAGACTGGGTGCGACTTGCTTGGTTAGCCAGTTCAGCACGCTGTCTAACGTGATTGGTTCTGGCTGCATGGCGAGCTTCAAGTGATTGCGGTTGTCGCCGATAAAGGTTTGCCAGCCTGGGTCCAGTGGACAATCAGCCAATTTTTTTGAACCTTGTGGCGTTACGACCCGCAAGTAGTGGTTGATGATCCCGAAGACGACCGCCTCGGCATCTTGACAGGCTAGTAGTTCTTTCATCGCTTTTTGGGCACGTTGATCGCGAAGTCGGACTTCAAAGCGATTGAGGATTGGAGAATCTTCAGGCCAGTCGATTTTATTTTTGAAATATTGCTCGATGTCCTTTTGATACCCAATCATTTGCACCAGACTTTGCGGTGAACCGAATTGAACTGTTTTACCAACGCAACCTTTCTTAATGGTTTCGATTGCGCCTTTACTCTTGAACAAGCTCACTAGCTCTTCTTTTTCGACTTTTTGAATCAAGTGGGGAATGTCGATAATCCCGACGGTGTCATTGATGGCGAAGTCAACGCGTTTGTAGATACCAGTCAGGTCATCACAGGCCTCAAAGAAATCAAACCAAGTCAGCCCATCTCGGACAAGCACCGCCTCCAGTTGACGGCAACCTGAGCCATGCATTTCGACCATCGTTCCCAGATAGGCGTTCGGACCACCTGAACGCGTACTCATGATTGAGATATCGCCACGCTGAATCGTGTAGTCGAACCCATAAAATGCCTTTTCAGTTAAGGAGAAGAAGTCCCTGTTCATTGGAAAAAGCTTCTTGAACACATACTCGGCGTCTTGCGTATTGAACCGTACTCGCACGTAATCGACTAAGATAAACATCGAATCGCGATTGGTTAGGCCGAGGAGCGCGTGACCCAAGCGTCGTTGCATCTCATCTCTAATTGCGCTGTGTCCATTTAGTAGCCGATTGACGTAAGACCGCGTCACGCCTAATTGTGCCGCAAGTTGCGTTTGGTTGATACCAGCATCTGTCATTTGTCGACGAAATTCTGCCAACCAGCCGTGCCCGGTATGATCACGGCCATTCATCATTGTTTTATCCATTGTTCACCTCGTGTGCTCTGATTTCGCCGTCTGCGAACAGCAGATTGCCGTGCATAGCGGCGAATCACTTGTATTTTCTGCCTCGTTTCGTATTGTTCTTGTCATTTTGTGCCCCCCTGTTAGAATATGGGGGCTTGGGCGGCCGGCTAACGCCGACCGCCGCCGCTCGCGCTAGCGGCTTTCGCGCTGCACGCCGCGCGCGGCGGCGTGGTGTTACGTGACCATTGCCAGATCTTCAAATGGATTGAAGCCTAACAGACTGACGATAGCGTGGAGTGGGACTTGACCGCACTTGCGGTTTGCATAGAAGCAGTGACCGTCTGCGACCAAGTTCACTTTGCATTGATGGATAATCTGACCGGCTTTGTAACCGGAAAATCCTAACTGCATGAGCATCTTCTTGTCGACTAACATATAATCACCTCTTTTGGTTTGGATTTAACAGGTATGGGTTTATAATCTGCCATGGCTGAATCATACCATCCTCCGAGAGACTTATCAACCTCTTTGGGTAGATTACAAACAGGTTTCGTTTAATTCTTTCTTGACACTTTCAATGAGTTTCATTAAGCTTCAAGTAAGGCCACACAAAGGAGAAATCAACCCATGTTTGGAAAAAGTGAAGAAGGTATCGACAAGAAGCTCGCTAGAAATATCAAGCGCATTCGTATGGAACGCGGCATGACGCAAAAAGACCTTGCTGATGCGATGGGCAGCATCGAACAAAGCGTGTCTAAATTTGAGCGGGCGATCTCGGCACCGTCCGCAAAGGCCATTATGCAGCTGTGTGAGGCTTTGCAAGTCACACCCAATGATCTGTACCTCAACGAGGCGGACTGGCGCAGCTGGCAGTCAGAGAAGCTCGAACACCAAGACCATTCTGTTAATGGTTTGGTCGATCACGTCGAAATGGTTCAAAAGATGTTTGCGGAAGCAGAACTCGCTCGAAAAGCCGGAGATGAGAAGCTGGAGCGTGCTACTCTAGATCAAATCATTCAGATGTACATGTGGACCAATGACCATTTCCGTGATGTCGCGCATATACTTGATCGGCGGTATGTGACCGAGTACCTCGACAAAATGGAAAAGGAAACTCGTGAATCGATCATCGACAGTCAAAAATAGCACTCTTGAGATTTCCAGTGTATAATCTTTTTTGCTATAACGCGGTCACATATTTGTTAATTGGTTCAATATATGGTACAATCTAATTATGGAAAAGCCAAAGTTTAGACCTTACAAGCGGCCGAACGGCCACATGGAATTCATTGAATTTCTTGACTCGCTGCCCCTCAAGGAACGAGCAAAATTACAGTTAGCCATCCATACTACGGAAGAAATCGGCTTACAAGAAGCAGCTCAACGGTTGCTGGTCAAGAAACTCACAACCAATTTATATGAGTTGCGTTCGCGGCAAGGAAAAACCTATCAGCGCGGTTTGTATTTTCACGTATCTGGCAGTGATTATGTCATCACCCACGGCTTCTCGAAGAAGACAAACAAGACGCCACAGCGAGAAATTGATCATGCAATCGACCTACGAGCTGAGTTCTATCAAACCTACAAGGAGGAAGACGACAAATGAGTAAAGACATGCACGAATTCACGATGGAACACACCGGTGATCTCGACGCCTACTTCGCGGAAATGATGAAAGATTCCTCGTACCGTGAAGTCTACAATGAAGAAAAAAACAAAATGGCAAGTGCCATGGCGCTGCTCGAAGCGCGCGAGGAAGCTGGTTTATCCCAACAGAAGCTGGCGGACAAGTCCGGTGTTCCTAAGACAACAATCGTTCGTATTGAAAATGGTAACAACACTTCCATCGATACGTTAACCAAGCTTGCCAATGCGCTGGGTCGTCCGCTCAACCTGACGATTGGCCCAGCGAGCATGGCATAAAATCTAGCTTAATTTGATTGACTGCACCAACGTCATAAACTTACGATTACGGCGTCCCTGTTTGGCAGACGCTTGAGGCCAGGGATTAGGAGAGATGGTAAAACCATCTTGAGCATTCGCTGGCTTTTTGGCGCAGACAGTTCATCAGCAACATCAAACCAGAGTATTGGGGTATGGAAAATGGAAAAGAATGCATTATTACAGCGGGCGCTAACGTTTCAAAAGAACTGGCTTCCCTTAGTGGAACAGGGACATGTGACCGAACGGCAGCATGATCGTGAATTTATGGCCGATTTTTATGAGGTTTTTGGAATCTCACGTTCTGTTAGTCGTGCTGGATATGAATGGCGAGTAAAAATTGACGGACACGATAAGCGGATTGACTCGCTACTACCAAAACTGCTGATTATTGAAATGGAATCTCAAGGCGTGAAGATTGTCGACAATCCTAATGCTGGATACGAACAAGCAGCCCGCTATGCATACGCGCTCGACGATGCGAACAAGCCCAAGTACATTTTGGCGTGTGATTTTGAACACTTTTATTTACGTGATTCAGCGACGAAGGATGTTTGGACGACGACACTGCAAGACTTTGTCAAAGACATTGATGAGTTCTCATTCCTGCTTGGCTATGAACAGAAGCTGCAAGAAGACCAAGCTGTCGTCAATGCAAAAGCCGCTGGTAAAATCTCAACAATCTACAGGCATATCTTGGATGTTGGAGTTCAGCCTAACGCGGCTAGTCTGCTGATGACTCGAATTGTTTTCTGCCTCTTTGCTGACGATACCAGCATCTTTGAACGTAACGGTGTCTTTCAGGAATTTTTAGAGAACACAGCCGAAGACGGTAGCGATTTGCTATCGAAGTTGACGGTATTATTTCGCCAGCTTAATACTAGTGACCACGATTGGATTGGCCAGAAGCGTGAGTTTGGATACATCAATGGTGGTTTGTTTGCGTTAGACATTGCTAAATTCACAACTGATTTAGGACTTACATTTAACGCAGACGTTCGTCAATCGCTGGTTGATGCCTCGCATCAAGACTGGTCAGTTATTAGCCCTGTTATCTTTGGCTCAATGTTTGAGGGTGCATTGGATCCAGAGAAACGACATGACCTAGGCGCACACTTTACCTCGGAGAAGAATATTCTTAAGGTTATCGACTCACTGTTCATGGACGATCTCCGACGTGAGCTTGATGTAGCTCGCCACACATCTAACGCGGGTGGCGCACGAACTAAGGCATTGAATCGGTTACACTCAAAAATTCTCGGCCTAAAATTCTTGGATCCAGCCTGTGGATCAGGTAACTTTCTAATCGTTGCATACCGTGAACTAAGACGACTTGAACATGAAATTCTTGACGCACTAATCAAGGATCAGGTTCAAGGTGGTATGCAGCTATCATTTGACTTTGTCACAACGAACATAAAAGTCGAAGTAAGCCAGTTTTATGGTATTGAAATTCAGGCTTACGCCGTTTCTATTGCCAGAGTTGGAATGTGGTTGATGGATCATCTCATGAATGTTGAAGCGAGTGAACTTTTTGGCGAACTAGTACGCCGCATACCGCTTCATGCCGGTGCCAACATCATTAGGGCCGATTCTTTAACCAATGATTGGTTTGAAGTATTCTCACAAAAAGGTAAAGAGCTTCACATGAAGCCACTCTACTCTAATGAGTTGGACTTTATTTTTGGTAATCCTCCGTTTCTTGGCTATACTCTTGAGTCAGCTGACCAGAAAAAGTCACACGAAGTCGCAACTAAATCTATTAAAGGGTACAAAAAGCTTGATTTTGCAAGTGGCTGGTTTATTAAGTCCGCATCAGCAATGCAAGCTAACCCTAATATTCAAGCAGCATTGGTTGCGACAAATTCAATTAGTCAAGGCGAACAAGCCACAATCTTGTGGAAAGCATTATTCGCACAAGGAATTAACATCAATTTTGCTCATCAAACTTTCAAATGGGATAACAACGGTGCTGCGGTGCATGTTGTTATCATCGGATTTAGGAAGTCAACAGTAGAAGCTTCACATCTGTTCACTTATGAATCTATCAATTCGGATCCAGTCGAGAAAATAGTTCCACACATTAATCAGTATCTGCTCAACCTTCCTCAAACAATCATCGAGGCTAGTAGGATTCAGCTATCTGGTCTCCCAGAGATGACGAAAGGTAGTTCACCCACTGATGATGGAAATTTTATTTTAACTCAGGAAGAAGAACAACAACTTACTCAAGTGTGTGCGGATAGCTCTCGCTATATTTTTGACTACTACGGTGCTAAGGATTTTTTGCACAACACACCGCGGCGAATTCTGTACCTCAAAGGTGCGCCTCTCTCGGTTCTTGCGAATCCACTAATTAAATCTAGGCTGGAACAAATTAGAGAGTTTAGGAAGAAAAGCTCTAAAAAAAGCACAATAGCTTTGTCAGACTACCCGGCTCAATTTGATGAAGACAGAGTTGACCTTGGGCCACTTATGGCAATTCCCCGTGTTTCTTCAATACAAAGAGAGTATGTTCCCATGGGTTATTTTACAGGCAACGTCATCATGGCAGATGCCACTTTTCAACTATCCAATGCTAGTCTAGCAATATTTGCGTTGCTGGAGTCCAAAATGCATACAGCGTGGCTGCGGATGGTTGGAGGAAGATTAAAGAGTGATTTTCGGTATTCGAACACGTTGGTTTATAATACGTTTCCAATACCGCCACTTAATGCTCATGAACGAGGATATCTGGACAGATACGCAGAGCTTATCTTAGCTGCTCGTGATGAGAATAGTTCAAACGAGACAAGTTTGGCCTCTCTCTACGATCCTGTTATCATGCCTGCTACTTTGAGAAAAGCACACATGAGAAATGATAAGTTCGTTGATTCCATTTATGGATTATCGGATCCATCGGAAGAAGATCGAGTGGCCAAGCTGGTTGAGTTGTACCAGACTATATTTAGTGATAGAACACGTTAGCTTGTTGGGGAACTTAACTTTCATAGGGAGTGAGCAAATGACCAAGAAGGACCAAAGCAATTTAGTGAAGATTGTCTACTTTGATGAGCAGGCTGCCGTAGATGCCCTTCAAGTTGTAGATGGCGGGTCTGCACTTGAGACATTGAGTAAGACCTTAGAGAAAGGAAATGCAATCGACGTTAATGGAAACGTCGGAAAATCTTTTTGGGGTTTAATGGGCTTAGGGCTTAAAGGAAATGCTAGACGTGAGAAAAACACCATTATCCAAAGTCAAGTGACCAGCACTTTAATCAGCCAGTTTATAGAAAAAGTTTCTGAGGACAAGATTTCACTCTTAACTGTCGATGAACCAAATCTTAGAATTCAGAAGGATTCAGTGGCATACTTCAGAAACTTGTTGCCAATGACGCATATGGTTAAGGATTTTTCTGCTCTAGAAGAAGTTGATGAGGATTCTCAACGTGTATTAGCTGCTCTCAACTTTGACCAGTTAGGAGACTCTCTTGACACCTTTTCTGCGTACTATGAACTTGAAGGTATATTTGAAGCACGACCCGCCATTTTTCGATTTAATATCGATGGTTTGAGAAATAACTACTCATTGTTAGACCTAGCAAAAATTGATCGCTTGCAGGTGTATGGTTTGGTTGTTGGATACCGAGACTCAATGAATCTTGCCTTTGATAAGCAGGTTGATGACCTGGTTGCAGAAACGGAGGATGAGGTTGATTACGACGATCTCAAACGAATAGAAAACAAGAAAGAGGAAGTTAAGGAAAACTATCCAATGATTGATGTGATTTTGGCTGGTATTGAATCATGAAAATTGATGTGTTCTTTGAACCTGAACCTACCTTCTCACGACGAGTAAATAAACTAAACGGTACCTTTCACTTTGCTAAGTTGTTAAAGTATTTGGATGAAGCGACTACCACAACGAATGAAGACGAGACCGGCGAGACCAAGGTGAATATTAGCTTTACCAGTGATATTTCAGAATTTCAGAACAATCATATATGCGTGATTAGAATTTCTGACCTTGTAGGCTACAGATCGTTTGTATTTGAGAAAATTGACGCTCATTTACAAATTCTCGAGCAGCTTGGTGTCCAACAGGTGATAATCAATAATCCAACCCGAATATTATTGTCGAATTTGGAACAGCGTTCAGACCTGATTGTTCATAACAAACTACCGTTTAAGAAAAGTAGCATTACAAAGATCGACTCTTTGGTGCGAGACTTGAATAGCCAGATTATCGGACAAGATATTGCAAAGACCGCCATTCATCGTAAACTTATTGTTCAGCACGTGCGAACAGGAGACAAACCCCTAGTTCTTATGTTTTATGGAAATCCTGGAATTGGAAAAACCGAAGTTGCTAAGGTAATGGCAAAGTCACTGTTTGGAACAAACAAGATTATTCGCGAGCAGATGTCAATGACAGCTGGAACCGCAAGTGCTGAGTATTTCAAGGCTACTGGCCACAGCGAAAACTCCTTTTCCAAGGTATTACTTAATCGAAAGTCTAATATTCTACTCTTGGATGAATTTTCACTTGCTCCGGCGTATATCCAAACTTCGTTTTATCAACTTTTTGACGAAGGGAAATATGTCGATCAAAATTTTTCGGTCGATATGCGAAATTCAATTATTATCTGTACGTCCAATTTCACCTCCAAAAAACAAATGAAAAACTTCATAAGCCCCGCACTGTATTCACGATTTGACGCAGTTATTCCCTTTGTTGATTTTACACCTGAGGAAAAAATTGAGGTGGCAAACAGAATAGTTGATAGCTATCTGAAGTCTGGGAAGATACGGTCTCAATACATCAAACTAATAGATGTTAATAACGTTAAAGAGCACGTTCATCAAATGGTTCAGCATTTTTCAAATTTCCGTGCGATTAGAAACTTAGTAGAAGATATAATTGCTGATGAGCTGATAGGGAACAGTGAGTGGGAAGACTAATTCTGAAGTATCTGTGGGGCATGCACCACAAGAAGTCTGATTCTGAACAATCAAACGGTATTAAAAAGGCCGCCAACCAGTGACGACCAACCAAGTATATGCGCGTGCCAATTCAGTACCACTTCATCCAAATTCAGCCGATTTCAACCGTTTCAATCGCACCAAGAATGCCGTTAAATCAACAATCCGACGTCATTCAAACCATCAGATTACAACTCGAAATCCGGCGAACCGGCTAATACCGGCGCGCAGGTTCAAATCCTGTACTCTCCTTATTTATACAATTCTATAAAGCTCCAAAAGTCCGTAAGCCTTGATGTTACGGGCTTTTTATTTTTAAAGAATTGCATAAAACGCTAAAATGTATAATTTTTGTGCACACTTTAAATCCACATTAAAAATAGTCTAGTAATTTCAGTATTTTTGACATTGAACAATAAGCACAAAATAAGTGCTATTATTCGGTTATCAGATGTCTACTAAATGAAAAAAGAACTGTTCCTGGTTAAGTAGGATTGCGATAATCCCTTTATGGTTGACAGATGAAATACAATAATTCATCTAACGACTATGGTGGGATTTTTGTATGCCCAGATCAATATTTTCGTGATGGTATTGATGGCCTGAAGGAAGCTCAGAAGAACAACCATTACACTAAGAAACTAAAGCTCACTGTAGTCTATGCATATCTTAACGGTGAAGGAACATACACTGAGCTAGCACTTCGGTATGGACTTCGTGGAGAAGCGCACGCCGAGTGTGTGAGTTGCGAGGCCGTCCACGTGTTGTCCAGACAGGGTGGGCGGCTGTTTTTACTCCTGGTTCATAAAATCGAGAAAGACCGGCTCTGGAATCACCTTTAATTCTTGACCCAGGGCAATGTACTCCTGGGCCTTTTTCATTTTCCCTGTCACCCCATTTTTCACACTTGCGATATAGTCAACGTCACCGACCACAAGGTAGTCCGTTTGCTTAGTGACACTACTTTGTGCCTTACCACCAACATCAGTTATGAGTTGCGCAGCTTCGGCGCGTTTGATACTTAGCGCGCCAGTGAAGCAAACATTTTTCCCAAAGAAAGGGTGAGCTTCGTTAAATTCTGTGACTTCGGTGGAAAGCGCCTTATAGTCGATTTTTTTTGACGGCGTGTGCTTGTGTGGGGCGAGAATTGTTTCATCGGCGTTTGTTTGAATGTAATTTAGTACCGCAATTTGGTCTTCACAATCAGCAAGACCTCGATGAACCTGTTCGTGCTCAAGACCAATTCGCTGAATTACATCGGCCAAGCGATTGTGTTTTTCTGTTGGCCAGAAGCGGCGCGCTAATGAAAGTACGTCTACGTAGTTGTTATTTAAATCACGCATAGATAGCAGCTTATATGTGTCATATAAGAAACCAATATCAAAACTCACGTTGTAGCCTACAATCAAGTCATCACCTAAGAAGGTATCGAAGAGCCGCATCGCTCTGTCGATCCCTTCGCCATTGGTGATAATCATGTCCTCAGTGATACCAGTCAGTTGAGTGCTATATTCTGGTACGCTGTTATCGTCGGGGTAGCGAACAAGCGTTGAGAGTGTCGAGTCTTGCCTCCCTGAGATTACCTTGACCGCCGACACTTCAAGAACCCGGTCGTATTTTGGCGAGTAACCAGTCGTTTCAAGATCGATCATAGTATAAGATTCTGGGAACATTAAACATGCTTTGCCTCGGTTACGTGTCATAGTATTGCTTCCTCCAAATGTGATAATATGTATTTGTACAGATATCATCATCCGCGTCCACATCACTGCAATGGTGTGGGCGTTTTTATTTTGAGTAAAGCCCTTAGGTCGACTCGCACGACCTTGTCGCTGGAAGGGCTGGAACATTACTTTACGCCGAGTTCTTGGCGAAGCGCGTTGGATAGTACAAGGGAGAAGTTAACGCCGCGTTCGTTCCCCAACTCGTTCAGATAATTTGGAATGGTGAGCGTCTTCTTCACTGCGCGGGTGTCATTTTTACGGCGATATTCGGAGACGTTGACACGTACCAGACTGGCAAAATCTGTAGAGGCGTGTTCTGGTAGCGTATAGACAGACTCAGGCATGGTGTCTGTCGCAAGACTATAGGTGCCAATGTAGTCCTCTGCCATCGCTAAAGCGTCCTCAACGCTGCTGCCCTCAGTCATGCCATCCAGCTTTGCGAAACTTGCGTTCAAGCTTTCCTCTTTGCATCGCTATCTCCTTCCTACAAGAATTATTATAGCACGTTCATTATACGTGTTTTTTATGAGAGTAAAGCCTGCAACACGGCGCTAGGGCAGGTAGCTAAAGTGTGACCACGTAGACGACCACACGGCCAATGATCTTGACGCCAGCATCGGTAGGAGATGGGGCGGAATTTCGAATTGCTTGGTCTGGTGAGAAGCTGATGATTTGGTCATACAAAAATCCCACCATAGTCGTTAGATGAATTCGGAAAAAATAAAAAACCGGGCAATTAGCCCAGTTTTGCTTTAAGCGCTTCTGTTAATGTGGCACTGAAATTAAGACCGGCTGACTCAGCACGTTTGGCTAAATCGGCAGGAATACGTGTGTTTTTCTTGACATAAGGGACTGTTACTTCTTTTGCGGCTTTATCTAGGTCACAAACGATTAATGCGACATAGTCATCAGGATATTTGTTCTGAATGCTTTGTACGTTTGAAGCAGGGGGTAACACCTTAGCATCATACAACATTAATCCCAGGACTTCTTCAGCGCGATAAATGGCTTGAGCTAAAGAACGGGCGTCTGTAAAAGTATCAGGTAAATCATCAAAAGTAACTGAATAATAATCTCCATCATCATGTAATAATTCAAAGCGAGCCGGATAAGCAACTATACGGTTAACCATAATTTTCACTCCTATTCTTTTGTTACGGGGGGCTACGACAAACAAGGCCATCACTGACCTGATTTATCGAGTTCCTTAATGATTCGTTTGTAAGTTCCAATTGGGATTGTATCTTTTAGATGACTGTAAGCAACTGGTATTTTAAATCCGGAATCGTTTTGGAACTGGTGGTGGTCGCTTCGGATTGCTTTTTCTTGGAAACCCCTTGACTTAAGAAGTTTAAGCACTTCTTTGGCTGTATGTTCTGTCATAATCTATACGCCTATGTACGCATATAGTCAACACAGATATTTTTAAATTGGAAATAAGGGGGGATCTCATTAATGAAAAAAGTGAGTGCCTTAAAAAACGAATCATACCATTTACCATTATTGCGGTGGTACTGGGCGTGTGGCGTTCATGACATTACGCGATGCAAGAAGAAAAGCAACTAAAAAATGGGACGATCAAAGTAGCACAAGTCAGTAAAACAGTTCAGGCAATTTCCGTTTTTCCGTCTTAAATTGTTATTAATAGTAGAGGATAAGTTATCTTATCTGAAAAAATAAATTAGAACGGTGTGATTTTATTGGACTATTTTAAACAACGACGGGCGTATCGCAAATTACGAGAAGAACAAATTGATATTTCTATGGGACAAAATGCGCTGTACCGTGAATTATTAGACTATGCCAACGATGAAGGCAAGCTGGATGCGGCTTTTACTTTAAAGAATGCGGCTCTGACGGCCTTGACCGGGTTATCTGAATCAGGCTTAAGAAAAGCGAGGAATGAATTGGTTGAAATGGGGTTGTTGATTTATATTCCTGGACGGAAAAATCAGCAAAAGCCACAATACAAAATCAAACCTCTTTACCACACTAATTGGGCTACAAAACAACAGCAAAGTGCGCCAACCCAGACACCTAGTAGTGCGCCAACTCGGACGCCAACCAGTAACGCAACTGGTAGCACTAAAGTACTTACTAGTACTAGACCTTTACGTGACAATAACTTTAAAGAAATGACTAAAGAAATGGGCCCTACACAAAATGAGGCCGACTTAAACCAGCGGTTCCAAAAACTTTGGGCGTTATATCCCAGAAGCGCTAAGTACCCGGAAACGTTTGCCAGCTACCAGACTGCCGTTTTTTCTGGGGTGACTGATGCTCAAATTGAGGCGGGGATTCTAGCTTATCGGCGGGAAATAACGGCAAAGGGGATTGGTGTGGGCTATATTACAAAATCGCATAATTGGTTTGCCAATCAAGGCTGGCGGGATGACTATGATGCTACGCCAAATGCCGCTCTGGACAACACAGCTAAATCTGCCTTAAAGCCCACAGTGGAGCCGATTCCTAAGTGGTTTAGGACAATGTCAGCGGTGGCCTTAAACTAAAAACCAGCATCGGCCTTTGAGCAGGAAGGTCAACACTGGTTTTAAGAAATGCCGGAATCGTTAAATTACCAAGCCACAGGACCGTCGACGTTGCTGAAGGTGGCTGTTTCGGTGTTATCAAAATCAGTTGCCAAGGCAAAAGTCCGTGCAATACCGGTATCAACGGTTTGTGCGCCTAATGCTTGTGCTTGTTTTGGCGTGGCACCGCCGAATTCGGTGGCCACCATCCCGGGATCCACCGCATTTACGGTGATGGCTAGCTGTTCTCGTTGACATTGTTTGGCTAGCTGAACGGTATACATGTTGGCAGCAGCTTTAGCGCTTTGATAGCCTGCAGCCACTGCTTGATAAACCCCAGTCTTAGGATCCAAAGCAGCCGTTTTGGAGCCCATCATACTGGAAATATTAATAATTTTAGCGCGGGCAGTTTGTTTTAACAACGGGAAGAACTTTTGGGTCACATCAATTAAACCAAAATAATTAACTTCAAAATTCTTTCGCAGCAGTGCTTGGGAGACAGTTGCTGGCGCCATACCAAAATCAAAGGCCGCACCAGCATTATTAATCAGGGTTGTCAAATAGCCGTATTTTTCAGTGACAAAAGCTGCTGCTTGCGTTACGGAAGCTGGATCCGTCACGTCTAATTGAATGGCTTCAATCGGCAAGCCAGCAGTGATCAAAGGCGCAATGGCTGTTTGACCGCTTTTAAGATTACGTGTACCAATAATAACCGTCTGGCCAGCCGTTGCCAGTTTAGTTGCTAAAGCAAGGCCCATGCCTCGATTGCCGCCAGTAATAAGTGTGATAATTTTATTTGTTTTCATTATAATTAAACCTACCTTAATCGAATATTTGACTAGTCTAGCACGCTGGTGTTACACTAGCACAAATAAAAATTTAAAAAAATAAAATGAGGCGATTAAATGTATGCGATCAAGACGGTAGTGACTAAGTATGACACAACTTATGATACGTTACGGTATTACGAAAAAATTGGACTTTTACCACCGATTCACCGTAATGCGCAAGGTCAGCGGCAATACACTGATGCAGATTTGGCAACTTTAGATAGAATTTTACATTTACGGCGATTAGGGGCGGATATCCCAACTTGTCAGAAATTAATTGCGCTACTGGACAATTCAGAGTTAACGTTGGCCCAATATGACCAGGGACTGGCATTATTGGGCACCTTGGAGACGAATTTAGCCCATCAAATTGAGGCTTTACAGCAGCAACAGCAATATTTAGCCCAAAAAATTGACCATTTACAGCATCAACGTACGCTGTTAAGTCAAAGGAATATGACAAACGCTGGGGACAAAGTAAAAAAATAATCATTGTATTTAGAAGTGAAGGCCGTCTAAAGCCAGCGATTTACAGCACTAAATAAAATTTATAATGACGCAAGACTAAAAAAAGTTTCGGGCTTAAGCTCGAAACCTAAAATAGGGCGCTGTGACACTATTTGACGAAGTATCTTTAAAATTTTTATCTTAGCGCCCTATGATAACCTGCATTGATGGCATCTTGTTCTGTATTAAAGTAAACCGAGTGTGTTAGCCGCACTGTCAGCCGAATAACCAGCAATTCTTTGGCATAGGAGCTGTGAAAGGATGCTGGTATCATCGTGTTTAACCGCGTTTTGGCGTGGAATAAAGTTTACAGCGCGCTTGAAAAGGTCCTTTAGACCAAGTTGAGCCGCAAACTCCGCCATTAAAACTAGACCACCAAATGGTGAGAGCTCACCAGCTGAGTTATTAACTTTCAAATTGGGATTGCAATTAAGCCGTCTAAAATTAATAACTTTTAGTGTGTACTCTAGTTGATTAAGCTTTTGCAAAGTATCTTGCCTGAGTTGTTGAAAAACAGCCAATCGTTTAGCAAGACTAGCGTTCCCTTGAGCAACTAATACCATATATTTCTGAATTTCTTTAACAGACATTCCCGCTATTTTTAAGCATTCTACAATCCGTAAGTCCATGATATTAGTATCCGTAAATATTCGGAGACCATTTGATCCTTTCTTTACCGGTGGAATAATATGTTGGGAATCATAATAGCGAATTGTCGACGGTGCCAGATCAAGCATAGCCGCAACTTCTCCAATTGAATATGTTTTAGTCAATTAAAAATCCCCCTTGACTTAAAGTTAGGTTTAAGCTTTATCATATAGTTATAACACAGCTAATTATAAAGGAGTGTCACAAATGAAAATTGTTGTTTTAGGTGGATCAGGCCACATTGGTTCTTACTTAGTTCCCAAGCTAATACGTGATGGTCATTCTGTAATTTCCGTCACCAGAAGTGATCGCCAGCCATATACTGCTAGTGATCCCGCTTGGCAGTACGTTGAAAAGAAGTTTCTTGACCGGAGTAATACTAACTTTAACGCAAACGTTGCTAAATTAAATGCTGACGTGGTTGTGGATTTAATTGCCTTCGACTTAGACGCAGTTAAAGGATTAGTCACGGCTCTCAAGCCAACCAAACTAAGTCATTACCTGTTCTGTTCATCAATCTGGGCTCACGGCCACGCTACTCTCTTACCAAGTGATCCCAACGCCGTTAACAAGGAACCCCTTGACTCCTATGGAAAAGAAAAGGTAGCCTGCGAAAATTACTTAAAAACAGAATACCGTCAAAATCATTTTCCAGCTACCATTGTCATGCCGGGACAAGTTTCTGGGCCAGGATGGATCATTATTAATCCGGTCGGTAACTTAAATCCTAAAATTTTCCAAGATATCGCAAATGGTGAAGCAATCGCCTTACCAAACTTTGGGATGGAAACTCTCCATCATGTCCACGCCGATGATGTCGCCCAGGTCTTTTATCTTGCCATTAAGCACCGGAACCAGTCCTTAGGAGAGAGCTTCCACGCTGTAGTTGATCAATCAATCACCCTATATGGCTTTGCCCAAGCCATGTACAGGAACTTTCATCAAGCACCCCAAATTAACTTTCTTCCCTGGACAGAGTGGAAAAAGTACATGGAACAGCCAGAATTTCAGCCATGGCACGAAAAGTACGCTGATCGTGATGGGGACGTAGAAAAAACATACTATCACATTGCACGAAGCGGTAATTATAGTATTGCAAATGCTACAAACCTGCTCCATTATCATCCTCGTCACACTATTTTAGAAACCATTAATGATAGTGTACACAGTTATATCGAGCGGGGAGTTATCCAATACTCAGAGCATTAGTTGAATAATTAAATAACAAAAAGGCCTCCCGCGGTCGGGGAGACCTTCAAAGGATAAAAATTATCCTTCAACACCATTTGACAAACTTCCGCATTAATTGATTGCTAAATTAAAATAAGACAAAAAAATATCCCAACTGTTGATAGATTAATAACAGATTGGGATAAATAAAATAATTACAGTTTAACGATGACTTTCAGAAGGCAGCAAAATGGTTTGACTCACACCGTCATCATAAGCCAGGACAGTCTTGGGATAGCGGGTTTGCCATTCATAAGGCAAATCAAAAGCCATCTTTAGATCGATATTGTCTTCTGAAAAGGTAACGGTTAATTTATTTTTATTTTGCGTCAATTGAAATTTTAAAATGCTTTGTAGAGGAACAACACCTTGTAAGTTTTGGTCAATAATATGCCAAATGCGATCAATAATATCTCCAGGCAGTACTTCAACAACACCAAATGTTGCGTAGCGCCCATAGCCCGTCTTAAACATAATGTATCCGCCTCACTTTATTCGTTATACTTACTTATTGTAAGCCAAATTTTAAAATAGTCAATCTTTATTCTGTAATATCTGCAAAACTGGCTTTTAAAAACCGAGCCATTATTTTTGGATCAATTTGTACGGAACGGCCAATTTTACCTGCAGAAACAATAATTTCCGGTTGATTTTCGGCCAGGTGGGAAATATAGATGGGGTAGTTATGCGTTTCGTGAATGCCAATAGGCGTATTGGCGCCGTGTTCGTAGCCGGTTGTCTGGATCAATTCTTTTAAAGGCACCATCCCGACTTTTTTATTTCCAGAAATTTTACTTAATTTTTTATAATCAATATGGGTATCTAAAGGAACAACGCCCACCACTGGCCCGGTTTTATTACCGGTTAAGACCAGGGTTTTATAAATTTGATGTTCGGGAATACCGTTGTGATCCACATTAAGCTGCTGAACATCCCCGTCTTGGTGGGTTTCAAAACTCAAAGATTTATAACTAATATTTGCCTTATCCAAAATCTTTTCAACTAATGTTTTATTTAAATGTGCTTTTTTCTTACTCATATAAAATATCCGCCTCCATTAATATAATAACAAACTTTTTTGTTTTATCGAAAATTAACGTTATAATAGTAAGCTAAAGAGGTGTACTTTGATGCTTTTTTTAAGGAAAAAAAATAAAAATGCCAAAGCCGTAAATGAAGATGTAAATAATGTGAAAGCACACGATTTTGATAGCTTGATGGGCCAAGTTCGGGACAGCAGCCATCAACTAAAAGCGGTTCAACAAGCATTTAATCATTTAAAAAAGACTTATAATTCATCGGAAACAAACGATAAAAAATAAGCTCTTAGCCAGTGCTGGCGGGCATCGGCAATGGCGGATAGCAAGCGAATGAAAACGTGACTGGGCCTTAACGCAAAGTTAGCCTCAGTCACGTTTTTAAACATATAAAAAGCCGTCTAATAAAATTTTAGACAGCTTCGTCAATTCGGCATCAGTTCGCGATAATGCTAATTTGCATTACCGGGAGCTAACGCCTTCGACAAATTACCTGTTGTCAAAGACATCACCTCCTTATCTGGCTACATCATAGCACAGCTGTAAAAAAGGGTCAACTGCCATTAAGCCCTTAAAAAGACATCCCTGGGGAATCATGCTAAAATAGCTATAATGTGCAATTTAATAGAAACAAAATTGGGTGAAATAATGTATATTTGGCATTTAATGATTTATAAGCAAAACTTTACAGAACAAACAATTGACGATTTTTTCGCCTATATTCATGACCAAAGAGATTATAGCGGTCTGCATTTTAAAAAGATGCATATTGACGGCAATACCCGCCAAACTGTTTTAGCCACACTTTGGTTTGAACCGGAAAATCAATTGAGCCAGGACACATTGGAACAGATTATTAAATTTATGTATACACAGCTGTTGGCGGGTGTTATTTTTGAACTACCGACATTTGCGCGAATTTTAAGGGAAGATTTACCGGCGTTAGGCATTGAATTTACCCGACTTCAAGCAAATGAGTATAATTTGACCTTTTGGGGGGTGCCCACTGCTGAGGGGGACAAATCGAAATTTGAAGCTTTAAATAAAAAGGACCAACAAGATGACCGCTAATTTTTTTGAAACGCAGCCGACCCCTACGATTGCCCGCCAGTTATTAGGTAAAGTTCTTGAACATCGGATTCAAGGGCGTTGTTATCAAGGTTTAATTGTGGAAACTGAAGCTTATTTGGGCGTTAAAGATTTGGCGTCCCATGCGGCTAATGGACACGTGACACCTAAAACAACAGCGTTATATACAAATGGCGGTAATATTTATATTTATCAAATGCGGGGATTATACTTATTAAATTTTACAACGCAAAAAACCGCACCGGAATGTGTCTTGATACGGGGGCTTGAGCCGCTGACTTTAGAAGCAGAAATGATCAAAAATCGCCGGGGCCGTACGGGAATTGAAATCAGTAACGGCCCAGGAAAACTCTGCCAGGCACTGGCAATACATACGTTAACGTATAATGGGCAGTCTTTGGCACAAAGCCCGTTAAGCGTTGACTTAACTAAAGGTCGGCAGCCGGCAAAAATCGAGACGACGCCAAGAATTGGCATTCCTAACAAGGGGGATTGGACGCAGGCGCCACTACGTTTTTATGTGGCCCACAATCCCTATGTTTCCAAAACAACTAAAAAACAAATGGACTTTGACAAGAAAGGCTGGCTAGAACAGTGAAAAAACAAACCTTTGATGAATACTTATTTCAAGGTATCGAAAAATTAACGTTTGATGGTGAAATTGAATTAAACTGGGACCAAAGTGCGTTTGTGTTTGAGCTTAATTTTACAATTCAAGCACAAAATACCGCCCATACCGCACTAGAATGGACAGATCAACAAGGTAGTGAGGCTGTGGATGATACGGATGTGGTGAATTATGAGGATAGTGTTTTATTTTATGATCCCAACCGTTTAAATGGCTTAGATTATGCGGATGATTATTTAACAATTGTGCCGTTTGCCGGTAAGAAAGGTCTGTCAAAAGCGGTTTTAGATGCTTTTTTGGCAAATCTGCAAGATACATTAGATGATGGTGAAAGTGATTTAATGGACTTTTTAGACCCAGACAGTCAAGCTGAAACGTTTGAATTAACTTGGGATAAAGCACGTTACGACGCTTATTTAGCCCAGCAAAACCCCACTGCACAGCAGCAGTTTTTACCTTATCCTAAATATTAAGCTGGAGGCGATTGAATGAAGTGGTATAAAGTAAGTGTTGAAACAACAACTGAAAGTATTGAAGCCGTTGCTGAAATTTTAAGCAGTGTTGGCGCTAACGGCGTTGAAATTGAAGATGCCGCTGACTTTAAAGGCGTGACCATGGATCAAATTGGACCGTTTGGTGAAGTGGCGGATTTGCATACCTTGCCGCATTTAGATTCTGGGGCCAAAGTCACGGCCTATTTTCCAGAAACGTCTAATTTACCAGAAATTGTGAGTCAAATTAAAAATCATTTGGCGCTGTTACCAACTTATGGCCTGCCTTTAGGGTCTGGGGCGGTTAATGTGGCGGATTTAGATGATCAAGATTGGGCCAATGCTTGGAAGAAATATTATCACCCAACCCGAGTGACCCGCTTTTTAACCGTGGTGCCCCAATGGCTGGACTACCAACCCCAAGCTGCTGAAGAAGTTATCGTACGCTTAGATCCGGGGATGTCTTTTGGCACCGGCACCCATCCCACGACAGTTTTGGCGTTAACGGCTTTAGAAAAAGTCATTCGTGGCGGTGAGACTGTATTTGATGTTGGCACTGGCTCCGGTATTTTGAGTATTGTGGCTAGCAAATTAGGGGCCAAAACCATTGAAGCTTGCGATTTAGACCAAGTGGCGGTGGATGCGGCTAAGGCAAATGTGGCGTTAAACGAAGATATGGCTAATATCCATGTTTTTCCAAGTAACTTGCTAAAACAAGTTACCGGAAAAGCAGATTTGATTTTGGCCAATATTTTAGCTGAAATTATTGAATTATTAATTCCAGATTTACAAACCCATCTTAAGCCCCATGGCAAAGTCATCTTGTCTGGTATTATTGATAATAAGCTGGATAGTGTCTGTCAAACTTTACAGGCCCACCATTTTGAAGTGGTGACCCAGTTCCAAGAAAAAGAATGGATTGCCCTTGTGGTGCAACAAGAGGTTGAGGCTTAATGCAGCAATATTTTATCGATACGACTTTAACGTTACAGCAGGTTGAGACAATAACGGACCCGCGGATTGTCCACCATGTTGTAAAGGTGATGCGGATGCGGCCAGAGGCACAATTTGAATTGGTTGATGCCACCCATCAGCCTTATTTAGCGGTTTTACAGGCTGTCGCTGCAGATCAAAAGCAACTCCAGGTGCAAATTACAAAACGCTTGCAGCGGCAAACGGAATTACCAGTTTCAGTGACGCTGGCTTGTGGCTTGCCTAAGCGGGAAAAAACGGAATGGATTGTCCAAAAGGCGACGGAAATGGGCGCCAGCAAGATTGTCTTTTTTGGCGGGGAACGGTCGGTGGTCCGCTGGGATACGAATAAAGCGGCTAAAAAGTTAGCCCGATTGCAGCTGATTGCCCAAGAAGCTGGGGAGCAAAGTCATCGTAATGTGTGGCCGACAGTGACGTTTGTGTCAAATATAACGGCGGTGACGGCTTTATCGGCCAGCGTTAAATTATTTGCCTATGAAGAAAGCGGCAAGCAAGGTGAGAATCGAGTTTTAAAAACAGCGTTAAATCAGCTGAATGCTGAAGACGAATTATTATGTGTTTTTGGTCCGGAAGGCGGTATTTCAGAAAATGAAACGGCGATTTTAAGGACCCATGATTTTCAGGCAACCGGTTTAGGCCCAAGGATTCTACGTACGGAAACGGCCCCGTTATATTTTTTGAGTTGTGTTTCCTATGCGGCAGAATTAATATATTCATAAAATTGTTTACATTATAGTAGGGTTTTATTAAGTTTTGTGCTATGATTTTTACCAGTAAATTTGTTAAGGGTGAATAGGTTAAATAATGAATAAACTACGTATGTTATATAAGAACCGACTAATTTTTAATAGCTTAATTAGTGTCATTTTAGCAGTTGTCCTGCCGAGTATTAGTTCGGCGTTACAAATTAGCAAAGTCCATCGAATTTTGTGGTTATTTTTAATTGTGGATGTCCTTTATGCCCTTTGGTGCGGCTGGGATATTAAAAAACATCACCAGTCCCGCTGGCTAATGTTGATTTTTCCGGCAATATTTTTAATTTATGCGGTCATCCGTTACGGTTATTATATTTATTTCTTAGCACTACTTTATTTAGGGTTTAGCTATTTGGCTTACGGTTTGACAGGGCAAAAGCCAGCAGAAATCCGGCCTAGACGAAAAAAAGATAGATCAAAAAAGCAAAAACCACAGGCGTAGTTTTGCAAGATAGGGGCGTAAGACAATGGCAGAAGATAAAGAATTGACACAAGCGGATGTGATTGAACTTTGTAGTCAATATATGAATGAAACGCATTTGGAATTTGTTAAAAAGGCTTATGATTTTGCGGCCTATGTTCACAAAGAACAAAAACGACAGTCTGGTGAACCTTATATTATTCATCCGATTCAAGTGGCGGGGATTTTAGCGGATTTAAAGATGGATCCAGAAACTGTGGCTTCCGGCTATTTACATGATGTTGTTGAAGATACCAATATTACGTTGGGTGATGTGGAAGAGTTATTTGGCCGTGATGTGGCGGTAATTGTTGATGGCGTCACAAAATTAGGTAAAATCAAATATAAATCCCATCAGGAACAATTAGCTGAAAATCACCGTAAGATGCTGCTGGCGATGGCAAAGGATTTACGGGTGATTATGGTGAAATTGGCGGATCGACTCCATAATATGCGGACGTTACAGCATTTGCGGCCTGATAAACAACGGCGAATTGCCAATGAAACGTTGGAAATTTATGCGCCGCTGGCTGATCGTTTAGGGATTAGCCGGATCAAATGGGAACTAGAAGATAGTTCCTTGCGATATTTAAATCCACAACAATATTATCGAATTGTCCATTTAATGGCGTCTAAAAGAACTGAGCGAGAGACTTATATTGCCTTGGCTATTGATGATATTAAAGTAGCGATTGCGGATTTAAATATGCAATATGATATTTATGGGCGACCAAAGCATATTTATTCGATTTATAAAAAGATGCGGGATCAACATAAGCAATTTGATGAATTGTATGATTTATTAGCAATTCGGGTCATTGTGGCGTCTATTAAGGATTGTTATGCGGTTTTAGGAGCGATTCATACAAAATGGAAACCAATGCCCGGGCGTTTTAAAGATTATATTGCCATGCCAAAAGCTAATGGCTACCAGTCTTTGCATACGACGGTAATTGGCCCCCAAGGCAAGCCTTTAGAAGTCCAGATTCGAACGGAATCTATGCATCACGTGGCTGAATATGGGGTTGCGGCACATTGGGCTTATAAAGAAGGTATTAAGGATCAAGTTAATATAGATGCGGCTGGTCAAAAACTAGATATTTTCCGGGAAATTTTAGAAATTCAAAATGATTCCAATGATGCTTCTGATTTTATGGAGAGTGTCAAGGGGGATATTTTCTCAGATCGGGTTTATGTTTTTACGCCGCAAGGGGATGTTTACGAGTTGCCTAAAGGCTCAATTCCCCTGGACTTTGCCTATATGGTGCATACGGAAGTCGGGAATCATACGGTGGGGGCGAAGGTTAACAGCAAGATTGTACCTTTGAACTATCAATTAAAAAATGGCGATATTGTGGAGATGTTGACGGCATCTAACGCTTCCCCAAGCCGAGATTGGATTTCGCTAGTCCACACTAGCCGGGCCCGCAACAAAATCAGACGTTACTTTAAGTTAGCGGATAAAGAGGTTAATACCGAAAAGGGCCGAGAAGCGCTGGAAAAGACGTTACTGGATAAAGGTTTTGCGCCTAAGACGTTCATGAGTAAAGATGCGATTGAGCAGGCGTTGCATCGCTTTAATTTCGGGACTGAAGAGGAATTGTTGTCGGCGATTGGTTATGGGGAGCTTTCACCATTAATTGTGGCGAATCGGTTGACTGAAAAGGCCCGTAAAGAAAAAGAGGCTTTGGCTAAAAAAGAACAGGTTCAAGATATTTTTGAAAATAAGAGTCATCCTAAAAATAATACGCCGGCGAATACGTCGGAAAATCGGCAGGCGACGCCAAAAAATAATGACAATATTATTATTCAAGGGGTGGATAATTTATTGGTCCATTTGGCGAAATGCTGTAATCCGATTCCCGGGGATGATATTGTGGGTTATGTCACAAAAGGGCGTGGGGTGACGATTCATCGTCGGGACTGTCCGAATATTAAAGAGGCGGCGTCTATTCCTGGTCGCTTAATTGATGTGACTTGGCGGGATGATTATAATGCGGGGCAGGCTTATGATGCCAACTTGGAGATTTATGGTTATAACCGCAATGGGTTATTAAACGAAGTGTTACAGACGCTAAATGCACAAACGAAGAGTTTAAATAATATTAACGGTCATGTGGATCATAATAAGATGGCGGATATTCACGTTACGGTGGGGGTTAATAATGCCCAGCATTTGGAACGATTATTGGATAGTATCAAAAATATTCCAGATATTTATGAAGTGAAGCGGGCCCAAGGTTAATAGTTAATAGGAGTTTTTAAGTTATGCGAGTCGTTTTACAACGTGTGCGCCAAGCCAGTGTTACGATTGATGAGACCGTTGTCGGTGCGATTGGGCAAGGTTTTTTGTTGCTGGTGGGGATTGAGGCTACGGACACACAAAAAGAAATTGATTATTTGGTTCATAAAATTGCAAATTTGCGGGTATTCACCGATGATGCGGATAAGATGAATTTACCAATCACGGCGGTGGATGGGGCAATCTTATCTATTTCACAATTCACCCTTTATGCGGATACTAAAAAAGGTAATCGGCCAAGCTATACTCAGGCGGCTAAACCAGAGATTTCAGAACCGATTTACAATGCGTTTAATGCGGCTTTAACGGCGGCGGGTTTTGAAGTGGCGACAGGTCGTTTTGGGGCAGATATGCAGGTTGCTTTGGTGAATGATGGTCCGGTGACGATTATTTTTGATACGGATCACAAGTAGATTTGATAAATTGCTAATTTAGAGGAGTTTTTATTTTATATGGAAATCAAGAATTTTATTTGGGACTTTGACGGGACGTTATTCGACACTTATGGGGCTATTTTACAGGCGTTAACGCAAACTTTGGCCGAAGCCAATTTAAAATTTGACCGTAATGAGCTTTATCGTTTGGTTAAACGGGAATCTGTGGGGTTCACGACAGATTATTTTGGTCAGCTTTACGGTTTATCTGGCGAAAAATTAAATAAGCGTTATCACGAAATTGAACATCAATTACAACATGAGCCTAAGCCTTACACGGGCACTAAAAATATTTTGAATATGGTGGTTGAAAAGGGTAAACAGAACTTTTTATACACGCATCGGGATGACAAAGTATTTGATTTTTTAGACCAATTCCAGTTAAAAACAGTGTTTACTGGTTCGGTAACGTCAGATAATGATTTCCCAAGAAAACCAGATCCTAGTGCTTTACAGTATTTAGTAGGTACTTACCACTTAGATCCTGAAGAAACGATCATGATCGGTGATCGGGCCATTGATATTAAGGCAGGTAAAAATGCGGGGGTGCACACTTTGTATTTTGATGTGGACCAATTCCATGATGATGCTGGGGCCGATGTGGTTGTTTCAGAATTAATTGAGATTGAAACATTGATTTAAAAAGGCAATATAAATAGAGGTCAGGTCAAAAATGAAAATTTTGACTTGACCTCTATTTTTGTGGAGATTGTAAGTTAGTGCTCGAGGCTTTCCCGCTCTAAACGCGCTCAAGGTCACTGACTTTTCACATAACTACAAATTACTTGTAAGCCAAGTTCGGGCTTCCAGCGTAATTTTAGCTTATGTTCGAAGTCAAACCGTGCCCTTTCACGCTGTTATGTAATGACCCCTGTCAAGTAAAAAATCACAATTATCGTTAGCACTAACAAACTCCAGAAACTAAAATC
>NZ_RHOY01000029.1 GCF_003946725.1 Agrilactobacillus yilanensis | reverse complement strand
GCTAATGTTAATTGATTGCGCTGTAACAATTTTGACGTTGCCGCCACCGGTCCTAAACCAAAATTAACGGGTTCAATTCCCACCGATACACCATCCATTACTTCAAATAAAGGGGTTAAATGCTTTTGCTTACAAAAAGCAGCGCTGGCTAAGATTAAAAAAGCAGCGCCATCATTTAAAGGACTGCTATTCCCCGCGGTTAACTGACCATCTGGTTTAAACGCAGCGGGTAATGTGCTTAATTTAGCCATTGTTGTCTGTGGTCGAGGGCTTTCATCTTGTGTCATAGCTTCATAAGGTATCAGTTCGTCTTCAAAAACGCCCTGAGTTAACGCGGTCTGATAATGTTGTTGACTGCGATAAGCATATTGATCCTGTTGCAATCGACTAATTTGTTGCCGTTGTGCCAACTGCTCACAAGCAATCCCCATCTCCGGGTCGCCATAAGGGGCAACGCTCAACGGGGCTCTTGCCAAAATTTCAGGGTTTTGTCCATAAAGTTTTTTGGGCCGCCGTATCAGCCAAGGTGCCCGGCTAGTGCTCTCTACACCCCCACTAACAATACAATCGGCAAAGCCACTTTTAATTTTTGCAGTTGCGGTTAAAATACTTTCTAACCCTGAAGCACACTGACGATCAATGGTAAATGCCGGTACAGTTACTGGCAAAGCGGATGCTAGCGCAATGCGCCGACCTACATTACCGCCACCACCAATTACGTTGCCGACGATCACTTCATCAATTGCTGCGCCTGAAAAATGATTTTGTTTTAATAGTTTTTTTAATAAATAGGCCCCCAGCTGCTCTGGTTCAACGGCTGCTAATTGACCGCCGTACTTGCCAATAAGTAATCTAGCGCCTGCCACAATATAGACTTGATTCATTTTTTAGTCACCGCCTGAGGTTTTATTTTCTTGCCACTGGTGCTATAGGTCATTTTGTCTAACGTCAACAACGTATCGATTTGATAACGCCGATAGCTGTGTTGCTTTAAAAAAGTATTTAGTGCTTGTTTAGATAATGGATCGTCTTGCCAAACAACTGCAGCGACAACCCGTTGCCCTAGTTGCGCATCTGTCAAACCATAGACTAAACTGTCTTTGACTTGCGGTAGTTCTAGTAATAGAGTCTCAACAAACTTAGGAAAAATCTTTTCGCCTTTACGATTAATACGATCATCTTGACGCCCATCATAATAAAGCTGCCCTTGTTGATAACGACCGACATCCCCAGTTTGCAGCCAAGTTGCCGCTGGCTGAAATTGGCCATTTTTTAAATAACCTTGAAAATTCATCGGACTTTTTACGAGTAACGCATTGTCCGCCGTTACTTGCAACTGTACTTTAGGAAATAATCGACCCACACTCTGAGCCGGTGGCTGTTTTTGTGTATTATAGGCAATAAAACTCGTTTCCGATGCACCATAAAATGTAAATAACTTAGCCTTAGGACAGCGTTTTTCAAAATACTGCCGCTGGGTTGCCGTGATGGTTTCACCGCTTAAAATAATTTCAAATTTTGTAGGTTTTGGTGTTTTTAGATGTTGTAGGCTTGCCATAAAAACAGTAGGTACTGAAAAAATCTGACTTTGTTCTAAAATGGTTGCTGTCCATAAAGGATCATTTAGATCTCTCATATTTAACAAAAAAGTTTTACCTTGAAATAAAGTTTGTAATAAAACATAAAGCCCCAAGGAATAATGTAGTGGTGTAAAGCAAGTCACATACGGTTTAGGCGCAAATTCTGGGATACTTGCAAAGTTTTCAAAACTCGCTTGCCAACTGGCTCGATTTCGGACAAAGCCTTTTGGATCACCGGTTGTTCCTGAAGTAAAACCAATAAACAACGTCTCCTTTGGCCAAAGCTGTTTCAGTTGAGGTGTCTTAAAATGTTGGATTGCTGTTGACCACAAGACGGCACTGGCGAATTGTGACTTTAATTGACGGGCATGAATTGCTGCATCTTTGGCAGGTAAAGGTACAAAAATTTTTTGTGCCAATAAGCAAGCCACTACTTTAACCACAGTAACCGGTGTTGGCGTCATTGGTATAAAGATGATCGGTTCTGTAAACTGATCCAATTGCGACTTTGATGCCAATGCCACTTGTTGTAAGGCGGCATAAGTTATTTTTTGATTTTCAAACATTAAGGCAATCTGATCCCCTGGAATCCGATCAAATGGTATCATCCCCGATTACCAGCAACCGTGAACTTTCGTAACCGTTGATGAATAATGGTAGCTAATACAACTTTTACAGTATCCATTGGTAAAAATACGGCTACCATCTTTAAGCCTGCTGCCCAAGAAACATGGCTGTAGTAAGCCATAGATAAGCTGCCCATAAAATCAATGACTAGAGCACCGCCAATGAAGTAAGCTAAAAAAATTTTCCAAAAGTGGTCATCCCCTAAATATTGCAAAAATAAGTTGATGAGCAAGGGACAAAGTAAATAACCCACTAAAAATCCACTGCTCAAACTCAAGAAAACTGCCGCGCCACCCCGGCCGCCGGCAAGTAATGGGAGCCCGACGAATACAAGCAGTAGAAATAAGCCATTGGTTAAAGTACCGTATTTTTTTCCTAAAAAACCACCACATAACATGATCATCATATTTTGTAAAACAATCGGTACACCGATAACGGGTAAGGGGATGCTGACAATACCGGATACAATCATTAATGCAATGAATAAGGCCATTTTTGTGACTGTCGCTGCCGCTAATTTCGAATTTGTTTTTATACCTGTGTTCATAATATTTTCTCCCTTAGTTAACTAAAATATTTTTATAAGTTAACAACTAAATTAGCATAACTTTTACGGATATGCAATGATCACAATTAATAAACATCTAAAAAACATTATTCATAAACTTTGTCATCGACTTAAGTTAACCTTTGGACAGCGATTATAGTTAACTTGATTACCACTTCTAGATCATCCATCTTTTATTGCACATATGTGACTTTACGAAAAAAATTGCAACAATATAACCTGTTTAAAGAACGCTATCATCACATCTATGAGAAAATCAAAATTTTTAGCATTATAGAAATATAGTTATATCTAACTGATTCAGTTATTGTATAGATAGACTTAAATAATATTGAGGAGTGATTAGTTATGACCCGTATTTTTGGCAGTCCATCCACATATGTTCAAGGTGCTGGTAGCTTATTTCAAAGTGCCAGCTACATTCAATCATTAGGCAACCATGCTTTATTGCTTGCCGATCAAATTGTTTTTGACTTAGTCGGGAAACAATACTGCGACTATCTCACAAAAGAAGGTCTAACGGTTCAGCCTGTTATATTCAACGGTGAAGCTTCTGATAATGAAATCGTCCGTGTTGGTGCCCTTGGAAAGCAAGCTCAAACACAGGTCATTATTGGTTTAGGGGGTGGGAAAACCCTTGACTCTGCCAAGGCAATTGCGGATGATCTCAAAATAGCCGTCGCCATTTTACCAACGTTGGCTTCAACTGACGCCCCTTGCTCGCGTTTATCCGTGTTATACACTGATGATGGTGCCTTTGCTAAGTACCGTTTTTATGATCAAAACCCTAATTTAGTATTGGTTGATACTAAGGTCGTTGCCGATGCACCAGCCCGCTTATTTGCATCCGGGATTGCAGATGCCCTTGCGACAAACATTGAAGCTCAAGCCGTTGCCAAAGGGAGTAACGACACGATGTTAGGTGCCAAACAAACTGCTGTCGGCATTGCAATTGCTGAAGAATGTGAAGCGACCCTATTTGAATATGGTATTGAAGCTTACGCCTCCGTTCAAAATCATGTGGCTTCTAAAGCTGTAGAAAATGTCGTTGAAGCCAATACGTTGATGAGTGGCCTAGGCTTTGAAAGCGGTGGTTTAGCCGCAGCCCACGCTATTCACAATGGTTTAACTGCTTTGACTGGAGATATTCATCACATGACCCACGGTGAAAAAGTGGCTTTTGGCACATTAACCCAACTCTTCCTTGAAGGTGCTGATCAGGCACGTTTTGAAAAATATTTGAAATTTGACCTCGAACTTGGTCTACCTACAACTTTTGCTGATTTGCACATTGACGGCATCAGTGATGCGGATTTGTTAAAAGTAGGTACCTTAGCAACTGCCAGTGAAGACACAATGCAACAAATGCCATTCGAAGTAACGCCCGAAGATGTGGTCCAAGCGATGAAAGGCGTAGATACTTACAGTCGCTATTATCAACGTAAACACTAATCTTAATGCAATATAAAACCCCTGAGCCTTATTAACTCAGGGGTTTTATTTGGTATTTAAATCCTAATTTGTAATTACAGCGTCGTGTTCAGCAAATAATGAACGCTCACCTTCAAAAATTTTATGAATGATTGGCTGGATGTCAGTGTAAACGTCGTAATAGAATTTGGGTGCCATCCCCGGCTCGTAAAATAAAAGTCACCAAATTCACAAAAAATTGGATCATCCGTTTCATCAGCCTAATACTTCTATAGAATGCTATACTATAGGAAATTAGCATAGGAGGTCTTCTTGATGGAATTACGTGTTTTACGCTACTTTATGACCGTTGTTAACGAACGCAATATTTCACGAGCAGCAGAAAAGCTGCATATTTCACAACCGACCATTTCAAGGCAGCTTAAAGATTTAGAATCAGAGCTTGGTGTCACCTTATTCGAACGTGGCAGTCGTTCAATTGAACTGACACCAGCTGGTGATTATTTCGCCAATCAAGCCCGACAGATTCTGACCTTAGCTGACAAAACAATGGTCAATGTTCAAAAAACAGCTGAAATCAATGGCCAGATTATGATCGGTAGTGCTGAGGCGCCAATGATGATTACTATCGCTAAAGCCATTCAGCAGTTGGCTCAAACAGCACCTAAAGTGATGGTAAATATTTACAGTACTGATGCCGATGATGTCTATCAACGTATGCAAACTGGTATCTTTGATTTTGGCGTTGTCATGGAGCCCTTAGACAAAACCGATTATCACTTTCTTAATTTACCTGGTACAACCGCCTGGGGTGTTTTAGTACGCCGAGACTCACGCTTTGCACAGCAGCCCATGGTTACAGCTAAGGACTTGCTCAATGAGCGGTTAATTACCCCACAGCAACAAAGTAATTTTAATATCTTTGCCGATTGGTTTGGCCGCAGTGATATTCAGTTAAATATTGCCGCAACTTATAATTTGCTTTATAATGCTTCAATTCTAGCGTCTGCCGGTGTTGGTACTGTCTTATGCCTAGATGGCATTGTTAATACCGCCAATAGCAATCTAATTTTTGTCCCGTTAGCACCAAGACTAGAAGCTCGTTCAAGTTTAATTTGGCCTAAAGCTGCTCAATTGTCGGCACCTGCTAGTACTTTTCTTGATGCCATTCGTAGCTTGCTACCAAACGACAACTAAAATTATTGTACAAATTTAATCTTGTGCAGCCGATAAGCCTCTTGGCAAGTAGCCACGTCAAGAATAAGGGGATTGCCAGTATCTAAAGCATCTATTCGATTCAGATCCTCAGTACTTAAATTAAAATCATCAACGGCAAAATTCTGCTGAATCCGTGCCAAATGCGTTGACTTCGGAATGGCAACCACGTCACTTTGCCGAAGCCAGCGAAGCGTCACTTGGGCCGGTGTTTTACCATACTGATCGCCAATCGCCTTCAAAACCGGCTGTGTAAATAAATTATTTTTGCCTTCAGCAAACGGCGCCCAAGCCATTGGCATAATCCGATATTTTGCCATTAATTTACGCAAAGCTTTTCGTTGTGAGAAGGGATGCAGTTCAATTTGATTCACAGCCGGTATAATATCAAAGGATTGAATCAAATCCACCAATCGATCCGGTAAGAAATTGCAGACACCAATTGCCCGAATTTTTCCAGCTTTATAAAGTTCCTGCATCGCCCGCCAGCTACCAAAATAATCACCATAGGGCATGTGGACTAAATAAAGATCCAAATAATCCGTTTGTAAATTAGCCAGTGTTTTATTAAAAGAAGCCATCGTCTGCGCATAACCGGTATCTTGAATCCAGACTTTAGACGAAATAAAAATATCCTGTCGGGATACACCGCTCTTGATAATCGCCTTGCCCACAGCACGTTCATTGCCATAGCATGCTGCGGTATCAATTAACCGATACCCCGTACGTAATGCATCTAAAACACCTTGTTCGCATTGTGCCAGATCGTCTATCTGAAATACCCCGTAGCCAAGCTGTGGCATTGTGCGTCCATTATTTAATTGAACTTGTTTCATTGTTATTTGGCCTCCTCGTTAATTCATATAATTAGCATAGGTTGCTTTTTTTATATTGTCTAATACTTATATTGATAATACTTATATACTTTTTAGTTATAGTTTATTTATTGTCATTTTTATAGCATTACCACGACTTAAATGTTCAGCCTACAGGATTTATATTTATTCTATTCTTTATCAATTGTTCGTTTTGTCGGCAAATAAAAAACACCCTTCCAAAAAATGAAAAAGTGTCTTGAACTTACGCTCTGGCTTAAAAAAGCGTTGGTACCATACCACCATCCATCCGCAGCGCTTCTCCTGAAAAGCCGCCGGCAATCGGACTAGCCACATAGGCTACAAAGGCGCCGATTTCTTCTGGACGAATCAAACGTTGAATTTGTGATAGTGGCCGATGATGCTTCATGAAATCTTGCTCTTTTTGAGCTTGGGTCATGTCGGTGTCCTTATACATGTCGTCTAGCATTTTTTGTACACCTTCTGTCAAGGTGGATCCAGGCATCACGGTGTTTACCGTAACATTTGTGGCTACCGTCAGCTTGGAAAGACTTTTAGCTAAGGACAGGTTCATAGTTTTTGTCATACTGTATTGCGGCATTTCCCCAGAAGGCATAACGGCTTCTTCGCTGGCGATAAAGATGATTCGACCAAAATCTTGTGCCAGCATCCCGGGCAAATAATGCCGCGCTAAGCGATTCCCCACCATTACATTAGTTTCGATAAATCGTTGCCAGTCCGCATCAGTAATTTCAAAATAATCCATGGGTTTGAAGATGCCCATGTTATTGACTAGAATGTCCACTTCCGGAAATTCTGCCACCATTTGTTTTAAGTCTTTTTCTGTCGTTAAATCATAGGCTGCCCCTTGGATGGTCACTTCGGGAAACAAGTTTTGTAACGTGTCGACAACTTCCGTGACTACGGCTTCATTACGCCCATTAATAATCACGTTTGTCCCTTCTGCGGCTAGAGAAGTCGCAATGGCCTTGCCAATTCCCTTTGTAGAACCTGTAATTAATGCTGTTTTATTTTTCAGTTTTAAATCCATCGAAATCTACCTCCCAATTTTTCTATAACAATCAAGATTAATTCGGTTAAATGCTGTTCTTTATAACTACTGCTACGCTTTGATTCTAAGCATCGCTATTCAATTGTTGGGGAAAGGTGTCGCTAATGTTGTATAAAGTTTAACATACATTTTTTTGATAACAACCCCTTCGTTTTTTTCATAATAATATGCCCTCTTTTCGTTCTTTTAACAAATTAATGTGTTATTAGGATGGAATTAAATGTAAATCTGCTATCTCCATTTTTGGGTAGTACGTAAAATTAATAGTTTCTTTTTTTGATCATATTGATCATCACACAAATCGCTATTCCTATAAATAGTCCCATAATGAAGAGCTGATATAATAAAATTAGTCCTGAAAAGTCATTATCATCAATTAAAGTATAGTAACCAGGCAGCAATTTACGAATGCCCTCAATACTAGAAACAAATTTCAAGAAAACATAGACAGATAAAGATAAAAGAACTGCCCTAAAAGTTCCGAAGTTTACTGACACTACCATCGCTATAGAAATAAACAGAATAAGAAATAGTACGCCACAAATACTTACAAGGAGCAAGCGGCTATGGTAACTTTCAATATTCCAACTGATTCCCAATCCATTTTTTGATCTCGCTACAAAAACAATATAGTATAGACTGGAAAGAGCCATATTAAGGATATAAAATGACAGTAATACCTCTACAATCGAAATAAGTTTCCCTAAAACTAATGATTTTATTGATTTGACTCGTGTGATTTCTAACATGAATTGCCCATCATAAATTTCTCCACCTAGAGTCCCTGCAGCCAAGAAAGTAAATAAGACAAGTGGAATTCCGAGCATCATTAATAAGGCCCACATACTTGCAGAAAAAGAGATAAGATCCAATTTACCATTTATATCTATGAAACTCCAATTGAAATAAATTCCCAAAGAATAGACTAAAGAAAAATTACTGAGTAAAAAAATGCCAATAAAAATTTTTCTTTTCCACAGTTTAAATAGTTCTACGTTGATAACATCCCTCATTTAGAATCACCTCTAAATAAATCTACCAAATTATCATTCGTTACCTGAATATCAGTAATCTCCCCCTGATTTTGATAGATAATCTTTAAAACCTTATTAATCAGTTCATTCTTTGCCTCAAATAAAACATCGTTATGCTCTATATCAGCAATTGATTGCAACTGATTAAGTAATAGCTTATCTGGATTATTCAACTTAATAACGTATTTCTTACTAGAGTTTTTCGTCACTTCCTTAACTTTCTGATTAGTAATATATAAATACCTATCACTAATCTGCTCAACTTCATTTAATTGATGTGACGATATCAATATCGTAATATCCAAGTCCTTTCTCAAATTCGAGATGAAGCCAAGTAAGTGCTCAATTCCCACTGGATCTAAACCCACAAACGGTTCATCTAATATTAGGAAATCTGGCGTCCCCATTAAAGCCATTGCTAATCCAAGTCGCTGTTTCATCCCAAATGAATAACCCTTCACTCTCTTCTTAGAATTTGGTAAGTCAACCAAATCCAATAGTCCATTAATTTCTTCTGCAATTTCAGTCTTAGTTTTTCCTTGCCAATGATTCGCATATTTTCCGACAGTATACAAGTTGTCATACCCACTCAAATATTCAAATAATTTACAATCTAACAGATAACCAAATTCCCTTCTACTTTTAAAGGACTTCAAATAATTCGAGTTTCCCTTATGCTTAATTTCGCCAGCTTCAAAAGAGGTTAGGCCAAGTATCACCTTCATTAAAGTAGTCTTACCTGATCCATTTACTCCAAGTAATCCAACTATTTCCCCTTTCGTTATCTCAAATGAAACATTATCTAAGACTGTTTTAGTGTCATATTTCTTTACTAATTGATTGACAGAAAGTAATAGTTCCATAAAATCCCTTCCTTTTTATAAAATGCCAACCCTTGTTGATCAATTCCTGCAACAACGCCAATATCAAAATTGAAAAGCATATCAATATCTTTTACCTTTGCATGAGCTACATCTGGATTAATATACATTTCTATCCTCTTTTCATTTTTTTGACTATAATTCTAAAAAGCTCAATGATTACAAACGTTAATAAAAATATCATTAATATGGTCGAAAAATTATTGCTGAAATTTACATCTGCAATTGTTAAATTTCCTGATTTCCCAGCAAGTTCTTCTGTGTTTGCTTTAATTTGATTGACAACTTTCTCTGATACTATTAAACCAACAGAGAAGAACAATGCGAATGAATATCCAATTGATAAAACAACGTCCATAGCGATACACCTTTTGATACTTCCAATACCAGGTACAATAAACACAACAGACAATGAATAAAGAACTATCGGGATAAGAACAATTAAGAAAAACACTGATAATATGTCAATGGCGATGTAAAAATGTAGGTTTATGGCGGTTAGAAAATGTAGGTTTTAGGCGGTCAATCGGCACCCTTCA
>NZ_RHOY01000028.1 GCF_003946725.1 Agrilactobacillus yilanensis | reverse complement strand
CAGGATCAAACTCTCAAATAAAGTTTGTGACTCATTTTTTGTTTGCTAGCGAATTGACTTCGCAAATGTTACTTTTGTTAGGTTCCTAAGAACCTAGCCTGCACATTTGATAAAATCGAAACTTTGTTCAGTTTTCAAAGACCTACGTCATAAAACAACTTTTATATTATATCATGCTGATTCTTAACTGTCAAGATAAAAAATTCATTTAATTGAATATTTATTCGCTTGATGCTAAGTAACAGCAACTTTATAATCATAACAGATCCAAATCTGTAAGTCAACACTTTTTTAAAAGTATTCATAATTCATAACGTTGTGCGCTTAACTAAAACTCAATCACGCGCATGAATAATAATACCAAAAATCAAAATAGTCGTCAATAGTATTTATCATTATTTTGAAATTTTTTCTGACGCCGCTAATTCAGCCTGACATTGTGGGCATAATCCGTACACTTCTAAACGATGTCCGCTGACATGAAACCCCGTTAGATTCTCAGCAACCGTATCTACCTGATCAAAGTCCGGGAAGAAGACATCAACGATTCGACCACATCTTTGACAAACGGCATGATAGTGTTTTGTCTCCGCAAAATCAAACCTTGAGGAGTTATCACCATAAGACATTTCTTCAATAACACCTAAACGTGTTAACAAACGCAAATTATTATAAACAGTCGCCACACTGATTTTTGGAAATTTTGCTGCCAAGTCTTGATAAATATCATCAGCAGTTGGATGCCCATTACTTTGAACAAGGTACTGCAGGACAGCTTCTCGTTGAGGTGTGATGCGAACGCCATTATCTCTAAGCTTATTTAAGGATTCTTCAATAGCTTCACGATTCATAATATACACCGTCCTTTTTTATAGTTATTACAATTAATATATATCCTTCGCCATTATTTATCAAGTAAATAATTTGAGAAATCTAAATGCTTTGAATTTGTTTTGTTGTAATCAAAAAGGCCTGCTTACTTTCTAATGTAAGACAAGCCTTTTTAATTACCTATTTACTTAATTCTGGTGCGTCTGTTTTATAGAGATCTGTGGTTGTTTTATCACCATTTTCACTATAGATAGAGTTTTCTCCCTGGTTCTTCTTAAGTTTTTTTAATGCGGTTGACTTCTTGTAAGAATAATCTGATTTATTTACTGTATCAAAACCATTAGGCGTATAGAAACGAAGCAGATCACCGGTTATGACACTATCAGATAAGGATAGTTCTGTCGCCACATGGTTGGTCATATCCTCTAATGTCTGTTTTACAGTCGCATTTGGTTTTTTGATCTCTTTACCAGTACTTGTATCGTAATAAGTGTTCCCCACCTTCGTATAGGTCGGTGACACAAAATCGCCATTTCTAAAAGCTACCGTCTGATTTTTTTCTGGTGACAATATATCTTGTCCGAATTGAATCGTATCATCGTTTTTAACACCTAACAAATTCAACAGCGTTGGCAAGACGTCAATTTCACCGGAATAGGTATGGTTAACGCCGCCTTTTAGCCCTGGCATATGAATCATTAAAGGCACACGCTGGAATTGCGCATCGTCAAAATTATTAAACGTTTCCTTACCTAGTAATTTGGCAACAGCTTTTTTATGATTCCCAGAAATACCATAGTGATCCCCATAAAATACAACCATTGTATTTTTAGCTAAGCCACTATCTTCTAACCAGGTCATAAATTCACCAACGGCCTGATCCAAATATTTGGCTGTCTGTACATAACCATCAACTGTACTATCTCCAGTGTCCGTTTTAGCAATAGACTGATTCTGTTTATCCAACAGATATGGGTAGTGATTCGTAACAGTAATTAGTTTTGCATAGAATGGTTGCGGCAATTTTTCTAAATATTGTGCTGAATCTTTCAGGAATATTTTATCTTTTAGGCCATAGCCAATACTATAAGACGATTTCTGCTGATAGTAAGAGGAACTGAAGAAATAGTCATAGCCCCAAGATTTATACGTATTATCTCGATTCCAGAAACTTGGCACATCCCCATGGAATGACGCGGTCGTATAACCATTTTGATCTAAAATTGCAGGTGCCGCTTGGAATGTATTGGTCGTCCCATACTGTACCATTGCCGGCCCTTCTGCTAAACCAAACAATGAGTTTTCTAACATCATTTCTGCATCGGCTGTTTTACCAGTTCCGACTTGATTAAAGAAATTATCAAAGCTCAAGGTATCCTCTGCATGATAGAGTTTATTTAGATTAGGTGTTACCTCTTGTCCATCCCATTTAAAGTCAATCAAGAATTGTTGAAAACTCTCTAAATGGAAGATGATGACATTTTTATCTTTAGCAACGCCGGTATATTCCGTATTTACAGGGACTTTATTTTCTTTAATATAGTTTTCAATCGATCGCAAATCACTGGCATTCGCATTTTTCTTAGCAGCATTGGATGTTGCCGTTTTAACACCGTCATAAACAGTATAAGTATTTAGCCCCAAGTACTTCACAATGTAGTTGTTATCAAATGTCCGTGTTAATAAGCCTGGCCGATCGGATTGTGCAAAAGCTAGATTAAATCCAAATAACATAATCGAAATACCGGTAACGGTAAACGCATAACGTTTCTTAATCGGCCTTATATCCATTCGAATCAACTTAAATGCTAATAGTAAAATCAAAATAGCCACATCAAGAAAGACTAGAAAATCCGTTGGTTCCATAATACCCAGTACACTTTTACCTAAGTTATTAGAAACTGCACTAGAACCCTTAATTAAGTTAATACTTAAAAAATCAGAGAATTCTCGGTAGTATAAAACATTGGCATACAGCCAAAACGAGGTTATAAAATCAATAACTAACATAAAAATGTATGATTTGCGCCCCGCTAAGTATAGGGCAATCCCAAATAGCAAGATTGCTGTTGGAATTGGATTAACCATCAGCAGAAATTCTTGAACTGAGCCCTTTGCGCCCAAATTAAACTTATTTAAATAAGTCCACCAAGTCTTTAACCAAAAAAGTACAATGGCTAAAACAAAGAATCCCATCCGGGTGTTTAAAACACGACGAATTTTTTGGCCAACTTTCTTCATAATTAATAGAGCCTCCGAAAAATATTTTTATTTTAAACTAAGAAAGATCAAATAACCGATACATTAGCCAATTTTACCTGGAGGTTGTGAATTTTCTATGAATAACCTCCCAAAAAAATAAGGTGGCAAGACTAATGCATGCCACCTCCTTTACACTATTGATTATAAATAATCATTTGATCTATAAAGCTGTACTTATTCACCTAGCAAATCAAAAATTTCAATGGCTGTTAGATCAATACTATCAAAATCGAAAGTTTGATGTGTTTTTGTTTCTTCTAACGTGTAAATATTCGCTTTAGGATCAAAAGTAACTAAGCCTTTTTCGACGCCATTGGTCTCAAAGCGCCTAGTTTGGACTTCGCCATCTGATTCTTGCATAGCTTCCAAGCGCTTAATAATAGCGACTAATTGTGACTTTTCCATTAAAAGGCCTCCTTAAAATAACTAACTAGAAGTTTACCAAAAAAAAGACGTTTGCGCAGTAATTTTTTTAAATTTATTTCCAATTTAATAGTATTCTGTTAATATTAGAATATGAGGTGAATTCTTATGAAAAATGAGAGAAATATTAATGAACAAGTAACAAAGATTGCTGTGTCTGGTATTCGTCAGTTTGACGAAGAAGTGAGTCAAATCCCGGATATTTTGAAATTAACCTTGGGTGAACCTGATTTTAACACCCCTGAGCACGTAAAAGACGCTGCTATCACTGCTATTCAGGAAAACTATAGCCACTATACCGGAATGGCCGGGTTATTGGAACTGCGGCAAGCAGCCAGTAAATATTTTGCTAAGCACTATCAGTTAAATTATAATGCTGAAGATGAAATTCTAGTAACTGTCGGGGCAACTGAAGCTATCGCCAGTGCCATTACAACTGTAACAAACGTTGGTGACGCTGTTTTAGTCCCAACACCAATCTTCCCAGCTTATTTACCATTGATCACATTAAATCATGCAACGCCAATTTTTATCAATACTGAAGCTAATGATTTTGTATTGACGCCAGAGATGATTCAAGAAGCTATCGATACACATCCAGATGCAAATATTACGGCAATTATCTTGAATTATCCCTCTAATCCAACTGGTGTTACATATAATGAAGCAGAACTGCGGGCAATGGCCACCGTTTTGAAGGCCAATAATTTATGGATTATCAGTGATGAAATTTACAGTGCCCTATCCTTTGATCAGCCGCACTTTTCAATTGCTAATTTGCTGCGAGACCAAACAATCTTAGTTAATGGTCTTTCTAAATCCCATGCAATGACCGGCTGGCGTATTGGTTTTTTGATGGCACCAAAGAAAATTACAGCTGAATTGAAGAAAGTACATCAATATTATGTCACCGCTGCAACAACAATTTCTCAAAAAGCGGGCATTGAAGCTTTAAACAACGGTGATGACGATACTGAATATATGAAACAAGAATACATTAAGCGCCGAAACTTCTGCTTAACTGAATTAAAAGCAATGAACTATCAAGTTGCCCGGCCAAACGGCGCCTTTTATCTTTTCATTAAGCTGCCAGACTGGTTCCACGGTACAGCAATTGAATTCACACGACAATTGGCCCACGAAAATAAACTCGCTTTAATTTCTGGCGAAGGCTTTGGCCCCGGTGGTGAACGTTACTTCCGTTTAAGCTACGCAGCTAGCCTTGAAAGCTTAAAAAAAGCCATGGCACGCTTAAAAGCATTCACGCAAGCTCACGAACAATAAAAAAGACAGTCTTTGTTCAGACTGTCCAATAGTTTCTTTTATGCAGAGTAGTCTCGCTACTCTGTTTTTTTGTGGGTATTTATTTTAATAGCCGCAATAGGGGGTTTTTTGGCAGGAATAGTCAATGCAATTAAGCCTAAGAGCATCCCTAAATAATACGTGATTAGCCGCCACAACAGCATCCCGACAACTAAATTCCCTTGCGTTGTTAAAAACACTGCAAAGAGCGTCTTAAAACTGTATTCTGCCCCACCAGTTCCACCAGGCACCGGAAAAATTGACGTAATCATAACAATCATCACATGCATTGCCATGACACTTAAAGGATTAATGTGCGTTTCCCCCAATGCTAAAAGCACAAATACAGGAATCGAATAATAAAGTAACAGCTGTAACAACGTTAATCCTGAAGCAATGATTACTTTTTTCTTCTCACGTTTCAGATGTAAACTTTCTGCATAAAAGGTATCGATCTTAGCATCCATTGTGACCTTGAATTTTTCAACTTTCGCCGGCTTTGCAAACCAGCTAAAGGGTACAGCAAACCACTGAACCAACCTTTTCGTAAATTTATAACGATACATAACTAATAACAAACCAATAATTACAAAAACATGCAATGCAAAACCAGCAACAACCAGTAATGCAATCCCTTTAAATTGACTGGCAATATGACGAAAGCCAAAAAGCATCGTTAGTACAAAATTAATTAGTACCATCATTTGATAAATAATAAATTTCATCAGTAAAACGGAGCTAGCCTGTCCTGCTTCAACGCCGGATTGCATCATTGCAATTAATTGTGCTGGCTGTCCCCCGGAAGAAAATGGCGTGATATTGTTAAATAATTGTTCCACCATAGGAATTCGAACCGCATTACGATACGGAAAATAAGCCACTCGGCCCTTCAAAAAAACCTGTACTGTCTTTGATTCAATAAGTAATGACGTGATCATTACTAAGACCGCAACAACAAGCCAACCAACCTTTAACGATTGAAAACTATTGATCAGCGTCGTAAATGGAATTTTTCGAGCTTCCCACCAAAAAATTAGGCCACCTATCAGTAACATGATAACTAAAATAAATTTATTTTTACGTGTCATGATATCTCCTAATTTTTCAATAAATCATCCACTATTTTAGAGGATTTGTGCTGGGCTTGTTTCTCATAAAAATCTTCCCAAATTTCAGCAAGATGCCCTTCCGAAAATTTATCCGCCGCCTGTTTTGATAGCGTAGACAGTTGTGCTAATTTAGCAGGATCCGCTTTTAATGCTAAAATCTGCGCCTCTAATTCGTCTACGTCATGGCCTTGGGCATAATAGCCCGCAATAATTGCTTCATATAACGGCAAGTCCCGTAATAACACCGGCTTCTCACAACTAAAGGCTTCTAAAACTGACATTGGAAATAGTTCATCATAAGATGGCAATAAAAATAGATCACTCATATTATAATAATCCACGAGTTTTTTACGATCGACAATGCCCGGAAAAATTAAATTTTCTGGTGGATTATCAATGGCCTTTTTATATTTTTCATATCCATCCGTAATTTTACCGAATGAAAAACCACCGGCCCAGACAAAAGTAATTTCTGGATGACGCATTGCTAAAGTTATAAAGTCATCCACACCTTTGCGCTTTTGTACTTGACCATCTCCAAATACAACAAATTTTTCAGCAGCAATTCCCAGAGTCTGCCGTGTTGCTAATTTTTCAGTTTCAGACTGCGGATGAAATTCCGAACGCGAGACAAAATTAGGAATATAAGCCACTTTTTCCCTAGGAATACCGTAAGCTACTAATTTATCAATAAAAATTGGATTCACAACAACGATCTGATCCATTCGTTTATAAAAAGCAATGACATACTTATTAAAAATTTTTTGAAATGGTTTAGGCAATTTTAAGCTGCCTTCTAAGGTTTCCGGCAAGAAATGTACGTAGCCAATTTTTTGACCTCGCTTTTTTTGAAAAGTTGACAAAAAAAATTGAGGATCAATCGTATGATAGTGACTAATATCAGCTTTACCATAACGATTAATTGTGACCTCAAATTTTTTTGACTCATACTTTTTTAACAATGCCATTAATTCTAAATAAGCACTACCGACACCTTGGCCAGCAACCTTATCCGCTGAAGAAAACATATTTATATGAATCATTTTAAGAACTCCTTATCTGAATCCGAAATTGCATCTGGCTCGTCTTCTGAGTCAACATAGTTCATTTGGGTCCACTGATAGAAATTTAAAATACGCTCTCCAAAACCATCCGCGGAGATCTCATAAAGTTTTCTTTGCCGTGTTTGATAGTCATTAAATGCTGCTGGATGCAACAAATATTGCACTGCTTCGCTGACCATTTCATCCACAGTCGTGAAAGTCGCACCGACGGATGGATCGTCAAATAACCGATTTACATAAGGTTCAGCATACACAACACACTTGATACCTGCTGCCAAAGCTTCATCAAAAGTTAAACCTTGCGTTTCAGAGTCACTAGCTGAAATAAACAAATCTGCCGCATGATAAAAGTTACCAACACGATCATGATCAATTTCACCGGCAAAAGCAACATAGTCTTGTAAATTTAACTTTTCAACCAAAGTTTCCAAGTCTTCTTTAGCCGGACCGTCTCCAACAATTAATAAGAAAGCATCCGGACAGTGTTCGATAATCTGTGGCATCGCCTTAATCACAATATCTAATCTTTTTTCTTGCCCCAGCCGACTTAACGACAACATTAAATGCCGAGAACCAATATTATAAATTTCACGGATATTCTCAGTTACGGGATGTTCAAAGCGCTTTAAATCAATCCCTGTTGGAATCACTCGAATGGGTGTTTTTATCTCATAACGTTGTAAAGTCTGTAAAACACGATCGCTAGGCGCTACTACCGCTGAATAATGTGTTAAAAACAAACGTGTAAATTGTTTGACATGCGTTGCCCGTAATAATTTACCATTAAAAACATAATGTAAATAGTCCTCATACATCGTGTGGTAAGTATGAATGCAGGGAATCTTCAAATTTTTCGCTACAAATTTACCAATCATCCCCATGGAAAATTCGGTTTGCGTATGTACAATGTCTAAATCCAGCTCTTTAGCAACTTCCAAAGCTTGAAATAGGCCTCGTATTGCAATTCGCCGTTCTGTAAAAGAGACAAAAGGTACACTGGCAAAACGGAACACATTTGGTTCCGCATCATCTTTAGCAACCTTTGGATCCGTTGTTGTAAAAATATAAACAGAATGTCCCTTTTCTTCCAGCGTATCTTTTAGTGTCTTAATCGAAGTGGCTACCCCGCTGATTTGTGGAAAATAAGTATCTGTGAATAAACCAATATTCATCTATTTTCCCTCCTTCGCTTAAGCGTACTTGTTTAATTATAAAGTCAATCCATCAATTATGCAATTTGCTCACTTGTTGATGTCAATAGAACTGATTATACCAATATAACTATTAAAAGAAATGTGTCGGAAGTCCCATTTTTGATCACCGTCGACCTTTACGAATTGTTTTTTGTCGATTCTTACGCCGACCTTGATCTACATGATATTTTGTCCGCTGACCACTCGTCATTTTAAAGCCCTGCATTTTACCTGTAAATGGTTTTCCTAATAGTTTGGCTTGTAACCATTGGTCCATAACATCAGCCATTGCCAGTGCTTTTTTTTGCCTATCTGGATAGCCCTCTTCAACAGCCTCACTGGCAACATTCGTCCGCAAATAATAAACCAATTTTCGATGATACTGCATCAATGCATCCGTTAAAGGCGCATCTTTGTACTTATTAAATAAACCTTCCACATAGCGCATGGCATCCTTAGTGTTTTTAGGTTGATAATACCTTGAATCTGAATCTGTCATTACTTAACCCATCCTTAATCTTACTAAATATAAATATTCACATCTGCCTTAGCATAACTTTGCCGCTGATGTGCACCTTGATTATAAAAGGTCCCATTAATGTGGTCCGAAATACGAACAGAAAAAGTCTCCGTGTTACTTACATCATAGTTTACCAACAAATCATTAAGATGATTCAAATCATACTGTTTCCCAAAAACAATTGTAAATGCATCCGCCTGTTCTAAAGGTAAATATAAATACGTACTTAAACTACGCTGACTGTAACGCGTTTTTACCACATCAAAACCTGAATGGCGAATTTTATCCCGAATCATTAGGATTTCACCAATCTTATCTTGTAATTGCCCTAATTTTTTAATTGTCTGCTGCCAATCCGTATATAAATCGAAATAAGCATCACTAGGATAGTTTTGAAAATATTCATATAAAAAACTTGGTGTTAATTCAAATGAATAATCGGTTCGTAATTGATGGGCAATTAACTGTCGAATCTGCTGTTCATCTATATCCAACTTCTTTTGCAGACGTTGATATACCGGAAATCTAACAGCATTTTCTTTTGCTAACAAATTTTGCCGCTGCTCAGCAATCAGTGTCTCCAAAAAGTTCAGATCTGTAAAAGTAGCATGCTCGATATAACGTCTAAGTTCATCTGCTCTAAGAGAATCTGTCCCATTTGCTGCTCGATGATTACGTTTGCGTTTGCCCATTTTGTCTCGCTCCTTATTATACTTGCTCAACCAAGTAAAATTTAACGACACCTTTAACTTATTAAAAATTTGAATTTATGATAACAATTCATCATTATTAACAAGTTGCTAATCTTCATCTCTAATAGATTTACATAACATATTACGTTAACTTTTGTATCTTAATTTTAGCACAAAACACAGCGGCTTTTCACATAAAACACATGATCTACTACCCTTGTGCTAAAAAAAGGTGCTTAGAACAATTTCTATTCTAACAACACCTTTCCTACTTAATATTAAATTTTATTCTTAAAGCCAACCTTTAAAAACATGTTTGATGGCTTGTAATCCATTATCTACAGGTGAAGCTTCTCGGTATAAGGGATGCCCCGTAACCGCACTCAAAATTTCTATTTTAGTCAAACCTAACGCAAGCAGCGCTTGAATTGGCTTTTTTAGCTGCAGTAAAGTTGCCCCTTGTAATAATAAGGTAACTAGCTTACTAATTTCTTGTGATTTCACAGCTGCTTTTGAACTCTGACTAATCTCTTTAAGACCGCCTTTAACAAAACTCTTCCCGAGATCTAATGCAACCAGATTTAATGCAAACTTTAATTGGCGTAGTCTCTCATCCATCATAAGTTATACCTCCTGATTCTCGATGCTTCTATTATTACCCTTTTTAAAATTTTGTAAAGTACAAGACTTGTTAAGTATATTATAATTCTAAAAACAGTCGTTACCAAATTATAGCTTTAACTTGTACCTCATTTAGGTTCTCACAGGTCTAGGCAAAGCAAAAAGCAGTTTTGTAGCTTGCTAGGGACAAATTGGGGACAAAAATAGCACTCAACGTATTTGCTGGGTGCTACTGAGAAAATTCTTCTTTCATTTATTCTTTAAAGTTCTTAATCTTCTGTTGAATAGCCTTATCACTGTCAAACAGCGCCAAATATCGCTTTTTAAATTCCGTTATAGGTCGATCAAGACTGTCATCTACTACAAGATATTCAGTTTTATTTCTACCCATGTTCAAAACTACATGGAACGAACCATCGTGCCCTATAACAACACTTTATTCTATATCCTTGTTCAAATACATAGTTTTCAAATCGGTAAACGATGGCCGGCTACTTTCAGGATGATTGTGTATCAGAATTAACAATATTAACAATTGATGGCATCGCTAATCCTTGGCGCACATGGGATACAGCCATAATTGATGACAAATTACAGCCAAAAACACAATTTTTAGCACATTTGCCATCAATTTCTATTTTTCTAGTCTTTCCTAATCTTTTCCCAAAATAAAAAACGCTGATTTCTCAACGTTTCGAACGATTAGTACCTTCTAATATTTGCCTCAGAGGTATCTATGATACCGGTGATCGGGGTCGAACCGATATGTCCATAAGGACACTGGATTTTGAATCCAGCGCGTCTGCCTATTCCGCCACACCGGCATAATATTAAAATAAATTCGCCTAAAGGCGGTAACCGGATTTGAACCGGTGATGAAGGTTTTGCAGACCTCTGCCTTACCACTTGGCTATACCGCCATTAAAAAAATTCAAATCCTCCGATATAAATCGGAATTGGGTTAGCTGGATTCGAACCAGCGCATGATGGAGTCAAAGTCCATTGCCTTACCGCTTGGCTATAACCCAATAAAAAACAAGGGCGGTATGTGGGGATCGAACCCACGTGTGCCGGTGCCACAAACCGGTGTGTTAACCACTTCACCAATACCGCCATAAAAACAAAAGCAGGGATAGTAGGAATTGAACCCACACTGACGGTTTTGGAGACCGTAGTTCTACCTTTAAACTATATCCCTATAAAAATATGGAGGAGAGTGGATTCGAACCACCGAACCCGAAGGAGCGGATTTACAGTCCGCCGCGTTTAGCCTCTTCGCTACTCCTCCATTATGGCGCGGGACAGAATCGAACTGCCGACACATGGAGCTTCAATCCATTGCTCTACCGACTGAGCTACCGAGCCATAAAACGGTCCCAACCGGATTTGAACCGGTGATCTCCTGCGTGACAGGCAGGCGTGATAACCCCTACACCATGGGACCAAAATTGCGGGAGAAGGATTTGAACCTACGACCTTCGGGTTATGAGCCCGACGAGCTACCAGACTGCTCCATCCCGCGATAATAAAAAAGGAGGATGTGGGATTCGAACCCACGCGTGATTTTACTCACCTGACGGTTTTCAAGACCGTTCCCTTCAGCCGGACTTGGGTAATCCTCCATAAAATAAATATAAAAAAGTACATGACCCGTACGGGATTTGAACCCATGTTACCGCCGTGAAAGGGCGGTGTCTTAACCACTTGACCAACGGGCCGAACTAACGGAGAAGGAGGGATTTGAACCCTCGCGCCGCTTTCGCAACCTACACCCTTAGCAGGGGCGCCTCTTCAGCCACTTGAGTACTTCTCCAAAATGGGCCTAAATGGACTTGAACCATCGACCTCACGCTTATCAGGCGTGCGCTCTAAACCAGCTGAGCTATAGGCCCATTAATTATAACATAAAACAAAGCGGGTGACGAGAATCGGACTCGCGACAACAGCTTGGAAGGCTGTGGTTTTACCACTAAACTACACCCGCAAAACCCACTATTAATGGCGCGGGACAGAATCGAACTGCCGACACATGGAGCTTCAATCCATTGCTCTACCGACTGAGCTACCGAGCCATACGGTCCCAACCGGATTTGAACCGGTGATCTCCTGCGTGACAGGCAGGCGTGATAACCCCTACACCATGGGACCAATTGCGGGAGAAGGATTTGAACCTACGACCTTCGGGTTATGAGCCCGACGAGCTACCAGACTGCTCCATCCCGCGATAATAAAGAAATCGGTCCTATGGACCTTGTAGGACTCGAACCTACGACCGGACGGTTATGAGCCGTCTGCTCTAACCAACTGAGCTAAAGGTCCAAGTCTATAGCGGCGAAGGGGATCGAACCCCCGACCTCCCGGGTATGAACCGGACGCTCTAGCCAGCTGAGCTACACCGCCAAATAATTAAAAAATGTTGCAATCGGGAAGACAGGATTCGAACCTGCGACCCCCTGGTCCCAAACCAGGTGCTCTACCAAGCTGAGCTACTTCCCGAT
>NZ_RHOY01000027.1 GCF_003946725.1 Agrilactobacillus yilanensis | reverse complement strand
GACCTGTGCCGTAAGTGGGCTTTACTTACAAACAGGACGTAGTTAGGTGAGAGCTTTGCTCTAGTGAACGCGTTTAAACCAGAGCGTGAAGGGGCACGGTTTTGACTTCGAGCACTAACCTAGAATTATAAAATAAGCGTATTTTGCTTATGAATAATTCGTAGTTAGGTGAGAAGTCAGTGCCCCTGAACGCGTTTCAAGATCAGAGCGTGACAATGCACATAACCCTAAAACACTTTCTTCAAGGTCTCATTTAGCGTCTTAACACCAACTACTTCTACCGATTTAGGCGCATCCCAGCGCGCTAAATTATTGTTCGGTACAAAAATACGTTTAAACCCTAATTTTGCAGCTTCATTTACCCGTTGTTCAATCCGGTTAACCCGCCGAACCTCACCTGTTAGACCAATTTCACCAATAAAACAGTCCGTTGGTGAAATACCCATGTCCTTATAGCTGGAAGCAATCGACATGGCCATCGCCAAATCAATTGCTGGCTCATTTAATTTTACACCACCAGTCGCTTTTAAATAAGCATCTTGATTTTGTAACATCAAATTGGCCCGCTTTTCTAAAACGGCCATAATTAACGAAACCCGTTGATAATCCAAGCCAGAAGCCGTTCGTTTAGCGTTACCGAATAACGTCGGCGTAATTAGAGATTGAATTTCAACCAAGATTGGTCTAGTGCCTTCCATCGACGCAACAATCGCTGACCCCGTGGCATTTTTTAATCGTTCTTCCAAAAATACTTCGGATGGGTTAGCCACTTCTGACAAACCGCCTGATTGCATCTCGAATATACCAATCTCATTCGTTGAACCGAACCGATTTTTCACTGATCGTAAAATCCGATAAGCGTGGTCCATGTCCCCCTCAAAATATAATACCGTATCTACCATGTGTTCCAAAATTTTAGGACCGGCAATGGCCCCTTCTTTAGTCACATGACCGACGATAAACGTTGTAATCAGTTTACTTTTAGCGATTTTCATCAATTCAGCTGTAATTTCACGGACTTGCGAAACACTACCCACTACTGAATTCAATGCTGGCTCATTCATTGTTTGAATCGAGTCAATAATCAAAAAATCCGGTTGCATTTCATCAATTGTCTGCCGAATATTTTGCATATCTGTTTCGGGATAAATGTACAAGCTATCCCCATTAACATCTAGCCGATCCGCACGAAGTTTAATCTGTGACGCACTCTCTTCACCGGAAACATACAAAACCTTCCCGTTTTGGGCTAACTGCCCGGATACTTGCAGTAATAACGTGGATTTCCCAATGCCTGGATCCCCACCAATTAAAACTAAAGAACCGATGACAATACCGCCGCCTAACACCCGATTAAACTCGCCAAGTTGCGTCGTTACCCGCGGTTCTTTAACGATATCTACATCATTTAGCCGTTCTGCCTTAGCAATCGTACCCGTTACGACATTGGCTGACTTAGTTTGCGGTGCACTGGCAACTTCTTCCACCATCTGATTCCAAGCGCCGCAATTTGGGCAGCGGCCCAGATACTTCGGTGAGTTATACCCACAGTTTTGACATACATATTGTGTTTTTACTTTGGCCAATCTTTTGCCTCTTTTACTTTAAAATCCAGATGACCCAAAGCCACCATTACGTTCTTCACCATCATTTTGATCGCCATCTGCTTTTAAATAAGGTACAAAAATACCTTGACCTAAGCGTTCACCTTTTTTAATCGTCACAGGTCGAACCCCATAATTTAAAAGCTGCACAAAGATTTCACCTTCATTGGCCGTATTATTATAATAATCCGCATCAATTACCCCGATACCATTCGGTAAAATCAACCGACGTTTCAAAGGGCTGCTGGACCGATTCGCCAAAATCAATACTTCATCAGGCTGCATATAAGCTTTGATGCCTGTGGGTACTAAAAAGGGTTTTAATACTTTTTGTGCTCCATCTAAAGCTTCGGCAGTCAGCGGTTCCCCTTTACGCAGGGCTTTAAATATTTTTATAAAATCAAATTGCCAAATTGTTGGTAAAACAAAATCTTCAGCTGCTTCAAAATCATAGCCAGCTGCATTTTTAGTCTGTCGCTTTGGCAAATTCAAATTCGCATTTTGGTAACGTGTTACAATTTCAAATCCTCGTTTTTTCACGAAATACCTCCATCATAATATAAACTAGAAATAGCATATCATTTTTCAGCCGGTAATTCTATCAGCCAAAAGCCCTTACTTGCCTTTTAAGGCGCGCTTAGGTTATATTTGTAAAAAGCAGTTCGCTTTTAAATTTAATTTAGGGGGCTTTCATAATGGATTTTGACTATGAAGCAGGCCGTTTTTATAAAAATGATGATACAGGCAAATTATTAGCAGAAGTAACTTTTGATACATTCGCTAATGGTCGAGCTTATGCCATCAACCATACCTTTGTCCGGGATGATCAACGGGGTAAAGGCTTGGCCGCACAACTCATTAAAGTTGTGGTCGATAAAGCCATCGCTGAAGATAAAAAGATCTTACCACTTTGTTCCTACGCCCGAGCACAGTTTGACAAAAACCCAGAATATCAGGCCATTGAATATAAAGAATAGCCGATACAAATCAAAAATACTTAAAAGCTTTGAGACTTTCATTTCTCAAGGCTTTTTTTATTACGAAACAAGTCGACATTCACTGTCTTCTTGACTTAACTAACGGTTAATATTAAGTTAAAATATATAAAGTACATAAATCCGTCTTCAAAGGAGAAAAAAATGAATCAAGATGAATTAAAACGAGTGGCCGCTGAACGCTCCGTTGAATTTGTTCAAGACCACACAATTGTGGGCTTAGGTACAGGTTCAACAGTGATGCACATGGTACGTGCCCTTGCCAAACGCGTTAAAGACGAAAATTTAGACATTATCGGCGTAGCTACTTCCAGTAGAACACGCAAACAAGCCGAAGAATTAGGTATTACTATGAAAGGCATTGACGAAGTAGATCACGTCGATCTAACCATTGACGGTGCCGATGAAGTAGATAAGAACTTCCAAGGCATTAAAGGCGGCGGGGCTGCCCACGCTTTTGAAAAAATTGTGGCGACCTCCTCAACACATAATTTATGGATCGTTGACGAAAGCAAACTTGTAGACCGAATCGGTGGTTTTCCACTACCACTAGAAGTCATCCCTTATGGCAGTACTAAAGTTTTCCAACGTTTAGAAAATGAAGACTTACATCCGAAATTCCGTAAAGATGACCAAGGCCAAAACATCATCACCCATTCTGGCAACTACATCATCGACCTCCATCTAGGCCTCATCAACCACCCCCATTTACTAGCCAATTGGCTCAGTGAACAAGTCGGCATCTTGGAACACGGCCTCTTTTTAGACACCGTCGACACCATCGTCGTCGGCACAGCAGAAGGCCCAAAAGTCCTATATTCTCATAGTATATAGAGCGCGACAAAAGACGGGTTGATTTTGAGCATAGCCTAGACTAACGCCGTGAGCGGTTTTCGCTTACAAGTTAGACGTAGCTAAGCGCAGAAATCAGTCTTTTGGAGCGCGTTTAATCAGAGCGCGACAAGCTACGGTTTTGACAATGCGCATAACCTAGACTTACGACATAAGCCCGGACTTGGCTTATGAGTGAGGCGTAGTTATGTAAATTGTCAGTAGCTTGGAGCGCGTTTCAAAAACCAAAAAGAATAGCCGTCACGTCAAACAAAATTGACCTGGCGGCTATTCTTTTTTATACCCTATTAGACACTACTCGATAATTAGCCCTCGACCATCCAGCTGAATTGTCAACGGATCACCAGCTAATAAACGAACTTCATTGACATCCGGCGTTACAGTGATCTGCAGCCGACGTCCTTGAAAATAAAAATGAAAACTGTAACGTTGCCAATCCTTTGGACAAAATGGCCGCAAGGAAAGTTGTCCCTTATCCACCCGAATACCCGCTAAACCATGAACCAACACTAGCCAACTCGTACTCATAGCATCTAAATGCAGGCCTTGCGTTAGTTTAAACGTCTGGTCCAAATCTCCCCGCAGACTCGTTTTAAAATTAGCCATCATTTCTTCTGGATCTAAAGTTGCAGCCACTAAGCCATGAATATTGGCCGTCACTGGAAATTCTGATAGCGTTAATGGCGCATAGTAGTCAAAATTAGTTTGCCGGGTTTCTTTTTTAAATCGGCTTTCCAAAAACCATAAGCCCAATAACACATCTGGCTGCTGAATAAAAGGCAGCCTTAAATAACTCGCGGGCACTACCGCCGAACTCGGCCGTAAAGCCGTCGCTGGTAAAATCTTATCTTGATAACTGCTGCTCTGAGGATAAATTCCCGCTTTTGTAGGTGCTGGTAAATAAAGATGGTCCCGAATTTCCGCCCAACGCGTCAAATTATCCGGCGTGACCTGCAGCCGTTCCAACACATCCGGATTTAACTTTTGCAGTGTCGTAATAATATAGTTCAAACTCCAAGCCGCCATTTGATTTACAAACCAGTTATGGTTCACATTTAACTCATATTGATTAGGCCCAGTGACACTCAAAAACGTATATAAATTTCGAGAAGCTAAGTAATCCACCCGACTGGACCAGAATTGACCAATTGCCACTAGAATTTCTGCGCCTTGCGTCAACATAAAATCCTGATCATTGGTGTAATTCATATAAGTATAAATCTCATAAGTCACTAAAGCATCTGTATAGATACTCTCGGCAACAATTGGGAAATCTTGTTGCAATTCTTGATCAGCTACCGTGGTTAACGGATAATATGCGCCAGCTAACTCTAAAGCGCTGGCTTTTTGACGGGCATCCGGCAATTGTTCATACAGATGTGCCATAAAATAACGACTGATTTTAGGTACTGTTAAACCAGCAAAGGCCGTTGCTGCAAAATAGTCGCCATACCACTGATTCAAACTCCCCTGTACCTCATCTGATAACCCATTACTAGACCAACGGCTTGTATCTTGCGGCCGCCGCATCCAAAGCTGCGCAATATTGTAGCGCAAAGCCTGTAATGTTGTATCATCACCTTCAATAGTCACTTCACTATCATCCCAAAAAGTCTGCCAAGCTTTTTGTTGCTGTGCCAACAAACCTTCATAACCCAACTTCGCACCTTGCAGCAAGACTTTTAACCCCGTCTGGGCCATTGCCTGAACATCTGATAGCATACCATGGGTAATACTGGCAATCCGTGTTAAAGACAAGGTTTCACCAGCCGTCAGCTGCCCTTGATAACTCCGGCCAACGGTATCATCAGTTGTCACTAACGTCTCAGTAAATGATTGATCCGCAGTAAAATCCACCGCAAGCCATTGATTAAAAGCCATATTTGTACTAGGCACTTGTCCTTGTAAATAAAGATAATTCGCCTTTTGCCCTTTTGTCGTAATTTCAAATAACGGCTGATCCGCGTTTAACCGATTAACAACTGTCCCATTTAACATGGGCACAAGTTCAATTTCAGCATCACCGGCTAAAACTTCAATTTTTGCCGAAAAAGCGACAAGCTGTACTGTTGCTTGACTGATAAAATTCTCAAACGTAAACCGTAACGTCGTCTCTTTCTGAGTCCAATCGAACTGACGGCGTAAAACACCATTATGTAACCCTAATGTCCATTCAAATTCTGAAATTTCTTTAGCTTTTATAACTAAATCTGTGCCATTAATTTTGATTTTCATAGCACCGTAATCAGGAACATTCACTAAAGTTAACTGATTTGCGGTTGTGGCTTGTCCGTACAAACCATTCACATAGCTGCCAGCATTACCCGTCTCTTCAAAAGCTCCTTGCCGACCTAAATAACCATTGCTCGTCGCAAAAATAGTCTGAACAGTCTTAAGCTGTGTTTGATCAAAGGCTTGCCAGGCAACATCCCATGGATCGGCCTCAAATAATTTTGTCATCGAATCCCCTCTGACTGTTTATTTTGTCTGCCGGAAGATCACAAAACCATCCGGTTCCAGTTGATATGTTTTATTGTTTAATTGACCGCCTTGACTTAATAAAATCGTTGCCGCCGGATCTATCGTCAATGTTTGCGGTGTTTGACTCGTATTAAAATAAGCCTGCAGCGTATTGGTTGCCCCAGGACGGCTGAACTGCAACAAATCACTAGCCTCTGAGTTTTCCCATTGAACTGGCCGTTGCGCGAGTTCTAAAGCATAGTCTTTTTTAAACTGAATCAGTGCCTGCATGAATTGCTGCATCTTTTGATTTTGCTGCCCTTTTTGCCAAATCATTGGTCGCCGATTATCCGGATCCGGCCCGCCGACCATGCCAATCTCATCCCCGTAGTAGACGCAAGGTGTGCCTTTTTGACAAAACATAAATGCAAATGCTGCCTGAACTGCCGCCAAGTTATGCTGTGCCACTGTCAAAACCCGGGGTGTATCATGGGAGCCTAGCAGATTAAAAACTAATTCATTAGTTTGATCTCGATAAGCCAAGGTTGCCTGATTCAATCGAGCAATAAAATCTGAATTACTGATCGTTTTTGTCAAAAATTTAGCAGTCACTAAATCGGTCAACTGATAATTCATTACCCCTGAAAACTCCGGTCCATTCAGCCAAGGCCCTGCATTATGCCACGCTTCGCCTAAAATATAAAAATCCGGTTTTAAAGATCGACACAAAGTGGTAAATTGCCGCCAAAAATGATGGTCCACCTCATCTGCCACATCCAAGCGCCAGGCATCAATATCAAACTGTTCAATCCAATACCGCGCCACGCTTAATAAATAAGCCGCAGCTGCCGGATCTGCCGTATTAAATTTTGGCATGTGCGGATTATAGGCAAAAGTTTCATAACTTAAATGCCGGCCCACTTCAAAATTAGCCGTAGCCTCATAGGTCACTGGAAAATGGTGGATGTGAAACCAATTTTTAAACTGCGATTGTGCTTGATGGGTCAAAACGTCCTGCCATTGTGTGGATTGATCACCGATATGGTTAAATACCGCATCCAGCATGACTTTCATTCCCCGCTGATGGGCGCCATCAATTAGTCGTTTCAAAGTACGTTTATCACCAAATTCCGGATCAATTTCAAAATAGTCCACTGTATCATATTTATGATTGGAATTAGCCTTAAAAATAGGTGTTAAATACAGCCCATTAAAACCTAAAGCCTGCAAATAATCTAAATGATCTAAAATACCCTGTAGATCACCGCCATAATAACTATCTCGACCAGGCCGATTATTGATATCCCAAGCTAAAATTTCTGCAGGATCATTGTTGGGATCCCCGTTGGCAAAACGTTCTGGAAAGATTTGATACCACACCGTATGATGGATCCAATCCAAATTTGGAACACGGTCAATATCATGAAAATAAGGCAACCGAAAATAATTGCCCATTGTCTGCAGCGTTGTCGGCGTCACGGGCGCACAGCCTAACTCCCCATAAAAAATCTGCGTCTGATCTAAGCCTAAAACAACAAAGCCATATTGTAGCCGATTAAAAGTCGGTTGCAACCGCACTTCCCAATACTGATGATCTTGAGTTTGTAAACTTTTATTCAACGCTAAAGTCTGATAGTGCCATTGGGACACGCCTTGGGTATCTTCTCGCTGGTCGAAGGGATCACCATAATACAAAAACACTTGCGCCACATCATTTTTTGCAGTTCGTAAACGAACAACAAATTCATCTGGTTGATATAAAAAAGCATATTCGCTTTCTGTACGATGATAAAAAGCACTGGTTTTCACAATTGTCACCCTTTCCTAGTTCGCAACAAAAAAAGCAGTTCAATTCCTTAAATTCCATTATACCAACATTAGGCAATGGGACAAAGGGCTCTGAACTGCTCTTAGAACTTATTTTATTTATTCAAGTGATCAATAATTGAATCTAAGAATGTTAAACATTCATCTGGCAAAGCGTGTTTTCGACTACTATTATGGGCAACAACAAAGGCTTTTCGTTGATCAAACCGTTGCCGGACCATTTGCTTGTAAGTTGTATCTGCCTTCACTTCGTAATCGGCAAATGGCATGTAACTAATGCCATCTAACCCCAAGAATGGCTGGAATTCAGCACGCTGTTCCACAACAGATTCCACGGCACCTAATGTTAATTCTTTAGGGATGTCTTTGTCCAAAAATTGACTGGTATTCAAAACGTAACATGCCGCATTACGCTTGCTGAATAACGCTTTAAAGTCATTATAGTCTTCATACAATGGGTATAATCTAAATGGATTTGCGTACGGAATGATGACAACTTTTTCCATTTCGGCAGCAGATACGTTTTCAGCAGCGGAATGCTTCGTTGCCAAAGTTAACCCGAAAGTAGCAGCCGCCACTGGATCCTCAATTTTTAAAACAGGCGGTAAGGAATTATCTTTCATAATCCAGAACAAAGCGCTGATTGGCTGTTTTTCGTGATCCACCCGGTTTTTAGTGATATACCGAGATTTCACCATTCGGCCGTTCCCGTTACGCATATCTTGCGTAATTAGCACTTTTTCGCCTTTTTCATTCAACGTAATCCCATTATTCATGACTGTTAAACAATAATCCAAATCATGGGTGGCAACGGGATGATCGGTCGTTCGGTCAAAGTACGAAGGTTCTAGAGCCGTTGAAGAACCATCTTCTCTAGAGATAACAAAGGCGTCATCATGTAAGACGGTAATATCATATTTATTATCATGTTTGGCCAACGTCAAAGTAGATTTCCCAGAACCGGATAAGCCATACATAGCAAAAACAGAGTCTGGCCGATCCTTAAAATGAAAGGCCTTTAAGCCCCCATGACAAGCGGTAAAGCCATGACGGTGGGCAATGCCCCAAGCTAACGTTAACGTCCCTTTCTTCATTTCACCAAAATAGCGCATCCCTAAAATTGCGGCTACATTATGATCCCGATCAAATAAAGCTAAGCCGTTAGGATATTTAGGATCATGAAAATCAGGATCCACATACAAATAAATATCTGGTTCATCATATTGTTTCGAAGCGTCATACATTTTTTGATAAGTAGCGTTTAAGGCTTGAAAATTCATCAAATAGGAATATAAATTATGTTCATAACCTTTGGCAATACAGACATGGGCTTTCGTCATAAAATCTTCAGCTAAGCCCACCACCACATCACTGCGCCAAAAATCATGGCGATTATCTGTAAAAATAGCTTCTTCTAAGTAATTTAATAATTCTGTCGCCGATTCGGGACTTTCTTCTTGAATAATCCGTCTCGCCTTGGCCGTCCGACCTACAATGCGCCCATGGTTATATAACAAAATCTTAGCATCTTCAGGTAAGCCTAAATCAGCTGCATGTTTAATCGGCATATCCGTTACAATCGTATCCGGATTATTTTTAGCTATCTCATAAACCGCCGCAACATCTTGAATTGGGGTTACATTTTGGCTGTAAAATGCCGTCTCGACAATAATTTTCATCCGAGATAGATGGGGATTAGTTGTATTGATTGTCTGTTCATCGAAGTTTTGAATCGTGCTCATAACAAAGACCGCCCTCTCTATAATAGCGCTTTCATTTTATACCTTTAGCATACCGCAATTAATTAGAAATCGCCAACATATTTATTACAATTTGAGTAAAATTTTGAAACAATCCCCCCCTTATCAGGATAACTAAACCTACGGATTCGTCTATATTGGACGATTGCCTTTTTTTGAGCTAAGATTATTCTATGAACTTATTAAACTATCTATTAGGAGGGCATTTTATGAGTCAACCGATCACAGATGCACACTTAGAAGAATTTTCAAATACATTCCACCGCTTACCAAAGAGTGACGCTTTAAAACGAACAACTATGAAAAATGGGATTTTAGCCAGCAGTGAAAATACAGACTCAGCGATTGCAATGGAACCTACATTTTCCGTTGAAATTGATACGGGTGCTGTTTCAAATCAAAAACAATCTGGCCGTTGCTGGATGTTTGCGGCTTTAAACACAATGCGTCACCCGCTACAAAAACAATTTCATCTAAAAGATTTTGAACTTTCGCAAAATTATACTAATTTCTGGGATAAGTTGGAAAAATCTAATTACTTTTATGAAAATATCTTAAACACCGCTGCCCTACCCCTTGAAGATCGCAAAGTTGCTTTCTTACTCGCAACACCGCAACAAGATGGCGGTCAATGGGATATGCTTTGTGCCCTCATTCAAAAATATGGCATTGTTCCAAAATCAATTATGCCTGAAACCTTCAGCAGTTCTGCTTCTGCCCAATTGAACACGGTTTTAAATAATAAACTTCGTAAAGACGCCGTTAAATTGCGGACTTTGGTTAATCAAGGTGCCGATGACACCCAAATTGCAGCGACTCGCAAAGTAATGGTCAGTGAAGTTTACCGAATTTTGGTGATGGCACTCGGTGAACCCGTTAAAGAATTTGATTGGACTTATAAAGACAGCGATGGCCTTTACCATAAAGAACATCTAACACCGCAAGATTTCTTCAAGAAATATGTGGGCTGGCAACTTTCTGATTATGTTTCCCTAATCAACGCACCAACAGAAGACAAACCTTATGACCATCTGTACACCGTTGAAATGTTAGGCAATGTTGTCGGCGGCCGTGAAGTACGTCACCTAAACGTCGCCATTGACACTTTCAAACAATTAGCCGTGAAACAATTACAAAACGGTGAAACAGTTTGGTTCGGCAGTGACGTCGGCAAGAGCAGTGATCGCAAAGCCGGCATCATGGACACCGAAATCTATAAAGTTGACGACCTACTGGACGTTGACCTCACCATGACCAAAGCCCAACGCCTAAATTATGGCGAAAGCCTAATGACCCACGCCATGGTCTTAACCGGCGTTGATCTCGTAGACGGAAAACCTACAAAGTGGAAAGTTGAAAACTCATGGGGCGATAAAGTCGGCAATAAAGGCTACTTCGTCATGAGCGACGCCTGGCTGGACCAATACGTCTACCAAGTCGTTATCAATAAAAAATACCTACCTGAAAACCTACAAAAAGTCATCGAAACCGAATATGACCAACCAAAAGTTCTCGCCCCTTGGGACCCAATGGGCGCCCTAGCATTATAAAACAGAGCGCGAACTAGAGCGGGAAAGCCTCGAGCACTAACCTAGAATTATGAAATAAGCGTATTTGGCTTATGAATAATTCGTAGTTAGGTGAGAGCTTTGCTCTAGTGAGCGCGTTTCAAACAGAGCGCGAACCAACACGGGTTGATTTCGCAATATAACCTAGACTTAGCAGATAGTCGCTTGCGACTATCAACAAGGCGTAGTTATATGTAGAAATCAGTGTTGGTGAGCGCGTTTCAGAAAACCAACTCAAAACCGACAGCTAAAGTTTAGAGCAAACTCTAAACAATAGCCGTCGGTTTTTTTATATCAGAACAACTCAATTTTCCCGCTCAATCTTTTGACTTGTAACCGCTAGCAAACTTATACTATAGGGCAACAAGTTCAGTTTATGGGAGGTCGTATTTTGAATAAATTTGAACAAGCTTCAAAGCGCACCCATGGTAGCCGCCTATCTCTAGCAGGTATGCTTATCACGCTAGGCGTTGTCTACGGTGATATCGGTACCTCACCATTATATGTTATGAAAGCCATTGTTGCGGGCAACGGCGGTATAGGTCATATTTCCAGAGATTTCATGGTCGGCTCTGTATCCCTAGTTTTTTGGACTTTATTTATTGTGACAACTTTAAAATACGTCTTAATTGCCTTACGTGCAGATAACAACGGTGAAGGCGGCATCTTTGCCTTATACACCTTAGTCCGCAAACGCGCCAAATGGCTGTTAGTCCCCGCAATGATTGGCGGTGCTTTTTTATTAGCGGACGGCATGTTAACCCCCTCCGTTACCGTTACCACTGCCATTGAAGGCTTAAAAGGTACACCACTCCACGGTACTGTACTGTTGCATACACAAAACGAAGTCATTATTATCACCATGATTATCTTGACGCTTTTGTTTTTGATTCAGCGTTTTGGGACTGATCTGATTGGTCGAGCATTTGGCCCAATTATGTTTATCTGGTTCACCTTCTTGGGTGTCATGGGTTTAATCGGTATGTCCAAGGATTTATCTATTTTACAGGCAATCAATCCTTACTATGCGCTCAAAGTTTTAATAGATCCCGGAAATAAAGCCGGTCTTTTCATCTTGGGCAGTATTTTTCTAGCAACGACTGGTGCCGAAGCTTTGTATTCAGATATGGGCCATGTCGGCCGAAAAAACATTTATGGTAGTTGGCCCTATGTTAATCTTTGTCTTGTTCTAAATTATTTTGGCCAAGCTGTGTGGCTGTATCAGCACAATGGACAAGTTAATTTTCAAAATACAACAGATTTTAATCCTTTCTTTGCCATGATACCTGAGCCCTTAAAAATCTTCGCCATTATAATTGCCACCTTGGCCGCAATTATTGCCTCACAAGCGCTGATTTCTGGTTCTTATACCCTAGTCTCTGAAGGTATTCGGTTGAAATTACTGCCGATTCTACACGTCATTTACCCCACCAATATCCGTGGTCAACTCTACATCCCTGCAGTAAATACTATCTTATGGGGCGTCTGCATGTTGATCGTCTATACTTTCAAAACTTCCGAACATATGGAAGCAGCCTATGGTTTAGCCATTACGATCACCATGTTGATGACCACTATTTTACTTTACGCTTATTTACGGCACAAAAAAGTACCACTGTTAGTGAGCTGGGGGATGTTGCTTTTCTTTGGCAGCGTTGAATTAATCTTCTTTATCTCTAGCGCTGTCAAATTCGTTCATGGTGGCTGGGTCACAATTTTAATCGGCAGCACTATCTTACTCATTATGTACATCTGGCAAATGGGCGATTACTATCGCAATAATAACGCCTACCGTACTGAAGACGTCTCCTTATTTGCCTATAAAAATCAATTAAGTACCCTTGCTCAAGATGACAACTATCCGCTGTACACAACGAATCTTGTTTATATGACTAAAGTGCATGACCAGCGCTATATCAAAAAATCAATTCTCTACTCTATTCTAGACAAACGGCCAAAACGGGCTCAAGTTTATTGGTTCATCACGGTTAACGTCACCGATGATCCTTATTCTGCAAGCTACACGGTTGAAAATTTTGGGACAGATCATATGATTAATGTTCAACTTTATCTTGGTTTTCGCGTGGAACAAAAAGTAAATATCTTCTTACGGCAGATCATTACCGACATGATCGCAAAGGGTGAATTACCTCTACAGCCTCAACAATATACCACTATTCCTGATCGCCAAGTTGGGGATTTCTCATTTGTTATCTTGCAAGAAGAACTGTCTCCAGAAACCGAATTACCGGCCTTTCAAAAAACGATTATCCGTGCCCGCCTCTTTCTCCAAAAAATTACACTATCTCCAGCTACTTGGTTTGGTTTAGAATATGCGGACGTGGTCATTGAAAAGGTCCCATTGATTCTAGGTAAAATTCCAATTGTAAAACTCCGCCGGTTGAAGAAAAAACCTGACAATTCCGATGAGAGTTTATAATTATTAATTACACCGAGTTATTCCAAATAAAAAAGCTGAGCCAAAAGTTGACTCAGCTTTTTATCTGGATAGATTGTACGCTTGTAAGCCAAAACCGTCCGTGGTGGTCTTCTGAAACGCGTTCCAAAAGACTGATTTCTGCGCTTAGCTACGTCTAACTTGTAAGCGAAAAACGCTCACGGCGTTAGCCTAGGCTATGCTCAAAATCACCCCGTCTTTTGTCACGCTCTGGCTTTAAACGCGCTCACTAGAGCAAAGCTCTCACCTAACTACGAATCTTTTGTGTGTCTGACGACACCCTGCAAGATCCTAGGTTAGTGTTCGAGGCTTTCCCGCTCTAGTTCACGCTCTGGCTTTATCTACTAGGTTTAGCTGTTCATCAAATGAATATATGATAGCTTCTCCGTTTTGGACTTCAACGCCATTAATGTCTGTGTCGCTGATATTTTCAATGTATTTCAATAACGCCCGTAAACTACTGCCATGTGCGACGACTAATTGATCTTCGCCACGCATTAACCGCGGTACAATTTGATCATCATAATAAGGCTGTAAGCGTGCAGCAGCCATTTTTAAGCTTTCACCCCGTGGTACATCCCGGACATCTAATTGTTGATACCGGCGATCCAAATCTGGTGTTTCTAGCATCGGCGGTACACTTGTAAAACTCCGGCGCCAGCGGGCAATTTGGGTCACACCAAAAATTTCTTTGGATTTAGCCTTGTTCAAGCCCCGCAAAGCCCCATAATGACGCTCATTCAAACGCCAGGTTTTATACAGCGGTATCCAATTCAAATGCAGCTGATCTAAAATAAGATAACTTGTCATGATCGCCCGGGTTAATACTGAAGTATGGCAGGCACTAAACGGAATCTGCAGTGTTGCCAGTTTAGCTCCAATTTGTTTTGCTTCTTGTTCTCCTTTTGCCGTTAACGGAACATCTGACCAGCCTGTATAAATATTATCTCGATTAGCCGTGCTTTCCCCATGACGAACCAAAACTAATTGCGCCATTATTTGCATCCCTCCACTTAAATTCACTTACAGTTTATTATGTTTATAGTATAATATTACAACAATATGAGATATAATTAGAATATATTAATTTTTTTACGGGGGTTACCAATGAAAATTCAAGTTCCAGCCACAACAGCCAATCTAGGTGCCGGCATTGATTCCTGTGGCCTTGCACTATCTTTATACATGACTATCCAAGTCGGCCCTGAAACAGTTGAATGGATCGTCAAACATAATCTACCAGCAACCATACCCACTGATTATACCAACATTTTAGTTCAAACAATACAACAAATTGCGCCAAATGTGATGCCACATCTACTGATTGTCAACTCTGATATTCCTACCGAGCGCGGCTTAGGCAGTAGCGCCGCAGCCGTTGTTGCTGGTGTTGAACTGGCTAACCGTTTAGGTAACTTACATATGACCATTGAAGAAAAAATTGCCACTGCTGTCACCATTGAAGGTCATCCGGATAACGTTGCCCCAGCTTTTAGAGGTAATTTTGTGACCGCAGCCGTTGTAGATGACAACGTCTATTCTGTACGTCATATTTTCCCAGAAGCCAGCATTATTGCTGACATTCCTAATAAACAATTGCCTTCATTCGAAAGCCGCAGTGTCTTACCAGAATCCATCGCCTACGACCGAGCAATTTTGGGCAGTGCTATCTCTAACGTTATGATCGCTGCCTTAATTAGCGGTGATCTAGAACTAGCCGGCCCAATGATGGAAGCAGACACCTTACAAGAAAGCTACCGGAACCAATTTGTCCCAGATTTAGCGCGCAAACGTCAAATCGCCAAAGACCTAGGCGCCTATGCCACCTTCATCTCCGGTGCCGGACCAGCCATCATCACCGTCTGCCCCGATGATAAAGCAAAAGCCATCATCGCCGCCATCAAACAAGCCACAAATGACAACGACACCTACCTGAACCTATCCGTAGATAAAGACGGCCTACAAGTATTTTGATCAGAGCGCGACAAAAGACGGGTTGATTTTGAGCATAGCCTAGACTAACGCCGTGAGCGTACTTTGCTTACAAGTTAGACGTAGCTAGGCGCAGAAATCAGTCTTTTGGAGCGCGTTTCAG
>NZ_RHOY01000026.1 GCF_003946725.1 Agrilactobacillus yilanensis | reverse complement strand
CGGTTGGTGAACCCGTCATTTAGGTTCACTTTTACAACCCTAAAAGTAAACCTAAACAACGGGTGAGATTAGCAACGCAAAGGAGATCATAAATATGGATAACGAATTAACAGTCATTGGGAGTGAATTACCGGTTTTGCAGACTAAAGGAACCTACAAATATTTAAAAGAAATTACTGGAAATGGGGCTTATTATCAAGTGGCTTGGCAAAAATTAGCCGATGGCTACCTTGCCCTTTATGGCACGACCCCCGAGTGGGAATAAAATGCAGGTATCACTTGAAGTGAAAATCTTGATTTGACGGCATTTCAGACGAAGTGAAACGGGTTGAAATAGGTAGAATTTACTTGGTTTCCTGCCAAAATCCTGCCACAAAAAGAGCCATATCTCAAGCAATCTGCTATGAGTATATGGCTCTTTTTGTGGGATCGGGCACTACTATTCATCTGAACTTGAGTTAACTGTTATTTGTTGCTCGAGCAACATGGTATATACGTCATTTTCGATAAATGAATTAAGCATGCGAACGTTTGAAAAAATCTGCAAATTTTCTTGATAGTGTTCTTTTAATTTTGAGGCGCTAATAAATTTCTGATCCTCAAGGGTGAGTTCTGACAGAATTCGCTTGAAGGCATTTGAGATGACCGTGGAGATTTCCTCCTTGGTTAGTTTTTCAAATTTAATCTTTTGATCAATTCTTGAATATATTGGAAGGCCCACCGTGGATGCAATAGTTTCCTCATCGTTGAAATTAGACGTTAGGATGAATATGCAACTAGATACATCCACTTTGTAATTGATGTCCTCGAAAATACCCTCATCAAACATTTGATAAAATACGTTATATAAGCTAGGGGACACCTTGTCGAATTCATCGATTAGGACGATGTTTGATTCGCGCGATAGTAAGTCCCTAGCCATGGATGGCCGAGCATGTTCATCACCGAAAACATATTTGAAGGCTTCTTCGGTTTGCATCATTGAAAACTGAATTCGTGTTAACTTACCATGGTAGAAGTTGCTAATATTCTTAGCTAATTCAGTTTTACCTACGCCAGAGGGTCCGTAGAACATCATGACAGTGGGCTTTTTCTGGTGATGGTATGCCGCTTTGTACAATCCTACGCACGATGCGTGTTTAGCATTGTTTTGTCCAATAACTTTTCCGGTTAGTAGCTGAGAGTAAAGTTTTGTGACCTCGGTCGTACTTGGAGAAAAATATGGCGACGTTACTTCAACAATCTCATCCTCATCAAAGTTGGATCTGATGGAGTATTCAACTCGTTTCGGAGGATTCTGAATATACAAGTTTTCGATGTCGTGGCCTAGTAGTACAATATTCGAGAAATTTGAGATTACGTGTTCTGTGACCGATGCAAAGTCATCAGCAAAAATTACCACATTACCAATTTTATCGCGGCTAAATTCGGCATCTTTGTTGCCCATAGTATCGTTGGCGCGGACCGTTACATTATATTGACGAATCAGCTCCATAAATGGTGTGTAATTGTCCTCTACTTGATTTTGATTAAGTAGGGAGCGGAAATCTTTGCTCGATCCGTAGAATAGTTGAATATTTGCCATTAGCGAACCCCCGCTAAAACGACATCGAAAACATCAAGCGATTTTTCGTCGTTAGAATCAGCATCCTGATGGGATTGAGCCTGCTTGGCTAAGCCGCTAAATCCGACTTCGGACTGCTGACTGTCAAGATTGAACTCTGTTTCAAAATCGAGTTGGGATAGCTTTGTTGTACCGACGTGAATAGCATACAGAACTAAGTTCATTTTAGGCAAATCCTGAATACGATAATTGTTCTTAAAAGCATCAATGTTAAAACGAAATACCTTTTGAGTGGTGATGGATTTACCAAATTTTGAATCAGTTTTTTCTCCGACCACTTCGTAGTAACCTTTAGAGTTTCGGATGCCACTGTTCATTTTTGAAATTGCCATGGTAATATCTGGATTGTCGAGCTGTTGATGTCCCTCCATCATCTCTGTTAGGGGCGCTATAGTTGCGAAGTAAGTCATTGAATCCTTCGGAATTGAGAGTGCGTAATCTTCCTTAATATCTAATAATGGCGTTCCCCGTTTTGATTCTGCGGACTCTAAGAAATCATAAAGCAAAGAATTCTCAATGACGGTTCTGGCAATTTTACTTCCGTTGAGAGATCCATTTGCTCCCATCATTGAGTTGATGCCGGCGGATAAGCCAGAGATATGACTCACCAGTTTATTGACTCCGACATCTTCGTCTAGTTGTGCTTTTATGTCAGCATCTGCGCCAATTTTCCCAGTCATAGATCGAATTGTTTCCTCGGTTCTCGTCAGATGTCCTTTTTGACGAACCTGTAATAAATCTACAGCGGAGGTTTCATCAAAGTAGATGATTTTTCGTGGTAGGCTTTTCTTCATGTGTGTTCCGCCTTATCTATATAATTTTTATTGATTCATACGTATTATAGCAGAGTAGAAGGCTTTTATGGTCGATTTTCGAACAAACGTTCCCGAACGTGGTGGTCTTTTAATTCACTCATTTAGAGACTAAGAAGTTTTGAAATTTGGATTTTAGAAGCTGATAGCATATATTGATACTGTGGCTCGCTAGGTGTATACTAAACACATGGAAAATCCTAAGTTCGAGTTTTACACGCGTCCAAGTGGACACAATGAATTCCAAGAATTCTTAGATAGTTTGAAGCCAGTGGAAAAGCAGAAGCTGGTCACCGTCATTGCCAAGACACAGAAATTTGGTTTACAAGTGGCGGCGCGCCAAATGTGGATCAGAAAAATATCAGATGGCATCTTTGAGCTTCGGACAACAGGATCGAATATCCAGCGGGGCTTGTACTTTCACGTTGAAGGTCCGCGTTATGTGATTACGCATGGCTTCACGAAGAAGACCCAGAAGACGCCGGTGTCTGAACTTAATCATGCCAAAGAACTCAGGACAGAATACTACGATAATTTGGGAGGTAAGTAACATGGCAAAGAACATTTCTTTTGACGATTATCTCGCTGAACAACTTAAGGACCCTGAATTCAAGGCAGGCTTTGATGCCGAATCTGCCAAACTTGAGAGCGCAGTGGCGTTGATGAGCGAGCGCGAACGCGCCGGTTTGACCCAACGGGAACTAGCCGAGCGGGCAGATGTGCCGCAATCAACGATTGCGCGCATCGAGCATGGCCAGAACACTAGCTTTGATACCATGAGCAAGATTGCCTTTGCACTGGGAAAGAAGCTCAAGGTTGAATTCACTTAGAATATAGCGATGTCCCCATGTTTGTGAGCGTCAGTTTTCGGAACTTCGAGACTGGCGCTTTTCTTTATATGATTGATGCGTGATACTTGAAACATAATACTGACGAATCGAGGCTGTTTCATGAAGGAAGCAGATCAAAAACGAGCCGCCACGGCCTTTGTCAAGCGTTGGCAAGATCGTGGTAATGAACGACAGGATAGTCAGACCTTCTGGTTGGACTTGCTGGAGACTGTCTATGATATTCCTAATCCTGGTGAGTACATCAGTTTTGAAGACCGAGTAATGCTGGATCACACCAGCTTTATTGACGGTTTCATTGACACAACCAAGGTGTTGATTGAACAGAAAGGCCGAAATAAGAGCTTGTTTGACGGCATACGGCAGTCTGACGGCAGTCTGCTGTCTCCATTTGAGCAAGCAAAACGATATTCCGCCAATTTACCGTACTCTAAGCGGCCGCGCTGGATTATCACGAGCAACTTTACCCAGTTCTTCGTGTATGATATGGAGCAACCTAATGGCGAGCCGGCAGTGATCCAGCTTAAGGACTTACCGACTGAGTATTACCGTTTGGACTTTATCGTCGATCAGTTGAATCCGCATCTCGACAAAGAGATGGAAGTTTCAATGCAAGCTGGTGAGTTGGTCGGCAAGATTTACGATGAACTGTTCACGCAGTATCGTGATCCTACTAATGCCAGCAGTCAGCGTAGTATTAACGAGTTGTCTGTACGTCTAGTGTTTTGCTTGTACGCTGAAGATGCTGGCATTTTTGGCCGTCATGGTATGTTTCACGACTATCTCAATGAATTTGAGACGCGGCATCTGCGTACGGCCTTGATAGACCTGTTTCGTGTGCTGGATACGCCAATCGATAAACGCGACCCATATCTGGAAGAAAAGTTGGCTGAGTTTCCGTATGTGAATGGCGGAATGTTTACTAATGAGGAAGTTGAGGTTCCACAATTCACCGATTCGTTGCGCGCTTTGATTCTAGATCAAGCCAGCAAGGAGTTTGACTGGTCTGAGATCAGCCCAACAATTTTTGGTGCGGTGTTTGAGAGTACCTTGAACCCAGACACGCGACGTGAAGGTGGCATGCACTATACCTCGATTGCAAATATTCATAAAGTCATTGATCCAATGTTCCTAGACGGTCTCCGAAATGAGCTGACTGAAATCAAGCAAATTAAGCAACGTAAGACCATGATTCAGCGCGCGACAGATTTTCAAGCCCGGCTCGGTAAGTTGCGTTTCTTTGATCCAGCGTGTGGGTCAGGTAACTTTCTGACTGAAACCTATTTGTCATTGCGGAAGCTCGAAAACCAGGTTATCAGCTTGATTTACGGGAATGAAAGCATGTTGGCAGTTGATGACGATTTGATCAAGGTGTCCATTCAACAGTTTTATGGTATTGAAATCAATGACTTTGCGGTGTCCGTCGGCAAGACAGCGCTGTGGATTGCTGAATCGCAGATGATGGAAGAAACGGCGGCGATTGTTTACGCGAATATGGACTTTTTGCCATTGAAGACGTACACCAACATCACAGAGGGCAATGCCATCCGTCTCGATTGGGAAACGGTAGTCGGCGGCGAGAGAATTACTTACATCATTGGTAATCCACCATTTTATGGTCACGAAAAGCGGACACGCGCGCAAGCAGCGGACATGGATATTGCTTTCCATGATTTTACCAAGTATGGCAAGCTGGATTATGTGGCGGCGTGGTACAACAAAGCGGCTGACTTCATTCAAGGTAAGACGACCGAGGTCGCCTTTGTTTCAACTAACTCGATCACGCAAGGTGAGCAAGCGCCAACGCTTTGGCCAAAACTATTCGAGAAGGGCATTGAAATTCAATTCGCCTATCGGACATTCCGCTGGAGCAGTGAGGCCAAGGAGAAGGCGCAAGTCCATGTGGTCATCATTGGCTTCACCGGCTACCCACGCAAGGAGAAGAAGCGTCTGTTTGAAGGGGGGCAGATGAAGCTGGTTGACCATATCAATGCGTATCTTACCGCGGGAACTGATGTATTCCCACAGCCACGTCGAAAGACTAGTATTTCCGGTGCCAACTTTCCTGTGATGTCTAAGGGAAGCCAACCAACAGACGGGGGTAACTTAATTCTTTCTCCAGCGGAACGAGCGGCGTTAATTAAGCAGTACCCGCAAACAGAAAGTTATATCCGACGTTATGTTGGCTCCAGAGACTTTATCAATAATGTTGAGCGGTACTGCATTTGGTTAAAGGGTGTATCACCAAGTCAATTTCGTTCTGTTCCACCAATTATGGAACGGTTAGCGGCCGTCACCGAAGCAAGATTAAAAAGTCCTACACCGTCAGTTAAAGCATTGGCGGAAATGCCCATGTTATTCACTGAAATTCGTCAACCGGATTCAAACTATCTAGCGGTCCCTGAGGTTTCGAGCGAAAACCGACGTTATGTGCCGATGGGGTGGATGTCTCCAGCGGTTATTGCCAGCAACAAGCTGTATCTCGTTCCGAATGCCAGTCTGTATATGTTCGGTGTGATGACTTCTAATGTGCATATGGCGTGGATGCGTGCGGTTGCTGGTAGAATGAAGAGCGATTACAGTTACTCGCCAACCGTCTATGCAAATTTTCCGTGGCCAGAAGTTGATGATAAGCAAAAGGCGCAGATTGAACAAACAGCCCAGAGGATTCTCGATGCCCGTAAACTTTACCCGGATAGTAGCTTAGCTGATCTCTATGATCCGTTGGCGACAGTTCCTGAACTGCGCAAAGCCCACCAAGATAATGATCGAGCCGTTATGCGGGCATATGGGCTGATAATTAAAGGCACCACCGAGAGTGATACCGTCGCCATGCTGTTTGAACGTTATCGGCAACTGACCAAGTAGAATTGCGAGAAAAAGGACTACCCGTTTAGATTGGGTAGCCCAGAGTGTTTCTATTTGGCCTGCGGGGCCACTAATTCAATCTTTTCAGCCTTGCAGTAGATTGGGTTGCCGACCATGCTTGGTTCTAAACCGGTAAAGCGGCATTTCACGCTGTCACGTTTCATGATTTCCGCGTTGTTGATTGGACAGTCGAGACCAGCAACGGTGATCTGAGTGGACTTCTTACGATGTTCACCTTCCAGAATCGTGACGGAATACTTATAGCCGACAATTTCATCCGTGTTGAATTTCCGCGGTGTACCATCATTGCCCATGATTTTGTTGCCAGAATCATCAAGGCGTTCTTCAGTTGCCATTTTAGGGGTGACTTCGTCTAGTTCAAAGATGTTGCCGATCTTGGAGTAGTCGAAATCGCGCATGCTTAACATTTTAGCCATGGTAGATTGTAAAATTATTTGGGTCTAGAATTTTTGGTGTTGGAAAGTATTTCCATTCCCAAAGTACTAGGCCCTAATTTAAAAAGCCATTGATAATGGATCAAAAGCGACCACTAGGGTATACCCTATTGGTCTTTTTTATTTCTGTGCTATACTAGGAATTACAAGTGTTCATTAGAACTGTCCAAAAGGAGAATTGGAAATGGCTAAAATCGGTTATGCGCGTGTGAGTTCCAAGGAGCAACATTTAGATCGACAGTTAGCGGCTTTAAAAGACGTTGATAAATTATTTACGGATAAATTAAGTGGGGCTAACACTAATCGGCCAGAACTGCAAAAAATGCTGGCCTATATTCGTGAGGGTGATATTGTAATGGTCACTGAATTAGATCGCTTAGGCAGAAACAACCAGGATTTAACTAAGATCATGAACACCATTCAAAATAAGGGGGCCACCCTAGATGTGTTAAATTTGCCGTCCATGACAGGGATTGCTGACCCAAATTTACGTCAACTGATGACCAACTTGATTATTGAACTCTATAAGTATCAGGCCGAAAGTGAACGTAAGCGAATCATTGAGCGCCAGCAGCAAGGGATTGCCTTAGCTAAGCAGCAGGGTAAATATCATGGGCGCAAACCCCAATACACCCAAGACGATCCCCGCTTGCAACATGCTTTTAAACTTTATCAGGCAGGCATGAGTGATGTCGATGTTGCCCGTAATACAGGAATTAAACGGACAACCTTTATAAGGTATCGAAATAAATTTAATGTTAAGGTAGATTGTAAACGCGGGCAAAATAAGTTTTAATGAATTCGCTGAGAAAAATTAAGCATACTAAAAAGCGACAAATCAGTCATGCCTTTAGTCGTAATTATCTGGTAGGAGCGGTGATCGTTTTAATTCTGTCACCGATTGCTTTGTTGACAGATCGTAAGCAATTTAAAAATTGAATTAAGCTAGCCAGTATCTTAATTCAATGCGGATTACTAGCTAAATCTAAGAGGGTATTTCGAATGAGATACCCTCTTAGATTTATAAAACAATCCCCTTACTGGCTAAATTAGATAAACATTCTTTCAAATACGAATCATTATGTTCTGGATAAATTGGGTTAGTTATCGAACACTTTTTTAAAATCATATATGGATCGCAATGGATACCACGGTAAAGCGGATCAAACCATTTTTTATTAGGACGATATCCGCGCCGCTGCATTTCGTGCATGACCAGCAAGTGAAATTGATAAAGTTTATATGGTGAGTAATTGAATACATAATTAACAGTTGCATGCTTTTTTCCCCAGCCATTGCCTCTTAAAGCAGCAATTTCCCGATGCTGTCCTAACAGTTGTTGGCGAGGAAGTTTGCTAATGAGTTGCTCATGCCAAAGTCGCATAATTAGCCTCCTAATTTTTTGTTTGGTTCTGGTGCAAAAAATTCGAGAGCGTAAAATATCTTGTGTAAATGCATAAAAGATTTCTGAATTGTATAGAAATAGGGAATGCCTTCCCTTATGATATTTAGTAACCACAGAAAACATCACAGGAGGCATTCCCCATGAATGAACTTACCACAGAAATTATCGCTGCACTAGCCCAAAAGCAAGATTTGGACGAAGTTTTTCGTCACCACCTCGAAATTGCGATTAACCAGCTGCTTCAAACCGAATTGGTAGAGTTTTTGGGTTACGAACGCTACTCATACGCTGGGACTAACACTGGTAATAACCGCAACGGCAGTTATGAGCGCTCGTTTGATACGAAGTACGGCCAACTTAACTTAACCATTCCTCGAGATCGCAATGGCCGGTTTAAAAATCATACCTTGCCAGCCTACGGTCGGCACAGTGATAATTTAGAAACAACGGTCATTCAGTTGTATACCAAGGGAATTACCACTGCTGAAATTGCCGAACTCATTGAGAAAATGTACGGTGCTCACTACTCCAAAGCCACGGTTTCCAACATGACTAAAGCCGTCAATGAACAGGTTCAAGCTTTCCAGCAACGTCGACTGGCTTCACAATATGCGGCCATCTTCTTAGATGCCACTTACTTGCCGTTAAAGCGGGATACCGTTCAAAAAGAAGCCGTTCATATTGCGATTGGCATTCGTCCAGATGGTACGAAAGAAGTGCTGAACTACCAAGTGGCGCCAACGGAATCGACTGGAATCTGGACTGAACTGCTGGGAACCTTGATCAAGCAGGGCGTTAAAGATGTGCTGTTGTTTGTGGCCGATGGGTTAGTTGGTTTGGATGAAGGCTTGAATCGGAATTTCCCTAAAGCCAAACGACAACGTTGCCTGGTTCATGTTGGGCGGAATCTGATGAACAAAGTTCGCGTAAAAGACCGCAAGGCCGTGATCAGTGACTTTAAACAAGTTCATCGGGCCGCCAACCGTGAAGCAGCCGAACTGAAACTGAATGAGTTCGCCAACAACTGGCATCAGACCTATCCCAAATTAATCAAAGATCTGCTTAAAATGCCGAATTTACTCACTTTCATGGACTTTCCACCAGCTATCCGGCAATCACTATACTCCACTAACCCGATTGAGAACTTTAATAAGCATCTCAAGCGCACCACCCACCACAAAGAACAATTTCCAACGGAAGATTCACTGGATCGCTTCCTGGTTTCTCAGTTTAATGTTTATAACGAGAAGTCTCTGAAGCGGATCCACCGAGGGTTCAAAGGACTCCAGGACACCTTGGAAGCATCATTTATTTAAGTTAGATACATATTATATGTACGAAGGCATTTCGTTTACACAAGATTCTTGACGCTACCAAAAATTCAGTTTAACTTATTTTGGGTATAATTAGCCTAAAAGGTGAGGTAGATATGATGAAAAATTATTTTAAAGGTCGGCATTTCCAACAAGACATTATTTTGGTAGCCGTTGGTTACTACTTCAGATTTAATTTGAGTTATCGTGATGTCGTTGAGATTTTACGTGATCGTGGAATTACTGTTCATCATACAACGATTATGCGCTGGGTTCATCACTACGGACCAATCTTTCAGGTGTTGTGGCGTCGGCATAAACATTCAGCTTCTCAAAGTTGGCGAGTGGATGAGACTTACATCAAGGTTAAAGGTCAATGGTGCTATTTGTATCGCGCCATTGACATGTTTTCAAGTAAAATTAAGACAGTAGCTAATTTATCATTTGCATCTTACCATCAATTATCTGATAAACTTTGTCTGCCGTATTTTTTAACCTTAAGTCATGAGTAACTACAATAATAATTTTATTTCTCTTATGTGCTAAATCTCTGAGTAACTCGATTACTTTCATAGATCTATCCGTATCTAAGGCGGCTGTGGGTTCATCCGCTAAGATATAGTCAGGATCAGTGTATAATGCTCTAGCAATTGCCACACGTTGCTTTTGTCCACCAGAAAGTTGATTAGGATATTTTTTTAGAAGTTCTAAAAGTCCTAAATCAGATAGAAGTTCATGCATTTTTTGTTCAGTTAAATTTTGTTTTTTTAGTTTATCTACTAATTTAAACTGTTCTTCGACCGTTAAAAATGGAACTAAGTTATAAGATTGTAAAACAAATCCTATTTTTTCCAATCTTAATTTTGTTTGCTGTTTTTCGGATAAACTTTTAATTGTGCTGTCATTTATTTTTACGTCACCCTCAGTTGGTGTCTGCAGCCCGCCGGCTATAGTCAAAAATGTAGTTTTTCCTGATCCTGATGGCCCTACAACTAAAATAAGCTGACCACTTTCTGCTTTAAAATTAATATTTTCCAGCGCTACGTACTTACTACTCCCTTCTCCAAAAACTTTTGTCACCGATTCAAAAATTAGATTTGACATGAAATTAACCTCCAATAATTTTGTAAGGATCAACTTTGGCGATTTGACGAATAGGTATCAGTGCACCTAACAAGGACATAATAATAATACCGATTCCAGTTACAATAATATTACTTTTATCGATGACAATGGGTACCTCGCTGGGTAACGTAATAGCTGTTATTTCACCTAATATAATGGCTATAATAACGCCAATAACTGAAATAATAAATGATTGAAATAACGTACTCAAAATAAGATATTGCGTTGAGACTCCTTGCGCCTTCAAGACACCTAAGTTGGGTAATTTTTGAACAGTCAGAATATACAAGAAAATTGAAATAACAATTAGAATAATAATATACAAAAAAGCAATCATGAAGTCGAATGTGAGTTGTTGTGCGCTATATCCAGGTAATTTTTTAATAAATGAGCTAATGCTCAATTGATTGGTCCCTTTTGGTATTTTTGAATTCTTTAACTTATTCTTGAATACCACAGCATTTGTTACACCTTTATTCAGTGGTTGAATAGTGTCTGGTGAAATATAAACCACGGGAAGAGCACTTAAAGTTGCCCTGGGTGTAAAACCTGTAATTTTAATCCTCAATGATGAATTAGCAACTAACAAGTGGTCACCGATTTTGAATCCATCACTTTTGAATTTATCCGATACGACGCCGGCATTGTTTCGGATATTTTTACTACCACTTGTTATTTTCAATTTTTTAAATATGAACGATTTGGAATCAAGACCTACTAATTGAGTATTCTCTTTTAATCCATTTTCTGATTTTACAAGTGTACTATACTGTGAAATTCTGGTTCCATTATTGGGTAAACTAGCAACCTCATCCTGTGAAAGAAAAGATTGTTGTAAACGTCCTTCAGAATCACTATTTAAGACAATACTTGAAGCATCCCACTCGTTAATTGCCGCTTTGTTTAGGTTAGCTAAACCAGTGGCTAAACCAGTAAGAATAATCAAAAGATAACTTACTAAAAATATAAGTACCACTATTAGGCTATAACGCAATTTTTCATGTAGCATCTCTTTAATAGCTAAAAACATAATGATCTCCTGTTATTAATTCTATTTATTATTAATATATCACTTAATGTGTTTTGAAAAGGTTTTGGTAGGGAGCGTCAATAATTTTGTGTAAATAACTCGTCCTTCTGCAAAATAATGGGTTACTCAGTAAACATTGAAGCTAATGTATCCGTCACTTGTTGGAAGCCTTTATGGCTTCTATTTAAGAATTTTTGATTGTATGTATCAAAGATGGATACTAGGAAACGCTCTAAGCAAAGCCTGTATGTACTGATTTCAGAAAAGCCCTCTATTCCGCATAATAGAGGACTTTTTTGTGTGCATTCTGCTTAATTTAAACGGACAAGTATACATCTAAAAGGTGAACGTGTCGTCTGAGAGCACGTGATTATCTACTTTTTACTTTGTTAGCATCGCCGGTTTCCAAAGTCTGTATTTGAGTCGTAAGCGTATTTTGTTCAGACTCAGTTAACGATTCAAAAAAAGTTTTTTGTAATTGGGCTAATCCGTTTTGTTGAGTTGAACTATACCCTAAAATTACCATAGCTTTCATAAAGTTTTTTAGATGATTGTCAATTCTGAGCGTAGTATCAAAAGTAACACCATCTATTTGTTTAGACTTCGTTTTGTTTGATTCGTTTAGGGAAGATATGGAAATTTCTTTTTGGGGCTGGGGCGCCGATTTTCTAGGAATTATTTTGCTTTTATTTGAGTTAGGATTGTGTAAAAGTTCCACCATGCTAGTCCGCCCTTTCAATAATTTCTTGTGCCACAGAATCGTATAATCTAATTATTTTTTTATCGAATTGATCTTTTAGAAATACACCTCTGATTGAATATCTTTTGATTCTTTCCATATTACGAATTAGGGTTTTTAACATGTTTTCTTTCCCAAATTCTTCTTCTGCTACTTCTAATGTGCTGTGATCAACAGGCGCCCCATTCTTTAATAGCACAGGAAGTATACCGAGTAAATTCAAACTAGGTGCTTCGTATTCATCGATTACCTGTTCCTGTATATATTTTAGAAACGATTCGGCACCCTGAAGACTGTGCTCTTGAGTTTGAAGGATAATCAGAACCCAATCTGAAGCGTATAAGGCGCTATCAGAAATTAAGGAAATAGTCGGTGGCAAATCAAATACCACAAAATCATATTTTTCTTTTAGTGAAGCAAGTAGCTTGCTAAAATATGTAACTCTATCTTTATAATTATTTTTAAACTTTTTTTCCATAATCCGTGGGTACAATGAAAAATCTGCGCTTGATGGAATAAAGTCAATGTTTTTATCCAAAGTAACCAACGATCTTGATAAGTCCTCTTCTTGGATTGATGCAAGCAAGGTTTGATTAAATTTAATATCATCGTGGCCTAAATTAGCCGCGGTTTTAAAGTAAATATCTGTAGCGTTTGCTTGAGGATCGAAATCAATTAATAGCGTTTTTTTACCAGCACGAGCTAGTGCCAGGCATGCAAGCGTGGCATTTGTTGTTTTACCGGTGCCACCTTTAAAATTTCCAAAAGTAATTACTTCACCCATTATACTGACCTCCACTTAAGTATCCTAATATACAAGGATACTTGGATACAAGGATGATAACATACAAAGATACTTGGATACAAGGATACAAGGATACAAGGATACATTTCTTCTAAAAAGCCGTTAAATTAAGATTGACTGCAAGTATCCTAATATACTTAGATACAAGGATACAAGGATACTTAGATACAAGGATATGAATATACAAGGATACAAGGATACAAGGATACATAAAAAGAAATGTTGATTTATCACCAAACAACGAGTAATATTGGTTACATAAAATAGAACATAAAAAAACACCCACCGACGGGAATCGGTGAGCGCCACATAAAAGTCAACTTGTTTAATGACTATTATATCATGGCCGGTGCGATTTTTAAAGCCCTAGGGGACAAGCTGGGGTCTAAATCCAAGGGGACACGTTTGCCAGTGCGACTTCAATAAGTCTGGCTATACCACAACAAGGCTATCTGTACGGCTGGGTGGTGAATGGTGAGCGCGACCATTAACGGCGCGGGTGGTAAAACGAAGCTTCGGCTTGGTGCCACTGATTAGTTGGTGATCGAACAAACATAAATACGTATCGTCAACGCCTACTAGGGCGTTTTTTAGTAGGTTAAACCGAAAACGTAGGTTTATAATGAGTGGTGGTAGCAATACCGCAATTGTACAGACAAGCGACGGGCGTTAACGACCGACGAACTAAGGGGAAACTTTTAGTAGTAGAATTGTACTCTGGTTCAGTTATTCCAAATAGCTGATTCCAGGGAACAATTCTGCGCTCAAAACGTCACTCCCTCTAAACTGAATGGAAAACCATAACCCGTCAAGTCAAAACCAACATTAGAATCAAGAAAGTTGATGATTTAAAATGCTTGATTTAAGAGATTGTGAGATTACTTTTACCGGGCGTCTAACTACCATGACTCGGGATCAAGCTTTTAGTTTGGCGAAAGTCTTTGGGGCGAAACCACAAAATTGGGTTACGAAACAGACAGATTATTTAGTGGTTGGGTTAATTGAGACGGCTTTAGGTGAGGAGCCCATCACAAAAAAGTTATTGACGGGAACACCAACGATTTCAGAACGGGATTTTTTGGACTGGTGTCAGGCACGATTGGCGCAATGGTCTAGGAGTTTAGGCGGTTAAATTCACAAAGTGAGTTTAATGATTTTTTGGGGATTTTTCATCTAGACCACTCCTCTCCCGTCAAATTTCACAAAGGCCAAATAATGGATCGTTGTTTTATCAGGGAGTGAGGGGGTTACTTGGGATAAGCCGCCTTATGTGAATTAGAAATTGGTATACTAAAAAAGGCTCCCGGTTTAACACTGGAGGCCTTTTTTCTAGGTTACATATTTTGAGGATGAATGTTTTTATCTTCGTAGCTTTTACTTGGGTGCTGTAACATGATGAATACTGCTTAGTTTTTGGTGCCGTACCCCGCAACAGATACGTCGCTTCGTTGGTATTATCTTAAATGCTAAGTACCGAGTTGAGAAGGATCATAAAGATATTGGCGTCATAATCCCACTGGACGACGAAGAACTTAAATTTTTAATGACTAAAGCCTTGAGACGTTACTTTAACGCCCTAAGAAGCAATGAGAAGCACATCAAGAACGTGGAAAACTACCTGTACGGCACCATGCAAAACCTATTTGGCGTTTGGTGGAATAAACAAGCGGCTAGAGAATATGCGGCCAACCACCCCGAAGAGCAAAACGCTGACAATGAGCGCTTTTAGAATTAAACGGCATATAAGCTCATCTAAGCCGTTTAAAGTGTTCGGCACATAATTATATTAAAACCGCTTTAAAACCGTTTAGAAGCTAAAATAGGCGCCTTAAATAGCTGAATAGGCGATAACTAATCTAGAAAGATGGGAAAGGAGTTTTTTAAATGACCAAACCAAGCAAAGAAGTCGAAAAAATAGAGCAATTGTTGGCTGACCCCTGGACAGTCGATATTCAGGGCATTTGGGAGCAAGCAGCACATAACCCAGATCCTGATAAGCGCAAGTTGTTTGACGCGTTACACACTTACCTCTTAGATAAACGGCAAGAAAAAATTATCAACGAAAAGCATTTCGTGATTTAACATGGACGAGTCAAAGAATCAGTGGTTGGAATGAAAAGGAGGCACAAAATATGACTAAGACACAAGCATATATGGACAAGTATCAATTTACAGTTGCAGAAAACAAACGGTTTGCTCGAACAAATTTTACCAAGCTAGTACACACTAGTGCCCGCTTTGAAGGCGTAAATACCACTTTGCCGCAAACACAAACCATTATGGACGGCATGAGTGTGGCAGGCGTTCCTGTTGAAGATATTTTGACAATTGTTAACTTAAAGCGTGGGTGGCAATATATCACTGATCAAAATTCCTCCTTAACGTTAACCATGGAAAAACAAATTAACAAGATTGTGGCCGCGGAAGACGCCTTAGTACCAGGAGAATTACGGCAAGGAAAAGGAGGAGTTGATTTAGGCAGTGAAGACTTTTTTGAACCACCCTTAATTAACGAAAAACAAGAACAATCCTTTTTACAAAAAATTTTGGCTGATCCGCAAACAACGACCACTGATAAAGCATTGACTGTTATGTATCATAATATGCGCCAACAAATCTTTTGGGACGGGAACAAAAGGACGGCGACTTTAAGTGCTAATAAAATTATGATTGACGGTGGTGCAGGCTTAATCAATGTGCCGTTAGATAAGTGGGATCAATGGAACGAACTAATTGCCAATTATTATCGAACTAATGACATGGCTAAAATTAAACGGTGGACATATGACAATGGCATTCAAGGATTACAAATTAGAGCAAACTTAGAGCTTAAATCAGTTGAAGACGAAATTGGTAAAAGAATCCAAGAACAATTAAAAGATTTTGCGGATCAAAACCCAGAAATTAAGCCAAAAAATGATCCAGAAAATAAAAACGATCGGCCTAGTTATTAGGTTGATCGTTTTTGAGCTTATTCGGCTTATGGGCATTAACGTAATCGGCAAATGTTTTTAAAAGCTCTTCGGTTTGTTCAACCGAAAGGTTATCAGCTTGAAAGTATTTTTCTAACAAAGCTCCTTTTTGAATTAATCGGCGAGAACGAGCTTTGCAGTCTTGCCGACTTTCATAATATTTAGATTGCCGTAATTTAAAATCTTCCCGCTCAATTTTTTGTTTTAAACGCGCTTGCTGCTCAACTAGTTTTTTATATTGATTAGCCATGACATAACTCCATTATTTATAACTGATTATGTGCTTGATTTACTTTTAAAAACTCGGCTACTTTTTTGGATAAAGACTTGATATTATCATTAGATAAATTAGCATAATCTAAATTTGCTTGACTAATGATCTGTTTGCCTAATCGTTGTTCAATCTTATTTTTTTCGCCCTTGATTTTTTGGTTAAGGGCTTTTAATTTAGCTTCTTGTTTTTCTAAGTTACTTTGCGACATAATGATCCCTCCAATCATATTAAAAATAATCACCGACACTATATCATACAGAGAACGTTAAGTCAAAGTATAAAAGTTGAAGTAGTGAAGCGAAAGTCATACAATAAAACTAAGGTTAAGGTAATCAGAAGACCGAGTGAAACGAGGTCAATGCGCACTTACACACAACAACTAAAGTTGGTTGTGTTATTGTGCTAAACCCTTGTATCAGAAGTCGCCGTTGGCGACAACAAAAGCAAACCCATAAACCCAAAGAAAGGTGGTGACCGACATGGCAATTTTTCACATGAGTTTTCAAAATATTAGTGCTGGTAAAGGACGTAGTGCCATTGCTGGAGCTGCTTATCGAAGTGGTGAAAAGTTATTCGATCAAAAAGAAGGTCGAAGCTATTTTTATGCTCGGTCAGTCATACCAGAAAGCTTTATTTTGACACCAAAGAATGCGCCAGCATGGGCGAGTGATAGAGAAAAATTATGGAATGAAGTCGAAAGAAAAGATCGGCGAGCAAATTCACGCTATGCAAAAGAGTTTAACGTGGCTTTACCAGTTGAATTAAGTGAAGATGAACAGAAAGAATTATTGAAAAAATATGTACAAGAAAATTTTGTTGATGAGGGTATGGTTGCCGACGTAGCAATTCATAGAGATCACCTAGATAATCCGCACGCTCATGTTATGCTAACTAATCGTCCATTTAATCCAGACGGAACATGGGGATTGAAAAGTAAAAGAGAAAATATATTAGATGAAAATGGGAACAAGACTTATACAGGAAATAGTCGTTTTCCAAGATCAAGAAAGGTGTGGCTAGTTGATTGGGATAAAAAAGAAAAAATAACTGAATGGCGGCACAATTGGGCGGTTAGTGTCAATCAAGTTTTAGAGCAAAAAAATATTCCCGATCGGATCAGCGAAAAATCATTTATCGAGGAGGGAATAGATGATATCCCAATGCAACATGAGGGAATCAATAGTAAGCGGCATGAAAGAAAAGAATTTAACCAACAAGTTAAGGACTATCGCAAGGCCAAAGCCAGTTATAAAAATAACCAAGAAAAAGTAATCAATAGAGGTCATTTAGATAGCCTAAGTAAACACTTCTCGTTTAATGAAAAACGGGTAGTTAAAGAGTTAAGCCATGAACTGAAAACTTATATCAGTTTGGAGAACTTAGATGATAAGCGGCGCATGCTATTTAATTGGAAAAACAGCACCTTAATTAAACATGCGGTTGGTGAAGATGTGAATAAACAATTATTGACAATTAACCAACAAGAAAGCTCATTAAAAAAGGCAGATGAACTCTTAAATAAAGTGGTCGATCGTACTACGAAAAAACTTTATCCAGAGCTTAATTTTGAACAGACCACACAAGCTGAAAGACGAGAATTAATTAAGGAAACCGAAAGCGAGCAAACAGTTTTCAAAGGCAGTGAATTAAACGAACGTTTAATGAATATTCGTGATGATTTATTGACCCAGCAATTATTGACCTTTACCAAGCGACCATACGTTGGTTTTAAGTTATTAATGCAACAAGAAAAAGAGGCCAAAATTGATCTGAAATATACGCTAATGATCCACTCTGATAGCTTAGAAAGCCTGGAACACGTCGATCAAGGGTTACTAGAAAAGTATTCACCAGCAGAACAGCAAAAGATTACTCGAGCAGTCAAAGACCTACGGACAATCATGGCCGTTAAGCAAGTCATTCAAACGCAATACCATGAAGTATTGAAAAGAGCCTTTCCCAAAGGTGATTTAGATGGATTGCCATTGATTAAACAGGAACAAGCCTATACAGCCGTGATGTACTATGATCCTGTTTTAAAGCCATGTCAGGCCGAAACGATTGAACAGTGGCAAGCAAATCCACCACAGGTTTTCAGTACCCAAGAACATCAATTAGGGTTAGCTTATTTGTCGGGGCAGCTTAGCTTAGATCAGTTAGAAAATCATAACTTACAACGAGTTTTAAAGCATGACGGCACTAAACAACTCTTTTTAGGTGAATGTAAAGTCGATCCAACGATTAAGAACAGTCAGATTGAGAAAATCCAAAAACAGTTAAAAGGGCAACAAGCCAAGGACGACCAGTACAGAAAAGCAAATATCGGACATTATCAACCACTGAACTACAAGCCAGTTAGTCCAGACTATTACTTAAAGACGGCCTTTAGTAACGCAATCATGACCGCCCTTTATGCCCGTGATGAAGATTACCAACGGCAAAAACAGGCGCAAGGTTTAAAGGAGACTGAGTGGGAAATGACGAAAAAGCAACGGCAACACCAAACTCGAAACCGGCATGAAGATGGGGGCATGCACTTGTAATCGGAATAAAAAATGCACCGTTAAACCTGGTTAAAAGCGGCTGAACAAGGTAAAACAGAATTAGAACAAAAGCTGAATCATAAGGAGTGAACGAACATGACCACTGTTATCTTAGCTGAAAAGCCTAGTCAAGCCCGTTCATACGTCCAAGATTTTCAAAAGAGCATAAAAAGCAGGGTTACTATACGGTTAGTGACCCTATTTTGCCCGAAAAATACAAAGTTGAAGTGTCAGCTAGTAAACAAGCATAATTCAGGATCGTTAAAGACCTGTTAACCAAAGCCGATACCATTATTGTTACCACCGATAGTGGTCGAGAAGGGTCAAATATCGCGTGGTCGATCATGAACCAAGCGCATATTGATGTTAAGTCGAAAATGATTAAGCGCCTTTGGTTGAATAGCCTAGAAAAAGACGCGATTATTACCGGCTTTAAAAATCTTGGTGATTGGCACA
>NZ_RHOY01000025.1 GCF_003946725.1 Agrilactobacillus yilanensis | reverse complement strand
CGGTTGGTGAACCCGTCATTTAGGTTCACTTTTACAACCCTAAAAGTAAACCTAAACAACGGGTGAGATTAGCAACGAAAGGGAGATCATAAATATGGATAACGAATTAACAGTCATTGGGAGTGAATTACCCGTTTTGCAGACTAAAGGAACCTACAAGTATTTAAAAGAAATCACTGGTAACGGCGCTTATTATCAAGTGGCCTGGCAAAAATTAGCCGATGGCTACGTTGCCCTTTATGGCACGACCCCGATTCAAGCCAAAGTAGCTCCCATACTGAATGATATTTTTGAAGATGAGGAGGGGTAGACAATGCCGAGTAAAGCAGACGTTAAAGCCTGGAAAGCGCAATTAGTCGCCCAAGCCGAACAACAAATCCTAAAATTAACCGATAGTGACCGATTTAAACAGTATCTTAATACCCTGGCTAAATTTCATCATTATAGCGCCAGAAACATTGACTTGATTTATGCGCAAAATCCGCAAGCCACGCAAGTTGCGGGTTTTAAGCAATGGCAAACAGATTTTAACCGCACCGTTAATAAGGGCGCTAAGTCCATTCGAATTGCGGCCCCGATTATTAAGAAATTAACACCCGCTGAGCAAAAGCGCCTTGATACCACCGATGAGCGGGCCATTGTGGGTTATCGTTACCTGCCCATCTTCGACGTGGCACAAACTAGCGGTGACCCTGTTCTAAGCGCTAAAGACTTTGTCAAAGAAAATTTGGCCGATCATCAGAATGTGGCAAGCTTATATAACGCGTTCAAAGATTATTTAAACCAGCAAACCGACCTTAAAGTCAGTGAAGTGCCTTTAGCGACGCTAAATGGGGCTAAGGGGTATTTTCAACCCAGCACTAATGAAATCGTCATTGGCGGTGATGAGCCCGACAATGCTTTGAAACTAAAGACGTTATATCATGAATATGCGCATAGCCAGCTACACGGATTAAAATCAGCCTTTAAAGATCGGCCACGAGCTTATCAGGAAACCCAAGCCGAAGCGGTTGCATATGTCGCCATGCAAAATATTGGCGTTGATACCAGTAACTATTCACTCGGTTATGTGGCTACCTGGGCGAAAGATAAAGCCGTGATCCATAGCGCTTTAAGTGAAATCCAGCAAGTTAGCAACAAAGTGATTGAGCTTAGCGATGGCTTAACCAAACAATTAGGCTTACAAGAAGCCCCAAAAGAGCCTGAGCATGATTTAAAAAAGCTATCAGCCCAAACACTTAATAAGTCCTATCGAAGCTTGCAACAACAAGTTCAGCAAGCAACTAATCCACAACAAAAATCAGAACTACAAAATAAATTAAATGATGTACACCATGAAATCAGTAATCGAACGCAAAAACAGCTGCAAGCATTTGCTGAACAGAATCCGGGAATCAAACAACCTGATCCTGAATCTGATCAAAGTCTGAAACGTTAGCCAGTTTTTAAAGGGCATGCTATAATGGAGACAGAAAAAGGAAGCCCTGCGCTAACAAGACTTCCCATGCAAGCCGCTTCAAAGGCGGTGGCATTAGTTAACTAAACGATACTGTCGTCCCGTAACTCGCCAAAGTTATAATCGGGGCGGCTTTTTTATTTGTTCCTTTTGTCGATGTATGTTAGCAACGCTAAAATAAACATTGCAAACAGCAACATCAACGAGAGAGTCTGGAAGACGCTCATTGACTGTGAAACCTTCCTGAAGATTATTCCATGTTCCCATGGGCCTCACCTCGCAAGGGAAAAGACAGCCACCGCCCTTAAAACTTCCTGCGTAATCTATTATACAGGTGAATTAAGTATTGTGCTTGGTCAAAGCGGTAAAAATACTGCAACTGCTGAAAATAGTGGTAAACACCATTTTAAAGGAAGCTGATCTTTTTTGTCCGAACAGCGTTCGGATTAATTTTACAATCTACCATATTAAAGAATATTTCATCTTATTTAATAAGAAACCATATTTATATAACAACATAAAACGCACTAAGTTATTTTATTGAACATATATCTTACTTTATCTATCCGACTATTTAGACGACGGGTCTGGCAAACAGGTTCGCCAGTGGTAACCTGATATCCTTTTAGCTCTGCTAAACAAACACTAAGCCCATTTGTAAAAAAAGTTAAATCATTGCGATAATCTTGAATACATCGAGCAGGAATTTCTCCAATAATAATGACCTCATTATTTTTCAGTTGAGTATTTACGATATTTGCACAATATTTGGGAGCATCGTTATATGCCCGTGAAAGATATTCCTGTGGTGCATAAACTTTAAAACTAAGATATGGCTCTAACAATTCTGTTCCAGCTTTTCTAAAGGCTTGCTCCAGTACAATAGGAGTAAGCATCCGAAAATCTGCTGGAGTACTAACAGGGCTATAGTATAAACCGTACTTAAAACAGATTTTACAATCCGTCACATTCCAACCATATAATCCTTGTTCGCAACCATAGCGTATCCCTTCCATAACTGCATTTTGAAATGATTGATTTAAGTATCCAAGAGAAACCGAGCTCTCATACTGCATTCCACTTCCCAACGGAAGCGGTGATACAGATAAACCAATGGAAGCCCAGAAAGGATTTGGCGGCACTTCGATGTGAATGGTATATTCTGCATTTTTTAACGGTCTCTCCATATAAATGACTGTAGGCTCTTTTAGTTCTATCTCCACATGATACTTTTCTTGCAACAGTGCACTAATCACTTCCATTTGTACTTTCCCTAAGAAAGAAAGTATAATTTCATGTGTCGTAGAATCCACGTAATATCGTAGAAGCGGATCACTATCTGAGATTTCCAAAAGGGCATCAAGCAACATTTCTCTCTGTTCAGGTTTACTCGGTTCAACAGTTGTTTGTAGTAGAGGGTGCGGATTTTCAATCTTTTTTCTCTGTGGCAATAGTTTTGTATCTCCAAGAACACTATTTAACTTCAAAAACTCATTTTGCAAAATAACAATTTCTCCAGAATAAGCTCTATCAATCTTACATAATTCACCATTTATTGAAGTATACATTTCTGTAACTTTTATTTTTTCTTTTTCTGATACTCTAACCGAATCTCGTAAATGTAGTACTCCACTATAAAGGCGTATATATGCAAGACGTTGTCTTTTTTTTGTATATTCAATTTTGAAAACATTTCCGCAAAGTTCAGACGGACCTCGATGTGTTGATGAATAAAATTTATTAGTAATAACTTCTATAAGGTTATCAATCCCTATATTACTTTTTGCACTTCCATGATAAAGAGGGAACAGAGAACAATTCTGAAATCTTATGCTTTCCTCTTGTTCGAGTTCCAATGCTTCTAATGATTTACCGGACATATATTTCTCTAAAAGGTCATCGTTTCCCTCTATTACCGTATCCCATTGTTCAGATTCGGTAAAGTTCGTCACACACATATTAGGATACAGTTCTACCTTCTGTTTGATTACAATTTCGGCAGAAAGTTTCTCTTTAATATCCTGATAAACCGTTGATAAATCAATTCCATTTTGGTCAATCTTATTGATAAAAAAGATTGTGGGAATCCCCATTTTCCTAAGTGCATGAAATAATATACGAGTTTGTGCTTGTACGCCATCTTTTGCAGAAATCAGTAGAATTGCCCCATCTAAAACTGATAATGAACGATATACTTCTGCTAAGAAATCCATATGTCCTGGCGTGTCTATGATGTTCACCTTCGTATTTTCCCACTGAAAAGAGGTTATTCCTGTCTGAATTGTAATTCCTCTCTGACGTTCTAAAAGCGTATTATCCGTCCTCGTTGTACCTTTGTCCACGCTTCCTAATTCTGTAATCGCTCCACTGTTATATAATAAGCTTTCTGTTAAGGTAGTTTTTCCTGCATCAACATGAGCTAAAACTCCAATATTAATAATTTTCATGTGATTTTCCTCCATTCAAAAACCCAAAAGGGCATAAAAATCCCAGTGATAAATACTTTTATCACTGGGATTTTTATGCATAACCATAGGTATACAAAGCATACAGATATTCTCTGGATACTTTAGAATCACATGATAAAGGTATTCTTAAACTGGGTACAAAAAACTAAGCCCTCCTAAAAAAGGACATCTAATTATTTGTTCCCGCTATCAAATTGACAGTTTATTTAAGAATACCTTGCCGCATATTTATTAACTCCTTTTAAATAGTCACTTAAATAATAGCACGTAAGAGCATATTTGTAAAGGAATCTCCAATTTTTTATCAAAAAGAGTACATGATTACAAAGTATCTGTAATCATGTACCAATATTTGTTATTTTACAATCTTCCAATTATCTTGTTTTTCTAATATCAACTCAAATTGCGAGATTTGGGTTGCCTTTGTTTCTTGATCTAAATATTTCACAGCGACATTCACGATTACTTGGTTATCTTTTCTGGTAAAGATAGGATTCACCAATTCCTCGAAAACATATTCCTTGTTAATCATAGGTAACACATGATTACTTACATAGTAAGTCAATTCTTTTTCTGTGGCGGTAGGATAGAGCTGGAAGAACGTTTCTAAAAAGCTAATGATTTCGTCCATCGTTTCTGTATCTACTGTATGGTCACTTTCTAGCTGTTTGGGTTGGTAGTCCGATTTTTGAGGTTTCTTACTCATTGTCGGATTTTTGATAATAACCATATTATCTGATTCATCTATATGGACAACCACATGAAAGCTAGACGATATAGTTTCCTTGTCTTTGTCTTCGGTAATAACTTGTTCAACAGAAAACAGTACCTCAAAGGTGTTCTCATTCACTTGAGAAACCTGCCACACCTGTATATCGTTCACACTAGAACTAGTAGGAATATCCTTACGAATCATTTCTTCATTTAATACCTGCAATTCTTCCGTCAAATAATGGGTCAATTTCTCATTTCGTTTATCAATGGCTTCTTGGGATTGTTGCCACGAAAAGTAGTCTTTCGCAAAGGATTTCACAAAACTTTCTACTTGGTTGGTATCGACAATCTGCTGTTTAATGATTTCTGTTTCACGGACAGTATGAGTGTCAATGGCAGTAAAATTTTTATAGATTCCAAATCCGACACTACCAATCAATAAAACCCATAAAACAAAGGTTAATTTCTTATGCGTGCCAACTTTAATCATCGGAACTTTTCTTTGCTTGCTCGGTTTTTTAGATTTCTTTGGTTTCTCCTTCTTTTCTTTTCGCTCGTTTATCAGCACCAGTCCCGACGCTTCCTGTCAAATAACGGCCGATAATGTTATAGCCAGCTGCTTTCAGTGATTTAGCCGTAGCAGCTGATGTGATTTGAGTAGCCATGTCGACACCATCTGAAGATCGGTTAGTGTTACCATTACTAGTTAATAAGCCTTTGATCACAGTTAGGTCAGCAGTTGAAGTATAAGGAGGCAACTTCATGAATTTTCTAAAGGAAACTATACCGTCGGCAACATTTTGTGTAAATTGGCCATTGAAGGCGCCTGAATAGAAACCATTAACGTAAAGACCATATTGAATAATTTTAACGATTGCCCCAGTTGCGCCAGAATTAACAGTTGGTGTTTTATTGATCGTACCAGGACCATAATAACCATTAGCAGTTCCAGTATCCATACCTTCCACTGACTGCAAAGCATAAATCAAAGCAGTGTTCGTATCCCTTTGATAAATTCCATCACATGGTAAAATACCAGTGTAAGCTTGATAATCATGATTAAGCTGTTGTTGCATTGAACGGATTTTAGCGTCCCCACCAGGAACTAAAACAAACGCGCTCATTGTCAACAAGGCTTTCATAATATCCGAGTTTACATTGGCGCTGGTGTCTTTGATACCGGCGTCTTTTTTTAATTCAACGACAGCAGCAGCCGTGTTAGTAGTAAATTCTCCGGTAAAGTCTTCAGGGTTGATACCCTTACACCAAAAGCCACCTTGGATTATTTTAACAACATTGTGCTTAAAGCCAGTTTTAACTTTATTAGCAAATTGAGTATCCCATTTAGCGGCAGTTGAAGGGCCAAAATTATCAACTAGATCTGTGATACCTAATTCGTGTTGCAGGGCTCTAGTTAACCCATAAACTGTGTTCCAACCAGTATTACCGTCCTCGGGTACTTTACCAAAGCCAGAAACTTTACCGTAAGTTTTGTTGAGCCAGACTTGTGTTTCTTTTACCATTTCATCCATACATAAATCGTCCTTTCTGTGTTGTTTAGCAACCATAAGCGCCTACAACGAACAAGCTATCAAATGAGTAAGCAGTTTCTGATTCAACCTCCTTAAAAATTATTTGCTCAATATTCGAACACACGTTCGAGTAGACGGCTTAATTTTAGCACAGAAAAACAAGAAAACAAATTTTTGTCGGATTATTTTCGAACAAAAAAGATCTTCCAGGAAAATGGGAAGATCAAGTAAGCTATATATTTTTAAGGGCCCATTTTTACCAAATCGCCCCTCGAAAACGTTGAAAGAATAACCCCCAATATCTATAATGTAGATATTGGGGGCTATTTTCCTTAAATACAGTATAAATGACCTCTTTTATTTGCCATTTTTTCGATACCTTTTAGCACGATTTTGACCAGGAAATAAACGATCATGCTTACCTTGAAGGTGAAGGAAATCGAAGCTTAGAATATTGGCGAAAGGTTCATAAAGATTTTTTTGAAAAGGAATATTATCAGGCTGGAAAAGTATTCACAGATCGAATTCCATGTATCTGTGAAACTTTTAAAGTCGTGTATAAGTAAGAACCTGGCCACTAGGGTATACCCTAGTGGCCGTTTTTATTTCTGTGCTATACTAGGAATTACAAGTGTTCATTAGAACTGTCCAAAAGGGGAATTGGAAATGGCTAAAATCGGTTATGCGCGTGTGAGTTCCAAGGAGCAACATTTAGATCGACAATTAGCGGCTTTAAAAGGTGTTGATAAATTATTTACGGATAAATTAAGTGGGGCTAACACTAATCGGCCAGAATTGCAAAAAATGCTGGCCTATATTCGCGAGGGCGATATTGTCCTGGTCACTGAATTAGATCGCTTAGGCAGAAACAACCAGGATTTGACTAAGATCATGAACTCCATTCAAAATAAGGGGGCCACCCTAGATGTATTGAATTTACCGTCCATGACAGGAATCGCTGATCCTAACTTACGGCAACTGATGACCAATTTGATTATTGAACTCTATAAGTATCAGGCCGAAAGTGAACGTAAGCGAATCATTGAGCGCCAGCAGCAAGGGATTGCCTTAGCTAAGCAGCAGGGTAAATATCATGGGCGCAAACCCCAATACACCCAAGACGATCCCCGCTTGCAACATGCTTTTAAGCTTTATCAGGCAGGCATGAGTGACATAGACGTTGCTCGGAATACCGGGATCAAGCGGACAACTTTTATTCGATATCGTAAAAAGCTTAATATCAAGAGATAGGACACTTAGCTAGTGTATACTAATCATTCATGAATATAAATCATATGTAACATTTGCAAATATACGTGCTACGCGCTATTATACATGTAGTGATATTTATTAAGCTTACTTAGCATGTATGAGGAGGGAAACTAATGGAAATTATTACATTTTCAGCTATAAAAGGCGGCGTTGGTAAAACTACCCTAGCTTTTAATTATGGTGAATGGTTAGCAAAAAATGGCAAGCATGTTTTATTTATTGACTTAGACCACCAAAGTAATTTAACCCAGACTTACAACATTTACGACAATCAAGACACCGTTGGCAACATTTTCTTAGATCGAGGGAAAGTCAAAATACATGAAATAAGTGCTTATATTAGTCTAATTGCCGGAGACATGCACCTTGACGATATTGAGCGGACCATTGAAAATAAGACTAACAAAAACATGTTCCTCTACATGTGGTTGTCAGATAATTATGAACGTTTAAATTTAGGAAAATTCGAGTATATTATTTTGGATTGTCACCCAGATTTTTCTACTGCTACCAAGAATGCAGTAATCATTAGTAATGCTATCCTTAGTCCAATCACACCTAGCGAACATGGGTATAATGCAAAATTTAACCTAGAAGAAAGAATTAACGAATTACGCAAAGAAGCCATTGATTACTCTACTAGAAAATCTTATGTCACGACAAAATTATTTTTTATCGCCAACATGATTAAACACAACACAAGATCATCTCGCGAGTTATTAAAAGCCTTAAAAGGCGATCCCAGTGTATTGGCTACAGTTCCAGAAAAGGAGCTATTCAATCGTTCAACGTTGGATAAAAAATCTCTTTCAAAAATGGCTGAAGACCACAAAACATATATTGATCAACATGAATTTTTTGATAGTATGGACAAAACATTTAATGAAATCACGGAAAAGTTATAAATGCTTTGTACACGTGTTAATCACATGTATATTCAATACGTATACATGTGAATTATAAAGGAGGACTACCTATGGCATTCGATCCAGAGAACAAAAACATAAAAAAGGCACTACAAAAAAATGAAACAGAACAGCAAACTGATACTAAAGATAAACTTGTTATTCCTGTTTTTAAAGATGAAGAGGAACGTACTAAGAACTATACCTTTTCACTTCAACCTAGCGCACGCAAAAGACTTGATGGTCTGGCTAAAGAACATAATTTTAAGTCTGCCTCCAAATTTTTAAATGAGCTTATAAAAAATATGTGATGTCACTTTAAGGGGGGGTTGTTATGGAAATTTCAATAAATGTTACATTTTTGCTTGCCAGCCTTATTGTCTTTTGGATAATTCCAGCCATTGGAATTGCCAAAAAGCACCTAGTAGATGACCGCTTTTTTATTCGCCAGTGGTTATTTCCAATGCAATATTGGTTACAACTTTTCTTTGAAAGAATCAGTGGTAATCGTCGTATTGTCGTAAGAATTTTACAAATAATGTCCCTGTTTATCACTTATTTCATCGGGTTACTTATGCTCCTTATATTTAGTGCTTTTGATATTAATACGGCCAAGCATTTTAGTGTCTTTATATTATTTGAGTATTTACTGGTATCTTCTATTGCTTACTGGTTTCAACCAAAAGCTGGCAAAGTATACAAGACTAAATAAAGTTGCTGCTAGGTAAGCGCTATGCTAGACTAAGACTAATTTAACAACCGAATACAAAGATCAAGCTAAACAGAAAAATCCCCGATTCACGAGGAATCAGGGATTTTAGGTTTAGCAAGTAGCTAACAGACAGCTACTTAGATTCAGACGATTTAGACCGGCAAGTTAAAATCGTCTGAACGTTGTTCTTAATTTGTAAGTTAATTATACCGCAAACCAGCCCGTAAGGACAAGTTAAGGATAGTTAAAAAACACAAATTAAAACCAATGGACTAAGTAGCTAACCGAAGCTATTTAGTCCATTTTTGTTGTTAGCAATTAAAAAAAGTTGCCGACTGGGCAACTCACAAATAGACACATGCTGGTAAATTACAAAGCATTCATTTAGCCGTGAGGCTTTGTAATTCAGTTAGAGCATATCAGATTTGTATTTTAAAGCAAATCAAATGTTTTAGCAACTCTCTTTTGAGACAGCGTGTGTCAGTCAAGAAAGGGAGTTTTAATTATGACAAAATCAACAAAGTTCAATTACTATGAAGCCGATAACGTATATGGAGCCTTATTTTTCCAATTTCCTAAAGTATTAATGTATGGCGATCAATACAAACATTTAAGCAATGACGCTAAATTAGCTTATATGGTCCTCAAAGACCGTTTAGAGTATTCTTTGCGCAATAACTGGGTTGATAGTGAGGGTCATGTTTACTTTATCTTTACCAACCAAGAACTAATGGACTTGTTTAATTGCTCAAAGGGAAAAGCCATCAAAACAAAAACAGAGCTGGAATCAATCGGATTACTCGTTCAGAAACAAATGGGTTTTAACCCGAAAACTAAAAAGAATGAACCGAACCGTTTATACCTTTCCAAACTTGATGTCAAAGCCACCGATGTCTATTTACGCGGTGAATATGGTCAAAATAGCCCGCAAACCCTTGCTACGAGCGGAAGTTCAAAAAATGAACTTCCGCGGGAGACCGTTGAAACCCTTGCTACGAGCGGAAGTTCAAAAAATGAACTTCCGCATAAGTTCGTTGACGACACCCCGCAAACCCTTGCTACGAGCGGAAGTTCAAAAAATGGACTTAATCTATATAAAGAACCTAAAGAAAAAGATAAAGATAGATACAATATAGATACTCAAAAGTTGGACTTTTCCACAGCCAATTTTTCACCAGCTGAAATTGAAGCCCAAAATCGGGATTTAGTAAAACATGCTGATGAGTTCTTAACTGACGAAGATAATGGTTTGCCGGTCTTCTTAGAACCAGAAGCAGTGCAACTACTTAGCTTTTGGTGCCGTACCCCGCAACAAATGCGGCGCTTTATTGGCATTATCATAAACGCTAAATATGCTGTTGAAAAAGAACATAAGGATTTAGGCGTATGGATTATATTAGATGACCCTGATTTAAAAAAAATGATGACCAAAACATTAAGACGCTATTTTAATGCCCTAAGAAGCGATGAGAAACATATCAAGAATGTTGAGAACTACCTGTACGGCACCATGCAAAACCTATTTGGTGTTTGGTGGAACCAACAAGCAGCTAGAGAATATGCGGCCAAACACCCTAAAGAACAAAATATTGATAACGAGCATACTTGGAATTAAACGCCATATAAGCTCATTTAAGCCGTTTTAAGTGTTACATGCATAATTATATTAAAATCGTTTTAAAATCGCTTAGAAGCAAAAATAGGCACCTTGAGTGGCTGAATTGGCGATGACTGAACTAAGGGAATGTGAAAGGAGCTTTTTAAATGACCAAATCCAGCAAAGAAGTCGAAACAATTGATCAATTGTTGGCTGACCCATGGGCAGTCGATATTCAAGACATTTGGGAGCAAGCAGCCCATAATCCAGATCCTGATAAACGCAAGCTGTTTGACGCGTTACACACTTACCTCTTAGATAAACGCCAAGAGCAAATTATCAACGAAAAGCATTTCGTGATTTAACATGAGTGAGCTAAAGAGATACATCATCGTGGCTGGGATAAACGGTGCTGGTAAAAGCACTTTATATCGCGCGAGACCCGAATTATTTACTCACTCCAAACGATTAAATGCCGATGAAATCCTACAAAAAATGGGTGGCGATTGGCATAAAGATCGTGATAACGTTAGGGCAATGCGCGAAGAAATAAAACAACCCCACGCGGCTTTAGATACCGGGCAGAGTATTCATGTTGAAACAACCTTAGCTGGCCAAGGAAAGGCACAATTAAATTTAATCGAGCGGGCTCACCAAAATGGTTTTGAGGTCACGCTTTTATACGTGGCATAAAAAAACGAAAGAGTAGCAATTAATCGGGTTCATGAACGGGTCAAAAAAGGTGGGCACGGAGTACCAGATGAAATTGTTAAAAAACGCTATAATCAATCAAATCATAATTTAGCAATAGTTGCATTCAAAGCTGATAATGTCGTGATCTACGATAATAGCCAAAAATTTGTGTCAGTTTACAGACGAGAACATGACCAAGTGATCAAAAATAATTTGCATAACTTTCCTTGGATAAATCCCAAAATCACCTTTGAGGCAGCTATACAGAAACAACTAAATGACTTTGTTAAAAATAATCCAGATTTAAAAATTAGAAATCCCATGAATAATTCAGAAAATAAAAACGATCGGCCTAGTTATTAGGCTGATCGTTTTTGAGTTTATTTGGTTTATGGGCGTTAACATAGTCAGCAAATGTTTTTAAAAGTTCTTCGGTTTGTTCAACCGAAAGGTTATCAGCTTGAAAGTATTTTTCTAGCAAAGCCCCTTTTTGAATTAATCGGCGAGAACGTGCTTTGCGGTCTTGTCGGCTTTCATAGTATTTAGATTGCCGTAATTTAAAATCTTCCCGCTCAATTTTTTGTTTTAAACGCGCTTGCTGCTCGACTAGTTTTTCATATTGATTAGACATGGAATTTCCCCATCTCGTATGGCTAATGATCTACGGACTTTACCTTTAAAAATTCAGAAAATTGCTTAGCTAAAAGCTTAATCTGATCGTTAGACAAATTAGCATAATCTAAATTGGCTTGACTGATGATTTGTTTACCTAGCCGTTGTTCAATCTTATTTTTTTCGTCCTTAATTTTTTGATTAAGGGCTTTTAATTTAGCTTCTTGTTTTTCTAAGTTACTTTGAGACATAACGATCCCTCCAATCATATTAGAAATAATCACTGAAACTATATCATATAGGAAACGTTAAGTCAAAGTATAAAAGTTGAAATAGCGAAGCGGAAGGCATACACTAAAAGTAAATTCAGGAGAATCAGCAGACCGAGTGAAACGAGGTCAATGCGCACTTACACATAGAATGAATTCTATGTTGTGCTAACCCCCAAAAACCTGTATTAGAAGTCGCCGATGGCGACAACAAAGTCAAGCCCATATACCCAAAGAAAGGTGGTGACCGACATGGCAATTTTTCATATGAGTTTTAGTAATATTAGTGCTGGAAAAGGACGAAGTGCCATTGCCAGTGCTGCTTATCGAAGTGGTGAAAAATTATTTGATGATAAAGAAGGTCGCCGATATTTCTATGCCCGATCGGTAATGCCAGAAAGCTTTATTTTGACGCCAAAAAATGCACCGGAATGGGCGAATGATAGGGAGAAGTTGTGGAATGAAGTTGAAAAGAAAGATCGTAAATCAAACTCACGGTATGCAAAAGAGTTTAACGTAGCTTTACCGGTAGAATTAAGCGAAGATGAACAGAAAGAATTATTAACTAAATACGTGCAAGATAATTTTGTCGATCAAGGTATGGTAGCTGACGTAGCAATTCATCGTGATCACCCGGATAATCCGCATGCTCATGTGATGTTAACTAATCGGCCCTTTAACCCCGATGGTACTTGGGGATTAAAGGCAAAAACGCAGTACATTAAAGATGAAAATGGAAAGCAACTTCTAACTAAAAGTGGGTTCCCAAAACAAAGAAAAATTTGGTTAGTTGATTGGGATAAAAAGGAAAAAATTAATGAGTGGCGGCATAATTGGGCAACAAGTGTTAATCAGTCTTTAGCACAAAAAAATATTCCCGATCGAATTAGCGAAAAATCATTTGTCGATCAAGAAATTCAAGAGACACCTACCCAACACGAAGGCATTAACAGTCAACGACAAAACAGAAAAGCATTTAATCAACAAGTTAGAGCACAAAGAAGCACTCAAGCTAAGTATCATAATATTAACGAAAAGATCCGAAATCATGAACATTTTGACGCATTAACTGACGAGTTATCATTTTCCGAAAAGCACACGATTAGCCACCTAAGTCAACAACTGAAAACCTATGTCGATTTAGAGCATTTAGACGATAAACAGCGCATGCTGTTTAATTGGAAAAACAGCTTATTAATTAAACATGCCGTTGGTGAAGATGTAACTAAGCAACTGCTGACTATTGACCAGCAAACGACATCACTAGCACAAGCTAATCAGTTGTTAAATAAAGTGGTGGAACGAGCAACTAAAAAATTATATCCAGAACTTGATTTTGAACAGACAACCGCGGCTGAACGACGGGAACTAATTAAAGAGACTAATAGCGAACAAACGATTTTTAAAGGTAGCGAATTGGCAGAACGGTTAGCGGATATTCGAAACGACTTATTAACCCAGCAATTATTGACGTTTACCAAGCGGCCATATACCAGCTGGCAGTTAGTTAATCAGCAAGTCCAGACGATTGAGAAGCAATTAACCACGGTACTAGCCAAACATGGTCACCAGTTAGACGATTTGAAGCATACTGATCGGGGCATGCTAGCCGCTTATGAACCTAACGAACTCGAATTCATTTCTAAAGCGGTGAAAGATTTACGGGTTATGCGGGAAGTTAAAGCCGTGGTGCAAACCCAATATGACAGCATTCTAACGACTGCTTTTCCGGACAGTGACCTCGATAAGCTAGAGACGATTGACAAGGAGCAAATCTATACCGCTGTGGTTTACTATGACCCAGAATTAAAGCCATTAAGCGCCGATGATCTTAGTCAATTACAACAGCAGCCACCGGTAGTCTTTACTAGTCAGCAACACCAAGCCGGTTTAAATTACCTGTTAGGCAAAATTGAATTAAAAGATATTCAGGACCATCGGCTACAACGGGTCTTAAAACATGATGGCACCCGGCAACTGTTTATCGGCGAATGTGGCCAAGATCCTAAGTTGGATCACCAACAAATTGAAATGGTGCAAGCCCATTTGAAACAACAGGCAACCCGGTTTGACCAATATAAGCAAGCTCAAGTTAAGGACTATCAGGCCATTAATTACCACCCAACTAGCCCGAAAAATTACCTGATGAATATTTTGGACGAAGCCTTAATAACCATTTTATATGCGAAAAATACGGACTATCTAAGAAAGCAGCAACTACGTGGACTAAAAGAGACCGAGTGGGAAATGACGAAAAAGCAACGGCAACACCAAACTCGAAACCGGCATGAAGATGGGGGCATGCATTTGTAACCTAAATGTAAAAAAATAAATGGTGTAAGTTACACCTTTTAGTGCTAAACTATGACTAAATTAAGAAAGGAGAACTTACATGTGACAGGCAATCAGGAATGGTACAGCCTAACGCAAGCTAATCATAAGCTGGGGCGTGGCCGAAATTATGTCAGCAACTGGATCAAACGACATCCAGAGTTCCCTGATCAATTTTTGCTTGGTTCAGGTACCAATAAATTAATATCTGATGAAGGGATAGAGTGGGTTAAAAACCACATAAAAAAAGAGGGCGTCCTCGTAAGCAGTGAAGTTGCTAACGGGGATCAGCACCTAGAAATACGCCTTCTAGGTGTTACCCTCCTAATAATCCATTTTACCGGGCGGGTTAGGGGAAAGCTAGTTGTTTAATATTTCTAACCCAACAAACAACATAAGGAGGTGATCCAATGAAAGTAGAAAGCTGGCAAGGCATTAATGGCAAGCTAGTTCATGATGATCAAAAGGCGATTGTGGTTGATGATGACCAAGCATTGACTGATCCAAAACAGTTACAAGCAATTTTAGATCAAGACGGCCAGCCAATCGATGAAGTTCGTCGAGCAATGATTAAGAAGACCATTAAACGTCAGCTAAAAACTCCGCCATTAAAACTTAGGGGCTGGTTTAATCGCCATCAAGACAGTCACAATGCTAAAAAGACTGAAAAATTGGTGAGTGACAAACCGACCCATCAATATAAGCAGATCAAAAACGAAATGACCTTTTTTGGTGAAAGCTTCTTAGAAGGCTTCTTAGGCTTCTATGGCTTAGAAGTTGATAACGCCTTAGGCCGTTACGAACATAATTTGCATGTCTTAGAGACCCAAGAGCTAGGTCAGTCAGAAAAGGAGTATTACTTAGCCACGAGTGAAAATGGCCGCGTTAATTTAGCTACTGACCCATTACCAAGCCAGCAAATTGCCGAGGAGCAATTGGACAAATTCTATCAGCGAGAACCCGAGCAAACCCAGGCAGAACAAGTTCAATTACGGTCATCAGAAGACGAGGGAAAGGAGGAATAACATGAAGTTCAGCAAAGTAAAAGCGCTAGCAACCACTGGAGCTACTGCGATTTATTTAGGGCTGATGAACGCCCAGGTTGTTTTGGCGGCGGACGGCGGCGAAGTTAAAAGCAAGTTAACTCAAGCTGGTAAGACGATTCAAGGTATTTTAACTGGCTTGGTCGTTTTAGTTGGGATTTGTGTCGCGCTATTTATTATTATCAAAAGAATGCCTGACGCAGACGATCCACGAGAGAAATCAGAGGTTTATCACGCGGTTGGTCGGGTGGCTGGTTTAGTGGCCCTAGCGGCAGCGATTATCTGGCTATTACCTTGGGTTTACAGCCTATTCACTTAATTTAAAAAGGAGCCTGCCAAAATGAAGAAAGGAAAAGAATTTATCTTTCCAGAGAACGTAGATAAAGATTATGGGATCTGGAAAGACTACACCTTGAAGGATTTTGGCTATGCGGCGCTGGCAGGACTAGTGGGCTTAATTTTTATTGCGATCCCACCCTATGGCCTAATTTTAGTCCTGATAAAAATAGTGATTGTTGTCTTAGCCATGACGATTGTCATGGCTATTTTAACAATTCGGCCAGTTGCGGCGCGGAAGAATATTAAAGTGCGGGATAACTTTAAGTTAAAACGCCGCTATGCCAATGGCCAGAAACTGTTTTATTTAAAACCGAAGAAGCGAGGTGAACTAAATGCGTTTGAAGAAGAGCAAAACCGCCAATAAATCAGCGAAGCTCGATTGGGATTACCAACCGCCTAGAATCAATGGTGGCAAAGAGACCATTGATGACATGAGCTTGGTGGTGGGTATGTATGGTAACTACGAAGTTACCAAAACGGGTAATCTCGTTGGAATTTTGGAAGTTAGTGGGATCAACCTTGATCTACTTAATGAAACCGAACAGCAAGACGTCTTTGAGGACTATGGCGCCTTTCTCATGAGTACGTTAGGTGAAGGGGTTGATGACACCTTACAGTTCTTAGAGCCGACAATTCCCGTCAATATGACAGCTTATCTCAATGGTCTCAAACGGCGGTATCTCGCTTTACAAAAAGATCACCCCGAGCAACAGTTCAAAATCCAGCTCATAGCCAGTTATTTGGACCACTTTACTAAAGTCCAAGAATCCAAAAACATGACGACTAAGCAACACCTGCTAATCGTTAAGGTGCCGATTAAGGACAAAAGCGTTAAAAGCTTAAGCTTAGCCGTCACCCACTTAGACGAGAAGATCGAACAGGTTAAGCGGGATATTGAAAATGCGTTAACAGACTTTGATGTGACGGCCAAAGTGTTGACTAGTCAAGAAGTTCAAGAGATTTTAAAGAACTTAATCAATTTCAATGGATAGGAGGTAACAGTATGAGTTTTGGTGATAAGGTCATTGATTTGTTCATGCCAACCAAGAAAGAAAGTCAGCAAAATAGTGAACCAGCAGTTAATAAGCATAAACCGGAGGTTGAAGACTTTACCAAGCTGATTGATCGCGATAGCTTGCATTCACTATTTCCATTTAGCTGGGAACAGTACCCCACCTACGTCCAGTCGGGCGAGAATTTTATTCGGGTGTTAGCGATTGCCGACTATCCTAAGCGGGTGTATGGCAACTGGTTATCGGAGTTAAAGCGCAAAAAAGGCGTTATCGATATTGTGCAATATATCGACAGCGCCAGTAACAATTCAATGATTACCTATTACAAGAAGACGATTCAAAATAAGGAAGCGCAGAAGCTCAATACGTTCGACCCGTATAAAAAGAAGATTCTGCAAAATTATATTGATTCAGCCAACATGCAACTAGATAAATACCTTGATAATTCTACCACATTTGTGTACCAACATATGCTCATTTATCTACGGGCCAACAGTTTAGCAGAACTAGATGACTTAACCGAGAACGTCAAGAACACCTTGATTAAGCTACAGATGAAGCCCTTGGTGCCCGTTAAAGCGACTTTCCAAGCATTTTGGTCAACCATGCCAATTAACGAGAACCTCATGGGGGATTACACCTATAAAGAGAGTAATACCGAAGTCGCCAGCAGCATGTTTCCCTTTGATGACGCGGAAATTTTGGACTTGAAGCCGAGAAGCGATATTGAAGGGGTTAACAAAGATACCAACAGCTTAATTGCCGTGGATATGCTGGATCGCAATAAGACGCTTAATCAAAATCAAGTCATTATCGGGACTTCCGGGGTTGGTAAAACCACCTATATGATCCAGAAAATCTTACGCTACGCCATTCAAGATTATCAGCTTTACATTATTGACCCAGAAAACGAATATACCAAGATTGTTGAAGCCCTAGGTGGGGCGGTCTTACATCTAACCTCGAATGCTAAGTACAAAATTAATCCGCTCCAAATCTTTTCCGAAGAAATCCTCAGCGCTGATGAAGCGGTCACGAACCTTGATTTACTAGTCAAAGACAAAATCCAGCGATTAAAGGGGTTCTTTGAAGTCCTTAAAACCGGGATTACCCAAGTTGAACTGGCAATCCTTGATGATGTCGTTAAACAAGCTTACGTCAACAGTGGCGTTTTGAAATATAGCCGCTTAAAAGAAATTAAAGATGATCAGTGGCCGACCTTATCCAATGTTTATGATGAGTTGGAAAAACTGGCAGATAAGGATACTGACAAATTCAGTCGGGTTAAAGACTTCTACTATATTTTAGGCAGTTATACCCATGGCTCTAATAGCCTATTTGACGGCCACACCAACGTTAACTTAAAAGGGAAAATCATTTCCTTTGATTTAAAACCGCTACAAAGTGAACAGGAAGTCCAATCTGCCGCCTATCTAAATACCTTCCAATATTTGTGGGACGAAATCACTAAAGATCGGCATAGCCGCAAAAAACTGTTTGTTGATGAATTTCACTTTTTAACCTTGCATAAAGCGGCCGCCACCTTTTTCCACCAAGCATACAAGCGGTTTAGAAAGTACAATGCCGGAGCCATTGCCGGAACGCAGCAAATTCAAGATGTGATCGAAGGAACAACTGATACCGGTCAAAATATAGGTGAAGCCATTATTGGTAACTCCTATACGAAAGTCTTTTTCGGTTTAGACGGTAAAGGCGTTGATGATGTGATTACTAAGTTGAGAATGACGTTCTCGGATAAAGAAAAGAAATTATTGGAGCGCCGCCGGCAAGGTGAAGCCCTGATGATCTATGGTAGCCAACGCGCCTTTATGTGTGTCGAGTTGACCGAAGAAGAATTGCGGTTAATTGATCCCGAAGCTTACCAAGAAAAATACAACCGTGAGACAGCCATTCAACCGGATTATCAAAAGCGCGTAATCCTGACGCCAAGTGAAATTGACGCCTTGACCACTACCGAAGAGGAAGGAGGGACTTTAAATGAGTAAATCAAATCAGCTATTAAATATCGAGGTCGGCACGTTCAAGCGACAAGGGAACAAGTTAATTCTCGAACTCAATCACAATCAGTTTCGATATGATCAGTTGAGTGAGCTAAACGAATTAAAGCAAGCTGATGCCAATTTTTTGCAGTTGGTTAACGTGGTTGAGCAAGACCAAAAGGTCGTTTTAACTTATACCTTGCCAGATAAGGTCAGATCATTAAAGGAATTACCACATGAGAATAAGGCAATCCGGGCGGCCATTGCGAAAGAAATCATGGCGCAAAAGGTGGTTGCTGATAGCCAGTATCACGTTGCATTGAACCCAGCTAATCTGTGGTATTACCCCATGCAACATGTTTGGTACGCCTATCGCGCCAATGAACTCATGCCTTATGATGACAAACATAGCAATTTAGCCAAATACAAAGCGCTGATTCTATTTTGCTTGACGGGGACGCCCTATGAACGGCTACTAAGCAATCCTAAAGAAGCCCTAGCTAAACACCCTGATGACTATTTACAACAAGTAGCTAAAGCTACGTCGTTAAATGAGTTAACGGAAGTGGTTAACAGCATTGAGGACTTTGTAAGTTATCACGAATGGCAGGAAGTTGAAACGGCCCAACAGAAAACCAAACAACGTTTATGGTTGAGCGTGGCCGGAGTGGCGATTGTGGCCGTTTTGGCTGTCGGTTTAGTCCATAAAAGTGACGAACGAAAGTATCAAAGCTTAGCTAACCAGAACCAAGCCCAGGTCACACGATTAAAATATAGCGGCCAAATTCAAACTGCTTTAAATGATCATAAGTGGTCAGAAGCGCAAAAAGATATGCAACGGGCCGGCTACCCTGCAACTAAGCAAGTCAATGTCTTTTTAAAGCATGGTCAGTACCAGCAAGCTTTAAAGGTTGATCCAAGCCAGTTGAATAAGGTTGTCAACATGGCTTATGCCAACAAGGATAGTGGGCAGGTTGCCAAGTGGGAATTGCCAACTAAGGCGACAAGCAAGCAAAAAGACCAGTTGAAACTCGAAAAAGCGATTGTTAATTATGATACCAATACGCTTAATAACCAATTATCCTTTACGACGAACGCTGATGTTTTATTGAGAATGGGACAAGCCTTCCTCGCCCATAACGATACGCAAGACGCCCAGACTGTCCAAACCAAATTAGCCGGCGTGAACAGCCCTAAAGCCAAGTATCTCAAAGCGCTATTAAGTCTCAATTCCGCTAAGAACGAAGTTAGCGACGCGCAAAAGAAGTTAGATGACGCCAACAAGATTGATGGCAGTAAAGATAAGGATAAAGACAAGAAGGTGGATTCAGCCAAGTCGGACTTAAAGAATGCGCAGAGTGACCAATCAGCAGCGCAAAAACAAGTTGATCAGGCCAAGCGCAAAGTGGGTGATTAAATGCAGATATTGTCGCTTGAATATAAGAAAAAGAAGTGGAAGTTGATTGCTTATATTGTGGGCGGTGCCATTCTGCTAATCGTCTTGCTGATTGCCGCGATTACTGGTCAGCTACAAGAAAACAGTTGTGATAACTCAACCACCACAGAGACGCAATTGGATAGTAAGAGCATGACAGAAAATGCCAAAAATATCTATGCGCACTGGAAACAGAAGTATGGCGCCACCCCACAAGCGGCCGCCGGTATCTTGGGGGTCTTACAACTGGAAAGTCGCCTTGATCCCAATTCGGTTAATTCAAGTTCCGGTGCCACGGGCTTAGCCCAGTGGTTAGGTGGTCGAAAGGATAAGTTGGAAGATTTAGCCCACAAAGAAAACAAACCAGCGACTAATCTCGGCGTGCAGTTGGACTATCTCGATCAAGAATTGAACAGTAGTTACTATGCGTCAAACAAGCAGATTTTTAAGTATACGGACGTGCATAAAGCGACCAAATCTTGGTTAATGGATTACGAGGGTATGAGTAAGAACCCGGAACAATGGTATTTAAGCCAAAGATACGGGTATGCCGATCATTGGTATTCCGTGTTGGGTGCAAGTGATCCCGTGGCCGGTAATACGTTAGATAATGCAAGTTCAGGCGATCTGACCGAACTAGGTTGTGATAGTGACCCGAGCTATTCCGGCGGTAGTATCGTCAAAAATGCGGAAAGTATGAAAGGTGACTTCTACTATGTGCAAACCCACCCCAGCCCCGATTTAGGTAGCGATTTAAAGAACCCTAACAAAACCGGTGGGACGGATTGTTCGGGCTTTGTCTGGTTAGCGCTTAATAAAGCTGGTTACAAGGTACCGGCCAACATGGGCTGGTTTACCGGTACGATGGCAAGTGACGCCAAAGGCAGTCATCAATATCTGAAACAGATCAGTGAAAATGACGCCAAAGCCGGCGATATTGTGATTGTTAATCAAGGTGCCGGGGCCGGGAACAATGGGCACACCGCAATCTTGTTAGACAAGTGGCAAGGGAAAGCCACCAAAATCATTGAGCAAGGTGGTGTCGGCGACAAGGTTAACGAAAGCACATTTGGCACCGCGTTTATAGCTTATTGAACGGTAGCGATGTGACGTTAGCCCGGCCAATCAAGAAGTAAGGAGGACGAGCAAATGAAACGCAGCATGGTTTTAAGTATTGCAATTGGTAGTTTGATCTTAATCATGTCATTAGGGGCGAATGCCTATCAACATAGCCAAATTAAGCAGGCACAACAACAGATTAGTCGCTTACAACAACAAAAGCGTCAAGTCAGCCGGCAATTGACTAAAACCAACCAACAAAAGCAGTTATTGAGCACCCAAATTGACAGTTATAAGACCTACCAAAATAATAAGGACAAAAGTCAGGCTGAATTGAGCTTTAATACGGTGGTCACCAAGTTCTTTGACGTCATGAATAACTTCAAGCCCAAGACCTACGGTCAGCGTAAAGATGGCGTTAAAGACTTGATTTCCGACAAATTGTACCAGCAATACTTTTCAAATAAAGGCACGTATGGTGATAGCAATAGTGTTTCAGCCAAATTAGATCAGCTGAACCTGTATACACAAAGTAAGCAGGGGCAAAACATGAAGGGCTTGGCCGTCGTCAGTTATGAAAGTAAGAGTGGCGACAACGACTGGCAAAAGGCGACGGTGCTTTATCAAGTGACTTTCGATACCACCACGAATCGAATCACCGCAGTCCAAAACTTAGGCAGTAGCTTCAAAGCCAGTGACCTTAATTAAGCGGGTTGGTAAAGCCCTAGCGGTAATCGTGGTGGTTTTAGCCGTTGGCGGGTTTGCCAGTCATCAATATGTCAACCACGTAGAAAAGCAGCGACCAATCGTGACGCTGGCTAAGCACCCTGAAAAAGTGTTGTTCTTCTATCGCGATGATTGCCCGGATTGTCAGTCTATTTTCCATCAAATTTATTGGCACAACGCAATCAGTCACAACATCGTCTTGATTAACATGAATCAACCGCAGAATCGGCATTACATTCAAAAATATCAATTAACGTCAGTACCAACCTTGATCCATGGTAAGCAACGGTACACCGGCACCAACCAACAAAGAATTAAACAGATAGTAGGTGATTAGATGAAAGACAAATTATTAAACAGCGTTAAAGCTAGTTGGCCGTACCTACTAACGCTAATCATTGGCTTGTATTTAGCGGAGATTTTAGCTGGCTCTGTCATGGCCTTGTCCCGCTATAAGTTGGCATTTGCAGATCATATGCCAACCGTATTAAAACAATTAGCCTTACACCCTTGGCACTATTACAACTTGTATTTGGGCCAAAAGAACCCAGTACTAATTATTGTCAGTGTCGCCGTGGTCCTATACACCATCTATTTTGCTTTGAAGCGCAATAGCAAGCACAAAGCGTGGGAAACCGCAGACACTGAAACCCACGGGAGCGCGACTTGGGGTAATCTAAAAGAATTGAGTGACCATTACTTTAGTATCAATGCTAAAGACCTCACCACAGCATTTAACAAGAGTACCAAGGCCGAAATTCTCAAATCATTAGTGGATCGAGAAAAGTCAGCGAAGGGAGGAGATTAACATGAATGGCACCATTTTAGGGATCGTGGATAAACAGATTGTTTACCAGAATAACAGTACCAAGCCGAATCGAAATATCTTCGTGGTTGGTGGCCCGGGATCATATAAGACCCAGTCAGTCGTCATTACCAACCTGTTTAACGAAACGGAGAACAGCATTGTGGTAACTGACCCGAAAGGTGAATTATACGAAAAGACGGCCGGTATCAAACTAGCCCAGGGTTATCAAGTGCATGTCGTCAACTTTGCCAACATGGCGCACAGTGATCGCTACAATCCTTTTGATTATATTCAACGGGATATTCAAGCTGAAACCGTCGCCACGAAGATCGTTCAGAGTGAAAATGCCGAAGGCAAAAAAGACGTATGGTTCAGTACCCAGCGGCAACTTTTGAAGGCACTAATCCTGTTTGTGATGAACCACCGTGCGCCCGACCAAAGGAATTTGGCCGGTGTAACGCAAGTCTTACAAGAAAACGATGTGGAGGCCGAGGAAAAGGGCGCAGATAGTCCGTTAGACACCTTGTTTCTTGAGCTAACTATGACTGATCCAGCAAGACGCGCTTATGAGTTAGGGTTCAAAAAGGCCAAGGGGGAAATGAAAGCCAGCATTATTGAAAGCCTGTTGGCGACCATTTCGAAGTTCGTCGATCAAGAAGTGGCCGACTTTACCAGCTTTTCGGATTTTGATTTAAAAGAGATTGGCAATGACAAAGTGGTGCTATACGTGATTATCCCCGTCATGGATAACACTTATGAAAGCTTCATCAATCTGTTTTTCTCACAATTGTTTGATGAATTATACAAATTAGCCGCCGATCATCACGCTAAATTGCCCCACCAAGTTGACTTTATCCTTGATGAATTTGTCAATTTAGGGAAGTTTCCTAAGTACGAAGAATTTCTAGCGACGTGCCGGGGGTACGGTATTGGCGTGACGACCATTTGTCAGACCTTAACCCAGCTACAAGCCTTGTATGGCAAGGATAAGGCCGAAAGTATCTTAGGTAATCACGCGGTTAAAATTTGCTTAAATGCTGCTAATGACGTGACCGCTAAATACTTTAGTGATCTGTTAGGAAAATCAACCGTCAAAGTGGAAACCGGTAGTGAGAGTACCAGTCATAGCAAGGAAGAAAGCCACAGCAAGAGCGATAGTTACAGCTATACGAGCCGTTCGCTCATGACGCCCGATGAAATTATGCGTATGCCCGAAGATCAGAGCTTATTAATCTTTAGTAATGCCCGACCAGTCAAAGCGACAAAAGCGTTCCAGTTTAAACTATTTCCGGGGGCTGATCATTTGGTTAACTTGTCACAGAACGATTATCAAGGCCAACCAGAAGCCAGCCAAGAAACCAACTTTAAGAATAAGGTAGATAAGTGGAATCAGACAGTTAAAGCACAGCACCAGGTCAAAAAAGCTGATCAGACAACTGATGATGAAGAAGAAAATCTACAGGATAGCATGGATCAAGACTTAAAAGTAAGGCACAAAAAGATGTTGGGTTAATGATTAAAAAGGAGGCTAAAATATGAAAAGTCTTTATTTCCACCCAGTTTTGGCAAGTGTCTTAGGCGATAAAATTTCGGGTGCTATTAATGAATGGCTTAAAGGCGTTTTTAGTGGGGCCATGAATGGTATAACATCATGGTGCAGAGCTATTTTCGATCAAATTGGTCAACATGAAACCGTCCTAGATCAATGGTATGCAATCTTTCTTACTTTTGCGACGTCCCTAGTGGTCGTTGTTGTATTGGGAAGAATTGTAGGAACTTTGCTAAAAGAGGCCGATGAAAGTACTGATGTTACTTGGGCTAATATTGTGATGGACAGTCTTAAATCAGCTGCCGCAATTCCGGTCATGGTCTTTTTACAAGGATTTTTACTGAAAGCAATCGTGTTTCCGCTCGGTAAATTTATGTTTTCAATGAATAGTAAATATACGGCTTCAATGATTACCGGTTCAAAAAATATTGGTGGAACATTGGCGATAGGATCGGTTATGTCACTGATATTATTAGGATTCTTTGCGATAGTGACCGTGTTCTTCTTCTTCAAAATGTGTATCTTTATGGCTGATATAGCCTGGTTCTATCTAACAATCCCGTTTGCGGCCATCAGTATCGCAACCGAGACTTGGGATTATAGTGGCACTTGGTGGAAGAAGTTAATTTACCTAAACGCTTCTATGCTCTCACAAGTGTTATCCATGACCCTATGTGTTTGGGGAGTTACCCATTGGGTTAGCAACGGAATTGGAGCTTTTGCTTTATCGATTGGTATGGGTTGGCTAGTATTGCATACACCGAAAGCTGTCGAGGACTTTTGGAGTTCGACTGGTGCTACTAAAGGCGGTTTAGCAGGGGCTATGAGGATGTTAAAAAATAGAATAAAGCATTAGGCCAAAAGGGGGGGGTTATTTAAATGAAGTGGCGAGAAAAAATAAAAACGAAGTGGCGAGTTGATTCGCATGTCAATGTTTTTAAAGGAGCTCCACTTGACCACTTAATCTTCTACTATCTGTATCGATCACTAGAATGGTTCGTCATCGTTATGGGAGGTTTGCTAGTTCTATATGAAGTTTTAGCTTGCCTGTGGCTTGAAGTAATCGTTTTGCTAGTGGGTGGCAGTGGCCTAGTCATGATTCTAAGAAGCGGAGCTAAAAGTGAACATAAAGCTTACAAAGATTGCTTAAAGGAACGTCAACAGGCTTATGAGCAGGTCAAACAAGAGGACATGCAAGCACTTAGAAAACAAGCCTGGTTGGATAGTGCGAACCAAGGCAAAGAAGAATTAGAACAGAAACTGAATCGTAAGGAGTGAACGAACATGACCACTGTTATCTTAGCTGAAAAACCCAGTCAAGCCCGTTCATACGTAGAAGCATTTCAACAGCATACAAAAAAACAGGGTTACTATACGGTTAGTGACCCTGTTTTGCCCCAAAATACTGTAATCACGTATGGATTCGGCCATTTGGTCGAATTAGCAACACCAGAAAAATACGATCAAAAGTACAAGCAATGGGCGCTATCTAATTTACCGATTTTCCCCGATAAATACAAGTTTATCGTGCCAACCGATAAGAAAACGCAGTTTAAAGTCGTCAAAGATTTACTAACGAAAGCAGATACAGTGATTGTTGCCACAGATAGCGACCGAGAAGGGTCAAATATCGCGTGGTCGATCATGAACCAAGCGCATATTGATGTTAAGTCGAAAACGATTAAGCGCCTTTGGTTGAATAGCCTAGAAAAAGACGCGATTATTACCGGCTTTAAAAATCTTGGTGATTGGCACAAAGACTATTTGGCTTATAAAGAAGCCCAAACCCGTCAAATTAGTGACTGGTTAATTGGTATGAATGGCAGTCCTTTATATACTTTGTTATTAAGACAAAACGGGGTACGCGGGGTGTATTCGATTGGTCGAGTACAGACGCCAACCTTATATATGGTCTATCAAAGAGACCAGGCAATCAAAAACTTTAAGCCGGAACCCTATTTTGAACTAAATGCGGAAATTTTAGCCAATCAGCAAAAATTCGTCGCAAAATTAGACCCCTATCAGCGGTTTAAAGATGAAACAGGGCTAATGACATTCATGCAAGCTAAACACGTTCAGAAAGGCTCACAGGGCGGTTTAATCAAGGACGTGCAAAAGCAGGCTAAAAAGAGTGCCAGTCCCCAACTATTCTCGCTATCCAGTCTGCAAAGTGCGATGAATAAACGGTATCATGCCAGTGCCAGCCAAACCTTAGCGGC
>NZ_RHOY01000024.1 GCF_003946725.1 Agrilactobacillus yilanensis | reverse complement strand
GCTAACGCCGTGAGCGGTCTTCGCTTACAAGTTAGACGTAGCTAAGCGCAGAAATCAGTCTTTTGGAGCGCGTTTAATCAGAGCGCGAACTAGAGCGGGAAAGCCTCGAACGTAACCTAGTCTTACGACATAAGCCTGCTCTTGGCTTGTAAGTAAGGCATAGTTATGTGAGAGCTTTGCTCTAGTGAGCGCGTTTCAGAAGCAGAGCGGGAAAGCCTCGAGCACTAACCTAGAATCTTGCAGTGTGTCGTCAGACACGCAAGAGATTCGTAGTTAGGTGAGCGCTTTGCTCCAGTGAATGCATTTCAAAAGACATACACAAAATAAAACCGATATAAATCAACTATTTCGTATTAATTTAATTTTTTCTTCCTATATAATATAAAAACGAGATTAAATCAAAATCAACTTTTGACTTAATCTCGTTTTTTTGACTTTACATTAGCTAATTCGACGACTTTGCACCTTTGAGCGCCCATTGATAAGTATGATAATCAAGGTGATTACAGTTAACGCCCCAAATATACCAACGTTTATCCAAAATATGGGATGCAGATCACTAAATCGGTTAATCTTTTGAATCAATAACGCTGAGTATGGGGACAATGAGCCCGCCAAGTTGTAAACTATAAGAATTAACGCAGTGTCATTGACACTACCATTCCCATCTGCATTGACACTGTTTAGAATCCATGGGAAAAACTGACGTACACCAACACCAGTCACAAAGCCGCCGAAAACAGTGAGCCATGTGCTGTTAGATAGTGCAATCAAGGCCATAGCAATGGCCATCAGTAACATTGATACAGGCAAAATATAATTTTTTAAGGCAGCAAACATTCGACCGAAAATCACACCGCCAAGCATTGCACCCAGACTCAATCCTAAGATTACATAACTGGCATCGGTTGCCGTCCCATAACCTGCGCTGACCATCAGTGTTGGTACTTTAATCCCCATGATCATGTACGCCGTGATGACAATGAAGGTCAGCAGCAATAAAGCGGCAAGTTTGCCTTTATGCCCCGGCGCCGCCTGTGTTGCCACATTGCTGGTTTTCTGATCATTAGTAATTTGGGGGACAAAAAGCGTAAATAGAATCAGTGCGGGAACAGTGATGACATACGCCCAAAAGGACATATGCCAATTGATTTGGACCAGTTGACCAGCAATAAAGGTGACCAAAACGCCACCAAATCCCTCAAAAGTACTTTGGAAACCAATTGTTTGTGAGCGCTCTTGCCCTTGAAAAAAATAACTGATGATAACGACCAATAGCGAATTAAATAAGCCCACTCCAAAGCCAAAAGCCGCACGTGAGAGCATCAAAAGCCAAAAACGATTGATGATTAGCGGGGCAAGGCCAGCAATTGCAGTAAGCGTTACGCCAAGGATAACGGTATTTTTGATGCCAATTTTCCGTGCAATTCGATCACTGATCAACAATGCCAACATCAAAAAGAATGATGGAATAGTGGTCAACAACTCAACTTGTGTCAATGGCACATTCGGAAAAGCTTTTGCTAATACCGGAATATTGGCATTAATTGCAGGTGCTGAGGCAGTAATCACTGACACAAGTAGAATTGATAATTTTAACATCGTACGATTTTTCATTTGCATATAAATCTCCTCTGAGTATTGCATTATTTGTTACAACTAATCGTTGAACTTTGTCGTTGTTCGTTCTAAATACCGATCTTCGATTGTATAGTTTGGCAATATCACAGCACTTGCGATCAGTGTCTTTCTAAGAACCACCTGGATCTCACTGGAACCATCCCCGGCATTGATGCAACTGTGACATTTGTATCCGCACTATCAAAAATAGCATCTCTACTTTTGTTATACCTATCCTTTTTATATGACTAATGGTCATATTTTTAGAAAAAGACAACACCATCATCCTTGATGGTGACTTAACTTCATTGATAAGGGTTGACAAGCAGCTCTAGTTGTTGCGTGCAGAACTGCTGTGTCCGCTGTATTGGATCGATCGCTTTCGGATCAATGCACCAGCTTAAAATAATACCATACATCTGTGTCAGTAAGGTTTCTGCTAGCACGTAATGTGGCGTTTTGGCACTCAGTTTATCTTCGCGAATCAGTTGTTGAATGAACCGTTCCAAAGAATCAACATCCAACTGCCACTTATCCTTATTCGCGTCGCTAGCGGAAACATATCGCACCCATTGCCGCGCAAGTTCGATTTTAGAATTGGCGATTACAGTCATGAATTCTTCTAAATAAGCACTGATACTGGTAACTGCATCCTGATTTCCAGTATCACGCGACCCGATCAAGTTGGCAAACCGATGTTTACTGAGTTCAAATATTAGATCTTCTTTACGTTTAAAATAGTTATAAAAGGTGCCCTTAGCGATCCCACTCGCCTTCACAATACTATCGACAGAAACACGTTCATAACCATCTTTGACGATCAACCGATCCGCAGTATCCAGTAACTTAGCGCGGGTTTGTTTTGCATTATCTTCACGTTTACCCATGATTTTCACCTCGAAAAACAGTATAATCCCTTCTCGCAAGAAAATCAATGACTACCGGTCATATTTTATTTAAAGTAAATGCTGCTTTATCATCGTTACTAAATTATTGGCATAAAAAAAGCCTTCAACCTCAAAAGGTCAAAGACACCATATAAACGTACTTCAAACTGATGCGGGCGAGAAGACTCGAACTTCCACGGGGATTATTCCCCACAAGATCCTTAATCTTGCGCGTCTGCCATTCCGCCACGCCCGCAAGTTGTAATTGCACTTGAAATAAGCACAATTACAATTATATTCTAACAAATCCAACTCTGTCAACAACAAATCAAAATCAATTAATAACTCGACCACCAAGACGGTCAATTGACATAACTCGAACCTCACCGTCCAACTGCGGTTCTGCCTTTAAAGCAGCGACAACAGCTGCGGTTTGTGCTTGCGTTGCCACAGTCATAACCGTTGGCCCTGCACCACTGAGGTAAGTACCCACATGTGCTGTATGCTGTAAAACAGTTCTAATTCTATCCAAATCCGGTACTAATTTCCGACGATAGCCTTCATGAAACTCATCTTTTACCATCATCCGACCGATAACATCAATATCTTGTTTTGCCACAGCAGCCACATACACATTACCCACTGAAGCGCCGTGAACAGCCTTGCGGTAAGCAAATTTCTCAGGCAACGCTTCACGGCTTTCTTTAGTCCGTAACTCCACATTGGGAATATATGCGATAAAGCTCAGCTTAGGATAAGGCAGCTGTAGCGCATCACACCAGTCTTCGTCATAAGTTGCGGCGACAAAATCACCTAATACGGCCGGGGCAACATTATCGGGATGACCTTCTAAACGGGTGGCTAATTGCAACAGCATCGTCTGATCTAAATTCATTTGGCCCAGTTCATTAGCTAACAACAGTCCTGCTACAATCGCGGAACTGCTGCTGCCTAAGCCTCGGGCTAAAGGAATCGTGGAGGTCACTTTCAAATGTCTGGGACTTAATTCTGGATTGATTGACAGTGCTGTCCGCACGACTAAATTATTGCGATCATTGGCCACATTGCTGCCAAACTCATGATCCACTAACCAATTTTCTAACGGTTCCAACACTTCAACCACTAAATAACTATTTAAAGCAATCCCTAATGAATCAAAACCTGGCCCTAAATTAGCAGATGTTGCTGGTGCAATGATCTTCATTTTGAAGCCTCCAGCACTTTGTAGCAAGAAATCAAGCTGATCGCACCATCTGCCTTAATTTCTTTTTGAATTTCTTGTAATTTCGCTAAACTTGTTTTGTGGGTAATCACCACAACCCGAGCGTATTCACCGTCAGTCTCCGTTTGAACGACTTGCTTCACTGAAGTATCTGCTTCTGTCAGAATATGGGTTAACTTCAAAAGTTGTCCTGGAATATCCGGAATCTTTAATGCTAAATAATAAGGGGCAACTACCATATCCGGTGTTGCTAATTCTGCCTTTTGCCGATACCCATTAAACGTGTTACCCGTTGTGCCTAAAATAATATTTTTAGTCACCGCAATAATATCGCTTAAGACACTATTGGCCGTTGGCATCTTCCCAGCGCCAGGGCCTACAAACATCGTTGTACCGACAGCAGCGCCTTTAACTAAGACCGCATTATTTTCATTTTGAATTGTTGCCAAAGGATGCTCCAACGGCACTAATGCAGGGGCAACAGAAACTGCTAGTTGGCCATTAATTTCCGCAGATTCACCGACTAATTTCATAGTATAACCCATCGTCCGGGCTTGTTTAATATCTGCAGCATCAATTTTACTAATGCCTTCTACAGTTAGGTCAGACAGCTTCACATTTGTACCATAAGCAAATTGCGTTAAGATAATCATCTTATAAGCCGCATCAATACCTTCTACGTCATTAGTTGGATCGCTTTCAGCAAAACCTAATTCTTGAGCAGATTTTAGGGCGGCTTGATAAGTCATCCCCTTCGTTACCATCTGCGTCATAATATAATTCGTTGTCCCATTGACAATGCCTTTAACATCTTCAATTTGATCTGCTGCAAAACTGTTGACGATTGTCCGTAAAATCGGAATCCCCCCAGCAACGCTGGCTTCATAAACAAGATCTACATTATTTTTCTTGGCGATTTTAACTAACTCGCTACCGTGTTGGGCAATCAAATCCTTATTAGCAGTTACGACATTTTTGCCGTTTTCTAAAGCTTGGACAATATAGTCCATGGCTGGTTGGATAGATCCCATAACTTCAACAATAATTGGGATTTCAGGATCGTTTAACACTGCATTCACATCAGTGGTTAATTCAATATCCTTAAATTCATCTTTATGAGCCGCAACATTACGAACAGCCACCCGTTTAACTTCCAAATGGCGACCGGTAATTTGCGAAATCTTTTCCTGATGTTCTTGAATAATTTGAACAACACCGCTACCGACAGTGCCTAAACCAAGCATACCAATTTTAATTTGTTCCATTGTGAGAGCCTCCTATTAAATCAATTTATTTTTTGAATCACTTTTAGAAATACTAACTGCCCACCGCATTTACGGCAACGATAACGTTCTGGATTCAAACGCCGCTGTCGATAATAAGGCGTCAAACAGCGCTGACACTGATACACCACTAATTTTTGCCCTTTTTTAGGCATCGGTGGGGTATAAACAAGGCCTTTTACCTCTGACAGCAGTTGTTTAAATTGTACACTACGGTGCTGATAAGGCAACCCTAAAAGATGCAGATGGTAATGACATAATTCGTGTTTGATCACGCCAACCAAAACCGTCTGATCATAATATTGCAATAGTTTCGGGTTAATATCAATATGATGATCTTGTAAATGATACCGACCACCCGTAGTTTGCAACCGGTTATTAAAAACAGCTTGGTGCAAAAATGGCTTTTGAAAATACTGCTGCGAAACCTGCTGTACGAGCTGCGTTAAGTCTTCATCAGTCACGATTCGTGCCATCTTTTTGCTGAATTGGATCAATCATCGTCAATTGTACCCGCTGCCGTTTCAAATCTACATCTAAGACCCAAACATTTACAATATCGCCGACAGAGACTACTTGACTCGGTTTTTTGACAAAACCCTTTTTCAGTTGTGAAATATGCACTAAACCGTCATGCTTCACACCAATATCTACAAAGGCGCCAAAATCTACAACATTACGTACGGTGCCTTGCAAACTCATGCCTGGTTTTAAATCCTCAATCGTCAGCACATCTTGCCGTAATAAAGGCGCCGGGACATCATCCCGTAAATCACGACCAGGCTTGGCTAAACTCGTGGTGATATCCGCCAACGTCTCTGGACCAACGGCTAATTTCTCCGCCATTTGCGGTAAATTCACTTGGGCCAATGCCGTTTGCAATGCGGGTGTCCCCAATTGCTGCATATCTGAACCTAAATCTTGCACTAAAGCTTTAGCCACGGGATAACTTTCCGGATGAATATCCGTATTATCCAGCGGTTCGCTGCCATTCATAATCCGCAAGAAACCTACAGCCTGCTCAAATGCTTTAGGCCCTAAGCGCGGTACCTTCTTCAACGCTTTTCGAGAATCAAATCGACCTTGTTCGTTTCTAAAGGTCACAATATTTTGTGCCGTTGTTTTAGTTAAACCAGAAATATGCAATAGCAATTCAGGGCTGGCTGTATTTAAGTTAACCCCCACATTATTAACCACATCTTCAACCACATTATCTAACTGCGCGCTCAAATCTTTTTGCGAAACATCGTGCTGATATTGGCCCACACCGACGGCTTTAGGTTCAATTTTTAAAAGTTCTGCCAAGGGATCTTGTAACCGCCGGGCAATACTGACAGCGCTACGTTCTTCGACATGTAATTCTGGAAATTCGGCCCGGGCGTTGTCACTAGCTGAATACACCGAAGCGCCGGCTTCATTAACTACCACATAGTAGACTTGTCGTTTTAATGTTTTCAAAACCTCAACGACAAACTCCACCGATTCCCGGCTGGCCGTACCATTACCGATCGCCACCATGGCCACTTGATATTTTTCAACAAAATCTTTGAATAAGTCAAAGGCTGCCTTTCGTTTGTCGGCAGCAGCTGGTTTATGGGGATAGATCACTAACTTGTCCAAAAATTTCCCAGTACCATCGACAACTGCTAATTTACAGCCTGTCCGATATGCCGGATCAAACCCTAAAACAACTCGGCCTTTCATTGGTGGCTGTAATAATAGATGTTTTAAATTTTCGCCAAAGACCGAAATTGCCTTTGTATCAGCCATCGTTTTTAAAGCCGCCCGTATTTCCCGGGTAATCGCTGGGGCGATAAACCGTTGATATCCATCCCAAATGGCTGTTTGTACATCAGTTTTAGCTGGGCTGTCTGGTTTCTTTAAATAACGTTGGTCTAAGTGCCACTGAATACGCTCTGGGGCAACAACTAAGTTAACTTTTAAGATGCCTTCTTTTTCGCCCCGATTAATGGCTAAAACTTGATGTGAAACTAACTGGCCCACAGGTTCACTAAAATTATAGTAAAGTTCGTAAACGCCCTTTTCATCGGCTGTTTTATCTTTAACAGTACTCTCTAATTGCCCGTTACGTTCCGTAAATGTCCGGACCCATTGACGTAAATCTGCATCATCTGAAACAAATTCTGCAATAATCTCATGCGCCCCTGCAAAGACGGCTTCAATATCGGGTAAAGCTTTGTCAGCATCAATATATTTTGTTGCTTGCTGCTGTAATTCAGCCGTAGTCGTCACTGACTGGGCTAATAAATAGGCCGCAAACGGTTCCAACCCATTCTCCTTAGCAATCGTTGCTTTTGTACGCCGTTTTTTCTTATAAGGTAAATAAAGATCTTCAATCACTTGAAGTTTATCAGCGGCTTCCAGTTTTTGTTTTAAGTCTGGTGAAAGTTTGTCTTGTTCAGCAATCGCTCTGAGCACTTCATCCCGACGCTTTTCTAAACTTTCTAACCGATTATAGGTCTGTTCAATCTCTCGAATTTGGACTTCATCTAAAGAACCCGTGCGTTCCTTACGATAACGGGCAATAAATGGTACGGTGTTGCCTTCTGCTAATAAACCTAAAACTGCATTAATTTGCGGTTTTCGATAATTTGTTAACTGTTTAATCGTTAAATTTGTAATCTTGCTATCCATAAAAAACCTCTATTTATTAACTTTTAATTATTTTGTCATTTTATTTTAATAATGTAAACCCATTTTACCGAATCTTATCTTTTAAGTACGCATACTATTACGCATTGCCCGCCGTAAATGCAGTCTCTTTTCAACCGCTGGCAGCATCAAGGCTAACGCCAAGACAATGGCCGAAATAAGCTTTAAATCATTGGTACTAAAGCCTAATGCCAATACAACCAGCAAGACAAAGCGATAAATAATACTCCCTAAAATCGTTGCGACTAACCGCTGATTTAAGGTCAAATTACCAAATGCCACTTCACCGATAATAATCGCAGCCAGTCCAATGACGATAACCCCCACACCCATATTCACATCGGCGTAGCCATTATTTTGCGCAATTAAACCACCGGCCAACCCGATGAAGCCATTAGCCACCATCAAGCCCATAATTTTCATATTATCGGTATGAATGCCTAAAGAACGGGCCATATTCTCATTATCACCGGTAGCAATAAAGGCTTGGCCTAAATCGGTTTGTAAAAACCAGATCACTAATAATACAACAATGACACAAAAAATTAGGCCCAAAATAATACTGTCAAAATAAGGCGGCAGTTGTTTTAAAAAGGGTGCTTCAAATAAATTTGGCTTGTTTAATAAAGATAAATTACTGCGGCCTAAAACCCGCAAATTAATGGAATACAAGGCGGTCATAACTAAAATACCGGCCAGTAAAATAGGGACATGGCCCTTTGTATATAATAAGCCTGTTGTCAGACCTGCTAACAGGCCGGCAATAAAGGCCCCTAATAAGCCAAACATCGGTGAAAAGCCGTGACTAATTAAGGCGACGGCGACCGCGGCACCAAAAGGAAAAGTGCCTTCAACGGTCATATCTGGAAAATCTAAAATTCTAAATGTTAAAAATAAACCAATGCCTAAAATACTCCACAACAGGCCTTGGCCAATGGCGGAAACGATCATACTCATTGAATCAATTCCCCCTTTGCCTTCGCCTGATCAATTAAGTTTTGCGGTATTTGAATATTTAATTTTTGAGCTGCTTTTAAATTAATTACAAGATCCCCCGTCTGAATGAAGTTAATGGGGGTCGTTGCTGGTGTTGATTGGCCTTTCAAAATCGCCGCCACCATTTTCCCAGTTTCTTGGCCTAAACGGTATTGATTAATACTAATTGTCGCTAAACCACCATCTTCAACCATCGTATCCACCGCTGGAAAGACCGGTTTGTCTTTAGAATTGGCCACTTGAACCAACGTCTGCATGGCACTGGCAATCGTATTATCTGTAGGAACATAAACGGCATCTACTTCATTTACCATTGTACCGGCCACTTGGTTCACATCATTGGTGGACGTAACCGTATACGTTTTTAAAGTCAATTGCGGATCTTTAGCCACAATTGCTTTTAGCTTACGGACTTGGGTTTGGGCTGAATCATCACTAGAGGTGGATAAAACGCCTAATGTTTTCAAATTCGGCATGATTTGCTTAATCAGATCTAATTGGGCTTTAATTGGGGCCTGATCTGAAACGCCGGTAATATTGGCCCCTGGCTTTTTGTTATGCTTAACTAAACCAGCGCCCATGGGATCGGTCACTGCCCCTAATACAATCGGAGTTGTGGTGGTTACATCAGCTAACGCTTGCGCCGCTGGGGTGGCAATGCCGACCATCACATCCACATTTTCATCTTTGAAGCGTTCACTCATCGTTTTTAAATTACTTTGATCGTTTTCAGCATTTTGAAAGTCGATCTTCAAAGTATGTTTTTTTTCAGAATAACCTGCCTTGGCCAACTCAGACACGATCCCTTTATGAATGGCATCCAGTGCGGGATGGCTCGTTAACTGCAAAATACCCACTGTCGGAGTTTCTGCTATTTTTTGACTGGTTTTTCCGGTCATAAAAAAGGCCGCCACCAAAAAAGCCAGTAATGCGGCAATAAACACCAGCATTCGTTTCACATTCTAACCTCCAAATCATCAATACACTAAGAGGCCGGGGTAAAATTATCTTTCACCCACAGCCTCTTAGTAAAACGTCCTAAATTAATTGTGTAATTTTTTGAATATACTTACTAATTTTATCTGTAGCTGTATCTTGTGCTTGTTCCGCCATCAGAAATTTTTCCGAATCAACCGTTCGATCATCTAACATGCTATCTACCATATCTTGACAGCCGTCAACGAATTCTTCATAAGCATCCAAGAGCAAATGATGGGTGCCCATCAATTTTGCGGGTGCTTGGCCTCTTTTTAGCTTTTGCAGCTGATCTTTGTAACTATCTGTGCCCTTTTGAAAATTCTCTTGAATGGTCCAATAATCATCGGACGTGATATCGGCAACTTTGTCTGCTTCAATAGCTTCTTTTAAGCGTTCATAATCGCTATTCAAATCCGTTTGATTATCTTCTAAATTTTGGATCATGCCATTAATTAACTGTGCATAGCGCATTGTTCTTTGCTGTGTTTTATTCATAGTAAAAACCCTCCATTAAATAGTATACCAAAAGTGACGCGACAATGAAAAAGGAACCGGCACGTTCACTGTATTTTTATGCATCTTTACCTGTCAATTTTGGGAGTAGCGCAAAAAGAATTAAACCAATAATGAATAAAATACTCAAAGAAGCGGCACCAATTGTTGAACGTCCAGTAATTTGCGTGACAATCCCCACTAAAATAGGGCCCATGACCGCTGAGAATTTACCTAAAATATTGTAAAAACCAAAGAATTCACTGCCGGATTCTTTCGGAATTAATTTCCCAAAATAAGAGCGACTTAATGCCTGAATCCCACCTTGACTGGTACCGACTAAGATTGCTAAAATCCAAAAGTCCGTAACTGTTGTCAATCGTAAAGCATACAAACAAATTCCTAAATAGATCAAAATACCGACAAAGATACCGGTTCGAGCGGAAGTTTTGTTCGCCAGCCAACCATAAAGTAATGAAAATGGGAAGGCAATTAACTGTACTACCAGCAACACAATCATCAAGGTCGAGGTCCCTATCCCCATATCCATACCAATTGATGTGGCCATCGTAAATATCGTATCTACCCCATCAATATAGAAGAAGTAAGCGACTAAAAACCAAGCTGCGCCTTTGTATTGCCGAATGTGCCGTAACGTTTCAAAAACCCGTTTTAAACTATCTCTTACGGGCCGCTTGGTTGCCGGCAAAGCATAAACTTGATGTACATTTTTTAAAATTGGGATGAAGAAAAGTGCCCACCAACTTGCAGATAAGACAAAACTCCAACGCGCCACACCATAGGCTGATAAATGGCCAAAGCCACCGGTTAATTGTAGGCTCAAAAACAAAATAAAGGCGATCACGCCACCTAAATAGCCAAAACCATAACCGTAAGAAGATAGCTTATCCATCGTGCGATTATCTGCCACATCGGTTAAGAAACTATCATAAAATAGATTCCCACCAGAATAACCAATAATCGATAAAATGTAGACTACAATCAGCCACTGCCAATAACTTGGCGGAACAAGGGCTAACCCAAGATTCATCAAAATACCGACAAAAGCAAAAATATTTAACAACCGTTTTTTAGATTGTGGATAATCTGCCATCGCCCCTAAAATCGGCGCCAAAATAGAAACTAATAATGTTCCAAAACTATTGGCATAGCCCCAATAAGCCGTGGCATTGGCCGCACTAACCCCGCTGCTTTGCGCAACAGATTTGAAATAGACTGGTAAAACAGCGGTGGTAACAATGATACCATAGCCAGAATTGGCCCAATCGTAAAAAATCCAGCTCCACTGTGGTTTCGTAAATTTCATAAGCCGCCCCCTAATCTTTAAAGACAGCGTCAATGCACTGCCCTGCTAGAGGTTCGGGAAATTGTAAGCCTAAAAGCCGCGCAAAAGTAGGGGCTTCATCAACGAGCTGGGCTTGATCTACGGTTTGTCCAGCCTGAATCGCCGGCCCACTGAAACAAATTGTTGTTTGATAATCTTTTTTATCAGGATCATAGCCATGCACGCCGTGATAACGATCTGGCTGACCTAGACTTTGAGGCTCAACATCTTCCACAATTTGCGGCCGGTGACTTTCATCGGTAAAGTAATAACCCGCTTTAGCTTCCAACATGAACGTACAGTTTGGATCGGCCCCTCGTTTTGCGGCTTGTGTGCCGGTGTAAAGCTTCTCCACGCCAGTCACCGTCGTTAATAAACTTTGCAGCTGCGCTTTTTCAGTGAAATCAGGTTTGGTATAAATATAAGTTGAGCCGTCACAAGTTTTGGCCATCACTTGCCAATCTTTTTCAAAAGTTTGATCGGCCCTAGGTGTCAACCAGCCTTTTTGGGCAAATAATGTGTTCAGATGGATCATTTTAGAAACATTAATTTGATAATGATCGCCTAAAATGACAAAGTTTGTATCTTTGTAGGTGCCTGCTGCTTTTGTTGCCGCAACAATTTGCCCCACATGCTGATCCAGTCGTTTTAAAGCGGCCATGGCTTCTTTAGAACGCACACCATAACGATGCCGCATACTGTCCATGTCCACAAGATGAATCAATGTTAAATTGGGCTTTTTGTGCGTTATCGTATCCACCGCACAAGCCGTGATGAACGTATCCAGCTCGGGCTGTTGAATCCCTTTGCGTAATTTGCCATATTTACGATCCATTTCTAATAGAAATAAAGGCGAGCTGGCTTTTAAAGAAACTAAAACTTGATTTGTCCAGATGCGATTCGGAAAGATTTCTGCCAAATTATAAGTAATTTTGCTGCCGGCAGTAACCGGCCATAAAAAGGCGGCTGTTGTTAGTCCTTTTTTACGCGCTAAATCGTACAATGTCGGTGATTTGACGCGTTTTTGGTACCAATACCAATCCGGAGACGGCCGATTGGGCTGAATCAACGTATTATTAACAATACCGTGGGTTTTTGGGTATTGCCCGGTGATAATAGTGGTATGCGACGGATAGGTTAAGGTGGGATAGATGCCCGTTACTGATTTAACCCAAGTGCCCCGCTGAAATAATTTATTTAAAATTGGTAATTCACTTAAATGATCTCGAATATCCAAGTAACCTAGCGAATCCAAAGAGATAATTACTAAATGCTGATTTGTTGTCACATTATTTCCTCCTTTTTATGACACAAGAGTAATTATAACCTAAGTCAGTTTAAAAGGAGGTTATTTTAACCGAAAACAAAAAAGCTTTGAGAAAATTAAACTCTCAAAGCTTTTTTTGTGAAGCGAAAACCTACTTACGGCACAGGTCTAGGTTAGTGCTCGAGGCTTTCCCGCTCTAGTTCGCGCTCTAAACGCGTTCCAAGCTACTGACAATTTACATAACTACGCCTTACTCACAAGCCGAGTTCGGGCTTATGTCGTAAGGCTAGGTTATGTGCATTGTCAAACCGTAGCTTGTCACGCTCTGTTTTATTCTCTGCCCATTCTTCTCTGAACAAATTTTACAATTTCAACAATAACTAAGATGGCGATGCCGGCGGTTAAGACGGCGGACCATTGGACAAGATTTAAAGTGGTTACGTGGAACAGGCTGTTAAATCCTGGGATCGCAATGGTTGCCCCTAGTAAGATGAAGGAGCCTAAGATGGATAGATTAAAGGCTCTGTTGGCGAATGGATGAATTGAGAATAGTGATTGGTGAATGGATTTGACGTTAAAGGCATGGAATAGCTGGATTAAGCCAAGGGTTGCATAGGCCATCGTTAAGGCATCCGCATGAATCTCAGCTTGCGTTGTATGCACTGGGAAATTGATAGCCCAGAGATAAACACCTAGTGTCAATAGACCTTCTAAAATACCTTGGTATAGCACTGAAGAGGCTACCCCACCGGAGAAGAAGTTCGAATTTCGACCTCGAGGTTTCCGGTCCATAATCCCAGGTTCAGTTGGTTCTACCCCTAAGGCGATTGCTGGGAAAGTATCTGTTACTAAGTTAATCCACAGTAATTGTACTGGTTTTAAAATATCCCAACCCATTAAGGTCATCATAAATAAAGTTAAAACTTCCCCTAAGTTGGCAGATAACAAGTATTGAATTGATTTTTGAATATTGGCAAAGACTTTTCGGCCTTCTTCAACGGCGACGACAATTGTCGCAAAGTTATCATCGGCTAAGACCATATCACTGGCCCCTTTAGAAACTTCAGTCCCGGTGATCCCCATGCCGATCCCAATATCTGCAGACTTCAAGGCCGGTGCATCGTTAACCCCGTCCCCAGTCATTGCAACAACTTTACCTTTGGCTTGCCAAGCGCTGACAATACGCACTTTATGTTCCGGGGAAACTCGGGCATAAACGGAATATTGATCCACTTTTTCATCAAATGTTTTCTCGTCCATGTCATCTAATTCAGCCCCAGTAATCACGGCTTCGTCATGTCCTGGTTCCACAATGCCGAGTCGAACGGCAATTGCTTCTGCTGTAACTTGATGGTCCCCAGTGATCATGATTGGCCGGATACCCGCAGATTTTGCTTTAGCTACGGCATCTTTAGCTTCTGGCCGTTCTGGATCAATCATCCCGACTAAACCAGAGAAAATCAAATCATTTTCTAAACTATCGCTAGAGATTTCATCTGGCAATGTATCAATAAACTTATAAGCCATCGCCAAAACCCGTAATGCGTTTTTAGCTAAGCTTGTATTCACTTCTAAAATCGTTTGTTTTGCGGCATCGTCTGCAGGTACGGACTGCCCGTCTTTTTCGATTTGCGTTACCCGTTTCAGCAATTGATCTGGTGCCCCTTTAACAGCCACAAATAATTTGCCGTCTGCTAATTGGTGTACAGTTGTCATCAATTTACGTTCAGAATCAAATGGAACTTCCGCAACTCTAGGTTCCCCTGCAACAACGTCAGACACATTAAACTCATGATCAAACCCATATTGAACTAAAGCTGTTTCGGTTGGATCCCCTAATAACTTGCCATCTGTTTGAATTTGCGTGTCATTGCTCATCGTCATAACCCGTAATGTGGTATTATCTGTCGCAATATCCGCGCTAGCTTCTTGTAATTGACCATTTGTATAAACTTTTTCAACGGTCATTTGGTTCATCGTTAACGTCCCTGTCTTATCAGATGCAATAATATCTGTGCTTCCTAAAGTTTCCACAGCAGGTAGCTTACGGACTAAAGCACTACGCTTGGCCATCTTTTGCGTCCCCAGGGCCAAAATAATGGTGACAATCGCTGGTAAGCCTTCTGGAATCGCTGCAACGGCTAAGGAGATAGAGACTAACAACATGTCAATCCAGCTGGCTTCACCACGTGCAAAGCCGACAACAAACATAATTGCAGCAATAATCAAAATTAAAATGGTTAATGTTTTACCAAGTGAATTTAAATTATCTTGTAATGGGGTGCTATTTTCTTTAGCACTGTTTAACATCCCTGCGATTTGCCCGACTTGGGTATGCATCCCTGTCCCGACAACAACTCCGACCCCACGGCCGTAAGTCACATTACTATTCATGTAAGCCATATTGGCCCGATCACCTAAAGGCGCATCTTCAGCAATAGTGGCATTAAGATCTTTTTCAACGGGTACAGATTCCCCGGTTAATGCGGCTTCTTCAATCTTTAAAGAAGCGGCTTCAATTAAACGTAAGTCTGCAGGGACAACGTCACCGGCTTCTAGTAAAACGATATCTCCGGGAACGAGTTTTTCACTGCTGACCGAGCTCACGGCATTATTCCGCCGCACCCGCGCTTCTGGGGTGGCCATCTCTTTTAAAGCATCAATGGCTTCTTCAGCTTTTGATTCTTGGATCACACCCATAAAGGCGTTGATCAAAACAACGGCTAAGATAATTAGTGCATCGGCCCATTCTTGCGCCACCGCACCTGAAATTACAGCAGCTACCAATAAGACAATAATCATAAAGTCTTTGAATTGATCGAAAAAACGTTGTATTTTGGTTTTCCGTTTGCCCTCTGCTAAAGCATTAGGGCCATATTTTTCCAAACGTTTTTGAATCTCCGCGTCGCTTAACCCCTGTGCGGTACTCTGAAATTGTTTTAAAACATCTTCAGCAGATTGGGCGTAATACTTTGGTCCTTGATCTGTTTTTTGTTCAGCCATTCAACTAAACTTCCTTTCGTCTATAACTTCTTTTACAGGCAATAGGCAAAAAAAGACTCATGTGCCGCCTATCGCCTAACACACAAGTCTCACTAATTATGATAACACCAGAGTACAAACTCTTGTTGACGATGTTACCGCGGTGGTCCCGCCAGTTACTCCCCTATGATTTAATCACATTATAGCCTATTAAATCTATTTTATGCAACTAATTATTCCGTTTTCCAAAAATCATCAAATACAGTAATTGGTAAATGACGCTTATGTTGGGAACGCAAATAAATTTGTTCTAATTTTTCAGCAGCCGCTGGATCAATGGTTTTACCTTCTAAATAATCATCAATCTGATTATATGTTAACCCCAATGCCGTTTCATCTGGCAAAGCTGGCCGATCTTCTTCTAAATCAGCAGTGGGCGCTTTTAAATAGAGATGTTTCGGTGCATCTAAAGCTTGCAACATTGCCTTACCTTGCCGCTTATTTAAGCGATACAATGGGGTCACATCTGCAGCACCATCCCCGAATTTTGTATAAAAACCGGTAATGTTTTCAGCCGCATGATCAGTTCCCACAACGACCCCCTTCATTTGGCCAGCAATGCCAAATTGAGCGGTCATCCGTACCCGGGCTTTAATGTTCCCTTTATTAAAATCACTGATAGTCAATTGGTTATCTGTTAATGCTTGCGCTAAAGCATCAACCGCTGCTTTAATATTGACGTGCATTACTTGATCCGCCTGCATAAAGGCAATCGCATCCATGGCATCTTGTTCATCAGCTTGGGCACCATAGGGCAAGCGTACAGCGATAAATTGATACTCAGGATCCTTCGTTTCTGCCCGTAATTCAGTGACTGCTAATTCCGTCAACTTTCCAGCTAACGTGGAATCTTGGCCGCCAGAAATCCCTAAAACATAGCACTTTAAACCCGTTTTTTTGAGATAAGCTTTCAAAAAATCAATCGAGCGCCGAATTTCTTGTTCAGGATCAATAACCGGTTTCACTTTTTCTACCGCAATAATTTCTTTTTGTAAAGGCCGCATCAGACCACACCTCTTCTAATCTCTAGCCCCGGTTTCTCGAGCTACTTTGTTACGTACCTTCTGAATATAATCCATTTTATGATCCCACAAACGCTTGGATAAATCCACTGGATACTCTTGCGGATTCAAATCTCGTTTGTATTCATCCCATAAGGAATCTAAATTCTGTTGACGATAAGCCCGGATTGCTTGTAAATCTGGCAATTGATACACTAATGTCCCTTTGTCAAAAATCGTCTGCAATAATGGCCGCGCCGTAAAGTCTTTTAGAATTTTATTAATATAAGTATACGTTGGATGGAACATGAATAATTCGGACTGTAGTCGAGGATCTTCATGCCATAATGCGATGTAGTCCCCTTCTGATTTGCCATCTTTCAAATTATTCGTAATTCGCCAAACTTGTTTTAAGCCCGGTGTTGACACCTTTTCAGCATTGCTGGATAGTTTGATCGTATCGACCATCTCACCATTGCTGTCCTCAATTGAAACTAATTTATAGACCGCACCTAAAGCCGGTTGATCAAATGCTGTAATCAGTTTCGTGCCAATGCCCCAGACGTCAATCTTAGCCCCTTGCATTTTTAAGTTCTGAATCGTTTTTTCATCGAGATCATTAGACGCATAAATTTTGGCCTCTGTAAACCCAGCAGCATCTAATTGTTGGCGAACCCGTTTGGAAATATAAGCCATATCCCCAGAATCAATCCGCACCCCTTGGAAATTAATGGCATCGCCCATTTCCTTAGCAACTTTAATCGCACTTGGTACCCCACTGCGTAAAGTATCGTAAGTATCTACTAAAAAGACACAGTCATGATGGGTTTGCGCATAAGCTTTAAAGCCTTCATAATCACTGCGGTATGTCTGAATTAAAGAGTGGGCGTGGGTCCCAGAAATTGGCATGCCAAACATTTTGCCTGCCCGCACATTACTCGTCGCATCAAAGCCGCCGATATAAGCTGCTCTTGTGCCCCAAATCGCCGCATCTAACTCTTGTGCCCGCCGAGAACCAAATTCCATAACTGGATCGTCACCAGTAACGGACTTAATCCGAGCCGCTTTGGTTGCAATCAATGTCTGATAGTTCAAGATATTCAAAATTGCCGTTTCCACTAGTTGGCACTGTGCCAATGGGCCTTCCACTTGGAAAATCGGTTCATTATTAAACACCAAATCGCCTTCAACTGCTGAGCGAATCGTACAGGTGAATTTCAAATTTTTTAAATAATCTAAAAAAGCTTCCGGATAATCTTCGACTTCTTTTAAATAAGCGATATCTGAATCTGTGAAATGTAAGCCTTGAACGTAACGAATCACCCGTTCTAATCCGGCAAAAATGGCATAGCCGCTGCCGAACGGATTTTTTCTAAAATAAGATTCAAAAACCGCATGACGTTCAGAAATCCCCTTTTGCCAGTAGGTTAACATCATGTTGATCTCATACAAGTCGGTGTGCAATGCTAAGCTGTCGTCAGGATAGTTATACATATCAATGATACTCCTTATAGATTACAAAATTGAGTTCAGTAAATTTTATATCATTATACCGCTTTACTATTTTTTTACAAATTCACAAACTGCTAATCTTGTGCGGCTTGATATAACGTCACCATTTTTTTGGCTAAATGATCCGCTGAAAAATTATTGGCCGCAAATGTCTTAAATGATCGGCCCCGATTCGCCAAAATTCCGGATTGATATTCATCATAGGCCTCATTTAAGCACTTAATCAAACCAGCTTCATCCCCAGTTTTGAAAATCCAGCCAATATCAGCATTGGGAATCACCACTTCATCAGAGCCTACATTCGTCGCAATAGCCGGCAATTCATAGTTGGCAGCCTCCAGTAGCACCGTGGGAAACCCTTCTGAAGTTGATGGTAAAACAAACAAGTCTGCTTTTTCATAGTAAGGCTTGGTATTCTCTGTAAAACCGGCAATATCCGTTTTATCTTCAATCCCCAAAATCTTAGCTTGGGCTTTTAAGTCTGCTTCCAAAGGGCCATCCCCTAAAATTGTCACCCGATAATCAAACTTAACTTTAGCTAAGGCACTTAATAAGAGCGCTTGATTCTTAACATACGTTACCCGCGCCACATTCAAAATATTAAAAGTCTCATGGGCAGTCTTATCAACAGGCGCCTCAAAGAAGTTAATCGCATTAAAAATTGGCGTCATTTCGTCATCTTTAATACCATAACTGGCCAATTCATCATGAAAATAGTTTGTGATCAAATATAAATGTTTCGCCCGTTTCAACGCACCAACATTTAACTTATAAAAGAGCTTGCCTTTCAGACCACCCTTAGGAAAATCTACTTTTGGTTCACTATGTACGGTGACCACCCAAGTTGCTGGAATTTTTTTATAAATCATGCGCGTCAATACATTCGCTCTAGGGCCATGGGTATGGACAATATCAAAATGATGATCAATCACAAATTGTTGATACTGCTTAACAACACTCGTATCTAATTGTGATTTTTGAGCAATAATCGTCGTTTTAACATGATGCTCTCTGGCCATTTGGGCGACCGCACTATCTTCAAACACCAACAATTCAGCCTGTGTATCCTCTAACTTATTCAAAGCCCCAATCAACTGCACCATATGGGCACGGCCACCGCCAGTTTCATTACCAGCATTAACGATTAATATTTTCAAAAAAATCCCTCCGCAAAAGTATATTTCAATTTTAAATTTGCTATAATAAAGCCAATATCAGTAAGGAGTGAGCAAATGGCTTTTCCCACAGTCCAGATTATGGACGTTCCCTTTATTAAAGCAACAAACCGAGCATTCTTAGAACAACTACAACAAGACATTACGCAAAAAAATCGGCGTTTTATTGTGACCGCTAATCCTGAGATCGTTTTATATGCCAAAGATCACCCAGATTATTTGACAACGATTAAAGCCGCTGACTATATTACACCAGATGGTATCGGGATAATCAAGGCAAGCACCGCTTTGAAGACGCCTTTACCAGAACGCGTTACCGGCTACGACACAATGATTGCCCTTTTAAAAAAGGCCGATCAGCAGCACTTAAAAGTTTACCTCGTTGGCGCTAAGCCGGAGGTCATGGCAAGAGTCGTTACCAAAATTCAAACCACTTATCCGGGTATTGACCTTTGTGGCTATCATGATGGCTACTTTAAAGATGATACTAAAATTTTAGCCGACATCAAAGCCCAACAGCCGCAACTGGTTTTTGCCGGTCTAGGCTATCCCAAACAAGAGCTTTGGATCAAAGAAAATTATCATTTGACCAACGGTATTTGGATGGGTGTCGGCGGTAGTTTTGATGTTTTATCCGGCTTAACCAAACGGGCACCAAAATTTTGGCAGGATCTACATTTAGAATGGTTTTACCGCTTATTAAAAGAACCCACACGTTTTAAGCGCATGTTAGCGATTCCTAAATTCATGTTGCTTATTCGACAAGAAAAATCTAAAAATTAATATTTTACAAAAATAAGGCTGTACAAAACGAAGGTTTTGCATTCAGCCTTATTTATTTTTAAAATCTATGCTTTTTTTCGCTGACGCAAGAAGTCTTTTGCTGTTTTTAAAACTTGTGGTCGTAAAATAAAGATGAGCACAAAATAAATTACAATGCCAATTGCTACTTCAACAATTAATTGTTTATAAGTCATTATCCAGCGATCATGTAGGAATCGTACGCCGATAAACATGATAATACCGCCTAAAAAGTACTTCCATTGATCTTGGAATAACTTTGAAATTTTCACTTGCTTACGAATGGCAAAAATTTGATATAAGGTTACCGCAAATTCTGAGATAACAGTGGACACCATTGCGCCCGGCGTCTGCCACAGCATAATCATTGGAATATTCAAGACAATATTTGTCCCGGCCCCAAAGATAATTGAAATCGTATATGCCCGATTTTGATGCGTGGCCATTAAGTATTGAATCCCAATGACATTACTCCAAGCAATCAAAATCACCACCGCCGCTTCAATAACAATTAGCGTGCCCACCTCACTAAAGGCTTTACTTAAATATAAAACCGCAAATTTAGGCGCGATCGCCGCTAGTCCAAAGGCTAAAGGCACTGCTAAAAAGCTGGCAAATTGAAAGGCTAAGTATAAATACTTACGGACCCCAGCCTCATCTCCTTGGGCATAGGCATTGGCGGCGTGGGGCAACATTACTGTCGCCACTGCCGTCACCACCGACAGTAATATCTTAGTGATATTATCCGCGTAGTTATAAAACCCAGAAGCACTCACTGAAACCATCAAGCCCACCATTGTTTTGTTTAATAAAACATAAACTTGAGTGGCTACTTGTGGAATCAGCAGACTTAGAGATTCTAAGAAATGTTTTTTGTAAGTTAAATCTTTGAATATCGGCCGATCCACGTAACGTTTTAAATAAGGCCACAACGTTAAATTGCCAAACAAAGTGGAGCCGGCGACGATTAAAATATAAACGGTTAAATCACTGCGCTGTTTGACTAATGTAAAAATCAGAATCAACGATAATAATTTAACAATAAAATTTCGAATTACGGTAATTCGGAAATTTTCAAAGCCCATGAACAAATAAGAAACATCCAGCATGGCCGCAATAATGGCTAACCCTTGGGCTAAGTAGTATGGTCGGTAATTCCCCGTAAACGTTAAAAAGATGAAGAAAGCCACCATCGCCACAATAATTGTGACTAAACGCATGAAAAAGATGCTCCAAAACGCATCTGTTGTGGCTTTACGATCTTTACGTAAATACGCAATTTCTCGATTACCGTAAAGAGATACCCCTAAACTACCTAACAAAATAAAGTACTGAACATTGGAATACGTAAACGCATAAATCCCATTGTTGGTCTGCCCCAACACCCGGGTAATATAAGGCATTGTAATAACCGGCACAATAATCAAAAAGAGCTGGTAAAATGCGTTCCAGAGATAATTTTTAAGAACTTTCATAAACTTCTAGTCTTTAAATTCCCTTCCCGCAGCTTGTAGTGCAGACAAAATAACTTGGTCCATATTAAAGTACTTATATTGGCCTAAGCGACCGCCGAACAAAACATTGGCCGCTTCTTTTTCCGATAGATCCCGATATTTTTTAAAGAGCGTATCATTCACTTGATTATTTACCGGGTAATAAGGTTCTGCCCCTTTTACCCAATCTTGTGGATATTCGCGGGTAATCACGGTTTTATTCTTACGGCCTTTGCCAAATTCAAAATGCTTATGTTCAATAATTCTCGTAAATGGTGTTTCTGCATCAGTGTAGTTTACAACCGCATTGCCTTGATAGTTATCCACATCTAGCACTTCTTGTTCAAAACGCAGACTACGATAAGCTAAGGCTCCGAATTGGTAATCAAAGAACTGATCGATCATGCCGGTATAAATAACCCGGTCATAATCTTTTAAATAGCCGGCTTTATTATCAAAAAAGTCTGTATTCAAAGCAACTGAAATTGCCGGATCATCAATTAATTTTTCAATGATCTGGGTATAGCCGCCAATAGGAATCCCTTGATAAGGGTCATTAAAGTAGTTGTTATCATAAATATAACGCACTGGCAGCCGCCGGATAATAAAGGCTGGTAAATCAGTAGCTTTTTGGCCCCATTGTTTTTCGGTATAGCCTTTGACCAATTTCTCATAGATATCCGTACCAATCAGTGAAATAGCTTGTTCTTCTAAGTTTGTCGGCTTTTTACCATTCAAAACTTGCCGTTGCGTTTCAATTTTGGCTTGTGCTTCCTCAGGTGTCCGCACACCCCACATTTTATTAAATGTGTTCATGTTAAACGGCATATTATAAATTTCGCCTTTGTAGTTAGCGACAGGTTCATTCGTATAGCGGTTAAATTCCGCAAACTGTTGAACATAGTCCCAAATTCGTTTTTGGCTCGTATGGAAAATATGTGCCCCATATTTGTGTACTTGAATACCTTCAATTTCTTCAGTATAAACATTCCCGCCAATATGGTCCCGGCGTTCGATCATATGCACACTATGCCCATGTTTCACAGCTTCATTGGCAAAAACTGCCCCAAATAGCCCCGTTCCGACAACTAAATACTTCATGATTGCTCCTTTCACGACCACAACGTCGTTTGCCTACTTATTAGGATATTCAATCTGCGGTTTAAACACAATGCCCGCAAACAAACCATGTAAAATTAAACCCATCCGTTTCAAGCGTTTGTTAGGACTCACAAAAGGTACTTTAACTAACGTGACTAACGCCCGGGCCCAATGCCCGAAGACAAAGCGGCCGCCACGTTTTTTAGAAATATAATATAAATTGCGATAGTTATAGAAAAAACGGCCTAAGCGATTAGGGTCTGCTTCGGTCAAAATATCCACTGGTAAATTTTGATTCATTTTGTGGATAACCACGCTGTCGGAAACAAAATAACCATTTTTATGCAGTTTGGTCATCGTAATCCGCAAGGTATATTCAAAATCATCCCCCCAGATAAAGAAGTCTGAAATCGGATAACCGACAGCTTCAACAACTTGCCGCGGAATCATTACCGAGACAAAAGAGCAGCTTTCCACATTAATTAGCCCTTTTTCAGCGATTAAATTCCAAGCTGTCTTTTTAACGTTTGGAATATTCATCAATGTTGGTTCATCATTGGTCCATTTAACATTGCTGCATAAGAAACCGTAGTCTTCAACTTTAGCACCACCAGCCAACATTTTTTCTAACGTGTCCGGCACTGGAATCGTGTCATCATCCATAATCCATACCGCATCATCATCAGTCTGGGTCATGAATTGCTTCATCCCAGCATTAAAGCCCCCAGCCCCACCTAAGTTAGTCTCCGTTCGTAAAACTAAGACATCCTCTTGGGCCTTTAAGAAGGATTCTGTCCCGTCTGAAGAATGATTATCCACAACGATTATATGGCTCACCGGTGTTGTCTGCGCCCGGATTGCTTCTAAGCACTCTTTAAATAAGGCCAATTTGTTAAAGGTCACAATTACTGCTGCTACTTTTAAGTCTGTCATTTTTCCACCATTTATTTTATTTTTTAGGGCCGCCGCTAATAAAACTAACATGCGAGAAGTCCCGTCGATCTTGATCATTGCGTAAACTATATAGGAAGTGGCCTTCCACAAAGGCTAAAATTGTCGATTCTGACAAAAAGTCTAAGACGTTACCGCTATAAAACGAAATACTCAAAATTAAGGCTAACCCAAATAACAAGGTCACATTCCAATAAGTCATCAATCGTTGCCGGTATCTTAACATCAAATAAATGCCGTAAAGCATTAAGAAGACATAAGGCATGACGAGCAATAAGACGCCGATGTAACCCATACTATACCATTGAGAAACAAAATCTCTTTCTAGGTTAAAAGCATAGTTCATTCGTGTATATGAAATCCCCAGCCAATTATCTAGCTTGTTGTTGTTTACCTCTTTGATACGATCCAGCTGTGCCTGTTCTAGTTTTCTAAAATTAGCCCGATCTGCTGCTGGCCAATTCATCATAATGTTATACCAAAATTGTGGATCAACTTTATAAGAATACCCGCCCTCCACAAATTTTGCTTGTAGGCCGTATTGTGCATAGTTATTTTTAATAACCGGCGCTAAATCCTTTTTGGTGCCTTGAGCGGCGGCTTGAAATTGTTGTTTTAAGACGGCATCGCGTTTTTTAGCAGCGGCTTTACTGCCCTCGCGGCTAGTAACTACAATATTATCCACTTGCTGCCGATTTAAAGTTGGAGAGTAGGGTAAAATGACTCCCGACAATATGATAAATACTGAAAAAACGGCTAAAATAGCCTTATTCAGACGTTGTCCCTTATCAAAATAGACAAATAGTAAATAGATACCTAGTGAACCAAAAAGGGCTAGAATAACCCCTAAAGTTGCTGTTTTAGTCCCTAAAATAAACATTGCCCACAAATGAACACCAACTAGCAGTACTGAGCGCCAATTAAAATGCGTAATCATATAGTAAAACAAAATCGGTGCTAACAGTAATTCTAAAGCAGAAACGGCATTGGCGTAATAAAAGAAGCTTTTAGCCGCCGTATCCCAATACGTAAAACCACTGTTCACATCAAACCAGCTAAAGAAGTTCCCATTAATCCAGTCACTGCCATAAGAGGCTAAAGCCACGCCAATTAAGTCTGTCACAACAATACTGCCAGATACTAAAATGGTTAAGCCTACAATAATTTTCAAGAACAGCTCTCGATTGATATTGATCTTATAAGCCATAATTATGACAAATAATGGAATAACCATGCGAACTAAATAGAAGAGTTCCCCACTTAAAGAGTACCCCAGCATATTGCCGCCGTAATTGTAAAAGTGTTGGGCGTTATAGACATGAAAGGCAAAGTAGACGAGTAAAATGACGCCATAACCAATGATAAACCAAGTCATTTTTTTATTACGCTCACTATAAAGGAACAATAGGCCTAATACAAAAATAAATAGAATTCTGACGATTGTTGGGATTGCAAAAGAAATCATTTTAGATAGCGGTGGAACGTAGAAAAAGTAAATATCCAAAAACGGCTGTAAAATGATAAACAGCATGAATAGATTTTTGGTGATTTTTTTATATTTATTAGTGGTAGTAACCATTGTTTCGCTGTTTCCTCCTGGAAATTAAAAAGTCCTTCAAAAATTCTATCATAAATTAACGTATTAAGCGAATTACTTTGCCAATGTTATTGTGCTTTATTATAGTCTGTCTATTCATAAATATGCAAAATAAATGCTGTAGTTTTTGGAAACAAACGTTCTAGCTTAAGGCATAAAAAAGGGTCTGGTGAACAAAAGTAGTTTTTGTTCCAGGCCCCAAAAATTAATGTTTTAATTTTCAAAGATATTTTTTTAAACGCGTTTACTAGAGCAAAGCTCTCACCTAACTACGAATCCCTTGTGTGTCTGACGACACCCTGCAAGATTCTAGGTTAGTGTTCGAGGCTTTCCCGCTCTAGTTCACGCTCTCTTCCATAAACGCGTTTCAAAAGAGCAAAGCTCTCACCTAACTACGAATCTCTTGTGTGTCTGACGACACCCTTCAAGATTCTAGGTTAGTGCTCGAGGCTTTCCCGCTCTAGTTCACGCTCTTTTTATCTTTCTAGATAAAATTCAAATCTTGATCCAACGTACTGTGTCCGGACGTATTCAAATGGTCGACCGGATTGTAGAAAGGAAACTTGCCGTAATTTTAAGATTGCGTCATTACGTTTTATCTTTAAATAATCCGCAATTCGTTCAGAGGCAAGTGTTGCACTGACGGTTTGCTGTGCGCCGCCTAATTGATAGCCACCTTTTAATTCCAAAACATGATATAAAGAAGCCGTGACTTCTTCTTTAGAAAAGCCTTCTACTAAATCAGCCGGTACGGCCGCAGTTTCAAAACTAATTGGAATGCCATCTGCATAACGGATTCGTTCCATTCTTAAAACCTGATTTCCCTGTGGCAATTCTAAACGTTTGACCTCGCTCAATGTTGGGCTAGCCAAATGATAGGATACCGTCTTACTGGAAGGTACCTTGCCTTGTGCTTGCATCAGATCTGTAAAACTAGTTGTACCAGACATTCTTTCTTGAACTTTACGGCTGGCAACATAGGTTCCAGAACCAACATGGCGTTCCAAAATACCTTCATCCACAAGGGTTTGAATTGCTTGCCGTAAAGTCATTCGACTGACGCCAAATGTTTTAGCAAGTTCTCGTTCCGCTGGGATTCGTTGGCCTATATGCCACTTACCATCTTCAATATCTGTTCTGATTTTATTGTGAATCTCAATATATATCGGCGAACGCATTCCTGTCACTCCTTAATTATTCGGCGTGATGCGCTTGACCGAAGCTATAAGTCTCTTGAAGCTTAAAGGCACTGTCGAATAAGTTCATATCTGCATCTTTACCAGGGATGATGTAACCTTTTTGAGTCAAGTTAAATTCTTTGGCTTGGTTACCACTGGACATCTTGACAGCGTCAGCTACAGAGCAGCCGGTAAAACGCATGATGTTTACAAAAGCATCTGGGTATTGTAAGACAGAGCCAGCTAAAGTGCCATCTGCTAAACGGGCTTGTTTGTCTTTAACAAAGACCTTTTGGCCGCCGAGTTCACTTTCGCCTTCAGGCATCCCCTTAGCCCGCATAGAGTCCGTTACTAATTCGATCCGATCAACACCCTTTAATTCTAGAGCTAATTTGATCATATCTGGGACAATATGGAAGCCGTCACAGATCAATTCCCCAGTCATACTGTTTTCCAGCATGGCATGGCCTGTAACGCCAGGTTCACGATGTTTGAATTCACGTTGGGCATTATATAAATGTGTCACGTGGGTTGCTTTACTTTGCATCATTTGCGCTCTAGTGGCATTACTATGACCTACTGAAGGTACAATGCCGTGAGATAAGCAATAATCTTCAAAAGCAGCCGCGCCGTTATCTTCTGGCGCATAAGTGATTAATTTGATCATGTTGCCAGATAATTCATTCCAGTGAGCCAATAGCTTTGTATCCGGATCCTTGATGTATTCTTCAGGTTGTGCCCCTTTGAATACAGGTGAAATAAATGGACCTTCTAAGTGAATCCCTTGAATTACTGGATTCTTAGCTGCAGCTGCCTTAACACCAGCCATCGCATGTTCAATATTATGATCAGATTGGGTCATTGTTGTTGCAAATAACGTTGTAACCCCTTCATTGGTCATCATTTTTTGAGCCATTGCCGCGATCTGATCTGCATCCCCATCCATTGCGTCATAACTATAACCACCATGGGCATGGACATCAATAAAACCAGGTACGATAACCCGATCTCTCAAAATCTCAACATCATCGCCGGCTTGGGCTTGATATTCAGAAGCTGGGCCAACATTCAAAATCTTGTCTGTGAAACGAACATAACCGTCTTCGATCTTTTCTTCGCCAGTATAAATAACCGCATGTTTCAATACTTTTGCACTCATGCTGCCACTCCTCTTTGTTTGTCATTCTCAAGTTCAGTATAACCGGTATAGACCAAAAATGCAAAACTTTTTAGAGTCAATGTCAATTTAATGCTACAGCTGCTTAAATCCAAAAAAATACGCTAATACCGCACATTTGCGCATCAGCGTATTTTCAAATCAAACTTCTAGCTTCAGCGAGCACATCCGTTGTTATCTTTTTAACGAATCTACCTTCTACATTATACCTAGAAAGTCATAAAATTAAAATCAAAATTGAACTAATTGTCCCGAGAATAAGCAGTCACGACACTATGGTTCTCATCTCGCCGTGTTGTAATCGAAGCAGAATCGTTACTTTCTTCTAAACTCTCGGCCAAATTCTTGTTGGCAGAAGCTAACATTAGGCGAATCCGATTTAATTGGTTTACAACAGAGACACCAGGATCATAGTCAATTGGCGCAATATTTGCCTTAGGATACTGCCGACGTAACTCTTTAACGACCCCTTTACCAACGACGTGATTTGGTAAGCAGCCGAATGGTTGCATGCAGATAATATTGTCGACATTTTCATCTAGCAGTTCGATCATCTCACCGGTCAAGAACCAGCCTTCACCAGTTTGATTCCCTAAGTTCAGCACTTTGCTAGCAGAATCTGCCAAATCTTCAATATTAGCACTGCGCCGGAAACGTTTAGAATTATCAAAGGCCTTTGTCATCGGTTTTTGCAGTTGATTGATCAGTTTAATCCCCGCATTCGCCAAAATTTCTGACTTCAATGGCATCCCGAATTCACTGTGCTTAATCCGCTGGTTATACAACGAATAGTTCATAAAGCCGGCGATATCAGGCACCACCGCCTCGGCACCTTCTTTTTCTAAGAGATCCACAACATTATTATTAGCAATCGGTGAATACTTCACTAAGATCTCACCAACAATCCCGACTCTAGGCTTTTTCACATGCCGCAGAGGCACCGTGTCAAAATCTCGAACAATTTCTTGGACATTTTTACCGAATTCTCTCAAGCTACCATTACGCACATTATCTTGAACCAATTGAATCCAATTTTCGTGCATCTTATTAATTTGACCCGGTTGTTTTTCATAAGGCCGTGTCCGATAAACAACTTGTTCAAATAAATCACCGTATAAGAAAGCCACAGCGATACGTTTCATCATCTTAGGTGACAGCTTAAAGCCATCCCCGGTCTTTTCAGTCCCCTTATTCCCCATGGATAGAGAAATAACCGGCACTTGTCCAAAGCCCGCATCCCGCAAAGCTTTACGAATCAACGGAATATAGTTCGTTGCCCGGCAGCCACCACCAGTCTGCGTCATCAAAACCGAAGTATTATGCAAATCATAATCGCCGCTCTTAAGGGCTTCAATCATTTGACCGATAGAAATAATTGCTGGGTAACAAGCATCATTATTTACATATTTCAGACCCTCATCTACGGCACCAGGATCTTGAGCCGGCAACGTTACCACCCGATAGCCAGATTCTTTAAGGGCGATATCTACCAAGCCGTCTTGATGGATTGGGGATAGCATCGGAATCAAGATAGTATGTGTTTGCCGCATTTCCTTAGTGAATGGAATTGGTTCAGGCATGTCATACAACTTCTTAGGCGCAATCTGTTGTTTTTGCCGTTCATTGATGGCTGCTTTCAAAGACCGTAACCGAATCCGAACAGCCCCCATATTGGAACCTTCATCAATCTTCAAAGCCGTATAAAGTTTATTGTGCTGCGCCAGAATTTCATTAACCTGGTCTGTTGTAATCGCATCTAGCCCACAGCCAAAGGAATTCAACTGAACTAATTCCAGATTAGGTTCCTTAGCCACCACTTCTGCTGCCGCATACAACCGAGCATGATAAACCCACTGATCCACAACCCGCAAACCGGAGACATCCCCTAAATGCGAAATACTGTCTTCTGTTAAAACATGAAAACCTTCTTGCGTAATAATTTGTGCGATCCCATGGTTAATTTCAGGATCCAAATGATAAGGTCGGCCAGCCAAAACAATGGCATGCTCCCCCTTTTCGTGAAGCCGCATTAATACATCCTCACCGCGACTTTGAACTTTGTGCTTAAAGTTATCTAACTCAGCTAATCCCTTTTCAAAAGCCGTTTTAACTTCCGTTTCAGAAACACCATAATCTTTAAATGTTTCAAAAAGGTTCTTCACGGCTGACTTTTCATCCGCCAAATTCAAATAAGGATTACGATAATCTACTTGACCATCCCGAATTTCATCCACATTATTACGAATAACATCAGAATAACTTTGAACAATCGGACAATTGAAATGATTACGGGCCTTACTATTTTCTTCCCGTTCATAAACAACACCAGGATAAAAAATAGTTTGAATGCCCTTATTGATCAAGGCCATAATATGCCCATGGGTTAACTTCGCTGGATAACAAACCGTATCACTTGGAATTGTCTCAATCCCCTGTTCAAATAAATCTTTATCTGAACGTGGTGACAAAACCGCCCGAATACCTAGTTCTTTAAAGAAAGTTGCCCACAATGGGTAGTTTTCATACATATTTAATACTCGGGGAATACCAATGGTGCCGCGCGTTGCTAACTTTTTGCGTAATGGCCGATAACCAAATAGCAATTTATATTTTTCATCGACTAAATTAACCATCTCATTGGCTTTTTTCAATTCAACCTTCATGCCCCGGGCTTGGCCCCGTTCGCAACGGTTCCCTGTAACAAACCGACGGCCGTCATTAAAAATAGTCACTGTCAGCTGGCAGTTATTTTCGCAAAGGCCACAATGCATATATTCTTTTTCAGAAGTGAAAGCAGCCATTTCTTCACTGTTTAATAAAGTGGTGACGTCATTTTCTTGATAGTTTTCCTGGGCAATAATTGCTGCCCCATAAGCCCCCATCAAACCGGCAATATTTGGCCGAATGACTTCACAGCCACTAATTTGTTCAAAAGCCCGCAGAACCGCTTCATTATAAAAAGTCCCACCTTGGCAGACAATGTGCTGCCCTAAATCTTCAGGCCGACGCACTTTAATCACTTTGTACAATGCATTTTTGATAACAGAATAAGACAAGCCGGCAGAAATATCACCGATGGTTGCCCCTTCTTTTTGAACTTGCTTAACTTTTGAGTTCATAAATACCGTACAGCGTGAGCCTAAATCAGCAGGTTGTTTCGCCAATAAAGCGACTTTTGCAAAGTCTTTCACATCATATTTCAAAGATTCCGCAAAAGTTTCAATAAAGGACCCACAACCTGAAGAACAAGCTTCATTCAATTGAATGGTGGACAGCGCATTATCTTTAATGTGCATGGCCTTCATATCTTGGCCGCCAATATCTAAAATAAAGTCCACATCTGGTTGGAAGAAGTGGGCCGCTTTATAATGGGCCACGGTTTCAACTTCACCCACGTCAGCCCGTAAAGCGTTTTTGATTAATTGTTCCCCATAACCGGTGGTACAAACTTTACCGATGGTTACGGTATCCGGTAATTTACTATAAAGATCGTCTAGGATAGCCATTGTTTTTTTCAATGGATCCCCATCATTTTTGTCATAATACGTATACAATAATTTATGATCGGTGCTCATCAAAGCGACTTTAGTCGTCGTAGACCCCGCATCAATTCCTAGAAAAGCCACGCCTTGATAATCTGCTAATGGCTGACTTTCGACTTTTGCTTGGGCATGCCGAGCTCTAAAAGTATCTAAGTCTGCTTGCGTTTCAAATAATGGTGGCAGCGTATCGCTTATTTTCAAAGCATTACCGTCATCATTTACCAAATTGGCTAATAACCCAGCTAAGGTCGTTACCGGCTGATCTTCTGCATAAAAGGCAGCCCCCTTGGCAACAAATAATTGAGGTGAATCTGGAAAAATCACATCTTCAGGTTGCAAATTTAACGTATCAATAAAGCGTGCCCGTAATTCACTCATAAAGTATAAAGGCCCACCTAAAAAAGCAACCTTGCCCCGAATTTTTCGACCAGAAGCTAAGCCCGCGATTGTTTGGTTAACAACCGCTTGAAAAATACTAGCTGCAATATCTGATTTTGAAACCCCATCGTTAATTAAAGGCTGGACATCCGTCTTTGCGAACACCCCACAACGAGAAGCAATTGGATAAATATGCTTAAAATCTTTAGCTAATTCGTTAACCCCATTGGCATCCGTCTTCAATAAGCTGGCCATCTGATCAATAAAAGCCCCGGTACCGCCAGCGCAACTACCATTCATTCTTTGTTCCATCGCACCATCAAAGAATGTAATTTTGGCGTCTTCACCGCCCAGTTCAATGGCCACATCTGTCTGTGGAATCAAAATTTCTACAGTCCGTGTACAGGCAATGACTTCTTGAACAAATTCAACTTTCAAAACTTCCGCTAAGCCCATACCGCCAGAACCAGTAATCGTGAATTGAATTGGTTGATCTAGGCCAATCGTTTGGCTTGCTTCCGTCAAAATTTTCTTTGTCGCCGTTTTTACATCCGAATAATGGCGTTGGTAAGTTTCATAAAGTGAACGATTGCTCTCGTTCATGATCACTAATTTTACGGTCGTAGAGCCAACGTCAATACCACCGCGCAATGTTTGTTGTGTCATCATAATCCCTCCAAAGCCTTGAAAACGAGTGTTGAATAACCAACACTATGTTTGTTATACTTATACTTGTTAAGTTTATAACAACCTGTCTAAAAAACAATAAGCAATCTTTCCAGAATCATTACATATACAACAATTCCAATTGAAATGTTGTCTAAACAATTAAAAAATTATTCTGTTGATGTTATATTTTTATTTTATATAAGGAGATTATAAATGGCTAAAAAACAGGACTTACGGGTTATTCGAACACGTAAAATGATTGTCGACGCTTTCATCAAATTAGTTCAAGAAAACGGTTTTGAAAATTTAACCGTTCAAGAAATCGCTGATGAAGCCATGATCAATCGCGCCACCTTTTATGCCCATTTCAAAGACAAACAAGACCTTTATCACTACGTCTTCTCTTTTGCCTTAGATTCTATTAAAGAAGTTTTGAGCATTGAAATTCTGACGACTGATCATAAGGTAGACATCAGCAACGTTGAAAATATGTTATCTCGCTTTTTCAGGCTGGCCCAAGATAACCGTGGCTTCTTCAAGATTTTGACCAGCAGCAACAATACAACAACGCTAACGGAAACCTTGCGTAGTGTTTTACAAGAACGTTATGCTGAAATTTTTGATAATTTGGAAATCAAACAAGGTCAAACACTGATTCCAACCAGTTTTATCATTGATTATATGACTTCAATTTTTGTAGGTATCTTGCACTGGTGGCTCAATAATAATAGTGATTTTTCACCGGAACATATGGCTAAATTAGTCATTCAGCTCATTGCTAACGGCCATCTTACCGTGATGGGCGTGGAGATGACCTATGATCCATCGCACTTAGATAAACCCGATAATGCTTAAAAAAAACCAGCGATTACGATAATCGCTGGTTTTTTGTGTTGTTTTTTTGGAATAGGTTGGTTTTCTTACATGCTCTGAGTAAACAAGCGCTCACTTAACCCCAAATGACTCACAGGCCAAGACCGGGTTTATGTTGGCGCATCGCCAAACCGCCCCTTCTCACGCCCTGTCTTTATTTATAGTGGCGTCGATGCCTTTAATAACGCTGGTCATAAAGCCGTTTTCTTCCATGGCCAATAAGCCAGCTACAGTGGTACCGCCAGGGGAGCAGACTTGGTCAATCAAATCAAACGGCGAACGGCCGTCTTCTAATACCATCTGGGCACTGCCTTTAACCGCTTGAGCGGCGATTTCTGTAGCTTGTGCCTTGCTCAAGCCATATTTTACCCCCGCCCGGGCTAAACTATCAATGAATAGGTAAATAAACGCAGGTGAGCTGCCAGCTAGCGCAACGAATGTGCTAAAATGCTGCTCTGGCAGTTCCGTCACAGAGCCAATTTTTTCAAAAATTCCTTTAACCGTCGCTAACCCCGTTACTTGACTCGCGGCATTCCCAGTGATTGCTGTCATACCTTGGTTAATTTTAACATTTACATTTGGCATTAATCGAACAATGGCCAAGTCAGAGATTGCAGCGGCGGTACTTAATTGGGCCACTGAAATACCGGTCAGTACAGAAGCTAAGATCTTTTCTTCAGTTAAGGCAGGTTTAATTTCTGTAATTACAGTTTCATATAAAGCCGGTTCCACAGCTAAAATAATTACATCTGCCTGTTGCGTCAAAGTAAGATTACTGGCTACAGCCTGAATCCCCTTACTTTGCGCATAGGCCTCATAGTGGTTTGGATGCGCACTGTGAATCAAAAGTTCTGATGAGGGTACTTTGGCAGTTAACAGACCCTCAATCATTGCCTGAGCCATATTACCAGCACCTATAAAGCCAATTTTCATAAGATCTCTCCTTTTATTTTCAAAAAAAATCGATAACAAAATTAATTGTCATCGACTATATGAGTGATTTATAAACGGTAAAAATTGGGTTAGCTGGATTCGAACCAGCGCATGATGGAGTCAAAGTCCATTGCCTTACCGCTTGGCTATAACCCAATAAATGGAGGAGAGTGGATTCGAACCACCGAACCCGAAGGAGCGGATTTACAGTCCGCCGCGTTTAGCCTCTTCGCTACTCCTCCATAAGTGTTACTTATCGTAACCGACTTAAATATAATACTAAAATATCAGGAAGAATGCAACCTTATATTTGAATTATTTGCAAAGTTTTTTGCCATTCCTGCATAAAATTCGAACTAGACCATTCATTGATTCTTTTTAGACCATATCCCACCGGTGCTGTATGATAAGTAACCCCCATTAATGTTTTGGGCTTTTGCCGTAAATGCAAATGTCCAAAAATCACATGCTCAATTTGATATGCCTGGATTAAGTCCCCTAATCTCTGGCTGCCCATCAAGGCAGTTGCCATATTCCAATAAGTACGATCCGGTGTATAAAAAATATAAGCTTGTTGCGGTACAAAGTGTGTGATAAAAATAACTTTTTTATGTTCTTGTTTTGCAAGCATGAACTGTTGATGCACCATATTCAAAACTTGCTGCATCAGCCTTAAATCATCAGCCCGCCCTTGGATACCACCATCAATCCAATAGGCATTGCGCCAACGACTGAAATCTGCTGCCGTTTTCGCTTTTTGAGCCGTTAACGGACTGGCATAAGTATAATCATACCAGCCGTTGTTGCCAATAATACGATAATTCGTCCCCGGAATATCTACAAATTTTTGATGCAAATAAGCCGGTTCAATTGGCAACTGTAGCTCCGGATAAGTGAACCCATTCACCATTTCATGATTGCCGGCAATGAAGTAAATTTTTACAGCTTTGCCGACAATTTGTTGCATCTTTGCAACATAGTCCTGGGTCTTCGTAAAATCATTGAACTGATCACCGGCAATTAGATAATAATCAATTTTTTGTGCGACTAAATATTGTGCCTGTGCCTGCAGCACGGTATCAATATCTAATTTATTCACATCCAGATGATTATCACTAGTTGTGGCAACTTTTATCAATTATTTTACCTCATAACCTATTTAATACCTTGCATTAGATTTCTAATTCTAGGGACACCAACGAATAAAATAACCCCGAAGGCGACTACAATTGCGCCGTAGACCCCAAAATACATTGCTGCTGAATGTACTGAATACAATTTAACAACTTGGGCGTTGATAGCTTGCGCCATGGCATCACCTAAGAACCACATACTCATCATTTGAGATTGGAAAGCTTTTGGTGCTAATTTTGTTGTTGCAGAAAGGCCGATTGGTGAAATTAACATTTCGGCAATAATAACAATAGCCCAACTCAAAACTAACCACATTGCATTAGATAATTTTTGTCCATTTAAAGTTGTTGGTAAGACCATTAAGACATAAGAAAGCCCTGCAAAGATCAACCCTGTTGCAAACTTGGCTGGTGTAGATGGTTGCCGTTTGCCTAATTTTGTCCAAATAATAGCAAAGATTGGTGTATAAACAATGATAAAGAATGGATTTAACATTTGGAACCATGAAGGTAATAGTTCGATCCAACCTAAATTTAGTTGCGTTTGATTCGCAGCAAATAATGCTAAAATAACTGAGCCTTGTTCTTCGATTGACCAGAACAGAACACTGGCAAAGAACAATGGAATATAAGCCCAAATTCTAGAACGTTCAACTTTAGTCGTTTTCTTACTTGATAACATTAAGATGAAGTAGAAGATCGGTAAAGCAACCCCAATGGCACTAAACACATTGACGATCATCCCAATATTTAGACTGCCGGCAATTGCTAAGCCGCCAAAAACAACGACGAATGCAGCAACAATTAAAACAATGTTACGAATAACTTTAGGTCGTTCTTCTGGTGTAATTGGATCTGTTGGATGTAATGAACTTTCGCTCAAATACTTGCGACCACCAAAGTAATATTGAAGTAAACCAAAGAACATACCAATAGCAGCGATAGAAAAGCCCAAATGGAAGTTAACCTTTTGGCCGACAGTCCCAACAATTGCTGGTGCTAATAATGATCCTAAGTTAATCCCTAATACGAAAATACTAAAACCAGTATCCCGGCGGACATCTTCAGGGGAGTATAAAGTCCCGACCATTTCAGAGATATTTGGTTTCAATAAACCAGTCCCCAAAACGATTAAAACAATAGATACATATAATGCACTCGCGCCAAATGGCAATGCCAATGCAATATGCCCGAACATGATTAAAACCCCGCCCATAAACACGGTTCGGCGACTACCCAACAAACGGTCAGCAATAAATCCACCAATAACCCCGGCTAAATAAACTAAGGAACCGTAAATCGCCATGATTGATGCTGCAGTTACCTGGTTAAAGCCCAAACCGCCTTTTTCTACCGCATAATACATGTAGAATAATAAGATGGCCTTCATGCCGTAGTAACTGAAGCGCTCCCAGAACTCTGTCATAAACAGGGTCGAGAGCCCTCTAGGTTGCCCTAAAAAAGTTTTCTCCTTCTTCTCCACAAAAATACCTTCCATTCTAAATAATGTTTTTACGAATGAGTTGCTAAATTATGCCCATAAACTAAAACAGGCGAAAACCAAAGCCGATATGTCGGTATTGGTTCTCGCCTTTTATGTTTATGATCAAATGTATAACTTTATTCGCAATGCCGGCTGCAGGACTTGAACCTGTGACCCTCGGTTTACGATACCGATGCTCTACCAGCTGAGCTAAGCCGGCCTATCGATGACCCCTACGGGATTTGAACCCATGTTACCGCCGTGAAAGGGCGGTGTCTTAACCACTTGACCAAGGGGCCTTACATTTTACCTTAAAAAGATATAAAAAAAGCGGCTAATAGGTTAGCCGATATATGACTCCGGTTGTCAGACTCGAACTGACGACATCTTGATTAACAGTCAAGCGCTCTACCGACTGAGCTAAACCGGAATAAAAGCGCGGCGACTTCCTAGTCTCGCAGGTAGTTTCCCACCAACTACATTCGGCGTTAAGAAGCTTAACTACTGTGTTCG
>NZ_RHOY01000023.1 GCF_003946725.1 Agrilactobacillus yilanensis | reverse complement strand
CCTGTTTGTAAGTAAAGCCCACTTACGGCACAGGTCTAGGTTAGTGCTCGAGGCTTTCCCGCTCTAGTTCACGCTCTTTAATATTGAAAGGTGGTGAATTTTATGAGAAAGAATATTATTCGTGTGGTTTCAGTGATTATTGGTGCGGCTTTAGGGATTAATCTTTTACCGATTATTTGGCGCTTATTGAAGATACATTCTGGTTTTTTAATTGATACTGGTTTGTCTGGCGTTATTAATGCGGTGATTGGTGCTATTATTTTTTATTTTATTTCATTACTTGTTGACGACTGGATTGTGGCTCGAATTAATAAAATTGAGAATTATTTAAATAAGCAAACGCCGTCTTATTTATTGTTTGGGGCGTTGTTTACGATTCTTGGATTAGTTTTAGCGAATGTTTTGTCTATTCCGCTTTATCGGATGAATGTGGCGTTATTAAACACAGCTTTACCGATTGTTTTAATGATTACAATGGGTTATCTGGGGTTTCGGATTGGGACATTACGTCGAGATGACTGGCGGAAGCTGTTTCAATTACGCCGTAAAGAAAACAGTCTTTCAGAGGACAAAAACGGTACAGATGGACAAATTTTAAATCGTCGTGTAGATGATAATTTTAGAAAATATAAGATTTTGGATACGAGCGTTATTATTGATGGTCGTGTTCATGATATTGCCAAAACTGGCTTCATTGAAGGTACGTTGCTTGTGCCCGAATTTGTGGTCCATGAACTGCAGCTGATTTCGGATTCTTCAGATAGTTTGAAGCGGGCTAGAGGTCGTCGGGGCTTGGATATTTTGAATGAAATGAAGAGTGACGATACTATTTCAGTTAAAATGTACGATGGTGATTTTGAAGGCTTGACAGAAGTGGATACAAAATTAATCAAGTTAGCGAAGTTACTGGATGGTATTGTGGTCACTAATGATTTTAATTTAAATAAAGTCTGTGAATTTCAAAATGTGCCCGTGTTCAATATCAACGAATTGGCTAATGCGTTGAAACCAGAGATTTTGCCGGGAGAAAGCTTACATGTGACGGTGGTTAAATCCGGAACAGAGCGGCAGCAAGGGGTTGCTTATCAAGAGGATGGCACGATGGTAGTCGTAGAAGACGGCCAATTTTATTTGAATCAATCGATTGATGTGATTGTGACCAGTGCGTTACAAACGGCAGCGGGCCGAATGATTTTTGCCCAGCCGGCGCACCATAATCGTGGTATCAGTGATGGCAAATCAACAGAGAACCATCCCAAAAATAATAAGAATTCTAAAAAGAATGGTTAGTTTGATTAGAATGCTTGATAGCAATTGTTTTTTTCAGCGTTTAAAGTTACACTAATTTTGAGAAGTTTTAAAAGAATGAAAGAGGTTAGAAATTTGGCAGACGATAAGATACGTGTGCGCTATGCACCCAGTCCAACTGGACATTTGCATATTGGTAATGCTCGGACGGCATTATTCAACTATTTATTTGCAAGACATCACAAAGGGACTTTAGTATTACGAATCGAAGATACTGATACAAAACGGAATATGGCTGGTGGCGAAGAAAGTCAGATTCAAATGTTGCATTGGTTGGGGATCGATTGGGATGAAGGCCCAGATGTTGGTGGGGAATATGGCCCATACCGTCAATCTGAACGTAAAGATATTTATCAACCATTAATCCAAAAATTGGTGGCTGAAGGCTATGCCTATGAATCTTATAAAACCGAAGCAGAATTAGAAGCGCAACGGGAAGCTCAAAAGGCCCGTGGTGAAATGCCGCATTATGTTTATGAATATGCGGGGATGAGCGATGATGAAAAGGCACAAGCGATTGCAGATGCAAAAGCAAAAGGCTTGACACCAGTTATTCGTTTCCATGTTCCTGCAGACAAAGATTATGCTTGGAATGATATTGTCAAAGGTAAAATTGATATTGAAGCCAATACAATTGGCGGCGACTTTGTTATTCAAAAACGGGATGGCATGCCAACTTACAACTTTGCGGTTGTTGTTGATGACCATATGATGGCGATTACCCATGTTTTGCGTGGGGATGACCATATCGCAAACACACCAAAACAATTGATGATTTATGAAGCTTTTGGCTGGCAGGCACCAGAATTTGGTCATATGACTTTAATTATCAATTCTGAAACTGGCAAGAAGTTAAGTAAACGTGATGAAAGCGTCTTGCAATTTATTGAACAGTACCGTGAATTGGGTTATTTACCAGCCGCTATGTTTAACTTCATCACATTATTAGGTTGGTCACCGGTTGGCGAAGATGAAATCTTTACGCAAAAACAATTCATTAAGCAATTTGATGCCAATCGGTTGAGTAAATCACCAGCGGCTTTTGATCAAAAGAAATTGGAATGGATCAATAACCAGTATGTTAAAAAGACCAATCCAAGTGTGATTGCGGATTTAGCTTTGGACAACTTGATCGAAGCTGGCCGAATTGAAGCACATCCAGATACGAAGACCATTGAATGGGTGCGGCAGTTAGTTAATTTATTCATTGACCAATTGAGCTATGCCCAACAAGTTGTGTCATTATCTGAGATTTTCTTTGATGGAGCACCAGACTTAGACGAAGCAGCTATTGCAGAGTTGAAGATTGAGGGTGCAACAGCTGTTTTGAATGCTTTTAAAGCTAAGATTGAAGCATTAGAAGTATTTACAGCCAATCGTATTCAAAATATTATCTATGATGTTCAACATGAAACTGGCGTTAAAGGCCGGAAGTTATACATGCCAATTCGAATTGCAACAACTCGAGAAATGCATGGGCCACAACTAGCAGAATCAATTGAACTATTAGGTAAGGAAAAAGTATTAGCACATCTAAACGAAACTTTAGAACAAATGGCAAAATGGTAAAATTTAAACCAAGAAGCTACTCAAAAGGATAGGGATATACGAGATGGTCGTGTATAATGTATTTTGAGCAGTTCGTTCTTTAAAGTAGCAAAATGCTAGACCGTAAGGGGCCGGGACAGAACTTTTCGTTTTGTCACGGCTTTTTCTGATGTTTAGGCTGCATTTATTAACTGAAAGTACTAATAAAACTCGAAAGGAGTTGTTCGAATGTTACGTGTTTTTAATACCTTAACTCGTGAAAAAGAAGTCTTCAAATCTCAAAAACCTAATCTGGTGAATATGTATGTCTGTGGCCCCACAGTTTATAACTACATTCACATCGGCAACGCCCGGAGTATTGTGGCCTTTGACACGATTCGCCGTTACTTTGAATATCGAGGCTATCAGGTCAATTATGTATCCAATTTCACGGATGTGGATGACAAACTCATCAATGAAGCCCGCCGTGAACAGACAACCGTTCCAGAAATTGCAGCCCGTTATATTGACGCTTTTAAAGCAGACGTGGCCCAATTGAACGTGGAACCAGCAACGGTTAACCCTAAAGCTAGTGATAATATCCCAGAAATTATTGCGTTTATTCAAAATTTAATTGATAAAGGCTATGCTTATGAAGCGGCCGGTAATGTGTACTATCGCGCTCGTAAGTTTAAAAATTATGGCCAATTATCGGATCAAAATATTGATGAGCTTGAACAAGGGGCTAGCCAGCATGTCGAAACAGAAGAATTATCATTAAAGGAAGATCCAATTGATTTTGCCATGTGGAAAGCAGCAAAACCCGATGAAATTTTTTGGGAAGCACCTTGGGGCAAAGGTCGCCCAGGCTGGCATATTGAATGCTCGGTAATGTCGATCAAATATCTAGGCCAAACTTTAGATATTCACGGCGGTGGCCAAGATTTAGAATTTCCGCATCACGAAAACGAAATTGCCCAAAGTGAAGCTGAGACTGGGCAGAAATTTGCCAATTATTGGTTGCATAATGGTTTTGTAACCATTGGTTCTGAAGACGAAAAGATGTCTAAATCATTAGGCAATTTTGTCACAGTCCACGACTTCGTAGCCCAATCAGACCCACAAATTTTACGTTTCTTAATGGCGACAACGCAATATCGCCGGCCAATTCGGTATTGCCAAGAAAGTCTTGATGATGCCCAGGCTAATTTAAATAAATTAAGTCATGGCTTTATTAATTTGGACTATCGCTTTAAAGACGCCGTAGAAGGCCATGATACTGCAGTGGAAACTGACGCAGAGGCCATTCAAACCGCATTTATTGCTGCAATGGACGATGATTTTAATGCGCAAAATGGGATTATGCAAGTTTATGAACTCGTTAAACTGATGAATCAGTACACTAATCAAGCAGAGGTTAAACAAGAGACGTTAACCTTGTTAAAACAGCTATTTTTAGAAATGACCAATGTCTTTGGTTTGAAGTTCGCCACAGATAGTCTGCTGGACGATGAAATCGAAGCAATGATTCAAGCACGCAACGATGCGCGTAAAAACAAAGATTTTGCAAAAAGTGATGCCATTCGTGATGAATTAAAAACACAAGGTATTATTTTAGAAGATACTCCACAGGGGACAAGGTGGCATCGAGAATGAATCCAAATTTATTAAACGGTATTGACTTAGCCTTTCTCGGCGATTCAGTTTATGAAGTTTTTGTCCGGGAACATTTATTGTTAAAAGGCATTACAAAACCAAGCAAATTACAAAAAACAGCAAAAGAATATGTCTCTGCTAAAGCCCAAAGCGCCTTGATCCATCTTATGGAACAAGACGACTATTTGACAGAAGATGAGTGGGCTACTTTTAAACGTGGCCGAAATGCCAAAAGTTACACGAAGGCTAAAAATACAGATACGACAACTTATCGTCGATCAACAGGCTTTGAGGCAATCTTTGGCTATTTAAAATTAAGCCAGCAAGATGAACGTATTACAGCATTAGCCACTTGGTGCATTGCACAAGTAGAAGCGGGGCGAACACGTGAATAAAAAAGATAAGACTTATCCAGCTAAAAAAGAAAGACACCAAAAGCCACGACAAGGCCGAGAAGATAGAAAACCTCAAGAAGCAAGACCAACAAGCGATGAATTCGTTTATGGTCGTCATGCGGCCATTAGTCTATTGGAAAGTGAACAAAGCGACCGGATTAACAAAATTTTTATGGCAGATAATATTCAGCCAAACTTTGGGCGTCAAGTAGAGACTTTAGCGAAGGCACAGCATTTAATTTTACAAAAAGTGCCTAAAGCGAAGTTAGAACAATTAACACAAGAAAATCATCAAGGGATTATCGTCGCAGTTTCACCAATACCATATGCACAATTGGAAACAATTTTTGAAGCGGCTGAAGCTAAGTCTGAAGATCCGCTGATCGTTATTTTGGACAACTTAGAAGATCCCCATAACTTAGGTTCAATTTTACGAACTTGCGATGCTATGGGGGTTCATGGCGTGATTATTCCAAAGCGCCGGTCCGCTTCTTTGACAGATGTTGTGGCCAAAACCTCTACAGGTGCTGTGAATTATGTGCCCGTGGTACGGGTAACAAATTTAGCCCAGACGATCAATAAATTAAAAGACAAAGGCGTTTGGATTTTTGGCACAGCAATGGATGGTGCTGATTACCGTACTTGGGATAGTAAGGGGCCAACCGCTTTAGTAATTGGTAATGAGGGCAAAGGTATTTCTCCAGGTATTGCCAAATTAATGGATGTAACGTTGAGCATCCCGATGACGGGCCATGTTCAAAGCTTGAATGCCAGTGTGGCAGCTGGCGTATTGCTGTATCAAGCTTATAACGGCAGGCATCCACTGGAGGGATAGCTTATGAGACATGAAATCTTGATTGTGGATGGCTATAATATGATCGGCAACTGGCCGGAATTAAATAAGCTGAAAAAAGAAGACCATCTAAAAGATGCCAGAGACCGACTGTTGGATATTTTGTCAGAATATAAAAAATATGAACCCGATTTACGGATGATCTTAGTTTTTGATGCAATGTATGTACCAGGCATCAAAGAGAATTTTGAACGTTTTGATATTGAGATCGTTTATACACAAGAAGAACAAACAGCGGATAGTTACATTGAAGCGTTGGCAGAAGAACTAAATCTACCGTTGAACCAGGTGACTGTTGCCACAAGCGATCAGGCAGAACAATGGACGGTTTTTTCAAGAGGCGCCTTGCGGGTATCTGCTTATGAGCTGTACCGGCAATTAAAACGGACCCATCAAGAAATTAAGTCCGATGCCAAGCACTATGATGTTTCTAATCGGCGTAATTCTCCTTGGTCACGGCAGCAAATGATGATGCTGGAAAAGATCAGAGATAATATAAATCAAAAAAAGTGAAATATTTACTGAAAATTGACAACAATAATCCCTGCTGTTTACAAAAATGTGATATATTAGAAATCTAGTATTGTGTTTTGGGCAGAATTGGGGAAAACTTTGTCTAATTTTGACGATGAAAATAAGTTGGTGCTACGTGTTAAACTGGGAGATTCGGATGCTTTAACGATCCTGATAGAAAAATATAAGCCTTTAATTTTTAACATGGCAGGACAGTACCGACTTCATTTGTATGATGTGGATGATTGGTTGCAAGAAGCACGGCTAGAGTGTTTTCTAACCGCACAGAAATTTGATCCCAGTAAGGGGTCCAAATTCGGCAGCTTTTTCAAACTCCGCTTTCGAAATAGTACCCTTTCGAAAGTGAGATGGCAGTTGGCCAAGAAACGCAAAGAGAATTGTCAAGCGACATCGTTAGATGGATTATTGGAACATAGTTATGATTTTTTACCACGAGATTTACAATTACTGCAGGATATAGCTGGAGGATTAATGATAGATTTGCCAAGTTACACAGCAAAGCTTTCGATGGTTGAGCTACAAGCATTATTCGTAAGCATTGGGCACAAAGATGCCGAAACGGTTCAAACAGAATATCACATTTCAGCAAAAGCTTTAAAAAGCGCACAGCAACGTGTTCGAGCAAAGCTACGACAGTATTTACAAGCAGAATTCGGCCAATTAAAGTCTGAAAATTAAATTGACTTTGATGGTCGGAACATGTTAGGCTGAAATGTACGATTACAAGTTCCTTGATATTCGGGAGGGCCAGACATGGCAATCAGAAAAGCAGCATTAGCATGTACGGTTTGTGGTTCAAGAAATTACACGATTACGGTTAAGACGGAACGTACAACCCGTTTAGAAGTTAATAAGTTTTGTAAACATTGTGGCAAATATACGTTGCATAAAGAAACTCGATAAGTATTTTAAAGCAGAGGTATCGTAATGAAAAGATTTTCAAATTTTGTTAAAGGTGTTATCGCTGAAATGAAGTTGACGACTTGGCCAACAGCTAAGGAAAATCGTCATGATACATGGACTGTACTTATGACATCTTTTCTATTTGCTGTTTTCTTCGCAGCAGTAAGCTGGGGTTTGACGCGGTTATTGGATCTATTTATTTTAAAATAGATTTAAGCGTAGGTATTTCAGCAGTTATTTGTTATAATAGCACCAGAGAAAACTTCCATTGGTGGAGGTTTTTTATTTTGGATAGAAATTTAAAAGGAGTTCAAATTAAAATGGTTGAGTCAGCAGAAAAAAATTGGTATGTCCTACACACTTATTCTGGTTATGAAAACAAAGTCAAGGCAAACTTAGAATCTAGAGCACATACAATGGGGATGGAAGACTTTATTTTTCGGGTTGTTGTACCGGAAGAAGAAGAACATGAAATCAAAAACGGTAAAGATAAAGAAATCATGAAAAAGACATTCCCAGGCTATGTTCTTGTGGAAATGGTCATGACGGATCAATCTTGGTTTATCGTTCGGAATACACCAGGGGTCACAGGGTTTGTCGGCAGTCACGGGGCTGGTAGTAAACCGGCACCACTTTTAGATGATGAAATCCAAAATATTTTACATCAAATTGGGATGAGTCAACGCCACTCTGATCTTGATTTTGAAGTTGGCGAATCCGTGAAAATCTCTGAAGGAGCCTTCATGGGGATGGTCGGTAAAATTACAGAAGTTGACCATGAAAAGCTAAAATTAAAAGTTAATATTGATATGTTCGGTCGAGAAACAAGTGCTGAATTGGACTTTGAACAAGTGGACAAAATCTAAATTATCTCGCTGGTCGTGAGAATATGTACTTTTTTAATCAATTTTTCGTTATAGCGATTTTAATATTATTTGGTGGCCTAATTTGGGCTGCGCTCGATTTTTGGCGCTTAGGAAAAGCGATCACACGGCCAATTTCGCAGCAATCTGCCATAACCTATACGGGAATACCAACGATTTTTATTCATGGTTATCGCGGTAATCGTTATTCTTTTGGTAGAATGCTGCATCGGTTTTACAAGTTGGGTGCCGCTCAAAAAACACTAGTGATTAAAATTGCCGCAGATGGCACTTGGAAGACGAATGGTAATTGGGTTTTTGAACAGAATAATCCTTGTATTCAAGTATTGTTTTGTAAAAACACAGCCGACGTTTCTCAGCAAGTGCAGTGGCTGACACCGCTAATGGCGGCACTTAAAGCCAAAGGTGTGACAACGGTAAATTTAGTGGGCCATTCAATGGGGGCTGTCACAGCAGTAGCTTATTGTGCCCAGGCGCTGACGGCTAGCCAGCCTAAGATTGCAAAAGTCGTCACGATTGCAGGACCATTTAATGATTTGGAACTGGGCAAGGATACAGCAGAAATTTTGAGTTATCCGCTGACTAAAGATGGCCCGCAGCGCACGACACCGATTTATGAGTATTTGCAGCAGCATATGGCACAAGTACCTTATCCAATTAAGTTTTTAAATTTAGTGGGTAATATTTTGCCAAATAGCCGGGTACAGCATGACGGCAGTGTGGCAACTAGCAGCGGCTTATCCTTAAAATATATTTTGATGCAGACACCGCATATTTATCATCAAGCGGTCCTGCGTGGGGCCAATGCAGCCCATAGTTTATTACATGAAAATAGTTTAGTAGATTGGAATATTATTGAATTTTTATGGCGGCCATCGAAATAAAGTAGAGGGTTGATTAAAGTAAAAGTTCATGATATATTTATCCAGTATGTTTTTCGTACAATGTGGGAGGAGAAATTTTTATCTCCATTTATACCACAACACGGACTAAAGGAGGCAATGTCTCGTGGCAAAAAAAGTAGCAAACGTTGTTAAATTACAAATTCCTGCTGGTAAAGCAACACCAGCACCTCCAGTAGGTCCAGCTTTAGGTCAAGCTGGGATTAATATTATGGGTTTCACCAAGGATTTTAATGCACGTACTGCAGATCAAGCAGGCATGATTATCCCTGTTGTAATCACTGTATACGAAGATCGTTCATTCGATTTCATCACAAAAACTCCTCCAGCTGCTGTTCTTTTGAAGAAAGCTGCTGGCGTAGAACACGGCTCTGGCGAACCTAACACTAAAAAAGTTGCAACTGTAACTAAAGATCAAGTTCGTCAAATCGCTGAAACAAAAATGCAAGACCTAAACGCAGCAGACGTTGAAGCTGCTATGCGCATGGTTGAAGGTACAGCTAGAAGCATGGGCTTCACTGTTGAAGGCTAATCGCTTTTAGTATGACGGATTGACGGTAAAAACCGTTAAATCAAGTGGGAGGGCATTGCCCTGTGACCACATTTGCAAGGAGGAAAATTCAATGGCCAAAAAAGGCAAAAAATATATCGAAGCAGCTAAACAAGTCGAAGCTGGTAAAAACTACGCTGTCGATGAAGCTGTTGCTTTAGTAAAGAAAACAAACTACGCTAGTTTTGACGCAACTGTTGAAGTTGCCTATAACTTATCTGTAGACCCTAAACAAGCTGATCAACAAATTCGTGGCGCTATGGTTTTACCTAATGGTACTGGTAAAACTCAAAAAGTCGTCGTATTTGCTGAAGGCGATCAAGCAAAACAAGCTGAAGAAGCAGGCGCTGACGTTGTTGGCTCTGACGATTTAGTTGAAAAAATCCAAGGCGGCTGGTTAGACTTTGACGTTGCCGTTGCAACACCACCTATGATGGCTAAAGTTGGTCGTTTAGGCCGTGTCTTGGGCCCTAAAGGCTTAATGCCAAACCCTAAGACTGGTACTGTAACTATGGATGTTACAAAGGCAATCAATGATATTAAAGCTGGTCAAGTAACTTACCGTGTTGACAAGCAAGGTATTGTTCATGCGCCAATCGGTAAAGTATCATTTGAAGATGATAAATTAATCGAAAACTTCCGCAGCTTACACGAAACAATCGTTCGTGCAAGACCTGCTTCTACAAAAGGCAATTACATCAAGAGCTTAACATTAACTTCTACATTAGGCCCTGGTGTCAAAATTGACGTTGCTTCTTTCTAATTTGAAGTGTCTATGACGTTAGTTAATTAAAAATGTTGGGCCAGAAGATAACTTTTGGCCCAACATTTTTTGTTTTCTATTGACGCTAGTAGTAATTCATGATATTATATCTCTTGGTTGTTTTTCTGCCGAAGACTCAGGTGACGTAAGTCTTAATATCCTGCCGAGGAGACGTATTGTTTTAACCTCTCTATGTCTTGTGGCATGGAGTTTTTTTATTACTCCAAAGCCGAAAAAATTATTTGGAGGTGAATTCGTTTGGCTAACGCAAAAATTATTGCACAAAAAGCTACAGTTGTTGAGGCTATTGTTGAAAAATTTGGTAAGGCTAAATCTATCGTCGTTGTTGACTATTTAGGTTTAACTGTTGAACAAGTTACTGAATTACGGGCACAATTACGTGCTGAAGGCGTTGAACTAGAAGTTGTTAAAAACACTTACTTGCGTCGCGCTGCTGACAAGGCTGGCTATGAAGGTTTAGATGAAACATTCACTGGTCCTACAGCTATTGCTTTTTCTTATGATGATGTTGTTGCCCCAGCTCGTATTATCGCTAAATTTGCTAAAGACGCTGAAGCTTTAGAAATTAAAGGTGGTATGATCGAAGGTAATGTTGCAACATTAGAAGAAATCGACCAATTATCCAAGTTACCAAGTCGCGAAGGCTTGCTATCTATGTTGCTTTCTGTATTACAAGCTCCAGTTCGCAACGTGGCATACGCTGTTAAAGCAATTGCTGATAGTAAAGACGGCGATGATTCCGCTGCATAATTAAAAAAATAAAAACTGACTTATAAAATGGAGGATTTAAACATGGCATTAGATGTAAATGCAATTGTTGATCAATTAAAAGATGCTTCTGTCTTAGAATTGAGCGACTTAGTTAAAGCTATTGAAGAAGAATTTGGTGTTTCTGCTGCTGCTCCTGTAGCTGCTGCAGGTGCTGCTGCTGGTGACGCTGGCGCTGCTGAAAAAGACGAATTTGATGTTGAATTAACAGAAGTTGGTCAAGAAAAAGTTAAAGTTATCAAACAAGTACGTACAATTACTGACCTTGGCTTGAAAGATGCTAAAGGCTTAGTTGATAACGCTCCTTCAGTTCTTAAAGAAGGCGTAGCTAAAGCTGACGCTGAAAAGATGAAGGAAGACTTAGAAGCTGTTGGCGCTACTGTAACATTAAAATAGTTTCTATTTATAGAATTCAAAGAACCCTTTCGAGGGTTCTTTTTTTTTGCGTGCGTCCGGCATGGGTGCTAACTTGGTGGTGAAAGTCCACTGTGAGCCGTAGTAGTCGAAATCACCCGTGTTGGCTCGCGCTCTGGTTCTAAAACGCGCTCCAAGCTACTGACAATTTACATAACTACGCCTTACTCACAAGCCAAGACCGGGCTTATATCGTAAGTCTAGGTTATGTGCATTGTCAAAACGTAGCTTGTCGCGCTCTTATATAAGCTAACATTGTTGTCACACTGGTGTAATCTAGTATTGTTTCAATAATGCTTACGTTATAATAAGGCTACGAAAGTTGGAGGGATTATTAATGAGAGCCTTATATCAACAATTAAGTGCTGTTTTTGGTAAGCATAAGACAATTTTAAAGGCGATTTTTGTGTTGTCTGTTTTAATATTTGTCATTATTGAAATTGGCCGAATCATTCGAGATATTGATCAAAAAACGTTGTCTGCGAGTTTGCATAGTCAGACGGTGGGATCAATTATTCTATTAACAGTTCTAGGATTAATTTCGGTGTTACCAATGTTGAACTATGATTTTGAGATTCAAAGTTTTTTACCGGAACGGGCGCCTACTAAGTATATTTTAAAGGCGGGGTGGACGGTAAATACATTTAACAATCTAATTGGCTTTGGCGGTGTGTTAGGCGCAACGTTACGGGCTAATTTTTATGGGAAAAATGCGACGAAGAAGCAGATCCTATTTGCGATTTCAAAAATTGCACTATTTTTATTATCAGGTCTTTCTTTATGGAGCGCTGTGTCATTGATTTTAATTTTTACTTTTGGTATTGGGTCTATGTTTGGTAATTATTGGATTTGGCTCGTTGGTGGCGCTTTATATACACCGATTTTATTGTTAGTGACGCATTTACGTGAATCTGAATTTTTCAGTGATTTAACGATTCGTAAAGAGGTAAGTCTAGCCATTGGTTCTTGTTTTGAATGGGGCTTTGCAGGGGGCTTCTTTTTAATTATTGGTCATTTTTTAGGGATCACGCAATTGAGCCATATTCTACCTTTATTTATGATTGCCAATATTGTAGGGGTTGTTTCCATGGTGCCCGGGGCATTAGGCAGTTTTGATGTGTTTATGATTTTAGGGTTGAATGCGGTCGGTATTGATAGTGGGACAGCAGTTGTCTGGTTGCTATTTTATCGTATTTTTTATTATATTATTCCATTTATTATCGGCTTAATTTTCTTTGTTCATGATATGGGCCATAAGATTAATGTTTATTTCCAAGATATTCCACGGCAGGCTTTAACAAAAGCGGCCCATGTTTTTGTTGTATTTATCCTTTATTTCACAGCTATTGTCATGTTAATGGCGGCAACGATACCCAATTGGCTGCGGACAACGCATTTATTTTATGGTGTTTATCCTTATTTATTCGCCTTGATTGATCGAACTTATAATATTATTTTGGCCTTTTTATTGATTGGTTTTGCCAGAGGGGTTGCTGACCGGGTGAAAAAAGCTTATTGGCCGACGTTGATTTTATTAGGTATTGCCATTTTAAATAGTTTGTTACGAGATTTTTCGGTGCCACTGCTAATCATCTTTGGCTTGGCGTTATTGGCGATGCTATTTAGTAAAAAAGAACTTTACCGGGATCGCTTGGAATTGGCCTGGGGGGCACGGTTATTTGATGGTGGTGTTTATGCCTTAACTTTTCTGATGTATGCAATTGTTGGTATTTTGAATTCACCGCATATTCATCATCGTAAACCCGTGCCTGTAGCATTGTTATTCCCGTCTGAGCGACTGTGGTTCACGGGGTTAATTTTAGTATTGCTGGCAGCGTTAATTTTATTGATGATTCAGCATTATTTAAAACAAGGTGAAAAAAGCTTGGATATGGGATTTGATGCGGATCGCATTCGAGCCGTCATTGATCGTTTCGGTGGCAATGAAGTCAGCCATTTGGCATTTTTACGGGACAAGGCCGTTTTTTATTACCAAGCGGAGGACACAGATCAGGTTTTCTTTTTATTCCGTAAAAAAACGGATAAACTGATTGTCATGGGGGAACCTGTGGGGAATCCTAAATACTTGAATGCGGCAATCCAAGCATTTATTAATCAAGCTGATCAGCAAGACTTACATGTGGTTTTTTATGAAGTATCAGATGCCTTTACGATGCGGATGCATGAATTTGGTTTTGATTTCATCAAATTTGGTGAAGAAGGTTTTGTATCATTGCCGGACTTTAATATTTCGGGCAATAAGCATAAAGGACAGCGGGCATTAATGAATAAATTTAAGCGGGAAGGCTATACGTTTGAAGTATTGGCGCCACCGTTTTCGGATCAAGACTTCTTGCAGTTAAAACAAATTTCAGATAGCTGGTTAGATGGTAAAACGGAAAAAGGATTTTCGTTAGGCTTTTTTGACCGTTTTTATTTGGAGCAGACACCGATTGCGGTGATTCGCGATAAAACGGGTAAATTAATTGCTTTTGCCAATAGCATGCCTACTGGCGATCATGAAGTTACGAGTATTGACTTAATGCGCCATCGTCAAGATGCACCTTCCGGAATTATGGATCAAGTTTTTATTAACTTGCTTTACCAAGCTCAAGATCAAGGGTATCGTTATTTTAATATGGGTATGGCGCCGCTGGCTAATGTGGGCATATATAAAAATTCTTTCTTAGATGAACGGGTAGCCCATTTGATTTATCAATACGGCTATCGCTTTTATAGCTTTGAAGGGCTGCGTTCTTATAAGAATAAATATGTGACAAAATGGGTACCGCGATATATTGTTTACCCAAGACAGCAATCTTTAGTCTTTACCATGTTACAATTAATGTTAGTGGTTAATCATCGGATTGATCCAGAAATGTATCATGCCCATATTATGCGGCCGGACTTTTTCACGGATTTATCTGATAAAAATAATTTGTAGGAGTAGTTATGACGGAATATTATTATTCACAAAATCCAACAGCGGATCATCAAGAGTATCATTTTGATTTTGAATTGTTACAACAGACGTTTCATTTTACAACGGATAACGGTGTTTTTTGTAAACACACGATAGATTTTGGTTCAAGAACATTGATTGAGGCCACCGTTAAAACTGATTTTCCAAGTGGCAGCTTATTAGATGTGGGCTGCGGTTATGGCCCAATTGGCTTAGCGCTAGCCCATCATTTTCCTAATCGGCAAGTGACGATGACGGACGTTAATGAGCGGGCTTTAAAGTTAGCTCAGAAAAATGCGGCGGATAATCAAATTAAAAACGTCTCTATTTTTGCTTCTGATGGTTTTAAACAAATCTCTGGAGACTTTGCTGGAATTTATACAAATCCACCGATTCGAGCAGGCAAGGCGGTTGTCAGCCAAATATTAACGGATGCTAAAGATCATTTAGTGCCAGGCGGCAAGCTGTTAGCTGTTTTACAAAAGAAGCAAGGGGCACCTTCAGCTAAAAAACTAATGACGGCTGTTTATGGTAACTGTGAAGTGCTGAGTAAAGATGGCGGTTATTACATTTTACAAAGTGTAAAAAATGATTAAAGGTTTTTAAAGTGCAGTATTGGTCACGAGAAAAGATTATGCTAGAATTAACGTGTGTGTTTTTAAAGTAACTTAAAAAACGTAGAATTCTACAAATTATTGGGGTGGCTATTTATGCAACGAACCGCGAAGTTAGTACTAGGGACAACGGTAGCAGCCGTTAGTGGCGGTGTGCTTTTTGGAGTCAATAAACTTCTGAATACCACATTTGTCAAAAATAAGCGCTATATCCGAAATTTTGTACGTTTTAATTTAAATAATAATTATCATCTATTGACCTTAGTTGAACAGATGTCGCCAAGAGATGTTAAACAACTAAGCGCCATTGTTGCTAAATTTTATCAGGCTGAACCAGAGCCAACGCATTGTTGGAGTGCGTTTCAAGAAGCGATTCAGTGCTAGGAGGAATAACTCATCGTTACAGAACCACAAGCCATTGATTATTATATGTCTGAGGCGATTAACGAAGCTAAAAAAGCCCAGGCATTAGATGAAGTGCCCATTGGTGCAGTGATTGTTTACCAAGGTGAAATTGTTGCCCGGGGTTATAATCGCCGGGAATTAGATCAAAGTGCATTAGGACATGCAGAACTTTTAGCAATTGCTCAGGCCTGTACGGCTAAGAATAGCTGGCGGTTAACAGGCATGGATCTATTTGTGACGCTAGAACCTTGTGTGATGTGTGCCGGTGCAATCATTAATAGTCGCTTAGACAGCGTCTATTTTGGGGCCTTTGATCCTAAGGCCGGTGCAGCGGGTAGTGTGACGAATGTTTTTGCATTGGAAAAATTAAACCATCATCCCCATGTTCAAGGGGGAATTTGCGCTGAAGAAACCGGTCAGCTGCTAACAAATTTTTTTAAAACAATCCGAAAACGAAAAAAGATGCAGCGTAAGGCTGGTAATTTATCTCAAAACGGGTTATAATATTATACGCCGCAAGGCCATGAGACAATGCTCCACATGTGAATCGTGTCAGGTCCGGAAGGAAGCAGCACTAAGTGTGTTGGAACATGTGTCTTATGTTTATATAAAAATTAATTGGGACTGGTTAAAGCAAGTTTTGCCTTCAGTCCCATTTTTGTTAGGTTAAAAACCGAAATAGTTTCAATAAGGCTGTGCTTAACGGTGCAGTCTTACATACAAATCGATAACTTAAAGGGGGCAGAATTTTGAGTTATCAAGCTTTATATCGCGTTTGGCGACCACAACGATTTGACGAGATTGTTGGCCAAACAATGGTCACTAAAACTTTAAAAAATGCAATTATGACGCAACAAACGAGTCATGCGTATTTATTCGCCGGGCCACGGGGAACGGGTAAAACTTCAGCAGCAAAGATTTTTGCCAAAGCCATTAACTGCCCCAATCAAAAAGATGGCGAACCTTGTAACACGTGTGATATATGTAAGGCAATTACAGAAGGTACTTTGAATGACGTGATTGAAATTGATGCGGCTTCAAATAATGGGGTCGAAGAAATTCGTAATATCCGGGATAAAGCAAAGTACGCACCGACTTCTGCAGCTTACAAAATCTATATTATTGATGAAGTCCACATGTTATCTACCGGCGCTTTTAATGCGCTATTAAAGACTTTAGAAGAACCACCGGCTAATGTTGTTTTTATTTTAGCTACAACAGAGCCTTACAAGATTCCAGCGACAATTATTTCTAGAACACAGCGCTTTGATTTTAAACGGATTACGGCTCAAGACAGTTATCAGCGGATGCAGTATATTTTGGAGCAAAAGCAAATTGAATTTGAACCGGCAGCACTGAAATTAGTAGCCCGAGCCAGTGAAGGCGGGATGCGGGATGCGTTATCCATTTTAGATCAAGTTTTGTCTTTTAGTGATAATAAATTAACAGTCGACAATGTTTTAAATGTTACCGGGGATTTATCCCAAACCCAAGTGGACCGGTTGATGACTACTATTGCACAGCAAGATACCAGTAGTAGTTTGGCCACGTTACAAGAAGTTTTAACAGAAGGTAAAGACGAGCAGCAGTTTGTGGAAGACTTGATCGGTTACTGCCGAAATTTATTGGTTTATGCCTCAGCACCACAGATCATTGAGGAAGTAGAGCTAGGCAACGTTACAGAGACCTTCAAACAGCTCAGTACCACTTTTGAGGCGACACAGTTATATCAGATGATTGATATTTTGAATGATGTTCAGCAACAATTACGTTACACCAATCATCCAGATGTTTACTTAGAAGTGTTGTTGATTAAGTTGTGCCACGTCCCAGCTAAACCGGTGGCTGCAGCAGCACCGTCGGTTGAAGCCAGTGCTGAAGAAAATCAGCAGCTGGAAGCGTTAAAGGCGCAAGTTGCACAATTGAGTCAGCAAATTAAAACATTGCCGCAAAGCAGCGGTAAAACTACGGCTCACCGGACAAATTCCGTAAAGCCAAAAGCGCATAAAGTTCAAGTGAATAAAACGGCCATTTATCCGATTTTAGATACGGCAACACGACAAGATTTAAATCGGTATAAGGAAGTTTGGCCAGATTTAATGAGCATGCTGTCAATTACTAAGCGGGCAGTGATGAATGTTTCCCGGCCAGTAGCAGCTAATGCTAAGGGCGTGATTGTTGCTTTTGACTACCAGCTATTTTTTGAAAAAGTAATGAATGATCAAGAATTATTGGATGAGCTAAAGAATGGCTTAAATCGCTTGTTAGGCAGTCCAGCAGAAATCGTGCTAGTGCCTCAAGAAGACTGGCCAGTGATCCGTAAAGATTATTTAGCCACCAATCGTTTGGAGCAAAAAGAAGGCAAGGCCACAACTACTACGGCTCAGCCCTCAGCGACAGCAAAAGCTGAAGTGCCAAAAGTTGTAAAAGAAGCAGTAGCCTTGTTTGGTGAAGATATAGTAGAAGTTAAAAAAGATTAATTTAAAGGAGTGTTTTTTATGCGTGGTATGCCAGGCAATATGCAAAGTATGATGCGTCAAATGCAAAAAGTACAAAAAGAAATGGGTAAAGCTCAAGAACAATTAGCAGTGACGGAATTCACTGGTGCAGCACCAGATGATTTAGTAAAAGTTGTTGTTACTGGGGACAAAAAGGTTAAAGATATTCAAATTGACCCTAAGGCGATTGATCCAGATGATCCAGATATGTTACAAGATCTTGTGATCACTGCGGTAAATGCAGCAATGACTAACGTAGATCAGACTACAGAACAAACGATGGGTAAATTTACTAAGAATTTACCTAAATAATTTCCAGTCAGCTTATGTTCCTGAACATCGGGAGGTAAAAGTGTGCAGTATCCTGAACCAATTGCAAAACTAATTGACAGTTATATGAAACTACCTGGTATTGGCAGTAAAACAGCCACGCGTTTGGCGTTTTATACCATTGATATGCCAGAAGATGATGTCACAGATTTTTCTAAAAGTTTGATTGCTGCTAAAAAAGATCTGCATTATTGTAGCGTCTGCGGTAATATTACCGAAAATGATCCTTGCGATATTTGTCGAGATCAAAGCCGGGATCAAAATTCCGTCATTGTGGTGGAACAGCCTAAAGATGTGATGGCTTTGGATAAGATGGATGATTATCATGGGCTGTACCATGTTTTACATGGCGTATTGTCGCCAATGGAAGGCAAGGGACCAGATGATATTAATATCAAAACTTTGATTCAAAGACTGCAAAAACAGCCTATCAAAGAAGTGATTATTGCCACCAATGCCACGCCTGAAGGTGAAGCTACAGCAATGTACATTTCCCGGCTGATTAAACCAGCGGGCATTAAAGTCACACGTTTGGCCCATGGCTTGTCAGTAGGCAGTGACATTGAATATGCAGATGAAATGACCCTGCTAAAGGCTGTTGAAGGCCGGCAAGAAATGTGAGGACAAACGTGCGGAGCTCAAAAAAATCAAATTTACGGCAGCAAACTGACAGCGAGCTATTGGATTTAGCTTATGAACTGCGTGAAGCTATTTTAGCTTATCAAGAAGCGGATGCTTTGGCAGCTCAAGATCAAAATCCAGTGGATGGGGAACTGCTGCTGCAAAAAGCGAAGTATGATTTCATTTATCGCCAAATACGGATCCGTAAGGTGAAAAGTCAGCGTATTTCACCAGATATGTTTCAATAATTTAGATAACTTAGGGATGTTCAACTTCGACTATAAGCGTTTTCGGTTATCGTTGAAACTTGAACATTCTTTTTTTGTAGCTTTTTAATTGAAGCAATGCACGCATTAAAGTAAAATGAGATTAATGTAGAAAAGGAAGTTGAAGATGGCTGGTTTATTTATCACCTTAGAAGGCCCAGACGGCATGGGCAAAACAACGGTATTAAAGCAACTATTACCGTTGCTAGCGCAAAAAACAGCCCAACCGGTAATTGAAACAAGAGAACCTGGCGGCAGCCAGATTGCAGAACAGATTCGTCAAGTTTTATTAGACGTGAATAATACTAAAATGGATGATCGCACTGAGGCGTTATTATTCGCAGCAGCCCGGCGGCAACATTTAGTGGAGGTTGTTTTGCCAGCATTAGCAGCTGATAAAATTGTTTTATCGGATCGTTTTGTAGATAGTTCTGTGGCTTATCAAGGCGGCGGCCGAGAAATTGGCGAACAGGCTGTTTATGATTTAAATATGTTTGCCACAGCAGGTTTAACACCAGATTTGACGTTGCTGTTAGATGGGCCCGTTGAAGCAGGTTTAGCGCGAATTCAAAAATTTCGTCAAGATCAAAGTGATCGTTTGGATCAAGAAACACTGGCTTTTCATCAACGTGTTCGGACGTCTTATTTACATTTAGCAGCCGAATTTCCAAAACGAGTTATCAAAATAGATGCCATGCAACCCCTAGAACAAGTCGTCGCAGATTGTTTGCAGCAAGTGCAAAATCATCTGCCTGAAACTTTCCAAAGGAGTTAAAACTATGAAATTAATTTTAGCAATTGTTCAAGACAAAGATGCCGGTACATTGAGTAATAACTTGGTGGATGCCAACGTGCAAGCAACGAAGTTATCCACAACCGGGGGCTTTTTGAAATCTGGGAATACAACGTTTATCATTGGGATTGAGGACGAACGGGTTGATGATGTGCTAACCATCATTAAAGAAACCTCTCATGCTCGGGAACAATTCATGGCACCACCGGTCAATATTGATGTGACCGGGGACTCAGCTATGTCTTATCCAATCGAGGTTCAAATTGGCGGCGCCACTGTATTTGTTTTACCTGTCGACCAATTTCATCACTTTTAAGAATGGCTTTTTTAGTAGAACAATTACAGCCCCGCTTAATCCGGCAATTTGAAAATGTTTTAACCCATCAGCGATTAGCGCAAGGTTATCTATTTGCGGGGGCTAGCGGGACTGGCAAGCGAGAATTAGCTCAGTGGTTAGCGCTGAGTCAATTTTGCTTAGAGCCTAGTGCAACGCATCAACCTTGTGGAAAATGTGCAGAATGTCAGCGGATTTTGAGCGGCAATCATCCCGATGTGATCACGGTTGCGCCAGAAAATCAGACAATCAAAATTGAAGCCATTCGGCATTTAAAAAATGAACTTTATAAATCCGGTGTTGAAGGCACAAAACGGGTATTTATTATTGTGTCTGCTGAAAAGATGTCCGTTAATGCTAGTAACAGTTTGTTGAAATTTCTGGAAGAGCCGGTGAGTGATGCCCTCATTATTTTGACAACAACCTCTAAGTCACAGATTTTACCAACGATTCGCTCAAGAATGCAGATGATAGATTTTCACGAGATCAGTGCACCGGCGGCTTTTGAAAACTTCAAGGCACAAGGGCTTATGCCGGCAAATGCGCAGCTCATGAGTTTGCTGACAAGAGATAGCCAGCAAGCTGCTGCTTGGCAGACGGATAATAATTTTAAACCGCTGCTGCAAGGTGTTTTGCACTGGTTTAACAAACTATTCAAAGGTGATCCGGAAGCGTTTGTTTTTGTACAGACGCAATTGGTGCAGAATGCTAAAAATCAAGAACAACAGAGTTTAACTTTCCAAATAATTGTAAATTTTTATGATTTTTTACTGAGACTCAGGTATGATAAGGATAAGGAAATTATTAATCCTGATTTAATTAAATTAAATGAAACGTCTCAGCAAGTTACGGATCGGCAGCTGACGGAACAACTGTCACTGGTGTTGGCTGTTCAAAAGCAGTTACGGGTCAATGTTAGCTTTGAAAACGTGCTGGAAGCTTTAACTTTGAAGTTGCTGGCTGTTTAGCGTTTTAGAAGGTGAAAATTATGAATTTGTTTCAAATTAAGTTTCATGGCGATAATGCCAATAAATTATGTATGTCTGAAGATACTTTTAATATAGATGATCAAGTTGTTGTTTTATATGGCCATGCCAAAATGATCGCAACGGTAACAGAACTCATGGTTACGGATGCTAAGCATGGTGAAATTCCGGCCAATATTTTGTCAGTGAAACATCTGGCTACGCCGGAAGAAATTCAATTAGATAAGGACAATCAAAAACAAGCAGATAAGGCCTTGATTGTGGCCCAACAAAAGGCAGATGATCATCATCTTAAGATGAAGATGATTGCGTCGAGTTATGCGTTAGATTGTCAGAAGTTATTGTTTTATTTTACAGCAGACCAACGAGTAGATTTTCGCGAACTTGTCCGGGATTTAGCAGCGATTTATAAAACAAGAATTGAACTGCGGCAAATCGGGGTTCGTGATGAAGCCAAGATTCTTGGGGGTATCGGTCCTTGTGGCCGGCCACTTTGCTGCAATACGTTTTTAGGTGAATTTGTGCCGGTTTCAATCAAAATGGCTAAGGATCAAAACTTATCTTTAAATCCTACAAAGATTTCCGGTCTTTGCGGTCGTTTGATGTGCTGTTTACAATATGAAGATTCTGTTTACGAAGATGCGAAGGCTAACTTGCCAGACTACGGGGATAAAGTAATGACCAATGAAGGCAAGGGGCGTGTGGTCGGTTTAAACTTTATTTCTGACATTGTTAAAGTTCAGCTGGAAGGCCATAGTGTGCCGATGGATTATGCCAGTGCTGAATTAAAGAGCTTAGAATAGAAATGACAAGGGTCATTAAATCAAGAAGGTGCCGTGGTGGATAACAAGGATCTTTATGACCAGCTGCAAGAACTTGAAGTGAGTCAAACGGCGCAGTTGGCTAAGTTAAAGGGATTACAAGATCATTTAGCACAAATTCTTGAGCAAAATAGCGAACTAAAGATTGAAAATCAACATCTCCGAATTCGGCTGCAGGAATTAGAAGATACAGCGACGGATAAAGATGATCCGACTAAAGGACTGTCTAAATCCCGGAAACATTTGGAAAAGCTTTATGAAGAAGGCTTTCATGTATGTACGTATTTTTATGGTTCTAGACGGGAAAATAAGGAATCTTGTGCATTTTGCTTAGATGTTATTTATGGTGATCATCAATCCAGATAATTTTGATCAAAGGAATTTTTTATGTCAAATCAAACAAATGAAGCGGGGACACTGTATCTTGTACCTACGCCGATTGGAAACTTAGAAGATATTACGTTTCGGGCTTTGAATGTCATGAAGACCGTGGCAGTAATTGCTTCTGAAGATACACGAAATACACAGAAATTATTAAATCATTTTGAAATTACAACAAAACAAGTTTCATTTCATGAACATAATACCCAAGAACGGATTCCACAATTTATTAAGTGGCTAAAAGATGGGACGTCCATTGCTCAAGTTTCTGATGCAGGGATGCCTTCTATTAGTGACCCTGGTAAAGAGTTAGTGCAAGCTTGTATTGCGGCCGGGATTACAGTGGTACCGTTACCTGGTGCTAATGCGGCTTTGACGGGGTTAATTGCTTCTGGGCTAGCCCCGCAGCCGTTTTTCTTTTGGGGCTTTTTACCACGCAAGCCTAAAGAACAAAAGACGACGTTAACGCAGCTGAAGTCGTATTCGGCAACTTTAATTTTTTATGAAAGTCCTTATCGAATTGTGAAGACGTTGGAGAATTTAATTGCAGTGTTAGGCGGCGACCGCCAAGTTGTTTTGGCCCGAGAATTAACGAAGCGTTATGAAGAATTTATCCGAGGGTCATTAACAACGGTTTTAGCCGAAATGACCAGCCGGACGATTAAAGGCGAATTTGTCATTTTAGTGGCCGGTGCATCAGAGGTGGAAGCCCCTACTTTAGTGTTGACCGATGAACAAGTCCGTCAAGCGGTTGCTGAATTGATTCAGGCCGGGGCAAAACCTAATGCAGCCATTAAGACAGTGGCGCAGCAGACGAATCAAAAAAAACAAGAGGTTTATCGAATTTATCATGAATTATAAGTGATATGGGGGTTATTATGGCACGGCAAATTTATAAGATTGAAAGCAAGGTTCCGTTTTATGAAGTGAACACATTAAACGAATGGCATTTGTCATCATTATTAAATGGCTTGCTGACAGTGTCAGATGCGCAGCTGGATTTGTTAGAGGCCGGTGATGCGGTGATGCATGCCAAAGGGTTAGGTTGGGTTATTACGCAGTATCATTTTGATATCAAGCGTTTTCCAAAATCTAAAGAGCCCATTGTGATGTCTTCATGGGCCAATAGCTATAATAAGTTCTTTTCATATCGGGATTATCAACTAGATGATGCTCAAGGCAATGAGCTGGTACACTTAGATTCCAGCTGGGTCATGATGAGTTTTGAGACTCGAGGGATGGTTCGGGTGGATCCAGAAGTTGTGAAGAATGTTCAGGCAACAGAGATCCGCAGTATTAAGAAATTCAAACGGCTGCCTAAAAAAGATTATAGTCAGGCTAAGCATAAGCCTTATCGGGTGCGCTATTTTGATATTGATGGTAATCAGCATGTCAATAATGTCCATTATTTTGACTGGATGATTGATGTATTGGATTTGGCGTTTATTGAGAAATATGCGATTGATACAGTAGATATTCGCTACGAACGAGAAATTCATTATGGTCAGACGGCGGAGAGTTATGTGTTGACTGAGCCGGATGAAGATGGTCAAGGGGTAACTACGTATCATGCGATTAAAACCGGGGATGAAGTGCATACGGAATGTCAGATGCACTGGCATTTGAGATAGAATAGATGAATACAAGTAGTTTAGATGCGTTGAGCACATCGTAAACTACTTGTATTTTTTTATTATTTTCAGATATTTGCATTAATTAAAATAAAATTTGATATGATAAAACTAGTTCAATTATTTTAGGGAGGTTTTAAATGATGAAAGATTATAGCGTTGGCTTGGATATTGGGACAGGTTCAGTGGGTTTTGTTGCCATGGATCAACAGTATCGATTAATGCGGGCTAAAGGGAAAAATATTATTGGGGTGCGGCTATTTGAACCTTCAAAGACGGCTGAGAAACGGCGACGGTTTCGGACAACTCGAAGACGTTTATCCCGACGGCGGTGGCGACTGTCTTTGTTAAATGACTGCTTTGCGCCAGAACTTCAAAATCAGGGAGATCCTAATTTTTTACATAGATTAAAATATAGTTGGGTACATCCTAAAGATACATTGAATCAACAAAATTATTCAGCGGCACCGTTGTTTAATGATTCGGGGCAAGATAAAGCATTTTATAATAAATATCCGACCATTTATCATCTACGGCGGGCTTTGATGAATGATACGAAACAACATGATTTACGTGAAGTTTACTTAGCGATTCATCATATTGTAAAATACCGCGGTAATTTTTTGCTAGGAGACGGACAAATTGATCAAGAAGCTATCTTTGATATACATAGCTTTTTGGAGGCTATGCAAGATTTTTGTCAGCCAATTCTTTCAGATGAATCGACTTTGATTGACGTGGATGAAGCGCGCTTAGTGACAATATTATTTGATAAACAACTTTCACGGGCAAAAAGAGTTACTGAAGGGGTTAAAGTATTTGACGGACAAAAAAATAAAGCATTAAAGACTGTCATTAAACTTTCGTTAACCGGAATAGTGGGCAACCAGTTTAATTTAGCTACGATGCTGCAAAAAGAAGGTTTAAATCCGAAAGATAGCAAATGGAAGATCAAATTTACAGAGAGCGATTTAGAAGCAAAATTAGAAACAATTAACAGTGGGACAATTTTAAGTGATAGCGAAAAAGAATTTCTAACAGCCATTCAAAAAGCCTATAATGGCTTAACTCTAAAATTATTATTAGATGATGCTCACTCTTGGTCTGAAGCCATGATTAAGCTTTATGAAGCACATAAGGGTGATTGGAAGCTTATTAAAAAGGAATTAAGGACTTCAGAAAATAAAGCTGAGGTTAATCAAGCTTATCTGAATTTGCAAGCAGACAACGATGACGTACGACGCAAGGCAAACAAGTATTTTACAGGCCTTATTAAAAAAAGCACAACACTAACGAAAGAAAAACAAAATGAACTATTGTCAAAAATTGAAAATGAGATTTTCCTGCCAGTTCAACGTAGTAAAGCAAATGTCTCAATTCCCCATCAATTACATTTGAATGAATTAATAAAAATTATTGAGAATCAAAAGCAATATTATCCATTTTTAGCAGAAGTGGACAAAAAAGGTCGAAATAAATTACAGCAGCTTTTGAAATTCAGAGTACCTTATTACGTTGGGCCATTAGTAGAGCCGAAAACGGTTGATGGTGACAGCAGTAACCATTGGATGACCCGATTAGAAGCTGGGCCGATTACACCATGGAATATCGAAGAAAAAGTTGATACAGATCAAGCCGGTTTAGACTTCATTAAACGTATGACAGGTACGGATACTTATTTAATTGGGGAACCAGCGCTACCTAAAAACGCACTGATCTATCAATCATATAATGTTTTACAAGAATTAAACAATGTGCGCATCAATGTTAACCAGCGCTTAGAAGTTGCACAAAAACAGGAAATTTATGAAAATATTTTCAAAGGCCAAAAATCTGTATCGGTAATAGACATAAAAGACTATATTAAAACTAAATATGGGAAAGATGTCAACGTCTCAGGACTGTCGGATACTAAGGGTGGCCACTTTAATAGTAAACTAACAACGTATCATTATTTTTTAAATATATTTGATCGAGCTTACGTAGAAGATCATGATAATCAAGAGACTTTGGAAACAATTATAGAATTACAGACGATATTTGAAGATCGCAAAATTTTAAAGCGACAGCTGTCAAAATTATCAGTACTGACGAAAGATCAAGTCGAAAGCTTATCTAAACAGCATTTAACCGGTTGGGGCCGGCTATCTAAAAAGTTATTAACAACAAAATTTGTTCAACTGAGTACTAAGGCGGGTACCGATAAGAAAAGTATTTTAGAAACTCTCTATGAAACCAAAATGAATTTGATGGAAATCATTAGCGATAGTCGGGATCGTTATGGCGCACGAGCTTGGTTAGAAGAAGAAAATGCAATAGAGGACAAGGAAACTTCCTTAAAATCGGTGATCAATGAATTAGCTGGACCTAAGAATATTAAACGCGGTATTTTACAATCATTTTATATTTTAGATGAAATCACTCGAGTTTTAGGTCGGCCACCAAAGAATGTTTATTTAGAAGTTGCTCGAAATACACAAGCTTCTGAACTGACTAATAGCCGGTTGGCCTATTTGAAGACGGTGTATGGAAATAAATCTTTGTCTGCAGAATTTAAAGCTTTAAGTACTCAGCTTAACTCAGTAGAAGATGCCAAGATGAATGCGGCACTCAGAGATGATCGATTATATTTATATTATTTACAGCAAGGCAAAGATATGTATACCGGTGAACCAATTAATATTGATCTCATCTCTAGTAATTATCAGATTGATCATATTATTCCCCGTGCCTATGGAATTGATTGCTTGGATAATCGCGTTTTAGTTAAAAGTGAGCTGAATGCCCGTAAAGCGGATTCACCAACTTATTTACCAGAATTAATTTGCAGTCGATGTAATTGGTGGCGCAGTTTGAAAACGGCTGGTTTACTTAGTGAGCAGAAATTCAAGAATTTAACCCGTAAATCTGATGATTTTTCCGACTTACAAAAAGAACGCTTCATTGCTCGTTCTTTAGTGGAAACTCGGCAAATTACGCGAAATGTGGCAACGTTAATCGGCGAACATTTTAATGATGAAACAAAAGTTCGAGCCATTCGTTCAGAAATAACTACGGATATGCGCCACTACCTGGCAATTTATAAGAATCGTGATCTTAATGATTATCATCATGCTTTTGATGCTCTATTATTTACAACTGCCGGGTTATTTATGGATAATATTGGTTTCTTTAAAAAGGGTCAGTTGAGTGATTATGCAGGTCATATATATAATCGTTATACAAAACAGGCACTGGCTCAAGCACGTGCTAACGCAAAAGATAAACACCAGCAACGGATTCGTCCGTTAGGCTTCGTTGTAGGCTCCATGGCGAGTTCAAATAAGCAATTCCAAGTGAATCAGGCGACTGGTGAACTAGTTTGGACGATGGCGGATGAAGCTTATTTACGTAAAGTTATGGATTACAAGAAGATTTTGGTAACGAAGATGGTTTATGATCAAACGGGCGAATTGTACAAGCAAACAAGAATTCCAAGGGATGGTAAAGAATATGGTAAAAGAAAGATATATGGTAAAGTTGCTTTTGATAAGCGTAAAGATCTAGCGTTGTATGGTGGATTTGATTCTTTACAAACTGCTTACACTGCACTAGTTTTCTCTAAGAAGAAGTTTAAGTTAGTGAATGTACAGCGGCTTTGGCTCAGTGAAATAAAGGCGGATGCCAACTATCTGACTAAAATGGTTCAACAAAGTTTAAATGATCCTAAAGCCAAAATTATTTTGGATCATATTCCTTATGAACAGCTTTTAATTAAGGATCAGGCAAAAGTGACTATCGCTTCAGAAAACGAATTGCATAATTTCCAACAATTATATTTGTCAAAAACAGATAGTAAAGATCTGTTAATTTTGTTAAATGCAAGAAGTGAAGAGATGGCTGAAGCCCGTTTAAAGCAGTATAGTCATAGTCAAGACGCTAAGCAGCGGTTTACAGAATTATTAACACATATTATTGAACAAGCTCTGAAGTATTATAAACTCCAGACACATCAAACAGCTTTGCTCAAATTACAAGATAAGGTGATCGAATTTACGACACTTGAATTTGAAAAACAACAGGAAGTTGTACAACGCGTGTTACAAGCCTTGCATGCTAATGCAATTAGATCAAATTTAGAAATCTTAGGGTTATCAGAATCTTGGGGGCGATTGAATGCGATGGTAAACTTATCACCTTCAGACAAGTTCGTTTATACCTCTTATACTGGGCTTTATACAAGCACTGTTTCGGTACAAGAATTAGCTGATCAAGCAAAATTAGAGTAAAAAATATAAGCGCCGAGGAATTTTGAAATCCCCCGGCGCTTATTGTATGTAGCGGGCATAAGCCCCACTCAATGATTGAGCGAATTAAGCTTGGCACGAAGCCTTGCTTTATTTCAATGTTGTATGTCGTATCAAAGAGGTTAAACACCTCGTGTAAGTTGGTTAAGCTTACAAAATAATTATAGCATAATGCAGAGGTGAATCAAATGGCTTTTAGAACAGTTGTCATTACAAAGCATTGTAAAATTAATTACAAATTAGGGCAGGTTGTAATTCGTACGGATGAAGATGTTTTTCAAGTGCCTATTGACGATATCCGAATTTTGATGATTGCAACGACACAATCGGTAATCACAAGTTATTGCGTGATGGCTTTGTTGCAGGCAAATATCAAAATTATTTTTGGCGATGATAAAGGTTTTCCCATCGGTGAAATAAACGGTTACGGCGGGAATAACGCCCGTAACCGTAACATTAATATCCAGATTGGTTGGCCGGATACTCGTAAAAATCAAATTTGGCAAAAGATTGTTAAGTGCAAAATCACACAACAACAAGCGGTATTGGATAACTTTAATTTGAAGACTGAAGGTTTTGCAGAATTAGTGGCGAGTGTCGATCTTGGAGATGCCAACAATAGAGAAGCTGTTGCTGCCAAAATGTACTTTCCTCGACTTTTTGGAAAAGGTTTTGCGCGAAAAGATGCAGATAATTTAATTAATGGCCATTTAAACTATGGTTATCAGATTTTATTGGCAGAGATGGCCCGCAATATCCATGAAATGGGCTATTTGACCGAGTTGGGCATTCATCATATTAGTTTGACTAATGAGTATAATTTAGCTTGCGATCTAGTTGAGATTTTTCGACCGTTGGTGGATTACCAAGTTTATCAGCAGCAAGAATCAGCTCTGGAACTAGAGCAAAAGCTAAACTTAGTGGATCTTTTAAACAAAACTATTACGTTTAATGGCCACGAGGCTTTAGTAACCAGTGCAATGATGGAGTGTTTACGCAACACATTGGATTTTTTAAGTGGTAAAGTAGACGTTTTGCCAGAATGGGGTATGAAACAATGAGGTATCGAGTGATGAGATTAATAGTTATGTTTGATTTACCAACGTTAACCGAAGAGAATCGACGCGATTATCGCCAATTTCGAAAAGCATTAATTAGTAGTGGCTTTATTATGATGCAGGAATCCATTTATGTTCGTATAACGACCAATAAGCAATCAGCGAAGTTACTGGAAAATCAATTACAAAAAATTGCACCTAGCGCAGGCGTTATTCAGACGTTAATGGTGACAGAAAAACAATATGCAAGTATGAATTTCTTAGTTGGGGAATCTAAAAAAGATATTCGAAACTCTGCGGGGCGGTTGATTGTGATATGAAAAGTTTAGCCATGTACAGCACTAGAAAATTTGATTTCCTGGATGATGGGATTACCATTTTTCAAATTGGTAATCGCCAACTTTTTTGGGAATTACAACGTTTTTGGCAGTCAGAAGAACATCCTAATATGGCTTTTAGTGAGGATGGCAAAGTTTTGAAACCTAGTAAATCAGCTTTGTTTATTGGGGATGTTGGTCAATGTATTGATTTTAATAAATTATTCGGTCGTCAAATTATTACGATGATTATGCACGAACTTGACGAGACTCAAAATCATCGACTTTATGATGCAAATTGTGTTATAAAGGACGTTGTAAATGAGGCTATTTTTGAAGCAAATTTACCAATTGATTTACCAACAGACTGGGATCTTCAAGCAATGTTAAAATATTTAAAACCACAATTAGAGTTGACAAATTTTAGATCTGCTTATGATATAATAGGATCATTGACAGATATTACCCAACGATTATCAGATAAACGATTGTTGATTTTTACGAATATCGGTCAGTATTTGACATCTGAACAAATTAAATTATTAGCACTTGATCTTAAAAGCCAGCACCAATCAGTTTTATTTTTAGAAAAAGTTAACACTAAGATCGAGGTATATCAAGGAAGTGAAGGTATTAAAATTGTTTATATCGACAATGATTTTGTTGAATTTGAAAATGGTTAGTCAGATTCAGATAATTTCTAGTCGTGATACGAACATGCTTTCTGTTTCAGGCGTATGTCGTATCAAATAGGTTAAGCACCTCTGCAATGGATAATCAACACATTTGAAAGTTTCAGGCGTATGTCGTATCAAATAGGTTAAGCACGTGATGTCAACAAAGACAAATTTAAACGGCGTTTCAGGCGTATGTCGTATCAAATAGGTTAAGCACTCGGAAAGATGTACATGACGGAAGTTCTCAGGTTTCAGGCGTATGTCGTATCAAATAGGTTAAGCACAAGTACTCCACAGATTAATCGCGCAATCAAGTTTCAGGCGTATGTCGTATCAAATAGGTTAAGCACCAACATCTCGGATAAAGATGAAGACCCAGAGTTTCAGGCGTATGTCGTATCAAATAGGTTAAGCACTTAGCGAGCTACCCACAGAATTGGAAATGAGTTTCAGGCGTATGTCGTATCAAATAGGTTAAGCACTACTAGATCCATCTAGCTCACCGACCATTGGTTTCAGGCGTATGTCGTATCAAATAGGTTAAGCACTAACAACGCTAAGGAAGATGCAACTAAGAGGTTTCAGGCGTATGTCGTATCAAATAGGTTAAGCACTTGATTTTTTGATAAAGATAATCAGCTAGCGTTTCAGGCGTATGTCGTATCAAATAGGTTAAGCACAAAAAGGCAAGAAGATATTATTAGTCGTCCGTTTCAGGCGTATGTCGTATCAAATAGGTTAAGCACAGCGTTGACCGCTTCTTACAGCGCAAATTAGGTTTCAGGCGTATGTCGTATCAAATAGGTTAAGCACTACTATGAGTACCATTTCGATCTTAGCCATGTTTCAGGCGTATGTCGTATCAAATAGGTTAAGCACGCTACCGTCTTCTTCAGCTGCTACTTTTTCGTTTCAGGCGTATGTCGTATCAAATAGGTTAAGCACTGAACGTGTCTAGGTCTTCACCGCCATAGTGTTTCAGGCGTATGTCGTATCAAATAGGTTAAGCACTCGGCGGCGAGCTAAGACGAAACTGGGAGTGTTTCAGGCGTATGTCGTATCAAATAGGTTAAGCACCTAAAATTAAGGGCCTAAAACAAGAATATAGTTTCAGGCGTATGTCGTATCAAATAGGTTAAGCACTGTTTTTAGATCACCAACAATCGTTGCCATGTTTCAGGCGTATGTCGTATCAAATAGGTTAAGCACCGCCCGTCAGACTACTACTACTGTTTAGTTGTTTCAGGCGTATGTCGTATCAAATAGGTTAAGCACGGTCTTGCGGTTGTTGGTGGAAAGTTTGTGGTTTCAGACGTATGTCGTATCAAATAGGTTAAGCGCACCATCACATCAATTAATGGTGGGTTAGTGTTCCAATGAACCAGTCTAAAAGATTAAATCACAGCTAAAATAAAGAAGAGAAGCCCAAATATAGGTTTCTCTTTTTTCACAACTAACAGTATTTTTAGTGGAGGAGATTAAAAATGAAGGTTTACGTTCAAAGTGCCACTAATTTTGAGTTACCCTATAGCACAAATGGGTTTATTGCAATGCGAGGCTTTCACGATATGGGCTTTGAAGTAAACACCTTTAAAAATATCGCTGAACTTGATAGTCAGTTGCATTCAGAGGATATTGTGGTTGGTGGTGTGGGTACTGTTCGGCAAAGATTATTTCAGCTTGGTTTCCCAGCAGAAGAGATTAATTATCCAGAAGAAATACAAAGTTATCTTGGTCGAAAACTATGGTTCAGCCATATTGACGAGGTGAATAGACATCCCGAATGGTGGCCGCTGTTTGTAAAACCAGTCACCGGTAAGAAATTCACTGGAAAGGTTATTAGAACGCCGAAAGATATGATCGGCTTAGGCAGTTACTATGATAACGCCCCAGTTATTTGTAGCGAAGTAGTCAATTTTGTCACAGAATGGCGGGTTTACGTTCGCTATGGCCAAATTTTAGATGTTCGAAAATATACAGGGGATTGGCGCAGTCAATTTGATGCGCAAGTTATTGAACAGTGTATTGCTGATTATACAACGCAAAAAGCTGGCTATAGTATAGATTTTGGTGTAACCGACACAGGTAAAACACTGCTCATTGAAGTAAACGAAGGCTATTCATTAGGGGCTTACGGCCTGCAAGAGAATGCCTATGCCAAATTATTAGCGGCACGCTGGGCAGAAATGACCCAGACTACCGATGAGTGTGCTTTTGATCTAGAATAATCAACAAAAAAACTGAAAACCAGGATAACCGGCTTCCAGTTCTTGATGGCTATGAAAGATCGTCTTTCAAATAAGCTGCTAATTCGGCACCTATTTTACCAGCACTCAAGCCCACCAGCAGCTTAATGCGTGCTTTAGGACCGTTTAACCCTTGGCAGAAAACAAGACCCATCTTCTGCAAGTTAACCCCACCGCTTTCAAAATCATAAATTGCTTGGGCTGTGCCGCTAAAGCAACGGGACACCAAAATAATAGGGATTTTCAGGTGTAACAGCGCTTGTAAAGCAGGTAGTGTAGTGACAGGCAAATTACCTGCACCTAAGGCTTCAATAACTAAGCCCTTTGTATCAGCATTAGCCACCGCCTGCAATAAAGTATTATCCATACCCGCATAGGCTTTAAGCAAATGAACCGGTTCAACAATATGATCGATTGGTGTTGTCTGCGTCGTTAGACATTGCCCAAAAAAGCGGGGTGTGTCGCCTTCAATTGCCCCAATTGGCCCAAAATTAGGCGACTTAAACGTTGCCACATCGGTAGTATGGGTTTTGGTCACATAGCGGGCTGTGTGCAACTCATCATTGAGTGCCACTAAAACGCCCTTATCGGCAGCTTGATCACTGCAAGCCGTCCAAACGGCATTAATAAAGTTATGCTCACCGTCAGCGCCAATTTCATTAGACGAGCGCATTGCCCCGGTGATGACAACTGGAATTTTGTGGGGTAACGTTAAATCCAAAAAATAAGCGGTTTCTTCCAAAGTATCGGTACCGTGGGTAATAACAACCCCATCAATACCCGTGTCAATGGCTGTCAAAATGCGTTGATAAAGCGTTAGCATTTGGACTGGTGTCATATACGCCGAAGGTAAATTGAGAATTTCTTCAGCGATTAACTGGACTTTTCCTTCAAAAAGAGCGTCATAAGTATCATTAACTAAAGGATTCTTTTGATTTAAGCCGACACCGCCTTCATCGTCTTGAGACATGGAGATGGTGCCGCCGGTATGTAAGGCTAATATTTTTTTCATAGTTAAGCTCCTTTCTCTTGGTATTTTAACGAATGTCGTGGAATAATTCCACACAACATTAAGAATTTGCGGTAAAATAATTTCAGATAGAAATTGTTGGAGGAGATAACATGCGGATTGCATTAATTGCCCACGATAGCAAAAAGGATTTGATGGTTAAATTAGCTACGGCTTATGAACCTATTTTAGCAGAACATAAATTATATGCCACAGGAACCACTGGCAAGCGGATTATGGCTGAAACAGATTTGAAAATCACGCGCATGAAATCCGGGCCTTTAGGGGGCGACCAACAAATTGGTGCTTTAATCTCAGAAAATAATTTAGATATGGTTATTTTCTTACGGGATCCGTTGACCGCCCAACCCCATGAACCAGATGTTAACGCTTTAATTCGTTTGAGTGATGTCTATGAAATCCCGCTCGCTACGAATATTGGGACCGCTGAAATGCTGCTGCGGGGTTTAAAGGCCGGCTTTTTGGATTGGCGGGATATGATTGGTGCAATGAAGGAACGGCCAATCAATCTATAAGCTTTCAATTTGTATGTTTTAATGATAAATTAAGTGTAATTATATAATAAAATGTTTGGATGATGGCAATGTATGTATTGGCAATAGATACGTCTAGCCGCCCATTGAGTGTGGCGGTTGTGACAGAACACGAAGTACTCAGCGAAATTACAATTAATAAAAAAATGACCCACAGCCAAACGTTAATGCCGGCAATAGATGCGGTTTTAAAAAATAGTGGTGTGACAATTCAAGATATTGATCGTTTTGCGGTGGCGCAAGGCCCTGGCTCTTACACCGGTATTCGGATAGGCGTGACAACCGCCAAAACATTAGCTTGGACATTAAATAAACCTTTAGTAGGTCTATCAAGTTTGGCATTACTAGCAAGCAATGTGACGCAAACCCCTAAGTTATTAGTGCCAATTATGGATGCTCGGCGTAATAATGTGTTTGCAGGAGCTTATCAATGGCGGATGAAATCAGAACGTCATTTTTTGAACGTTTTAAAAGATCGGCATCTCTCATTGCCGCAATTATTGGCGGAAGTTAAAATATTACAGCTGCCAACGGTTTTTATTGGCGAAGTGACGCCGTTTAAGGAAGAAATTTTTGAAACACTGGGCCAGCAGGCAGAATTTACAACGGCTTTTAACAATTTACCTCACAGTGCAAACTTGGGGCAGCTGGCGTTGCAGACGGCACCGGTGGCAGATGTGGCCCATTTTACACCAAACTATTTGAGAATGACAGAAGCAGAAGCTAATTGGCTGAAAGACCATGAAGGTGAAGGACATGACCCTTATGTTCAAGAAGTTTAAGGCGCTATTTCAAAAGAAAAATGATAATACTATGATGATTCATTATGAAGATCAAACCCTGATGATTAATCAGCGGCCCTACACACTGGCGCGGGCGAAATATAGCGATATTGATGAGATGTTAGTTTTGGAACGCGCGTTATATGATGGCGAAACACCTTGGGATAAAATGGCTTTTATGAGTGAAATTCGTAAAACCGAGCTGTCCCTTTATTTAGTGTTGCGTGAACAAGATGAATTGGTCGCCTTTATTGGCTGCTGGTTTACTAAAAATGAAAGTCATATCACAAATATTGCGGTGTCTCAAGCCTATCAAAACCAAGGGATTGGCCGTTTTTTGATGGTGTATATGATCAATCTTGTTCGAGAACAGGGCAGTGAACAAATGACGCTGGAAGTTCGAACGAATAATGAACCGGCGAAGCATTTATATCATAGTTTAGGTTTTGAAGATGGCCATATTAAAGTGGGCTATTATGTATTGGATCACGCAGATGCAATGGATATGCGTCTGAATTTAAAAGACAGTGCTTGGACTAAGGAGAATGATTTTTGAGTTTAGATAGAGAGTTAATTTTAGCGATTGAATCCAGCTGTGACGAGACGAGTGTTGCGGTTATTGAAGATGGCAAACATATTTTAAGCAATATTATTGCCACTCAGATCAATTCACATAAGCGTTTTGGTGGGGTTGTTCCAGAAGTTGCCAGCCGGCATCATGTGGAGGCAATTACCATTTGTGCCCAGGATGCTTTAGATGAGGCGCAAGTGACTTACGAGGATTTGACAGCGGTGGCAGTAACGATGGGGCCTGGTTTAGTGGGTGCTTTATTAATCGGTATTTCAGCAGCTAAGGCGATTAGTTTTGCTCATAATCTGCCGTTAATTCCAGTGAATCATATGGCTGGTCACATTTATGCGGCTAACTTAGTAGCAGATCTGCAGTATCCTTTGCTGGCGCTGCTAGTTTCTGGCGGCCATACGGAAATTGTTTATATGAAAGCAGCTGGCGTGTTTGAAATCATTGGAGATACCCGAGATGATGCCGTGGGTGAAGCTTATGATAAGATCGGTCGGGTATTAGGTGTGCCATACCCTGCGGGGAAGACGATTGATACGATGGCTCATCAAGGGCAAGATACGTTTAATTTCCCCCGGGCAATGCTGCAAGAAGAAAATTTAGATTTCAGTTTCAGCGGTTTAAAGAGTGCGTTTATCAATACGGTACATCATGCAGACCAAAAGCATGAAACACTAAACAAAAATGATTTGGCTGCAAGTTTTCAAGCGAGCGTAACGGATATTTTGGTTGGCAAAATTATCAGAGCCCTAAAAGCTTATCCGGTAAAACAATTAGTTGTTGCCGGTGGCGTGGCAGCCAATCAGGGTTTGCGGGAACAGTTACAATTAGCGCTACAGGCTGAACAATTAACGGATGTGACGTTGATTTTCCCACCATTGCGCTTATGCGGCGACAATGGGGCAATGATTGGGGCTGCCGCTCATGTCCAGTGGGTGAAGCAACAGCCGTTAGCAGGATTAGATTTGAATGCGGATCCTAGTTTGTCTTTTGACTACGCTGCGGATTATAGTGGTTTGTAAGTTGTGAAGGCAAAGAGAAAAACCTAATTTTCTAGATGATTTTAGTTAGATCATTTAGAAAATTAGGTTTTTTAGTTTGTAATCAGATAATTAAAATAGCTATCTAGTCAACGACTTCTCCAGGAATCATTGTGTCTTTAGGACGTTTAGGATTGGCTGGTAAAGGTTCATGTTGACTTTTTAGTGGAACACCAGGGACAGCAATAGGTACAACATCTTCCAATGGCAGTGGTTTATCTGCATCTTGACCACAAGATTTGTAGTTATCCAATAAACCAAGTTTTTGGAAAATAGCTTGCTGATAAGCTACTTTTGCATTCCATTCTAAAGTTTCCATAATACGGACAGCTATGTGTAATTCCGTTGCAGTAATTAAAATACCGTGGCTATTTAGTAAAAAGACATTTTCCATTGCCTTGTCGCCAATAGCTTGCAAGTTTTCACGTACGATATCTGCTAAAGCTTTAGAGGTTGCCGGTGCGAAAGGCAAGACTTTTATTTTGCCTAATTCTCGAGTGGCTTCTGTAACATTTGGCATGTCTAAGCCAGAAGTTGCCCAAAACATAGATTCTTCAGCATGAGAATGATAAACACAACGGATACCGGGATGAACAGTATAGGCCTCAAAATGCATATTAATTTCGCGGGTAATATCGCCAACACCATCCACTTTTTGTTGTGTTGCTTCATCAACGACTAAAATTTGAGCAGGTGTCAATTCAGCATAATAAGTTTCAGACATGAAGGTTGGTGTAATTAAGATATAGAACTTGCCATCGGTACCTTTGACTTTAATGGACATATTGCCACCAGCAATATTTGTATCTTTACGGTCAAACATTTTTCTAACCGTATAAGCTAAATCTTTTCTTTCTTCATAAAACATCATTTCCATGATTGTATAACCTCACTTTTGTATTAATATGTGAATTATTAAACTCCGTGATCAGTATATAACGTTAACCAAAAAATCTAAATAATTACTAGATAAATTGAAATAACGTCTATAAAAGGTAGTTAAACTGTTCATTTTAATTCATAAATGTTCAGTTCAAAAAAGAATGACTAATTTTTATAATCTATAGTTAAATCAGTTGCTTTTGCTCAAATTATGCCAATCAATTGAAATCAGACTACATAATTAATATTTTCTACAAGCCATAATTATTATAGAAAATCTAAATAAATATACAGTTTAACAATGTTGTAAATAACTATAAATTTAATTTAAATCGAATTATAATTATTTAATTTTAGATAATGTATTAATATTATTATTCAGGCCTAGTCATATATGTAATGCTAAAAGTTACAATTAAGTTGATAGTTTTGAAACTGTTAAATGACGTAAATAATAAGGTTATAAGATAAAAATGAATTATGTTGAATAATTTAGCGGCTCTTTTTTGTAAGTTATTCAAAAGCGACACCACCTATTTTCTTAATCAAAATTTTGACCTATGATAATCACTGTAGTAAATAATTCACAATCACTTGTAGGAGGTATTGTAATGTTAGATGTAGAATTTCCAAAGATTGGTATCAGACCCACTATTGATGGTAGACGTAGAGGTGTCCGTGAATCATTAGAAGAACAAACAATGGCTATGGCACAATCAGTAGCTGATTTAATTCACAATACTTTAAAATATCCAGACGGTTCCCCAGTTGAAACAGTCATCGCTGATACGACTATTGGTGGTGTTCATGAGGCTGCAATGGCCAAAACTAAATTTGATAAAGCAGGTATCTGCGGCACAATCACAGTAACACCTTGCTGGTGCTATGGTTCAGAAACAATGGACATGTCTAAAGACTTACCGCATGCTATTTGGGGCTTTAATGGTACAGAACGTCCAGGTGCCGTTTACTTAGCAGCAGTTTTGGCAGCGCACACACAAAAGGGTATTCCTGCTTTTGGTATCTATGGGAAAGATGTCCAAGATGCTGATGATACAGATATTCCTGAAGATGTTAAAGCGAAATTAATCCGCTTTGCTAAAGGGGCTTTGGCAGCTGGCTTAATGAGAAATAAATCTTACTTATCTATTGGTAACGTAGCAATGGGTATTGCCGGATCAATGGTCAATGCAGATTTCTTCCAAGAATATCTAGGGATGCGTAATGAATATGTAGATATGTCTGAAATTGTCCGTCGTTGGGATGAAGGTATCTACGACGAAGCAGAATTCAAGAAGGCTAAAGCTTGGGCCAAAGATAATATGAAACTTGGCAAAGATGTCTATAATGACGGCAAACCAATTCAATTTGATGATGCTGCTAAAGAAGAACAGTTTGATAACTGCTTGAAGATGTTCATTATTGCTAGAGATTTAATGCAAGGCAATAAGAAGTTAGAAGAAATGGGCTTCAAAGAAGAATCTGAAGGACATTTTGCAATTGCCGGTGGTTTCCAAGGTCAACGTCAATGGACAGATCATTTCCCAAATGGGGATGTCATGGAAGCAATGCTAAATTCTCAATTTGATTGGAACGGCAAACGCGCACCATTCATCTTTGCTACTGAAAATGATTCAATGAATGGCGCTTCAATGCTATTTAACTACTTATTAACAAATACACCACAAATTTTTGCGGACGTTCGGACTTATTGGAGTCCTGAAGCAGTTGAACGCGTGACTGGTACAAAACTAACTGGTTTGGCAGCTAACGGCTTCTTGCACTTAAGTAATTCAGGTGCACAAACATTAGATGCAACCGGTGCTGAAAAGATTGATGGACAGCCAGCAATGAAACCATTCTGGGAATTAACAGATAAAGAAGTTCAAGATAATTTGGATCAAACAGATTGGGTACCTGCAAACGTTGAATACTTCCGTGGTGGTGGTTTCTCAAGCCATTATCTAACTAAGGGCGGCGAAAAAGGTATGCCAGTTACTATGACTCGGATTAACTGGGTTAAAGGCGTTGGCCCTGTTTTACAATTAGCAGAAGGTTATGCCGTAGACTTACCACAAAATGTTTTTGACACAATTAATGTTCGGACAGACCAAGGTTGGCCTTCAACATTCTTTGCACCTACTTTGACAGGTCATGGTGCATTCAAGTCTGTTTATGATGTTATGAATAACTGGGGTGCAAACCATGGTGCGATCAGTTATGGACACATTGGTGCAGACATCTTGACATTAGCTTCTATCTTACGTATTCCAGTGAATATGCATAACGTTCCAGAAGAAGATATTTTCCGGCCTCGGGCTTGGTCTTCAATTGGAACAGAAAACTTAGAAGCTGCAGATTTCAATGCTTGTAAGAACTTCGGTCCTCTATATAAATAATAAGTATTAGAAAAGGTGTTATTCATGAATTCAACAAATGCGATTGCCGTTGATTTAGGTGCCAGTTCAGGGCGCTTGATTTCAGGAACATATAATGGTGAAAAAGTAGACTTAAAAGAACAATTTCGATTTTCAAATTTACCGGTTCAAGTTATTAATGATTTGAATTGGGACTATATGAAGATTTTTCAAGAAATTAAATACGGTCTGAGTATTGCTGAAAAAGATTTGGGTTTATTAGACAGTATTAGTGTGGATACTTGGGGTGTAGATTATGGTTTGATTAATGATCACGGCCAGTTATTGTTGGCCCCACACAGTTATCGAGATACTCGTGTAAATGCTTATGAGACTCAGTTGTATCAAAAGATCAATAAGTTTGACTTATTTCAACAGACCGGAAATCAACCCGATAAAATCAATAGTATTTTACAATTATTTGCTGATCTGCAGATGAATCCATATCTTAAGGATCAAATTAAGCATGTTTTATTTATGCCGAATTTAATCGCCTATTTCTTAAGTGGACAGGCAAAAAATGAATTTACGATCAGCAGTACTAGTGGATTGTTAGATACTCAGACGCGAGATTTCTCGCAATCAGTTATTGATGAACTAGGATTTAAACGCGCTTGGTTTGGTGAATTATCTAAAGGTGGTGCGACTTTAGGTAATTTGTCCTCAGCAATTAGTAATGAGATCAATTTGAAATCTCCATTACAGGTAATCACAGGCGTTGGTCATGATACGGCATCTGCGCTATTAGCATTACCTATTGCCAGCGAAGATCGAGAAGACGTAGCTTTTATCAGCTGCGGTACTTGGTCTATCATTGGTCGGCAGACACCTAAACCAGTCGTAACTGAAGCAGCATTTAAGGCTGGACTGACAAATGAAGGTTGTTTTGATGGCAGCAATCGATTGCTATCTAATTTAACCGGACTTTGGATTATTCAAGAATTACAACGCGAGTGGTCTTTTAAAGGCGAAGTTGTAACTTTTGGCGACATGGTTAAGGAAGCCTTGGCTGAAACTTCAATTGATAGTTATATTGATCCTAATAACGAGTTGTTCTCATCGCCTAACCAAATGGAAGAAAAAATTGAAGCTTTCTTGAAACAAACAAATCAGAAACTGCCTAAAAATAGAGGCGAATTGATTTTAATTGTCATTGAAAGTTTGGCATTTGCCTATCGGAGAGTTATTGATAATTTAGTAGCTGTATCCGATAAGAAGATAAAAGAGATTTATATGTTTGGTGGCGGGATTCAAAATGAATTATTAGTGCAGTTAACAGCTGATTTCACTGAAAAATCAGTAATTGCTGGGCCAGTGGAAGCCAGCGTTATGGGCAATATTGTTTCACAACTTCAAGTACGTAATTTATTATCCGCTGACGATACCAAACGTGTTATGGAACACTCCTACACTGTTAAACATATCAAACCAGCCAACGTACCAGATCTAGATAAGAAGTATGAATTATTCCAAAAGGCATCACAGGTTCAAAGGGTTGATTTCTAATCAGCGTAGGAGGCGAGATTATGGCATCAAATACAAATAGTACACAAGTTACAACAGAAACAGATATTTCCGAAACAAAAATTAAACCGATTGTCTATGTTTTTGCGATCTTAGGTGGCTTAGCCGGCCTACTTTACGGTTATGATTCCGGTGCAATCTCATTAGCATTACCTGGTGTTACAACATCATTTGGTTTAAATGCTGCACAAAAAGGTTTAGTTGTAAGTTTCCTATTATTCGGTGCATTGCCATCAATTGTAGTATTTACAGCTTTAGAAAAGAAAATTGAACGGCGTAACACGTTAATTATTGGTGGACTTGTATTCATTGTTGGGAGCATCTTAAGTGCGGTTGCTACAGGAATGTATTTCATCATGGCTGCACGGTTTATTCTAGGGATTGCTGCTGGGATTGCTAATATGTTTGGCCTGATTTACCTATCAGAATTAGCACCGGCAAAAATTAGAGGGCTCATGTCTTCACTTTATCAATTAAGTGTTAACGTTGGGATCTTAGTAGCTTATGGTATTGGGGCAACCAATTTGGGTGCAGGTGAATGGCGCTGGACATTAGGTATTGGGATTGTTCCAGCTGCTATTTTTACAATTGGTATGTTAGCAAGTCCACAAAGTCCACGTTGGTTGATTCGTGATGGTCAAGTTGCTAAAGCACGTCAAGTCTTAAAACGTGTCAGAAGTTCACAGGCAGAGATTGATAAAGAAGTTTCAGATATTGAAAATAGCCTAAAGACACAAGAAGCCGGCCTTCATGAATTATTCACTAGATTTCGGCCAGTATTATTAATGCTGATTGTTTTAACAACTTTCCAAGTATTTACGGGGATTAACGCTGCTGTTTATTATGCGCCTGAGATTTTTCATAATCTAGGATTAGCAAACTCCGCCATCATTGCTGACTTTGGTGTTGGGACAGCATTGGTCGTTTCAACTTTGATTTCATTGCCATTTATTGATCGTTTGGGCCGTAAACGTTTGTTAGAAATCAGTTTAGGCGGACAAGTATTGCCGGCAATTGCGTTATGTATTTGGTCTAACAATGCAACAATTGCAGTTATCTCAATCTTCCTATATGTCTTCATGTTTGGTTTTGGCTTAGGTCCAGTGTTCTGGTCCTATGTACCGGAAATCCTACCACTGAAAGCTAGAGCCTTAGGGATGGGTGTTATCACATTTACACAGTATTTAATGAACGCTGTGTTCTCATTAGTTTTCCCTATCATTTTGGAACAAATTGGAATTAATATTTTCTATTTCTTCGCTGCTTTATCCGCATTCGCTGTCTGGTATATTCATAAATATGTACTCGAAACTAAGGGTAAAACTTTGGAAGAAATCGAAACTTATTGGGAAACAAAATAAATTATAGTTGTGAATAGGTGATTTTAAATGTTAAAAAAGATACCAAAAAGACTTTCACCAGAACTCGTTAAAACGTTAATGGAGATGGGACATGGTGATGAAATTCTTTTAGCTGATGCCAATTATCCAGCTGTGACAAATAATCAACGTGTTTTGAGAACAGATGGTATTTTGATGCCAGAGCTGTTAACGGATATTTTAGAATTGCTACCGTTAGATACGTATTCTGATTATCAAGCTGCTCTGATGGAAGTTGTTCCAGGAGATGCGTCTGTACCAAATGGTAGACCACCAATCTGGGATAAGTATGAAAGTGCAATCAAGAATGTATTTCCCAATTATCAATTGAAGACGATTGAACGTCAATCATTTTATAAGTATTCAAAAGACTGTTTTGCTATTGTTCAAACCGGTGAAACAGCACTTTATGGGAACTTAATTTTGAAAAAGGGCGTTGTCGAATAAATGATTATTTGAGATTTTGCCCGTCAGGCCATCGTGTCGTACGGGCAAAATTTTGTTAATACGATAATTTCATTAAAGGAGTATTTTAGATATGAAAATTAAAGCTGCAGTTGTTGAAAAAAAAGGGGCCCCATTCGTCATTAAAAATGACATCGAACTC
>NZ_RHOY01000022.1 GCF_003946725.1 Agrilactobacillus yilanensis | reverse complement strand
TTCACTAGAGCAAAGCTCTCACCTAACTACGAATCTCTTGTGTGTCTGACGACACCCTGCAAGATTCTAGGTTAGTGCTCGAGGCTTTCCCGCTCTAGTTCACGCTCTGTTCTATTCTCGATTACGGCCAAATAATAAGATCAGGCGTAATAGTTGTAAGAAGGTGGCTAGGGCGGCGGCGACGTAGGTTAAGGCGGCGGCGGATAAGACGCGTTTAACAATGGGGATTTCATCGTTATCTAATAGGGGGCTATTGGATAATGTGTTGATGGCTCGCATTGAGGCGTTGAATTCCACTGGTAAGGTAACGAGTTGGAAGACTAGGGCTAGCGAAAAGGCTAAGATGCCTAGATGGATTAAGGTCTGATTCCAGCTGAGTAAGACGCCAACTAAGATTAGTGGAAACGAGATACTGGTCCCGATATTGGTGATGGGCACTAGGCTGGCCCGAATGCGCAGTGGGCCATAATTGGTATGATCTTGGATCGCATGACCTACTTCGTGAGCTGCAACACCAATGGCGGCGATTGAAGTAGACTGGGCGGTGGACTCTGAAAGATTGAGGGTTTTATCTTGTGAATTGTAATTATCTGTTAAATGACCGCTGATTTCTTGAATTTGAACGTCATGAATGCCTGCTTGATTCAGAATAAATTGAGCGGCTTCAGTCGCTGTTGTACCATGGCGGCTACTGACCTGATCATATTCATTGAAAGTACGATTAACATGCGCCGAAGCAATACCAGATAACAACAAGCCCAAGATTACCAGCATAAAAGTAGGGTCAAAGTACATCATAATCGACACGTCCTTTCGATAAGCTCTATTTTGTCAAAAAATAAAGTCGTTGTCATCAGCCCTAAGTTGGCTTTATGATTCAGGGACAGTGCGGTTATAAACAGCGAGTTTGGCGCCTTGTTTTTGCTGATCCTGACTGAGAACGGTCAAGTTTTCACAAAATTGAAAGCCGCTTTGGGTTAAAAGTGTTTTGGCGGCGGTTTGATCTTGATAAGTAATGGCTTTAAGCCGCTTTAAATCCAATTCATCAAACGCAAATTGGCTCATATGATTTAAAACCTCTCCCAAGATACCTTGGTGTTGATGAGCCGGCAATAGTTCAAAACGAATTTCAGCGCTTTTATCCAGAAGGTTAAAATTACGAAATTGGAAAATACCTAAAAAATTAGGTTGCTGTCGTGTCTGAATACCCCAGATTAAGGCCTGATTCCCCATAACGGCACGCATCGCTTGATTAATATAGCGAACAGTTTGGGTGAGATCGGTATCAAATGTTCTGCGGGCGGCTTTGGCAAGCACTTGGTTTTGGCGAAGCTGATGGACTTCTTTGACCGTGAAACTTGTCAGCCAGTCCAAGGTGTAATGGGAGGTCATAATGGGATGGTACTTTTCGAATGGCTGCATGTGCAAAACCTACCTTATTATAGAAGTATCAAGTAAAAGTTTAGCACAAAAAGGGTCCAAAGGTTATTTGGAAGTTTCAATAATTGCAGATTTTGCCATATCTCCTGGCATTGGCGCTGCAAAATCTGGTAGTTTTGCTTCAAAATCAGTAATTTCAGCTTCGTGGGTCATGGTAATGGCAATATCATCGAGACCATTAATAAATTTATAACGATACATTTCTTCAAAATTAAAGCTAAAAACGTGATCTTTGAAAGCCACAGTCTGCTGAATCAAATCAATTTTGATCTGATCTTGGCTGGTAGCTGTGGCTAAAATAGCAATTTGATCTTTGGGCAGCTGAATTGGTAATAGGCCATTTTTAGTGGCATTCATATAAAAAATTGGTCCAAAACTCTCAGCGATGACAGCTTTGAAACCAAAGTCAATCAAAGCCCAAGCTGCATGTTCTCTAGAAGAGCCGCTGCCAAAATTACTGCCGGTGATTAAAATAGTGGCGTCTTGATAGGCAGGTTGATTCAAAATAAAATCTGGATTAGGTTTACCATTTTGATCATAACGCCAGTCATAAAATAAACTGATGCCATAGCCGGTCCGTAAAATGTTTTTTAAAAATTGCTTAGGAATTAATTGGTCAGTATCAATATTATTGCGATGGATAACGGCGGGCTTGCCGATATGTTGGGTAAATTTTTCCATTAAATAGCTTCCTTTCTAATGTCAATGAAGTGGCCGTGAATTGCGGCAGCGGCAACCATCTGCGGGCTGGCCAGATGGGTAATTGAGCCACTGCCTTGCCGACCTTCAAAATTACGGTTAGAAGTGGAGGCACAATGAACGCCTGCCGGGACAAGATCAGGATTCATCCCTAAGCACGCAGAACAACCGGGCATGCGCCACTGACAACCAGCATCTTTGAAAATTTGATCTAAACCCCGCCGTTCAGCTTCAGCTTTGATTGCCATAGAACCAGGAACAACTAAAGCGGTTAGGCCGTTAGCGATGTGCTGACCTTTCAAAATTTCAGCTGCGGCTTCCAAATCTTCCAAACGACCATTCGTACAAGAACCAAAAAAGGCATAACCTAATGGAATGTCTTTAGGACTGGAGCCGGGTTTTAAGCCAACATAATCATAAGCCTTACGATCGTTATCGTCTTTTGGTTCCGGCAATTGGCCATCCACCGGGACAGACATGCCTGGATTTGTACCGAAAGAGACGTAAGGGGCCAATTTAGAAACATCAAAGTCTAAAGTTTTATCAAAAGCACTGGGATCATCTGTATAAAATTGGGACCAGTATTTCATAGCAGCTGTCATATCTTTAGGGGCATATTTGCGACCAGCGATATAGTCAAATGTCGTTTGATCAGGTTTCATCTGCCCCATTTTAGCGCCGCCTTCAATGACCATATTAGAAAGGGTCATCCGGTTAGCCATGGACATATCATCAATAACATTACCGTAAAATTCAATGGCATAGCCTGTAAAACCATCAAAACCACTTTGACTGATAAGCGCCATGATAATATCTTTGGCACTTACACCGGCTTTTAGATCACCGTGGACGTGAATGCCCATCGTTTTAGGCTTTTGCTGCCAGATAGTTTGAGTCGCAAAAACATGTTCCACTTCAGAAGTACCAATACCAAAAGCAATGGCACCAAAAGCACCGTGGGTAGAAGTATGCGAGTCACCACACACAATAATTTTGCCTGGCTGGGTCAAACCTAATTGCGGTCCAATAACATGAATAATCCCTTGATCTTCAGTACCGACGCTGGCTAAAGTTACACCGAACTCTTCGGCATTGGTTTGCAAAGTCGCCATTTGTTTCTTGGCAATGACATCTTTGACATTGAAGATATCTTCAGTGGGCACATTGTGATCCATTGTGGCAAACGTTTTATCTGGCCGCCGGACACGACGATGCTGCTGCCGTAAGCCTTCAAAAGCTTGGGGAGAAGTGACTTCATGAACTAAGTGGAGATCAACATACATCAATTGTGGTTCTCCAGGTTCACCAGTGATGACATGTTGATTCCAAATTTTATCAAACATTGTTTGGGATTTAGACATAAGAGGGCGCCGCCTTTTCAATAGAGTTAATAATTGCTGCCGTCATAACCGCAGTGGTTGCTGTACCGCCAAAATCGGGGGTTAAAATACCTTGGGCAATCGTTTGATCCAAGGCTTGCTGAATGACACCAGCTGTTTTGGTATCTTGGAAAGTATTGATCAGCATCATCGTCACGGAATTAATCATGGAAATTGGATTCGCGATCCCTTGACCCGCAATATCTGGTGCTGAACCATGAATCGGCTCGTATAAGTTAGGGCCGCTGACACCTTTGCTTTCAGAAGCGATAGTGCCAATAGAGCCAGTGATTGACGCAGCTTCATCACTCAAAATATCGCCAAATAAGTTAGAAGTTGCAATGACATCAAATTGGGTCGGCTGCGTAATGATCTTCATTGAGGCCGCATCCACATATTCAAAATCTAAAGTGACTTCAGGATAATCCATGGCGACGACTTGGGCCACTTGCCGCCAAAGTTTGCTGCTGGCTAAAACATTAGCTTTGTCGACAACAGTGACATGTTTTTTACGATTTTGCGCCATTTCAAAAGCCGTTACCAGTAAGCGTTTGATTTCAGTTTTTGAATAAAACATTGTATCAGCGGCTTCTTCAGATTTTAAGTAACGTTGCCCAAAGTAAATGCCAGAAGTTAATTCCCGGGCAATAACGAAGTCTGTATTCTCCGCAATTTCGCGTTTTAACGGGGAAGCGTCGGCTAAGTTAGCCGGAATTTTAGTCGGCCGAATGTTGGCAAATAAGTTTAAAGCCTTCCGCAGTTTTAAAAGACCGGCTTCGGGACGTTCAGTGGCCTGATCCCATTTTGGCCCACCAATGGCTGCTAATAAAACCGCATCCGCAGCTTTAGCCCCTTGTAAAGTGGCTTCCGGTAAAGGTGAACCGGTTTGATCGATTGCTGCACCACCGAAAGGATAGGCTTTGATAGTATAAGTTGTTTGGGTTACTTTTTGCGCAGCTTCAAAAATTTTTAAAGCAGCGGTCATAATTTCTGGGCCAATGTAATCACCGGCAAGAACTGCAATTTCAGGCATTTAGTTAGCCTCCTTAATCATTGTAGGGGTCATAATTTCTCTTAGGGCGTCATCTGATACTAGATCACAGTGGTCAGCGACGGCTTTAAATCTAGGGAAGATCGTCTTCATATCAGCACGGTCAATGTCATACCCCATCTGTTGCAGCCGCGCCATCACTGCATGACTGCCGGAAAGTTTCCCTAGGGGCATTTGACTATGGTGCATCCCCACAGTTTCAGGGGTCAAAATTTCATAAGTTTGATGATTTTTCAAGAACCCATCTTGGTGAATACCGGATTCATGAGAAAAAGCAAAGGGCCCGATGACGGCTTTGTTTTTAGGAATTGGGATAGCGGAATATTCGCAAACCATATCACTGATTTTTTTCGTTTCTGAAAGCTTAATGCTGTCCGTGCATTGATAGTAATCTTGGCGAACATGCAGTTGGGCAGCGACTTCTTCAAGGGCTGTATTACCAGCACGTTCACCGATACCATTAATTGTACCTTCCACTCGATTGGCCCCGTTTTCGATGGCCGCAATGGCATTTGCAGTGGCCATGCCAAGATCATTATGGCAATGGGCTGAAAAGCTAATATTCTCTGAATTAGGGATGGCGTCGATCAAGGTTTTGATAATACGGCCAAATTCGATGGGGTTTGAATACCCAACCGTATCTGGCACGTTAATTACCGTAGCTCCGGCATTAATGGCTGTTTGAACGGATTCAATTAGAAAAGGCATTTCAGTTCTAGTGGCATCTTCAGGGGAGAACTGCACGATGTCAAAAAATTGTCTGGCATAGCGTACTTTTTCATCAATTTCGTGAATCACCTGGGCCTTAGTCATATGTAGCTTGGCCTCGCGATGAATTGGGCTAGTAGCAATGAACACATGGATCTGTTTGTGATCTGCATCAGCAGTTGCTTTGACACAAGCATCAATATCTTTAAAAGTCATCCGAGCTAAGCCAGTAATCCGAGCGTGGTGGATGTTTCTGGAAATGGCTTGGACACATTTAAAGTCGTTTGGTGAAGCAATAGGGAAACCGGCTTCGATGACGTCAATTCCCCAAGTTTCTAATTGTTTTGCAATCTTCACTTTTTCATCAATACTGAAGTTAACACCAACGGTTTGTTCCCCATCTCTAAGGGTTGTATCAAAGAATTCAATTTTACGCATTTTTAGGGCCTCCATAATTTTTTCAGAAAATAAAAACGCCTCATCGTGAAATGAGGCGTTTCATCAGGAGAGCCCCATTTCTATAACACGAAAAGGACTCCACACAATGTGCGAGTCCCGGTCATAATAATAAGGCGTTAGTATTCAGAGAGATCATCAAATAGGTGCATTTTGAGCGGTTTCGAATTGTAGTTTTCATGGGTGATGATCTCCTTCCTGAATTAGTTTATGGTTATAAATTACCACAAATTTTAATAATGTCAATGTTTATTTTAATTTAATTCTAATTTTATGAATTTGAGTAATCAAAAAAATACGTCAAATCACGATTTATTGTAGATTTGACGTACTTTTAAATTTTCTGAAAATATTTTTAATTAGCCCTAACCGCGGGACTCTAATTTACGTTGTAAGAAGCCTAAGACCCAATCGGAGATAATGGCCATCAAGGCAGTGGGTAACGCACCGGCTAAAATAATGGCACCGCCGTTTGTCGCATTGGTACCCCGGACGATAATGTCCCCTAAACCACCAGCACCAACGAAGGCGCCAATTGCTGTAATCCCAATGGCAACGACTAGTGCATTTCGAATCCCTGCCATGATAACGGATAGCGAAAGGGGCAGTTCTACCATATACAACACCTGAAACGAGGTCATCCCCATACCTTTACCGGAATCTAAAATATTGCGATCCACATTTTCCATGCCAGTATAAGTATTTTTGATGATCGGCAGCAGCGAATATAAGAAGACGGTCACAATTACGGTGTTAACGCCTAAACCTAGACCCAACATGATAATCGACAGCATAGCCAGTGAGGGAATCGTTTGGATCACATTGGCAATACCGATCACGGTGGCACTAAGATGTTTGTGGCGTGCAATCAAAATCCCAATTGGAATCCCGATAATGGCCGCAATCAAAACACCATAGATAGAGATTAAGAAATGGCGGGTGAACTGACTTAAAATATAGGAGCCATTATGCACTAAATAGTACCAAAATTGATCCCAAGTATTCATCGTACTCATTTACTATCATCTCCTCTAAAGTAATTATGTTTAACTAAGAAACGCTGGGCAACCACAGAAGGTTCCAACAGATCATTGTCCACTTGATAATTCAAAGATTGCATCGTATCCAAATCAATCTTACCGTCTAGACGGTGTAAGACTTTCTTTAGATCTGGATGGGCTTTTAAGACAGAATCATTAACGACCAGCGAGCAATCATAAGGTGGGAAAAATTTCTTGTTATCTTTTAAAATTTTTAAATTATAACTCTTAATTCGGCCGTCTGTAGAATAACCCAGGACGGTCTGCATTTTATTGACTTCAACGGCATCATAAACGAGGCCAATCTGCATTGGATAAACCCGCTGAAAATCAAAGCCGTAATCTTTGGTGAAATCTGGATAGCCATCACCTTTCCGGTTCATCCAGGAAGTATCCACCCCGGCATTAAATTGATCGGCGACTTTGCCCATATCAGAAATTGTCTCAAGTTGATATTTTTCAGCTGTTTTTTGGGTCACCATAAAGGCATACGTATCCGCAAAGCCATAAGTTGGGAACCAAGTTTGATTGTAACGTTTTTTAAATTCACGTTTGACAATTTTACTCGCTTTTGCCGGATCTTTTTCAACGGGTAAGTTCAAAGTACCGGTTAAATCGGTCCCGGTATAACGGGTCGCTGAAATATCCGCATCATTACGAATCATCGCTTGGTGGGATACTGTCGCTGAGCCTAAATTATTGACCAGTGTTGTTTTGTAGTCCAGTTCATGATTAATTAATTCCGCAATCATATTGGCCATAATTTGCGATTCCGTAGAGCTGATGGACGCAATTTTGATCGTATCTTCATCAGAACCGCTGACACCAGGGAAGCCGCAACTGGATAAAATCAAGACACAGGCGCTTAAGAGTAAGGTGAGCTGCAGCCATTTATGTTTAATAAATTTCACAAGCACACCTCCTATGACCGTTGGTTGACAGGTGTCAGCCGTTTTTCTAAACGACCTAACAAATAGTCAACCAACAAGGCCAATAAGGTTACTGGAATGGTCCCACCGATAATTAAATCTGGTTGGAATAAATTCAAGCCATTAAAGATGAAATCCCCTAAGCCACCGGCGCCGATGTAAGAGGCTAAAGTACCCCAGGCGATGACGTAGACGGCAGATAAGCGGATACCGGCCATAATGACTGGCATCGCTGTGGGAATTTCAACTTGGGTGATGGATTGAATGGTTGTCATACCCATCCCTTTGGCACTGTCCTTTAAGACCGGATCCACATCTTCCATACCGATGTAAGTATTGCGGAGAATTGGCAATAAAGAATAGATAAATAACGCCACAATTGAAGGAAGTTTCCCGATCCCAAAGATTGGAATCATTAAGGCCAATAGCGCTAGGGAAGGCACCGTCTGTAGCATACTGGCAATGCCGATTACAATTTTGGCAGTTCTTGGAAAACGGGTCAACAAAATTCCCAGTGGAACGGCAACGATTACCCCTAAAACTAAGGCAATTGTACAAATATAAAGCTGTTCCCACGTTTTGGTCACCAGTTCAGAACCGTGGACATTTAAAAATTCAACCATAATTACGCCTCCTTGTCATTGGGGGCATCGGTATCTAAGTTTTTAATGACGGGTTCGTCGCTAGTTTCGCTGTCAGTATCATCACTGTCGCCCCAAATCGTGTCATAGACCACGTCTACTAGGGCGGCACGGGTGACAATCCCTTGTAATTTACCAGCCGCATCCACAACTGGGACATATTTTAGCCCACGTTTTAAAATTCGGTCGACGGTATCTCTTAAGAGGACATCATCCGTTACATAAAAGATGTGGGTGTTCAAAATATCGGAGACACTGGTCGCTTTGTTATAGCGATTATCTAAAGATTCGATATCAATAAAGCCTTTTAGATAACCGTCATCATCTGTTACCAACAAAGTATCTACCCGACGTTGACGCATGAGGCGGATCGCTTCAGCTAAAGAACGACCAGGGGTGATTGATACTGGATTTTTAAGCATAATCTGGCCAACTGTTGTCACATCGGCACGGGCTTGAATCAGCCGTTCAGAACCGATCAAATCTTCAACAAATTTATTGGCGGGATGGCTGAGCAGTTCTTTAGGCGTGGCATTTTGGATAATATGCCCGCCGTCCATGACGACAATATCTGTCGCTAATTTTAAGGCTTCGTCCATATCATGGGTCACAAAAACCACCGTTTTACCCATCTTTTCTTGTAAATTTTTAACCAATTCTTGCAGGGATTCACGGGTGATTGGGTCCAAAGCCCCAAAAGGTTCATCCATCAAAATAAGATCCTGGTTAGCAGCCAATGCCCGGACAACACCGATACGCTGTTGCTGACCACCAGAAAGTTCAGAAGGGTAACGATCTAAGAATTCTTCGGGGAGTTCTACTAATTTGATAAGTTCCTTAGCTTTTTCTCGTTTCTTTTCTTCAGGCCACTTTAGTAGTTTCGGTACAAGGGTGATATTTTCATAAATCGTCATGTGGGGCATTAGGCCGATATTTTGAATGACATACCCAATATGCCGCCGCAAAGTCACGGGATCGGTTTTATGAATATCTTGACCGTTGTAAAGAATTTCGCCGCTGGTCGGTTCAAGCATGCGGTTAATCATCCGCATAGTTGTCGTTTTTCCCGAACCAGAGGTGCCGATGAGGCAAACAAAATCGCCTTTGTGAATGGTTAGATTGATGTGTTCTACTGCCACATTACCGCCACGGTAAATTTTGGCAATGTCCTTATAAACTAAAATTGGATCTTCTTCTTTCATTTAGAACCTCCATAAAGTAGTAGTTGTCTATACCATCTTACCACATTACGATAAAACAATTAATTAAGCTCAAATTTGTGATCGGATATTTATTATCTAAGCTAATTCCCAAATGTTGATCGGACCGTATTTATGACCCACTGCCAATTCGTTTTCAATGGCTTTATTAACTAAAGTTTTGGCCGTCATCACAGCGGTTTTAACCGGTTGACCCTTTGCAATTTCAGCGGTAATACAAGCGGATAAAGCATCCCCAGTACCATTGATATGTTCGGTATCATGATAAGGGGCACTGAGCCAGACGGTTTCGCCGGATTCAAGCAATAATAAATCTTTTACTTCTGTTAAACCGTCCGTTTCGTGATGCGCACCTTTGGCCATCACGTTTTTAGCGCCCATTGCCTGCAATTTCTTCGCTGCGGTTAACATATCTGCTTCATCGTTAATGGTCATGTCAGCCAGTTTTTGTAATTCAAAGAAATTCGGTGTAATGACGTGCGCTAAAGGAATGAGCTGTTCTTTTAATGTTTCATAGGCAGATTGCTCTAATAGCATGGCCCCATGTTTTGTAATAATAACGGGATCCAAAATAAGCGGTCCAAAATCATATTGCCGATAGTTTTTAGCAACGACATCGATCGTAGGGCTGTCCGTTAACATACCGGTTTTTGTGGCTAATACTTTAAAATCGTCAGCAATACCTTTAAATTCGGCATCAATAAAATCTGTTGTTAAAGGCTGAGCGGCATGAATGCCATAAGAATTACCAGCCACACAAGCCGTCATCACGGAAATACCGTAAGTTTTGCGTGCGAAAAATGTATTCATGTCCGCTTGCATACCTGCACTGCCGTCACAATCGGAACCTGCAATTGTCATAACTTGGGGATAACTATTAATCATCAAAAGACCTCCTAATCATAAGTATCTTCATCATAATGATTCATTGTTATAATTACAACTTTTACAAGGGCGGAAAGATTGCAAATTTGAAGTGTGGTCGTTAGAATGAAGGCAGCTTAATCCACAAAATTAATAAGTGAGGGTTTAAACCATGCACATCAGTTTGTCGTTTTTATTATTTGTTTTTGGCATTAATGTGCTGTATTTGACAGTCAACACAATGCGGTTATTATTGCAAAATCGGGGCTTATCGGTACCAGCGGCTTTGTTTGGGATGATCGAAATTACGTTGTATACATTGGGCTTAAACTACGTCTTGAAAAATTTGAATCAGCCAATTTATTTGTTAGCTTACGCTTTTGGGTTTGGTACGGGAATCTTTTTAGGAATGCTGATTGACCGTTGGCTGGCAATTGGCTATGTGATTGTACAGGTGATTACACCCCAAGATGATGCGGAGGCGGAACAGGTTCATAGTACCTTGGCCAGAATTATCCGCGATCAAGGTTATGGGGTCACTGAAATGAATGGCCGCGGCCGGGATGGTCATCGAGAAATTTTAGAAGTTTTAGTGCCCAGAAAAGATGAAAAAATTGTTTACGATACAGTGCTGGCTTATAATGCCAATGCGTTTATGATTTCGATTACACCAACCGGTTTTAATGGTGGCTTTTGGAGCCGGCGTGCGCGGGGCAAAAAGAAGACTTCTAAAGGATCCAACTAGTATTACAAGAAAGCTTAAGGTACAATAAAAATGTTATTTATCTGATAGATAAATAGCATTTTTTGAATTCTTTGGGCATTATTCTAGGAGGGAAAAGATGACGGCACAAATAGACAAGGCTACAAAATTACCGAAGTCGATTAAAGTGATTTGGCGAATAAAAGAACTCATTGGGTTGGGCATTACTTTAATTATTGCGGGTGTTTTGGAGTTTATCCATTTTATGACCAGTGGCACCGCGAGTTTGTGGTGGCAGCGTAGCGCACTGATTTTAGCGCTATTAGGGGTAGTTGTAACTATTTTTACGTTAATTTTGATTGAATATCGATGGAATTTTTGGACTTATTATATAGACGATCGTCAAGTTGAATTGCATAATGGCTATTTTTTTAGAAAACAAATTGTGATCCCAATTGCCCGTGTGCAAAATGTCACTTTAAAACAAGGGCCAATTTTGCGCTGGAAGGCGTTACAAAAAGTGATTATCGTTACTGCGGCTGGTAGTGATGTGATTGATGGTTTACAGACCGCACAAGCGGATAATTTAAAAGTGTTAATCATGACGTTGGCTCGGGAGGCTAAAAATGATATCTAAACCAAAACATCAGCATCCACTAGCCTTAATTTTTGCGTTATACGAATGGGGCAAAGTTGTGACGGTTCCGGTGATTATCGTTGTTGCAGTGAGTGTGCGTTCCTTGTTGATAACTGTCTTGGCGGCACTGGGCTTAGTTTTAGTCACGCTTATCGCCGGCTTAATCGATTATTTGATGTTCAGCTATCAGCTGACTGAAGATGAAATTGTGATCCGAGAAGGGGTTTTTGTCAAAAAGGTCAATCACATTCCTTACGATCGCATTCAAAATGTTGTGGCAAATCAGTGGTTTTTTTTGAAACCTTTTCATGTGGAAAGTATTGAAATTGAAACGGCTGGCCATGCGGATGGCCCTGAAGTACAGCTTTCTGCAGTTCCCGAGCAGTTCAAACAGACACTGGCCCAGTTAAGACAGGCTGCACCGACACCCGCACCAGACCCTACTTTAGCCCCTACCGAAGCGGCAACGACAACGGCTGCTGAACCGCTGTCAGAACCAAAAGCCAAGCCAGAAGCAACGTATCAAATTACTTGGCATGAATTGTTAAAGTTTGCCTTCACCTCACCGGCATTTTTGTCTGGGTTATTGGCGATTTTGGCAGTTTATGGCAAAATGGGCAATAAAGTGCAAGAACAAATATTTGATGTTTTGGCCAATAGTGTGGCTGGATTGGGTTTATTCGTTTTAATTTCGATTATTCTAGGCGTTTTAATTCTCTTTTATTTAGGTTCAGCAGCAATCTTAATTGCGCGATTTTATCATTTTAAAGTTGTGCGGACGGCGGATCAGTTTAATTTATCTTCGGGTCTGTTTAAAACACGAACCACAACGATTGCCATGGATCGGATTCAAGCGGTGGTGATTAAACAGCCGCTGTTACGGCGGTTATTAAAAATTGCAACGGTGAAATTAGTGGTAATTTCCAACTCAAAAAAAGATAGCAGTGACAAAGATGTCATTGTTATGCCGGTGATGATGACAACTAATTTGGCGCAATTTATGGCAGATTTTTTCCCAACGGTGCCAGCACAACCTGAGATGGATTATGCGACGGCTGCGAGAACTTATTTTTATGATCTGCGTAATGCCGGTTTAATTTTTTTAGTCATTGCGGCTGGATTAGGCTTTGGCTTATATCGCTGGCCGATTTGGCTGAGTTTGGCGGTGCTGCTTGTCGCCTTGATTTGGTTAGTCCCTGCTTATTTAAAGGCAAGACGGTCCAGTGTTTTTGTGCTGAATGAGACTTATGCTTACCTCAGTAACAATCAATTTTTTACAAAAAATCGCTACTTTGTTCCTAAAAATAAAATTCAATCTTTGGAACGGCAAGAAAGTATTTGGCTGCAGCCAAAAGGGTTTGCACATTTATCATTGTGCTGTCGTTCCGGCGAAGGGGCACGTATTCTTAAAGTGAAATATTTACCGGCTAAAGCCATTGATACGGTGGTTGCTTGGTATAAATGTTAGAAAAAAGGGCATAAAAAAGACGAAGCTAAGAAAAGCATGTTTTTGAAAACAGAAATATACTTTATGTTAGTTTCGTCGCTGGAATAGGTCTAATTGTGTAAAAACAATGGGCCTATTTTTTCAAGTTAGCTTCAACGTAAGCCTTAATCTTGTCATCTGAAGCAGTCATAAATGGTTCTAGAGCACTTTCAGTCTTCAAGGTATCCCGTTTGTTAGCTTCCATGAAATGATCCCAGAGCGCATCCCGAACAGGGGTCTTACTATCGCTCCAATCAAATACTTCAGACATTGACTTGTCTAGCAAGGCAGTTCTATTAATTTGTGCTGTTGCCATAATCAAAACCTCCTATTTCTAAGTTACGAGTACATTATAGTCCTATTTTCCAAAAGTGGCGCAATAAATTTTCAGAAAAGTGTGATTTTTTTGTGTTCTAATTAAAATTTCTAAATAAATTTGCAAGCTTTACTTGAATAATGTGCCGTTTCAATATAAAATAATGTGTTGTATACATTTAAGGAGGTACATGACATGTCACAAAACACCCATACTGGTGTCTCTAACAATCGTCGTCCGGTTAACGCAAAAAAAGTTAAATTACGTCGTAAAGAAACAGAACAAGTCATTGAATTCGTTCAAAAACGTGCTGAAAACGACAAAAAATAATTTACGATCACTTAAAAACGGCTGAAGCGAAATTTTATTTTGCTTGAGTCTTTTTTTGTTTTCGTCGTACTTTTTAGAGGCATGTTATATAATAATAGGCAACGCAACAAAATGGTAAATAGGCGGTGAATTCATGGCAAAAACACAGACAGCTCCGAAAAAACGCGGTCAGAATACAAAGCGTGTTCAAGAGATCATTTCAGTAATACGCCGATATGATGTTTTACGGAATTTAGGTGCCCAAAAAAATCCCCAGGCCGTGCGTACAGCCTTTGAAACTTTAGGGCCAACCTTTATTAAAATTGGCCAAATGCTGTCCACCCGGCCAGATATCGTATCACCAGCTTATGTGCATGAGTTGTCCAAATTGCAAGATAACGTTAAAGCTGACGATTTTGCGGTAATTCAAAAAATCATTGAAACAGAATTTAATCAGCCCCTAACAGAATTGTTTGACGATTTTGAACCGACCCCCATTGCTTCGGCTTCAATGGGGCAGGTGCATCGGACCAAATTAAAAAATGGCTTACAAGTGGCGGTTAAAATTCAGCATCCCGGCATCACCGATACGGTTTCTCGGGATTTGGCGATTTTAAGTCGTTTAGTTCGGGCGATCAATTGGCTGCCCAACAACCAGGTGACCCAAGTGGTAGAGCCCAAGGAGATTTTTGCGCAATTTAAAACGGCTTTAGAAAAAGAATTGGATAGCCGCCAAGAAGCTGAAAATAATGCGCACTTTTATCGGTTGAATCATCAAGTTGGTATTTTTGAAGTGCCCCGGGTTTATCCGGAATATTGCACGGCTAAGATTGTCACCACAGAGTATAAAGCTGGTGAGAGTTTAAAGCGCTATTTGAAAAAAATTGAAAATAAAGCCGTGGATGCTAAGCGGCGCTATATTGCCACAGCGTTAGTCAATAATTTTATGAAACAAGTTTTTGAAGATGGTTTTTTCCATGCGGATCCCCATCCTGGCAATATTTTATTAAACGAAACCGCTGCGGATTTCAGCGAGTTTGGCAATGCGGCCAAGCCTCAAGCTTTGAATAAGACGCAGAAACTGCCTAATTATCGGTTAGTCTATTTAGATTTTGGGATGATGGGCACTATTGATAAAACGTTGGTTCAGAATTTGGCGGATGTGGTCATTGCGGTAAATAGTAAAAATGCGGATCAGATCGGCCAAGGGCTGTTAAATATTTGTAAAGTTGTCGGGCCGCTGGATAAAAATAAGTTTTTTGAAGCGCTGAGTGAATTTATCGGGCCTTATTACAACAGTGGCCTAGGGGCAATTGATCTGGAAGCGATGGGGACGCAGATTATTAGTTTATGCAAACAAAATAATTTGCAGATGAATCCAGCCGTATCTTTATTGATGAAGGCTTTTGGGGCTTTAGAAGGCATTGTTTTACAGCTGGATCCGGATATTTCTATGCTGGAAGTGGCACGGCCGTTTACCCGGCGCTATATTGTCAAAAATGTTAATTTTCGTAATGAATTTGAAGATCGGCTGTTGGATGCTTATCAGTTAAGTAAAGATCTGCCTAAGATTGGCAGCCAGTTAAGGGCGACTTTGGAATTAATCGCACGGGGCCGGTTGCGGGTTGGCATTGACTTGAATCATCGCGACCAAGTGTTAGATCGCATAGAAGCAATGGTGAACAAAGTTGTGGCTGGATTAATTTTGGCAGCATTAATCGTGGGTTCTTCCATGTTAGTTCAGCAGCAAGATCAGCATACTTGGATTGCAAGATTAGGCATTATGGGGTATATTGTAGCAGCGGCAATCATTGTGATTATTTTAGCTAGCAGCCTATGGCAACGATTTAGTAGGCGGCACAAGAAGAAGTGAATGCCTGGTAATTAAGGAAAATTAGACAATGATTTGAAATTGATAAAATTTTATAATGCTGAAAAAATTTTCACATTATCCGTTGACAACGCACGCGAAAGTTGTTATATTAGGACTGTAAACAAACACGAAAATAGCAATTAGTAAATAGCAAAAGCTGTTTAGAGAGGCAACGGTTAGTGCAAGTTGTCCAGCGGCTGTTATTGAATCCACTGCTTAGTAGATAACCGAGATAAGGTAATCCGGAGAAGTCCGATAATACTTAAGAGTAATGCTTTTTAGCATAAACTTGGGTGGTACCACGTCGCAGGCGTCCCATGACTTAGATAAGTCGTGGGGCGCTTTTTCGTTTTTTTGATCGACAAGGAACGTTTGCAAAACCGGTTTGCGGACAACGCTTAAGTTTTATTACATGAGAGAAGTATGATTCAGCTAATTTATTTTCGTAATTGATATATAAAAAATAACAGGGGGCCACATATTATGATCAATCCTAAAATTATCCGTCAACATCCAGAAGAAGTTAAAGCAAAATTAAAGACTAGAGGCGTCGATCCTAAAGAAGTCGATGAATATATTGCTTTAGACGAACAAAATCGGACAGCAATTGCCAAAGTTGACGATTTGAAACGTCAAAAAAATGAATTAAGTGCACAAGTTAAAGCAGCTGATCCAAAATCTGAAAAAGGCCAAGCTTTAATCAAACAAGTTAAAAAAATCAATGCTGAAACAACAGCTGTTGAAGCAGAACAACAAGAAGTTGCAGATCAATTAAACTATATCGCAGTTCGCTTACCAAACTTACCAGCTGATGGTATTCCTGTCGGCCCTGATGAAGATAGCAACGTAGAAGTTCGTAAATGGGGCGATATTCCTGAATTTGATTTCACACCAAAAGCCCATTGGGAAATTGGTGAAAACTTAGATATTTTGAACTTTGAACGGGCTGCTAAAGTTTCTGGGGCACGGTTTGTCTACTATAAAGACGCTGGTGCACGGTTGGAACGTGCAGTTTATAACTTCATGTTAGATTTGCATACTGAAGAACAAGGCTATCACGAAATTATTCCACCATATTTGGTTAATGCACAAACGATGTTTGGGACAGGTCAATTCCCTAAATTCAGCGAAGATGTTTACACTGTTGAATCTACTGGCGAAACTTTGATTCCTACAGCCGAAGTACCTTTGACCAACTACTATGCGCAAGAAATTTTAGATGAAAAAGACTTACCAATTTACTTCACTGCCTTTTCACCTTGTTTCCGTTCTGAAGCTGGGAGTGCCGGCCGTGATACCCGTGGTTTGATTCGGATGCACCAATTCCACAAAGTTGAAATGGTTAAGTTCTCTAAACCAGAAGATTCTTTTGAAGAATTAGAAAAAATGACATTAGATGCGCAAGAAGTTTTGAAACGCTTAGGCTTAGCACATCACGTGATTATGCTTTCTACAGGGGATACTGGCTTTAGTTCTGCTAAAACTTATGATGTTGAAGTTTGGATGCCAGAACAAGGTGTTTACCGTGAAATTAGTTCTTGCTCTGATTGTGTGGACTTCCAAGCACGCCGGGCAATGATCCGTTACCGTAAAGAAGACGGTACGGTTGATTACTTGCATACATTGAATGGTTCTGGCTTAGCTGTTGGCCGGACAGTTGCTGCTATTTTGGAAAACTACCAACAAGCTGATGGCACAGTTAAAGTTCCTGATGTTTTAGTACCTTACATGCATGGTGCAACAGTTATTAAATAATTTATAATGCTATTTGAAAAGCCACTAGTTAACCGTTAAGTCGGATTAACTAGCGGCTTTTTTGGCTAAGCGTAGTGTTCGAAGTCAAAATCATGAGGCTTCACGCTCTGGCTGAAACGCGTTCAGCCTCATTGTCTTCTTGTATAACTACGAATCTCTTGTGTGTCTAACGACACCCGGCAAGATTCTAGGTTATACGCGAAGCCAAACCATGAGGCTTCACGCTCTTGTTTTGAAATGCGCTCACTGGAGCAAAGCTCTCACATAACTACGCCTTACTTATAAGCCAAGACCGGGCTTATAAGTAAGTCTAGGTTACGCTCGAGGCTTTCCCGCTCCAATTCGCGCTCTGATCTTAAACGCGTTCAGCCTCATTGTCTTCTTGTATAACTACGAATCTCTTGTGTGTCTAACGACACCCGGCAAGATTCTAGGTTACACGCGAAGCCAAACCATGAGGCTTCACGCTCTTTATAAACGCGTTCACCAACACTGATTTCTACATATAACTACGCCTTGTTGCTAGTCGCAGGCGACTATCTGCCAAGTCTAGGTTATATTACGAAATCAACCCGTGTTGGTTCACGCTCTAAACGCGTTCAGGGGCACTGACTTCTCACCTAACTACGAATTATTCATAAGCGAAATACGCTTATTTCATAATTCTAGGTTAGTACTCGAAGTCAAAATCGTGCCCCTTCACGCTCTTGTCTAAAATGCGCTATAATTAGTTAATTGATTGATGAAAGGATGAGGGTTATGCGGGTGTTTGATGTTTTGAAAGTGGTAAAAGTGAATCATGGCGATGTTTATGTCCAACAGATCCTAATGACAGATGCCGCAGGTAAGCCTAATAGTGTGTTAACGGATTTATTGCGGGATGTTTTAAGTAAAATTCAGATGTTTGTGAATTTAGATGAGGTTCACGATGTCGATGAGGTGATTGATATTTTGCATAGTTTCACACCTTTGCCGGATGATGTTTTAGATGAATACGATAAAGTTTTGACGCAAGAGGTTTCGGCGATTAACTTTGCCACCCGTAAACACGAGATTGAGCTTGTTTATGATGAGTTGGTTCGGTAGATGCATTTACGTTGTCCTTATTGCGGGTTAACGCTGCAGGCAACTTTTTTTGAGGTGGCTGAAGGTTATCAAAGCTTGTGTCATTTTTGCCGTCAGCGGTCGTTACGTGCGGCTGATTTTTATAATGGCGATGCATATTATTTGGCGCAGGCGTTGAAGCGGCCTTATACGGGGCAGACAGCCATACAAGAACAGCCTAATTTAGCGTTATCCAGGCATCAAAAAAAATTATTAACCAGTTTGATTCAAAGCTATCAGACAAGCCCTGCAGCGTTGAAACAGGCCGTTTCATTGCTTGCTTTTTCAAAACAAGTGCTGGCCATTGAAGATGGAGCGCGTGATTTTGAAACAACAGGGGATTTTGTGCGTGATTTGACGCAGCTGGGGTTTGAACTTGGCGGTGTTTTCCACCAGAATCATTTGGATTACACGACACGACAGCTGATTCGGGAAAAGTATCATTATACTTGTCAATATTGTGGTCGATACGGGACAAGTGTGGATCATAAGGACCCTGTTTTTATCAGTCAAGATAATCGTTTGCACAATTTAACATTAGCGTGTTCAGAGTGCAATCGTTTAAAGGGGGATATGCCTTACCAACAATTTATGGCGTTGAACCAGCAAGTTACAGCACTTAATCAGCAGTTAGTGCAGTTTGAAAAGCTGCAGCAGCATTTGCAGCAATTAATTGATGCGAATCGGCAGCAGTTAGCCGCTCAGCAGCATTTGAGTAACGACCCTAAAGATCCAGCATTAGCACAATTTCGACAAAAGGCAAAGACTTTACAGTTCGTTTATGACAGTGGACAAAGTGATTATCAAAAATTAATTGATTTAAAGCACGACTTTGTAGTAACACAAGCTAAAGTCGCAGACTTATAACCAATGGGGTGAACTGAATCATGGATGCTTTTGAGAAAGTTATTCGAATCATTACAAATGCCATTTTAGATATCATTTTAATGATTTTAGCAGGCTTAATGATTATCGCCATGTTTAAACAGCTTTATGTTTTAGGACAGTCTACTTTTGCGCACTTTGATAAAAATTCTTTTGAGACAATTATTCATGGCAGCTTATCCTTTTTTATGTATTTTGAGTTTACAATGATGATCAAAAAATATGTGGATGAAGATCGGCATATTCCAATTCGTTATTTGATTTATATTGCGATTACCGCAATTTTGCGTCAAGAGATGGTTGTTCATGATAATGCCATGGAGACGTTAATTTTATCGGTTGCGATTTTCCTATTGGTGGCAACGTTAATTGCACTACAAATTACTGGTGAACGGCCGACTTATCAGCATCCTTATCAGAAAAAAGAGAAATCAAAAGACAAAGAAGAAAACTTATGAATTAAGTATTAGCTGATGTGTACTTGAAACATCGGCTATTTTTTACAAATAAATCAAACGTACGTTCTAAAAATTATGCTATAATCGGGATAACACACGACCTAAATGGAGGCAGAAAAATGCGTTTTTTACATACAGCAGATTGGCACATTGGCCGGCGCTTATACGGTTATGATCTAACCGAGGCACAAAAAACAGCGTTTGCCCAAATTGAGCAGATTGCTTTGGATCAGCACGTAGATGGTATTTTGTTGGCGGGAGACTTATACGATCGCAGTTTACCTGCAGAAACAGCAGTGACGACGTTGAATGAAATGATTCAAAAACTGAATTTAACCGATCATTTGCCAATCTATGCGATTTCCGGCAACCATGACAGTGCCACTCGATTAGCCACTGGCGCACCTTGGTATCCGGCGACTCAATTTTATATGGTGACGCAACTAGAAGCGGCATTTAAACCGATTGAATTGGCGGATACGCAAATTTTTTCATTACCTTATTTTGAACCGTTTGCGGCGCAGCAGTATTTTGATGATGCGGGCTTAGTCCAGCTAGATCAATGTGTGGCGGCAGTGGTGGCTAAAATGAAAACGAAATTCGATCCAACTAAAAAACACATTTTAATCGCCCATTTTTTTGTTTCAGGTAGTGCTACGACCGATTCAGAAACACAATTGACGGTGGGGGGCTTAGCGGCGGTACCAGCAGCTACTTTACGAGATTTTGATTATGTGGCTTTAGGCCATCTCCATGGTAAAGATGCATTACACGAACCGAAAATGCGGTATAGCGGGTCGCCAGTCAAATTTTCATTATCTGAAGCCCAGCAGCAAAAAGGGGTTTTTATTGTGGATACTGAACCGTTTCAGTTGACTTTTATCCCATTAAAGCCGTTACATGATGTGCATAAGCTCACGGCCAGCTTTGATGAATTAATGACGCCGGCTTTTTATGAAGCCTTACCGTTAACGGATTATTTTGGCTTAACCTTAACGGATGTGAAGCCAATTCCAGACGTGATGGCCCGTTTAAAAACCGTTTATAAAAACATTTTGAGTTTAGACCGGGCTAACGGCTACACCTTACCAGAGACATTACAGCAAAAAACACTTGAACATAAAGCACCTTTAACGTTATTGAGCGATTTTTATGAGGAAATTGCCAAGGAAGATTTAACGGAAAAACAGCTGCAGTGGGCCAAAAAGGCGCTGGCTGAAGCAAATAAGGCGGTGGAATAATGCGACCTTTAAAACTGACTTTAACCAATTTTGGACCATATGCTTCAGAAGTAATTGATTTTGAAAAGCTCGCGCAAACAACACTGTTTCTAATCTCTGGTGAAACCGGCAGCGGGAAAACCACTATTTTTGATGGGCTGACTTATGCGCTATACGGCGATAGTGCCACTGAAGATCGATCCGCCGAAAGCTTGCGGGCAAATTTTGCCACGGGGACTGAAGAAACACAAGTGACGTTAGTCTTTGAACATCAAGGAAAAACTTATAAAATTAGTCGCTGGCCAAAGCAAATCGTTCAAAAAAAACGCGGTTCCGGGACAAGGGAAGTGGCCGCAAGAGGTCGTTTAGAGATCTATCAAGCTGACAAAAAAATTGAAGAGATCACAAAAATAAACGACATTGGCCCTAGAATTTTGGCAATCTTACAAATTACCCGGGCCCAATTTGTGCAGATTATTTTGCTGCCACAAGGTGAGTTTCGTAAATTTTTAACCGCACCGAGTCCAGATAAAGAAGTCTTATTGCGAAAAGTGTTTAAAACCCAGTTGTATCAAAATTGGAGCAGCTTATTAAATGACCAGCTTAAGGCGATGAATCATAAAAATGAAGCCCGGCAGAACAATATTGAAGCGAATTTAAAGCAGATTCAATGGCAGTCAGCACCTGAAAATTTAGCCAACCAAACGCCTCAAGAACAGCTGGACGCTTTGACGCTGCAACAGCAACAGGCGCAAATTCAGCTGAATGCCTTGGCGCAAGAAATTGCGCAGCAGCAACAAAGTATCCAAGTGCAAACAACACAATTAAAAGAAGGCCAGATTAGAAATCAGCAAATCCAAGAATTAGCTGATTTAAAGGTTCAGCAAACCGCCTTAATGCAGCAAGCGCCGGCCATTGAAACTTTAAAAGCGCAAGTAACTCAGCTGCACTGGGCGGATAAACATGCGGCAGATTATGCGCATTATCAAGCACTGCAGCAACAAGTCGCTGCCAATCAGCAAGCACAAATTGACCAACAGACCCAAATTCAGACGGCGACAGCGGCATTAACACAGGCCCAAACAGCCGCGGCGGTTTATGACGCCCAACAAGCAGTCCAACAGCAACGACAGCAGCAACAGACTTTAGAAACCCAGCAACGGCCGCAATTTCAAAAAGTGGCCACACTCAAGGCGCAGCAACAACAGCTGCAAACAACCAGCGATGCCCAACAACAGCAGCTGACCCAGTTACAACAGGCTTTAACTACTAAAACGGCCCAACAAGCCCAGCTGCAAGCTCAAATTAATGAACTACCGGCACTGGAATTACAACAACAAGTCCAACAACAGCGACAGCAAAGTCTCAAAGATTGGCAAACAACAAGCCAAACTTTGCAGCAACAACAAATAGAATTACAAGCAGCCAGTCAAAAAATTCAGCAGCAAGAACAACAACAAATAACCTTAGAGGCTGCTGTGGCCGCTGCTAAAATTGAAAAGGAAACTTTAACGGAGCAACGGCTCACGAATCAAATTGCAGAACTTGTGCAGCAGTTACAACCGGGGACACCTTGTCCGATTTGCGGCAGTACCGATCATCCCAAACCGGCAGTAACGGCGATGGCAGCACCGGTCACTGCGGCAGCGGTGAAGCAGGCCGATTTAAATTTCCAAACGCAAAGTACAGCTTTGACAGAATTAAAAACCAACTTGCAGCAAGCTAAACAGCAGCTGACACAAGGCAAAACGGCCCAAACGCAAGACATTGCCACATTAAATCAAGCTTTAATTTCTGCTGAAATTATGACAGCTACTGAGGATTTGGCCACTTTAAGTACAAAACTGACCCAAGCCAAAACAGCCTTAGCCGCCGAAACAAAAGCTATAGCACAGCAGTTGATCCAAGGCCAGCAAGCAAAGCAGACGCAAACACAATTAGCGGCCGATTTACAAACTTTAACCACCCAGTTAACAGCGCAGCAAACCCAATATGATGCGACAATGCAACAGTTACAAAAAATTACAACGCAGTCAGAAGATAATAAAGCGCAGCTGCCTAGTGATTTTGAGGATCTAGCCCAGTTAGATGCCCACTTACAGCAATTGGCCCAAGTTATTGATACCTTTGAAAAACAGAAAAAAGCCGCAACAGACACTTTAAGTCAGGCCCAAACGGCACTAACGCAAGCCCAAACAACCGCCGTTAGTTTAAAGACACAAGGTCAAGCCCTGCAGCAGCAATTGATCGAAACACAAGAAAAATTGACCGCCATCTTAAAGACCTATTTCCAAACCGCTGATTGGGCTGCTTTTGAAGCGCTGCTTGCCCAAGTGCCAACTTTAGAAGCTAAAAATGAAACCATCACCGCCTATGCCCAAGAACAGACCACCTTACAAGGACAAATCAAAGCGCATCAAGATTTTATTGCAGATAAACCACAGCTTGATTTACAAGCGCTGCAACAGCAGATTTTGGCAGCGCAAGAAGCCCTTACTAAATTAACGGCCCGTCAAAAAAATGAAAATGAACAATTTGTTTTAAATCAAGCGATTGTCGATCGTGTTCAGACTGATTTGACAGCTTTGGGCACGCAAGCCGCTGATTTACATCAATTACAACAATTAGTCGGTGTGATCCGCGGCGGCGGTGAATTAAAACTTAGCCTAGAGCGGTATGTTTTACGGACCTACCTATTAGAAATTTTACAAGTTGCAAATGGCCATTTACATCAATTGAGTTCCGGCCGTTATAACTTGGAGATTCACGTGGCACCGGGCAGTCATCAAAAAAATACCGGTTTAGAAATTGATGTTTATGATGATAACGTAGGGCAGACCCGCAGTGTGCATACATTATCCGGTGGGGAAAGCTTTATTGCAGCGTTAAGTCTAGCCTTAGCACTGGGCGAAGTCATCCAAAACCAAGCTGGCGGGATCACGATTGATGCTTTATTTATTGACGAAGGTTTTGGCTCTTTGGACCAAGAAGCGCTACAAACAGTGATGGCGGCCTTGCGTAATTTAGAAGGACAGCATCGGCTTATTGGGATTATTAGCCATGTGACAGCTTTAAAAACCGAGATTCCCTGTCAAATTCAAGTTATTTCCAACCAAGATGGCCGTAGTCATACAAGGCTCATCTTACCTCCTGAAGAAAGGCGCTGATTTTATTGAAAACTCTTGTTATTGTGGCGCATCCTGATTTTGACGGTTCACCCACCCAAAATTTTTTAAAAGCAAGCGGCCAGCTGATGCCGGATGTGACTTATCACGTTTTGGACCAGCTTTATCCGGACTATCAGATAGATGTTGCCAAAGAACGGGCTATATTAGCCGCCCATACGCAAATTATTTTTCAATTTCCATTGTATTGGTATAGTGCGCCAACCGCTTTAAAAGCGTGGTTAGATCAGGTTTTACAAACTAAAGATGAAGAACGGCTACCTAATTATACCGGTAAAACGTTAGGATTAGTTGTTGCGACAGGTACGGCAGAAAAACAGTTTGATCCCGGCGGCAGTGAACAATTTACATTAGCTGAAATTCTTCGGCCCTATCAGGCATTGGCCCATAAATTGCAGATGACTTACCGCACGCCATTAATCATTAGCCAATTTAGTTATTTGACCGAAATTCAAAAACAGCGGCTTTTAATCCAGTATCAACAATATTTAACGATGACGGCGACCAATTTTACGGCGCAGACAGACTGGTTCGTCCAGCGGTTAGTCCAATTGCAGCAAAAAAAACCTGATCAGCCGCAGTTAGCAGCCATTTTGGCTACAATAACAGCAAATCAGGAACAGTTAGCAGATTTAAAAGCAACACTTGCGTTAATGAAAGGGGAAATCAGCGATGGATCGAATTGAAGCTGAGTTAAAAGCCTTAATGGCTGAAGAACCAGATTATGCACAGCGGGCGTTTTATCAAGCTTTAATTGATTTATTGCAAGTCCAGACGCAACGCATTGAACTTGCAGCGGCTGAAGTTGATGGGCGCACTTGGAATCATGAACAGTGGTAGCATCAGCTAAAACGATCGAGATATTTTTGAATCAGAGCTTGTAATTCAGGAATTGAGATACTTTTGACATTTTCTAAATTCACCAGTAAATCACCGCCAAACGGGCGATTCATTTTTAAAATTCGGGCATTAATTCCGCTGTTATCTCTTAAAATGACCGGCATGATCAAATCATTTTCTAAATTTGATAAATCAATTTTGGCCACATTAGACCAGGGAATTAATTTACGATGGGCCATTAAAGAGGAACGGTCATAAAAACCATCATCCGTAATAATCAAGATACAGGGTGAAATTAATTTATAGAGGATAAAGATACCGCCTAGCCCAAAAAATAAAAAACAAGGGATCGCGGCAATGAAGCCCAGCACACCTTTTTGGGCTAGGACGTAACCGCCACTCATTAAAAATGGTTCGCCAATAAAAAGTAAAAAACCGTATTTTAAACGACTGCCATAAATTTTTGTTGTTTGCATAACAATGCCCCCCAAGGCGCTAAGTCTAAAGTATATCCAAATAAAGACCAGTTCAAAATTAATTTTTTGAACCGGTCTTTTTAAATGGTCTTATTTATTGTAGTAAGCCCATTTACCTTGAACAATACGATCACAAAGTTCTTCATAGCTGATACCAACAGCAGCAGCTTCTTGTGGTAATAAGGAAAGTGGGGTCATACCAGGTAAAGAATTGGCTTCAATAACGTATAAACCATCTTTTTGATTCCATAAAAAGTCCACGCGGCCATAGTTAATCATACCTAAAGCATCAAAGGTCTTCATAGCAATAGCTTTCATATTTTCATGAACTTGGGCAGGAATATCTGGTGGTGTGACAAAACTAGTTTTATTGTCTTGGAATTTGTGTTCAAAATCATACCAGCCTTCGTTAGGCTTGATTTCAATTGCGGGCATTGTTTGACCATTGACGATACCTAAAGAAAATTCCCGACCTTTAATAAATTCTTCAATCAGAATTTCATCATCAAAGCGCAAAGCGTCTGTGATTGCGTCATGTAATTCTTTATCTGTATGGGCAATATGTGTGCCGATACTAGAACCGCCATTACTTGGTTTTACAACAACTGGGTAATCAAAAGGCAACTTGGTTGGCATTGGCTGACCAGCCTTTACCACTACAAAAGCTGCTGTTTGGATTTGGTTGAACATCATGATTTCTTTACTGACTTTTTTGTTCATAACCATCCCAGAATTTAATGGGGCACTACCAGTATAACGGATATTAAATAGATCTAAAACAGCTTGTACTTTGCCGTTTTCCCCATCTTCACCGTGCAGTCCAAGATAGACAATGTCGGCAGTTTGTAAAACGCGTAAAACATTCGGACCAAAAAGTTGTGTGGAACCGTCTGTCCGTAACGCATTGATATCGTCATCGGTCAAAACGGCGTCACTGATTTTGTAACTTACTTCAACTTGTTGTTCCGTGAATAAAGCATCGATTGCGGCCTCAGATTGAAGTTCGACCCCTAAAAATAAGTCAACTAATGCAACATTGTGGCCTTTCCGTCTTAAAGCATTGGCAACTTTAGAACCTGAGGACAAAGAAACGTTTCTTTCTGTACTGCGCCCACCAGCTAAGACTACGATTTTCATGAATTAATACCTCCAGAATATTATCGAACCTTAAGCATAGCATATTACAAAGCTGAATTCTATAAAGCGTTTTAATTTAGTTCAGTGTTGTTATATTTTTTTCAATTTGATCCCGAACTTGCCGAAAAACCGCTAACTGATTTTCAGCTGTTCCGGTGGCAGCACCGGGATCAGGTAACGGCCAATGGATTTTTTTAACGGAAGGCGGGGTCAGTGGACAGCGATCTTTAGCATCCCCACACAAGGTGACAACGAGGTCGCAATGGGCTAAATACATAGGATCAATTAATTTTGAATATTGTTGACTGATGTCGATGCCTTTTTCAGCCATGACCGCAACGGCCTTCGGATTTAGACCGTGGGTTTCCAGGCCAGCGCTGGCAATTTGCCAATCAGCACCTAATAGCTTTTTAGCAAAGCCTTCTGCCATTTGACTGCGGCAGGCATTACCGGTACATAAAAAATAAATTTGCGGCATAAACATCCTCCTATAGGGTGGTGCTTGAGCAGTCACAAGACTTTGCTTCATGACAAAGACATTGGTCATCGGCTTTAAGTAAGGCGGTGGTCATTTCTTGAAAGCCAGTGATAAAAGTTGGCTCTAAAGTGTAGTGCTGCCATTTGCCTTCTTTTTTGGCACTGACAATACCGGCATTTTGCAAGACTTTCATATGGTGTGATAAAGTCGGCTGAGAAAATTCAAAATGTTCTAAAATATCACAGGCGCATAATGTGCCACAAGATAATAGGTCAATAATTTTTAGACGGTTAGGTTCCGCCATTGCTTTGAGCATTAAGCTATAAGCATGATAGTCCATTTAAAACAGCTCCTTATTTGAGAAACGCGTTAAATCTAATATAGATATATATCTATCTATTGTCAAATTCAAAAAATCGGTGTATGTTGTACATAGATACATATCTATATGTTGAATTATTAATTTTGGGGGTTTTATTTTGGAACACTTAAGTAAAAAGCTATCCATTTTTGATCGCTATATGACTGGATGGATTATTCTAGCAATGGTTGTAGGGGTCGGTGTTGGTTATTTTTGGCCGGCAGTGCCAACCGTTATTGATCAATTATCTATTGGAACCACTTCTTTACCCATTGCGATTGGGTTAATTTTGATGATGTATCCGCCTTTAACTAAAGTCGATTATGGGCAGATGGGGCGTGTTTTTAAAGATTGGCGGACATTGGTCTTTTCATTATTTCAAAACTGGGTGTTGGGCCCAATAATTATGTTCTTGCTGGCAGTGGTGTTTTTACATAATTATCCAGATTATATGGTGGGGCTAATCATGATTGGTTTGGCACGCTGTATTGCAATGGTTATTGTTTGGAGTGAACTGGCTCACGGTGATAGTGAGTATACAGCAGGCTTAGTCGCGTTTAATGCAATTTTTCAAATTTTATTTTATTCCATATTTGCCTATTTCTTTGTAACAATCTTACCAGGTTGGTTTGGATTAAAAACGTATACGTTGCATATTTCTATGCTGGAAATTGCAAAAACAGTATTTATTTACTTAGGGATTCCGTTTATAGCTGGAATTACTTCCCGTTATGCCATTATTCATTTTAAAGGTCGTCAATGGTTTGAAACAAAATATGTCCCTAAAATTAGTCGAATTACGTTTTGGGCACTGATCTTTACAATTATTATGATGTTTTCTGTGAAGGGCGAAAAAGTAGTGCAGTTGCCGTTAGATGTGGTTAGAATTGCAATACCTTTACTTTTATATTTCCTGATTATGTTTTTTGCTTCTTTTGCGATTGCCCACCGTCGCAAAGTAGCTTATCCAGTGGCGGCATCGTTATCGTTTACAGCAGCCAGTAATAACTTTGAATTAGCTATTGCAGTGGCCGTTGGTATTTTTGGAATTAATTCGGGGGAAGCTTTTGCGGCGGTAATCGGACCGTTGGTAGAAGTGCCGGTATTATTGGCGCTAGTGAATGTGGCACTACGGTTTAAGAAAAAATTTAGTTAATAAAAAGGCTAGATGCAGTTGTGTAACAACTGCGTCTAGCCTTTTTTAAGTATTCACGCTCTGGGTCTTAAACGCGTTTCAAAAGACTGATTTCTGCGCTTAGCTACGTCTAACTTGTAAGCAAAGACCGCTCACGGCGTTAGCCTAGGCTATGCTCGAAATCAACCCGTCTTTTGTCACGCTCTGATTCTTAAACGCGTTCACTGGAGCAAAGCGCTCACCTAACTACGCCTTACTTATAAGCCAAGACCGGGCTTATGTCGTAAGTCTAGGTTATGTGCATTGTCACCCGTAAACTCTTACGCTCTATTTATCTAGGTCTAAGACGACGAAGACTTCGCTGTCTTCAATGGCTTTCATGTAATGTAGGTCGCCTTTTTCCATGACAGCGACTTTACCAGGGTATAATTCAACGGGGCCGTCTTCAGTGCCAAATTCGATGCGGCCGCGAACGGTAATAATTACGCCGTGGGCTGGTGCGGGATGCAGTTGGATGCTGTCGTTGTTCATGCCTTTTGGTAAAATGCGGTGACCGATACGTTGGCCGCCTTTATCATAAATGTGTTCGTGTACGATTTGACCTTGTTGGCCTTCTAAGATTTCCATAGGAACACTCCTTAAGTTTTTTTTAATACAGTTATAAATGTAGAAGAGTTAAGGCTAGAAGTCAATGTAAATTCAAAAAAAGCCATTTTCAAAATTGGTACGGACCCAAAAAGAAAATGATATTTCTAAAAAGTGCTTCACTTTCTTACGTTAAGCGGTTACAATAAGTATGGTTATGATTTTGGTATAACTAACATAATTGCTGTTGAGGGGGCTAAGTTAAGCATGGATGCAAAAATCCCATTAACTTTTGAAGGTGCTACAAGACAATTACGTGTACTACAACGTAGTGGTGTGGAAATTGGTTTGAATCAAGTAATCGAAGATGCGGTTGTCGACTATACGCAAGAAATTTGCGAGACGGCATTAGATCATAAGGCTGTCACGGTTCACTATGTAGATGAAGCGTTGACAATTACGGACGACGCAGACGATCATCTGATGACAACAATTTATGCGCCGGCACCAGGGCGGTCGTTTCAACTATCTTTTAGAAATAAAGCGCCACAATTGATGCGCTATTTGAAAGAAAGTACGACTGAAGCTTTCGTGGACCATCACTAATAATATAAACGTATTATGAAAATAGGTTTCGAAAAGAATTGACGATAGATGTAAGAGTCTATCGTTATTTTTGTGTTTTAAAGTATTGTATTAATACTATTATATCAAAATATTAATTAATAATTGTTATTTAACGTTAAGACGTTGAAATCGTTTACTTATAATGTATATACTAGATAGATACAGAATGGGAAGGGGACTTTTTATTATGAACAGTTTATTTAATTTGAACGGCAAGGTTGCAATTGTTACAGGGGCGTCTTCAGGGTTAGGTGCTGATGCGGCAAGAGCTTATGCTCAAAATGGAGCAAACGTTGCACTTTTTGCTCGGCGAAAAGAAAAATTAGAGCAAGTTGCTGCTGATATTGAAAAGATGGGACGCAAGGCGTTGGTTATCGCTTGTGATGTCACCGATGAAGCGGCCGTTAAAGCTGGTGTTCAAGAAGTCTTTGATACTTTTGGCAGAATTGATATTTTGCTGAACAATGCGGGGATCGCCATTCCTGGTGGTGTGGAAGACATTACTGAGGCGCAATGGATTAAAGGGATGGATATTAACGTTAAAGGGCCATTCTTCATGTCCAAATATGTGGTGCCTTATATGCGGAAACAAAAATATGGCAAGATTGTCAATATTGCTTCTGTAAATGCGATTATTGCTGATAAAGTTCCTGTTTTGTGGCGACACAACTATAATGCTTCTAAAGATGCTGTTCGTGGGTTGACTATGGGGATGGCTGCTTCTTACATGCAAGATAATATTACAGTTAATTCAATTGGCCCTGGATTATTTGAAAGTGAAATGACAGAGGGCACTTTATTTAAGAATGATGACTTTATGAAGATGTATAACTTTAATACACCGGCTTCTCGTCCTGGTCGTAAAGGCGAGTTGAATGGGACAATCTTATACTTCTCATCGGATGCGTCCAGTTATGTGACTGGTCAATATGTGGCCGTTGATGGTGGCGCTTCAATCGTTTAGTTAAAAAATAATAAGGCTCGGTAGTCTCTGATGTTTTTATATCAGAAGTTACCGGGCCTTATTTTAATTGCTTAGAATTTTTCCCACCGGCGCCTAAAGGCTAAAATACTAAAAAGTAGAGCGCTGGCGGCTGAAATGAAGGCACTTAGCTTGCGTAATAGACTGGGTTGATAACTGATGACAAGTTTGTGACCACCGGCGTGGGGCATGGTGACTTGAATCGTACCGTATTTTGAACTTTTCACTGGAAAGCGGGTGTTGTCTGTTGGATTTAAAACAACAGTACCTTTGTAATTTAAAATCGGCATCGTCACAATTTGTTTGGCTTTAGTTGTTTTGAATGTCAGTACAAAATGATCTTCATCTGCGGATAGACTAAAGTCAGCGGGCTGTCGGTTGTCGATGTAAAATGTGTGGACCTGCAGCTCTGACCAGTGATCTAAGGCTTTAACGGGGATGTAATCATTTGTTGTGGCATTTTCAAAATCCGCCATTTGAAAATAAGTGATCTCCGGATACTGGGCGGCAGCTACTTTGTTTGCTTTATGGGTAATGTCATCAATACTGCGGCCAAAGACAATTAAAAAGATGACAAAGCCGGCTAATAATGGCCAAATGCGCGGTGCAGCAGTGGCATCTAGCAGTTGGGTTATGATGACCGAACCAACGAGTAAGAAAAAGAAACTGGCAAACATGGTGAAGCGATAAGGGTATTGCATCATATTAACGATGGTGCCGTTAAAATGTTTCCACGGGAAGAGTTTGCTTGTCAAAATGAAGGTTAACAAGCCTAAAAAGACAAAGGCGCCATAGTGAATATCATTAAAAGTGAGTTTTGTGAGATGGGTTAAGATCAAAAATAAGGCAAAGACACCAAAAAAGCCAATAGTGTACACATAAATGCTGTTATTTAGACTATTTACCAACAAGTCGGCGGGATCTTTTAAGATTTTTGTTAATTTATCAGTACTGACGGTCTTTAAAGCTTGAAATTGAAATTGTTCCAAAATAGAAATTAACTGATAGAGGCTTAAGAAACTAAAAACACCGATGGCTTTTGCTAAGTTAATAAAAAATAATTTATGAACCTTGCCTAAGCCGATCAGTAAGCGCAGGCCTAAAATAAGCGCAATCAACAAGACTGACAGTAGGTGGCTATACATGACAAAAGTCATCCCCAGCGCGACCCAAGGCCACTTAGAGTAATCTTGTTTTTGAAGCATCAGTTCAAAACCTATAAAAATCAAGGGCAGCACAATAAATACGGCATATTCGCCAAGGTCAAATCGAGGATAGGTCACATCAATGCGGTAAGTGCAAAAGGTGTAGAGTATCGCAAAAATAGTCGCGGTTTCATGCCGATTGGTTAATTTTTGAACGGTATAGTAACTCACATAAAGCGTCAGCCAAGTGGTGCAAAAGAAGAATAGCTTGTAAGACAATAACCAATGGTGGGTCAAGAATTGTAAAAGCGCGATGGGCAGTGAGGTGGTTAAATAAGGATAAAAGACATTGACCATGGTGCCTACGTTGTTAAAGGCCATGAAATCATAACCGGGGAGCAGATGGCCGGATTTTAAAACAAGATAGAGGCTGTAAGTTCTGGATAGGTGAAATTTACTATCGTCGCCGGCGATCATTGGGGTAAAGCTCAGTGTGAAAGGTATAATAAATAAGCCCGCTAAAATTAAGAAGATGAGGGCTATGGTAAGTCGTTGGTGCCGCTGTATCAAGGCTTTGAATTGTGACATAAAACGCCATCCTTATGTACATAATTATAGGTTTATTATACGCTATCGCGAAACTTTTGGGCCAATACTGATTTCTACATATAACTACGCCTTACTCACAAGCCAAGACCGGGCTTATGTCGGTTCTATCTTATGCTTGTTTTTTGAAACGCGCTCCTAAAGACTGATTTCTGCGCTTAGCTACGTCTAACTTGTAAGCAAAGCCCGCTCACGGCGTTAGTCTAGGCTATGCTCAAAATCAACCCGTCTTTAGTCGCGCTCTGATTAAACGCGCTCACTAGAGCAAAACGCTCACCTAACTACGAATTATTCATAAGCGAAGTACACTTATTTCATAATTCTAGGTTAGTGCTCGCGGTTTTCCCGCTCTAGTTCGCGCTCGCCAATACTGATTTCTACATATAACTACGCCTTGTTGCTAGTCGCAAGCGACTACCTGCCAAGTCTAGGTTATATTACGAAATCACCCGTATTGGCTCACGCTCTTTATTTTTACTTGACTTTTTCTTTATTCCATTATAAACTCGTTTTAACATATATTAAATTGCAATGAAAAGATGAGTATAATTCAATGTGAATTCACAGAGAGTCCGGTTGATGGAAAAGGACAATTTTACGGGATTAGAAGATGGTCTTGAAGCAAAGCATGTTTGAACGTTAAGTGAGGACATGATGGGTGCGCCCATTATCGCGTTACGGTATCTCGGCTTTTTTGACGTACCGGTAGAGGAAACTATCGTGAGGTAGTTTCGAAATAAGGTGGTAACACGTTGATTGAAAGGACGCCCTTAGCAGATTTTATATTTGCTAAGGGTATTTTTTTTGTAATTTATATCAATCGAAACGATTTTAAGGAGGACATTATGGTATTAGCTAGTAATTTAGGGTATCCCCGCTTAGGTGAAAAAAGAGAATGGAAGTTTACGTTAGAAAAGTTTTGGCGTCATGATATTGATGAGGTTGCTTTTGAGGATCGGACAAAGACGATTCGTTTGGCGGCTTTGAAAAAACAACAGGCGGCGGGTGTCGATATTATTCCCGTAGCTGATTATAGTAATTATGATCATGTTTTAGATACGGCGGTGGCTTTTAATGCGATTCCAGCGCGTTTTGGGCAATTTGATCAGAAGCTGACATTAACAGAATACTTTGCAATTGCCCGCGGGACAAAGGCGCAGGTAGCGGCTGAAATGACCAAATGGTTTAATACAAACTACCATTATATTGTGCCAGAATTAGATTATGTGACATTCCGTTTGTTGGACAATCCTTGGTTGGCACGTTATCAAGAAGCTAAGGCGGAATTAGGGATTGAGGGCAAGCCGGTTATTTTAGGCCCAGTTACGTTCTTAAAGTTGGCAAAATTACAAGATGCGCATTTAAGTTATGAGGCGTTGATTGACCATTTAAATCAATTATTACCTCTTTACCAAACGGTTGTTAAGCAGTTAGCAGCAGCGGGTTGTCAATGGATTCAATTAGATGAACCAAGTCTGGTTACTTTGACAGATGCGACAGAATTAAAGCTTTATCGCCAGGCATTAGCAGCGATTCGGGCAGCGGCACCAGAAGTGAAGGTTGAATTACAAACTTATTTTGAACGACCAGACTTTTTAGCAGATATTTTAAATTTTGATGTGGATGCTTTAGGTTTTGACTTTGTCCGTGATCATGGCACGTTGTTACCAGAACTTAAGACATTAGGTTTTCCCGAAGATAAAATTTTAGCTGCCGGTATTATTGATGGCCGGAATGTTTGGCGCAGTGACTTCAACCAAAAGACGGCGTTAATTGATGATTTATTAACAATTGTTTCAGAAGATCGGCTTTGGTTACAGCCAAGTAATTCCTTATTGCATGTTCCAATTACGACAAGAAATGAAACGCATTTGGATCCCGTAATTAAAGCGGGTATTGCATTTGCGGATGAAAAATTAGAAGAATTAAATGTTTTAACAGCTTATGCCAATGGCGAAGATGTACGGTCGGCAATTACCGCACAAAATGAGGCTTTAGCGGCATTGAATCAATCGGAGCACCGGAACAATCCGGAAGTTAAAGCTGCGGTAGACGCAGTCATGTGTCGCCCGACAGAGCGCAACAGTGTTTACGCTGATCGGGTGCGCGCTCAAAAAGTATTGAACTTGCCACTATTACCAACGACAACGATTGGTAGTTTCCCGCAATCTAAGCTTGTACGGCAAAAACGGGCGGCTTGGCGAAAACATGAGTTAACCGACGCACAGTATCAACAGTTTATCGAAAGTGAAACGAAACGTTGGATTGAAATCCAAGAAGATTTGAAGTTGGATGTGTTAGTTCATGGGGAATTTGAGCGGACGGACATGGTGGAATATTTTGGTCAGAAATTAAGTGGGTTTTATGCCACTGAAAACGGCTGGGTTCAAAGCTATGGTTCCCGAGGGGTGCGGCCACCGTTGATTTTCGGGGATGTCATTTGGCATGAACCAATTACGGTCACAGATACCGCTTATGCGCAAAGTTTGACGAAGCGACCCGTCAAAGGGATGCTGACATCGGCAGTGACGATTATCAATTGGAGCTTTGTTCGAGATGATCTGCCTAAAAATGTAGTTGCCAATCAAATTGGGTTGGCTTTGCGTCATGAGGTCCAGGCATTAGAAGCAGCTGGGATTAAAATCATTCAAGTAGATGAACCTGCTTTACGGGAAGGCTTACCATTAAAAGCACAATATCGGCAAGCTTATTTGGATAATGCAGTGAAGGCTTTTAAGATCACCACAACCGGTGTCGCAGATAGTACACAGATTCATACGCATATGTGCTATTCTGACTTCGAAGATATTTTACCAACGATTAGTGCCTTGGATGCAGATGTGATCTCTATTGAAACATCCCGGTCTCATGGTGAAAGTATTAAGGCTTTTGAAACGGGCACTTATGATAAGCAAATTGGGTTAGGGGTTTATGATATTCATAGTCCTCGGGTCCCAAGTGTTGAAGAAATTAAACAAAATATAAATCGGGCGCTACAAGTAATCGACGTGCATCAATTTTGGATTAATCCAGATTGTGGTTTGAAGACAAGAAATGAACCAGAAGCAATTGAGGCTTTAGCGCACATGGTACAAGCCACGGATGAAGTTCGGGCTAGTATCGCGCTAAGGAGTTGATTTTTAATGGTAGAAAGTTTGAGTCAGGCGTTAGCTCAGCGGGTTTTAGTCGCTGATGGCGCTATGGGGACGTTGTTATACAGTCAATATGGGATTAGTCATGACTTTGAATCACTGAATTTAACAAATGGCGGGGATATTTTAAAGATTCATCAAGCTTATATCGCCGCTGGAGCGGATATTATTCAAACGAATACTTATGCGGCTAATGCCATCAAATTGAGCCGTTATGGTTTGGCGGATAAGCTGCATGCGATTAATGAAGCGGCGGTGAGTTTAGCCCATACCGCTAAAGTGGCTAGTACCCGGCCGGTTTATATTTTAGGCACGATTGGGGGGATTGCCGGGTCTACGGATATTCAAGATCCGCAGCTATTAACGGCTGAGGCAATCACGAAAAGTACGGTACAGCAGGCTGAAATTTTAGTTCAAACTGGACTGTTGGATGGTATTTTATTAGAAACCTATTATGATTTAGCTGAATTAAAAGCTGCGATTCAGGGCGTTCAAGCGATCACCCAGCTGCCGATTATTGCCAATGTCACAATGTATGAACCCGGCGTCTTGCAAGATGGGACTTCATTAGCGACGGCATTGGCCGAATTGGCCGCTTTAAAGGTGGCGGTGGTGGGGACCAATTGTCATCTGGGGCCTTATCAAATGAACTTAGCTTTGAAAAATACGCAATTACCAGCCACAACACCAGTGGCAATTTATCCCAATGCAGGGTTACCAAATATGGAAGCCGGTCGTTTGATTTATGATGGTTCTCCCAATTATTTTGAATCTTACGGCGAAATTTTTCGACAAAAAGGGGTTCGGCTGATTGGGGGCTGTTGCGGGACAACGCCTGCCCATATTGCGAGTTTGGTCAAAGGGCTAAAAAACAGAACGCCAGTAGTGCCGACAAAAATTGCACCTAAAATAACGCCTAAAGTAGCGGTGGAACAAGAAATTCAGGGCACACATCGCTTTTTAGAAGCAGTCCAGACGCAAAAAGTGGCTTTAGTGGAGCTGGATCCGCCAAAGACGTTAAAAACCGCAAAATTCTTTGAAGGGGCTGCCGCTTTGGCAGCGGCTAAAGTTGGGGCGATTACCATTTCAGATGGTTCACTGGCAACAACGCGGATTAGCAATGTGGCATTGGCAGCCCAGTTAAAACTGGCTTATGGGGTGACCCCTTTAGTTCATTTGACGACTCGGGATCATAATTTAATTGGGCTGCAGTCTGAAATTATGGGCTTAGCTTCGTTAGGCATTGACGATGTGCTGGTAATTACGGGCGATCCGGCAAAAGTCGGGGATCTACCGGGTGCAACTTCGGTTTATGATCTCCACGCCACCGAATTGATTAGTTATTTTAAACAATACAATCAAGGGATCTCACCAACTGGACGTCAATTAGGGCGGCACTGTCATTTTGTCGTTGGGGCAGCTTATAATCCAAACGGCCGAACCTTGGAAAATGCGGCTAAGGCGATTACGCGTAAAGTAGCGGCCGGTGCTGATTTTATTATTACCCAACCTATTTTTGATCCGCAAATTGCCAAAGATTTAGCCGCGATTTTAGCTGAGAATCAAATTACCGTTCCAGTTTTTGTGGGGGTATTGCCCTTACTATCCAATCGAAATGCACGCTTTTTGCATCATGAAGTGCCGGGCATTCGGTTATCGGCCGCAGTGTTAGAGCGGATGGCTGCTGCCGAAGAAAATGGAACGGAACGGGCGGAAGGGTTGGCCATTGCTGAAGAATTGGTCGATGTGATCTGTCAGTATTTTAATGGCGTGCATATCACCACGCCAATGCAACATGTTGAGATTTCTAAAGCGTTAGCCACTTATATTCAAGCCAAAAATAAAGTACAGATTTCATAAAACAGCTTTGCTTTGACAGCAGGTGAAAAGATAAATCGGTACAGGGACTTAATCTACTGGAAGTGCTTGTTATTCAGGCTTAGACTGCTTATAATTAATAAGTGTTACTTTTAACAAAGTAGATGCAATAATTATTGGAAGGGAGATCAATCTTTGAGCTGGTCTGTTATTGTACAAAGTTTACCAATGTTTCAAAAGGGATTTATTCTAACGCTTCAAATGTCCGCCTTAGGTATTCTGGGCGCCATTATTCTCGGATTGGTCTGTAGTCTGAGTCAATACTTTAAAGTACCAGTATTGAAGCGTATTGTCGGGATTTATATTGAATTATCTAGAAATACGCCGCTATTGATTCAACTATTTTTTATTTATTATGGTCTGCCGGGCTTAGGCTTGAAATTTTCAGCCTATGTCTGTGGGATCATTGGGCTTGTCTTCTTAGGGGGCAGCTATATGGCTGAAGGCTTTACCGGTGGGTTTGACGGTATTGCCAAAAGTCAGATCGAATCGGGGCTTGCTTTAGGATTATCAACCGCACAGTTAACCCGCTACGTTATTTTTCCCCAAGGTTTTGCATTAAGTGTACCGGCGTTGGCTGCAAATATTATTTTCCTAATTAAGGAAACGTCTATTTTTACAGTCATTGCGATTCCAGAGTTAACGAATACGGCTTTGGATTTAATCGGGATGTATTACAAGACAAATGAGTATTTACTCGTCTTAATCATCGGTTACGCCATTATCTTAATTCCACTGTCCATTCTATTGACTTGGCTGGAGAGGAGGATTCGCTATGGCGCATTCGGGCATTAATATTATTTTTGAAGGTGCAAACTTCGCCCGACTGATGGGGGGCTTATGGGTGACGATCAGAGTCGCTTTAATCTCAATTGCCATAGGCGGGGTTTTAGGGATCTTATTAGGGGTTTTGCGGACCTTTCATAATCGGCTGTTACGCTTTGTTTTACGGCTGTACTTAGAATTTTTCCGAATTATTCCAACCGTTGCTTTATTGTTTTTGTTCTATTATATTTTGCCAAAAGATATGCATCTGAATTTGCCGGCTGAAGAAGTGGCGGTTATCGTCTTCACTTTATGGATGGCCGCTGAAGCCAGCGATATTGTCCGCGGGGCTTTGGAGTCTGTACCGCAGCATCAGATTGAATCTGGTTTAGCCATTGGCTTATCTCGTAATCAGCTTTATCGTTTTGTCTTAGTGCCTCAATCTATCAAGTTAATGATGCCGGCTTTGATCAACTTAGTGACACGGATTATTAAAACCACATCGTTACTTTTGATGATTAGTGTTTTGGATGTGATCAATGTGGGCCAACAGATTATTGAAGCCAATCAGCAACAGTATCCCCAAGGGGCCTTTTGGATTTATGGGGCGATTTTCTTCCTATATTTCATTATCTGTTATCCATTTTCATTATTGGCCAAACGATTACAAAGGAATAAATAGGGGGAAATTATGGCAGACGAATTATTACGTGTTGAGAATTTAAATAAAGCTTATGGCGATCAGCCTGTATTGCACGATATTAACTTTGAAGTGAATACGGGCGAGGTTTTGGTACTTTTAGGCCCATCTGGTTCCGGGAAAAGTACGTTGATCCGTTGCTTAAATGGGCTAGAGCCTTATCAAAGCGGTGATATTTATTTTAAAGGGGATCATGTTACACCTAGTTCTAAAAATTGGCAGAAATTACGCCAAAAAATTGGCATGGTTTTCCAAAGTTATGATTTATTTCCAAACTTGAAAATCATGGACAATATCACGTTAGGTCCGATAAAAGTGCAAAAGCAAGCTAAAAATGTCGCTGAAAAAGAAGCTTTAGCCCTTTTGGATAGTGTGGACTTAGCGGATTACGCTCAGAAGTATCCGCGTGAACTTTCTGGTGGTCAAAAACAACGGATTGCCATTGTGCGCGCTTTAGCCTTACACCCAGAATTCATGTTATTTGATGAAGTTACCGCCTCATTGGATCCAGAAATGGTTCGAGGCGTCTTAGAAATTATGCTAGATTTGGCCAAACAAAAAATGACCATGATCGTGGTGACTCACGAAATGAATTTTGCGCATCAAATTGCCAATCAAGTCTTATTTTTAGAAGAAGGCCGTATTTTAGAAAGTACACCGGGGGCGCAATTCTTCACAGATCCAAAGACTGATCGGGCAAAAGAATTTTTACAAAGTATGGATTTTTAATCTATTTTCTGGAGGAAGCAGTATGACACATAAATCAAAAAAATCATGGTTAACCTTATTCACAGTTTTGGCAGCATTATTATTGGTAATTCCAACTTTTGCGGGTGCACAAACAACACAAGCAGCTAGCAATAACAGCAGTGTTAAAGCAATTCAAAAACGAGGCACGATCAAAATTGCCGTTTTCCAAGATTTACCCCCTTATGGTTGGGTCAATAAGAAAGGTAAATTAAGGGGCTATGACTTAGCGTTGGCTCGGCAAATTGCGAAAGATTTAGGGGTTAAGACAAAATTTGTTCAAGTTAATGCCAATAACCGTGTAGACGCGTTAAAAGCTAATAAGGTGGATATCGTTTTGGCCAACTTTACGGTTACCCCAGAACGTAAGCAAGAAGTTAGTTTTGCAGATCCTTACATGAAAGTTTCTGTTGGGGTTATTTCTAAGAAGAGTAAACCAATTACTAAAGCTTCTCAATTAAAAGGCAAAGATTTAATTGTGACTAAAGGGACAACTGCTGAAAACTATTTCACAAAACAAAGTGATATCACATTACAAAAATATGATTCTAAGACACAGCAATTTAACGCTTTGAAAAACGGCCGGGCTTCAGCTTTAGCCGATGACAACTCTTACTTATATGCTTGGGTTAAAAATAATCCTAAGTATACTGTCGGGATTAAGAGCATTGGACCAAAACAATACATTGCCCCTGCAGTTAAGAAGGGTAACAAGTCTTTATTAAATTGGACCAATAAAGAAATTTCAAAATTAAGTAAAAAAGGTTTCTTTAAAGATAGTTATAATGCTGAACTAAAACCATACTTTGGTTCTGAAGTTAAAGCAAGCGACATTATTGTTGAAAGCAAATAATTAGAGATAATCGTTTAAAAAGTCACAACTTTTGCAATGTTACTGCGGGTTGTGGCTTTTTTATTTTGATAGCGCCTCAAAAAAATTTTAGATTCTAGTTATTTATAGTTGCAAAAAAGCCAATTAAATTAGATACTAGTGTAGAATAAAAGTCATTTAGGCAAAGAAAATTCAGGGGAAACGAGTATGATGCAAAAAAAACAATACTTTAAAATTGAACTGAATTATTTTGTTATTATTTGTGCATTTTTGATGAGTATTTTAACGTGCGCAAAGCCAGTTCGAGCAGCTGATTTCAGCGACCCGCTAATGACAACAGGGACATCCACGGCAACCATTAGTGAGACTTTACCTACAACGACCATTTCAGCTTTAGACGCAACGACTATTTATAGTGGTACTTCTGGAACTTGTGCTTGGGAGATTGATAGTGCCGGGGTTTTGACAATTCATCCGGGCACCTTAAGTTCGGGGTATAATACGTCGTCATTAGATGCCAATGGGATTTGGTTGGCTTATCAAAATAACATTACAAGTATTGTTATCGAACCCGGGGTTAAAACAGGAACGGACGCGCGCTATTTATTTGCGAATTTAACTAAAGTCACGAGTATCAGCGGTTTGGCTGATTTAGATATTAGTAATGCAAGTAAGATAGCCGGCATGTTTTATAAATTGAGTAGCATGACGCAATTAGATATTAGTGGCTGGGACACGAGTAAAATCACCGATATGCGTAGTTTATTTAATGGTGCTACTAGTTTAACCAGCTTAGATCTCAGTGGCTGGAATACGAGCCAGGTCACGGATATGGGTTACATGTTTTCAGGTGCTGCCCAGTTAACAACATTAGATTTGAATACTTGGGATACAAGCAGCGTGACTAACATGGGGTATATGTTTAGTCAAATGTCTAATTTAACCGACCTTGAAGCAGGTCATTGGGATACAAGCCAAGTCACGGATATGAGTTATATGTTTAATTTGGACACGAGTTTAACAACGGTGGATGTGTCTAACTGGGATACGAGTCAAGTCACCACCTTGCGCAGTATGTTTAATGGTGCTGCGGCTTTGACCACGCTAGATGTATCTAATTGGATTACCAATCAAGTGACGGACATGGGCTATTTTGTCTATGGTGCCGCACAATTAACCAATTTAGACGTTAGCAGTTGGGTGACTGATAAAGTGACGAATATGCGCAGTATGTTTTATGGTGCTGCAAAATTGCTAACGGTGGATGTATCTAATTGGGACACGAGTCAAGTGACGGACATGGCCTATATGTTTAACGCTGCATCTAGTTTAACCACCTTAGATGTATCTCATTGGAATACGAGTCAAGTGACAACGATGCACAATATGTTTTCTGGTGACAGCGCTTTAACTGCGCTAGATGTTGCCAATTGGAATACCGGTAAAGTGACGGATATGGGCAATTTATTCAGCAGCGCCTCGTCATTGACCGCTTTAGATGTGTCTAATTGGGACACGAGTCAAGTGACAACTATGGTCTATTTATTTTTTAATACTACAAAAATTAAGACTTTAGACGTTTCTCGTTGGAATACTGCTAATGTCACTACGTTAAAGGGTACTTTTGACGGGATGACGAATTTGACGAGTTTGGATACGAGCGCCTGGGATACCAGTCGGGTGACTGATATGAGCTATTTATTCTATAGTACAACCGCTTTAACGGCTGTAGATGTATCGCATTGGGATACGAGTCAAGTGACGACGATGAATAGTATCTTTAGCAATGCAACCAAACTAGCAGCGGTGGCTGTGGACCAGTGGCATACGAGTAACGTAAAAGATTTGAATTATGCTTTTCGAAATATGCAGGCTTTAACACAGTTAGATTTGTCCAATTGGGATACGAGCCAAGTCACCACGATGAACGGCTTGTTTACGGGGACTACCAAAATGTGGCGGCTCACTTTAGGCTCAAAAGTAACCTTGGACAGTAATGCGGGCTTATTAAATGCGCCGGGCAATGATACGGTTATTTCAGATCCAGAAACAGAAACGGTATACCATAGTATCAGTACGAATTGGCAGGCAGTCGCTGACGGGACAACCCATGAACCAAAGGGCGCTTTGTATGATGCGGCAGCAATTTTAGCGGCCTATGGTACGTCGGCAGCCCCAACAACTGAAACTTTTGTTTGGCAACAACAGCCGATTGTGACAATGGGTTTAACGGTGCCGACATTAGCTTTTGGGCGCACAACAACGAGTAGCGGTTTGCGGTATCGGACGGATACCAGCTGGGGCATTACCATCGCTAGTACCAGTGACCCTGCTACGACGATCACGCCGACATTATCGGTTGCTTTAGCGCAGCCTTTTACATCCGAAACTGGCGCTGTGGCTGCTGATATTTTGGTTTTCCGAGATGACAACGGGGTGGATACACCGATTACCAGTACCGCCCAACCGATTTATACTGGGACACTGGATAGTTCTGGCACTACGGACTTAACTTGGGATAAAACCCATGGCTTCTTGTTAAATTTAACCGACAATAATGGTATTTTACCGGGTAATTACACCGCCACCTTGGATTGGGATCTCATTGCTAGTATTTAGTCGGTGGCTAAAAGAACGACGTTAGGTGCAAAAAAAGGGCCTTTAAAATTTAATTTGTTTCTAATGTAATATTAACGTTATAATATAGATTGTTTGACAACCAAAAATAATCTATAAGGAGTTATGCCAACATGAAACTTATCATTACCGTTATCGGGCAAGATCAAGTAGGGATCGTTGCCAAAGTCAGTCAAAAATTAGCGGCATTAAACATTAATATTTTGGACATTTCTCAAACTCTAATGCAAGGTAATTTCACCATGATCTTGATGGGGGAACTAAAAACAGCACAACCAAATTTTGAAAAAATTCAAGCGGAACTAAAAACCGTCGGCACAGAGATCGGTGTGGACATTCGCATGCAGCGGCAAGAAATCTTTGATGCTGTTCAAAAACTTTAATCCGGAGGTTAGTCATGGAAACTGGACAAATTTTAGAAACCATTCAAATGATTTCTGAAGAGAACTTAGATATTCGCACAATCACCATGGGGATCTCCTTATTAGACTGTATTGACAGCGATGTGAAGCGGGCAACGGACAAAATCTATGATAAGTTGATGCGCAGCGCCAAAGATCTTGTCAAAGTCGCCCATGATATTCAAATAGAATATGGGATACCGATTGTCAACAAACGTATTTCAGTGACGCCAATTGCCATTGTGGCTGCCGCAAGTCAGACGGATAACTACGTGGCTTTTGCGAAAGTATTAGACAAAGCAGCGACAGAACTTGGCGTTGACATTATCGGTGGTTTCTCCGCCTTAGTCCAAAAAGGCTACCAAAGCGGCGACGAAAAACTAATCGCTTCTATTCCGGAAGCGTTAAATGAAACTTCCCGTGTCTGCAGTTCGATCAATGTAGGTTCCACCCGTTCAGGGATTAATATGGATGCGGTCAAACAAATGGGCCATGTGATCAAAACGTTAGCAGAAATTGACCCAGTGAAGTGTATGAATTTAGTTGTTTTCGCCAATGCCGTTGAAGATAATCCGTTTATGGCGGGGGCTTTCCATGGGGTCGGTGAAGCAGATCGGGCGATCAATATGGGGGTTAGTGGTCCTGGTGTGGTGAAACATGCTTTAGAGGCGGTTAAAGGCCAGCCGTTTGATGTTGTTTCGGAAACTATCAAAAAAACAGCTTTCAAAGTGACACGAATGGGTCAATTTGTCGGTAATATTGCCGCGCAACGGCTAAATGTGCCTTTTGGCATTGTGGACCTTTCCTTAGCCCCAACCCCGGCCAGAGGGGACTCTGTGGCTGAAATCCTAGAAGAGATGGGCTTAGAAAGTGTGGGTGCCTATGGGACAACAGCAGCTTTGGCCTTATTAAATGACGCCGTGAAAAAAGGCGGTGTTATGGCCTGTGAACATGTGGGTGGCTTGTCAGGCGCCTTCATTCCAGTATCTGAGGATGCCGGGATGATCAAAGCCGTTGAAAATGGCAGCTTAGGTTTGGAAAAACTAGAAGCGATGACGGCAGTGTGTTCAGTAGGCTTAGACATGGTTGCTGTACCAGGCGATACGCCTGCTGAAACCATCAGCGGGATGATCGCTGATGAAGCCGCAATCGGCGTTATCAATAATAAAACCACCGCTGTTCGCGTGATCCCAGCTACCGGGCAAAAAGTAGGCGAAGATATTAACTTTGGCGGTTTGTTCGGCCATGCACCGATTATGCCGGTTAATCCAAATAGCTCTGCTGATTTTATTAACCGTGGCGGTCGTATTCCAGCGCCAATTCATTCTTTCAAAAATTAATTATTACAAAGATGCTCGTAAAAAAACAGCACTGTCCATAAAACGAAGGACAGTGCTGTTTTTTTAATTAATATTACGGGCAAGCTATGATTTAGGTCTAGAATCGTAGGCTCGTTTTGATTTGTAACCCGCATTTAAAATGAGTTTCATGTTTTCAAGATGCCGATCTTGAGTTGCTTGTGCCTTAGCACCAAAAATATAACGGGCCCATTCTCGTTGGTAACCAGGGGTTAAAGCGTCAAAGCGCGCTTGAATTTCAGGTGCTTCCGCCAATAGTGCAGAGACCTTTGGAATGTCGACGGCATAATCCGCCAAACTTTTTTTATCAGCCAAAAAAACATCTCCTATATTTTAAACTTAAAACTTATTGATACTGTGTTTGCTGGTTCCTTGGGGTTAATCTTAACGCACAAACGGCACCAACTAAAGCTAAAATACCACAAACTAAATAGGCGATGTTAATCCCGTGAAGTTGGGCTAAGCGTTGAGAAGTGCTGGCACTATCGCGCGCGACAATACTCATAATGGTAATCAGCGCAGCCGTACCGACAGACCCAGCGATTTGCCGGATCGTAGTGAACATGGCCGAGCCGTGGGCAATTAAGTCCCTTGGTAATGTGTTAAGGGCCTCAGTCTGCAGTGGCATGGTGATCATCCCAATGCCCAAATTACGGATGGCTTGACAGATGATGATATAGATAATGCTCGAGGTCATTTTTAAATTGGCAAACATAAACGTGCTGGCCGCTAAAACAATCAAACCGATGAAGCTTAAATATTTCGCGCCGTAACGATCGTAAAGATTCCCAGAAATCGGGGACATTACGGCGGTGACTAAGGCGCCAGGCAACAGGACTAACCCAGAGATCTGAGCAGAGCGGCCTTGGACGTTTTGGATAAATAATGGCAGCAGCAATGTCCCACCATATAGCGCCATCATGACAAAGACATTAGTCAGTACAGATAACGAAAAATTACGATGTTCAAACACATCAAAATTTAACAATGGGGTTTTACGAATGAGTTGTAAGCGAACGAAGTAGGTCAAAATAGCAATACCAACAAAAATTAAGCCTAAGACCGACCAAGTCAGCCACTGACCATCACCGGCATTACTCAGTCCGGCTAATAAAGCCCCCATCCCTAAAACAGAAAGGCTGACGCTGATGAGATCCACTGGTTTTTTGGTAACTTTCCCATAATTTTTGAGTAAGAAACTCGCTAAAATCACATCAATGATCGCCAAAGGAGCGACCGTATAAAACAAATAGCGCCAGGCATAATTTGTGACAATATAACCGGATAAAGTTGGGCCAATTGCCGGGGCGAAGTTCATGGCCAAGCCAATGAAGCCCATTGCGCGCCCGCGTTTATTAATCGGGAAAATTTGCATAGTAATGACATTCATCAAAGGAATTAAAATCCCAGTCCCTGCTGCCTGAAACATTCGGCCGACGATTAAAATTGGGAAGTTAGAAGCAAAGCCACCGATCAATGTCCCAATCGTGAACATGACCATGGCAGTTAAATACAGATGCTTTGTTTTAAAGCGTTCAATTAAAAAAGCGGTTAAGGGAATCATGACACCATTAATCAGCATATAGCCATTAGACAGCCACTGACCTTGACTGGCGGTGATATCAAATTCCCGCATAATACTCGGTAAGGCGACATTCATCAATGTTTGATTTAAGAAGCCTAAGAAATTTCCCAGCATAACAATTAATAAAATATTACGATCCCGACGTTTGACGTTCATGGGCAGCCTCCTCAAAGTTTTGAATAATTTTTTCCTGTAAGTTAATAAATTGCTGCAATTCTGAAGTGGATAAAGTTGTAATTGGGGCGAGACAATCATAAAAGTTCGTATGAACAGCTTGGGTAATCGCTTGTCCTTTTTCGGTTAAGCAAAGGGCGACTTTACGTTGATCAGCAGCTTGTTTTGTTTTGGCTAGTAAGGCGTTATGCAATAAGCGTTCAACGATGCCCGAGGTAGAACTTTTAGAAAGATGCAAAGCTTGGGCCAATTGATTTAAATCAATGTTAGGCTGATGGTTTAACGTTTGCAAGGCCAAGAATTGCGTATAAGTGATGCCGTGTTCGAGGGCAACTTGACCGGCAATTTTTTGAGTAATCTTGCGAAAACGACGATTTTGCGATAAAGTTTTCTGAATAAGTACTGTATTTTCTGGCGTAATTTTAGGCACCACCTTAATTTGATTTTTGTTCGCATACGAACAGTCAACCTTCTATGTTACACTAATGACACATAAAGTCAAACGACGGTCAATTATTTTGGCATAACGTCTTATATAAGAAGTAAAATTTTTAATCCGAATTTTAGGAGCTTACTAATGGCAAACAAATACTTAATTACACGATCACAAACTAGTTTACCGCCGAAATTAATGGCGAAATTACTACAAAACGATACGGATTTTATTAATCTAATGGCACTGTGTCCGGTTCATTTACAACAAAAACAAATTGCACAAATTAAACAAGCAGATATTTTGGCGCTTACAAGCGGTTTTGCATTGACGTGCATTCAACCTTTTTTTGAAAAAGCCACTAAAAAGCCGCAGTTAGCCGTCTTAAGTTCACGCTTACAAACCGCAGCGCAAAAGGCGGGCTTTGATTCTGTCCTGGTTAGCAAAAGTGAGCAGCAAGATTCTTTGGCTACGATGTTGCGGGCAAAGTTATTTCGGGAACAAAAAATCTTATGGCTGCGGGGGAATCTTTCGGATCGTTATAACCCCTTGCGGTTAGCAACGAATTGGCAGTCGCTGATTGTTTATAAAAACCTGGTCAATTATCAACAGCTGATTCGTTTAAAACAACTGCTGCGCAATAATCAGTACACGAAAATTTTAGTGACTAGCAATTCTGCATTTGAACGGATTTTAGAAGCAGATCCTGAAATTAAAACTTGTTTTGTGAGCATGAGCTACAAAAGTACGCAGTTAATTCGCGCGCAAGGTTTTGAGGCTAATGCTCCGAAACAAAAACAACAGCGCCTGCAAGCTGCAATAGATTTATTATTAACAGAGTAGAATGATTTGACATTTCTAGAAGATAAGTTTACTATTTTTAGGGTCTAATACTTTGATGTTTGAAGTAAATTCTAAGCTCAAATACTTTGATGTTTGAACTATATCTAGGAGGGTTCTTGTGGCAGCACTTTCTGTAAGTGACATTCAACAGATCATACCTGAGCGTGAGGGTTTATTGATGGTAGATCAAGTCTTGGCAACCGACGAAACGCAAATTACAACCCAGCAGACAATTCGCAAAGAGGCCCCTTATTTCAAAGGCCATTTTCCAAACGAACCAGTTGTGCCGGGCGTTTTATTGGTAGAAGGTTTACAGCAGACGGCAAAGCTTTGGCTTTATCAAAATTTTGAGATAAAAAATGTGGCTTTGGCGGCTTTGAAAAAAGTTAAGTTCCGTAAGATGGTGACCCCAGACAGCCAACTGACCTATCAAGTACAGTGTATTGAACAACAAGCGCAGCAATATGTATTTAAAGGTGTTGTGATGCTGGCCGACCAAAAAGCGTGCCAGGCCACTTTCACAATGCACTTGAAAGACTAGCCTGAATGAAAGGTGGAAAACAGCATGGATAAGGAGATTTATGAACGAATCAATGAAAAACTGGTTCGAGGCTATCGCGATATTTCAAATATTGAAGAAAAAGAACTGCGTAAAGGGCCATTTCATGATCTATCAATTAAAGAGTTACACACGATTAACGCGATTACCATGTATCATCATAAGACCAGTTCACAAGTCTCCCAGGAAATGCGGGTGACGCCAGGTACTTTAACGGCAGCGATTAATAACTTAGCTCGAAAAGGTTATGTACAGCGGCTGCGGGAAAAGACTGATCGTCGGGTGATTCGCCTAGGGTTAACGCGAAAGGGCCGTTCTGCTTATCGCCTTCATGATTCATTTCATCGGAAAATGGTGATGTCCTTTTTAGATGGTTTTAACAAAGATGAAATCAGTCTAATTGAACACGCCGTCGATAATTTGATTGAATTTTTGGAAGACAAGAATCATGCGGCCAAACAAGGACCTAGTGAAAGGGATGGAATGCAATCGTGCTAAAAATTACCCAAACAGCACACTATGCACCTAGCAAAGTTGTCAGTAATGATGATCTTGCCCAAATGATGGATACAAGTGATGAATGGATCAGAAGCCGGACCGGGATTGGCAATCGTCATGTGGTAACGGATGAGGATACGACAGATTTAGTCGTTAATGTGGCTAAAGATTTGTTAACAAAGGGTCAGGTTGATCCGGAAACGATTAATTTTATTATCGTTGCAACGGCCAGCGCTTCTGAAGCGGTACCAACAGCGGCTGCCTGTGTGCAAAAAGCCATTGGCGCTAAAAATGCATTTGTTTTTGATTTGAATGCCGCTTGTTCTGGATTTATTTATGGCTTAGGTGTTGTCCGCGGCTTATTTACCAGTCCGGCTTATCAAAAAGGTATTTTGATCGGGGCCGAAGTGTTGTCTAAATATGCGAACTGGGAAGATCGGTCTACTGCTGTGTTATTCGGTGATGGTGCTGGTGGGATCTTATTAGAAAAAAATAATGAACCTGGAGAACTATTCCTTGGCGAAGATTTGCTGAGTATGGGGGATTTGGGTGACAAGATCACCATGGCAGGGACTACAAATATTTCGCCATTTTCACAAGGGGCTACAGATAACAACCCTGACAAATGGGTACATATGGATGGTCGTGCAGTTTATACTTTTGCGACTAGAAATGTACCGAAGTCGATTAACCGAGCATTAGAACAGGCCAACTTGACTGTTGAAGATGTGGATTTGTTTATTTTACATCAGGCCAATGCCCGCATCGTTGATGTGATTGCCCGTAAATTAAAACAGCCACTGGAAAAATTCCCGATGAATATTGAAGAATATGGGAATACATCAGCAGCTAGTATTCCAATTTTGTTTGATGAATTAAATGCGGCCGGCAAATTAAAACCAGGAATGACTGTTGTTTTAAGTGGTTTTGGCGGCGGTTTGACACTAGGTACAGAAATTATTAAATTGTAAAAACGCGTTCACCAGCACTGATTTCTACATATAACTACGCCTTGTTGCTAGTCGCAGGCGACTACCTGCCAAGTCTAGGTTATACTGTGAAATCACCCGTGCTGGTTCACGCTCTAAACGCGTTCAGGGGCACTAACTTCTCACCTAACTACGAATTATTCATAAGCGAAGTGCACTTATTTCATAATTCTAGGTTAGTGCTCGAAGTCAAAATCGTGTCCCTTCACGCTCTGGTTCTAAAACGCGTTCACCAGCACTGATTTCTACATATAACTACGCCTTGTTGCTAGTCGCAGGCGACTACCTGCCAAGTCTAGGTTATACTGTGAAATCACCCGTGCTGGTTCACGCTCTAAACGCGTTCAGGGACACTAACTTCTCACCTAACTACGAATTATTCATAAGCGAAGTGCACTTATTTCATAATTCTAGGTTAGTGCTCGAAGTCAAAATCGTGTCCCTTCACGCTCTGGTTCTAAAACGCGTTCACCAGCACTGATTTCTACATATAACTACGCCTTGTTGCTAGTCGCAGGCGACTACCTGCCAAGTCTAGGTTATACTGTGAAATCACCCGTGCTGGTTCACGCTCTAAACGCGTTCAGGGACACTAACTTCTCACCTAACTACGAATTATTCATAAGCGAAGTGCACTTATTTCATAATTCTAGGTTAGTGCTCGAAGTCAAAATCGTGTCCCTTCACGCTCTGGTTTTAAAAGACTGATTTTTGTGCTTAGCTACGTCTAACTTGTAAGCGAAGTGCAAGATTATGTCGGTTTTATTTTAGATCGGTTTTCTAAAACGCGCTCACCAGCACTGATTTCTACATATAACTACGCCTTGTTGCTAGTCGCAGGCGACTACCTGCCAAGTCTAGGTTATACTGCGAAATCACCCGTGCTGGTTCACGCTCTAAACGCGTTCAGGGGCACTGACTTCTCACCTAACTACGAATTATTCATAAGCGAAGTGCGCTTATTTCATAATTCTAGGTTAGTGCTCGAAGTCAAAATCGTGTCCCTTCACGCTCTGGTT
>NZ_RHOY01000021.1 GCF_003946725.1 Agrilactobacillus yilanensis | reverse complement strand
CACTAACCTAGAATTATGAAATAAGCGTATTTCGCTTATAAATAATTCGTAGTTAGGTGAGAAGTCAGTGCCCCTGAACGCGTTTATGCAGAGCGTGAACCAACACGGGTGATTTCGCAATATAACCTAGACTTGGCAGGCAGTCGCTGGCGACTGGCAACAAGGCGTAGTTATATGTAGAAATCAGTGTTGGTAAGCGCGTTTCAAACCCAGAACAAAAAAGAAGCTAGATCAGAAATTTTTCTAATCTAGCTTCTTTTTTAATACAATTTTTTAATTTAGTTAACGTCTTTCCAGTGCCAATTTTCAACTTCTGGTAAATCGGTACCTTCTGAACGGATGAAATCATGATGTTCTTGTAATTTATCATCCATTGCTGAGTTAAATTCAGCTGCTTTTGTGCCATAAACACTTGTAGCAGCTTCCTTAGCCAAATGGAAGCGATCTAATTCGTTCATTACCCGGATATCAAATGGTGTTGTAATATCCCCATCTTCACGGTAGCCATGAACATATAAATTATGGTTATGGCGACGGAAAAAGATACTTTGAACCAAGTCTTCGTAACCGTGGAAAGCAAAGATCACTGGTTTGTCTGTCGTGAAGTAGTTATCAAAATCAACATCACTTAAACCTCTAGGATCTTCAGATGGATGCCGTAGTTTCAATAAGTCCACAACGTTGATGAACCGAATCTTCAAGTCAGGGAATTGTTGATGCAAGATTGTAATTGAAGCTAAAGCTTCTAAGTTTGGTTCAGTTCCTGCTGCAGCAATAACAACATCTGGTGTTTCACCAGGTTTTGTTGTACTTGCCCAGTCAATCACTTTAAGCCCGTCAGCCACTAATTGTTCCGCTTCTTGAACAGAGTAAAATTGTGGTCTTGGGTGCTTAGACGCAACCGTTAAGTTCAAAGTTTGTGTCATACCTAAAGCTTTATGCATCACTGCCAACAACGTATTTGTATCTGCTGGTAAATATTCACGGATATATTTAGGTTTCTTTTCAGCCAAGTGTGTTAATACACCAGGATCTTGATGGGTATACCCATTATGATCTTGTTGGAAAGAAGTTGATGCAGAGATCACGTTTAATGAAGGGTATTTGTTCCGCCAAGCCAATTCATCAGCTTTACGGATCCACTTGAAGTGTTGTGTCAACATTGAATCCACAACCCGTAAGAAAGCTTCATAGCTGGCAAAAATACCATGACGGCCTGTTAATGTATAGCCTTCTAGCCAACCTTCATCTTGGTGTTCGGAAAGTTGTGAGTCAATTACTCGGCCAGTTGGGGCCATCCATTGATCATTACCTGGCATAATAGGTTCCAACCATTGCCGTTTTGTATCATTAAATACTTCTTGTAGGCGGTTAGAAGCTGTTTCGTCAGGGCCAAAAATCCGGAAGTTCTTTGGATTATTTTCAATGACACCACGGAAGAATTTACCCAATTCTACCATGTCTTGCGCTTCAACTTGACCGCGCTTGCTGTTATCTAAAGCATAATCTTGCCATTCTGGTAAGTTTAATGGTTTAGGATCTAAGCCACCATTTGTAATGGGGTTCTTAGCCATTCTGCGATCGCCAGTTGGTGCCATTGCTTTGATTTCTGGTAACAATGTCCCATTTTCATCAAATAATTCTTCTGGTTTATAAGATTTCAACCAGTCAATTAAAGCATCCGCATGTGTTAAATCTGTTTGATCTACTGGAATTGGAATTTGATGGGCTCTGAATGAATTTTCAATTGGTTGGCCGTCCCAAGATTTTGGCCCAGTCCAGCCTTTTGGTGTTCTGAAGATAATCATTGGCCATACTGGACGTGTTGCATCTTCAGCAGAACCTTTACGTTCTTCAGCTTGGATGGCACGGATCTTTTCAACCGCTGTATCCACAGCTTCAGCCATTTCTGGATGTAATTTTTCAGGATCATTGCCTTCAACAAAAATTGGTGCCCAGCCTAAACCTTCAAAATATTTTTGTAATTCTTCATCTGTTTTACGGGCTAAGATTGTTGGATTGGCAATCTTAAAGCCGTTTAAATTCAAGATTGGTAAAACAGCCCCATCGGTAACTGGGTTAATGAATGCATTAGAGAACCAAGAACCAGCTAATGGGCCAGTTTCAGCTTCCCCATCCCCGATAATTGTTGCAGCAATCACGTCTGGATTGTCAAAAATTGCGCCAACACCGTGGGATAGTGAGTAACCTAATTCCCCACCTTCATGGATAGAACCTGGTGTTTCAGCAGCAGCATGTGATGCAATACCGCCAGGGAAAGAGAATTGTTTGAATAACCGTTTCATCCCAGTTTCATCTTCGGTAATGCGTGGGTAAATTTCCGTATAGCTGCCATCTAAATATGAGTTAGAAACCATCACTTGGCCACCGTGACCGGGCCCTTCGATGTAGAACATGTTCAAATCATATTTTAAAATTGCCCGATTTAAATGGGCATAAATAAAGTTTTGTCCTGAAATAGTACCCCAGTGACCAATAGGATGAACCTTGACATCAGAGGGTTTTAAGTCCCGTTTTAATAAGGGATTATCTTTTAAATAAAGTTGACCAACAGAAACATAATTTGCAGCACGCCAATACTTGTTCAGTAAACCGAAATATGCTTTTGAGGAATAATCAGTGTTTTTAGTTTTAGCTACCATTGTGATCCTCCTATTTGTATGACAGTTGTTAGTTTATGGTTCTATCATAAGCAAAAAAAATCAATATGTCAACCAATTTCGCAAAAGGAACGTACCAATTTTAATTTAACAAGGTGAAAGTGTTGTAGCGCATAAATTTATAATGCAATCGCATGTGCGAAAATTCAATGGGTGTGCCCCGATCCATGAAGAAAATCCCTTCCATCACGCCCACCGGTTCCACCGGTTTAAGATTTAATAACTTTTGGTCGTTTGCCGTGGAGACATCTGCAGAGATCGTCAGAAATGACCGGGTTACCGCAATGTTTCGGGATTCATGCAAGTATTTGTACAATGAACCAGCAATATTTTTTTTAGTCAAATCTGGAACTAGCTTAATTGGGACAAAACCATCTTCAATCATAAAAGGCTGATCATCAAAAGACCGCAGCCGCTGAATTTCATAAACAAATTCGCCGGGCTCCAAAAATAAAGATTCTTGAACTTCTGGACTAGCCGGTACAACATTAAAATCAATCACTTTAATATCCGGCCGTTTGCCATTGCGTTGAAAGGTATCTGTAACCCCGACATTATCGCCAGCAATATCAAACATAGGCCGATTTTTTAAATATAAGGGATTAATAAAGGTGCCGGCGCCTTGCTTTTGAAAGACAACGCCCCGCTGAATCAAACTATTTAAAGCTTTTTTTATACTGCTCCGGCTCACTTGAAATTCTTCAGCTAGAATACGTTCATTCGGTAATTTCAAATCTGAAAACTTGCCGGCATCAATTTGATTTTGTAACGCTTTAATCACGCGTTGATAGACTAGATCAGCCACAACTTTCTCCTTTGTGGGTCCTAATTCCATCGGGATCAGACCCTGTTTAGTCAATATGTTAATTGAGCATTGCGCTCAGAAAATTATTTGCACCCCAATAGTATCATTAATTTAATCTCAAGGGGCCATTCACAAAAAAATACTCTAAGTCGTTAGAATCATATCTAACAATTTGGAGTATTTCAATCGCTATTTTATTTTAGTCATAATATAAATCTACGCGGCGATCCTCAAAAACTGGAATCTCGCCACGAATTTTATCAATTTCTGCTAAGTCAATTGTTACCACCTGCAGCTGTTCTTGGTCGTCAAGACATAATAATTCATTGCCTAATGGATCCAGCACTAAAGAATGGCCGCCAAAAACGTTATCTGGATCTTGTCCCACTCGATTAATGGCGACTACAAAACTTTGATTTTCAATCGCCCGAGCTGCTAATAGGCGTGTCCACTGCGGCGTGCGCACGCTTGGCCATTCCGCAGGTACAAAAATAAGTTGGCTGCCAGCTGCACTCAATTTTCGTAGCCATTCTGGAAAACGAATATCATAGCAAATCACATTGGTTGCCGGAACGCCCAAAACATCAAAATGACTCGCTTGCTGGCCAGCAGCCATAAAATCGCCTTCATGCATCAACCCAAATAGATGTACTTTTTGGTACGTACTCAATAACTGGCCTTCATTATCAAAGACATAAGTGGTGTTATAAAATTTTTGATCTGCAGCAACGGCCACTGAGCCGCCAAATATATAAATGTGATACGTTTTAGCCAGCTGACTCAATTTTTTTTGTGTCTCCAGGCCATTTACATCAGCCAACTGCCCTAATTGCTTCAAGGCATAGCCGGTATTCCACATTTCAGGAAAGGCCACAATATCCGCGTGCTGTTCAGCCGCCTGTGCTACAAAAGCGGCTACTTTTTCAAAATTTTGCGCCGGTGCCCCAAATGCAATATCCATCTGAGCCAGTGCTACTTTTAACTTTGTCATCAAATGCCCCATTTCTGACGTCAGCTTAAATTAAAACTTCTGAGACTCTGCTTCAAAATCCGGCGTCGCTGTCCCGGCCGGTAAAACAGAAATATCTAAATCATGTTGCGTATTGTTTTCAAGATAAGTTTTAGCCGCTGACTGTGTCACTAGTAAGCTGTCAATTGGCGCATTTTCCTGCATTAACTGGTCCGTAATCTCAGTATTGGCTTCATAATTGTCCAAAATTGGCAGAATCTCTACTTGACGATTTTCTAACGTTAATAACGGCTGATATAACGGTGAATCGACACTAATTAAAATCGTTGTCTCCGCATCAAATACATGGTTTTCTAACCACCACAACGTTAATTCTAGTTCTGAATTAAAGATCGCCATTAAAACGTTGGAACGACTTAATAATTGAATATAAGGTTCATTATCTTGATAGCTTTTAATTAAAACCAGTGAGCCATCGGTCCGGTAGAAATTTTCTCGAATAATGCGTTTGTTATTACTTTGATCAAAATATTGAGTTGCTGAAATCGCACCGTTCCGGTCAAAAATATCCCGGCTAATCACGACGTTTTCCCGATAATGTTCAATGACATGAATCTGTTTTTCAGATTGATAGTAAATGATCATGATCAGCTGTTGCTTGGCATCATAAACTTTATCCGCTCGATTTTCGGTGTCATGAACGGTGGACATATTGCCGGCAATTGGCACATCTACCGGTCTATGATTTAGATTTTTATTATATTCTTGCAAGTCTTGATATTTATTAATCAGCTGTGTATTTTTCGTCAACAAACCTTGCTGCCGCAATTCCTGCCCGACTAAATTCAGCTGATCGTTATAATTTGCGGAAATATGCCCTAAAGCCATTTGCATGCCCTCAAATAGCTGTTTTAATTGGCCCAACAATCCCTTTTGCACGGAATCATTCGTGATGGCTAGACTATCTTCCAGTAAGTAATAAGTTCGTTTTTTATTAAAGAAAACATGATTGGCAATTTTTTTAGTACCGAACCATTGGACGAGGCCGTCATTCACTTCATCAATTTGACTTTGAATCTTTTGAGCGCCATCCCCGACTTTTGTTTGGCTATTAATTAAATTTAAATTCTGCCGCCGCAAATCATGTTTTAAAAAGCTCCGTTGATCTAATAGTTCTTGTTTTAATTGTTGTTTTAACGTATCTTCTTGCTGCTGTAAGTTAACCAACTGCTGTTGTGTCTGCTTCCAAGGGTACGTCGCAGATGGTGTTGGCTGTGATTGATAAGGCATGGTGTTTTGTTCAGGGTTCAACGGTGGGACTGGTGACACATCCGGTGTGGCCTTGAATGGCGCTGCAGTCGGTGTTGGTGCCGGCTGGTTGACACTATGCGGTGTATTTTCAGCCAAAAAGTCTGGCTGTCCTTCTGCAAATTCTGTTGGCGCCGTCATGGGTGCAGTGGGTGCTTCATAATAAGGCGTTGGGTCATTAGTGGGCATTGACGGTTGAGACGGTCCGTTTAAGTCATCAAAATCTAGTCCGGCAAATTCAGACTGCGGTACCGATTCATTAGGTCGCTTCGTTTGTTTATCCCGTTTTTCCTTTGGATCTTGGAGATTGTTGTTATCTGGATTGTTACCAAAAAGTGCCATAGTCGCTTCCCCCATTTCCTTTTATCACATGTCTATTCTTATTTTATCAAACTTTACCACCGACGAAACTTATTTATTACGAACGATCCATCAGTCTTTGCCACCAATGCTTTTTAGGCTCTGGCTCCAGCTGCATATCTTGCAAAGTCCGAGGTCTAACTACTTTCTCAGCAGCGTCTAAATCATCGTCTACAATAGCGTGTTTATTTTCTAGCGCTTCATAGTTTTCAGCAACGCTTTCAGGCTGACTCATTTCCGTAATATGCAATTTATTTTCATCTGGCAAACGGATCCCTTCTTCAAAATCCGTTGCCCCGTCGGTATGATTCAGATGCTCTAAAATAGCTAAATTTTGTTCTTGAACAATTTTTAATTGCTGCTGCAAGGCGTCAATGGTTTGTTTTTGCTGGGTGACCGTATCTTGCATATTTGTCAAAACATTCATAAACTGCTCCACCGGGGCAATTTCATTCGTTGCTGTCGGCCGCTGAACCGGCTGAGCCGTGCCAGTAGGTGCATTCCCAGTGGCTGTCGTTGCTTTTGACTCGGTGATGGTATACAGCTGGGCAATCACGTCTTGTAGTGTCCGATCCGGGCTTTTGCTTAATTTTGTTAATTCTTTTAGACGTTCTACATTTTCTTGTGTATATAAGCGGGTGTTTTGCTGGTTGCGTTCAAAATAACGCTCAGTTGTTGCTTTTTCAATCATTAGTGAGTATTTGCGTAACGTTGGCACACTGACGCCAATAAGTTGCGCTACTTGACTTGGTGTCTTGTATTCCTTAAATTCATGGTTACCAGCCATGTCCACACCTCCTACTTTAATTTGACCGTTATACCACCATTATAGACAGCGTTATAGCGGGTCGCAAGCCGACCTTGAAAAAATATAAAAAATTTTTCAGTCTACTTAATTAATTATCCCCATTATCTACGGTAAAATCTACTTATTAATACTTTTTACACGGAAAATTCGTTATAATTAATATTAGATATTGGGAAGGGAGTGCTTTAAATGAACTTAACAAAATTTGGATGCTACTCAGCCGCTATTTTGGGGGCTTTGAGTTTGAGTCTTAGCTTAGATCAAGTCCAAGCAACCACTACCACAGCTGCTGCTACAGTAGCCGCACCAACCGACGATCATACATATACCACAGCGGAACAGCGCCAAATCCGGGAACTGACCGCTTTATACAAAAAAATGGATCAGACGGAATACAATGCCCAAACGATCTACGCCTCACCTACCAACCTAAGTGGCGCGCCTTTTAGAGTGGGTCAAATTAAACATAATTATATTGATGCAACAACCCAATGGCTAAATTATTACCGCAGACTTGTGGGGTTGCCTAGTGTACAGACCACTAACGACCAAAACTATCTTTCCCAAGTTGGCGCTAGTGTTCTGGCAGGTGTTAACGCCAATCCGATGCTCAGTCAACATGGTCTCGCCAATGCCACCCGCCCCGATTACATTTCAACGTATGTGTGGCAGCAAGCTCAATTTGTGACGAATGCCAGCAACTTGTACTTTAGAGCTAATGGTGAGAGTGCAGGCTCTACGGTAGACGGTCTGATCGCTGATAATAACAATATTGACGGTAATGATACCGGTCACCGGGCTTGGATTTTATCCCCTTACCTACAAAACTTTGGGATCGGGGCCGCTTATGGTACTAATTCTTGGAAATATGTAGATATGATGGTGATGAACGACAATTGGCTAACGGCAAGCAGTGCCCAGCCGCAAAAAAATATCGTGACCTATCCTAGTGCCGGTGTTTTCCCGTTGGAAGCCTTGACAAAACCTGTCTACAACCATCACCTAGTCCCTTGGTCCATTTATTTCTCTGAAAAACAGCAAGCTAGTGGCGACTTAAATGTTGTTATTAAAGACGAAACAACCAATCAGCAGCAAAACGCCAATGACCTTTTAGATGCCAGTATTTACCAATACGGCAGCTATAAGAGCGTTTATACTTTTACACCTACCTTGCCTTTAGTCAGCGGCCATCAATATACCGTGACTTTAAATGGTTTGCAAAACTATCCTAACGGCTACACCTATCAATTTAAACTGTTTAATATTACAGATGATACTCAGCTCGTGGATAAAACCAGTGCTTTACAGCAAATTGATATTCAAGAAGCTGGTATCGGAACAATTAAAAATGCCCCTGGCGGTAAAACTCAAGTGCTCACTGCCCCAATCAATGGGCAAGCCACCGGTCAAAAACTGGCGAACAATACCCAATGGCGGACTTATGGTAAAACCTTCATTAACCAGCAATATTTTTATAACATCGGTAAAAACCAATGGGTAAACGGCCGCTTTTTAGAATTAAGCAATGTGCAAAAACAAGGTGTGCTTACGATTGACAAAGCCTATGGTCAACAAATCGCCGCTTATAATTCGCCTTATTATGATCAACAAGTTACCGGCCGACTTTTTGCAACTGGCAGCGCTTGGCGGTATCATCAAGTTGTAAACATTGGCGGTATTGACTGGTACAATCTAGGTGCCGATCAATGGGTGCCTAGTACCAACGTAACCGTGAATGAATAACTAAAAATAAGTTTTAGAAATGAGGAATTTAATTGGACGAGGGTCAGCTGTTGAACAATATCATTATTATCTTAGTCACCTTCATCTTAGCCGCCTTCTTCGTAGCTGCTGAATTTGCCCTAGTACAAGCACGTGTCAGTCAGCTGGAAGAACGGCTTAATGAAGGTCAAGGCAATAAGCGTAAGCTGAGAAATGCCCTGTATATGGTCAAAAATTTGAATGAATATCTCTCTACCACCCAAGTTGGGACCAGTATGACTGGGATTATCTTAGGTTGGATTGGGGAAGATACCATCCGCACTTTGCTGGTAGAGTTTTTTGGCTGGACCCATTTATTGGCCGGTCAGAGTTTAAACTTAGTCGGGGCCATTTTAGGGGTTGCTTTGTTAACTTACCTGGAAGTGGTGATTACTGAAATTGTGCCTAAAAACATCAGTATTGATATGCCGATTCGGGTCTTAATGATCGTTGTAACCCCGTTAAAAGCCTTTCATACCGTCTTCTATCCTTTCGTATGGTTACTGAACAAATCTGCTTTAGGGATTGTGCGGCTGATTGGATTGAAGCCTGCAGATGAAGAAAATGAAGTCTTCTCACAATCTGAGATTTTAAAATTAACCCAGCTTTCCGTGACGAACGGTGAGATGGATCAAAACGATTATTTGTACATGCAACGTGCCTTTGACTTAAATGACAAAGTGGCTAAGGATATTATGGTTGACCGAACAAGCCTGTACGTGGTAGATATTACAGACACAGTTGACGATGTGATCAAAGACTACTTGCAACAAGGCTACAGTCGTTTTCCAGTGGTCGCTGAAAATGATAAAGACAAAATTCTTGGTTACGTCTATGCTTATGATCTCGTCCGCCAAGATCAAGTCGATGGCCATATTGGCATCAGCCGCCTGTTGCGTTCAATGATTACGGTCCCCGAAAGTATGCCAATTCAAGATATTTTGAACCAAATGATCAAACGGCAGACCCCTATTGTGGTGGTCGTGGACGAATATGGCGGGACTAGTGGGATTGTCACGGATAAAGATATTTATGAAGAACTATTCGGAACGGTCAAAGATGAAATTGATGATGTCTCTGATGAATACATCATCAAAAAAGATGCCCATACGTATAATGTCAGCGGCAAAACTACTTTGTATGACTTTGAGCGTTTCTTCAAATGTCGCATTCCAGAATTTCAAGCTTCTGATGTCACGACAGTTGCCGGTTACATTATTGATAATTATCCAGATTTAAAGCAAGATAGTGTGATTAAAATTGATCGCTTTTCTTTTAAAGTCGTTGATTATGAACATGCCTATGTTAATTGGTTTGAAGTTACCAGCACTGATAATTTTAAAACTAAAAAAACTGAAGCCAGTGAACCTGAAACTTCAGATAAAGATTAATACAAAAAGCCTTGAGCGTTTAATTGCCCTCAAGGCTTTTTGTGTGATGCTATATTAATTTCTAGGGCAGGCGCTTTAAATGACGTCGATTGCCCGGTCTGTATCTATGTAGGCCAACCTCTGGCAAATGGGTGAGTAGACAAATGCTACACCCCGCAACGATAGATACCAAATAAATAAATAAGATAAGTGACACACTGATAACCCCTCTCTGGTTTAAAAACCTGATCTAGTTTTATCTGCAAAATAGCTTTGAATGTCGAAGGCTAAATTACTTCGGGGTTATCCGGCTTGAAAGCGGATAACCCGTCTTAAGCCTACATCAACTTTTATAAAAAAACCACCATTACACTGAAAAAATTTTGTTAAAAAGTAACGATAAAACATCTAAGCCAACAATCGTCCCAATTACGATCATATGCTGCTTTTTTTTCATCATAAAAATGGCAATGTATTCACGAATGACAGCATTAGGCAAAAAGTACTTTGAAGTCTTGCTGCCAATGCCATTTGCCTTTAAATCCGCCAGCCGAGCATAGATACCTGCTCTAAACGTATGATAGTTATTTGAGACAAAAATAACCCGGCAGTCGCTGGCAGGTTTGCCTGCATCTTTTTGAATTAAAGCTTTAGAAAATTGCATGTTTTCTAATGTATTTTTAGATTCCGTTTCTGCTAAGACATCCGTCGGCGCCAAGCCTTGCGCAATGGCGTATTTTGCCATGGCTGCGCCTTCTGCGATTTTTTCATCCCCGCCTTGACCACCGGAAAAAACCATTTTAGGCCCGACTCCGGTCTTTTGGACTTGCTTGCGATAAAATTTCAAACCACGGTCAATCCGCTGCGCCAATAAAGGCGATACTTCAGTGCCGTTCAACAAGCCAGCGCCTAGAACAATCACGTAATCTTGGCGATAACGGGGCCGATTAAATTGATACAAAAATAGATTGGTCAAATAATTATAAAACGAGGCTAATACATAAAAAACAATCAGCGGTAAAATCGCAATTAACTGATTCATCCAATCCGGCAAAAATCGATTCACGGCCACTAAGTTCATAATCCACAATGCAATGATCCCAAGGGCCAAGATCAACGTTAAACTATTGGCCACTGTATGGGCTTCGCGCTGCCAAACAATGCGGGCATTCCACAGTAGTAGGAAAACAAAAGATAAGAATAGCAATAAAACAATGCCGGCCACAATTGCAAATAATACGACCACAACGGCAACTAAGCGCGGCCGTGTATCCGCAGAACGAATTACAAATAAGCCAATTGGCAGTAGGCAGCTCAAGACACAAAGATTAAATAAAATCCCATTCAGGAGTCGCCGACGTTCATAAGTCCAAGATGCCAAAAAAATACCAAGACTGATAAACGCCCAAACCCAAAGTATTAAGTTCAAATTACTGACAATTGTATTGTTCATAAATACCTCCCAAATAAGCCCCGACTATCCAAAAACTAAGAAGCTGCTGAATCATCATCAAAAGTGCTTTTATCTTCACCAATATAGTTATGATCAAAATTAATATCTGTAGCAATATCCGGAAATTCCTCTTTTAAATCCCGGGTAATTTGTTGATTTAAATCATGATCGCTAACGTCAATCTTTTGTGGGACCACAATATCAAACTGCACCACTTCACCACTTTCTTCTTGTTCCACATGAAAGTCATGGGTATGCAAGTTCATATCATAAGCTTTAATAATCCGTTTAATCGCGCTATGAATTTCATTGTAATGGCGATTATCCAGATCAATCGGATCCAGATGACAAACTAACGTCACCGCCAATTGTTTTTTAAAATCTTGTTCAATATCATTGATCATCTCATGGGCCTGGTCCAATGTCCACCGACTATCAATCTCCACATCAACTGTGGCAAAAATTGCATTAGGCCCATAACTATGAATCAACAAATCGTGAAAGCCTAACAGCGCATGATACTGCTCCAACGCTTTAGTCATCCGGTCTACCGCTTTAAAACTTGGGCGATTGCCTAACAATTGATTGGTGAATTCCCGCAACATCAAAAAACCGCTAATACTAATGTAAATCGCCACCGCTAAGCCAACCCAGCCGTCAATATTTAACTGCCAAATTTGATAAATCAATGCCGAAACTAAAATCGCGGCCGTTGTTAAAACATCCATAAAGCTGTCTTTAGCGGTGGCAATTAATGTTTGAGAATTAATATGGTGCCCAATGCGTTCATAAAATAAATTTTGCCATAATTTCATCAAAATTGAAATAGCCAACACGATTAAGACTAACAGTGATATTTTCACACTGTGGGGCGTTATAATTTTTTTGACAGAAGTCTGTAAAAACTGTATTCCCACAAATAACAATAAAATTGAAATAAACAAGCCACTAATATATTCAAACCGCTGATGGCCATAGGGATGGCCTTCATCAGGATCTTTGGCCGCAATTTTAAAACCCATCAACGTCAAAATTGAAGCAAAAGTGTCTGTCACACTATTTAGTGCGTCTGCCATAATTGAAACACTACCTGAAAAAAGGCCGATCATTAATTTCATCACTGCCAACAATACATTTGTCCCCAAACCAATGAATCCAGATACAAGACCATAACCCTCACGGCGTGCCTCTGGCTTACGGGTTTTAAACCGTTGATCTGACCAATTGATGATAAAACTTATCATACAAATCGCTCCAATACAAAGATTTTAACAACAATCCCGCCAACTTTGCCATGAATTTGGAATCAAAATAATGGCAAACCCAAAGGATCTGCCACTAAAGTGTCGTCACTAACTCAGTTATAACAATCACAAACGTCAGATACAAGCAAGAAACAGTAAAATTTTTGTAATTATACCACTTATTCTAATATTTACCATATCTCTTTTTTTAATCTACTATTTAGCTTAGAATGAAAGTACCTGGAAGTTTAAATTGTATGAACATCCGCAACTAAAGATAAAGGAGTTTAACCCATGAAACCAGTTAACGAAGCTTTTAACGATACCATTCAACGCCAGATTAATCACAAGACCATCCGAGCTTTTAAACAAATCCCGTTAGACAAAGAAACTGTCCAAGCGCTAATTGATGTGGCCCGACATACAGCGTCCTCTCAATTTCTACAAGCTTGCACAGTAATTAGTGTGACCGATCCCGTTAAAAAACAAGCGATCTCTGAAGTTAGCCACCAACCTTACATAGCTAACAACGGTCATTTATTTGTTTTCGTGCTAGACCAATATCGTAATTTACAAATTGGTCATGAACAAGGCCAAGATGAAAATAAACTAGGCTCTGCCGCAAAATTTTTTGCTGGCTTCTCCGATACCGTCTTAGCCGTTCAAAATACGGTAAATGCTGCTGAAAGTTTAGGCCTGGGTACGGTTATTTTAGGCAGTATTTTAAATGATGCCCAAAAGATCATAGATATTTTAGACTTGCCAAAATTAACTTTCCCAATTCTAGGACTAGCGGTTGGTTATCCTGATCAACAGCCACAGCTCAAACCCCGCTTACCTGAAACATTTATGCACTTTGAAAATAGCTATCAATTACCAACGCCAATCTTACCGCAGTTAGAAGACTACGATGCCCGCGTCCACGAATATTACGACTTACGAGAAGCGAACAAGCGGGTGGACACGTTCACGAATCAAGTCAAACGCAGCTTAATGACCCAACCAGATGCCCGTGGTGAATTATTACACGTCGTTCATCAGCAAGGCTTTTTATTGACCGATAAGGCTTAGACCATTTTTTTGAAATCCATCCAAGCATCAAACTGTTCCGCTGTTAAATAATTTAAAGCTAAGGCAGCATCTTTTAAGGTGGTGCCTTCTTTTTGCGCCTTTTGGGCAATTTCTGCACTCTTACTGTAACCAATGTGCGGCGTCAGCGCTGTAACCGTCATCAACGAATGGGTCATCAATGCCGCAATGCGTTTTGGATGCACACTTAACCCCTTCATCAAATGAACGTCAAAAGAATGGATCACTTGCGTTAATAATGTGCAACTTTCCAAAAAAGTGGCAATAATCACTGGTTTATAAACATTTAATTCAAAGTTACCTTGGCTGGCTGCGAAAGTTAAGGTCGTATCATTGCCAAAAACACGGGCACAAACCATCGTTAACGCTTCTACTTGGGTAGGGTTCACTTTTCCCGGCATAATTGATGAGCCCGGTTCATTGGCTGGAATTTGAAACTCACCATAGCCAGCTCTAGGTCCAGATGCCAAAAAACGAATGTCGTTGCCAATTTTGACCAGATCGCTGGCTAATGTTTTTAAAGCGCCGTGGACAATATTTAACCCACTATGATTGGCTAAGCCTTGGAAATTATTAGGTGCCGGCACAAAATTCATTTGATAATGCTGGGCTAAATAATGGGTCATCTCCACCGCAAATTCTGCCGGTGCGTTTAAACCGGTACCTACCGCAGTCCCCCCAATTGGCAATTCCAAAAGTGTGGCTTGCAGTTGTGTCAAATAAGCTTGATCGTGGGCTAGCGCACTTTCATAACCGCTTAATTCTTGGCCAACAGTTAATGGTGTGGCATCTTGTAAATGGGTACGCCCAATTTTGATCACACTGTCAAATTCAACAATTTTTTGTTTTAACGTCTGTCGCAGCTGCGTTAAAGTTTTTAAAAGCAGGGGTATTTTTAAACTTGCAGTAATGGCCATTGCCGTTGGAAAAGTGTCATTGGAGCTTTGACTATGGTTCACATCATCGTTAGGATGCAGGGGTAAATTAGGATTGATTTGCTGGGCCATGTGCACAATCACTTCGTTCACATTCATGTTGGTTTGTGTGCCGCTGCCAGTTTGATAAACAACTAACGGAAATTGAGCTTGATAATCGCCAGCCAACAATTTTTGACAGCTGGCCACGATGAGCTCGGCTTTAGCTTTGTCCAAAACGCCGAGCTTCTGATTCACGGCTGCGGCTGCCATTTTGACCGTTATTAGCGCTTGAATCACGTCATAAGGCATCTTAGGGCCAATCTCAAAGTTTTTTAAACTCCGTTGTGTCTGGGGGCCCCATAAGACATTATCCGGTACTTCAACCGGTCCTAAGGCATCTTTTTCGATCCGATAAGCCATTTTAAATGCTCCAATCTAAAAGTTTTTGTTCTAAATCCGCCACAGTTGGTGCTAAATACGTTGGCTGAGCCGCATTTAATTCCTCTAAAGTACCGAAACCATAGCCTACACCGATTGTTTTTAAATGATTCACTTGACCACCATGAATATCACTGGCCCGATCACCCACCATAATCGTATTGGCTAAATCTTCAATCTTAAATTCGGTCAGGCCATAAGCCACAATATCTGCCTTTTGTGTCCGAGTAACTTCATCATTCGTTGCGGCGCTAATCCCAATTAATTGGGGCGTAAACTCAAAGTGATCACAGATACGAACTGAAAATTTCTCAGGTTTAGCTGTCGCAACAGCCACTTGGATCCCAGCAGTATTTAAATGTTGCAGCATTGGTGAAATACCTGGAAAAACTTCATTTTCAGACCAGCCTTTTGCCCCATAATATTCTTGAAAGGCTTCGATAAATCGCTTTATTTCCGGTAACGTCTGCATTGCGGTGAATTCCCGTAAAGAATCTGGCAAGGCCGGTCCAATAAATTTCATCAGTGTCACCCCGTCTGGTTGCGGCTGATGCATCTGGTCAAAAGCATAATGCAGGGCACTTAAAATTCCTTTTTTAGAATTGGTTAAAGTCCCGTCTAAATCGAAAAAAACTGTTCTTGTCATTGGCCTACTCCTTAAGTCTGATTTTTGGTGTTTACCCCATTTTATTCATAATTTCTTCACATTTCCATATTAAAGTAGCACTTGTAAATGATTATTAATCAATAGTCATTTTATCCAACCCCACTACTGATAGCAATACCCCCAATATTCTATCAGTATTAGCTTTTTCATTTTACTCCTCCAAAGTAAAATCAGGTCTGTGTTGTTGAACACAGACAACCCTTACTCCTGAGTCGCTGGAACTCCCAACTAGCGGCTCTTTATTTTGCCTTAAATAAACTTAGAACTTTAAATTTTTCAGCCTTTATCCAACTTGGGGCTGATTTTTTAATTTAACGCATTTTTTTCACAGAAATGAAGTAAAATTAAACTATGGTAAAAATAAATGAGGTATAGCAGATGGCTAAAATAAAAGATATTGCGTCGATTGGTCTAACAGATGCACAAGTTGCACAACGGATCGCCAATCACCAACAAAATACACCGCCAAAACCACTAACCCGTAGTATTAAGCGGATTATTTCCGACAATACCTTGACGTTATTCAACTTGATTAACGTCATTATTGCTGTGTTCGTCTCGTATACCCATAGTTATTTAGATCTGCTTTTCATGGGTACTGTCTTTTTTAACACGGTGATTGGTATTGTTCAAGAAATTCGGGCTAAGCGGGCCATTGATAGTATGTCGCTATTGACTCAAGAAAGTTATGAAGTGATTCGTAACCATCAATTAGTGGCCTTGCACCGTGCAGATATTGTACTAGATGATGTCCTTTTACTTAAACGTGGTGACAGCATCCCAGTGGATGGCCACGTACTACAGACGCGTAACGCCGAGGTGGACGAATCGCAACTCACCGGTGAAACCGATGCAATTTTAAAAAATGTGGGCGATCCTTTAATGTCTGGTAGTTTTTTAATCAGCGGCCAAATACTGTGCCAAGTAACGGCTGTTGGTGATCAGAGTTTTGTGTCCAAATTAGCGAATCAAGCCCAGCAGGAAAAACGTGACAGCAGCGAATTATTAAACACGATTAATCGGATCATTAAAGTCTTAACCATTGTGATCATGCCCCTAGGTGCCCTTTTATTGGTGGCCACCTTACATCGAGGCAGCAGTTTAAATCAATCTATTTTGAATACTGCTGCGGCGATGGTGGGCATGATCCCAGAAGGCCTCGTCTTATTGACTTCCATCGCTTTAGCCGTCGGGGCTGTCAATTTGAGTCGAAAAAAGGTCCTCGTTCGTTCTTTAAGTGCCATTGAGTCTTTGGCCCGGGTCGATACCCTTTGCTTAGACAAAACTGGCACCATCACAACTGGGAATCTAACGGTGCATCGCTTAATTAATTTAAGTGATCAGCCCGACCAGCAGTTACAAGACTTAATTGCAAATGCGGTCTACGGCATCAATGACGAAAATCAAACAGCAACGGCTTTAAAGCATTTTTTTGAAAAAACGACCCCTGAGACAAAAACGACCATCCCGTTTTCTTCACAACGGAAATGGAGCGGTGTGGAATTTACGGATGGCATGAGTGTCATTATCGGGGCGCCTGAATTTATCTATCAGCAGTCGCCATTATCTGACCAGCAGCAACAGCAAATCACAACATTTGCCAAAGAAGGCTTTCGGGTGTTATTAGTCACCGCTGGTCAAACACCCCTGCGACAAGAAAATAATGATACGTTAACCCCCGTGGCTTTATTATTGATTACTGATGAATTACGGCCCAATGCTGAAGAAACTTTTGCGTATTTACGGGCACAACAAGTAGCGATTAAAGTTATTTCCGGAGATAATCCTTTAACCGTCTCCCATGTGGCTCAGCAAGCGGGGATTGAACATGCCAGTGCGGCCATTGATATGTCCACAATTGGCCCAGATGGTGATTTTGATGCGCTGGTGGCCAAATATACCGTCTTTGGCCGAGTCAGTCCCGTGCAAAAGCAGCACTTAATTGCCGCTTACCAAAAAGCCGGGCACACTGTAGGCATGACGGGAGATGGCGTTAATGATATTTTAGCTTTGCGCCAATCTGATTGTAGCGTGGCCATGGCCAGCGGTGCTGAATCTACGCAAAGTATTGCGGATTTTGTACTATTAGATTCTAACTTTGACGCGATGATCTTCGTTTTAAACGAAGGCCGCCGGGTCATTAACAACGTAGAACGTGTGGCTTCTTTATACTTAATCAAAACGATCTATTCGGTTATTTTAACCATTTTATTCATCTTCTTAAACAGCGACTATCCTTTCCGGCCAAGACAGTTAACCCCTATTTCTGCGTTAACTGTGGGGCTACCATCTTTTATCTTAGCTTTAGAGCCCAATTATCAAGCGATCAAAAAACGCTTTATGCTTAATGTCATGGAAACTGCGCTTCCCGGCGCCTTAAGTGTGGTTTTTTATACCGTGATCATTCAAGTTATTGGTCGAATCTTTAGTTTATCCTACAGCACCACCTCAACGTTAACTGTTCTAATGACGGGCATCGTCGGCTTTTGTGCATTAGCGGCTATCTCCTGGCCATTAAACCGCGGCAAACTCGTTTTGATTGTCAGCTTAATTGTGGCCTTTCTTGCCGTCTTTTTAGGTTTAGGCGGTATCTTTAAATTTGTTTCTCTAATTTCTTGGCGTTTAGCAATTTTCTATCTACCGTTAGGCTTTAGCGCTGTTCCGGTTTTTGTCTTCATGCGCGAAGTGTTAGGCAAGCGGGTCTTTTCTAGAATTAATTGGCGTTAAGTTACTAGTTGCCAACAGCGCTAGAATTCAGTAAGATAATCAGTATTGATTCGGAGGTCTTACTATGGAAAAAAGTGGTCGTGGCCCTTTTGTAGGCTCCATTGTTTTAGCCTTGGCTACAGTGGTTTTTAACATCATGCAAGTTGCCATGGAAAATTCATTTTTTGCGATCTTTCAGACGATCATCTTAATTTTATTTTTGGTAACCGTGATCTACACTTTTTTAGAAACGAGCAGTCGCGATCGATTGCGGAGTTTATCTTGGGGTGTCATCATCTTTGTTTTTGTTTGTAACGTAATTATTTCATTTATTTACAATGCTTAATGCAAAAAAGCTAGGCCAGCGGGTCTAGCTTTTTATTTGGTTAACTATAATTCTAAAATAAGGTCATAATCACCAATACTAATCGCCCCAGAGCATATCATAAGGACTAATATTGTGTGTAGCCAAAATATCACCGCGCTGACGTAATAACCGAAAAATCGTATTTTTTGTTTCGTCAATGGCCCAATGCCCACCGCGGACATTAGTCACGCCATAACGCGTCATAAGTCGTAATGTTTCTTCATCTTCTAATCGCTCAGCCGCACCGTAAGTCATCGTCCCAAGATCTTTAAGTGCTGCCATACCGACTACCTGACCGTTATGCGTCACCTTTGAACCTGAACCGGATTGATGTTCTTTCATCCGACGAGAAGGGTTATTAGTAATCCCCACATAAAAACGCCCGTTAGCTAACAACAACACATAACACCAGTAGTGATCTCGATGATCATTAGCAACGCCAAACTGTTCTGTTTGATTCTCAGGCATCTCCTCAATATTTAATTCACCATCATGTGAACGCGCATACTGATTGATCATACGCCTTAATTCAGCAGCCCCTTTTAGTGTTATTTGTTCATACCTTATTTGATTAAGGTAATCAAATTCCCAGAGTCCCCCATCAGCAACTGTGTCTAAAGCCTGGTACATACGAGTCATCGTGTGTTGGTACAAGTTCAAATCTGGTAGCGTCACTGCCAGTGCTCGATAATGATTATGCCAAATTAAAGTTGGCCACTTATACTGAGCCGACCGTTGTCGTAAATCCTGATTATTAAATTGATGATCATCACCATATTGCTCAATCTGAGTCAATAACACCTGATACTCACTTTGCCACTGAGCGACTTCTGGTAATGCGCGGCCATTCATTAGATTGACGAATTCATTAAACGGTTGCGCATAATCGGTATATTGCTCACTATCGCGAAACATTACATAAACTCGTTTATGCGTCTTTGGTCTTAAAGCATGGGGTAACGTTTGATGTTTTAATGACTGCCACCAACGACGATACCAGCGATTACGTACAGTTGGCGCTTGAATGCCACCTTTGAAAGGCAACAATTTGATCAACCGATATAATTGCCAACCAATAATTACACTACCTATCATGACGAACAGAGCACCAACGGCCCATATAATAATCTTGAATGCAGGATTATCAGGCGAACTTCCGGCTAAGAGAGGCCCGGCGATATCCATGCCAAAAGCCACTACGCTCGCACCGATACCAGTCCCAAAAAGCCAACGTAATTTTCCAAAGCGATGCTTAATTTTATAATGTGATAAAATCATAATTTCACCTTTTCATTAATATCTTAAATATATTGAATTCCTCATAAAAGAATCCCACAGATATCGCAAGACTTTATCCAGCCATTCATAGTTAACCAACTTAATAGACTGGACTGGTAAGTTTTGAAGTAGATCGTAGGGGTTTTCTTTATTATAACTATTTTATCAAAAATTAAATCCTTTGTCAGTAACTAGTTGATTTTTGGTTTATCCACAAGTGCATAACTTTTTTATTTTTCCGACAATCTCTGCCTAAGCAAAAAAACTAGCCGCCAAATCAAAAGTCGCCTTTTGATCCAGTTGCTAGTTTTTTTATGACACTTTGTTTAAAGTTTGTTTTCCATATAAAGTTTTTCAGCAGCAGTTTCTTGGAATAATTCATCAACAGCTTGGCGTTCATAAGTCATTTCCACGGCTTGACCCAATAAGGGGCCTACAGAAACTTGCGCTAACTTTGCAAATTTCTTTTCTTCAGGAATCTTAATTGAATCTGTGACAACAATTTGCTTAATCGCTGAAGCTTGTAATGATTCTGCAGCGCCTGCTGAAAATAGGGCGTGGGTCACCCCAGCATAAACTTCTTTGGCGCCAGCGGCTAATAAAGAATTTGCTGAATAAACAACCCGGGTGCTTGTATCAATCATATCGTCAATAACAATGCAAGTTTTGCCAGCCACATCCCCGATAATATCTAAAGGATCAACCGCTTCTTTATTATCCCGTTTATCAACGATTGCAATTTGTGCGCCAAAATATTCAGCTAAAGCCCGCGCCCGTTTCGTAGTGCTATGATCAGGTGCCACGACCACAACATCTTCACTATCACCCAAATTCAAATTCATGAAATAGTGGGCTAATAATGGGATCGCTTGTAAATGATCCACTGGAATATCAAAGAAACCTTGAATTTGGTCCGCGTGTAAATCTAACGTTAGGACACGTGTTGCCCCGTCCATTTCAATTAAATTAGACACTAATTTTGCAGTAATCGGTTCACGAGGTCTAGATTTACGATCTGCTCTAGAATAAGCAAAATAAGGCAACACCACATTGATCGTCCGAGCACTAGCCCGACGTAAGGCATCAATCATGATCATGAGTTCCATAAAATTTTCATTAACAGGATCTGAAACAGATTGAACAATGAACGTATCATCATTACGGACACTCTCATTGATTCCAATTTGAATTTCACCATCACTGAAGTGTTTCACAGTTGCCCCACTTAACGGCACACCCACCTGATCCGCAATTTTTTGCGCTAAGTCTGGATTCCCATTCAAAGCAAAGATTTTTAACTGTGATTCATGCTTTTCTGCCACTACGCTTGCCTCCATTTATTTCAATTATATTATGACTAATGTATATTATAGGGTATCCATGCAGGATTTGCACCTATCTTTGGATATTGTAACAAGCCTGCAATAGGAAAATCAAGTTCAGAAAGGTGATTACATGTCACAAAATCAACTGCCACCACGCCAACAAGTCGATAAAGCCCAAACTTGGGACTTAACCGCCCTTTTTGCCAGCCCCCAAGCCTGCCAGCAAGCACAAATCGAAGTCAGCCACAGCATTGACAGTTTTGTCACTGCCGCAACCAATGACAAGTTAAGCCGTATCTCCCAGTTAAAACAAGCCATCTTAAAATATGATGCTATTTTGGCCCAAATCGACAACATTGCCAATTACGCTGAATTACAGCAAGCCGAAGACCTCACCGACACAAAGCGCAATGCCTTCAGCCATAAAACCGCGACTAATTTAGCCCATTGGCAAAGCCAGTTGACTGCTTTTGAAACGTATTTAACCCAACTATCCGCCGATCAGCTGACACAACTCAAAGACCAGCTGCCAAACTATCATGGTTTTTTAACCCAGCTTGCCCGGCAGAAAAAAATTCAGTTGAACCCAGCTACCGAAGCCGCCTTAGCCACTTTACAGCCAGCCTTAGATGGCCCCAGCAACATTTATAGCCAAGCACGTTCGGCAGATATGGCCTTTCCCGATTTTGAAGTCGCTGGAAAAACCTATCCTCTCTCCTTTACCCTTTATGAAGATCATTACGCCTATCATCCGGATACCCAAGTTCGACGCCAAGCTTTCAAAGCTTTCTCAAAAACGCTGGCCCAATATCAAAACACCGTTGCCCAAGCCTACTTAACCCAAGTTACTAAAGAAAAACAGCTGGCTACTTTACGTGGTTTTGATTCTGTAATGGATTACTTATTGTATGACCAAAACGTCGACCGCCAATTATTTGACCGCCAAATTGATTTAATCATGACCGAATTTGGCCCCGTGATGCAAAAATATCTCAAACAGCTTCAAAAAACCCGGCAATTAGACACACTAACCTTTGCGGATCGGCTCATTGATTTTGAGCCAGATTTTGGACCCACCATCAGCATTGACGCTTCAAAACAATATATCGCCGATGCCCTTAAAATTTTGGGTCCAGATTATCAAAAGATGATCTTAAAAGCCTATCCTGACCGCTGGGTAGACTATCCTCAAAATATCGGTAAAGAAACCGGGGGCTTTTGCGCCCAGCCTTACGGCAAACAGCCTTACATCCTATTGTCTTGGCATAATCAGCTCTCTGATCTTTACACCCTAATTCACGAATTAGGTCATGCCGGTCAAGGCTTATTGGCCCAACAAAACCACCCTTATTTAGACTTTGAACCCTCTACTTACATTATAGAAGCCCCTTCTACCTTTAATGAACTACTATTGACCCACAGCCTCTTGACCAAAGCAAAAACCGGCCAAGAAAAACGTTTTGCGCTGACTAAAATGCTAGCCAACACCTACTTCCATAACTTTGTGACACATTTATTGGAAGCCGCTTACCAACGGGAAGTCTATACCTTAATTGACAACGGTGAAACCTTTGACGCAAAAACCTTAAATACCATCACCCTCAAAGTCTTTAAACAATTCTTCGGGGATGCCCTAACCTTAACCCCAGGAACCGAGCTCACCTGGATGCGCCAAATCCACTACTATCTAGGCCTATATTCCTACACTTATTCCGCCTCATTAACCGTTTCCACCCAAGCCTACTTGCGACTCATCGAAACCGGCCAAAACGCCGTTGACGACTGGCTCACCTTCCTAAAATTAGGTAACACCCAATCCCCAATCGCCGCCGCAGCCACCGCCGGCATCGACATCACCACCGACCAACCATTAAAAAACACCATCGCCTTTTTAAACCAAACCGTCGATGAAATCATAAAATTATCATAAACCAGAGCGTGACCAAAGACGGGTTGATTTTGAGCATAGCCTAGGCTAACGCCGTGAGCGTACTTTGCTTACAAGTTAGACGTAGCTAAGCGCAGAAATCAGTCTTTGGGAGCGCGTTTCAGAATCAGAGCGTGAAAGGGCACGGTTTGACTTTGAGCATAACCTAAAATTACGCTGGAAGCCCGTTCTTGGCTTACAAGCAATTTGTAGTTATGTGAAAAGTCAGTGACCTTGAACGCGTTTCAAAACCAGAGCGTGACAAGCTACGGTTTTGACAATGCGCATAACCTAGACTTACGACATAAGCCTGAACTTGGCTTGTGAGTAAGGCGTAGTTATGCAAATTGGCAGTAGCTTGGAACGCGTTTCAAACAACCAAAAAAAAAGCGCAATCTCTGCGCTTAAACAAATTTCAACACCCCAAAATTACAACACAATGGGCCGCGTAATCTTATTTTGTGGATCAGCAATCGTTAACCCCATATCTGCTTCAGCCAAATCCCCATTTTTCACCCGCATTGTTTCCTGGGTGATAATGGTGAATGGGTAATTCATTTTAACTGCCAGCCCCATATAAGTTGTGATAAAACTTTGAGAAAGCCTAGCGTTTAAATACAAATGATATTGCGGATAACGCTTCATTACCTTGGCAACCAATGCCTCAGTCTGCGCATTACGCAGTTGACCGACCGTCAAAGCTAACGCAACCCGCTCTTTAAAATTACCTAAAAAAGCACGCTTTTCATCGGACTTAATTTGAGGATTGCCATACATGTGGCTTTTAATATAATCTTCAACATCACTCATTAAAACAATACCTCCAATATTTCTTCAAAAAAACGTCTAACCTATTATTTGTAAAATAGCGTATAATTATAGAAAAGGAGCTGATCTATATGGATGAAATCGTATTTTTTAACCCAGGAGATGCCATTGCTAACAGCCGTGACTTTAGCGAAGTGATGCGTAGTGCTCAAATTTACAGAACTAAAGATCCACTACAATCGCCCTTAGTTATTGTCAAACCCACTGCAGATGACGCCGCCGGTTTTTCGGTTTATTTCGCCGATGACGCTTCTAAAGAAGCCAATACCGACAAAACTGCTTACAAAGTTCAAAAACACGTTTAATTATAATTAATTCAGAGATCGCACGCCTTAATTTTGGCGGCGATCTCTTTTTAAATGTCCAGTAGTTGCTAATTGCTTTTTAGCCGTTGCAGCTCGTTGTCCAACCTTAGTCAAATCCTGATACCAAATTTGACTTTGAATCGCCGTAATGGCCACTACAACATCTTTGCCTTTACGCAAAGACGGCTGATGAATGGTACTGCCCGTCCGCTGACAATAATGGTATAGGGGCTGACTGTTATACATATAACGCTTTGATTTCAAAATATAAGCCACATTAAAAACTTGATCTTCCATCAAAATTAATGATTCATTAAAATACAGCTGATATTTTCGAATAATATCTAATCGGTAACATTTATTCCAATTATAGCCACGAATTGGGCTATTCATTTTGCGAACTAAGCGTATCAGCTTACGTTGAGACAGCCACTGATCCCCGACAGATTGCGTATCAGACAACGCCCCTTTAGGATCAATATAATAGCCGCAGCTCATCAAATCTAACTGGTAGCGCTGCATATGGGTCACATAAAACGCGCACAATTGCGGTTCACACCAGTCATCCCCATCTAAAAAAGTCACATAAGTCCCCTGCGCATTCGTTAACCCCACATTACGGGCTCTAGAAATTCCCAAGTTTTGTGTTAAATGAATGATTTTAATCCGGGCATCTTTTTTTGCCCAACCATCAATTATGGGCCCAGTTTGATCTTCTGAACCATCATCAACTATAATAATTTCTAAATTGGTGTAAGTTTGTGTCACCACACTATTTAAATTTCGATCAATATATGCGGCCACATTATGGACCGGAATGACAACTGACAAAAGTGGCTGTTCCATAAATCGCTCAATCCCTTCAAATTACTATTATACCGACAATTTCTGAAACAAGCTAGCCGCTTAAACCTGCCCTTTGACCAATACCGTAGAAACAGGTACACTAAATGAGTTCTATAATCTGAAAAAGTGGAGGCCTTAAATGTGAAATCTCCTCAAACGCCATATCAAGATGGGGTTTTTGTAAAAATCGGTAAATTCATTGGGTTATTGATTGCCCTATTCTTGCCACAATTATGTTTACTACTACCAATGTATACTAAAGTACCCGCTTTATTAAGTTGGCTGCTTTTCGGTGGTAGTTACTTCCTACTATATGTCTTATATATAAATTTCTACCACAAATATCGGACAGAGACCATTCAAAAACTAGATCGAAAAGCTTGGATTACCATTGGCTGGGGCTATGTTGTCATGTTTATTGCCAAATTCGCATTTAGCAGCTTAAACATTGCCATCAGTCATCAGCAAGTTACCGAAAATGATCAGGCCATTATGAATTTAATCGGCGGCCAAAATAGAAATATCGCCTTAATGACGATTATGATGGGCGTTTTCTTCGCCCCATTAGCTGAAGAATTACTCTTTAGAGGCATCTTAATGAATATGTTTTTCAAGCATCGTTTCTGGCTTAGTGTCTTGCTCAGTGGCTTAGTTTTTGGCTTATCCCATAGTAATAGTACATGGACCGGGGCATTGCTTTATATCGCTTTAGGGGCTATTTTAGGGTTTATTTATAAGCGGACAAATAATTTAAAAATTACTTTAGTCCTGCATTTCTTAAATAATGCGCCAATGCTGATCTACCTATTTATGTGATTCAAATACCAACAAATAAAAGTTCAATTCGATTTACACACCTGCCAAATTGACAGGGCCTGTATCGAATTGAACTTTTTTATTATTCTAAAACGAATTGGCCATTGAAGCCCAGCTGGAAAAACCAGCTAATTCACTGGCCGTCACCCACAGTTCGCTTTGACGCTGTTTATCCAAAGCGGCTGCAATCGGCCGAGTTGCTTGCGGACGGCCTTGGGAATGCAAAAAGCCTGCTGGTGTATATAACGCTCCACCTTTAGCATGTTCATCTATAGCCGCAAATAAAATTGGTAAGACACCTGTTTCATTTGTACCAATCAGTGGATTGATCACCGACCGTACGAATCGAGTTAACGATGATTGATTCATCGTTGCCGGTGCTAAGAAATTACGATGAATTCCGGCATGGGCCGTCATCACTTTTACCCCTAGCATCTGCGCCTCGCTAATATTTTGTAAATAAAAAGTAACCATTTGGGTGGCTAGCTTAGACTGTAAATAAGCCCGTTGATTAGAGTAGTTATTTTCTAACTGCAAATCATTTAATTTTAGATTTGCATAGGCTGGTAACGGTGCTGAAACATTGACAATGCGGGGATTTTCCCCCATTTGCAGCAAAGGCAACAACAAATTTGTTAATACAAACGGTCCGAAAAAATTATATTGGAAGTGAGTTTCGACCCCTTCCGTATTGACTTGCCGCCGTTCTAATTTTTTTATACTGGCGTTATTAATCAAAACATCTAATTGCACAATCTCATTTTGCAGATCAGCCGCAAATTTTTGAATGGCATTCGTGTCACTTAAATCTAATTGACGAAATTGCAAAGTTCCAGTAGACACAATCGTTTCTTTTAAAGATTGGATCAGGTCATACCCAGCTTGTTGAGCTTCGTCCACCATAATTACAGAACCGTTATTTGCATAAATTGCGCGAATAATTAATCGGCCATACGTATTCGTAGCCCCCGTAATTAAAAAGGTTTTATTAGATAGATCGGGAATATCTTTTAATCCCCAATAAGGTTGAACGCCATCATCATGACTGGCATGTTTTTTCATAATTTTCATGACAACCTCCTAAAGCTATCTCGCTTTTCAACGCGCTTGAACAAAACGACCATCCAGACTACCCCTTTTTTAAAAAACCAGCTCCAAAGTAATGCTTTAAACGACATTTCAGTTTTCTATACTAACTATACTAACAACAGGTCGTGAAAAAGGTGTGAACAATCATTGATATTTTGAAATATCTACTTTATTTTTATAATTTAACCGCAAAGAAATCCCTGAGTTCTGATTTACTCAAGGATTTTTTCTATTGCCTTTAATTTACGCCCTTTTACAAGGCCCTTGCGCTGCTTGCCGGTTAACACCCCCCTATTATTTGCTATAGGTTAGAGGTTTTCTTTCAATAAAAATTTGAAATGACGCAAAAAGGCAATCGCTAGCAAAAGCGATTGCCTACATAAACACCGAAGTGGTTTGTTGCACATTGTAAAATGATGATTGTTTTGTTTAAACTAAGCCTTGTGCTGTCATGGCTTCAGCAACTTTTTCAAAACCGGCAATATTTGCACCAGCTTGATAGTTTTTACCTAAATCATAAGTTTGGCAGGCTGCTTCTGAATTGTGGAAAATATTTTCCATAATTTGCTTCAAGCGTTGGTCAACTTCTTCAAAAGACCAAGACAAGCGTTCTCCATTTTGGCTCATTTCTAAAGCAGAAACAGCGACCCCACCAGCATTTACGGCTTTACCCGGGCCAAATAAAATACCATTTTGATGATAAAATTCGATTGCTGCGGGTTCGCTTGGCATATTTGCCCCTTCAGCCACATATTTAACACCATTTTTTTGCATTAATTCAGCTGCGGCCAAATCAATTTCATTTTGTGTTGCACATGGCAAGGCAATATCATAAGCCGTATCAAAAGCCCAAACAGAGCCTTCGTGGTAAGTTGCCGTTGCGACTTGATCCGCATAAGTTTTAATTCTATCGCGTTTTACTTCCTTAATTTGTTTCACGATCTCAAAATCAATCCCAGTTTCATCATAAATGTAACCGTTGGAATCAGAAACTGTAATGACTTTAGCGCCTAATTGCGTTGCTTTTTGAACCGCATAAATGGCCACGTTCCCAGAACCAGAAACTTTAATACGCTTGCCGGCTAATGTATCTTTTTGTGCTTCTAATAAGGCATTTGTATAATAAAGTACCCCATAACCAGTGGCTTCTGTCCGGGCTTGGCTGCCGCCGTAAGTTAACCCTTTTCCGGTTAAAATCCCATTTTGAGACCCTCTTAACCGTTTGTATTGCCCATATAAGTAACCAATTTCTCGGCCGCCGACACCAATATCCCCAGCAGGGACATCTAAATCAAGGCCAATATGTCTTTGTAATTCAGTCATGAAGCTTTGGCAAAAACGCATAACTTCTGCATCGGATTTACCCTTTGGATCAAAGTCACTACCGCCTTTACCGCCGCCAATTGGCAAGCCCGTCAAACTATTTTTCAAAATTTGTTCAAAACCTAAGAATTTGATAACACTTAAATTAACACTTGGATGTAACCGCAAACCACCTTTATAAGGGCCGATTGCTGAGTTAAATTGCACTCTAAAGCCCCGATTAACTTGCCAGTTTCCAGCATCATCTTGCCAAGGTACTCTAAATTGAACGACGCGTTCGGGTTCTACTAAGCGACCTAAAAGATTTTGTTGAACATACTCGGGATGTTTCTCCAAAACAGGTACTAGCGTATCTAATACTTCAAAAACGGCTTCTTTAAATTCAGCTTGGTACGGATCTCGTTGTTCGATCACCTGTTTAATTTCAGCAATATATTGTTTGACGTCTGCCATACTTGTCCTCTTTTCTTAAACAAAACAAAAGTAAAAAAAAATTAAAGCAATCTTATAAAAAGGTTATTTTATAAGCTCGCTTTAATATTATACTCATCTATTTATTATTTTTCAACAACAGTGTGCGCTGTCTTAAATATGTTTCTTTGTTGATCCGCCCGTCATGATAAGCATCGTCTAATAAGGATAACATCCGTTGTAAATCCGCTTGATGTGTCTGTACACGTTGACGCTGTAGGCGTGTCATCACAACCCAAAGAAATAGACCTAGCGCAATAAAACTTAGAACTGCAAAAAAGTTCGGCAATATGAAAAAGCCTTGTTGTAACGTAACCATGCAATGCATACCTGCTCACTTCCTTAATATAAACAAATATTGATAGCAGCATTTACCTCTACCCTAATTCTAATACGAAATGATCAATCTGCCAAGTGTTACTTACTTTTTGTAAAAAAGCAGGCATTTAACCCGTGTTATAATGAAGTGAATTATCCAAGTAGAGGTGACTTTATGAAAAAATCAACGTTATTATTAGCAACAACTATCCCCGGTTTAGCCGCAATCGGCTCTGGTCTTGCTAGTTCCTATTTTTATAATTATGCTTTCAAAAGTTTAGAACGTTTTCCTAAAGGCTCTGCATCTAATCCCACCGAAGATACAATCTACTATCCAAGTTATCATTGGTTTCAAGATCAGCCTAAAGAAGATTGGTGGCTCAATGCGACGGATCCTGAAAATAAACTTCATGCGTATTTTATACCTAATCCAAAAAACACAAAAAAAGTGGCGGTTATCGCCCATGGTTACAAAGGCAGCGCTGCTTCAATGGCGGCTTCCGCCAAGTTATTTTATGATGACGGCTTTACGGTTTTAGTACCTGATGATCGCGCCCATGGTTTAAGTAGTGGTAAATATATTAATTTTGGCTGGTTAGATCGCCTAGACTACGCCGATTGGCTAGATCATCTGATTGCCCGTTTGGGTACTGAGATTCAAATTGTTTTATATGGTATCAGTATGGGTGGGGCAACGGTAATGATGATGAGCGGTGATCCTTTACCCCCTCAAGTTAAGGCAATCGTTGAAGACTGCGGTTATACAAGCGCTGAAGATGAACTTGCCTACCAACTAAAACGTTCCTTTAAACTGCCAAAATATCCTTTATTGCCCATGGTTAGTCGAATTAATAAACTCGTTTTAGGTTTTTCATTAAACAGCGTTTCTGCCTTACACCAGTTAAAGCGCAATAAAACACCTATCTTTTTCATCCATGGTGAAGCTGATACTTACGTCCCAACCCAAATGTGCTATCAAAACTTTGCGGCTACTGATGCGCCTAAAGATATGTGGATTGTCCCACATGCAGAGCATGCCAAAAGCTACTGGACGGATCCTGAAACCTATCACAAACGAGTCAATGATTTTTTAAACCGTTATTTAGATTAAGATAACTGCCGAATTTTACGGCTGATCTCTAAAAATTCTTGTTCATAATCCGTATTATCCGGTTCTGCCGTCAAAGCATTTAATAAAGTGGCTTGGCGGTTTTTTAATTGCAATAAAATTGCTGCTTGATCCACGGACTCAGTGGCGACAACCGCTTTTTTAGACGGTAAATTAGCTTTTGTCGGATCTTGTAATACGTGTTGTTTTGGATCAAAAATCAACCGTCGCGTGGCCACCTTTGATACAAAATAGCGATCATGAGAAACCAGTAAAACAGTGCCCGGATACGCCGCCAATAATGCTTGTAGCGCCTCTAAAGCCACAATATCCAAGAAATTAGTCGGTTCATCTAAAATCAAGAAATTTGCTTTGCTGACGAAGATTTTTGCAAAACTTATTTTTACCCGTTCACCACCGCTCAAAACCCCCACCGGTTTAGCTAAGGCTTCATCCTTAAAACCGAGCCGGGCCAAAATCGTCCGATTTAAGCTCTCGGTTTGATATGACGCTGCATTTACATTTTCATAAACCGTCTTTTTCAAATCTAAATTATGCAAATCTTGTTTAAAATACCCGATCTCTACAGCTTCATTCAAGAAGATTTCTGGTGCTTGCTGTTTTAAAATAGCTTCAATTAACGTTGTCTTACCGCTACCGTTTGGGCCAGTCAGTGCGACCTTCTCACCACCCTTGAGTCCAAAGTTAATCTGTTTGATCAACAATTGCTGCCCTTGATACAAATCAAAATTTTCAATGTTAAGCACCTTACCTTGTCGCAGCGCAGTGCCATTATTTAAAGTCATTTTGATATCTTGAGCCTTTTGCGGTTTAGCCACAACATCTAACTGTGTCGCTCGTTTTTCAATTGATTTAGCGGTCTTTGCCAGCTTTGCAGCAATTTTATTATAATGCGGCTTGGCCTTGTAAGCCTCTTGGGTGTTCACCTTATTTCTTGGAATAGTTGCTGCCCGTTTTGCTTTAATCTGTCGTTTTTCAGCCGCCTTTTCCAACTTATTTTTTTGTTTTTCATAAGCTTGATATTCCTGTTGCTGCTTACGTAACATTTGATCTTTTTGCGCTTGATAATCTGTATAATTACCTTTACAAACCGAAATTTTTTGATCAGCTAACGCCCAAATCGTAGTGGCAATCTTATCCAAAAATGCCCGATCGTGAGAAATAATAATCAACGTTCCCGGATAATGCCGTAAACGATTTTCTAATGTTTTGATATTTTCAACATCCAAGTTCGCCGTTGGTTCATCTAAAAACAAAATATCTGCCTGGCTGGCAAACGCCTCATCCAAATACCGCTTCACAATCTCGCCACCGCTTAGCTGCGCACTGGGCTTAATTTGCGGCAATACATATTTTGAAGCACTGGGCGTAATCGGACTATCCGCCGCCCCTAATAATCTTAATAAAGTTGTCTTACCTGTTCCGTTAGCACCAATTAAACCAATACGATCCCCACTATGAAACCCAAGCTGTTTGATTGTAAAAAGCGTCCGTGGTCCAAATGTCTGCGTTACATGTTTTATTTGATAATATTGCATATCTATAAGCCCCCTAAAAATTAAAGTTCATATCTCAGCTTAAAATAACAACATTGCAGTAGACATAGAAAAAACCTCCTATCGCCTAAAGATAGCAGGTTTAACGGCACAAAAAAACTTGTCCAATATGGGCAAAATTAACCGAAAACCAACGTTATCTAAAGGAAAACAGCACTAAATCAAGAGCGTGAACCAACACGGGTTGATTTTGAGCATAACCTAGGCTAACGCCGTAAGCAGATTTTGCTTACAAGTTAGACGTAGTTAGGCACAGAAATCAGTGTTGGTGAACGCATTTCAGGAAAACTATCACGACACTAAGCCCGCTTTTGGCTTACAAGTAATTTGTAGTTATGTGAGCAGTCAGTGTCCCTGAGCGCGTTTAGAGCGTGAACCAACACGGGTTGATTTTGAGCATAACCTAGGCTAACGCCGTAAGCAGATTTTGCTTACAAGTTAGACGTCGTTAGGCGCAGAAATCAGTGTTGGTGAACGCGTTTCAGAAAAACTATCACGACATAAATCAGACGTCGTTAGGTGAACACGTTTACGCTATTTTGATTTAGTACACTTCTGATAACAGATTTAGATTCTCATTGGCTTAAATTTTGCTCCTTTAATTTAATGTAACAAGCCTAACGAATTTATTTATAAAAGTCAATAAATTTTTGCCCAACCTCAAACAATACGGTATTCTATACAAAGACAAAGGAGTGTAATCCAATGACACGAAAATCTTTAGATAACAATGAAAATCACGGCTTTAGCTGGTGGGCAATCCGGTTAATTCTCCTAGCGATTGTCATTACCGCTATCTTTTACGGCTTTTTTTACTTATTTGCTGGTGCCCTTAGCTTCACCTTGTTGGCAGTGATTGCCCTAGGCCTATTAATTGTCGTAACCCTAGGTATTTTTACAATCGGTCCAATTATCATCACCATTTTAATGCTTTTATTACCCATCAGTATTTTAGTCCTACTCATCATAGGACTGATTATCTTATTATGAGGAGGCTTATAAATGGCTGAAAATTACATTCTTACCATTGATGAAGGCACAACGAGTACCCGCGCTTTAATCGTCAACCATGACGGCCAGATCGTTGCCAGTGCCCAACAGGAATTCACCCAAATCTTTCCTAAACCCGGCTGGGTAGAACATGACGCTTTAGAAATCTGGCAGGCGGTTCAACTAACCATCGCCAAGGCCCTCACTACTGCCCAGATTACCCCTGCACAAATTGTCAGCATTGGCATTACAAACCAACGTGAAACCACCGTCATTTGGGATAAGCAAACCGGACTACCCATTTATCATGCAATTGTTTGGCAGTCCCGGCAAAGTACTAGCATTGCTCAGGATTTAGAACAAGCTGGTTATCAGCCCTTGATTCACGAAAAAACTGGCCTGACCACAGATCCTTATTTTTCAGGAACTAAAATTCGCTGGCTGTTAGATCAAGTTCCTGGCGCCCAAGCCCGCGCGGAAAAAGGCGAGCTGTGCTTTGGCACGATCGACACTTGGCTAACTTGGCAGTTAACCGGCGGCCAAGTGCACACCACCGACTACACCAACGCCAGTCGCACAATGCTCTTTAACATTCATGACCTCACTTGGGATTCAGAAATTTTGGAAATTCTAAATATTCCCCGGGCAATATTACCAGAAGTTCACGGCAACTCCGAAATTTACGGCTACACTAATCCACTACAGTTTTATGGCAGTGCAACACCCATTGCCAGCTTAATTGGGGATCAGCAAGCCGCTTTATTCGGACAGCTCGCTTTAAAACCTGGGATGGTTAAAAATACTTATGGCACAGGGGCCTTTTTAGTCATGAATATTGGCTCTAAAATTAAGTTCTCTAAACACCAGCTGTTAACGACAATCGGCTACAGTATTAACGGCCAAATTAATTACGCCCTGGAAGGTAGCATTTTTGTGGCCGGTTCTGCCGTTCAATGGCTGAGGGACAGTTTACAAATTGTTGAAAAAGCCAGTGATACTCAAGCATTAGCCCAACAAGCCAGTCATAATGATCAACTTTACTTAGTGCCGGCATTCACCGGTTTAGGCGCCCCTTATTGGGACCCAGATGCAAGAGGTGGCCTCTTTGGTATCACCCGGCAAACACAGCGGGCGGATCTTGTTCGAGCAACGTTACAGGCCTTGGCTTATCAAACCCGAGATGTCCTAACCGTTATGCAAGCGGATACAGACATTCAAGTCCCAGAATTAAAAGTAGATGGTGGCGCTGCACGCAATGATTACTTGATGCAATTTCAAGCAGATATTTTGAACATCCCCATTCAACGGGCCCAACTGTTAGAAACAACGGCGCTAGGCGCTACTTATCTGGCCGGCCTAGCCGTTGGGTTTTGGCAGAATACCGATGAAATTCAGCAGCTGATCACTAAAGGCCAACGGTTTAAACCGCAAATGGCCGTTACTGAAAAAGAGCGCCTTTATCAAGGTTGGCAAAAAGCCGTTGCTGCTACTCGCAAATTTAAAGTGTCACAATCTAAAACGCAAGGTGGTGCCCTATGACAAATACGTATATTTTAAGCATTGACGCTGGTACAACAACCATTCGTGGTGTCATCTTTGATGCTGCCGGTCAAATCGTTGCTAAGGAAATCAAAAAAGTGCCGCAAATTAGCCCGCATCCTGGCTGGTTAGAACAAGACCCTGAAATTATTTATGACACTGTCCAATCCACCATCGCCGACGTCTTAATCAACGGCCATATTTCAGCAAATCAATTGGCAAGTTTAGCGTTGACAAATCAACGTGAAACCACCGTCGTCTGGGATAAAGCAACTGGGCATCCCGTCTATAACGCCATTGTTTGGCGCTCTAACCAAACAAAAGCCATCATTGATCAATATAAAAATCAAATTGATGCCCGCTTAATTCATGAAAAAACCGGCTTACGTCTGGATGCCATCTTCTCCGCCAGTAAAATTCGGTTTATTTTGGATCAAGTCCCTGATGGCCAAGCCCGTGGGGAAGCCGGCGAATTATTATTTGGCACAATCAACACTTGGCTTGCTTGGCGCTTAAGTGATGGTGAAATTTTTGTAACCGACCATACGAATGCCAGCCGAACTTTATTATTTAATATTCATACTTTAACTTGGGATGAAGAACTTTGTCGCTTATTTGATATTCCCCAGGCAATGCTGCCAACAATTGTTGCTAATGATACAATTGTTGGTCATACAAATCATCAACCACTTTTGAATCAAAATATTCCCATTGCGGCTATGATCGGTAGCCAGCAAGCGGCTTTATTTGGTCAGACAGCCTTTGACGAAGGTATGGTTAAGGCTACTTTTGGCTCTGGTGGGTTTATTGTAATGAATACAGGTACAAAACCCCGCTTTTCTAACAATAATCTACTAACCAGTGTGGGCTATAGTCTCAGCCAGCAAACCCATTATGTTTTGGAGGGCTATATTTTAACAGCCGGGGACGCGATTGACTGGTTTATTGAGCAATTAGACTTTTTGACGAGCTATCAAGCCGCTGATACCGCAGCAAATACATCTCAAAACGAAAATGAATTATACTTTGTGCCAGCCTTTAATGGCTTAGCGGCGCCTTATTGGGATCCCAACGTCCGTGGTGCTTTTTTAGGCTTAACCCGCGGTTCCACTAGAGATGACTTAATCAAAGCTGGGTTACAAGCCATTGCCTATCAAACTGCCGATATTTTGACAACGATGAGTCAAGATACCCATTTACCGCTGGCCCGTTTGAAAGTCGATGGTGGTGCTTCACAAAGCGCTTATTTACTACAGTTTGTAGCCGACATGACCAAAACCTCTGTCCAGCGTTCCCAAAGTTTGGAAACAACCGCTTTAGGCGCTGCCATGATTGCTGGGTTAAATACAGGTTTCTTCAAAGACTTTGCAACTTTACAGCAGCTTAATATCGGTGGTGAACGTTTCGAACCGGCACTCGATGCTAAAACCCGCCAGCAACTTTACGCCGGTTGGCATCAAGCCGTCGCTGCCGCTCAAATCTTTAAATAAATAAAAAAAACGTTGTGTTTAGCAATGGGCCAGCCTTTTATGGCACCCGTTGCGACAACCAACGTTTTTTTGATTCAATTTATATTTAAGCTTTATGTTCGTGTTCTTCTTCGACTAAGGGACAGCCGGATTCATGACAGCCGTCACAAACTGGTTTCCGATCTTTTTTCAAAAACCGAGACCAAATTACATACCCCGCCGCACCAAAGATAACGACTGCTAAAACAACTGTTGCCATGGTGAATGCCTCCTTACTATAATTCTGCAGCAGAAAGTGATTCTGCATTGTGCAAATGTTTTGGTTTATAGATAAACAATCCATAAGTACAAAGGGCTAGAATTACAAATGCGACCCCTGTACCAACAGTAAACGTCCCGCCTTCAAAGATCCAATGTGCAAATTGGTAGATCATCAAACTAACGACATACGCTAAACCACATTGATAAGCCACTGCCGTCAATGTCCATTTTACGTCATTAAATTCCCGACGCATTGCACCAACAGCCGCGAAACATGGGGCACATAACAAGTTAAATACTAAGAATGCATAGCCTGCAGCTGGTGTGAATGCTTGACGCATCAATGGCCAAATTTGACGCCCTGTTTCGCCAATACCTGCTTTACTATATAATACCCCAAAAGTACCAACAACGTTTTCTTTTGCAACTAAACCAGTGATGACAGCTACAGCAGCCCGCCAGTTATCAAAGCCTAATGGGGCAAAGATAATTGCGATGAAACTACCGATAGCAGCCAACATACTTTGTGTTTCTGGAACCATCTGCATCGTGAAGTTAAAGTTAGAAAGGAACCAAATAATAATACAGCTGACGAAGATAATTGTACCGGCTTTTTTAATAAATGAACGGCTTCGTTCCCAAACTTGCCGACTCACATTGCCAAATTGTGGCACGTGATACGTTGGTAATTCCATAATGAATGGTGCTGGATCACCTGCAAACAACCGGGTTTTCTTCAAGAAGATACCAGACGCAACAATTGCAAAAATACCAACAAAATAAGCAGATGGCGCAACCCATGAACTTTGTGGGAAGAACGCCCCAGCGACTAACGCAATAATGGTCAACTTAGCTGAACACGGCATAAATGTTGTCACCATAATCGTCATGCGTCGATCATTTTCACTTTCAATTGTCCGGCTAGCCATAATCCCGGGTACCCCACAACCTGTCGCCACAAGCATTGGAATAAAGGATTTCCCAGATAAACCAAATTTACGGAACATACGATCCATGACAAAAGCAATTCGAGCCATGTAGCCGCAGTCTTCCAAAATACCCAAACAAATAAATAGCACAATTAACTGTGGTAAAAAGCCAACAACGGAGCCAACCCCGCCGATAATCCCATCAATAATCAAACTTTGCATCCAAGGGGCTACCGACCAGCTGGCTAACATTGGCGTCACAGAATTAGGAATCCATTGGCCGAACAAAACATCATTGACCCAATCCGTCCCAATCGTGCCCACAGTTTGAATTGATAAATAATAAACAAGCCACATTACAAGGGCAAAAATCGGTAATGCTAAGAAACGATTAGTGACAATCCGGTCGATTTTATCACTTGTACTTAATGAAAAGTCATTTTTCTTAACAACTGCCAGATTAACCACTTGTGAAACAAATGCATAACGTTCATCAATCATGATGCTTTCGCTATCATCTGTAAAAATCTTTTCAGTTGTTTTGATAATATCTTCAATATCTGCAGCCTGTGTATCGGTCAAGTTAACTTGCTCAAATACACGGACATCCCGTTCAAATAATTTAATAGCAAACCAACGCCGGCGATCATAAGGGACTAAGGCTTTAATAATCGCTTCAATCTCACTAATCGCTGCTTCTAAGCGCTTGTCATAACGAGGATAACGATCTTCATCAAAAGGCACATCGATAGCTGTAACCGCTTTATCAACAATTTCATTTAAGCCTTTGCCTTTTAGCGCACAAATGCCCACTACCGGCACCCCTAAGCCATAAGCTAATTTTTCTAAATTAAATTGTTTGTTTTGCTTTGCAACAACGTCCATCATATTCATGCCGACAACAACTGGCAAACCAGTTTCCATCAGCTGCATCGTTAAGTAAAGGTTGCGTTCAATATTTGTTGCATCCACAATATCCAAAATCGCTGTGGGGTGATCATCTATTAAGTAATCTCTAGCGACAATTTCTTCAGGTGAGTAAGGCGCTAAAGAGTATATGCCTGGTAAGTCTTGTAAGACAATATTTTTATCTTTTTTTAATTTGCCCGCTTTTTTTTCAACGGTAACACCTGGCCAGTTCCCAACATATTGATTGGCACCAGTTAAAGCGTTAAAAGCGGTGGTTTTCCCACAATTGGGATTGCCTGCTAGGGCGAGTTCGATATTAGTCATGTGTTTCCTCCTCAACAAGGATCATCTGAGCTTCTGCTTTACGCAAACTAAGTTCATAACCACGGATGTTAACTTGTATCGGATCACCTAATGGCGCTACTTTGCGAACCATAATTGATACACCTCGGGTAATGCCCATATCCATCAAACGACGTTTCACCGCGCCTTTGCCTAAAATGGCGCCGACACGACCGGATTTACCAACTTGTATTTTATCTAAAGATGCCCAGTCTGATTGACTGCCCTCTTTGTGCGGTTCAATTGAGACTAGTGCAGCGGTTTCTTTATTTAAAGCTAAGCGGCTACCACGGACCATCACAATCATCGAATCTTTCGTTGTAGAAATAATGTGAATTTCTGCACCAGATACAAATCCTAGATCGCGTAAATGCTGGTTCCCCTGATTTATCTTTGGGTTATTGGTAACCATATAAACCATACCGATTTGGCCTTCTGTCAATGGTATCACAGTATCATCCCCCGTTTATCTATAACAACAATTATGCCTGGCGACACAATTGAAAACAATTCTCAATTACTACTTTAAAGGTATGCCATTCTTGATGAGAAGTCAATAAGAAATTTCAGGATAACTAAAAAAATGTTAGCGGATTCAATTGTACACAATCGTTATTTTAACAATGATTAAAGTGGGCTCACGTCTGTCTCATCATAATCTCATTTAACCAACCTCACTTTAATCCTCAGCAAAAAAGTCAGCCACACTATCCATTGTTACTGGCTTCACGAGATGGCCCTGCTCACGGCCAATAATAAAATTCATATTTGCGCCATACGTCGTTGGTTTGTGCCGAGCATAAAATTCATAAGCATCCCGAAACGCAATTTTTGTATCTTCAGTCCCATGCCAAAACAAAACTTTACGCTGGGCAATTTTTTCTGGTTGTCGGCTCAAATCATAGGCTGCTAGCCAGTCCGTCAACGGCCGTAAATCTGAGGAAACAAATCTTTTAAAGTGCGTCGCTTGTTGAATCACCCGTTCCCGATATAACAAGGGCTGGGGCGTCCCCATGATGCAAGCGGCCTTTTTAATTTCGGGATGACTGGCCAACAACGCACAAGTTGTAATGCCCCCCATGGAAACCCCGCCAACACTGATTTGATCATCTAATAGTAATTGTTCTGTTTTCAAAAAATTCACCAAGACGCTGAATTCTGCCAAATTACCTTGGATGCTCTGCCAAAAAGTAAATGATGGAATTTCAGAAATTGCCGTTATCGACCGTTCGCCGTGATTCAAGGCATCTGGTAAAATAACGCGTAAACCCTTAGCTGCTAATTTACGGGCCTGCGTCAGAACTAATGCCTTGGTAGACCGCCAACCATGGTAAAATATAACACAGGGCAGTGCTTGCCCGCGTTGTTTGGCTTCAACAACTTCTAAAATTGGGATACCTGCTACTTGTTGCGGACGAATTTGAATCATTATCATCACCATAATTTCTTCATATTTTTTTGATATATTTAAGGTTGATCCCGCAATTTAGCACGAGAAAGGATTTTGATCATGCTTAAAAAACGTACATTGACGCTTTGGCTGTTACTCATGGGACTCGTTACCGTTGGTACTTTGACGAGTCGCACCCAAACCGCCCAAGCTGCCGATACGTGGCAAAACGCTGTCGTTACTTTAGGGACTACCTTAACCGACAGTCAAAAACAAGGCACTATTGATACATTAACTAAGAATCTATCTGATAGCAGTGATTATCAGACATTGACCGTCACTGGCGATACTTTAGTAACCTATCTGAATCCCTCTGGTAGCAGTTTCACCAGTAGTTCCAATGTTTGGTCTAGTGCTGCCATTGAAAAAACCAGCAGTGGTTCGGGTATCAACGTTCAGATTCTACCCTACAACGGTAAAAACAATATTACAACCATCACCGAAGACCAATATAAAAATGCCGCTTTAACCGCCGGGGTCTCCGATGCCAATATTTATGTCACTTCAGCCGTCCCAATTGACGGTTCTGGCGCGTTAGCTGGCGTCTATGCAGCCTTTGCGCAAAATGGTGCCAACTTAAATCAAAAACAAGTGAACGCCGCTCAAAATGAAATCAATACGCTCAGTGATATTACCGATGCCAATAAGGATAAAGATGGCTACACCGACGAACAGTTAAATAATGCCGTGGCTGGCGCTAAAACTCAGATGGCTAAAGAAGGCACTAATATTTCGACAGGTGACATTACAACGATTGTTAATAATCAAATCGAAAAAAACAACTTGCAAAATGTCATTACCAACAATCAAAAACAGCAAATTGTTAACCTATTAGTAGAGGTTCGAGACTCTGGGGCCTTAAGTTCCTCTGATTTTAAGGCACAGGCCAAAAAATTATCGACGGATATTGTGGCGAATGCCAAGGATATCTTCAATAAATTAGACACTCAAGAAAATCGGAACTTCTTCCAACAGCTTTGGACAAATGTTAAAAACTTCTTTACCAATTTATTTGGTTAATAAAAAGGACTGGTCAAAATTTGGCCAGTCCTTTTTTCATGATTTTTTTAATTGAAGTTACGGTTTAGCTTAGTCTTTAATATGCAAAATATTAGCAACCGACATCCGTTTTGTATAAACATCATTGATGGGACTATCAGAAGCATACCCCAGACCAATCCCAATGACGACTTCTTCGGTCGCCGGAATAGCCAATACTTTTTTAATAATTTCCGGATACTTCACTAAATTATAGGCCGCAATCGAACCGACACCTCGATCAGCCGCAGCTAACATAAGCGTTTGACCGAAAGCACCCATATCATAAATTGTAAATTCACTCGTCTGAGAACTGGCCGTAATAAAGGCCACTGCGGGTGCGTTAAAAAAGTCGGTCCCGGCTTGAGCAAACTTCGCCCAAGCGGCATCGCCTTGGCCCACTGCAGCTTCCACCGCGGTCCGCCATTGTTCAATGTTGCTCTTAGACAATGCTGAACGCTGGGCCATATGCGGTGTCGTCAAATCTGTAACACTGGCCTGGTCCGCTTGTGCTGCAGCCAAAAACTGGGTGTGAATTTGTGCTAAAGCTTGTCCTTTAGCGACATACACTTGCCATGATTGGGTGTTTTGCCATGAAGCCGCATGACTGGCGTCTTCTACAATACTTGTGATCACCTCATCTGGTAATGGTTCTTTACGGAAATCACGGATAGATCTTCTCTTATAGATCATATTATCAGTTGTCAAAAAGCAGCCCTCCAAATTAAGCTATTGTGTTTTAATTCACTTACTATAACAAAGTATAGCACGATCATCATAGAATTAAATGCTAAAATCACATATTTAATCGGCTTTTTAACTAAAAATAGCCGGCATTAAAAGTTTGTGTCTTTTAATGCAAGCTATTTATTGTAGCGGCTAGATTTTTCTGCGCTAGTTCAGGTTCGTTTATTTTGGCTGGGTCATGAAATTATTCTTTAAAGCGTACTGTTCGCCAGCGGTTATGTCATACTGCAGTAATTGGTAATCATCCATTAGGGTTTGCTGTTTCTTAGTCAATTTGCTGACTACTTTACCTGTTTCAGAGACGTATTCCGAGCTGGCATTAACCGTATTATTTTTTGCTGAATTAAAGGAATCTAAAGTCATCGCCGGCAAATCCGTATAGACTTTTGTCTGTAGGGCATAATAAGGTGAAACTTTCATATTCATTTTTGCTAGCGCCATCGCTGGAAAGTTGTTAGGACTGACAATTTTTGTCTTCGGCAGCGTTCGATCTTGCTGACGGCTATAGCGATTACTATACACAAAATAGTCTGTCTCATGTAATTGCAGTCCATAGGTTTGCATCGCATTGCCATTATAGATGCCCGGCAAATGATCGCCGTACCAGATCAAAGTAATTGGTCGTTGCAACTGATCAATTTTTTGAATAAATTCTTTTAGCGCTGTATCCGTATAGTGAATCCCTTGGATATAGTTTTCAATTTGCTGCTTACGGGTATCACTTGTATAAGCTGTCCCGCTGACCGTATAATTCGTTTCTTTATAATAAGCGTCAAACGGCATATGATTTTGCATCGTCACTAAATTGATAAACTGGCCACCTTGATGATCATTTAAAACTTTTAATGTCTGAGCATAAGCCGATGCATCTGAAATATAAGGGCTGTTATCAATTTTAGCCGTATAAGACAGTGGATCACCGCCATTTAGATGGTAAAACTTATTAAAGCCAAATTTCTTATAAACTTGCTTTCTACTATAGAGATTCGCCGAAAAAGGATGAATCCCCACTTTGTAATTAAATAAATTGGTAAATGCTGGTGAGACTGTCTGATAAGGTACGAGCTGTGAATAAGGCGTTGGTAAGGTAGGTGAGAAATTATTGATCGCTAAGCCAGTGAGTGTTTGATATTCCACATTGGCTGTCCCGCCGCCATAACCACTGCTTAACATTAAGCCAGAAGCAGTGTTAGCTTTCATCTGGTGCACAAAAGGAATTGGGTCACTGCTGACTTTTAAATTCGGCACTCGTGATGGATCGGCGAAGCTTTCGCTCAAATTAAAGATGACCGTCTGATCTTTTAAATTCGTTTCAGAACGTGTCTTGTTTATTTCATCAGCGACTTTTTGGTACTTTTTAGCCAAAGCTTGCATCCTAGCCTCAGAGTACCCCTTAGGTTCTGCCATGATCTTAACATCTAAGTTATTCGCAAATTGCAGTAACGTCCCATTTAACTTAGCCCCTCGTAACTGCGCAAAAAAGTAAGGCCGGTCTTCAATTTCATCTAACAATAAAGCAATCGGTGTTTTGGGATGATTGGCGGTATAAAAACTAGCTAGAGCGGCACTGGCAATTAATAATAAAGCCACTCTTTTTTTCAAGTTCAACCTCAAATGCGGCCGATCAATATGCTGTATAAAAATCGCCAAACCGATCAACAGCGCTAGCCCAATGACCGCCCAAATAATGGTATTTTTGGAAACCATATTCAACAATTCGGAAACAGAGGTCAGCATGGACATGTCGGATGGTAAAATCGGTTCTGCACGATAGTCAATCTTAATAAAACTGGCAATCAGCCAAATCGCATAAGCGCCAAAAGTAAACGCAAACGCATACCAGTAAGTATTAAACAACGCCCAGAAAATACCAAAAATAGCAAAAACAATGGCAATGTTCACAAAAATAATAGCTTCACGGTGCAACACCAGCCACTGAATCATACTCCAATCCCACGACCACAGCCGGCCCATGGATAAAACCGTCATGAGCCAGGCCAGACCCAATGGCAGCCAAAAATGCCAAGCTACTAAGACCCGTTTTAAATACTGGTGCACGTGATTAAGATCAAATTTAAAATTTTTTAGCGGTAAGATATTTTGATTTAACCGTGTCAGCTGCTGATATGCCAGCTGGACAACCAGCACAAAAATAGCAGCTAAACCTAAAATTAGTAATAAATGTACGCCGATGGGCAACGTCCAAACGCTATGATGTAGGCCGGACATGGTCACAATTAATAATTTCGGATTATTCGCCAAAATCAGTACAAAACCAAATGATAATAGCGATGGCATCGTCACCATAATTGATCGTTTTAGTTTTTGACGGATCAAAATGAAGGTCAGCACTGCAAAAATCAAAAATAGCGGCTGACTGCTAATAATGCTGCCCAAATAATGGTCTGATAACGATAAGCCATGATGAGGATCATAATAAACTTTGTTCGTTGTCAGCCATGCGAAAAGCCCCGAAGCAATAAGGGTGACACTCCAGCCTAGCCATAGTTGACGCCGTTTGACCTGGGACCAATCTTCACGTTTGAGCCAATAACCAATAACAAATAAGTAAAGATACCAAATTAAATTTTGTCCTTGCCGAAAGCCTAAAATATCTTGATTTAAAACCACATTACCAACAACAAAGATGGTAAAAACTATAATAATCCCTCGACGAATTGTAATTAGTTCATGCCGATCAAGTTCCTTAATAATTGTTGGCCCGATGATTAATAACCCAATATAAGCTAAAAAGATACCCGTACTGCCCCGAAGTAAATATAGTTCTGTTTCAGTGATAATTTGAGCGCTAAAAGTTGGTGTCAGCATTTGAACTATTAAGTCCAAAATTAACAGACACAAAACACCCCGATGCGGTATCGGCGACTTAGCTGTATAAGTCATGCCAATCACTATTGGAACGCCCACACTGGCCAAAACCGCCAATACCTTTGTATTCCAGACAAGCCAAAAACTTGGTCCCTGCATATACGTCTGATCACTGAGTAGATGAAAAGCAGCCACTACAACGCCGGTCAACACTAATGTTGATAATATCGAAAAGATGATCGACCAGCTGAATTTTTTTCTATTTTCCATTGCACCCTATCCTAAAAATATTTATAACTTATTTCAAAAAAAAACGAGGCGACTGCCCAAAGTGGTCAGCCGCTGAATAATGTTGCCGAATATGCGACATATTAAAAAAGAATTGTATCTAATTTCACTAAATAGTATAAGCTGTTTGCTGAAATTGTCAAAAAACGAAACTCAACAGGATATATTCTAAAAATATTCGTTACTTAAATAATCTCGTGCCCTATCACCTTTAAAATCACTTATTCCAAAAATAATCGCCCACTATTATAATTTTGAATCTAGATTTTTTAGTCATAATATAGTATTATATTTTAGATATTATGATTATTATTAGTTAAACTTCCCCCTAACATTTTGATAAGGAGCGTTTCATGTTTTTAAAAAAAGGGCTGTTATTTCTAATCTTAAGTACTTTAAGCTGCTTTATTGCTTTACAAGCCCCCAAAACCGTAACGGCTGCTGGCGCTGATTTTACAATTACCCCGATTCATAGCGCCGCACAATCAGATACGACCCTAGATTATTTCTCACTCATTGCCCAACCCCAGCAACGCTATACATTGACCACCCAAGTGGCGAATTTAAGCGCTACGGAGACTTTAGACTTTGAAGCCCGCTTGTTAACAGCCACGACTTCCAGTTATGGTCGAATCAATTACATCCCTACAGATCAGCCAAAAGATAAAAGTTTGGCCCATACTCTCCCCGAACTGCTTGTCTCGGATCAATCAGCGATCCAAAAGTTTTCATTAGCACCTAACACCAAACAGGCCGTTACTTATCAAATTCAGTTACCAAAAACTGATCTGATCGGGACCCTTTTAGGTAGTATTTATGTTCATCGTCTGCCTAAAGCGGCACAAAAAACGACGACCCAAATTCAAAATGAATTTTCGATGATTATTCCGATCATGATTCGTGCTGAAAAACAAACCCCACTTTTACCTCAACTTAGTTTGGACAAGGTGTCGCTGCAATCTGCTGGCGGCCAACCTGAATTAGTGGCCGTTGTCCATAATGCCAGTCCCGTTATGTTCGGTAAAATTAAAATAGAGGCTGCCGTCTATAAAAAAGGCACCACTAAAGCCTTACTGCGCCAAATGGTTAAAGATTTTGAAATGGCACCCAATTCCACTTTAAGACACAAAATCGCCACCAACCAGCAGCCCTTACCCACTGGTACTTATCGGTTAAAATTGCGGCTTACTTCTGGTGCGAAGGTTTTTCATTTAAACCGAACCTTTACGATCAGTAACCAAACCCGACAAGCGGTGGACGAAAAAAAAATTCAAACAGCAACTGGACCTGACTGGGCTAAAATTTGGTTGATTATCAGCCTCATTACCAGTGGCTGCCTTTTACTTTTAATCGGCGGCTTATATTTAAAACGGTGACGCTCTAAAAATTAAGTTAGCGTTTGCGCGGCTAGATCAAAATTTGATCTAGCCCTTTTTTTATCACCAATAACTGTTTTATTGCATTTGATCCATCGTCTGATTCAACAACTGATCCACATAAACATTCCCTGTATTTGTAGCGTGGCCCTTTGTCCAAGTTAAAGTTAAGGCGGTGAATGCCGGTAACAACTGACTGATTTCCTGCCATAATGCCACATTTAGCGGTGGTGTCCCATCTGCTTTTTTAAAGCCCCGCCGCTGCCAACCTTGCAACCAGCCTTTGTTAACCGCATCCAGCACGTAGCGCGAGTCCAAAATACCAATCAATTTTTCGTGATTCAAATCTAGCGCAATAAATTTCTGCAGCGCATTGCGCAATGCCATAATCTCCATCCGATTGTTGGTCGCACCATATTCGCCAGCTGAATCTGCAATTTTCTGCCCTTGATACTCGATTAAATAAGCCCAAGCTGCTTTATCTGTGGCCTTCACATGCCCCCCGGCAACGTTACCGGTATTCCGTGAACCGCCATCGGTAAAAAATACAGCTGTTGCTTGGGTTAGGTCAACAACCTCAGCTGATTTTGCTGGTTTGGCCGATTTACCTACTGCTTGTGGACGACTGCTGTGCTGATTTTCTTGAATAAAAGCCTCAGCGCTGGCACGATCGGTAAAACTTTTATATCGGGCATTTTGATAGCCGCGAACTAATCTTTCGGTTGTCGGCCAATCGGTAAAAATACCAACTTTACGTCCCCGGGCCACTGCATAATATTTTTTTACTGCCATGAATCTATCCCTCCGTTTACTTTAAATACTTTCAAAAAGCCTAGTAGAAATTAAAATTTTTGGAAGTCCCAATACATTATTTTGTCTTAAAATATAATTACACTAAATAATTCATATTAACTTAGTTATTTAAACGCACAGGTTCCAAAAAAGAAGGTGTTTAGGATGAAAAATCTGAACTATCAAGATCTTTTAGTTTTAGAAAAGCAAGTTATTAATAATCAAAACTTAAAGCTATCACGCTATCAAGATTATGTCTATGATAAAATTTTGACGCATCGTGAAATCTTACCCGAACAGCTTTGGTCTGATAAAACTGAAATGATCAAAGACTTTGACTATCTCCTCGCGAATCCTTTAATAGCCCATTGGTTGTTTGAAGAAGTTGGTTTTGATCTAACAACACTTGATCTTACGCCTTTACAGAAAAGTCTTTTTTATCAAAAACAAACGCATTTTTTTATCAAAGCACTGATGATCTTAGTCAAAGACAGCACGCCCACTTTAAGTGAAGCGAACTTAGAATTATTAAAAGCCAATTTAATACAAAATAGCGCTAAAATTTCTTAAAAATTCTAGAGAAACCCAATTCAGTAGCTATGCACACCTTAACGCCACAACATTAGAACCAGTCAATCCCCAAATCTGGGAAAAGTCTGGTTCTATTTATTTGTCCGTAAAAAAATGTCCTTAACGCGTCTACGAATTAAATCTCTTTTTCTATGTAATTTATTGCTATTTTTTGCTACAATTTATTCCTATAGGGCCAATTTTCTTATAAAAACTCATTATTTTTATGATCTATTTCGTTCACTAAATCACAGATCATATCTCGTTGAAAAATCAACAATTTATGCTTAAATAAAGCTTCATTAAAATGTTAATATTAGGCAAGTTAACTTCAAAAAGGAGGTATCGCGCCATGGCAAAGAACCGAGTAACATTTGACCAACTTTTGCAAAAATTAATCGCAGCTTTGAAATATCAATTTCCTATTATTCGCGCTTTACCTATCACCCCACAATACTTTAACGATATTTTACAACTCTTAAATCAAAATAATCTAATTCCTGAACGTTCTTTACAACGATTACAATACTTAACGCAATTTATAAATCGTCCCGAAATGATTGACCAAAAAACATTACAGGTGCTACAAGAATTACTGGACTACTACCAAGTTTCAGCCGCTGCAAAAGATACCCAGACGTCTAACGAAAGTCGATTATCCCAATTGTTTAGCCAATTGGATATTTCCTCGGCAATATCTGTTGTGGACGGCTATACCGAGTTAACGGATTTACAAAGTTACTTAAACGTTCCTTTACCTGCTGAGACCATCTTAACCGATCTTTTAGGAACGCTTGAAGGCAGCAATCGCAGTCTAACTTTGATTTGTGGCGCCAGCGGGACTGGCAAATCACAGTTATTAGCAGCATTACGCACTAAAAAATCAAAATTATTTGAACTCCCAAATTTACATGTTAAAGATGATGCCGGTTTAGGCAACAACGCTGAAGTCCCGATGGATCAACGGCTGTTACGAGATTTTCATAACTTCAGCGACCGGGGGCTCACTGCTAAAACGACTTACCATCAGTTGATGACTATTCATACGGATCTATTAAAACGGTTTTACCGTTTGGCGAATAAATTAGGCACCTACACTGAACTAGTCAACTTAATCCAAGCCACTAAGATTTTAGACAATCAACCACGAAATGTCATTACGCGGACCATTCAAATTATTTTTGTGGACGATGAACCCGCCTGTCCTTTGGATAGTATCTCAACTCAAAATGCCCTATTTGATCAGCTGACAAGTAAGATCTTTGCGGCCAATGCTTATAAGAATCCCTTTTACCAAGCCTATCAAGCGGATACCAACCAAAATATCCACTCTACTTTGCACACAAATTATTATATTTTGACACATCCGCAAGTGCTCAGCAGCATTAAATATTTGCTCATCAAAGCCCAGTTAGCGGATAACGCTATTTTTTCCATTCGTGAAATTTTAACCTTTCTCCACGATATTGCTATGCCAAACATTGGTCGACCGCCACTTTATAACACCTTGTTTTTCCTAATGTTTCCACCCAAGCCGCAAACACGAATTTTAAAAGGCCTTGCAGCTTGTGATCCGATAGTTCTGCGCAATCCGGAACTCGCCATTTTGCTGGGGAGCTTTCACAAAGTGTCCGATAAAAGCGAATATGTCTTAAGTGCCTTAAACAATCACAGTTTACCAAGCAACTGGGTCAGCGATTTTTATAGTTATTATGTTGATAAACCCACTTCTGATGTGGTGCATACAAAACTATTGCTCCGAATCTTGTTTTTATTCGACCATAATGCCCAACTCTTTACTGATAAAACTTATGATTTTTATTTAAATAGTTATTTACAAGTTCAACAAGGGTACTTTAACGAGGCCTTAGCAAAATACTGTTATGCCGGGTTAAAAGCCTGGTATCATGCACCAGGTTCAGCTGGCGCAAATATTGATCTAGCCAAACAGCAAAAAATTAATCCTTTAAATATTTCAATTTATTATATGTCCGTGGCGCAGACAACGATTACCATTCACTTAGCCGCCACAGATTCTGTCGGTGAGCATCATTATCAATTTCAGCTAACTTTAGCGTTATTTGAGTTGTTTTATCATATTTCAAAAAATTATGTCTTACGACCGCAAGACCGTCAAAGTGTCGCTGAGTTTGATCAATTTGCCCAGGCACTAATCGCATCTTTAAAAATCACTGAAAATGTTCCCAATTCATAAAGACAAGGAGGGGTGACCTTGGACGAAGATTATTTTGATTTTTTAGTCGTACAGCTTACTAACTGGCTCCACGATGGCCATTTTAAAGCGGGCAGCCGTTATTATTTAGCCCTGGAAAGCCAAGCAGCGGTTGATCAATTATTTAATGAAATTCAACAAACAAAAACAATGCCTGTCAAACCGTTTATTGTAAATAACGGCCATAGTATTTATCAAACGATTGCATTAGAACAAGACCAGCTTAAGGCTATTATTGTCCCATTAGGTCAACGCACACATACCAATTTCCTATTAAATTTACAGCATCTCGTCACACGCCAACAAGCTATTTTTAAACAAACTATGATTATTTATCTGATCACCGAAGCCACACCTAACATTATTTATAATGCGCGGGATTTAGAAGATAGCGGCGGGCCTTTTGCCTTAGATAATATTTTAAACGGTCTAAAGCTGGCCAATGCAGCCTCCCCTTTAAAAGCCGGTGAACGTGCCGTCGTATCTGATATTTTACACCGGGTTTTGAGAACTAAAACCGATCAATTACCGCAGCAGTTGGCGGCCATTTATCAACTCTATAAAAAAGACGCTTTAACCGCTACCGATTACGTTGCCCATCAAATGTTTTACGACCCAGAATTAAAACAAACGAGCGCAGCGACCACCACCAAGCGCTTATTAAGCAATCAAAAGCTGTTTTCAGAATTAAAACAAATTATCGTTAATAACAGTCCCGAACAGCATATTGATAACTATGTCTACTTTGAAAACCCAAAGGATTATCAAAAATATCAGAATTTAGCCAATTGGTCCGATTTAACCTATGATCAAATTACGGCTGCTCGGCAAAATTTCTTAAAGAAAACGGGCATTAAAATCCAGTTAGAAGCCGACAAAATTCAACGGCTGAATCAACACTTCACTTTCTGGCTGCAGCAAAAACACTATGCCGATGAACCAACACAAAATCACAGTGCTAAAGAATATAGTATTTTGGCCTTCTTAAAGCCAAACCAGATTAGCGATCAAGTTATTTTAAGATTACCGTTTAATGCACCTTTAGACCCGGATGCCATTGATCACAACCAGTCTTTTTTCTTTCAAGGCAAAACCGACCTCAGCGATCTGATTAAGATTGTTAACCGGACGATTATTGTAAATATTGAACACGTTGATCCGAATCAAATTTATTATGGTCAAATTCACTACGGTTCCAGTTCAGAACACTTACCTTTAATTTTTAAATTTGCTATCTTACCGTTTGATCCAAAATACTTTTTAACTATTGCGCCATTTTTCAGTCTAGACGTTTCTAATCGCGGTTATTATCAAATTGTCCTGCACACAGATGCACCAGCGATTACTTTTCTAGGGGCCAATAACCAAAATCCCGTACGAATTCCAATTTCTGAACAAAACTTGCAAGAGTTTTTTATTAGCCAAACCACTGAATTAGATTTCTCGGAACTATTAAAACAACAATCTAAAATTGAGTTCACGATTTTAACGTTGAACATTTATGATCATCTTGTACCTTTGCGCTTTCAGTTCAGCCATGAACGGATTGTGAAACAGAGTTTATCTAATTTTGCTATTGAAAATTTGCGCCGCCAAGCACCAAATGGGATTTATTTTGATCAAGATAAGCTCATTGAACGAAATAAAGTCTACTATTTGAATGCCAGCCAGCAACAGCTGTTAAACATTGAAACGCAAATGATTAAAAAGCAGCATTTTTATGGTGAACTTAATGATCAAGGTGATTTTGAACCGTTACCTTTAAAACTGCCTGAAGATATTCAAGCCTCTTTAGACCAAATTTGCCAATTTTTATTGGATAACGAAATGACCTTAAGTCTAACCACTTGGACAAAATATTTAAAAGATAACGTGACCCAATTATTAGCGCAAATTCAACAGCATATCGATAACCATCTTCACGACATTGCCTTTCCGGAAACAATCCGTAATTTATTTTACATTGGCGCGATTAAAACGAAACATGCTTTTTATTTCTCACCGTTTTCGCCATTACTGCTGAGCTATCGCTTAGTCTATGATGAAATGTTAGACGATGTAACCCTCAATGAAAAAATTCAAACGCAAATTTCACCGGCGGGGCTCCTGCCTTATTTGATGATGCAAGGTAGCTTATATCAAGCAGATACCTCGTACTTTAACCATTGGATTCGGTTCACCGCAAAACAAACCAATCATCTCAAAGCAAACTACGCCCATATTCTAGCTGAAATTTTAACAAATTTTCGACGCCACAATACGTTTTTATTCCAATTAAATGCGGATCAACCCCTTGTCGTTCGCTTTGCCCATATTTATCCGGATCGCACGATTCTAAAGGGCATCATTGAATATTTCAAGACTGCTGACCATAGCCCTTATTATGAGATCATCCCCCCATTAGAACTGCATTTCCAAAATTATCCGGACGATCAAGTGTTTGAAAAATTCTTCACCGTAAAAACGATGACTGATCTGGAAAATCTTTTAGGCGAACCGGTAGACAAAACTGAATTAAATCCCGCTGATTGGCAAGCATTAATTCAGCGGATTCAACAAAATTTGAGTTTATATTATGCTGCTAAAACGATCACAACAGAACAGTCCATTTATCATATTTCTTTTTATCAGCCTCAATCTCAAATCAAATTATTAAATCAGCTGAATCAATATATGAAACCTAGTTTCGCTTTAGACGGTCTGATTCCTAATAAACAGACCACAATGATTGAAAATATCGGCGTTCAAGGCTTTGGTACTAAAGACTTGGAGCGGCCGGTCTCCAACTTAATTACCTTTGCGGGGATCTGGAATACACTGGCCTTGATTTGTCACCATCAGTTATCACCTTATATTCTCCATAATTCCTGGGCCATTCGTGAAACTGTGGTGGAAGATAAAGAAACTGATAAGATCATTGCCAGCAGCTATCAAACAACGCTCTTTATGCCAAAAGCTGAGCTGGTTTCTAAACTTCAAGATAATCCAAAACTTGAATTAAACCGTTACCATGCCGTAGAACCCTTGGCCTTTGATGTTATTTCTGTTACAAAAAATACGAATAAGGTCACGACTTGGCAGCAATACTTCCAGCATAATCAAGTGGCTGCCGCTATCCCGCAAATTCATAATTTATTACATTATCACAATTTATTTAATGATATTTGGGACGTGAATACTTCAGATAACGCTTTAAAATCCAGCTTACAGCAGATCACTGCCTACAAAGAAATTAGTGGGCTGCTTTATCAAAAAGATTTCTTATGGCTGCCGATTTCCATCAAAATACTGCGGCATTACGCCCGTGATTTTGGCCTAGATACGAACGATAATCTACTGACTGTCAATAATTTATCCAAAGTTGGTTTAGCAACCGATGACATTTTGCTGATGGGCTTGGATCTTAAAAATATTGCCCATCCCGTAATGTATTTACTGCCAATTATTTTAGGCCCTCAGCCGTTTGCTGAAGCTAATTTAACCACGATGATTGAAGATTTAGGGCCTTCATTTATGCAAGACTACACCAAACTATTTTTAGCTCGGATCTTTTTAACGAGCCTACAGCAACTGCCTAAAGACACCATTGCCCCAACCATCTTGAAAAAAATAGATAGTGTTAAAGATGCCTTATTCCGAGCCGACTTTGAAGTAAGTCATCGCCTGCACCGCTATTATGGGGATGCTTTTCGTTTTGTTGCCAGTACGCAAAATGCCTTTAGAACCGTACAACGGGATGAAGTCACCGGCAATACTATCGTTAACGTCCCTTTGAGCGATATTTACACTTATGTCTTGAATACCCCTGAGGAAATTCAAAAACTCATTCAAAGCGCCGAATTTGATTTTCAGCTTAAAGATCTGCTGCAAACCCATCTCACAAATGAAACGCGGCTGACTAACCACCATGCTAAAAAAGCCGCTTCAGACGCCAACGCTGCCGAAACGGATGGGACATCCCCTCAAGCGGCTTTGACCGCTGGCAATACCACTTACGAGCCAGCTCGACCGCTGCCCGTTAAAAATTTAAGTCCAGCCACAATGCAGTTTTACCTAGGCAAGAGTACCACGAGTGAAATGATCGTCAATTGGCCTTATGGTAACACCGAATTATCCGATAGAGACTTATTGTTGTTCGGGGATGATAGTCCTACCAAATTCAAATTCATCCAACAGATCCTACGACAAATGACCCAAGCCAATCTAAGTGCGGTTATTTTCTTAACAGAAGACAAAAATCGCGCCTATTTCACCGCTCAAGATTTCCCTAAAGTAAAAAGTCTCAGCTTAAATCAAACCCCAATTCATTTGGATCCTTTTGCCGTTATCCGTCAAAGCATTAACAATCATTACGCTGAAGCCACGACCCTAGCCTTAATTAACCAACTCACCGACATGTGCCGACCAGCTTTTAATTTAAGCGGCAGTCAAGTGGAACAGATTAACCAAGCCATGCTGACCGGACTAACCAAACAAACGGCAACCTTTAAATTTTCTAATTTACCCACTTATTTATCTGATAAAGCCATTTTAACAAAGCTCAAAGACCTGATTGATCAAGATCCATTCACTTATCAAGAAACCTTAAAATGGCGGCACTTCTTTGACGGCCAAGGAGAATTGCACGTCATCCGTTGCAGCTCATTTTCCTTACCTTTGCGCAAATTCGTCTTGGATTACCTGCTAAGCGGCTTTGCAGCAGAAGCCCGCAACTCTGGCAGTATGTATCATCCTCTACCCGTTTTCATCGACAATGCCAAAGCCTTGAATTTTAACATGAAAGGCCCCTTAGCTAGAACTTTGAAACAAGGCAGCCAGTATGGCATCTCCTTAATCTTAAATAATCCCGAATTTGAACCTACCGCAAACGACCTATTAATGGCCAACGACTTCGAAACCGAAATTTTATTTAAAATGTCTGAAGAAAAAAGCCTAATGTTCGCCAAAATCATGTCTAAAAGCCTAAAGGAATACAGCAACCTAACCAAACTACTCACCGAATTAACCGACACAACCTACCTCATCAACAGCCACACACTCATCAACCAACAACTCCTACCCAACCTGACAACCGCCAGACTAAATCTTAAGTAAAAGAGCGCGACAAAAGACGGGTTGATTTTGAGCATAGCCTAGACTAACGCCGTGAGCGATTTTTGCTTACAAGTTAGACGTAGCTAAGCGCAGAAATCAGTCTTTTGGAGCGCGTTTAAGAAAACTCACACAAAATAGACCCGACATAAGCCCGAACTTGGCTTGTAAGTAAGGCGTAGTTATGTAAATTGTCAGTAAGCTCGAGCGCGTTTAGAGCGCGAACTAGAGCGGGAAAGCCTCGAGCACTAACCTAGAATTATGAAATAAGTGCACTTCGCTTATGAATAATTCGTAGTTAGGTGAGAGCTTTGCTCTAGTGAGCGCGTTTCAAACCCAGAGCGCGAAAAAAGACGGGTTGATTTTGAGCATAGCCTAGACTAACGCCGTGAGCGATTTTTGCTTACAAGTTAGACGTAGCTAAGCGCAGAAATCAGTCTTTTGGAGCGCGTTTAAGAAAACTCACACAAAATAGACCCGACATAAGCCCGGTTTTGGCTTGTGAGTAAGGCGTAGTTATGTAAATTGTCAGTAAGCTCGAGCGCGTTTAGAGCGCGAACTAGAGCGGGAAAGCCTCGAGC
>NZ_RHOY01000020.1 GCF_003946725.1 Agrilactobacillus yilanensis | reverse complement strand
GTGTTTGTTTTGGTTATAAACATTATCTTCCTGAATCCCCGAATTGGCAATCTAGGGGGTCATTTCATATTATCTCTAATTTAAAACGCGTTCACCTACACTGATTTTTGCGCTTAGCTACGTCTAACTTGTAAGCGAAAACCGCTCACGGCGTTAGTCTAGGCTATGCTCAAAATCAAACCGTGTTGGTTCACGCTCTAATTTAAAAAAAGAGGTTATAATTTTGATTACAAATTTAAAAAAATATGGTTTAACGACAGTTTTTGAACAGGCGGCGGCTGAATTTAAGGATTTGATCATTGCTCGGGTCATTGCGCAGCATCGGACGTTGTATCAGGTGATGACGGTAGATGGGCCACGTTCGGCGGTGGTGACTGGAAAGTTAGCTTATGAGGCGGCGGGTCAGACACGTTTTCCGGCGGTGGGCGATTGGGTAATGGTGGCGCCAACGGCTTCGGTTTCTGAACAGATGGTGATTCATCAAATTTTACCACGCCATAGTGTTTTGGCGAGAGGGGCTGCGGGTAATGGGGCCGACGGGCAAATTATTGCCGCAAATATTGATACGATTTTTATCTGTATGTCTTTAAATGCGGATTTTAACTTGCGGCGGATGGAACGGTATTTGACGCTGGCTTGGGAGAGTTCCGCCACACCGGTGATTGTTCTGACGAAGGCGGATTTGTGTGAGGATGTATCAGCAAAAATTCGGGATTTGGCGGAAGTCAGTGTTGGGGTGTCGGTAGTGGTCTGCTCAGCGGTTGACCAAAGTGGTTATGAATCATTGTTAACGTATATTCAACCCACAGAAACGGTTGCTTTTGTAGGGTCTTCAGGTGTGGGCAAGTCAACGTTGATCAATGGACTGCTTGGACAAACGGTTTTGGAAACTAAGGAGATCCGTCAAGATGACGATAAAGGTCGGCATACGACAACGCATCGGCAGTTGTTACCATTAGCAAATGGTGGTGTGGTGATTGATACGCCAGGGATGCGGGAGCTACAAATTTATGTGGGCGACTTGTCCAAAACGTTTGAAGACATTGATAGCTTAGCCCAGCAGTGTAAGTTCAGAGATTGTACCCATCAAAGTGAACCAGGGTGTGCGGTTAAAGCAGCTATTGTGGATGGCACTTTATCAGAGGAACGGTTAAAGAGTTATCGTAAGCTACAGGCGGAAATGAGTTATAGCGGCTTGAATGATCGGCAGCTGGAACAAGAAAAGATTAAGCGGATGTTTGGCAGCAAGGCACAAATGACCCAAAAGATGCGGGCCGTGAAGCAGCGGAAGCATCGTTAATTATTTTTAGGTTAACGGATAGGTAAAGAAAGTGTAAAATAAGGATATTCTTTATTGGAGGGCACTATGATTACATTAAAATCAGCACGAGAAATTGAAGGCATGCGTCGGTCAGGGCAGTTGCTGGCGGGGGTTCATTTAGGCTTAAGAGATTTAATTAAGCCAGGCATTTCGGCTTATGAAATTGAAGCATTCGCCGATCATTATATTACAAGCCACGGTGGTACGCCGTCGGAAAAGGGTTTTGAAGGTTATAAGTATGCCACTTGCGTCGATGTCAACGATGAAGTTGCCCATGGAACGCCTAGAAAAGATCTTTATTTAAAAGAGGGCGATTTGGTCAAGGTGGATATGACGATTAATTTGGATGGTTATGAGAGTGATTCTTGCTGGAGTTATGGTGTGGGCCAGATCAGTGAAGCCACCCAGAAATTAATGACGGTGACAAAGCAGGCGCTTTATTTAGGCATTGCGCAGTCGGTGATCGGCAACCGTCTAGGGGATATCGGCTATCCCATTCAACAATACACCGAAGTCGTTCACGGTTATGGCGATGTCCGGGATTTGATTGGGCATGGCATCCAACCAACGATGCATGAAGATCCAGATGTACCGGCTTATGGTGTGGCCGGCAAGGGCATTCGTTTGAAAAAAGGGATGACCTTAACCATTGAACCGATGATTAATGAAGGCACCTATGAACTAATGCCAAAAGAAGTGACAGATCCCGATGATTCATGGGTTTATTACGTTACGGCAGATGGCCGCTGGTCGTCACAATATGAGCATACGATTGCAATTACTGAAAACGGGCCACAAATTTTAACATCCCAAGATCCTGAAGAAGATGCCCATTATTTACAATTGGCTCGAGAAATTTTAGCACGGGGCATTAAAGATTAACGATTCTTTAGAAAAGTCAGCGATTTAAGCTGGCTTTTTTTGTGCGGTTTAAATGAAAACGGTTTCCTCATTAATTTTAGGTCGTAGCTATTGACAGTTAGTGTAAAATAGAAAAGTATGATTATTTTCAGAAAGAAGTGGACTTTTTGTCAAGACGCAACGTTATTATTGTGACCTGTGCCTTACTGCTCTCTAATGCGATGAGTGGTATCGACAATACAATTATTAATACAGCTTTGCCGGCCATTATTTCAGATCTACATGGGATTGAAATGATGGGCTGGATTGTGGCGATATTTTTGTTAGGCACGGCGGTCAGCACGCCGTTATGGAGTAAATTCGATGAGCATGTGGGAAATAAGCGCAGTTATCAATTAGCGGCCGGCTTTTTTGTTGTTGGCTCATTATTGGAAGGTTTAGCACCGAATATGACTTTTTTGATTATTGCCCGGGCAATTGCCGGTATTGGGAATGGCGGAGTGGTGTCGTTGCCCTATATTATTTATGCCCGCTTGTTCAAAAATCCGAGAAAACGAATGCAGGTACTGGGCTTTGTGTCTGCCAGTTATAGTATGGCCACAATCATTGGACCGTTAATCGGGGGCTATATTGTTGATACATTCAGTTGGCACTGGGTTTTTTATATCAATGTCCCCATTGGCTTATTGTCCGCAATACTTGTTCAGATTTATTATCAGCTTGAAGAAAGTCACAGTCAGGAAAAAGTTATTGATTACCGCGGGATTATTTTAATGGTGATCGGCTTAATTGCGTTATTATCTGGCATTGAAATGATCGGCAGTGCCAATGGCTTTTTAGTTTTAGCTCTGATGATCGTAGCGGTAGCTTGCTTAGGCAGTTTATTGCACTTTGAAAAACAGGCAGCGGATCCAATTATTCCAAATCGGCTGTTTAAAAATCGAGCTTTGGTTGTTGATTTTACCTTGTTTACATTGATCTGGGGGGCGTTTGTCGGTTTTTTGATTTACACGCCAATGTGGGCCCAGGGGTTATTAGCCACCAGCGCTTTAGTCGGTGGGGCAACACAGATTCCAGGGTCGTTCACTAACTTTATGGGTTCCGGTTCGGTGGCACCGTTACGGCGTTATTTGTCCCCGCAGCGGGTGATCACAGTGGGTATTTTAACGTTAACGGTTTCGTTTGTATTGTTGGTGGTTTTTGGCATCAAAACACCTTATTGGATTTTATTAGTAGCAGCGGCCTTTGAAGGTTTTGGTAACGGGATGTGCTTTAATGAATTACAAGTTAAGGTACAAACCGATGCGTTACGTGAAGATATCCCCGTGGCAACGTCTTTTAGTTTCTTAATTCGGATGCTGAGTCAGACGTTCACTGCGTCTGTTTTTGGCTTAATTATGAATCATGCTTTACGGCAAGGGGTTCAGGCCAGTCATGGCAAAATTACGATGAACATGATGAATAAATTAACGGATGCAACGAACTTAAAGTCGTTACCGCAAGCCTTAATTCCGCAGATGCGCCAAATTCTACATACGGGATTACGCAATATTATGATCATGGCCTTAATTTTAATGTTGCTCGCTTTAGGCCTGAACTTGTGGTCTAAACACTTTGAACAGCAAAAGGTTCAAGATGCTTAAAGTTAATTAATTTTATAAAAATACCGTCAAAATTGAAGGCATTACGGAACTTCAATTTTGACGGTATTTTTGAATTTAATCGAGTAAGCCCAAAGCAGACATTTGTTTGGCAGCATCAATAATAGTTGTTTCAGCCGGACGCGGTTGCCAGTTCAGTTGATTTTTGGCTTTGGCCGAGGTGTAACGGAAAGTCCGGTTTAATAGACCGATAAAAACGGCCACATTGGCGTTGAAACGGCTGATTAAGCGTAATACCCAATTAGGAATTGTTCGAATATGCAATTTAGGGGTTAGGTCAGGCAGCTGATTTTTAAGGGTTTGGGCGATAGCTTTCATGCTCATGTGGTCGCCAACCGCTAAATAACGCTGATTAGCAGCTTGATCACTTTGCATTGCTAATATTTCTAAGGCAACTAGGTCTCGGACATCAACAATATCAAAACCGAGATTAAAGACACCAGGAACTTGGCCCTTAATCATTCGGGTAATCAGTTGTTGAGAGCTGTTGTTTTGTGGCATTAAAACTGGTCCAAAAACGGCAGTGGGCAAAACGGTGCTTAATTGCATGGGCCCATCATAATCTTTCATCCAAGCCCAGGCTGCTTTTTCTGCCAGTGCCTTAGAACGTTGATAGGGATTTTGAACAGGATCATTGGGCTTGGTCCAAACTGTTTCGTCAGAATGCTGATTTGTACTGTTGTCGTCGGGTTTAGCAGCGGCGGCAGCAGAGGTGATGACAACGTGTTTGACATTGGCTGCTGCTGCAAAACGCAATACCCGTTCATCCCCATCCCGTTGTGGGCCTAAAAATGTTTGAATATCTGCCGAATCTGCTGTATGCATTGGTGAAGCAACGTGCAGCACACGATCTACCCCAGCCATGGCTTCAACCCAGCCAGCATCACTGATTAAATCAGCTTTAACAAAGGATAGGCGATCACCTGCATCTACTTTTGTGGCAATAGCTGCCTGAACCATTGGTATTTTTTCTAGATTCCGTAAAGTTGTTTTTACACGATAACCTTGTTGCAATAAGGCAACAATTGCCCAACTTCCCACAAAACCAGTGCCACCAGTGACTAAAATTGTTTCATTTTTATTTTGCATTATTTAAAGAGCTCCTCAGAAATTTTTTTAAGCTTTATTTGCTGAAAAGAGCATAACACGCTGTAAAAAACAAAATCAACAAAAAATATCAATTTTGTTCAATTTGACTTTTTTGTTAAAACCAGTACAATAGATTTGTTTACTAAAGGAGGCGCATTGTATGCCAACAGAAGAAGAGCGACGGACACAAATGATTGTTAAAATAAATCAAACTATTGTTGAATCGGGATTTGTGACGCTGACAATGGACCAAATTGCCAAAATTATGGGCGTTAGTCGGGGGAAACTTTATCAATATTTCCCTTCTAAAGAAGCGGTGATTAAAGCGGTGGTTACCCGTTATTTTAAATTCATGACCCAGCAGACAATACCAGAAGTACAGACACCGGCTGAATATGCGACGGCTTTTCCACAGGTCTTTTTGGAGTTAGTCACTTTAGTGGCATCTAGTTCGGCAGCTTTTCGCCAGGACTTACAAACAATGCCAGAACTTGCTCAGGAATTTACCACTCGCTACACCGCCTGGTTAAAAGCTGTGGCGGACTTTTTAGCCGCTGGACAAAAAAATCAGGCATTTCAGACTACCGTCGTTCCTGCCTTATTTTTAATCCAAATTGAAGCTACGGTACCCGCATTGATGGATCGGAATCGTTTAGAACAGCAGCGTCTATTTTTAAATGAAGTTTTACCAGACTATCTGAAGATGATGGTATCTCAAGTTGTGGCACCAGAATATCAAGGACAAGTTCAGTTAACGGCCGTTGCGAATCAATTACAGCAGCTTACTGCAAAATATCAACAAGCCTTATTAGGCGGACTTTTATAAAATTAGGGACTGTCATATGGCTTAGAATAAACTAAATGTAATGACAATTTAAAAGGTCGAGGCTTCAAAATTGATTTGAGGCTTCGACCTTTTTTCTGAAAAAAGCTTGTATTCAAATAAGGTTGAGTAGTTCACAGCTTTTTTTGTTGTAGTTGATATTGTTTAGGGGTTAAACCATAGGCTTCACGAAATTTTTTGATGAAGTAAGCTGTATTGGTTAAACCAACCTGCTGGCCAATGGTGGTAATACTTTCAGAAGAAGTGGCTAAGCGCTGTTTGGCTTGCGTAAGTCGGATGGCCATAAGCTTTTGCTGAGGGGTTAAGCCGGTAATGGCTTTATAGACATGCCATAAATAAGACTTGGAGCCGTGAACGGTTTGTGCCAGTTGCTCTAAAGAAAAAGGCTGCGCATAATTTTGCGCTAAGATAGTATTGATTTCGGCCACCCAGGTTTGATTATCCACTGGCTGATTTAATGGTCGACAGCGTTTGCAGGGGCGATAACCCGCGGCCATTGCTGCTTCAGGGGTTTGATAAATTAAAATATGCTCTGGCTTTGGCAGCCGTGAGGGACAAGACGGTCGGCAAAAGATTTTAGTTGTTTGGACAGCGTACCAAAAAGTGCCGTCATACTGGGCATCGTTTTGTTCAATAGCCTGCCATTGGGTTTTAAGCATAGTTGTTCAGTCCTTCTAAACGTAATAATTCGATTTTACGGTCTACACCGCCTGCATAGCCGGTTAATGCGCCGTCACTGCCAAGGACGCGGTGGCAAGGGATGATGATGGAGATTGGGTTGTGGCCCACAGCACCCCCCACGGCCCGGGATAAGTTTGTTCCTGAAAGCTGCTGGGCGATGGCTTGATAGGTGGTGGTTGTGCCGTAAGGGATGGTCTGCAAAACGTTTAGTACCCGTTGTCGAAAGGGCGTGACTTCTGGGGCTAATGTTAATTGGGTCGGGGCTGGTTTTTCCCCTGCAAAATATTGTGTCAACCAAGTTTTAGCTGCGGTGATTGGTGGTGCGTCTTGAACTTCAGTTTTTTCTAGATCATATTGGGCGCCACAATATTTTTGATCCGCAAACCATAAGCCCCGTAGAGCTGTGGCATCACTTAATAAAATAACGGTGCCTAAAGGGGTTTGATACGTACTGCGATAAAACATAAGGAAGACCTCGCTTTGTAAGAAGTGACCTAAGTATAGCAGGATTGCAGCTAAAAAAATATCACATAATGGCTTTTTAATCTGAGGCGGTGTGGTTTTAAAACAGGGCAATAAAAAGCAGTTAGGTAAAAGTTAATTTTGGCCTAACTGCTTTTATTGGGTTAGTATTCGAGGCTTTCCCGCTCTAGTTCACGCTCTTTAATTTTTCTCAGGTTTTTTAAGATTTGGTGGTTCATGTTTTGAACTTCGGTGTTTAAGGGTAGTTCGTTGATGGCTGGTTTTTCGCCTGCAAAATAGCGATCTAACCAGAATTTTACTGCGGCGATGGGGGTGGTGTCGGTAGGTTGTGCTTGGTCGAGATTATCGGTGCGGCCGATGGTTTTTTGGTTAAAGAATTTTAAGCCAAGTAGGGTGTCTTCATCGCTGAGTAAGGTAATTTCGCCAAAGGGTGAATCGTAAGTGGATTTGAATAACATAGTATGGACCTCTCTCAAATAAATCAATTTGTCGAATCATAAATAGGGTTGGTTTTTGCGATTAACAACTTTTATAAGGGTATCACCGGTTTCAATTTATAATTATAGTTATAATAGTAATTAATCATATTATAATGCAAGTTAAAAGTCTTTAATTAAAGAAATTGTAAGACAATCGTTGTTCTGAAGATTGTTATAGGTCAGATAGTTAAAGAATGGTAAAATTAAAACAGTTTGTACAATTTAATAAAATTTATTTCTGGAGGATTCAATGGCTAAAGATCAACAAATGTTTCAAGAAATTGCAAAAGCAACTCAGAATTTAGCAACGGTGCGCAAACCTTTGCCTACTATTGTAGATGAGGTGGCTGTCCGTCGGGATCAAAAACAGTTGCGGCCTTTTTTTTCAGATCGTGGGGCTTTATCAGCAACTGATCAAGATTTAGAACAGTTATTACAACTTACCGGGCAGGCTGTCACGATGCAGCAAGTATTTTTTAATCGGACATTAGGGCAAATAACGGCAGCATCACTGGCCGATGGGATATTAGTTGGTTTTACAGCAGCTGGGATGGCGCAACAAACTTTGAAACAGGCTGTTACGGTGGGGTATGAATTGTGTATCTTTTTATTAAATAAAGGGATTGTGACTTCAGATTCGGAAATGCCGAATAATTTTTTGGCATTGATCCAGGAAAATCGCCCAGACTTAATGACGGCCTTTGAAATGGCTGAGGGGCCGGTGGCAGATGAAGTACAAGAGGGCTCTGATTTTTTTGCCAATGAGCCAATTAAGTTAGTTTCAGATGACATAACGTCTTTTTTTGCACAGAGTGATAAGATTACGACAGATTTTAATGAATTTATTCAGCAAATGGCTACCAAGAATAGTCCTGCCAAATTACAGCTTGCTTTGACTTTTTTTAATGGCATCAATCCGACTTATGTGCAGGTTTTTAACCTTAAGCGTATTTATGAAGCTTACCCTGAACAACCTAATGTGGTAGAAGAAGCTTGCCAGCAATTCTTTTTAGGGTTTAATGATTTTATCAAAGGGCTAACCCCGCAAAGTTTGATCAATGTATCTAAAACGTGGCATATGTTTTTGAAATTTTGTCTAAATTATAAGCATTTAACTTCTGGGCAGTATCAGCGATTCCTAAAAACAGGAAATCGCATGATTTTACAAATGGCGGCGATTTCTGGTAAAAATAGGGATGATGATTTTGAAGAACTTAGTCAATTAGCAGATACCGTTTTCACACGGCCTAATTATACAATTGACACTGCAAAAGCAAGGGTTATTTTGGCAAAACTAAACATGACACCGGTTATGCCTAAAGTGAAAAATCAATATGCGCCTAAATTAAAGAAAAAGTTGGACGCCCATCAGTTAGAATTAGAATTAAAACAGGCAAAGCAGCATTTGGCAGATTTTAAACTAACGGTAATTGGGGATGTTCCTGAGGTAGACTATGCATGCTATGAAGCGGTTTTACTAGAATTGCATACCAAAATGGTGACGGATTATAATCGACGTTTGTCACGATGGACGGTAGATAGTTTTCGAGCCTGTTTAATGCAATGGTTCAAGGAGAACCGCCAATTGGATCAACGTCCTGCATTCTTCAGATTTTTACAGAGTTATTTAGCGAACTTAGAAGAAAACGGCATTATTCATAACGGAGATATTTTATTGGGCGGTGTAAGGGCAGCTATGGAAACTTACTTTATCACAAGCATTAATGCCCTATCTAAAGCCTAAAAACTAAGATTCGTGTCGGAATTGGCATATAAAAATAAGCTGTTAGAAAATATTAATTTTCAGCAGCTTTTTTTTAGAAATTATCGCTTTAACTATCTTGACGGGTTGCTGCGATATCAACTTCCCGAATATTAACTTCTTGAGGCATTTCGTACATAAACTTCACGGTTTCAGCCACATGTTTTGGATCTAATGTCAGGCCGCCCATACTTTCTTTCCAAGCTTGATATTCAGTTAAAGCGTGATCATCAGTGACATGGGCTAATAATTCAGTTTCTGCAGCACCTGGGGCAATGAGCATTACCCGGACGTTTTTAGCTGCTACTTCTTGGCGAACGGTTTCACTTAGACCGTGGACCCCGAATTTACTGGCAACGTAAGCTGCGTGATTTTCAAACGCTTTAAAACCGGCAATTGAAGAAGTGTTGATAATTGTGCCATGTTCACGGGCCATCATTTGCGGTAAAACTAGCTGCATCCCGTTGAGGACACCTAATACATTGGTATCCAGCATGGTCTGCCATTCTTTAGGATTTTGTTGCCAAATATTACCTAACAGCATCAAACCAGCATTGTTTAACAGCAAATCGGTGGGGCCATAGATGGCTTCGGCCTGGGTAATGGCATTTTCTAACGCTGCTCGATCTGTGACGTCGGCTTGCTTAATCATCACCTCACCGGATAACTCTAAAGCTTGAATCTTTTCAACGCGCCGGCCTAATAACAACAAAGGATATTGGTTGGCATTAAACAGCCGTGCCATTGCGGCGCCAAATCCAGAACTGGCTCCTGTAATAACGACTAGTGGTTTCATAAGTTAATACTCCTTAAATTTGTAATTGTTAACAAAAACAATTATAAACTTAGAATATTTTTTAACTAGTACGCACTTTTTAGTAACCTGGTACTTTGGCAAAGAGATAGCGGCTAGTCTAAGTCGACAGCTGATAGATATCAACGACCGTGTAATTTTTTAGTACAAATACTTTATTTTAAATGTTAACAGACTCGCTCAAAACCTGTAAAGTAATTAATGATATCGTTTCTTTTGGTAAGCAGTAAAGTCGATGTATTTGTTTAACTTAGGGTATGATAGGAACACGTACTGAAATTAAAATTTTGGGGGTTAATTCAGAGTTATTATGACTAACTTAATCCAAGTATTTATAGAACGCCGTGGCGACTTATCAGTGGCTTTATGGCAGCATTTAGTAATTTCAATTACAGCATTGGTCATCGCAATCATCATTGCGGTACCGTTAGCGATTTGGGTCGTTCGCCGGCCCAAAGTTGCGGAATTTTTTCTACAAGTTACCAGTGTTTTGCAGACCATCCCATCCTTGGCCTTATTGGGGTTATTGATTCCTTTAGTAGGTATTGGGACGGTTCCGGCGATTATCGCCTTAATTATTTATGCACTATTGCCAATTTTCCAAAATACTTATTTAGGTATTTCTGAAATTGATAGCTCCATTGAAGAAGCGGCGGATGCGTTTGGGATGTCGCGGATGCGCAAGTTATTTAAAGTGGAACTGCCCATTGCATTGCCGCAAATTATTTCAGGTATTCGAACAGCTTTAGTCTTGATTGTGGGCACGGCCACTTTGGCTGCCTTGATTGGTGCTGGCGGCTTAGGGACCTTTATTTTGTTAGGGATTGATCGTAACAATACCGGGTTATTGCTGCTGGGAGCGATTTCATCAGCGTTGTTAGCAATTATTTTGAGTTTGATTATTCGCTGGTTCCAGACAGCCAAGCCAAAACAAGCGTTGATCGCTTTAGGCGTTATTTTGGTCGCGCTAGGCGGTAGTGGGGCTTATAGTGTTTATGCCAACCGTACGGAAACCATCACCATTGCCGGTAAATTAGGCTCGGAACCGGATATTTTGATTAATATGTACAAAGATTTAATTGAGGCCAACGATGACCACGTTAAAGTCACTTTAAAACCAAACTTTGGGAAAACAACTTTTTTGTTTAATGCTTTAAAGCACGATCAGATTGATATTTATCCAGAATTCACAGGCTCGGTTTTAGAAACTTTAGTGAAGGGTAAAAATCCAAAGGGGTTAACCGCCGACCAAACTTATGCCTTGGCTAAAAAACGCTTGGCGACGCAAGCTGATTTACAGCTGTTAAAACCAATGGCCTATAATAATACTTATGCGTTAGCCGTAACAAAAACTTTCCAGCAGACCCATCATTTAAAAACGATCAGTGATTTGCGCCAAATTGAAACGGAATTGAATCCAGGTATGACGTTGGAATTCATTGATCGAGAAGACGGTTTAAGGGGCCTGAAGAAAGCTTATGATTTGGATGTGACCGCCAAGTCCATGGAACCAGCGTTGCGTTATGAAGCGATTCATAAAGATCGGGTGAATTTGGTGGATGCCTATTCTACAGATAGTGAACTACGGCAGTATCAGTTAGCAATTTTAAAAGATGATCAGCACTTTTTCCCAACTTATCAAGGGGCGCCTTTGATGAAGGCTAGTTTTGCCAAGGCGCATCCTAAAGTTGTCACCGCATTAAATCAGTTAGCCGGAAAAATTTCAGAGACGGATATGCAGGAAATGAATTATAAAGTAAACGTCCAGCATAAGTCGGCTGCTTCGGTGGCTCGGCAATATTTGGTTAGTCATGATTTATTAAAGGGGGTGAAATAAATGACCACACCTTTAATTGAATTTCAACATGTGGATAAAGTATTTAATCAGCAAACGGCCGTATCAGATTTGAATTTGACGATTAACCAAGGCGAATTATTTGTTTTAGTAGGGGCTTCAGGCAGTGGCAAAACCACGTCTTTGAAGATGATTAATCGTTTGGAGCCAATGACTTCTGGACAAATTACGATTAATGATCAAGATATTACGACACTCCCCGTTCGCCAGCTGCGACTGGAAATTGGCTATGTTTTACAGCAGATTGCACTATTTCCAACAATGACTGTGGCTCAAAATATTGCGGTTATTCCGGAAATGAAACAAATGCCCAAAGCGCAGATTAATAAACTGACTGATGAGTTATTGACGGAAGTTGGTCTGGATCCGGCAGTTTATCGGGATCGTAAGCCGAGTGAATTGTCCGGCGGTGAACAGCAACGGATTGGTATTTTACGGGCGGTGGCGGCCCAGCCTAAATTAGTTTTGATGGACGAACCATTTAGTGCGTTGGACCCTATTTCGCGCCAACAATTACAAGATCTCGTTTTACGGCTCCATCATCGATTTAATAACACGATTGTTTTTGTGACCCATGATATGACAGAAGCATTGAAATTAGGCGATCGAATTGGGATTATGCGGCAAGGGCAGTTATTGCAAGTAGATACCCCAACGGCTATTGCCCAGCATCCAGTGAATGATTTTGTTAAAGAATTTTTTGGGGCAAATCGGGCTAAAAATGTTTATGATGTTTATGTGGGCCGGATTGGCTTAGTTTTGGGTTATTTAGATACAACGAACGTTACTGCTGAACTAAGTCAAATTCCTGAAATTGATGGACAGGCCACGTTACGGGCAGCTTTTGAAATTTTGGCGAAACAAAATTATTTAGCGGTCACAAAAGAAGGGGTTCTGCAGGGCTATTTGGATCGACAGAAAATTTTAGATTATTTAAGTCGCTATACGGCTGAATCTTAGAATTTAGGTGAAAAAATAATGTATGCAAATGAATTTGATGCCACCATGCAAATGATTCGGGGCAAATGGAAAATTTTGATTTTATATGCTTTAGATGAAGATGACCATCGACGCTTTAATGATTTACAGCGCACGTTAAAACCGGTCACGCATAAAATTTTAGCTGAACAATTACAACAGCTGCTAGATGATGGTCTGATCACTCGGCAAGATTTTGATGAGAATCCGCCACATGTAGAATATCATCTAACGCCGATGGGACAGTCATTAGTGCCGTTGTTAGATGCGATTTGTGATTGGGGTGTGGCTCATGTGGCACCGGATAAGATGGTGAAATTATTGTGCGATGAATAAGTATTTTGATAAAAATAGAGGTTACCGCCAAAATGTTAATTTTGGAGTAACCTCTGTTTTTTTGTTTTGTAAACGCGCTCACTAGAGCAAAGCTCTCACATAACTACGACTCTCTTGCGTGTCTGACGACACACTGCGAGATTCTAGGTTAGTGCTCGAGGCTTTCCCGCTCTGATCTAAAACGCGCTCCAAGCTACTGCCAATTTACATAACTACGTCTTACTCACAAGCCAAAAGCGGGCTTATGTCGTAAGTCTAGGTTATGTGCATTGTCAAACCGTAGCTTGTCGCGCTCTGGTTTACAATGCTGTTACAAACTCAGCATCTAAAGATTTAAATAGTTTATCTTTCTGTGCTCTAAAGGGGGCCATGGCTGGGCTGGCGCCGTTGGCTTGAATGGCTGCTGCGTTTTGCCAGTGCTCTAATAAGGTGAATTTTTCAGGTTCTTTTTGATTTTGTAAGACTTGAAAATCAAGGCAAGCTGGGTTGCGCCGGGTGGGTTCGATTAAGCTGGTCATCAAAGCTTTGACAGCGTCAATTTGATCTGGATAAGCAACTTGATGCACAATGAGGCGAACTTCTTCATTATTTGTCATCGTGAGACTTCCTTTTTTATTAATTAATTATATTATAACGCTAAAACTAAGTTATACCACGTCTCACCGGCATGATCAGAAGCAGCAACGCCTTCATTTTGATACCCATGGGCTTCGTAAAAAGGTACTAGTTTTTTCAAACAAGTTAAGGTGATCGCCTGGCGGTTTTGCGCTTTGGCAACCTTGGCCAATTCGGTTAATAAGGCGCCGGCAATGCCTTGTCCTTGGTGGTTTGGGGCTACTGCCAGACTTAAAACGGTCTGATAAGGCGCATTGGGTTGATTGGGGGTGGTTGTTTCAAATAGATCATCGGTAATGTAACGTTCCTTGGAAGCGGGACCAACGATGTAGCCGGCAACAGCACCGGTGGCTGTGTGGGCGACGATAAAAGTATCTGAAATCACAGCAATGCGTTGGGCCATGCTATCCGTACTGGCCGCTTCAGCGTTTGAAAAACCACTGTGTTCAATGGCCATAATTTGGGTTAATTCGTCTGCGGTTGCAGGGGCAAAGTTATAAGACATAAAAAACTCCTTAATTGTAATTTACGATTATTATCATACACCGAAATTAAGCAAAAAGCTTCAGACCAATTACAGAAATAATAATGACGATCATCCAAGCGATTTGTCTTAAATTAATTTTTTCTTTAAAACAAAAAATACCTAGTAAAATAGCGCCAATTGAGCCAAAAGCGACCCAGATACTGTAAGCAACACCGGCTTCGTAGGTTTTCATTGCAAAGGATAAACTGGCTAAACTTAAGCCAGCAAAAACAAAAACGACGAAACACCAAAGTTTATTTTTAAACCCTTGGGTGCGATTGAGACTGTAAACCATCATGACTTCAAACCCACCGGCCAAAATTAATGCGATTAAGCCCATCATTATTCAGCCACCTCCGAACTAAATTTTAAACCGATGATACCAACCAGCAATGTTGTCGCAAAAATAAATTTAGCTGGGGATACGCTTTCGTGTAATAAAAGGATGCCTAATAAAATAGTGCCAATAGCGCCAATACCTGTAAAAACAGTGTAAGCAACGCCGGAAGGTAGGCTGGTCATCCCTTTGGCAAACAAATAAAAACTCAAACTAACTAAAACAATTGTTAAAAGCGCAAAAGGCAGAACTGTAAAATTTTGAGAAGCTTTTAAGCTCAATACCCAAAATATTTCTAAAAAACCACCTGAAATAACGTAAAACCAAGCTTTGTTCATAAATGAATACACCTTTCTAATGTTGAGGAACAAAAAAAGCGGGCTGGATAAGAATAACCTTATCCAGTCCGCAAAGACCCTCCGAATTACATAGACAGTATTGTAGCAAAAGCTTTGAAGAATGGCAACAATTTTTAAATTTTAAAATTAGCTAATCGTTCGGCACGCTGTTAAGGTATTTTTTTGAAGTAAGGGTTCAGAAAAAGGCCGCCTAGAAGTAAGTTCACAAAAAAATAAATAAATAACATCAAAAAATTCATATTCTCATTTTTCGATTGTGATTAATTTAAAATATGTGTACCCAAAAGACTTAAAAGTCAACACTGAAAATGATTCAACTTTGAATAAATAAATCTATTAAAAATTGAAATCTTTTTTTAAAATAACATGTCATAATGGTGGGTAGGGAAACTTTATCTTAATTACTAATAATCTATTACAAAAGTAGGAATGATTATTATGAAAAATAGCACAATTTCGAAACAAGACGATAAGCATCGAAACGTTGTCTTAATTTCTAGTGCAATCTTGACAGGCTTTTTACTCAACAATTATGCAACAACCAATGTTCACGCTGCCACAACAACTCAAACGGAACAGACAACAACGGCTGCAACAAGTACTTCAGCTGAAACAGAAGAGACGGTTGATCCGAATAGCGGCACAAGCTCCGGGACGACTGTGGCGGGACAGCAGTCGACAACGACGACTGGCGAAGGGGCTTCCAGTTCGTCAGAGATAAATCCGACATCTGTTACAGAGGACATTAACACAACAGAAACGACTGGAACAACAGAAACAACGACAAAGAGTACCACCGATACGACGGGGACAGACAACAATCTAGAAAATACAAGTGATGGTTCAACCGAGAATAACACAGACACTACGGGTATGGATGCTGGTACGACAGGCATTGCAGCAACAAGTGCTAACTTAACGGCGGGCACCGATACTAGTAACACGGGAGATACCGCAAATACAACTGCTGGTGGGACAACTGATACAGGTATTACAGAAAGCGCTACGCCTGCTGATGCGACGATAACATCAACTGCAGAAGAAACGACCGAAACGACCGCTGATGAAACAGCGACGACAGATAGTACCGTAACGGCACCAGTTTTAGATGACAAGTTTCCAACGCTAGCTAACCTTTATGTGGAGCCTTCCCAAAATGCGGTTGGTTATGGCCAAACGATCACGTTAAAAGTGATGCCTTATAATACAAATATGATGAGTGCACAACTTGGCAATCAATTGTATGGTTTTTATATTGTTTTACCCACAACAATTACTGGGAATACGACAAGTTTTCAAACAAGCGCGGATGATTTTGTAGCCTCATTTAATGGGGACAATGCCACTTATACCAATTTAAATATTACGAGTTTGACAGTGAGCCAGCTCAGCAATACGACGGATGGCCGTGAAGTTTATTATTTCAGACCTAATGATGGGGCAGTGGTTGCTGAAAGTAACAAAGTCAAACCGATATTAACACTTTCGGTTACAACTGGCTCAGATGCGGCTGACACGCCAAGTTATTATCAGTTAAATGCAAATACAAATGATGAAGTTACCACTAACGATGTTTTGTTTGCCGGGGTTAATGACATGGCAACGAATACAAACAAAAGCTATACCCCTATTTTAGCAACAGATGTGGGGATTACCGATGCGCCTGATCAATATATTACGGGTATCGCTTACTCAGGGATCAATCGGTTTATCGGATATACTGGGGTTCATACCCAAGATAGTGTGGTCACACAAGATACGGATTGGCAGGCCGGCGATAATTTTGTTAGTGCGACTGGCGCTAAAGACAGAATCGTCACGGCGCCGGTTACGGACGCTTCTCAAATGGCCGTGACGATTACAAAAGATGGGACCACTGTGGATCGTGTCGATACGACACAGCCCGGCACTTATAAAGTCACTTACAGCAGCAGTGCTGGCAGCAGTACCGCAACGGTTACCGTCAGCGGTATTCAAGTTCAAGATAGCAATTTGACCCAGGGTGGCACTTGGGCACAAGACGATAATTTGGTGAAGGCTATTGATGGCAGCGGGATAACGGTAGGCAGCGATGCGCTAGTCGTTTCGATAACTAAAGACGGTCAAAGTGTTAATAATGTGGATACCAGTCAACCGGGCGTTTATGCGGTGACTTATCAGCTCACTGACGGAACGAACGCTGGTAAAACAGCTACCGTGGTCGTTAGCGGTATTGCCTTAAGCCAGACAGAAACAACGGTTACGCAAGGCGATCAGTGGACGCCTAGTGATAATTTTACCCAGGCAATCGATAAAGATGGCCAAAATGTGGATTTGGCAGATTTGACAGTGACAATTACGGATGCCACTGGTGCAACTGTGGATCAAGTGAACACAGCTGAACCGGGCACTTATACGGTGACTTATACATTACCAGACGGCAGTGTTAGTCAAGTAGCTACCATTACGGTTACAGCTAAAGATACAGATACAGACGATAATACCGGTAATGGCGACGACAACGACAACGATAATGGTAACAGTAATAACAATAACGGTAACAACAATAATAACAATGGCAACCATAATAGTGGTGATGACGGTGGTGTCACGACACCGACAGAGCCCGAAAATCCAGATACGGATCCGGATACAGACATAGATGATTCAGACGACACGACGGACAATACCGGGGATGAGGCTACCGCTGAAAATCCAGATGCTGACCATGATCTAGATAATACTGGGGATGAGGCTACTGAGGATAATACAGATAGTGATACAACCTCAAAGCCTAATCTGGATACAAGTGCAGATAACGATCAAAGTGAAACGAATGACGTGGTAACTGATAATTCTAATTTCGGCACTAATAGTGGTCAAGAAATGATTACGCAAGCGCCAACAGCAACTGCCTCAAATCAAAGCAACATTGTTCAAGCAGCAACCGTTGACACAAACACGCAAGCCACAGATGCAAAGACTTTTCCACAAACTGGGGAAAAACAATCTAATCAGTTAACAATTTTAGGGGCCGTTTTAGTTGTGTTGAGTGGTCTTTTAGGCTGGATCGGTTATAAAAAACAGCAAAAAAAGACACGTAAAATTTAATTTAGGGTAACTCAAAATACGCTCAGAGGCTCATAGCTTTTAGGCGTATTTTTATGCGAGGTATAAATTGATCTGATAAGTTTACTGAAACAAACACCGCTGTATAATCGTCAGGGCGTAAAGACTGGGATAATTGAACAAACGATGGCTTATAAAACATTTGCGGTCAGTTATATCAATGGGCGACAAGCCATTCGCTTAGGTAATGAGAAGCAATGGATTTACGCCAGTACAGGGGCTTATTATCCAGATTAATTAAGTGATAGAAATAACTGGCTCTAAAAAAGAATCCTCGAGACTTTCTCAAGGATTCTTTTTTATAAAGTGATGACCGTAAGGTTATGAACTGGGACTACCATGTGGAAGATGACTGTTACATTAATCCCAAAGGTATTCGATTTAATTTTAAGGCTTACCGTAAAAGAACTGATAAGTATGGTTTCCAACGAGATTTCAAAGAATATGTAGCTGAAAAATATGATGAGAATCATGAGTTGATCCCCGATGCTTTGACACCCAAAGGTAATCTTAAATGAATCACTGTAAATGAGTCCTGGTCTTACTATAAGGCAAAGGAACGTGAGTTACTTTCAGCTCCAGAAACGGGTCAATTTTATGCTCGTCGTAAAATTGATGTTGAATCGGTCTTCGGAAAAATGAAGGCTTCTTTACGGTTCAATCGATTTTCGGTGAGAGGCCTGGATAAGGTAACAAAAGAAGCGGGTATCGTAATGATTGCCCTAAATATCTTAAAATTAGCCTCAACAGGGGCTTAATTTCTTAAATAGTCTAAACGGACAAAGTGTTTCAGCAGGGCAGTTTGATTACAAACTACTTATTAATTCCCACTCAAGTGTCGTTGAATAACGACCATCACTCACACTTTCAGCGTTTTCCATATTTAACAATATTCCTTGGCGATCATTCCAATTTAAAACCTGGGCACCGCTATCAATTGCACCTGAATAAACTTCAGTTGCGGAGGTAGACAAAGTTTCTTCCTGATCATCCGTGTTTTTGAAAATCAAGACATTATTAACTGTCTTCGTAGGATCGCTTGTATTGGTTAAAGGCGACAACATTCTTACATTCAAAGTCGTATTCAGGGGTATTTCTGGATAGCTTTCGTTATTGATGGAAATAGAAAAGTCCCCTTTGCGTTGAACAATACCGGCCGCACTATGGGTAGTACCAAAGTCAATATTAGAAACATCCAAACCAATATTTGTTTGTACCTGTTGCTGCCAAACAAAAGTTGTCACTGGGTTACCAGCGGTTGAAAACTTATCTTGAATTTGAGTATTAGAAAACAGATCACCCAACGGTTGGTGATCGGTACCGCCAAGATCGGCACGAACTTCTTGCCATTTAGTGCTGATCGCAAAATAGGTATTGCCATCATCATTAATCTCCGCACCCGCTTGAGGAGAAGGCGGGTAAGAACCAGCGCCATTATTGAACAAGAGTGATTTTGGCCCTAACTTTAATTTCCATAATTTTTTCGTACCACCAAACATAAAAGTTAGGTTCGTGGCGTTTGTGGTATCGAGATTGGATAAATCCAAAGTCTCTAAACTAGCCATACTATTAAATACACAATAAAAAGTAGTGACTTTAGAAGTATCCCATTTAGAGAGATCAAGTTTTTTCAGACCCGCCCCCCAAAAGGTGCCGGACATAGTGGTTACCTTGGATATATCCCAATCATCGATTGGTAAATCAGTCAGCGTAGCTGTAAAGTAAAAAGTGTCTTGGAGGGTCGTTACGTTGGAGACGTCCCATTTAGAAATGGGGAGCGACGTACCCACGGTCTTCCAAAAAGTAGAAGCTAAATTTGTCAAGGAAGGCGTCTTCCAGTTTTCTAGGAAACCGTAGTCTGTAATTTTAGAACCACTAAAAGTACCCTGCATCGTTGTGACTTTAGAGGTATCCCAATCCGCAATATTTATTTCACTAAAGTCAATTACACCGGTATTAGTAAACATAGACTGCATATTGGTCAATGAATGTGTATCAAAATTCCCAATGATCTTCGTTAATTTAGAATCACCTGAAAACATAAATGAGAAATCGGTTACATTAGAAGTGTCGTATTTGGATAGATCAATGGTTTCAAAGCTAGTGGAGGCAAACATCGCACTTGTGTTGGTAGTCTTATTAGTGACCAAGGTTTGGTAACCCTTAAGCGTCGTTTCATTAAGTAACTTAGCACCATTAAACATGGAATTAGTAATCTTTAAGCTGTTTGTTGTCCAATTTGAAAGATCTAAAGCAGCTAGCTTAGAACAACCGTTAAACATAAAACCCATAGAGACAACTTGTTCAACATTCCAGTTATTGATAAAGGATAGGTCCGTGGCTTGGGTATTTTGAAACATGTTTGACATGTTTGTCACCTTAGACGTATCCCAGTTTGCAATGTCTTTGACCTGACTAAGGTTACCACTAGAGCCTGAGAACATGCCAGACATATCTGTCACTTTTTGCATATCCCATTTACTTAAATCAAGTGCGGTAAATTTTGTAGATGCAAATAGATAGGCCATTGAAGTACAATTCGAAACATTCCAATCCTTGATGTCATTAGGGTCAGTCTTTGTGAAATCTACACCCTGAAGTACTCCGTCCAAGACGGGCGTATTTTGAAAATCCAGGTCAGCAAGCCCAGTTATTTTCCCGCCAACTCCTGAAAACATATACCTAGGATCAGAGACATGAGAAGTATCAAATCCTGATATATTCAATGATTGTAATCCGCTGCACAAATAAAACATCGACCGGGTTCTACTAAGTTCGCTAGTATCCCATGCAGACAAATCAAGTGCCGTTAAAGCAGTGTCCTTATAAAACATTGAGTTCATAGAAACAGTGTTAGAGGTATCCCAAGTATCCAAACCTATAATTTGAGTCAACTTAGGATCTTCCGAAAACATATATCCCAGTGAGAGAACTTTTGAAACATCTAAATTTGTCACATCAATGGTTACGACATTTGGTAACTCGGAAAAGACGCCATTATTATAATCAGTAGTCATTATGGAAGAAAATGGGAGCACACCTGGTTCTACGTAAACATTTTTAATGGAACTAGCATACGCACTCCAATTCCCTTTGCCGTATGCCAACTTACCTGCATGCACGGTCAAGGTTCCAGCACTATCAATATCCCATGTTGCTGTCCCATTGACGCCGCTATTAACGATAGATCCATTAGAAATAATTTCATTGGTCAACAACAGATTGCTTGAAGGAGCAACCTGAGCCAACGGATCAGTTAGCTCGGAAACATCAGCTAAGGACGCGGCTTTAACAGTGGTACTGCTAAAACCTACTATAAAGATACCTATGAAAATATAAAAAAGCAGAAATTTGATATAGTTAACTCGTTGATCAGTGTCAGATAAATAGCGCTTGCGCGTAAACATGACAATCCTCCTTTGCCAATGTATGTATTTAAATCAATAGTGTATAAATTTACTTAATTGTAATTACCCATAAACTTAATGTTTTCATTTTCTTGAAGATTTTCGTAAATGCTTTTCAGTTTTTGCTCTGCGAACACGGCCGATGTTTGATCATTAGAAGCTATCAAATTGAGGTCATGACACCTATTTCAGTCTTAATACACTAGTGATTATAAATTAAATTTTTCTATCATACAATTATTTTGTATTAAAAATATTTTATGTGAATATTTTTAATTATATATCGAGTAGGGGGTAGTTAAGCTACCTCATTAATTAAGTGACAGAAATAACTGGCTCTAAAAAAGAATCCTCGAGACTTTCTCAAGGATTCTTTTTTATCTGGCAAAACTAGCGTAAAGGCTTATGCTTTAAGGCGTTTAATTGGCGTTGAATTTCGCCTAACATCTGCGTTTGAGATTTTTGAATGCTTAACAAGTTAATGGAATCTTGTTGAATTAAGTGATCTACTTTGGCATGTAATACGCGGATTTCTTCTTCAGATTTAGAATTTACTTTAAAATCATTGCGGGCTTGCAGCCGATCATATTCAGCGGCTCGATTTTGACTCATCATAATCAAAGGGGCCTGAATAGCGGCAATCATACTTAGAAATAAATTTAATAAAATAAATGGATAAGGATCAAAATTAAAACCAAATAAGTGGCAGACATTAATTATAATCCAAACAATCATAATACTGATAAACGAAATAATAAAAGGCCAACTGCCACCAAAGCGGGCAACGGCATCTGCCACTTTCTGGCCCACGGTTAAAGAAGCTTCAAGTTGCTGATGGATATCCACAATTTGATAATCATCCCGTTGCATTAATCGGGTCATCCGTTCACCCAGCTTACGACTTTGAACTTGATCTTTATCAAAAATCTGATCCATTTCTAAAAGACGATAATGGACTAAGTGGGTACTACAGATAAAATCATTACCGGTAGCTTTAGGAAAATCATGCTGAATTAACTGACGTAGCTGACTGTCCAAATCTCGCAACGATACCCCATCTTCGAAATTATGTTTTTCATGATCGACAAGGCAAATTGTTTCTTGAAGGTTCATTTTCTTAGTCATGTTTATCGCCCCTTTAATAAATTATCTAATTGGCAACATGATAGTACACTGAAATTAAAGGGTGGTCAAATTATTGAGTTTTATGATTTTTAGTGGCTTGGATTAATGCGCCTAAGCCTAATAAAATACAAATCAGCAGTAACCCCCAGGCCGCCACTGAACCTAAGGCTGTCCGGCGGCTTAAACTACCAGTACTTTGCGCCTGAATCAGGGCAATGACCGAAGAAACAATTGCGGTACCGATAGCGCCAGCAAATTGCTGTAAGGTATTAAAAGTGGCGTTGCCGTCTGCATGCTGAACATTCGATAACTGATTTAAACCACTGGTCATTGTATTGCCCATAGTTAAACCAAAACCGACCATAGTGAAAATATAAATACTGGCTAATAAACGACCACTGAGCTGCTGACCTAACAAAGTGAACAGAAGAATTGATAAAGTAATGGCACTTGCCCCGATTAAGATGGGCTTACGGGCACCAAAACGGTCTAAGATTCGACCGCCAAATGGGGCAAAAATAGCGCCAATAGCGGCCGCCGGTAAAATCAACAATCCAGCGGTTAAAGCACTGTAACCGTCAACTAATTGTAAATAGTTAGGCAAAATAAAAGCTAAACCTAGGGCAATAATTTGGATTAAGAAAAACCCTAATAAGTGCCAATCAAAAGCATGATTTTTAAAGATAACTAAATTAATTAATGGATTTTTAGAATGTTTTGTCCGGAAGATAAAGCCAATCAGCCCGACAAAGCCTAGGCACAAATAGATAATAAAAGGCCAAGGTTGCCGATTAATCGTTTGTAAGTTACTAAAGGCAAAGGTGAAGCCAACAAAAATTAAAATGACGGCCAGCCAAGCGGGAACGTCAAAGCTCGTTTTGTGTGTAGGCTGGGCTTGACGAATAGCCAAAAGGCCAAGCAATAAGGATAGAACTAGAAACGGTAATAATAAAATAAAAATCCAATGCCAGCCTAATCTAGCCACTACTAAGCCGCCAAAAGTCGGGCCTAAAGCTGGGGCAATTGCTGTAATTAAAGTGCCAACGCCCATCAAAGTACCCCGTTGTTGTAACGGAACCCAGTCCAAAATAATGTTAAACATGAGGGGCAAGGCAATCCCTGTGCCTAAACCTTGGATAATCCGGCCTAAGACCAACATAAAAAAGCTGGTGGCGGCGGCGTCAATTAATAATCCGGTAATAAATAGTAAGTTGGCACAAATAAATAGATGTTTTGTTTTAAAGCGTCGTTTTAAAAAGGCTGAAATAGGTACGATAATTGAAACAACTAGTAAATAAGCGGTGGTCATCCATTGGACAGTGGCTGTATTAATTGCAAATTCACGCATTAACGTTGGAAAGGTGATGTTCATTGCGGTCTCAACGATAACACCGCAAAAAGATAATAAGCCAGTGGCGATGATCGCTAAAATTAATTTTGCATCCACACGTTTTGCCATGGGTTAGTAAGCCTCCAAAAAAATAATTAGTTCTAATACGAACTAGTTGCTTATTCTAGCATAGAACATAAGGGATAACAATATTGATTTGCAGGGGATGATTCGTTATAATACGAGCTAGTCAAATTGCGAACTATTTATGGAGGCTCAGCATAATATGAAATATTCTTTAGGTGTTGCAATCAAAAGCGCCAATAATGCTTTGGCCCGGGATGCGGATCATTTTGCTAAAAAACTCGGTTTAACTGGGGTTCAAATTAGTGTCATTAACTATATTAACGATCACGAGAATGATCAAGATATTTTCCAGCGAGATCTAGAATTAGAATTTAATATCCGTAAAGCAACGGCTTCTAGCCTTGTCACCAACATGGTGGCTAATGATTTGCTATTGCGAGTGCCGGCTTTAGAGGATGCCCGCTACAAACGGTTATTATTAACGCCTAAAGCCCGACAGTTAGCCACAAAAATTGAAGCCTTTTTTGAAATGAGTGAACAGCGGCTCTACACATTGCTAGGGGCCCAAAAACAGCAGACTTATCAGAGTTTAACAACAATCAGTCGGAACTTTGAGCAACAAGATACACAATAATAAGAATAAATAATGCAACAGCCACTACCAAAAAAAGTGTTATTTTATAGAAAAATTGGTATCAAAAATTGATATTATTAACTATAATAATATGATAGGGTAGCGTTTTCATAAAAGAACACATTGGAGGTGTGTAGGATGCAAAAATATATTGCAGAATTTTTTGGTACATTTATGTTCGTGTTTTTGGGAACTGGGGCAGTGACGGTGGCAGCCGGAAGTACACTAACGATTGGCTTAGCCTTCGGTTTAGCGATTACCGTATCCGCCTACGCTTTTGGCGGTATTTCCGGTGGGCACTTTAATCCGGCGGTAACGACAGCAATGGTGATTAATCGACGACTTGATGGGAAAACGGCCATTGGCTATGTGGTGGCCCAAGTTTTGGGTGCCACGGCGGCTTCGTTAATGATTAAAATTTTTGTAAGCGGTTTAGGACTGGCAACAAATCAATTAGGACAAACAGATTTTCCAAAAATTTCTGTTGGCTTGGCTTTCTTAACAGAAACTCTAATAACTTTCTTATTCTTATTAGTCATTTTGAATGTGACCAGCCGTTATCATGGGAACAGTGATTTTGCCGGAGTAGCGATTGGGGTGACATTAGGTTTTCTAATTATCGTCGCTTTGAATTTAACCGGTGGTTCATTAAATCCCGCACGGTCATTTGGCCCCGCCATTTTTGCCGGTGGTAGCGCCTTATCCCATCTGTGGTTATATATTTTAGCACCAGAATTAGGGGCTGTTCTAGCTGCCTTTGTAGCCCGCATTATGGGGAGCGAAGGTTAAAAGATTAGATTAAAAGACGTCAGCTGATAAAAATCAGTTGGCGTTTTTTTAATACCCTTGGACATAATTTTTGAATAAGATTGCATCATTTAGATAAAGGCGTCTCGCAGTTTTGAACAAACTGAATTTTTTTGCGTGAGGTCAATGTCTATAATTTCTCGAGTTACTAACTGATTGGTGGCGAACAAGATTTTACGGAGATAAAAAGTAACTATTATTGTTGCCAATGCATCTCAGTCCATTGCTGGAAACCCAAGTAACGTTGAGCTAACCAGCTTTTTTTAGTATTAACTGGGTTGAAATTGAATTTTTTATATAATTGATAAGCATTTTGGTTAGTTGTAACAACAGAAAGGTTTAAGCAGTTAAAATGGCGTTGGCAGAAATTTAAAAGCTGGCTAGCAATCCCTTGCTGGCGGTAATTAGGGGCTACTGCTAAAAAATCAATGTACGTTTCATCAGTATTAGGCGTGCTGTCCAGCAATAAAATAAAAGCATACCAGCGCAAACGTCGAGATAAGGTGAGCGCAGCTCTAGGCAGCCGAGTTGTTTTAGGGGATCTAGGTTGTTTTAATAAAACAACGCCAGCTAAGTGCCCGTCCATTTGGGCGACAAGTAGGTCTCGACGGTAGTATTTTAGTAAATAAGCCCCTAAACCTAAGGCGCTGATTTGTGCTTCGTTTGCTGTAAAACCACTCGCTAGAAACATATCTGAAAAACTATTATAAAATAATTGACCAATGGCATTTGCACTTAAAGTAGGTAGCTCAGTGGCCCAATGTATGGTGAGCGTCATGGTTTATGCACCTCCAATGTATAAATAATAGTTTGACCGTAGACTAAAGATAACGGAATATTTTCATAAATCAGAATCGTCGGTGCCGTTTTAAAATCGTTATCAGCTAAAAGTTTATCCAAGGCTTCGTCTATTTGATGTTCATTAATGACAGGCAAGTGAACGGTAAGATAAGTACCCGCGGGCACGGTAATGGCCGTTTCAGGGGTTGAGGTTATTTGCACAAAAAGTGGGGTCGTGTCTGTTGGCCGTTTGAGATAAGTAATCGGTTTTAATTGGTGGAGATTTAGGTCTGCTTGGGCCATTTGTTGGGCCATTTTTAGCTCTAAGGACTGGGCAATATCTTCATTTAGAATTTCAAAATAACGGCGAGGTTGTTTGATGGATTGCGTTATATTCAAAGGTTGTTGGGCTTGGGCGGTTAAGATCGCCGTGATTGTCTGCTGTGTTTTCTGTAAAGCGCTAATTTTTTCTGTCAATTGCTGATTGGCAGTTTGTAGCGCTTGATGGAGATCATCTTGGGTTAATAACGTGGCAATTTCAGTCAAGCTATAGCCAATACCACGCAAAAAGCGAATATAATAAAGCCGATAAACTTGCATTTCGTCAAATAGTTGGTAGCCGTTGTCATCAATTTTAGCGGGTGTTAATAGATCCAGATTAATGTAATGGCGGACGGTGGTTTTAGGAACACCCACTAGATAGGCTAACATGCCGCTAGTAATATATTTCATGGTCTGCAAACCTCCTTGTGTTGTCTATCATAAACTGTGTTGTTACCACATAGTCAAGTAAAATTTAGATTGATTTTTAAATTAAATAATTGCATGATATAACTTAAAATAAAATTTCTGATAGAGGGATAGATAGATGGTTAAAGAAGTTTTGGTGTTTCAGCCGCAAGTTGCTAAAAATAAGCCGGAAACGATCATTCATAAAAATAATGCGTGTCCATTTTGCGATGTGCCCCATTTGACGGATATTTTGGCACAAGAAGATGATCGAATTTGGCTTGTTAATAAATATCGGACGTTGATAGATACTTGGCAGACGGTTTTGATTGAGTCCAGCAATCATAATGGCGATATTTCAAACTATGATGTCAGTCAAAATCGAAAGGTTATCAAGTTTGCCCTCAACGCCTGGGCTAAAACAATGGCGGATCCAAAATATAAAAGTGTGGTGCTCTATAAGAATTTTGGCCCTTATTCTGGCGGGACTTTAACACATCCGCACATGCAAATTGTTGGCTTTGAAAAAATAGATGGCTACAAAAATATCACTGATACGAATTTTTCAGGGCCAATGATCTGGGAAAATGAAACAGTGGCTGTAACGCTTTCAGATCAGCCGGTTATGGGTTTTGTGGAGATCAATGTGATTTTGAAGATAAAAGCCGGGTTAAATAAATTTGCGGATACGATCCAAAAAATTGTGCAGTACATTTTAAACGATTATTTTGGTGGTCGCTGTAATTCCTATAATTTATTTTTCTATCAAAACAGCCAAGGACAAACTGTGGCTAAAGCACTACCGCGATTTGTAGATTCGCCTTATTTTGTCGGCTATCGAATTTCACAAGTCAATGATGAAGCACGAACCGTCCAACTTAAACAAGAAATTTTGCAACGATTGATGAAATAAAAATAACTTACTTGACAAAGTGAAAAGTCAGCCTTAAAGTGTGTATATACACATTAAGGGGGATGACAGAATGGTCCATCATTTTGATGAAACCTGCGCTTATTTTACGGCAGCACGCTATTTGCGAAGTGTAGAGCAGCTTGCCAATAAAACATTTGCGCCCACGGGATTAAATCCAGCCTATGCCTATATTATGATGGCTTTAGAAGACGAACATCCAGCGACAATTCGACAAATTTCAGAGCGCCTAGGCTATGAACGTTCAACCGTATCCAGAATGTTAAAGACGCTTGTCGCTAAAAAACTAATAATTTTAAATCATGATCAACGGGCGACAAAAATTGATTTAACGGAACAAAGTGCAGATTTTTTAAAAATCGCCAATCGCTGTCTAAAAGATTTTGCAACGTTAACCGACACGATTTTGACAACTACAAAAAAGCCAATGACTGCCTTATTGACTGAAAATAATCAAAAAATAAAGAAGGTACTTTAGATGATACGCTACCAAACGATCAAAGTTGCAGGCTTAGATATTTTTTACCGAGAAGCGGGGGCGAAGTCTAAACCAACTTTAGTTTTATACCATGGATTTCCAACGGCCAGTCACATGTTTCGGGAACTTATGCCAAAGTTGGCTCAAGATTTTCACTTGATTGCACCGGATTATCCCGGTTTTGGTCAGTCATCAGCGCCGGATCATCAGCATTTTGCTTATACGTTTGCACATCTCAGTCAAATTATGACCGAATTTTTACAGAAGTTAAAAATCAACAAATTCTTTATGTATGTATTTGATTATGGGGCACCGATTGGCTTTCAGATCGCTGTTGCGCATCCCGATTGGATTCAAGGGATTATTAGCCAAAACGGCAATATTTATCAAGTTGGTCTTGGTGAAAAATGGGCGCAACGGGCTGACTTCTGGAATAAGCCTACTGAAGAAAAACGCAATCGTTACCGGGCAGCTTTTGCACCAGAGACGATCAAAAAACAATATACTTTCGGTACGCAGCCAGGTTCTGTTGGCCCAGATGGGTATACGTTAGATATTGCCTATGCTTCTGAAGGGGAAGCTTATGCCCAGCGGCAGTTAGATTTGATTTATGATTACCAAAATAATATTAAACAATATCCAATGTTTCAGAAATACTTACGAACCTACCAGCCACCACTGTTAGCAGTCTGGGGCAAAAATGATCCTTCGTTTATTTATCCTGGGGCACAAGCCTTTAAGCAAGATGTCCCTAAGGCAACGGTTGTCTTGCTGGATAGTGGACATTTTGCTTTAGAAACAGATAGCGCAGTGATTGCAGATTTGATCAAAACACATTTTTCTGAAAATTAACAAAACATTTACACGACCCGTTTCATAAGTTTACATTCATTCGCTAATATGATTGGTGTAGACCGATGTCTATAAAATGAAATCGTGGAGTGATTTTGATTGAACCCCAAGAAGTTGACAACTATCGCGCTGTGTTCAGCAACCTTATGGGTCGCAATAGCACCAGCAGTCGTTGAAGCAGCAACGGATTCTGCCAACCCAGTAGCAACCACCCGAATGCCGGCTGTATCAACAGTTAGTGATTTAAACCAGGCAGTACCAACTATTAGCACCCAGTTAGTTGGAGCCAGTGATGTGGTTGCGAACCACATTTATAGTTTGAATGTACACGGTCGCAAAGTAAATAACGATGAAACGGCCTATACATTGAATTATGAGATTGAATTTGATGCGGATAAATTTGAATTTATCAGTGCAGATCAAACTAAAGGTGATACAAAAGTTACCTTAAAAGCAGGTACCAACAATGTATTGCAGGTGACTTCAACGAGTGTAGAAGCCGGCGAAGTTAGCGCTTACGGTAAGACTCGTTTAGCCCGTGTACAGCTAAAAGCAAAGGCAGTCACTGCAGATACAGCGGCAACTGTGACAATTAAAGCGGCTCAGGCCACGGTCAATGATGCTCAGGCAGCACCGCTTGAAGCGGCAATTGTTGGGCAACAAAAGGTACTGATCCATGCTAAGGACACCGCTGATTTGAATCAAGACGGTCTTGTAGGAATTGGGGACGTGGCAAAAGCGAGCGATATGGCAGCTAAAATGGCCGCTGCTCAAAATTCTGAAATCCGACCTTATAAGCATGTTATCGTTTTAACAACAGATGGCGGCGGCAATCCTTGGGATCCAGAAGGGTTATACTATGCGGCTTCTAAAGAAGAATTACCGTAATGGCATACCGATGCTCAAACTTTGGCGAAGCGTAAAAATACGTATACGATGAATTTGTTTAATAATCGCTTTGCCATGAGCACGACAGCAAAGTCTGTTCAACCGGCTATTTCGGCACAGAACTATTCTTCAATGCTCCATGGGTTACCTTGGGATCAGATGGCAAAAGATTATCAAATGACTAATGGTACTGCTGCACAAAACTATTTTGGTGATTTTGGAAAAGCACAGCCAAAGTATCCTTCTGTATTTAAAGTGATTCAGCAAGCCAATCCTAATTTTGGATTAGCCGCCTTTTCAGAATGGCGCCAAATTCTAAATGGTATTACTGAAGCGGATGCGGCGGTGAATACCCAACCTTCAGCTTCTTTAAAATCTTTTGATGATGTGGCAAATTATATTGGCAGTGTGCAATTTAAGGATACCGCTTTGGTTTATATGCAAAGTGATTATATGGATGGGCAAGGTCATGGCAAAGGCTGGTATAACGATAACTATTGGGATCAATACACGAAATATGATGCCTTATTCAAGAAAGTAATGGATAAATTGGAAGCAACGGGGCATAGTCACGATACATTAGTGATTGCCAATTCCGATCATGGCGGCAGTTTGACCAACCATGGTTCTGCAGAACATACTAAAGATGCTTCTAATGAAAATATTTTCATTGGTATTGGCGGCGAAACGGTTAATAGCGGTCATCGTCTACAAGGTGGTAGTAATGCGGATATTAGTGCTTTGATTTTGCACGCTTTACAAATCAAACAACCGGCATCAATGACCGGTCGTGTGTTTGATCCATCCGCCTTTTTACCACAAACAGAACTTGCTCAAAAACACCGGCATGTTGAAGCCGTTAATTTGGAACAGGGTAGAAACAAATTTGCCTTAAAATTTGTTGCCCAAAGCCATCGTACTGTCAAAGCTTTAGATGCCCGGATTGATTTGGCCGGTCAGTCTATTGAAAAGATCAAAGTACCAAAGGGCACAACGATTTTACGCCAAGACATTCAAGACGGTATTTTGAAATTAACATTAAGTTTTGAAACGGCACCAACCGAAAACTTAGCGCAAGTAACGTTAAAACGTAATGGCAATGCCCCAACAAAAGCAACGATTCAACAAGCAATGTTGGGTACGGATAGCGGTGAAGAAATTTTACCGGATCTAACAAATTCTATCGCAACAACTAAAAAATAAAACACAACTAGAAGCGTAATCCATTAACAACAAACCTAATATGATTCGAAATAGCTACCTAAACCAAACAACCCTTGGTCCGGGATGCTATTTTTTTAGGCTTAACATTCAGATAAATTAAAAAAATGAGGTCTTTTAATGAAATGGCGAAAAGGGTTATTAGGCTTAGGGCTAATTTTAGGTATGGGCTATAGTCTAATGATGCACCATACCGTGTCAGCTAATGTACACAATATTGAAACCCAAGTGTCTGCAGGCGTACAAGGTTTGTTAACACAACATCACCGGGCGTTTGAGGCTAAAACACCGATGGAAACAATTGTAAAACAAGGTCAGTTGGCTTCGGTCTATTATTATCAGTTTGAGTCTTCGGTTTCAAAACCCGTTAAAAAAGCTTTTGAAGCTGCAGTGGTGCGTTACAATCAAACTGGTGTGGTTCAACTTTTGCCAGGGGTCGGTTTGGCAACTCAAAATAAAATTACTTTTTCAATGTACTATAAAAAAATGGATCACAGTCCTGAAATTCAATTAGGGTTGGGGGGGCCTAAATTACTAGAAAGCAGCTGGGGGACGGTTAATCACGGTTGGGCAAGTTTAAATTATGCCTATACAGAAGCTGTTTCGGAAGCGGCTGCTATTCATGAATTAGGCCATGTTTTAGGTTTGGATCATAGTAAAAATCCTAAATCCATCATGTATCCTTGGGCGCAAGGAAAGGTACATATTTCGGCAGAGGATATCCAGACATTAAAGTTGATATACAAAACGTAGACCGACAAGTATGGATTAAATATAAAAAATCGGATCCGGTTAAAATGGATCCGATTTTTTATATTTGAATAATAACTAAAAAGCATAATTATAGATTAATAATAGGCATTAGACATTCACTAAAAAACAGCCTAGACTTAATTACTGTTGAGAGATGTTGATTGAAAGGGGTAGAATATGCGTCAAAGAATATTAGGTTTAAGTATTGTGTTGATTGGTTTATTGAGTATTGCAATAATAATGGTTAGACCAACTGAGAAAGTAACTGCAACGACTGTAAATCGAACTTATTCGGTAGAAACGTTGCCTGTAAAATATAATAAAAAAAATCTATACGGTAAATTATATGTACCAAAACAAGCCGCGAGACAACCACGGCCGACGGTTATTTTATCTCATGGGTTAACTGGAACTTATGAGGATACGATACCCTATGCGCGGGCTTTAGCAAAACAAGGCTATGTTGCTTATGTTTTTGATTTTAGTGGTGGCAGTGATAGTAGCCGTAGTTCCGGTAAAACGACAGATATGTCTATTTTTACAGAAGCTTCTGATTTAAAGGCCGTTATTTCACAAATTAGAAAAAGAGCTGAAGTGGACAAACAGAATCTGTTTTTAGCAGGTGAAAGTCAAGGCGGTGCGGTATCTGCGATCGCGGGCGCACAAAAAACAAAACAGATTAAGGGCCTACTTTTATTGTATCCAGCTTTTAGTATTCCAGACGAAGCACGGCAAAGATTTAGCAGTGTAAAAGAAATTCCAAAAACAGTAGATAATTATATGACTGTAGGGCGTGCATATTACACACATCTTTTAAACTATAATATGTGGACGCATATTCAAAATTTTGAAGGCAATGTTTTGCTTATTCACGGCAGTGCAGATGATGTGGTACCGATTCGTTATTCTAAGCGGGCACAAAAGGTATTCAAGCATAGCACTTTAAAGATAATTGAAGGGGCAGGGCACGGTTTTTATGGTGCTGATGAAAGACAAGCGACTAAGTATATGTTGGGTTATATGGCAACAAATACAAAATAGATTAAACCTGCTTTTTAGCTATAGAAGTTCTATAAAATAAGGATTGGGTAAAAAGAGAACTAAAATTATATAATGTAGTTAACATTTAAAACAAACAGAATAATGGAGGATTTAAGATGGTCGAAATAAAAGCGCTAGAAGCAACGAGTTCAGATTTTCATTCATTTCATCACACTGTAATTACACGCCGAGCACTACGGGCAGACGATGTGGCAATTGATATCAAATATTGTGGTATTTGTCATTCGGATATTGCACAAGTAGAAGGTATTGATGCTGTTTTTCATCATGCGATTGTCCCAGGTCATGAAATTTCAGGAATTGTCAGCGCTATTGGTTCAGAAGTAACTGATTTTAAGGTTGGAGATCGTGTGGGTGTTGGTTGTTTTGTAGACTCCTGTGGTGAATGTAAGTATTGTAAGGCTGGTCAAGAACAGTTTTGTGAAAAAGGATTTGTTTCTGTTTTTAATACGCCTGACTACGAAGGTCAAATTACCCAAGGCGGTTACTCGCAATCGTTAGTCGTTAAAGATCATTTTGTATTGCATATTCCGGATAAGTTAGATTTAGCTGAAGCTAGTCCTTTATTGTGTGCTGGGATTACAACTTACAATCCTTTAAAACGTTATGGCATTGGCCCAGGTTCTAAAGTGGCAGTTATTGGTTTAGGGGGCTTAGGCCATATTGCTGTTCAATTTGCACATAAAATGGGTGCCGAAGTCACAGTCTTAGGGCATTCTGATAAAAAAAGAGCTGAAGCTGCTCAATTTGGCGCTACAAGCTATGAAGTTTTGAGGACGTCGGCGGACTTTGATAAGCTGAACGGACAATATGATTTTATTTTGAATACAGTTGCTGTAGCCTTAGATTTAGATGAATACTTGAAATTACTGACAGTAGATGGAATTTTCTGCTTTGTTGGTTTAACGATGGATGAACAAAAATTCAATTTGTTCAGTATGTTCAATAAACAAGGTACATTAACCATTTCGAATGTGGGCGGCATTGCCATGACGCAGGAAATGTTAGACTTTGCGGCGGCAAATGAAGTACATCCCCAAATCGAAATGATTGGTATTGATGATGTTCCTAACGCTTATCAGCGCGTGATTGATAGTGATGTTCATTATCGCTTTGTAATTGATATGAGTACTTTAGATTAAAAAATAGCTTTACCTTAACGCTTTTATAGCGAGGGTAAAGCTATTTTTTTGGTCAATGTTCCCTAAATAAATTGTACTTTTTTGAGCAATTAAACAATAACTAAAAGGTATGGATATAAATTTAAATAGGTATTAGACATTTTCTGAAACTGGCCTTAACATAGAAAATGTTAAATCGCAAGTTGGTTGAGGAAGGTGGAAAATGATGCATAAAACAAGCATAGTATTCAGTATAATTGCAAGTATCTTTTTAGTCGGTTTATTGTGGTGTTACAATACAGAGCAACCGACAAGCCACACCACAGTCAGTCAGGCTGCTGAAATTAAAAATCAAGTTCAAACGGCCCAAGTAACGGTCACAAACCAGGCCAGTAAACGGCCAATTAAAGTAGTAATTAAGGGCCATGTACTAAAAGCGCATTTGTATCATAATGCTGCAGCAAATCAGTTATACAGCCAGTTACCAACAACTTTAAAATTTCAAACAGCAGATTCTAATATTAAAGAACGGACCAGTGATTTAAAAGCACCTTTGAGTATAAAAGGGATGTCAGCTGGTGAGAATCCTAAACCTGGAGACATTGGTTATTGGTCACCGCAGCAAAGAATCGTTTTTTACTGGGGTAATGTGGGTTATTACGAAGGTATTCATGTCATTGGGCATTTTGACACGAAGCAAGCTGCAAAAATTATTAAAGCGCAAGATGGTGCGTTCAACGCCAAAGTGACAAAACAGTGAGCATTAAAGAAAGGACGGTAAGTTTTTGAAGAAAAAAATTGGACTTGTACTTGGTCTTTTAATAGTGTTTGCTGGCTTGGCACATTTGGATATTAGTAGAAGTCAACCAGCCTTAAAGCAAGCTACAGCACAGACCACTACAAAAGTAAAACATAGCGCACGTTCCTCAAAAACGCCGGCTAAAAAAAACAACGCCGGTCGGATTTTGATAGTTTTCTTTTCAAGATCAGGGACAAATTATCCGGATACAACGTTAAAAATTGGCCATACACAGCGGATAGCAAATGAAATTGCACGAGTTACCGGCGGCACAAAATATGAAATTGTTGCCGCTAAAGCGTATCCCAAGAATTATCAAGCAACCGTAGATCGTGCCGAAAAAGAACAGCAGCGAGATGCCCGGCCAGCAATTAAACAGCCTTTACCCGATATTTCAAAATACGACACAATTTTTATTGGCTATCCTATCTGGTGGAGTGATCTACCGATGCCAGTCAGAACCTTTATGGATAACGTAGATATGAATGGCAAAACGGTAATCCCTTTTTCGACTAATGCTGGTTCTGGCTGGGGCGACACACTCAGTACCTTAAAACAGCAATATCCTAAAGCAACCTTTAAAAAAGGTTTTAGTATTGAGGGTACTCAAGCGGATCATGCCCAAAAGAAAATTGATCGTTGGTTAAGACAGTTAGGCTATCGCTAATAGGAGGTAAGTAAGTGTTAAAAAAATACCCAGTAGCACTTTATGCACTATGGTTGATCGCCTTACTGATTTGGCCTTTACCACTAGTTATACTACTGAACACGGAGATGCGTGCTTCTGCTTTAGCGCAGTTACGTCTAATTGATGCAGGCGTGATTGCTTATGCTTGGTGGCTGTTTGAAGTGTTTTTGGCAACACGGCCACAGTGGTTAGATAGAAAAATCGGCTTACCAGCAACTTATTTCATGCACAGCTTATTAGGCTTTGGGGCTTTAATCTTAGCGTTTTTCCACCGCCATTACTTAGTAACAATGGGGCGGGCGATTCAATTAACCGGTGATTGGGCTTGGTATTTAACAATTTTTGGTTTGATTTATGCGGCTGTGTTTTTATCAGGATGGTTGGTGGATCGGGTACCCGTAGTTGCTGGCATCAAACAACGTTGGCAGCATTTCTTTAAACATCAGTTTTCTATATGGGTCCATCGTTTGAATCTAGTCGTGATTTTACTGATTTGGAGCCATGTTCATCTGATTGGCAGAATTAATAATCATCTTGGATTCATGATAACTTTTGATCTCTATACGGTCGTTATTTTGGGCGCTTATCTATGGCAGAAATGGCTGCAACCTCAAGCTACAATGAAAGGTCAGGTTTTATATCGGGAATCGATAAATGCAACGACTGAAAAAATAGGTATTCAGTTAAATCAACCAAAGAAAAATATTATGGTAGGGGATTATTTCTTCTTTACTTTTCCAGAAATTTCTAAAGAGGCGCATCCATTTTCAATTACCAACACTCCCAATAAGCAGCAGCAAATTGAGTTGATGGTGCGTACGCTAGGCGATTATACAAAACAATTGCCACAGCTTGAACCGGGAAGTGCGGTTTTAGCTGAAGGACCCTTTGGCAGATTTGGTAGTAGTTTGAAAGAGACAGGCTCAAGGCCGCTAGTACTGATTGGTATGGGCGCTGGGGTTGCGCCACTCCTAAGTATTGTTCAAACTTACCGAAATCAACGGCCGATTCGAGTGTTATGGACCGTTAAAACAGAAGCAGATTTGAATTTGGGCACAGTTTTTCAAAATGTTAAAAGTGATCAATTTAAATTTCATCAACAAATTGGTCGTTTAACGGCGGGACAGTTAAAAGCGTTAATTACTGATGAAGAACGACAGCAGGCACTATTTATAACGGTTGGACCTGCAGCGGCAGTTTTAAGCTTGGAAAAACAATTGCATCAACAATTAGGTATTGCAAAAAAACAACTCATAGATGAACGGCTAACCCTTTAGTCGTTTACCACAAACTTTAACATTCCAAACGTTTGCGGCAGGCTATCCTGAGAAATATTCTGAATTAGAACAAGCATTAGATAGTACAGGGATGTCCGGTGATAATCCTAAAAATGGGGATATTGACTATAATTCTAATAACGAAAGTCTATTCTTATACTATGGTGAAGTCGGTCAATTTGATGAGTTGCATAATGTTGGCCATATTACTTCAAAAGGGTATCAGAAATTTATTAGACAACAAAAAGGTGAAATTACAGTCACACTTGCTGTGAAGAATTAAAAAAGATCACTGAATAATAGCTTTAGATTTCGCAATAGAACGGGCTTAAGCCGTATGTTGAAGAAAAATAAAGCTATTTTTTTAAAATAATTAGTTAGTTTATATTGACATAAACTAACTATTGAACTAAGATAGTGACTATCAAATCTTAGGAGGTTATTTTCATGACAGAAACAAGTCGCGATTTATTAAACAGTTTTGGTAAGTTATTTCAAAACAGAGGTTTTTTCTTGGCGGTTTCCCAACACGGTAATTTTATGGGGAAACGTTCACCAAATGGTGGCCGCGGTCCAATGCGCTTGATACAGTTGTTTAAGCAATCACCAGACGGACTAACAAATGCAGAAATTTCCCAACTATTAGATATTCGGCCAAGTTCAGTTAGTGCCATGATCACTCGTTTAGAAGACAAAGGCATTGTGGAACGGGTTCCTAGTGATGTGGACAAGCGGGCTATGATTATTCGGTTGACCGATGAAGGCAAGAACCGTCTAAATCATCAAAGTGAAAAAGTTGATGATTTGGCAGATCAATTATTTAGTGGCTTAACAGACGAAGAACAAGTAGAATTAGAAAAGCTCATTAAGAAATTAGATCAAAGTGCCGCTGATTTAGACTGGCAGGCATTTATGGGCCATCATGGTCATCACGGTATGGGAATGGGCTATGGATACGGTCATGGACACGGTCAACGGCATGAAGGCTCTGGCTGTGGTGAAAGACCAGATTGGCCAAAAGATTTCGGCGGCTGGGACCGCTTCTAAAAAAAGTAAGACATTATCGGAGGTAGATATATGCAACGTTCTATAGCAACCCCAACAACTGGGCGGAAACATTCAGCAGGGAAATTTGATTTTCGTGGTTTTTTGAATTTGATGCGGCAAACAAAGCCGAAATATTGGCAACTATGGGTGGGGTTAAGCTTAGGCTTAATTGCGACAGGGGCCCAGTTGGCAGTGCCTAAATTTGCACAGACCTTAATCAATGGGTTAGGTAAGACTTTAAATCAACCGTTGTTGATTGGTGTGATTGTATTATTTGTAGTTAGTGCCGCGGTGAGTGCGGTATCTGGCGCACTTTTAGGATTTTTTGGTGAAAATGTAGTCGCTAAACTACGGGAAATTCTATGGCAGAAATTAGTCAAGTTGCGGGTTAGCTACTTCGATAATGTAAAAACGGGCGAAATGACGTCCCGTTTAGTGAATGATTCTACTCAAATTAAGAATTTACTGGCTAATTCGTTTCCGCAAGTAGTGACGGCTATTTTTCAGTTAGTTGGTGCTTTAGTTATTATGGCATTAATGGATTGGAAAATGACGGCTATTATGTTTGTATCCGTGCCGTTAGTGATGTTGGTGATGCTGCCAATTATGCGTCAATCCAGTAAGATTGGACGGCAACGTCAAGATTCATTGGCGACGTTTAGCGGGGCAACCAATGATACATTAAGTGAAATTCGTTTAGTGAAGTCTTCCAATGCGGAAAGTTATGAGACAAAGACGGGTTTTGGTCAAATTAAAGAGCTTTATCAAATTGGTTTGAAGGAAGCAATTTACGATTCCATTGCAGGACCGGTGATGACAGCTAGTATGCTGGCCTTGTTTGTGGGTATTTTGGCTTATGCTGCTGCCCGAGTTTCCAGCGGCACAATGAGTATGGGTACGATGTTTTCATTTCTAATGTATCTATTTCAAATTATCGGCCCAGTTGGTTCAATGGCCCGCTTCTTCACGGAACTTTCCAAAGCCAATGGTTCTACGCAGCGAATTCAGGAGTTGCTTAAAGAACCTGAAGAAGATTTTGAAGTTGGCACACAAACACAAGTGACACGCAAAACACTAGAAATGAATCATGTGGATTTTGCTTATGATGATGGGCAACAAGTATTACATGATGTGAACTTTAAAGCAGAGCCCAATAGTGTTGTCGCCTTTGCTGGGCCATCCGGTGGGGGTAAATCCACCATCTTTGGCTTATTGGAACGGTATTACCAGCCAAAAGCTGGACAAATTACGATTGGTGATCAAAATATTGAAACCATCAATTTAAATGATTGGCGGTCACAAATTGGCTATGTCAGCCAAGATTCTGCCATTATGGCGGGAACAATTCGTCATAATTTAACCTATGGCTTTGATAAGACCTTTACAGATGATGAATTGTGGCACGTATTGGCGTTAGCTTTTGCGACGCAATTTGTTAAGGACATGCCAGACGGTTTGGACACAGAAGTTGGCGAGCGCGGTGTAAAAGTCAGTGGTGGTCAGCGTCAGCGGTTGGCTATTGCCCGAGCCTTCTTGCGGGATCCTAAAATTCTGATGCTGGATGAAGCCACCGCCAGTTTGGACTCGGAGTCTGAAGCAATGGTTCAAAAAGCCTTAAATGAATTAATGAAGGGCCGAACGACCTTAATCATTGCCCATCGCCTGAGCACCATCGTTGACGCCGATGACATTTACTTTGTAGAACAAGGCCACATCAGCGGCCACGGCACCCACACCCAACTCATGGACAGCCTACCATTGTACCGGGATTACGTAAAAATCCAGTTTAAAGAGCGCGCAAACTAACACGGGTTGGTTTCGTAATATAGCCTAGGCTAACGTTGTAAGCAGTTTTGACTTATAAGTTAGACACCATCAGCTAAAATAATTTAAAGAAATCTATGGTAACGTGAAATTCGCGCTTAAACCATAGATTTTTTTACGTTATAATAAACCGATATGTGCAATTAGAAACATAGAAAAGAAGGTTAACATGGACGAATTATTTAGTAAAGCACCAATACCCAAAGCGTATTTCAAACTCGCTATGCCAGTGGTCATCAGCATGGTCGCCAGTATGATTTACAACTTAGCCGATACATTTTTTGTATCCCATACGCAAAACGCAGATTTAGTGGCCGGCGTCGCCATTTGTACGCCATTATTCTCGATAATGCTGGCCTTAGGGGATATTTTTGGCCTAGGGGGCAGTGCTTTAATTTCCAACTTACTCGGTGAACGCAAACACGCTATAGCGCGGCGTGTCAGTAGCTTTTGCTTTTATGCGGCAATTGCGTTAGGCCTGATTGTGACACTGATTCTACTTATTTTTCAACGGCCAATTCTGTTAGCTTTTGGGACAACAGCTGCCATCTATCCGTATGCCGCAGAATTTTATCGCATCATGTCGTTAGGGGCAATGATCATCATTGTTTCATTAGTACCGCTGAACTTGATTCGAACAGAAGGTTTGGCCAAAGAATCAATGATCGGTTCTGTCGCCGGGTTGATCGTAACGATTATTTTAGATCCAATTTTCATTTTTCCCATGGGCATGGGTGCCGGTGGGGCAGCATTAGCCACGGTAATCGGGTACTTAGTTACTGATATCGTGCTTTGTTATATGGTCGTTAAGCGGTGCAAAGTCATTAATTTGGACTGGCATCTAATGCGGATTTCTAAAGGGCTAATTGGGGGTGTTTTGATGATTGGTATTCCGGCGTCAATCACCAATTTCATGCAAGCCTTTGGAACAGCGATTTTGAATAATTATTTGGCAAGTTATGGGGCCAAACAGGTGGCTGCTTTTGGTATCGCTTCAAAGATCTATTTGATTGTGATGCTGGTGATGATCGGTTTTGCCTTTGGGGCGTTACCGTTAATTGGGTATAACTACGGTGCCAAAAATATGCCAAGATTCCGTAAAATTGTCCGCTTTGATATTTTAGTTCAAGTGGTTTTTTCGGTCGTTTTAGCTAGCGTTTTAATAATTATCGCACCAATGGTTGTCCGGCTCTTTATGACTGAAAAGACAATTGTATCCGCTGGAACGTTGTTGTTACGGAGTTTATTGATGACAACACCGTTTATTGGCGCTGTTTTAGTTTTCACCACTGTTTTCCAGGCAACCGGCAAAGCATTAGGTGCTTTAATTATGGCTATTTCGCGCCAAGGGGTTATTTTCTTAGCGGTGATTGTTTTAGCCCATCATTTATTTGGTTACTTAGGGGTTGTCTTTGCACAACCTGTCGCTGATGTGGTAACTTGTTTAATAGGGTATTTAATTTATCGATTGGATTTTGACCGGAAGGGTTATGATAACGATGGATTTACGCAAAAAGAAGACCTTAACAGCCATTGAGCAAGCTTTTGTGACTCAAGTTTTAGCGGTAGGTTTTTCGAAGGTAACCATTCAGCAAATTGCGGCTGATGCGATGATTAACCGGAAAACATTTTACGATCATTTTGATGATAAATATGACTTGTTAAATCATGTGAATACCGGCTTTTTGAAACATTACGGGGATGTGATTGATCTGCGATTGGCATTAAGCGTTGAAGAGCCACACAGCTTTATTAATGAACAGTTAAAGAATTTAGTGACGGCTTTTTTTGGTGATGTGCAATTACGACAGACCTATATTGCGTTGGACAGTATTCATGCGGATGACTTTGATTTTCAAGCCGGGATGACGGATTTGATTGCGAATAAACTTGCGCTTCAGCAGAAAATTAAAGATCCACTAACCGCAGAAGTGATCACTGGGATCACTTTAAAAACGTTGAATTATTATGCCCGGACGAATGAATCGTTTTCATTGGAGCGGCAAGTCAAAGTTTTTAAAAATCTGCGCTTGATTTTTGGACCAGAATTGCTTTAGATAATATCAATCAGTTGGGGGTAAAAAATGAATTTATTATTTGCGATTAATGATAAAGTTGTCGATCAACTATTAACAACGATTTATAGCATTTATAAAAATACACCGGATACAACCTTTGATATTTATATATTGCAAAAAGAACCGCTAAAGCGAAATGCAGATATTGTGGCTTTTTGTGATCAGTTGAGGGTTACTTATCATCCGGTTGTTGTTGGGGCTGATCAATTCGCGGATGCCCCAGTGACAGACCGCTATCCCGCAACGATTTATTATCGGTTGCTGGCTCAAGATTATTTACCGGAGACGTTAGAGCGTATCTTATATTTAGATATTGATATTTTGGTGATCAATGATTTATCACCGCTTTATAATTTGAATTTTGGCGGGCAGCTTTATGCGGCAGCCAGTCATACTGATTTAACGGGGGATTTAGGCCAACCTTTTAACAAAGTACGGTTGGGTAATTATGAGGCGGAAAGTTATTATAATTCAGGTGTTATTTTGTATAATTTACCAGCTATTCGCCAAACGGTTCGTGCAACGGCAATTTTTAACTATATCGAAGCTAATAAAATTGCTTTGTTTTTACCAGATCAAGATGTGCTAAATGGCTTATATGGGCATCAAATTAAGCGTATTCCTGATGAGCTTTATAATTATGATACACGTATGGGGCCGGTTTATTTTGCACTAGGCAATGGTACCTGGAATTTGGATTGGGTCATCAATAATACGGTTATTTTACATTTCTGTGGGCGTGAAAAACCTTGGCTGCCAGATCGTTTTAATCGTTATACGGCGCTGTACAAACATTATGCGCATCAAGCAGCATTGTTACAGGGGTAAAAGCGTGTGGTTTTTAAACGCGCTTACTAGAGCAAAGCTCTCACCTAACTACGAATTATTCATAAGTGAAGTACACTTATTTCATAATTCTAGGTTAGTGCTCGAGGCTTTCCCGCTCTGGTTCGCGCTCTGATTCATAAACGCGTTCCCAAAGACTGATTTCTGCGCTTAGCTACGTCTAACTTGTAAGCGAAGTACGCTCACGGCGTTAGCCTAGGCTATGCTAAAAATCAACCGTCTTTGGTCACGCTCTGATTTTGAAACGCGCTCGAAGTTACTGTCGATTTACATAACTACGTCTTACTCACAAGCCAAAACCGGGCTTATGTCGTAAGCCTAGGTTATGTGCATCGCCAAACCGTAACTTCTCACGCTCTAAAAATAAATTTAAAGTGAGGCACTACAATTTGCAGTTATTTTCTCTTAAAGCTATACGTTATAAAGTCTTATTAATACTGGCGATGATTTGTTTTTACGGTGTGTATTATTGGGACTTGGTAAAACAACCCCAGCGCTTAGAGGGCTTATTTATCGGCGGGTACACCTTTACCATTTTTTTAGTGGCCTTTTGGGCGATTTTAAATTATATTGCCCATTTGCAGGTTAATCCGTTATACAAGCACTATGAAACTTTGTCGGCTTTTGTTGCGGCTTTACCTGTCTCCAAGACAGAAAAGCAAACGGTACAAGCCGCCTTAACGGCAGAAGTTGCGGCACAAGTCGAACAAAAGGTAGATGAAGCCAAAGCCACTCAGAAAGTGATTGCCCAGTTTAAAACAGAAACCTTGCAAACGGACAATCCAGAGACTTTTTATTTCGATAAATCTTATTATTTATTGGGGTGGGGTGGCATTTTAATTGCGGTTGGCCTAATTGCCTTGCTGGTGAAATTCTATTTGTTAAGTTGGGATGCGCCGACACTCACGATTTTTATCATTACGATGGTGGCTTTTGGGGGCGGTTTATGGCTGACATTTATGCTTTATCGTATTTTAGATCAGTTCTTTCAAGGAAAATAAGGATTGAGCTTGACGATCGCTACTTTTAGCAATATATTTATATACGAGCGCTCGTTTTTGTAGCGGTTAATTATGTTTTTTAAATAATCTATTTTAAGGAGAATTTTACCTATGCTTGAAGCAATTAATTTAAAACCCGGGATGGCTTTTGTCAAAGATGGCAAGTTAATCAAAGTCGTTGAAAGCAATCACCATAAACCTGGTAAAGGCAATACCGTTATGCAAATGAAATTATACGATATTCGTTCTGGTTCTACAGTTCAAACAACAATGCGGCCAAACGAAAAAGTGGAACAAGCTATTCTTGAAACAAAGGATGCGCAATATCTTTATACACAAGATGATACAGCTTATTTCATGGACTTAAGTACCTATGAACAATATGAATTGCCTGTTGAAAGTATTGAAAACGAATTAAAATATTTGTTGGAAAATACAAATATCAAAATTGAATTTTACGAATCAGAAGTTATTGGGGTTACTTTACCAACAACCGTTGAATTAAAAGTTGTTGAAACAGAACCTTCTATTAAAGGGGCTACGGTCACTGGTTCTGGTAAACCAGCTACTTTAGAAACAGGCTTAGTTGTAAACGTGCCTGACTTTATTACAAATGATGACGTTTTGGTAATCAATACTCAAGAAGGTACTTACCAAAAACGTGCTGGCAAATAATTAATTAAAACGACCAGCTGTATAAACTTGACAGCGCGTTTTAAAGGCAACGAATTAAGCATTAGGGCAGAACATAAATTTTGACCTAATGCTTTTTTATCACTAAAAACTGTGCTATAATACAGAGTGTCCACGTTGATCTGTTTTATCACAGTTAACGCAATCAGTTTTTCTAACCGTTCACCGTCCTCCAAGTTGGTGGCGGTTTTTTTGTGTATTACAGCTTAGATTTAAAATTTGAACAAATAATGCCTTTAAAGTATAGACCTAATTTACAGAAAGCATTCGCAATTAAAATTAAAATAGTGTATAGTTACTTTCGGTAAGCAAATGATTGAATCGTCTTAAGACGATGTTTTAGGAGGTTTTCACCTGTGACAGAAATTAAAACACCCATTTTGGACACTGTAAATGGCCCTGAAGATGTGAAAAAATTAGACTTAGACCAATTAACGATAATGGCTGAGGAAATGCGGCAGCTAATTCTTAGAAAAGATAGTGCAGTTGGTGGTCACGTTGGCCCCAATTTAGGTGATGTTGAATTAACAATTGCCTTTCATGATGTTTTTGAGTCACCTAAAGATAAAATTGTTTGGGATGTTTCCCATCAATCTTACGCCCACAAAATGTTGACGGGTCGAAAAATTGGCTTTATGCCAGGACATTATGATGAAATTTCTGGCTATTCTAACCAGCATGAAAGTAAACACGATTTCTTTACGGTGGGGCATACGTCAACATCGATTGCATTAGCCGTTGGGTTAGCGCAAGCTCGAGATTTAAAACATGAATCTGGCAATGTCATGGCTTTTATTGGTGATGGCGCCTTAAGTGGTGGTTTAGCCTTTGAAGCTTTAAATAATGGCGGTCGGATGAATAGCAATTTAATTGTTTTAGTCAATGATAACGGTATGTCCATTGATGAGAATCAAGGCAGTCTTTATACTAATTTGGCAGAATTACGGATCACAGAAGGCAAAGCACGGAATAATATTTTTAAGTCCTTTGGTTTTGATTATCGGTATATTGCAAAGGGTAATGATTTAGCAACAGTTATTGCGGCTTTTAAAGAAGTCAAAGATATTGATCATCCCATTGTTTTACATGTGCATACGCAAAAAGGCCGGGGTTATCAACCAGCCATTGATCATAAGATGGCTTATCATTGGCGGACACCATTTGATTTAGCAACGGGGGCCGCAAAAACACCTAAAACAGGTGAAGATTATGGGGATGTCATCGCAGATTATTTGAATCATAAAACGGCGGATGCCCCACTTGTGGCAATTAATGCTGCAATTCCTGGCGCCTTTGGACTAAAAGCCTTTGAAGCACAGCATCCAGATCGTTACTTTGATGTAGGCATTGCGGAACAATTTTCAATTACCTTTACCGCCGCTTTGGCCTCTCAAGGTATTCGGCCGATTGTCTTCCACTCCAGCACGTTCTTACAACGGGCTTATGATCAATTAGTGCATGACATTGCAATTAACGACGTACCGGCAGTCATCGTAGTGCGCAGCGGTCGAATCTCTGATGGTGATCGGACCCATCAAGGCACGTTTGATATTGACTATTTGTCAACGATTCCTAACCTTAAATATCTTGCACCGGCTACTAAAGAAGATGTTATTACCATGCTAGACTGGGCTTTGACGCAAAAAGAACATCCCGTAGCCATCCGCATTCCAGAACATGGCGTGACGCATGGTACAGCCATTGCCACAGACTACAGTGACAGTCATTACCAAGTTTTGGAAAAAGGCCAAAAAGTTGCAATTTTAGCATTAGGTGGTTTTTTGAATCTTGGTCAAAAAGTACAAGCTCAGTTACAAGCACAAGGTATTACGGCAACGTTGATTAATCCTGGATTCATTACAGATTATGATACTGAGACGCTCACTGATTTAAAAGCAGACCACACCTTAGTCGTGACTTTGGAAGATGGCAGTTTAGAAGGTGGATTCGGTGAAAAGATCGACCGATTCTATAGCGCAAGTGCCATGAAAGTTTTGAACTTCGGCGCTAAAAAAGAATTCACGGATAACGAACCATTAACCGAAATCTATCAACGTTATCATTTGACACCAGAACTAATTGTTAAAGATATTTTGGCACAACTCTAAATAGACCCTCAAAAAAGCACCGCCCAATGAATTTTGGGGGTGCTTTTTTGAACATTTATAATTGTTTATTTTTGAGTGACAATCAAGGCAATTAAGTCCGCATTTTTGTCGTTGGTATCGCTTTCAAATTTACCGCCACGAATCACAAAGGGCAACTGACGACTGTTAATGCTGCGTAGAATTTGACATTGTAACTTAAAGGACAGACCACCACGGATATTCACATGGGCTGTTGGCAAATTGGCGATTTCATCCATACAGCCGACTAAGTTGGTTGTTAAGTCGCTAACTTTGTAATACTTGAGTACCCGGGTGCGGATAGTGTCTAAGAATTCATCATTAATTGCTTGCTTTTGTACATCCATTAAAATCACCTTTCATAATAAGCTGAGCTAGTGTCATTGGTCAAAACGAATACGGCCATGGCAGAACCCCTAAAAATTATATTGTGAAAATAATAACTAATTAGATTATAGCCGATTTTTCCAGTCTTGTTAAGGGGTAGCTGCAATTCTGTTTGAAATATCTACGGAAGGCCATGCTATAATGTAGACGGTACTTAAGTCTTAATAAGCATGGGAGCAGTGAAGGATGTATAAAAATGATCGATTAAACTTGATTTTAGATATCTTAAAGCGTCGGAAAACAATTTCTATGCAAGAACTACAAGCGCTAACTTTTTCCAGTAACTCAACTTTACGCCGAGATGTGATCACTTTAGAACAAGATAATAAAGTGATCCGTAAATATGGTCAAGTTGAATTGGTAAAATCTAAAAATGTTGAATTTCCATATCAATTTCGTAATCAAGAACACGAAACTGAAAAGATCGCCATTGCGAATATGGCTACTGACTTTATTGGGGATAACATGGCGTTATTCTTAGATTCCAGCAGCAGTGTTTCCAAATTGATCCCTTATTTAGAACAGAAAAGAAATCTTATCGTGGTGACCAATGGCTTATTCACCGCGGTAGCTTTAAATCAATATAGCAACGTGAAAACTTTTTTGACAGGCGGCCGTTTAAGAACCGGTTCAGGCTCAGTTCTAGGGGGCTTTGCGCTGGATTATTTAAATAAATTTACCGCGGATATTGCATTTATTTCATGCAGTAGTGTGGATGGTGAAGGGATTTATATGTCCAGTGCCGAACAGTCAAATATCAAGCAAAAGATGCAAAATTCTGCCAAACAAACTATTTTGCTCTGTGATTCCAGCAAAGTAGGCCACCGTAATTACTACAAATTATGTGAGTTGTCCGGGATATCCGCATTGATTACCGATAAGGAACCGGGTGCTGATTTGGTAGCACAATTAAAGGCAAATGATGTGGAACTGTTATATTAGGCAATTGAAAAAAATTATGGTAAGATGAACTATATCATATTAATAAACAGATTCGGTTGACGTAAGCTCAAGGTAACGGGGTCCTCCTAGGGGTGTAGGGGGGCGGTTTGAGGTTGCGTTTTTTTGTTGGAATTTAAAAAAAGGAGTTCAGATTATGGGTTTTTTGGGTGTATTAACGTTAATTCTGATTGTGACCACTTTGGTTGGGCATTTCAGTGCTAGAATTGGTATCCCAGCTGTCATTGGACAATTGGTTATCGGGGTTGTTTTAGGTCCCGCTGTGTTAAATTGGGTTCAGCCAAGTCACTTTATTCATATTTTTTCAGAGATCGGTGTTATTATTTTGATGTTCATGGCGGGCATTGAAAGTGATTTACAACTGTTAAAGAAATATTTGAAACCTAGTGTCATTGTGGCAATTTTAGGGGTAATTGTCCCGATTGCCAGTACGATGCTCGTTGGTAGAGCGTTTGGTATTTCAGGAAAAGAAAATATTTTCATTGCCGTTATTTTTGCGGCAACCTCAGTTTCGATCTCAGTGGCCGTGTTAAAAGAACTGAATGTCTTAAAAGGCAAAGCAGGTGCTACAATCTTAGGCGCTGCCATGGTGGATGATGTGCTGGCGGTTATTATTTTAAGTATTATGGTGAGTGTCATGGGCACAACGACCGGTGGCGCTTCGAACAATTTAGTTTTAACGTTTGTGGAACAAATCATTTACTTCATCGCCATCTACTTTGTCGTTCGATTCATTGCACCATACTTAGCAAGAATTGGTGAAAAGCTCTTTATGCCTGTAGGGGTGACGCTTGTTTCGGTCATTTTATGTTTTGGGATGGCCTATGTGGCAGATTTAATCGGCTTGAGCTCCGTTGTGGGTGCGTTCTTTGCCGGCATTGCGGTTTCACAGACAACAGCTAAAACGGAAGTGGATCGGCACATTGAACCAATTGGCTATGCGATTTTTATTCCAGTATTCTTCGTCAGCATCGGCTTAAATATGACATTATCAGGCATTCGACAAGATTTGTTACTCATTGTAGTGCTCACCGTTGTTGCAACATTAAGCAAACTAATTGGGGCCGGACTAGGTGCTTATGCCTCCAAGTTCGATCTGAAAACCTCTTATCTCGTAGGTGCTGGTATGGTCTCACGAGGCGAAATGGCTCTGATCATCGCCCAAATCGGTTATCAAGCAAAGCTATTATCAACCGATTATTATTCCGCAATCGTAACCGCCATCATCTTGACAACACTCATCGCCCCATTCTTAATCAAATCAGCAATCCCAAAAGAACTAGAAATTACAGGATAAAAGAACAGAGCGCAACAAAAGACGGGTTGATTTTGAGCATAGCCTAGCCTAACGACATAAGCAGGGGCTTGCTTATGAGTTAGGCGTAGCTAAGCACAGAAATCAGTCTTTTGGAGCGCGTTTCAAAATCAGAGCGCGAGAGCTTACGGGTTGACAATGCGCATAACCTAGGTTTACGACATAAGCCTGCTTTTGGCTTGTGAGTAAGCCGTAGTTATGTAAATTGTCAGTAAGCTCGAGCGCGTTTAGAACAGAGCGCATTTCAAAATAGGCTAGACCAAAAGAAAATTTTCTTTTGATCTAGCCTATTTTTAATCTGATTTAACCGCTTTGGCCTTAGCCACAAGTGTTGCTAAAGCTGCCGCTTGTTGTTGCGCCGTTAAGGTTGTAGTTGCTTGATCTTTTAAAGCTGAAGTGACTTGAGTTTTGAGCCATTGACTCTGGGCATAACTTAGTGTGGTCCAAGTTGTGGGTAAAATAAAAGTATTGGTTCTGGCAATTAATTCGTGATGTTTGCCAGTGTTTTCAAATAACCAACGCCAAAGTCCCTGATTATAGCGCCATTTTTTTGTTGTGGTAACTAGCTTTGCTTGTGTCGCAGTAGATTGATAAAGGACTTTATTTGTTGTTTTCAGATTCGCTTGGGTAAGCTGCCGTTTTTGGGACGTCCTATTTTGATAAATATAAACCCGTTCAGTCGTTGATTTTTTTAAAGGCTGGTAGACGAGTAACGGCAATTGTGTTTGCCCAGAAACTGAAGTGATTTTTGTGGTAGTTGTGGTGGTTGTCTGATGCATGCCCCAATGCCAATTGTCATTACCGATCATTAAGAGCGCGGCGGTTGATAAAACGAGCAAACCTAGACCGCCCACAGTCCATTGTGACTTAGGCGTATCCAAAAATAAGAGACCAACGATAAAGGCAATTAGGCCGATAAATAAAATAATTAAGATCAATTTAGCGCACCTCCTGACGATGGCCTTTAATGAAGCAGGCGCAGATGAAGTCCACAATGCCAAAAACAACGGCTACTAAAAACGCTGCGTGGAAACCAGCCATACCAGCTTGATAAGTTTTAGCTTGATAGAGCAGTGGGGCACTTTGCAGCAAATGGGGTGCAGGCGTATGGCTGTTAGTGACATTGGTTAGGACACTGCCTAAAATTGCAGTCCCCATAGAAGTCATCACTTGGCGCATAGTACTGTTGACTGCGGTACCATGACTTAACTGTAAACCGGTTAAATCAATGGAACTGGCCGCAGTAATGGGCATCGTGACTAAGGCCACCCCGGTCATTAGGATAATATACTCACAAATAACATAAACAAAGGGTGTAGATTGGGTGAGCATGGCAAAGGGTAAAATGCCTAAGGTTAATAAAAAGGTCCCCATCATCGCTAAACGCCGACCGCCCATACGATCATATAAGTTGCCGCTGATCAAACTAACAACCCCATAAATTAAGGCGCCGGGTAAAATAATTAAACCGGAGTGTAACGGTGTAATGCCCCGGACGTCTTGTAAATACATAGGTAAAACAACTTGAACCCCAATCATGGTCATGTTAGAAATAGCCGTCACCAACGAGGCAATGGTAAAAGAAGGGATGGTCAGCAGTTTGACGTTCAAAAAAGGATTTTTTTGCGGCCATTCCCGGTGAACAAAGAGGCCGATGAAAAGTAGACCAATTAAGATACCACCAATAACATTGATAGAACCCCAACCCGTTTCGCCTACTTCAGAAAAGCCAAAAAGCAACGCCCCAAAGCCGATGGTGGATAAAATAATGGCCCCCATATCAATTTTAGATTTCTTCAGCGGCAGTACTGGCCGGATCCAAAAGAGACTTAACAATAAAACGACAGCCACAGGAATGACCATGACACCAAATAAATCACGCCAAGTAAGATGATCTAAAATTAACCCAGAAACAGTTGGCCCTAAAGCAGGGGCTAAGCCAATAACGATACCCCCTAGGCCCATCATAGTACCGCGTTTTTCAGGTGGAAAAATAACTAATAGGACGGTCTGGATTGTCGGAAAAGTAATCCCAACCCCAATCGCTTGGATGAGCCGACCAGTCAAAACTAAATTGAAATTTGGTGCCGTATAACTAATTAATAAACCACCTAAGAAAAAAATCAGTGCAGCAAGATAGATTTTTCGCAAACTGAAGTTATTAATTAGCCAAGCACTAATGGGAATCATGATCCCCATGATGAGTAAGAATCCAGTAGTTAACCATTGCACCGTTGCACTGGAAATGGCGAATTCTTTCATCAATGTAGGATAGGCAGTGACCAACATGTTTGTTGTCAGAGCAGTGCAGAATGTACCTAAAAGCAAAGTGACCATCAATAAATTACGATTAAATGGTTTGCCATTATTGTCTGTCATGTTTAAGAACCTCTCCAACTTTTTTTACTGTGGTTATCATAGTTCTTCACTAAACTGTTGTCAACAGTTTACGTTCTATTATAATCAGTTTGTTTTTTAATTTTTGCCACGTATAATAGAAGTTATATTCGAAATAAAGCGAGGCATACGATGGTAAAAAGAAGAACCTTATCCAAAGAAAAAGTTTTAGAAACGGCTAATGAGATGATTGAAGCAGCAGGCATTGAAGCTTTAACAATTCGAGATTTAGCAGAAGCCTTAGATGTACGGCCCCAGTCCATTTATAATTATGTAGACAGTCTAGGGGATTTAATTGACCAAGTCAGTTTACAATTTGTTAATAACTTGTCAGAGCATTTGCATCAAGAACTCACCGGTGTTTCAGGGGAAGCCGCCTTGATGACTTTTGCCAATGCTTTTCGAAAAGCCTGCCAAGAGCATCGAAATATTGCCCCAGTTTTATTGAATTTAAATAAGCAAAATAGTGTCCGAACCCATGAAGCATTAATAGAACTTTATAACGGAATTTTTGAACCGTTACATTTAAAAGATTCTAACGGTCGGATTGAATCTACTTTGTATCGCTCTACGCTATTCGGTTTTATTATGCAAGAGATTGGTGGCTTCTTCCGGTTAAACCCGGCACAAGTGGATGAGCGGTTTGAAGCAACGATTAAACTGGCGATCAGTACGATGGCGCCTTGACAGGGTTTACAAGCTTTGTTATATTTAGGCAGAACTAAATTATTTATGTAGGGGGCATTAATGATGGATCAAAAAGCGATTTTTGTCTTTGATCAGATTGAAAAAGCTGCTAAAGATAAAGCAGTTCGTAAAGATAATGAACTTTCTACAATGTTGCAGCACTTTTCTGACGCGCTAGAAGCGGGAACGGATTATCAAGAGATTGCAACGAAGCTAAGCATCGCCATTGCCCAATATCGGGCAGTACATCATTTCCAACCACCAAGAGCGATAGATACGCTATATAAAGTTTTGGTTCAAGTTAGTCGGCAACAAGGGAGTTTTATGCCCAAAACGATTAATAATTGGTTCAGTAAACAGTAAAATAAGTAAATTTTAAAACAAATTAAAGAGGCCTGATCAAAAATTATTTTTTGACTGGGCCTCTTTTAAGTTAATTGGTTTTATGCTGTGTTTCCGGAGGTGTAACCGGATCGGTTTCATTTGTTAAAGTTTTAAAATTCACAGTGACTAAGTTTCTGCCGCGGCCTTTGGAAAGATAAAGATTTTGGTCGGCACGATTATAAAGGGTCAAACTTGTATCCTCATCTATTAAATCTGCCACACCTAATGAGAGCGTTACCGGGATAATTTTGTCGCCAAATTGAACTGGCGCCGCAGATAATTCTTGTCGACATTGCGTGGCAATTTGAGCACCTTGGTAAGTATCCGCATTTGGTACAAGGATATTAAATTCCTCGCCGCCAACACGATAAATCGTAATGTCTCGATTGAATTTTGAAGTAATTTCAATTAGGCGGGTGGTGACTTGCTTTAAGACGGCATCCCCTGCCAAATGGCCATAGGTGTCATTGATATGTTTAAAGTGGTCAATATCCACCGCGATTAGAACTAAAGGTGTTTCACTGCGTCGGGAACGAATAATTTCTTTGTCAAACTCATCCCTGAAAAAGCGCAAGTTTCGTACCCCAGTTAGGGCGTCGTATTTGGCATACCTGGAATTCAATAGGGCCAACTTGTTTGTCCGTTCTAAGACGACGATCGCCCAAATTAAAATCGTAACTTGGATGGTAAAAAATAGAAATTGCGTGAGCGTCTGAGACCAAGACAAATTGCTGGAACGTTCGATAACCCCCCAGAAGATAGCACCGGCAATAATGGATAGAATCGTCCGTGTTAAAAAACTGCGTCGAGGTAGGCGCCGATGAATATAGGCGGATAAACCGAGGAGTAAGAAGATCGCCGTTATTTGAGAGATCATTTTGGCAATCGGATGATAGACCAAAAGTTCTAAAATCAGAGCTAAACCAATGGAGATACGACTTGGTAAACTCTCAAGAAAAAGGACCATGGTAAATAGAATAATTAATCTGAAATTTGCAAAAGCGACTTGGTCACCACCAGTTACCGCTGCAATGTCCAAGAGTAAATAGAGGATAAAAAGATAGCCAGCTGTGAATCGACCGATCAAACGGTTGGCATGATCGTAGTCGACTTGATGATCAATAATAATTTTGACAATTAACTCGTAGAGCAATAGTATTCCGAGTTCGAAAAAAATGCTTGTGATTAGAGGGGGGATCAGCCATGAATGCCATGTCATGTTAAACGTATTTTCCTTTCTGAGTGGCAATCGGATTTGACAGCGTTAAATTAAGGACTGACAGAGAATTGCGCCGCGGTTAGAGCTGTTAAGTTATTAAATGAATAACTTTTATTGGCGGCTTGTGATAAACCGCCGTTGAAGCCAGAGGAATTATTTTTAATCTGACTAGACCAAACAATTTTCATTGCTTGATGGTAATGCTTTTCATCATTAACGTTGGCAAAAATCATAGCTGCTAAGGCATAGTTGGCAGAGGACTGATTGTTATTAACACTAACGCCATTGATTGTATAGCCGTTTGTCAGTGATTGATGCTGGATTTGCTGCGCCAGCCAGTGACGACTGGTTTTTTTCAATGCACCCACTTCAGATAGATGTAACAATGTTTCTAAAGCTTCAGAAGTGTTTAAATTCTTTTGAGCGTATTGATTGGTTTTCCAGTTGAAGCTGGCAGCATATAAGGGAAAAACATCCCCTAAGTAGCCGCCTTTGACAACTTTAAGCTGCCTTTGATAGACTTTTGAACTTTCAAAATATTTTAGTGTTCGTAAATCAAAGTAAGCTAAGGCACCACTGTGGTTACCCTGTTTTTCTTTGACATCATAATAATCGATTAAATGGCCATCGAGGATGCAGTTTTGACGCAAATAAGCAAAGCGCTGGTTGGCTTCTTTTTTATATTTATCCGTCTGATTAACCGCATCATAGATGACTAATGCCCGTAAAATTCGGAGATCATCTAAAGTAGCATTTACAGAATACTTCTTTTGAGTATTGGGATTATAGCGATAGCTGAACTGCTGACCGTTTTGGTCAAATGTTTTTTTAGTTGCTTTGTAAAAAGCCGCAAATTCTTTTTTTCGACCGTTAACCGCTAAATACTCTAACCAAAAACCAGAAGATTCACTGAGCATTTCATGGCCAGTCGCCACTTCGCTGCTATTGGCAGTCGCTTGAACGTTTGTATAAATCCCTTGTTTTTGAACCATTTTTCGATTCAAAAAAGAAACCAATGCTTTTTGTTGGCTGGCATAACGGTTATCTTGATTAATTTTACTGGTGGATAAGACATCACTGGCAGCGGCTTTAGGGGTCACAGGGGCAACGTCTTTTTTTTGACAGCCGGTAATGCTGAGTAAAATTAAGAGACTCAGCATTAACCAGGTAAATTTTAAAGGCATAGACTTAGGCATTAACTTCTGGATCATCTTCATCTACTTTGTGTCCTAGTGCCGTGAATCGAGGGGTAGTATTGCCAGCTTGACGTTCTTTTTCAACAGCCATTTGTGCCACTAAGTTCAAGTAGTTAAATGGAAAATCAAAGTTTGGCTGGAAGAGCATATCCACAAGAGATAGGTCGTCAATAGTGTTGTTATTTTGAATCGCAATAGATAACGCATTGGCGGACTGAGTAATTTCATGTTTGCTCCACAACTGCGCCCCTAAAATTTTACGATTATCTTTATCGTAGATCAGGACAATGGATAAGTCGTCTGTATCCGGCATATATTCTGGTCGCCAAGTCCCTCTATAGATGACTTCATCGGCATTAAAGCCTTTTTCTTGAGCATGTTCTAACGTTAAACCAGTTGTAGCTAAAGAATAACCGAACAGTTTCATGGCAGAAGTAGCCTGAGTGCCCATATAAGGATAGTTATGATCAAAAATATTATGGGCAATTAAAAAGGCTTGACGAATGGCATTAGTGGCCAGTGGGGTATAAGCAGACTTACCCGTTGGATTGAAGCGTACCACCGCACAGTCCCCCCCAGCATAAATATCTGGATCGGAAGTCTGCATATAATCGTCAATCAAAAAGGCACCATTTTGCGCTGTTTTGACTTGACCCATTAATAATTCAGAGTTAGGGACAAAACCAGTGCTGATGACAGCTAAATCTGCAGTATAATCCCCCTGGTTTGTTTCGATAGTGATTGAATCATCATCAAAGGCTTCAACATGGTGATTTAAGTGCACATCAATCCCAAAATCTGTTAATAAATTAACCGCCCAAGTGGATGCGGTTCTACCCATGTAGTTATTTAGAATTTGACCGCGACCTTGGAAAACTTGCACTTCATGGCCGGTTTTAGCAAAACTTTCAGCAAATTCAGTACCTGCATAACCCGCACCAATAATGGCAATGCGTTTATTTTCTTTAGCGGCTTCATAAACTTCGATGGCCTGTTGATAGTTTTTGCACAGTAAGACCTTAGATTCATCAATGCCATACATTGGTGGTACAATGACGGAAGAACCGGTCGTCATGACAAGTTTGTCATAGTGGTCGGTAAAGACTTCCCCGTTAGTCATGTTGGCAACTTGAACGGTTTTACGTTTGGCATCAATTTTTACAACATCATGGCTATCTTTTACAGTAGCGCCCAATTCCCGCAAATCATCAGGTGAGGCATAAAACATGTCTTCTAGTCTTTTAACTTGACCATCTAAGTATAAAGAAATACCACAAGATAAAAATGAAAAGTTGTTGTGACGTTCATAGATCGTAACTTCTGCCTCAGGGTGTATTTTTAAAATTTCCTGAGCGGCAAGGGTTCCTGCATGTGTTGCGCCAATAACGATGATTTTCATAGTTAAAATTGCCTCCTAAAATATATACCAATTTTTTTGTGGAACATTATACTCTATATTTTACGCTAGTTAATGATATAATTGTTGATAACGAAAGATTTATTTGGGGGACCGTTGAATGTATCGATACTTTATTCAACCACAACTTAACAAATTTACAAAATCACTCATTGGTTATGAGATGTTAATTCGTAAATTTGAAGATGGTCATTGGCAATTACCGAAGAATTTTGCATCTATTCCAATTCATACACAAGTCGAATTATTAAAACAAACGGCTGTTGAATTATCATTAAAAATTGGCTCGGTATCTATTAATTTAAATCGTTCCCAATTTGTGGATCAAGAGATGGCAGCGGCTCTGCTAGATGCACAACATCATATTTATCCGGTTTCTTTAATTGTTGAAGTGACAGAAGAATCTGTCGATAAAGATATCAGTGAAGAACAGATGTTAAAACAAATTGATCTTTATCAGCAACACGGGATCCAACTAAGCTTAGATGATGTAGGTACTGGGGAAAATACTTTCATTAATATTGAACCGTTGTTAGATGGTGCCAGCGAAATCAAGTTAGCTATGCAAAACTTCCGTCAGGAAAAGCGAGAATACGAAATTCCAGAACAAGTTGTTTTTTGGAATCAAGTTGCTAAAAATTATAATTTACGGCTGATTATTGAAGGCATGGAAAGCGAAGAAGAAGACCGTTTGCTGGATAATTTGAAGATCCCTTTTCGCCAAGGGTATTATTATGGCAAACCGCACTTATTTAAACTAAAAGAAGACCGAAAAAAACACTAGATCAGTAGGCCCTAGTTTCTTTGGCGTACTGATTTTTTGATGTTTAGCGACGGCTGCAGAAGATTAAACTGCAGCCGTCGCTTTTTTTGATGAGAATTTAGTTATTTTCTTCGTCAGCTTTGTAGCCAAGGGCGGTGAATCGGGGCGTTTTGTGGCCAGCTTGTCGCTCTTGTTCAACGGCGTTTTGTGCCACAAGATTCAAATAATTAAATGGAAAGTCAAAGTTTGGCTGGAACAACATGTCCACTAAAGCTAAGTCGTCAATTGTATTATTATTTTGAATGGCGATGGAAACGGCATTTGCCGATTGGGTGATTTCATGTTTGCTCCAAAATTGAGCGCCTAAAATGCGCCGAGAATCTTGGTCGTAAATTAAATTAATGGTTAACGCATCCGTTGTCGGCATATAGGTCGGCCGCCAGGTACCTTCATAGACAGCCTTTTTAGCATTTAGGCCCTTTGATAATGCCCGATCTAAAGTTAGGCCGGTGGTGGCTAAACAGTGGTCGAAGAGTTTTATCGCGGAAGTGGCTTGAGTGCCCATGTAAGGGTAATTATCACCGAAAATATTGTGGGCGACTAAAAAGCCTTGTCTTAAAGCGTTACTAGCGAGTGGCGTGTAATCTTGTTGTCCAGTGGGATTAAAGCGGACGATCGCGCAATCTCCGGCGGCATAAATGTCGGGATCTGAGGTCTGCATATGATCGTTAATGACTAAGGCACCATTACTGCTGAGGGTTACTTGATCTTTGAGTAGGTTTGTATTTGGAATAAAACCGGTACTGGTAATCGCAATATCTAAAGTGAACTCATCTGTAGGTGTGCGTAAGGTAACCGAGCCGTCAGTGTTACCGATGAGTGCGGTTACTTTTTGATTTAAGTGGACATGGATGCCATGTTCTTCTAGTAAAGCGGTGGCTCGATCTGAGGCATCTTTATCTAAATAGTTATTTAAAATACGATCGTGACTTTGGAATAAGTGGACGTCATGCCCGATCTTTGCAAAGCTTTCTGCAAATTCAGTGCCGGCATAACCACCGCCAATAATGGCGATATGCTTTTTATTTTTTGAAGCATTATAAATTTCTTTGGCTTCTTGATAATTTTTACAAAGCAGGACTTGTGAGCGGTCAATATCAAACATGGCGGGCATATCAATGGAAGAACCGGTTGCCATCACGAGTTTGTCATAGTGATCGGTGAAGACATCCCCGGTTTTCATATTGGCGACTAAAACTGTTTTAGCTTTTGCATCAACTTGCATGACGTCATGTTTATCTTTGACATCTGCCCCCATTTCTCGGAGTTCACCAGGTGTGGCGTAAACAAAGTCTTCAAGCTGATTGACTTCGCCGTCTAAATATAATGAAATGCCACAAGAATAAAATGAGAAATTGTCGTAGCGTTCGTAGATGGTGATTTCTGTTTCTGGGTGGTACTTTAAAATTTCTTGTGCTGCCAATGTGCCAGCATGAGTGGCACCAATGATCACAACTTTCATCTAGGCAGGCCTCCTGAATATTTGTTTGTATCTCTATCATATAGTATTATTATGCCACTTTAAACTGTGATGAGTAGATTATTTTAAAAAATATTAGGCTATGTCTGTTTTTAAGTGTAATTTTTGGTGCTTGGGTTGGGCTAGGTTGTAGGTGAAATGTGGGCTTATGGCGGTTTTATTCTATATTCGCTTTTTGAAACGCGCTCACCAACACTGATTTCTACATATAACTACGCCTTGTTGCTAGTCGCAGGCGACTACCTGCCAAGT